>NZ_CP049230.1:0-1318700 GCF_011058775.1 Lactobacillus iners | reverse complement strand
AGTATTACCTCCGAGAAGATCGTGGTTGATAATTAATAAAATAAGTTTAACATTTTATTCTATGTTTTTCCACAGGTGCAAAACTATAATACACTTTTAAACATAATTGTGAACAAAAAAAAGCTTTTATCCACAAGAAAGCTGCAAAATATCAAAATTTTTGCAGTTATAAACAGAGCGGTTGTGAATAAAAAAAGTAAGAGTATCAACAACAAAATAATCATTTTGCAAAAATAATCCACAGGCTGTGTATAATTTTGTAAACAAGATGTTAATTGTTGATAACTTTGTAAAAATCCTTGTTGATAATATAAATATAAAAAAATTAATCGCAAAAAATTCACAAAACAAAAACGACTAAAAAAATAAATAAAGAATATCTATAGTATTTTTTTCAATAAAAGACTTGGCTTTTTCTTTTATCTGTGATATCCTAAATTAGAAATTGTGCTTATAGTACTAAACGGAGGTGCACATAATGACCACTAAGAGAACTTATCAACCAAAGAAGCGTCACCGTTCACGTGTTCATGGTTTTATGAAGCGTATGGCAACAGCAAATGGCCGTAAGGTTTTAGCAAGACGCCGTAAAAAGGGTAGAAAAGTCTTATCTGCTTAAGCCACTGATATTCAGTGGTTTTTTTAGTTTAAAGTTAGGATGAGTTATTTTGAGAAAATCCTATCGTGTAAAATCAGAAAAAGATTTTCAATTGGTATTTGAAACTGGACAGTCTATGGCTAATAAAGCCTTTGTCTTATATCAATTAGACAAGGTTAATCAGCCACATTTTCGCGTAGGTATATCTGTTGGTAAAAAGGTTGGCCATAATGCGGTTTTGAGAAATCGTATAAAAAGATGTATCAGAGCAGCAATCACTGAAGATAAGCATATGATAAAAAAAGATGTCGATTTTTTAGTAATTGCTAGACCATATGTAAAAGATCTTGATATGAAATGTATAAAGGCAAATTTAGAGCATGTTATGAAACTGTCTAATTTATTGATTAGTGATATACCATCGCAAGTTGAGGAGAATTAAAGTGAGCGACTTTCTATCAAAGAAAAATTTAAAAAAGATAATAGTAATCGCAACGATTTTACTTATTTCATTAACCATAACGGGGTGTGTTTCTACAAGTAGTAATGGTTCTGTACCGCCTTTGTCAAACAATAGTGGCAGTTTTTGGGATCGTTATATTTTATACTATATTTCAAGTTTTATTTTATGGCTTGCAGCAATATTACATAACGCATATGGCTGGTCAATAGTTGTATTTACTATTATTGTTAGGGTTGTATTATTGCCATTAAATGCTATTTCAATTAAAAGTATGGCTAAACAGCAAAGTTTACAACCTGAGATGGAAGCTTTACGTAAGAAATATTCAGATAGAGATGCTGAAACTCGTAGAAAATTACAAGAAGAAACTAGTAAGTTGTACAAGGAAAGTGGAGTTAATCCATATTTAGGCTGTTTACCTATGTTAATCCAGATGCCGATTATGATTGCTTTGTGGCAAGCTATTTTAAGAACTCCTGAATTGCAAAATGGACGGTTTTTGTGGATGGATTTAGGACATCCTGATCCTTATATGGTTATGCCAATCTTAGCAGCTATTTTTACATTTATTGCAAGTTACATAGGGCAATTATCTCAAGCTAAATCATCTAATAATGCAATGACTAAGGGCATGACATATGTTATGCCAGTATTTATTGGTGTGATGGCATGTAGTCTGCAGTCAGCATTATCCTTGTATTGGGTAATTTCCAATTTGTTCCAAGCGATTCAAACCTTCTTTTTGCAAAATCCGATAAAATATTATCGTGAATTAAAGCTTAAACAGATGCAAGAAAAAGAGCGTAAGGCCAAGTATAGGAAAATATATAAGAAATTCGGTCGAAAAATTAAATAGTTATCTATAGTTATTAGATAAAGTAGTCAAAGTGCTTTATCCATCAATGTAGTGGTGGAGTGGGCACTTTTTTTATACAAAATTAATTAAGGTGAAATTATGGTACAGGTTTTAACACAATATGATACTATTGCTGCAATTGCCACACCAATCGGTGAAGGCGGTATATCCATTATTAGGGTTTCGGGTGAAAATGCGTTAGAAATAGTCAATAAAATCTTCCGAGGAGCAAATTTGAATAAAGTTGCCTCGCATACTATTCATTATGGACATATTATCGATTATGCTAATAAAGACGTAGTAGATGAAGTTTTAGTAACAGTAATGTTAGCTCCTAAAACATTTACTCGAGAAAATACGGTTGAAGTATCCTGTCATGGTGGATTATTAGTGACACAAAAAATATTACAATTGATTCTTGATAATGGAGCTAGAATGGCTACGCCAGGGGAATTTACTAAGCGTGCATTTATTAATGGACGAATTGATTTAACGCAAGCTGAATCGATTATGGATATTATTGAAGCTAAGACTGATCGGGCTAGACAAGTAGCAATGAAGCAATTAGAAGGTGGACTTCTTTTTGAAATTAGAAAATTGCGACAAGAACTTTTGAATACCATGGCACATGAAGAAGTTAATATTGATTATCCTGAATATGATATGGACGATGTTACTTCTAAAGAAATGTATGACAAGGCTCAACAAGTTATCAAAGAAATAGATAAATTATTAGCCACTGCTCAAGAAGGAAAGGTAGTTAGGTCTGGACTTGCAACAGCTATTGTTGGTAGACCTAATGTTGGTAAATCTTCGTTATTAAATTACTTATCTAAAGAAGAAAAGGCTATTGTAACTAATATAGCAGGTACTACTCGTGATACTTTAGAGGAGTATGTATCATTAAAAGGCATTTTATTAAAACTAATTGATACAGCAGGAATAAGACAAACAGATGATATAGTTGAAAAAATTGGTGTAGAACGTTCAAAAAGAGCTATAACTGAATCTGATTTAGTTTTGTTGCTAATAAATTCTAGTGAAGAATTAACTGAAGAGGATCAGAAATTATTAGAATTAACGCAAGATAAAAAAAGGATTATCATTTTAAACAAAGCTGATCAAGTAGCAAAAATAACTAAAAAAGATATTCAAAAAATTACTGATAGTCCTATTGTGACGATTTCAGTATTAAAGAAAAAAAATATGATTGGATTAGAAGAGGCAATTAAATCTTTATTTTTACAGGGAATTACTGATTCAAAAAGTGAAGTTATGGTAACAAATCAAAGACAAAACGATTTACTCAGAAAGGCCAAGCAATCATTAATAGAGGCTATTGAGGCTATTAATGATAATATGCCATTAGATCTTGTGCAAATAGATCTAAAAGAGGCGTGGGATAGCTTAGGTGAAATTACGGGTGACACAGCACCTGATGAATTAATAACACAATTATTTAGTAAGTTTTGTCTTGGAAAGTAGGGTATTCAAAAATGAAGACATATAATTCTAACGAATATGATGTGATTGTTGTGGGAGCAGGACATGCTGGATGTGAAGCTGCACTAGCTGCAGCCAGAATGGGGGAAAAGACACTTTTATTGACTATCAATTTGGATATGGTAGCTTTCATGCCTTGCAATCCATCTGTTGGTGGTCCAGCTAAAGGAACGGTAGTACGTGAAGTAGATGCCTTAGGTGGTCAAATGGGCAAAAATATAGATGCAACATATGTTCAGATGCGAATGCTGAATACAGGTAAGGGTCCTGCTGTGCGTGCATTACGTGCTCAAGCAGATAAGTGGAAATACCACGAATATATGAAAAATACTATTGAAAATACACCTAATTTGACTTTGCGACAAGGAATGGCTGATGAATTGATTGTTGAAGAAGGTATATGTAAAGGCTTAATAACCAATACAGGAGCAAAATATTTAGCCAAAAGTGTAGTTTTAACACCTGGTACAGCTACGCGTGGCAGAATTATCATTGGTGAATTAACTTATTCATCTGGACCTAATAACTCCTTGCCTTCTATCAAGTTAGCTGAAAATTTGGAAAAATTAGGTTTTAAGATGCGTCGTTTTAAAACGGGAACTCCTCCACGTGTGGATGGTAATACGATTGATTATTCTAAAACTGAAGAGGAGCCGGGCGATAAGGAGCCAAGACATTTTTCATATACTACTAGCGATGATGATTATCTTAAAGATCAATTATCTTGTTATATGACATATACTAATCCCGTTACACATGAAATAATTAGAAAAAATTTAGATAGAGCACCTATGTTTTCTGGTGTGATAAAGGGAGTGGGTCCTCGTTATTGTCCATCTATTGAATCTAAGATTGTTAGATTTGCTGATAAAGATAGACATCAAATATTTTTAGAACCTGAAGGTTGGAAAACAAGAGAAATATATGTTGGCGATTTTTCAACTTCAATGCCTGAGGAGGTTCAATTAAAGATGTTACACTCTGTGGTTGGATTAGAAAAAGCAGAAATGATGCGTCCAGGGTATGCGATAGAGTACGATGTAATTGAACCATGGCAATTAAAGCATACATTAGAAACTAAAAATATTCGTCATTTGTTTACTGCAGGTCAAATGAATGGCACATCAGGTTATGAAGAAGCAGCAGGGCAAGGACTAATTGCAGGTATTAATGCAGCATTAAGTGCACAAAATAAGCCGGGATTTGTATTGGGTCGTGATGAAGCTTATATTGGTGTTCTGATAGATGATTTAGTTACCAAAGGAACTAATGAACCTTATCGTTTGTTAACTAGTCGTGCTGAATATCGTTTATTATTACGACATGATAATGCAGATTTGCGTTTAACAGAAAAAGGGTATAACTTAGGTCTGATTTCCGAAGAGCGTTATCAAGAATTTTTACGTAAAAAAGAAGCAATTGCGACGACTATGAAAAATATAAAGTCTATAACAATTCATCCAACTGAGGAAGTACAAAATTATTTAAAGGATATCAAGCAGGATGCACTAAATGGAGCAGTTAATGGAGCTGATTTCTTAAAACGACCACGTGTAACTTTTGACGCTATTGAAAAATTAACAGGTAAAAAATTAGCGGCTGATAGATATGTCAAAGAGCAGGTTGAGATTGCTTTAAAATACGAAGGTTATATTAAGAAAGAAAAGATTATGGTGGATCGCTTGCATCGATTAGAATCTAAGAAAATACCTGAAGGTATTGATTATGCAGCAATTCCAAGTTTGGCTACTGAAGCTAGACAAAAATTTGAAAAAATACGACCTGAATCTATTGCACAAGCTGAAAGAATATCAGGTGTTAATCCTGCAGACTTAGCTGTTTTGACAGCTTATATACAGCAGGGCAGAATTGCAAAAATCAAATAAAATTAAGCAAGGCACAAAAAAACGACTTTATTGTTAGGCGTATCGTCTAAGTTATAAAGTCGTTTTTATTAGTTTAAAAGTGATTTTACTATAACATACATACTTGACATTCTTTAGAGCCAGTACATTTGAATTTATCTGTTTTGATAACTTCATCAGCAGCTAGATTTTCACTACCTTCTAGTACTTCTTGTCTAACACGAACGTAGTAAATGGTTGCACATTTCTTCTTAAAAGCATAGATATAAGCTTTATTTAAATCTCGTGTAGTAGCTTTATCTGTCATAAATAAAGTTAATGAGATAGCTTGATCTACATGTTTTTGAGCAGCAGCTACTATGTCTATAATAGCTGCGGGACCTACTTCATAGGCACCTTTTTGATAATATTTGTAATTATTGTTATCAATTTTATATGCGGGAACGTATATTCGTCCAACCATTCCTTCTTTTCTAGTTTCAACAGGAGCTACAACTGGTTGTAAACTTGGGGTACAAGAAGATAAGTAGCTGATAGAACCCGTTGGAGCTACAGCTAGTAAGTGCGAATTAGCTAAACCATATTTTTTTATATTGTTTACCAGATTATTCCAATCTTCACGACTTGGAATATAAAAATGATATTTATTTAATAGATCTTTAATAGTAGCTGTTTTTGGTAAATTATCATGCTCAGTATATTTCTTAAAGTAAGAACCGTCAGCATATTCAGATTCTTTAAAACCAGAATATGCTCCAAATTTTTGAGCTAACTTGTTAGAAGCTTTGAATGCATAGTATGCAGTTGCGTAGAAAAACATATCAGTAAAATCAACTGCTTCGGGTGAATTGTAGAATATATGGTTAGTTGCTAAAAAGCCGTGTAAGTTCATAGCTCCTAATCCGACAGCATGGTTCGCTAAATTACCTTTTCTGATTGAAGGGGCACATTTTAAATTTGATTCACGTGAAACACGATCTAAAGCTCTGATACTATTAGCAACTAAATGTTCAAAATGTTCCGAGTCATCCATAGCCTTTGCAATATTGAGTGAACCTAAGTTACAGCAAATATCATGTCCAGTTTTTGAAAAACTTAAATCTTCATTGTACTCACTAGGTGTGTTGACTTGTGCAATTTCCGAACATAAATTTGACATTACAATGCGTCCTTCTTTTTTGTTTGGATTTCTATCATTAACGGTATCTTCAAACATAATATAAGGATAACCTGATTCGAATTGTAATTCAGCAATCGTTTGAAATAATTTACGTGCACTGATATATGTTTTCTTGATCTTAGGATTGGCTACCAATTTATCATATTCTTTGGTGATTGAAATATCGGACATAGGTTTGCCATATTCTCGCATAATGTCATAGGGGGAAAAGAGAGCCATGTCTTTATTTTCTTTTGCTAGTTGAAAGGTGATATCTGGAATTACAACACCTAATGATAAAGATTTTATTCGTATCTTTTCGTCAGCATTTTCTCTTTTTGTATCTAAAAATTTAAGTATCTCAGGATGATGAGCGTGTAAATATACCGCTCCAGCTCCCTGACGTTGCCCTAGTTGATTTGCATAAGAAAATGAATCTTCGAGCAATTTCATGACGGGTATAATACCACTAGATTGATTTTCTATTTTTTTAATCGGTGCTCCAAATTCGCGAAGATTAGTTAAACACAAAGCCACTCCGCCACCACGTTTAGATAATTGCAAACTAGTGGTAATGCTTCGGGAAATAGATTCCATATTATCTTCAACACGAAGCAAATAGCATGATATATATTCGCCACGTCTTTTTTTACCAGCATTAAGAAAAGTTGGTGTAGCTGGTTGAAATCTATTGTGAATAATGTCCATTAATAATGAAGTAGCAAAGTCTTCATCACCATCAGCTAAGAATAAGGCGTTCATTACCACACGGTCTTCGTAATTTTCAAGATATTCTTTGTGGTCATTAGTTTTTAAGGCGTAGGCATTGTAAAATTTTACAGCTCCCATAAAATTAGGAAAGGTAAAGTGTTGATCGTATGCTTTTTTTGTTAACTTTTCGATAAATTCAATATTATATTTAGCTAGTAAATCTTTGTCATAATAGTCATTATCAATTAAAAAATTTAATCTTTCTCGAAATGATTTGAATTTTTTAGTATTCGGATTAATTTTTTCATCTATGTATGCTTTAACAGCTTTTTTATCAGCTTCAAAGTTAAAATGACCATTTTCATCTTTAAATTCTGTTAATGCATTTAAAGAAATATAAGTTTCATTATTTTTCATCGTTATTTTGTTTCCACCGTTCTGTTTTTAATATATTTAAGACATTTTCAACGTCTTCCATTGTACCTAGCAATTCAAATTGATATAAAAAGGGAACATGTAATTTTTTGGATATTATAGGTCCGGCTACAGCAAATTGATCTCCAAAGTTAGTGTTACCTGAAGAAATTACGCCCCGGCAATAGCTTCTATTATCTTTATCATTTAAGAATTGTATAACTTGTTTAGTTACAGCACCATGCATATGCAATCTACCGCCGCAATAGGTAGGAACAATTAGAATATAATCTTCATTAACTTTTATTGGAGTACCATCTAATGGAATTCTTACAGAACGCCAATTTAATTTTTGTACAAACCTGTGTGTATTATTTGATGATGTAGAAAAATAAACTACTAATATTTTTTTATCCATTTTAAAACTCCCAATCATCGTCTGTTGTTTCTTCAGTTACTCCCATTACATATGATGAGCCATTACCAGAAAAGAAGTCGTGATTTTCATCCGCTCTGGCAGATAGTTGAGCTAAAACTTCGGGTGCGATATGTGTCTCAGCTTCGGTAAATGGAGAATCATAACCTAGATTTTGTAAAAATTTTCCTGCATTATATATGCTGAATCTGATAGCATCTTCAGCAATATCGAAACCTTTATATAGCTCTCGTAAATATGCTTTTTCAAGGTCAATTAATTTATAAAGTAAAGCAAAAACAAAATCTTTCATTTCTGCTTGTCTTTGAGGAGCTAATTTTGCAAGTTTCTGCTGATACTTATAACCACTGTAATAATTATGGATAACTTTATCTCTTAAGATTAAGCGAATAATATCGGCTGTATTTGGTAATTTGTTTCGTGATGATAAATAGAAAGGTAAATAAAAGCCACCATACAATAAAAATCCAGGCATCATAGCAGCAGCGACTTTAGATTTTAAAGGATCATTACCTGTGTAATACGGTATTAACGCTTTAGCTCGTGCTTGCAATGCTTCATTATTGATTACCCAGTTGTGGGCCTCATCTATTTGATCACTATTACATAGTGTAGAAAAAATAGTACCATATGAACGTGCATGAACAGCTACCATAAAAGCAAAGTTGGCATAAATAGCTTGCTCATGATCTGTTTGAGCATTTTTTATTTGGGCTACATCACCGATAGATGCTTGTATAGTGTCTAGCAAAGTTAATCCTGTAAAGGTACGTGTAATTAATTGCTGCCAATCTTTTGATAAACTATTCCATGAAGGTAAATCATTTGATACGGGAATTTTTTCTGGGAGCCAAAAGTTTTGTGTAACTCTGTTCCAGACTTCTAAATCTTTATCATCGTCAATCTTGTTCCAATTGATTGAACGCATATTAAGACCGTTATCATGATAAGCAAAATGAACTGGTGCTTGTGAATGATCGTAATAACTTTCTGACATAAACATTTCTCCTTACATAAAAAATCAACTTACAATCTAGCAGTTAATTTCAATCTAAAAAACAATCTAACACAATATCTTGTGCTTTTCAAATAATAAATATCATTATATAGTATCAAAAGGCTAAGGTATAGGGATAAAAAAGAAAAAATAAATTTAATAATATCTTATGTTACATGTGAAACAAAAAGAGCAACTATCTAAATAGTCGCTCTTTAAGATGATAGATATGGTAGTTAAATTTTAGGTGTATTATTTTTCAAATGATACCAAGATACCGCCATTTTCAGCATAAAAAGTACATAGAGCAGTACATAAACTAAATGATATGTCAGCATTTGGAAAAGTACTTGTAATCGTACTAGCAACCAATTGTGCTTCAGATAAATTGTTAACATGGTCAATTTCTACTTTGCCACCATTATATCCTTGATCTATCATCGCTTGTAATAGCTTAGGATAACATTTTTTCATACCACGAGCTTTGGATATTAATGCAAATGTTCCAGCGTCAGTAACTGTACCAATAATATTTAAATTAACTAGCTTGGAAAGTTTAGCAATAGTTGGATTGATTCTACCGTTATTTGCCAAGTTCTTCATATCTTTTAATATAAATACCATTTGTAATGTTTGCTGGTATTGTTTAACATCCTCAATAACTTCATCAAAAGTCAGGTTTTTATTTAAATCTTGTGCAATTCTTTCAGCAATCATTCTCATTTGCGGACCTGCTGATAGAGAATCGAAAATCTCAATTTTTACGTGAGGGTATTTTTCTTTGTATAAATTTGCCGCTTGAATAGCAGAATCATAAGTAGCAGATAAGCCACTAGTGATAGTGACTACATAAATCTCGTCTGCACCTGCAAATGCTTGTAACCAACTAGCAATGCTAGGACATGCGGTGCTGGTTTTTTGCTTGGTGTTAATAATAGCTTGAATAAAATTGTTAATATTGATATTGTTATCATCTAACCAAATATTATTATCTATTATAATAGACAGGGGGACATTAATATGTTTTTGTCCTAAAATAGTACTAGATAAGATATTGGCACCAGAATCGGTAATAATTTTTTTAATCATAGGTTGAGCCTCTATATTTTTTACATTATCTTGATACAAGTTTTTGATAAACTTATATCAAGATATAGAGTAACACAAAATAGAACAAAAGTATAAATATTTATATAGGAAGTGTATTTAATATTGAAAACAACGGAATCAGAATTAGTCAAAGACATTATCAACTTTAGGTTACCCAGGTATGATGAATTGCCAGTAATGGGTTTATATTTGGAACAAGTAGCTAATTACTTGAATGAATATTTGCATGCAATTAGTGAAACTCCCATCACTAGTTCAATGATTAGTAATTATGTTAAACATAAAATTATATCTAAGCCGATAAAAAAACTATATGATAGAGATCAAATAGCCTCGTTAATTTTTATAGCTCTTGCCAAAAACATTTTACAATTAAATGATTTAAAAAAAGGTCTTGTTATTCAGCAGGGCAGTTATAGTACAAAAGTGGCATATGATTATTTTTGTGTAGAATTAGAGAATAATTTACAATACGTATTTGGCTTAAAAGATGAAAATAAGATGGAGGATAATGCTCCTAGTCCTGAAAAAATTATGTTACATAATATGATTTTGACAATTAGTTATAAAATTTATTTGACGAAGTATTTTGAATTATATGATATAACCAAAAATAAGGGGTAACTGATTTGATATATAAACAAATAATTTTTGATATAGATGATACAATTATTGATTTTGACAATACTGAATATGTTGCCTTGAATAGTTTGTTTAAATTTCACGGTTGGAATATAACGCCTGAGATTCGAAAGAACTATCATGCATATAATCAAGGACTATGGCGCTTACATGAACAAGGAAAACTAACATATGAAGAGCTATCTGAAATTTGCTTTCGAGATTTTATCAAGCGAGAATACGATATAGATGTAAATGGTAAGCAAATCATGGCTGAATATAGGCATTATTTTGGCAATACACATAAATTAATACCTGGAGCTAAAGAAGCTTTACAATATTTTAAAAATCAAGGTTATTATTTAGCTGCTTTAAGTAATGGTGAAACATTTATGCAGAAAAAGCGTTTAAAATTGGCAAATGTTGCTCAATATTTTGATTTAATTATAACTTCTCAAGAAGCTCAAGCATCTAAGCCTAATCCTGCTATCTTTGATTATTTTTTTAGTCGCAGTAAAGTAAGTGTTAATCAATCTTTGCTTTTTGGTGATGGATTATCATCTGATATCTTAGGTGCTACTAATTATGGATTAGATTGTGTATGGTTTAATCATTGTCATAGAAAAAATCTTTTGCGACTAACTCCATTGCTAGAAGTTGATACCTATTCGGATTTTATAAAATATTGTAAAAATCATTAAGACACATAAGGAGCAAAAAATGTTATTTATTTCTTGGAATATCGATTCTTTAAATGCAGCTTTAACTGGTGATTCAGATAGAGCTCATGAAACTAGATCCGTGCTAAATAAAATTAAGGAGGCAAATCCTGATGTAGTTGCAATTCAGGAAACAAAATTACGAGCTAATGGTCCTACTAAAAAACATTGTGATATTTTAGCTGATATTTTTGAGGACTATCAATATGTTTGGCGTTCGTCACAAGAACCGGCACGTAAAAGTTATGCAGGTACTATGTTTTTATATAAAAAAAATTACCATCCACAAGTAACCTATCCGTTAATTGGGGCACCAGATACAATGGATCAAGAAGGTAGGATTATCACGCTAGAATTCGACACATTTTATTTAACACAAGTTTATACTCCTAATTCGGGTAATGAATTAAAACGATTGGCTGATAGAGAAATATGGGATACTAAGTATCAAGAATATTTAGCCAAATTAGATCAAAATAAGCCTGTGATTGCAAGTGGTGACTATAATGTAGCACATCAAGAAATTGACCTAAAACATCCTGAAACTAATCATCATAATGCGGGATTTACTGATGAAGAGCGTAAAGGGTTCAGTAAGTTACTTAGTTTGGGTTTTATTGATACATTTAGATACATAAATGGTGATATTACGGATGTCTATTCTTGGTGGTCACAAAGAATTCGCACAAGTAAAACTAATAATGCAGGTTGGAGAATAGACTATTATCTAGTTTCACAAAGATTAGCTGATAAAATTGAACAATCTAAAATGATAGATACAGGTGATCGAAAAGATCATTGCCCAATCCTACTAAAAATAGATTTATAAATAATTTCCCGGTAAATAATTTGCTTACAATTTTATATAAAAATATATTAAGCAAAAGATGTGTAAAATCTCACAATTAAGGTATAATTATTACTAATATACATAGGGGGAATTTTTATGGATAATACTGCGGTTGAAGATAATGAACTATCACAAAATATCAAATATAATAGATTAACTGGTTTAAAATTGTTTGCGATGACTAGTTCAATGGTTATATCAGTAAGTGAACTGGTACCTTTTGGAAAGACTGGTCCTACCGCAATATTTTATTTACTTTTAGCTGGTCTTATCTGGTTTATACCTATTACTAAAATGGCTGGCGAAATGGCATCGATAGATGGCTGGAATAAAGGTGGTATTTTCACTTGGGTCAAAGAAACCTTAGGGGAGAAAACAGGCTGGACAGCTTTATTTTACCAGTGGATACACATAACAATTGGTATGAATGTGATGATGTATATTATTATCGGCTCGGTATCTATTATTTTAAATAAGCCATATTTAAATACCACTCCTTGTATTAGATTTTTGCTAATGATGATCATTTTATGGTCTATTACTTTAGTCGAAATGGTTGGTATGAAAAAAATAGGACGAATTGCAGAATGGTGTTTCGGTTTAGGAATTGCTATGCCTGTTATTTTGTTAATATTATGCTTTTTCGTCTATTTGTTAGAAGGAAAAAACGTTTATTTTCATATTAATTTTGATAATGTCTTTCCTCACAAATTTGATGGTAATAGTTTAGTAGTTTTTGTTCCATTTATATTAGCATTTTGTGGAGGAGAAGCTTCAGCTCCACATGTCAAATATTTGGAAAAACCTAAACAATACTCTAAAGTAATGCTAGGTTTGGCATGCGTAGCTATTTGTTTTGATTTATTGGGAAGCATGGCTATAGGTATGACTGTTCCTAAAGAATTGCATACTAATAATGTTACGGGATTTGTAGAAACTTTTGGTCATATGTTGAATAGCATTAATCTCCCGGGTGATTTGTTGATGAAAATCATAGGAGCATTATTAGCGTGTGGTATTATTGGCCAATTGGGTAATTGGCTTGCAGGTCCTAGTCAGGGCATGTTCGAAGCAGCTAAAGAAGGTTATCTACCAGCATTTTTTACTAAGTCTACTAAACGTGACGTTCCAATGAGACTGATAGTGCTACAATCTTTAATTGTTACTCTCGGAGCTATTGCTGTAACCTTTACAAGTGGTACCAATGCTAATTTTGCATTTGATGTTTCGATGGCAGCAACTACTGTTCAATATTTGATGATGTATATCATTTTACTGATATCGTATATAGTTTTAAAATTACGTCATGCAAAATTACCCAGGACATATTATATGACGACTAGTCCTATTAAAGGTATTAGTATTGCGTTAGTAGCTTTATGTATTACATTGATAGCATTTGTTCTTACTTTTATTCCAACAAGAGAAACGCCAGAACATTTACGTAATATGTATGTGTTAATTATGCTTATAATGTGTGCTATAGTGACTATTTTACCTCTAATTGTTTATCATTTTAGATATCTTTATGGTAAAAAAAGATTATAAAGAAAGCGTTTAATCAAAAGAAGTTAATTCTCATTAGCTTCTTTTTTTGTTACAATAGTAAGATATTATATTTTAAATAGGAGGAACAAAATTGATACAAAAATTAAATTTGAGACAATATTTAGTTATTGCTTCGATGATTTTTGCACTATTTTTCGGAGCGGGAAATTTGATTTTTCCACTACATTTAGGGCAATTAGCTGGTCGTAATTGGCTTATTGCTACTATAGGATTTTTAATTACAGGGGTATTATTACCATTATTTTCAGTGCTGGCAATTGCTATTACTAAAACAGATGATGTATATGGCATTGCTAAACCTGTGAGTAATTTATTTGCTACTTGTTTTATGATATTAATCCACTTAACATTGGGTATAATGTGTGCTTCACCGAGAACAGCTAGTGTTTCTTATAGTGTAGGTATTGCACCATTATTACCATCTAAGTGGCACAATATTGGGTTAGTTATTTTTACTGCCATATATTTTATTCTAACTTTTATAATTGCGTATAACGCAGGTAATATATTAGAAAATTTAGGTAAAATATTGAATCCTATATTTTTAGTTCTCTTGTTTTTAGTTATTATTATTGCTTTGTTTAAACCTTTAGGGAATCCCGCTGATTTTTCAGCTACAGCTAGCTATGCTCATAGTGCAGGTGTTAATGGATTTTTGGAAGGATATAATACAATCGATGCTTTAGCAGGTATCGCCTTTGGGGTATCTGTTATTTCGGCTGTTAAATCTATGGGCGTTACTGAAAAGAATGAAGTTGCCAAAATTACAGCCAAATCAGGCTTCATTGCGATGACCATGATAGGTATTATTTATTTCCTACTAATTTTGTTAGGAGCGATGTCATTAGGAAAATTTAAAGTTTCAGCAGAAGGTGGAAAAGCATTTTCACAAATTGTTACTTATTATGGTGGTACATTAGGTCAAATTGTCCTTGCAAGTTTGGTTACATTAACATGTTTAACAACAGCTGTGGGATTAGTTAGCTCATTTGCACAGGATTTCCATAGTCATTTTGGTGGCTTAAAATATCGTAAGTGGCTTGCTATCACATGTTTTGCTTCTTTCATGACTGCAAATCTAGGGTTGGAATTGATTATCAAGTGGACCTTTGCTATTCTTATGTTTTTATATCCAATAGCTATGGTTTTAATTATTTTGGCATTATTTTCACCATTATTTAAGGGTGACCATGTCGTATATAAGGTGTCGGTTGTATTGACTATTATACCTGCCTTTATGGATTTGATAGCTCATCTACCTGCACCTATATCTGAAACATCATTTTGCAAGATGATAATTGATATTCGATTAAAATATTTCCCTTTATCAGATATTGGCTTATCATGGGTATTTCCAACATTATTAGGTATTATAATTGCTACTTTAGTTCATGTATGGCGTAGAAAAAATAATAAGATTTAATCGGTTAAATGAGTTAAAATAGAAACAAAGATTAAAAGGAGATATATCTATGAGAAATGGCACAAGGATAATTACGTTAGATAATGGCTATCATTTATGGACTAATACACAAGGTCAAGGCAAAATACATCTTTTAGCATTACATGGTGGCCCTGGTGGCAACCATGAATATTGGGAAGATGCAGCAGTACAGTTAAAAAAACAAGGCTTAGATGTACAAGTTACTATGTATGATCAATTAGGATCTTTGTATTCTGATCAACCCGATTATTCTGACCCTGAGATTGCTAAAAAGTATCTTACATATGAATATTTTTTAGATGAAGTAGAAGAAGTTCGTCAAAAGTTAGATATTGATAATTTTTACTTAATTGGTCAAAGCTGGGGTGGCTTATTAGTTCAAGAATATGCTGTTAAATATGGTAAGCATTTGAAGGGAGCAATTATCTCTTCGATGGTAGATGAAATTGATGACTACGTAAAAGCTGTAAATCGTAGGCGTCAAGAAGTATTACCTCAGACTGAAATTGATTTTATGCATCAATGTGAAACTAATAATGATTATGATAATGATCGTTATCAAGCTGATGTACAAATTCTTAACATTAACTTTGTAGATAGAAAGCAACCATCCAAGTTGTATCATTTACATGATTTGGGTGGCACGGCAGTTTATAATGTCTTTCAAGGTGATAATGAATTTGTAATTACAGGTAAGTTGAAAGATTGGCATTTTAGAGACCAATTGAAAAATATAAAAGTTCCAACTTTACTTACTTTTGGTGAAAATGAAACTATGCCACTTGATACAGCTAAAATTATGCAAAAAGAGATACCAAATTCTCGCTTGGTAACTACACCTAATGGTGGTCATCATCATATGGTTGACAATCCGGATGTTTATTATAAGCATTTAGCAGACTTTATTCGTGAAGTTGAAAGTGGAGAATTCAATAAATAATGGATATGAACCTCGAAATTTGGACAACAAATTCGGGGTTTTTATTGTGTCCAAATATCTGAATAACACAAAAAAGTAGCTTTTATTTTAATTAACATTTATATCATTTTATGATAAACTTCTTGCTAAGTCGATATACTATTATTTATCTTTTTTTATGGTGGATAATTATTTTTAGTGAGGAAAGAAAATGAATTTAAAAAAGACTTTATGTGTTACATTGGCTACTGTCACATTAGGAACTATTTTGTCTAGTGTATGGGGAGCAGAATGTGGTTGGAACGAGTTACGCTAAAAAAATAATAAAATGGATATTATCATTGTTGTTAATTATAATAGTTGGTATAACAATTATTACGGTATATTCTGCGTACTATAGTTTTGGTACAATGATTTTTGGTGTTCATACTGAAAGTGCCATAAAAGATTTTTGGAGTACGGAATTTTTATTAGGCGTTGTTTATATAATTGTAGTAATAACAATTGCAGTAGTTACAGAAGTTACTAGATTATACAAAAAACATCTAAAGTAATGTATTTGCTATAACATATGCCACACATTTTTTACTCAAAGAACGATACGCGTAGTGTGGTCAATTATGAAAAGTTATTTTTTCTGTTATTTTATATGAACCTCGAAATTTGGACAACAATTTCGGGGTTTTTATTGTGTCCAAAAAAACCATATCTCGACACATGATCGAAATATGGTTTAAAAAATCTAATTAATAGTATTTTTTGAATTAGAATCTCATGAACATCATTCCTGCCCAACTAGTTCCTTTATAGGCGTTATTTATGATATCAGTATAAAATTTATCAACAGAAGGAGATAGTTTAGATTGCAAAGCTAGAGGGCGAACTTGAGATAAAAAGTTATTGAGTACTCTTTGGGTGTATTCGCCCTTTTCTAAGCGATTTTTGACTCTAGTTAAAGTTTCTTGCTCTTCTGACTTTAAATTAGGATCTTTTAAAATTTCACATATGTCTGTAACAATTTTTTCTTCCACTTTATTCTTTTTACCAAACATTTTGATCTCTTTTCTATTTATGAAAACCTAAGCAACAACCACTACTGTATAAAGTATGCTTACAATCGTCTGATAATATGATGCAATCATAAGAATATTATAGGTCTGATTTTTTAAAAAACAATATATAAGAAAAATAGTAATTTTATTTAGAGCTCTAAATAAAAAACGAACAAATATTATTTACTTATGATAAATGTTTGTATATTATATAGATAACAACTGATAGAGAGGTGATTTATATAATATATAAAAAAGTGATAGAAGGCACAATTTGCACGCCTGAAACAGTAGATAAAATTGGATGTTATGGTAATGCTTTAGTATGTGTTAATCAGCAAGGATTAATCGCATCAGTACTATTTCCGAACAATAGCCAATATGGTGAGATTAAACAAACAGCTATTTCACAAGGTAATTATCATCAACTAGCTGCTGATGAATATCTTTTACCAGGGTATGTTGATTTACATGTGCATGCACCGCAATGGCCACAAGCTGGACTAGCTTTAGATCTTCCTTTAGCAGATTGGCTAGATCATTATACTTTTCCTTTGGAAAGCAAATGCTCAGATTTAAACTACTCTAAAACGATATATGATTCTTTAGTTAAAGAATTATTATCTCAAGGAACTACTACTGCTTTAATGTTTGGTACTATCTATAATGATTCCAACATCATTTTAGCTAAGGCTTGTTTAGAATATGGATTAAGAGGTTTTATCGGACAAGTTGCTATGGATAATGCAGATCAAACACCTGCTTATTATAGAAATCAGTCTGCAAAAGATGCTATTGATGCGACTGAATTGTTTATTAAGCAATTGCAAAAATTAAGCAATGATGCAGATAGAGTAGTTCCTGTCATTACTCCTAGATTTGTTCCAAGTTGTAGTGATGCATGTTTACAAGGGTTAGGTCAATTAGCTAATAAATATAATGTGCCAGTGCAAACACATGTTAGTGAAAGTAGTTGGGAGCATGGATATGTGCTAGATCGCTTTAAAGCTACTGATACTAGTGTTCTTGATCAGTTTGGTCTTTTAACCGATCGAACAATTTTAATGCATGCAACTCATTTAACTGATGATGATATGGATTTGCTTGCCAAGCGTGAGGCTGCTTTAGCACATTGCCCTATCTCTAATGCTTATTTTGGCAATGGAGTTATGCGTGTTAAAGAAATTTTAGCTAAGCAAATCAAGCTGGGCTTAGGGACAGATATTTCAGGTGGTTATTCATCTAGCATATATCATAATATTCGCCAAGCGGTAATATCTTCACGGATGTTAGAAGACGGTGTAGATACTACCAAGCAAGCAACTACTAGAGGTGTTGCAAATTCTAGAATTAATATTGCTACGGCCTTTTATATGGCTACAGTAGGAGGTGCTGAGGCATTACATTTAAATACTGGACGAATTAAAGAAGGATATAAAGCTGATTTCCAAGTGGTGAAAAGTCACCCTTCAGTTATAACATTATCCGATGAGCAAATGATTGAACGAATATTATATCAAACACAACAATCTGATATTAAACAAGTCTATATAGATGGAAATTTAGTTTATTGTAAAGATTAATTTGTTATAGAGAGTGTAAAAAGATGGCAAAAAGAACTAGTTTATTAATTGGTCCAGATGAAAAAGTAAGTAAATTTGAGGCTACAATTTTGGGATTACAACACGTTTTAGCGATGGATGTTTATGTCCCTCCAATTATTTTGGCAGGAATATTAGCTATGAGTTCTGCAGATGCGATGGGGTTATTGCAAGCAACATTCTTAGCTGCTGGAGTAGGTACTTTATTGCAAACGGTTATATTTATGAAGATACCTGTTTCTCAAGGCCCTTCGTTTGTTCCATTGACTGCTGCAGCTGGTATAGTTTTAGCTAATGGAGGACTACATGGCAAGGGTATAGCTACCTTATTAGGATCCTCTCTTATAGGTAGTATTTTTCTAATTTTATTAGGATTAACGGGAGTA
The DNA here is from genome assembly GCF_011058775.1 of Lactobacillus iners. NCBI lineage: Bacteria > Bacillati > Bacillota > Bacilli > Lactobacillales > Lactobacillaceae > Lactobacillus > Lactobacillus iners. Next base: position 1,299,427 of record NZ_CP049230.1, on the reverse strand, counting down.
TTTCACAAAATTATTAATAAATTTGTTCCACCAGTTGTTGGCGGTACTATTATTACTTGTGTGGGGTTATCTTTAATACCAGCAGCGTTAAAAGATAATATATTTGCTGCTCCAGGTAATATTTTTCAGAATATTGAACTAGCTTCTATAACTGCAGTTGTTTTAATTTTCTGTATTGCCATGAGTTTGCGTATCCCTAAGTTGGAAAAAATATTTAAAACTAGTTCTATAGTAGTAGCTTTATTGGTAGGAACCTCAGTAGCTGCAACTATGGGTCGTTTTAATTGGAGTCAAGTAGCCAGTGCACCATTATTTAGTTTTCCACAAAGAACCATATTACATTGGGGACTAGATTTTTCGCTGACACCAATTATTACATTTATAATTATTTATATAATATTGACTGCAGAAACAACAGGAACGTGGTTTGCCATGAGTGCAGTTACTGGCTGTGATATTTCTAAAAAACAGTGGAATAACGGTATTATAGGTGAAGGAGCAAGTTGTATGTGTTCAACTTTGTTAGGTGCAACACCGGTAACAGGTTATTCTACTAACGCTGGTATTGTTTCTATCACTGGTGTAGCAAGTAAACATGTTTTCATATCTGCGGGTATATGGTTTATAATTTTAGGATTTTTTAGCAAACTTTCAGCATTTTTAGCTACTGTGCCTGCTCCTGTCATTGGTGGTGTATTTGCAATTATTACAGTTACTATTATGTTAAATGGATTAAAGGTTATCAGAAATGTTGAAACTGAAGAATCTGATCTCTATGTAATAGGTATACCTATTGTTTTGACTATGGCATTGCTTTTAGTTCCAAAGAAAGTAGTAGCAGTGACGCCACAACTTTTGCAATATTTATTGGGTTCACCAATAGCTGTAGCTGCGATAGTAGCAGTGATTTTAAAATTGATAATGCCTAAATACCGAGGACGTTTAGCTAAAAAATAAAGTTCATAGTAACGAAAAAAGGATCTTGTAAAAAGATCCTTTTTTATTATGGGTGGTCAGGGGATCGAACCCTGGACCCACGGATTAAGAGTCCGTTGCTCTGCCAGCTGAGCTAACCACCCATGTCATCAACAAATAATATTATGCCATGTATCTTTATAAAAAGCAATGTTTTTTTATAAAAAATATTCAAAAAATTAGGAAACAATTTTTTTACAGTATTTGTCAAGTAATATTTTGCTATGCATAATAGATATCTATAGCTCCATCTTTTCAAAAATAACGTAAAAACAGTATAATGGTAGATGAATATGAGGGAGGAATTGTTATGCCCAAAAAGATTTTAATTGTTGATGATGAAAAAACTATTTCGGATATTATTAAATTTAATTTAACTAAGGAAGGTTACGAAGTAGATACTGCTTATGATGGTGAAGAGGCAGTCAAAAAAGTAGATGAATTTAATCCTGATTTGATGATTCTAGATTTAATGTTACCTAAAAAAGATGGTCTTGAGGTGGCAAGAGAAGTGCGACAAAGTCATGATTTATCTATTATTATGGTAACTGCTAAAGCTGCTGAAATTGATAAAGTTTTAGGATTAGAAATGGGTGCTGATGATTATGTTACAAAGCCTTTTTCTAATCGTGAATTGGTTGCCCGAGTAAAGGCTAACTTACGTAGACGTGAAATCACACAAAAGTCAAAACCTGATGAAAATGCTAATATTACCATAGGCAATTTGGTTATTATGCCTGAAGCATACATTGTGGAAAAAGCAGGGACAAATATAGAATTAACACATCGTGAATTTGAATTGCTTCGTTACTTAGCACAACATATGGGACAAGTGATGACTAGAGAACATTTGTTACAAACGGTTTGGGGATATGATTATTTTGGTGATGTTCGTACTGTAGATGTTACAGTTAGACGTTTACGTGAAAAGATAGAAGATAATCCGTCTACTCCGTCCATTTTGGTGACCCGTCGCGGTGTTGGTTATTATGTTAAAAGTCCAACTGATGAGTAATGATGGTCACATACAGTGACCTTATTTTGTAGTATTTTATTATGAAAAAAATAAGAAAACCTTTTACATCAATTAATGCTAAAATTGCTATAATTTTTATGCTATTGCTTTTAGCAACTATCGAAATTGTTGGAGCTTATTTTACTAGACAATTGGAGCAAAATTCGATTGAATCATTTGAAACTTCAATTCAAATACCAAACTTGATATCTAATCAAATAGCAACACAATTGAATAAAAACAATGCCAAGAAGGCAAATAAACAATTAAATAGAATAGTATCTAATTATAGTAATGATGCTATTAATGATATTACAGTTGTAGATAGTAAGTCTGTCATCAGATCTGTTTCTAATGTTAATGATCAAGGTACCATTGGCCAAAGAGCTACTAATTCTGATATAAAAAAGGTATTAACTTCTGGAAGACAGATTTCCAAGATTATAAATGATAATGGTAAATATATGATCCAAATCTCTCCACTAAATGTAGGTAATGGGCCGAATACAATAGTGGGAGTTATTGTTGTCAAAGCAGGCATGCAAAGCGTATTTAATAATATACATCGTGTATCATTTCTATTTCTGACGGCTTCATTAGTTGCAGCTACATTAGGAGCAGGAGTAGCTTTAGTTATTGCCCGGGCAATAACTAAGCCAATTGAAGAAATGAAAGATCAAGCATTGCGAATTTCTAACGGTGATTATTCTGGGCATGTTAAAGTATATGCTAATGATGAGATGGGTGAATTAGCACGTGCTTTTAATATTTTGTCAGTTAGAATTGAGCGAAGTCAGGAAGTTTCTGACAGCGAACGTAGGAGATTGGATAATGTTTTAATGCATATGACTGACGGTGTTATTGCTACCGATCGTCATGGTAATATCACTATCATTAATGAAACTGCACTAAATTTTTTGGACAAAACTGAAAATGAAGTTAAGGGTGAGCCTATTACACAATTATTAGGATTAAAGGAAGTTACAATCCAAGACTTAATGAGTACACAGCAAGAATTAATAGTAACAGCTAATGTTAATACGCATGACGAATTGATTTTACATGCTGATTTTTCGCTGATTCAGAGGGTAACAGGATTTGTATCAGGGCTAATTTGTGTATTACATGACATAACAGAGCAACAGAAAAACGAAAATGAACAGCGTCAATTTGTTTCAAATGTATCACACGAGTTACGAACACCATTGACATCTTTACGAGCATATGTCGAAGCATTAAATGATGGTGCATGGAAAAATGAAAATATTGCACCACAATTTTTGGGTGTTATCCAAAATGAAACAGAACGTATGATTCGTATGATTAATGATCTGTTGAACCTTTCTCGTATGGATCGTGGTGTAGTTAAAATGGATTTAGAATGGGTTAATCTAAATGATTTCTTATCTCATATTTTAAATCGTTTTGATATGATGCTAAAAAATGATGGAGTAAAAAAATATAAAATTCGACGTATTTTTCCTCATCAAGCGTTATGGGTTGAAATTGATACTGATAAAATGATGCAGGTGATTGATAATATTATGAATAATGCTATTAAATATTCACCTGATGGTGGCTTAATTACGATTAGATTATTGCAGACACATAAACATGTCATTTTGAGTGTATCAGACCAAGGATTAGGTATTCCACGAAAAGATTTGAGCCGAATATTTGACCGCTTTTATCGAGTAGACAAAGCGAGATCTAGAAAACAAGGTGGTACTGGTTTGGGCCTAGCTATTTCAAAAGAAATCGTTGAAGCACATCATGGTAAAATATGGGCTGATAGTTCTGAAGGCAATGGTTCAACATTTTATATATCTATACCATATGAAAAAATGAGTGAAGAGGGAGATATGTGGGATGAAGTTTAGCGATAAATGTCAAAGAATAGTTTTAAGAATATCTCTATCTGTGATGGTTTTATTATCGATTATTTTGTCTGGTTATATATGGGGCTCAGATACTCGTTTTTCTAGAATGGAACAAGACTCTAATCAGCCAGCAATCAAAAAGAATGTTGGTCAAAAGTCTTTACGCGAGATATATACTCCTACACAAGTTTTTTATTATCGTGATAAGCAACTGTATCAGGCGTACGATGCTAAAAGAAATTTAACTTTAGAGTTTTCTAAATTTACAAAAAAGCTGGAAGGACATAAGATAAACAAAATCAAATCTAATAGTACATTTTATCGTCAACTATTACATGATGAAAAATATTTTCAATTGACTTTTCCTGATCAGATAACTATATCTTTGTTTTTACCTCGTGCTAATAAATATTTAGATGGCGAATTTAATCGTATTTTTGTTTCAACTAAAGATAAAAAATATTTATATTTAGGTGATGATCGCAATAACACATTGTATCGAGTATATGCTAATGTATCATTCAAGAACTTGTATAAGCATATTCAGAAGGCAGCTTCGCAAATACCGATTTCGCTAGAGAAATTAAAAGATGGTTTTTGTGTAAGTTATAATAAAGATCAACAAATGGCAATATATAGTTATTTGACTTATAAAGAGACAGATGCATATTTTGTTTATAAATTGCTTGACTCTGGAAACCCAACCCAACGCAATGCTGATGACTATATTGCTTACTATAATGGTATTTATCAGCGGCTAGTTGCTTATAAAAAGACACATAATTATGAATTTGTTGATTATCAGCAAAATAAAATTCCTAATACAACTACTAAAATGTTGACTGATAGTTTATTTTACGTTAGAAAAATCTGCTTGAACGAACCAGATTTACGTTTTTTTGATGCATCGAATAATACGATTTCTTATCAGAAATTTGTAGAAGAATATCCTGTTTTTTTACCTGAAGATAATAATGTGAGAGCAAAAGTAACTTTTACTAGAAGTTGTATGCAAATTAATTTCAATAGTTTGGATTTAAGAATTCCAATCCCTACCAATGGTGCGAAAAAAGAGTTACAAGCTACAGATAAGATTATTGATAAACTATTGCAAGCTGGGTATAAAAAGTCATATTTAGAAAAAATCATTATAGGTTACAAAGTATGTCATGATACTAATAAAACATCTAATCTAATTGATTTAATTCCTACATATTACATAAAAATTAATGGGCGATGGCATTCATTGGATGCTTGGCTGAATAATAATTATGAAGTACATATTCCTGCAAGTCAGCAAGGAGGTATATCTAATGGATTTTAAACGTATTGAATGCATTTTTTTGCTGGTATTTGTAGCTATTAATATTTTTTTATTTGTGGAAATTTTTCAAGCACCCAAACTTTTAAACGGGGTTCATACTGTTAATGTGCAAAATAATGATTTGAAAAATGAAATTATAGCTGATAATATTACTTTACCTAAGATTAGCGATGAACAAGGAGAAGGGTATTATTTAGCTACCAAAGAAGGGCATAGCTGGATTAGTAAGGCCAAGGAACAATTAAGCAATAATTGTACTATTGTTAGCTCAAAAGATACAGATGCTATTATTGTTAATTTAAATAAACCAGTGGATTTAGGTAATAATAAGAATAAGACGTTATCTAATATCAAAAGTTTTGTATTGAATACACGTAATGTATATCAAGGTGGAAAATATAAATACATTGATAGTACAGCAGATAAAAGTACATATATTTTTGCACAAAAATCAAAATATGGATTGGTTACAGAAAACCACAGTCAATTGAGTATTGTTGTTAAAAATAATCATATTGTTTCTTATATGCAATATTATGTTGCACCACTCAATACGTTAAGGGAAAAACAAGCTACTATTAGCTCACAAGCAGCAATTGATGCTTTATACACTTATAGTGAGTTACCTAATAATTCGCATGTATTATGGATTAGTTTTGTTTATAGTAAATTGATTACTACTAGGGGGAGTATAATTTTTATACCCACATGGTTAGTAGCTATCCAAAACAGCAATAATAAATTTACTATTTTTAAACGTGTTAATGCATTTAGTGGTAATGTTATGACCATTGATAACGAAGAAGATAAAGGATACATAAAATAATATTTGAAAGGAAAGTTTTTAAAATTGCGTATATCAATATTATCTAGTGGCTCTGCGGGTAATACTACTTTAATTGAATCTGAGCATCATAAAGTTTTGTTAGATGCAGGTCTTTCTGGAAAAAAAATTGCTAACTTATTAGCCCAAAGAGGGGTAGACATTAAGGATATCGATATGGTGTTTTTAAGTCACGATCATACAGATCATTCGGGTGGCTTAGGTGTTTTAATGAGAAGGTATTCGCAATTAAATGCATATGCTAATGAAGGCACCTGGAAATATTTGCAAGAAAGTAATAAAATTGGCAAAATACCCAAAGAGCAAATCAATATATTTGCACCTGAAACCACTAAAATATTTGATGATTTAGAAGTGCATAGTTTTGCGACAAGTCATGATGCTGCTGAACCGCAATATTACGTTTTTTGCAGTGGTGGTAAACGTTTTGCTTGTTTAACCGATACAGGATATGTTTCTAGTTCAGTTAAAATGCAAATTGAAGCTGCAGATGCTTATTTGATGGAGTTTAATTATGATGATATGATGCTAAGAAATGGTCCATATTCTTGGAGTTTAAAGCAGCGAATATTATCTGATGTTGGGCACCTATCTAATGAGCAGGCAGTGGAAGCTCTCGGTGATGTGGTTTCACGTGAAACCAAATATATTTTTCTAGCTCATATTAGTCAACATAATAATGATCAATTATTAGTTAAAAAAAGTGCACTGCAATTATTTGAACAAAGAGATGCAGACGTTGACAGTGATGTGCAATTTATGACAACTGCACCCATGAAACCAAGCAAATTCATAGAATTATAAGTTGATAATTAGTACAATGAAGCAAGGGGGATGTTATGAAAGATAAAAATAATATAAATCAAATACTTAAAACAATTTTGATAAGTTTTGTCTCAGGTATGCTGGGAGGCTTGTTAGTAATTTATGTGGTAGGATATCGCCCTAATAATACATCTATTAATAAATATGAATCACCAAAATTAGTTTATGATCAATCAAAACATGCCGGATTGATGACAGGTGCATTTAATATGGTTAAAGATAGTGTTGTTTCGGTAATTAATTTGCAAAAAACAAGAAAAAATAATCTGTTTACTGACATATTTGGTAGTAAGAATGATAAAGATACTTTACAAACTTATAGTGAAGGATCTGGTGTTATTTATTACAAAAATTTAAATTATGCTTATATAGCTACTAATAATCATGTTGTGGCAGATAGTGATCAATTGCAAGTCATTTTAAGTGACGGCAGAAAAATTGCAGCACAAAAAGTAGGAACAGACCCTGAAACAGATTTAGCTGTTTTAAAAGTAAATAGCAAGTATATCAATCAGGTGGCTAAATTTGCTAGTTCTAAAAATTTAGTGCCAGGACAGCCAGTAATTGCAGTAGGTTCTCCATTAGGTAGTCAGTACGCTACTAGTGTTACTCAGGGCATTATATCTGCTAAGAGTAGAGTTGTTAATGTAGTTAATGAACAAGGTCAAGTTACTAACGAAGCTACAGTTATTCAAACCGATGCAGCCATTAATCCTGGTAATTCAGGTGGCCCTTTGGTTAACGAACAGGGTCAAGTTATAGGTATTAATTCCATGAAATTATCACGCTCTGGAGATGGCACAGCTATTGAAGGAATGGGATTTGCTATTCCGAGTGATGAAGTTGTTAATATTTTGAATCAATTAGTTAAAAATGGAAAAATAGTTCGTCCAAAATTGGGAATTAGAGTATTAGATGTAACCGATTTAACTAGAAAAGATAAAAAACGAATACAATTACCTAATAATATTCAAGAAGGTGTAGCAGTTTTTTCAGTTGATTCAGGTAGTTCAGCTGCAAAAGCGGGAATAAAAGCTAAGGATGTAATTGTTCAAATTGATAATGATAAGATAGATAGTGTGGCTTCTTTACATAGCAAATTGTATAAACATAAGATAGGTGATAAAATCACGATAAAAGTTATAAGAGCTGGTAAATATGTAACATTAAAGGCTATCTTGCAATAATTCAAAAAGGTATCACAGATATTTTTCAATCGTATGTGATACCTTTTTTTATTATTTAAAATTTGTCGATACGTTTATTTGCGGTCATTCTCATTTATAAAGTTTGTTTTTTTATTAAATTCGTGTCAAAAATTGTACACATGAAAAGTAAACCTGTGCAAAAGTCTGTGGATTGTGGATAACTATGCGACAAAAATGTATATATGCTGTGGAAAGATTGTGAAATATGGGTACAATTTTAGTAAAACAAAAAAGTATAACGTTAACAAATCCAATGATAGTAAGGCTTTTTCATAAAGTGAATAAACATTCGTAAAAATCAGATGTTGTGTATTATTTTAGCAAAGATTTTATAAATTTAATTACACGGGCACAACAAATTGTGGTTTACGACACAAAAATTCTAGATATAGATTTCACTAATCCACAAGTGTGGATAAGTTCTGTGGATTAGTTGTAAATTATGTTGGTAATTTGCAACAATATTTTTAAAATGTTTATTTGATATGTTAATATATTGTTTGATTATAAAATAATGGATATAGGTAAAATAATGAATATCAAAATTGTATGTGTAGGAAAATTAAAAGAAAAGTATTTTAAAGATGGAATTGCAGAATATTTAAAACGAATGGATCGGTATGCTAAAGTTGAGATTGTCCAAGTACCTGATGAAAAAGCACCAGAAAAATTAAGTGATGCGGAAATGGAAAAGGTTAAGGAAATCGAAGGTAATCGTATTTTGAGTAAAATTAAAGATAAAGAATACGTTTTTGTAACAGCAATAAAAGGCTGTGAGTATACAAGTGAAAATTTTGCTCAAAAAATTTCTGATGTAACGACATATGGACATTCTGATATAACTTTTGTGATTGGAGGTAGTTTGGGTACTTCCAATGCTGTTAATAAAAGAGCTGATGAGTTGATTTCTTTTGGTAAATTTACAATGCCCCATCAGTTAATGAGGTTGGTATTAATTGAGCAGATATATCGTGCATTTATGATTAATATTGGTAGCCCATATCATAAATAGTATCAAATATGAAATATGAATAAGATTGGTTGAAATAATAACAAGATGGAAAAGAATAGCAACCAGTCTTTTTTTGTAACTAAAATCGGAATAATAACACTTCTACTTTTTTCTTCGCAATAACCATGTGATGCCATGCCTTGAGATAAGCTATCCGCCCAAGTCATAGCTGATATAATTGCTTTGAAATATAATTTAGGCGACCAAAAAGATAAAAATAGTCCCCGCATTTGACCAGCGATTCTAATCCGCTTAACTTCCTCATAAATTTTAGGAAGTAAATTGAAAGCTGCTAAAGAACCATAAGCAAATTTAGAGGGTAAATGTGCATTCTGTTCTAAAGATTTAGCTAATGTATAGTTATCAGTTGAAGTTGCGAAATAGGCACCAGATAAAGCGAATGCATAAATACGTGAGATTAAAGTTAAAGCATAAGTTAAATTATGTCCAGGGGCATAAAAATAAATTGTAAAAAACACACTGATACAGGCATATAAGGGAACGATAGTGAAGTAACATAGTTTTTTATAATTTATATGATTTATTATTAATAATATTAGGCTACCTATAATTAAGCATAAATTAGCAATTAAATTTGGTATGATAGTAATTTCAATCGTTAATAAACAAAGTAGTAATAGTTTCAAACTTGGATTCATAATTGCTTGGTCCTTAATTAGTTATAAATTTAAGATTTTGATTTTGTAGTTGCAGATGGTACTGACATAGTTGATCCATTTGATCTAAATTATGACTGATAATGATAACAGTTTTGTTCTTATCAATAAAATATTCTTTTAATAGGTTAATAAAGATAGTAATACTTTCGCAATCTAGCCCTGTAAAAGGCTCATCCAGCAATAATACTTGAGGATTAGCCATAATCATTAAAAGAAGTTGTAATCGCTTTTTTTGACCACCTGATAAGGAATAAACAGTTTGCTGGAGATGATCATTTAGTTTTAATATTGATAAGTAATGTTGCAAACTTTGTTCATCAAATAGACTATTGGCACATTTGAACTGAGATAATTCCAATTCTTCTTGGACTGTAATCATCAAAAATTGATCATCCGCATTTTGAAAAGCTTGATTGACTTTGGATAAATATTTTCTGAATGACCATTTTCTAATTTCTTTGTGTTCAAAAAGCAAATTACCTTCGTAATCAATTAATTTAGTCATTGCTTTAAAGAGTGAGGTTTTACCAGAGCCATTTTCACCAGTTAATAAAATGCCTTTACCTTTTGGTATATCTATCGTTACTTGATTAATCAAAAATTTGGCTGGATTTTTTAACGTAAACTTTTTCAATGAAAAATCAGCATTAGACGAGCTCGTCACCATTTCAAAATGCTTATTTAATGTTGGTTTAACTTGGGCAAATAAGGCTCTTTTTTGTTCGTTATCGTAATTAACGAATTTTTCATTGATAAAGCCAAAGATATCATCACAAATATTTTGATATCCTGCTAGATTATGATCAGTAATGAGGATTGTTTTACCAGCCTGTTTTAAAAGTGCTAATTGCTTGATTAGTAAATGTCTAGTAGTCATGTCACAACATGCAAAAGGTTCATCAAGTAAGATTAGCGGTGGATCCATTGCCATTATAATAGCTAAAGCGACCCTTTGCTTTTCTCCACCAGATAAATTGATAAAAGGTCTATCTAATAGTTCTTCAATGTTGGTTAATTTTACAGCATTATTTATTTGCGTATATGCTTTTTCTTTGGAGCAGTGGATATTTTCTAAGGTAAAAATAAATTCTTGTCTGGGTGTAGCCATCGTAAATTGCTTGTCTGGTTCTTGAAAAATCATACCCCAATTTTTGAATGGATTTATTATATTACCTTTTAAAATTTGTCCACCATATTGAGGATAAAGTCCAGCAATTAGCCTTAAGAGTGTTGATTTGCCGCAACCATTAGGTCCTATAATAAGTGAAAAACCACCCCGTGGGATGGTTAAATTGATATTTTTTAAAATAGTATTGACATCATAATTGAATGATAAATTATTAATGATTATATTTTGTGAGTACATGTGCTTTATCCAAAAGTTTAACGATACTATTGACTATAATGGTACAAAAGACGATCATAGATATCCAGCGAACTCCTAGACATAATAAGTTAGTATTAAGTGGTAATTTATTATATCCATTTTTCATAAAGTCCCAACCAAACGTAATAAACGTATTAATTGTTGCAGATACAATTAAAGTGAAAATATTGTATTTACGATAAATAAATGCGGCAAAGCCTAATTCACTACCAATTCCTTGTACTATACCCGATATGAGGGTTGAAATGCCCCATTGACCACCAAATAATCCTTCAGCAGCAGCACTCAACAATTCTCCTAAAAAACTGGTACCAGGTAATTTCACTACAAAACCTGCCAACGGTCCAGCCATACACCATAGGCCCATACAAATATCATTGGCTAACGGTCCTAAAAAAACTAAGGCATTATAAAGTTGGTTGCTTAAAATATAAATACCACCAAACATTACAGCAATTAGTGCAATGAAGATAATGTCTCTGATGTGTAACTTACTTGTCATGTAATAAACTCCTTTCAGGAGCGAAAAAAAACGCCCCAATGAGGCGACTAATATAAGTCCAAAAATAAATCATTTTCCCTTCGCTAATATTAGTTAGATCAGGTTCAATGGGTATATTCTCAACCACTAAAGGTACCCCAAAATAATATATTTTACAACTTATAATATATACTGATTAAAGTTAAAATTCAAATTTATGTGCAATTACATTTTTTCCAAACGTTCAATGCGTTTTTTTGTTGTTGGATGAGTGTCAAACAAATGTGTTAAACCATGCTTATGGAAAGGATTTTCAAAATAAAGACTTGCACTTGACTTATCAGCTACAGTCATAGGTGCACTAGTAGAAATTTTAGTTAAAGCGGATATCAATCCTTTTGGATTACGCGTTAATTCTACTGATCCTGCATCTGCTAAATATTCACGGTTTCTTGACAAAGCAAATTGCACTAGGGTTGCACTGAATACTAGCAATGAAGAAAATATTCTCATAAATAAATAGATTAACCAACCCCAATTAGCATTACGATCGTCATCTTTATCGCTAAATATATTGCCAAAATATAAAAACACATTGCATGTTAAATTACCAATAAAAGAAATGACAGCTACTAATACGATAGCAACAGTTGATACTAAAATATCGTAATTTTTAATATGGGATATTTCGTGACCAATTACACCTTCTAATTCTTCTCTAGTTAGCATTTTGCGTAAACCCATAGTTACAGCTATGCAGCTATTTTGCGGATTTTTTCCAGTAGCAAAAGCATTAGGACTATCATCTTCAATTATAAAAACCCGAGGCATGGGCACTTGAGCAACCATTGCCATATCTTCTACAACATGCCATAATTCTGGATCATCTTGTTCTTTAATTTCGATAGCATGATTCATTCGCATTATCATACTAGCTGGATTAGCCAAGCCGATGAATAAATATACAACACTGGCAAATATTGACCACATGATCCCTTCTATTGGTGAATTATAAAAAATTTTACCAGATACAGCTCCGATTATAGCTAAAATGATGACAAAGATTGCTAATAATATTACAGTTTTGCGTTTATTTTTAGTTATCTGTTGGTATAGCATGATTAAAATTTCACCTTAGGTACGTTCCTTTCTTCACTAGGAGTTGCGAGAAATTCTTGCTTAGTGAAGCCGTGTATACTTGCTACTATATTTGATGGAAATACTAAAATTTTCTTATTGAAAAATGATACAGTGGAATTATAGAGCTGACGTGAGTAAGCTAATTTATTTTCAGTATTTACTAATTCTTCTTGCAATTGTGCAAAATTTTCATTTGCTTTCAAATTTGGATAACTTTCTGATAAAGCGAAAATTGATTTTAAAGAATCAGTCAATTGGTTAGATACTTGCATTTGTTCTTGATGATTGCCAGTAGGTATCTGCACTAATTGATTACGTAATTGAATTACTTTCTCTAAAGTTTCACTTTCGTGTTTGGCATAACCCTTAACGGTTTCTACTAGATTAGGAATTAAATCGTTACGTCTTTTTAGTTGTACATCAATTTGACTCCAGGATTCTTCGATATTTACTTTAGCTCTTTGCAACCCATTATAAATTGCAATGTATAGAACTACTAATATAATTAAAATAATAACGATTGCTAAAATCATAAAAATTTTCTCCTTTTAAATTACAAAATATAAAACTAGCCAGCCTAAGATCATTAATACAATCAAACCTGTAAATTGCAATAAACTGAACATACAAAAGAATTTTTTGCGTGAGATTGTACCATGCTCTAAAAAGCTTTTAAAAACTAACATATTTGCCATAGAACCTACTAGGGTACCAAATCCACCAATATTGGATCCTAAAAAAAGTGCTTCGGCGTAATTGGTAAATTTACCAATCAAAATAGTAGAGGGAACATTGGAAATACATTGACTTGAAAGAATAGATGTTAAATAAACTAAATGCTCATTTGACATAGCTTTCGAAATCTCATTCACAATGAAGGGAATCTGTTGTATATCACTGATGAAAACAAAAAAACAAGTAAATGTCAATAATAAAGCATAGTCAATGTGTAATAAAATTGTTTTATTAATAAATATAGTTAATAGGATTGCTAAAATTGCTGGTACATAGACAGGAACTACATTAAAAATCCCAAAGAAAAAGAAGATAGAAACTACGATTGTTAAAATCATCGGTCGCATACTGATACGAATATCTTCCTTTGGTAAGGAAGGTATCGGTGTATTTTTGACGAACATCAACATAATGATTAGCAGAATGAGACTAACTGATAATAGTGGAAGAGACCATTTAAAAAATTGGATGGGTGTCACCGTATAACGATTGACAATATAAATATTATGAGGATTACCCCAAGGCGTAAATGCTGCACCGATATTAGCTCCCATACCGATTAACGTTACTGGCAAAATTTCAGGTAATTTGTATCGTCTGGCAATGGTTAAATATAAGGGTATTAATGTTAAAACTGTTATATCATTAGTTAAAAACATTGCCGAAATTACAGAAAGAAAAGTAAAAATTACTGTTAATCTACGTGTATTAGATGCACTAGCAGTTAATTTATATGCTAAAACGTCTAAAACGTGCAGATACGAAAAAATTTGAATAATTGTCAGCATCGCCAAGATAGAAAATAAAGTATGCGTATTGATGTCGCCTAATCTTGGTCTGGCAAAACAAAGACTCAAAATTGTAATTATAACCGTTATTTGTAAAATACGGTCTTTAAATATATTCCTTATGACGGTCATTAGGGGATCCCCTCTTAAAAATTACACATGTCTATTTTGTACTTTTTATACTGGAATATCATTTGATAAAAAAGAAGCACACACATATACTTCTATTGTATCAGTATTATTAATATTTAGGTAGGTGATGAGCAGATATTAACTATTAAATTAACAGGTTTGATAAAATTAAATTGAATATAAACAGTATAAGGATGGCTACTATATATGTTAATTAAAAAAATAATCAGTTTAAATATAAAGACGACTGCAGCTGATCTTTTGCAGAATAAAATATTTGACAATGCAGTGATTATCTTAGCGTTGAATGATGGTTCCAACAAATATTCCACTGTAGGTGGAACGTGCACGATAGGGGCCAATTTTCAGTTGGTAATTTTGTCTAAATATGATTCACAATATGATATTAAAATTGATAATAATATGAATATACCTATGTATACATCACAAGATGAATTACAATATTTCACTAAAGGGTTGACCTTAGGTGCCAAAGCTGGTGTATTGTTCCTATCATCTGATGAGGGTATTATTGATAGTGCGGTAAGTATTAATAATAAAACTTGTCATACTAACTAGTTTAATGTTATGATAATAGAAGATTTTCGAAAATTTTTATTGAGAGGAAGAAAGACATGTCACGTAATATACATACAGGAATCAATCCTCATCGTAGACCTAGAAACAAAGATAATTCTAAGGAACGTGTAGCTCATGCAGCTAAGGTTGTTGCATTCTTGAACAAAGCTAAAGCAGATGAAAATAAATAATTAATAGTTATTTATATTAAGGAAATGTTTGTAGGAACATTTCCTTTTTGTTTGCATAATTTGAAAAGTTCTGCTATTATATTAAAAATTTTTAGATTAGAAGGGGTACAATTATGGGATTACATGCATATATTCAAGGGTTTAGTAGTTTAGAGTCAATAGATCGTGCACCAGGTTATTTTAAATATCAACATCATTCAGTAGCGGCACATTGTTTTCGAACTGCAGAGTTAGCACAAATTATGGGTGACATTGAAGAAGTAATAGGTGGTCAAAAAATAAATTGGAAAGCTCTCTATGAAAAAAGTTTGAATCATGATTATACAGAACGTTTTATTGGTGATATTAAAACACCTGTGAAGTATGCTACGCCTGAATTGCGAAAAATGATTGGCGAAGTTGAAGAAACAATGACAGCTAAATTCATTAAAGATGAAATACCAGCAGAGTTTCAAGACATATACAAAAAAAGGTTGAGTGAAGCTAAAGACGATACTTTGGAGGGTCAAATTTTATCGATATGTGATAAATTAGATTTACTATATGAAGCATATGGTGAAATAGAGCTGGGGAATCCAAGTCTTGTATATATGCAGATGTTCAAAGAAAGTTTAGCTACAATTAAGACATACGATAATTTAGCTTGTGTGAAATATTTTATTCAAAAAATTTTACCAGATCTATTTAAGGGAGATTTTGCAGGAAAAGATAAGATGGAAAGAATAGCTTTTAGTATTTTGTTAATGGGAGATGAGCAATAATTGAAATTAGAATGTACTGCATGTGGGTTAAGATTGAATCACTTGCACTTTAAAAGAGACGATGCACTTAATATAAAACTATTCAGTGTTTGTGATATATGTCAAATGCGAGGTGTTGATCCACTTAAATATGAAAATAAAGTAGTACAAAAGTTATCCGAAATTTGTATGTTCAATTTTTATGGCAAAGTAACAAAAGCGATAGTAGCCACAAAATATACAACTTTCGTTCTTCCTAAATATAAACGTGCGTATGAAGCATTTATTCAAGACTATGATTGCAATGATGTAGCTATTGATCAAATAAATAGAAATACATTTTATCAATTTGTGATTAAAAGTGAGATGGGAGAATTGCCTAGTCCTGAACTGACGAATACTTTTGAAGAAAATCTATTGCAGTTGGGGATTCAGGCGGATTTTTCTTTTAATAAAATTGATTATATTGATAGAGAATATATCAGAAATAAATATAAGTATCGATGTCAATATTGTGGTCGGCGTGGCACTAGTGTTGATCATAAAGATCCAGTTTGCTTTTCCCATGATAATGGCTTGGATAATTTGATTTTATCTTGTAGTGAATGCAATAAGATTAAAGGAAATATGTCTTATCAATCATTTTGTAAAATGAATGCCCAAATTAAAAATATCAATAAAAAATTAGTAAAATACGAAACATATTTAAATTGTTTGCATGAACTATTTGATGAAAATAAGAGGTATATTGATGGACAAGTACACTTACGTGGAGTTATCAGAGATACAGAAATAGATGCTATGCGTAAACAAAATAAATCTTTGCATGATGCTATTGATAGTTTGCAAAGCGATTATGATAAATTACGTTTAATACGTAAAAACTATTTTGAAGTTAATGATAGCATTACTAACGCTGAAAAGACTGATAAATTGTTTTAACGACATATATGACATATATAAAAAATACTCTCTGAAAAAAAGTGCAGAGGGTATTTTTTGTATCAGTATTGAAATAGATTATAGAATATTGTATAGAAATTAAAAAAAAAGAAAACTATATTTACAAAAAGATAAATATTAAGATATTATTATTATTATTAGTTTTATCCAGAAAGTGAGATATTAGTTATGCAAAATACTAAGGATTATGTCAAATTGTTTTTCAAACAAAATAAGTTTGTAGCTTTTGTATCAGCATTAGTTTTCATCATATTATCAACTACTTACAGTATTGTGTCTTGGATTATGCAGGTTATTTTTGATTATATGGCTGGCAATAGTACATATTCCTTTGAAAGTATATTGTTGATGCTAGGTAGTTACTTACTTGTTGCAGCGTTACTCTTTATGATACAACGTAGTGTATATCCTAGATTTCTTGAAAAAGCAATGAATCAGTATAAAGAAGCTGTCATTAAGAAGCTTTTTAAGAAAAGTTATAGTGATTTTTTAATAACTAATTCGGGTACATATCTCTCTGTGTTAACCAATGATTGTGAACGAATTTTAGAAACATATTTGAAAAATATTTTTGAATTTATTCAGAATATTGTTATGGTAGTCAGCAGTTTAACATTGATGTTGTACTACAATTCATTGCTGACAATTATTGCAATAGTCATTGCCATGATCCCGATGGTTTGTTCTCTTCTCACAGCACGTAGTATTGCAACACGTGAGGAGCAAGTTTCCAAGACTAACGAATCTTATGTGTCGTTGACGAAGGACATTTTAAATGGCATTTCTGTTATTAAGAGTTTTAAGGTTGAGAATGAAGCTATTAGTCGCTATCAAAACAAATCGATGCAACTTGAGCATACTAAAAAAATGCGTGAGCAAACATTTACTGTTGTTTCAGCTTGTGGCACTATTGCTTATATGGTGACGCAGTTTGGTGTTATGGTCATCGGAGCTTGGATGATACATGAACATATTGGTACTATGACTGCAGGTATGATTTTAGCATTTATTAATTTAATGAATGGAATTTTGCAACCAATTAATGCACTTCCACGGATATATGGTGGGATGTCAGGTGCTAAGAAGCTAATTACTAAGATGTCTGATTATATGAGCAATGCTAAAGAAGATACGGGTGAAACTATCGTGCAACCGCTGGCTAATATTGCTTTGCAGGATGTTTCTTATGCTTATGACACTGATCATACGATTCTTAAGCATATTAATTTGCAGTTGCAAGCTGGTAAGTCTTATGCAGTTGTTGGTCCATCAGGAGCCGGTAAGAGTAGTTTGATTAACTTATTAATGGGTTACTATCAAAATTATGATGGTAGTGTGCACTTTAATAACTATGAACTTAAGCAAATAAGTAAATATTCGCTTTATGAAAAAATAACGCTTATGCAACAATCTGTCTTTATATTTGATGCTTCGATTTGGGATAATATAACTTTATTTAAGCAATTTCCAGCTGCTGAAGTCGATCGAGTTATTCATTTAGCAGGTTTGGATCACCTCATTAGTCAAAAAGGCAGAGATTATCAGTGTGGTGAAAATGGTAGTCATCTTTCTGGTGGTGAAAAACAACGTATAGCTATTGCACGTAGTTTACTAAAGAAATCGGAAATTTTACTTGTTGATGAAGCTACTTCCGCTTTAGATAATGAGACAAGTGCAAATGTAACTCAATCTATTTTAGATTTACAAGGAATACTCCGATTAGTTGTGACGCACCGCTTGGATGCTAGTTCATTGAAACAATATGATGAAATTCTTGTCATGAAGGACGGAGCGTTGATTGAACGTGGTAATTTTGATACTTTAATGGATAGTAAGGAATATTTCTACTCTTTATATACCATTTCGAAATAAAATATAAAACTATATAGAAAAAAATGGATGATTTTATGAATTCATCCATTTTTTTATATCCTATAAATTTTCATTTTTGAAATTGCGTAAAAATTTCTTGGTTTTTTCTTCTTGAGGGTGGTTAAAAATTTCGTTAGGCTGTCCTTGTTCTGTGATTATCCCATCACTCATGAAAATAACGTGATCTGAAATATTACGAGCAAAAGCCATTTCATGTGTAACAATGATCATTGTTAATCCTGTTTTGGCAAGATCATTCATGGTATTTAAAACCTCTCCAACCATTTCGGGATCTAATGCAGAAGTAGGCTCATCAAATAATAATATTTCGGGATTCATTGAAATTGCTCTAGCAATCGCTACTCGTTGTTGTTGACCACCCGATAACTGTTTAGGCTTTGCTTCAATATAAGGCTCCATACCTACTTTTTTAAGGTTTTCAATAGCAATTCTTTTTGCTTCTTCTTTACTTCTGCCTAAAACAAGTTCTTGCCCTACCATACAATTTTGTAAAACATTTTTATTGTTAAACAAATTGAATTGCTGGAAGACCATGCCTACTTTTGAGCGATATAGGTTACGATCAAAGGATGGATCTAAAATATTTTCATCATGAAAATTGATAATACCTTTATATGGTTCTTCTAAAAGATTTAAACAACGCAACATCGTTGATTTACCACCACCTGAAGGACCAATGATAGTTAAAATTTCGCCTTGAGTGACGTCAAAAGAGATATCTTTTAAAACAAAATTATTGCCAAATTTCTTTTGTAAATGTTGAATTTGTAAAATCTTCTTATTAGAATTAGTCATTTTCATTTTCTCCTTCCTTTGGTTCGTCAACTTGTAATTGGTTGGCCATTAAATTATAGTTTTTTGGACCTTCTAATTTGTTTTCAATTAGTCGGAAAATGCGGGTAATTGAAAAAGTTAATATTAAGTAGACTATCGAAATAATGAAGTAAGTTTGGAAAAATTGGAATGTTTGACTGGCGACTGTAGTACCTACAAAGAACAATTCGGATACAGAAATGATGCTTAAGACTGAAGTGTCCTTGATGTTAACAATAAATTCATTTGTAATGGAAGGTAAGCAATTTCTAACTGCTTGCGGCAGAATTATATGCCACATTTTTTGTGAATGAGACATACCTAGAGCACTAGCTGCTTCAAATTGACCTTTAGGAGTAGAAATAATACCACCACGAATAACTTCTGCTAAATAGGCACCTGTATTAATAGAAATAATGAATAATGCAGCTAAGGTACGGTCGAGATTGATGTGCCATAATTGTGCAATACCATAATAAATGACGGCAGCTTGAACCATCATAGGTGTCCCACGAAAGATTTCTACATAGACAGCTAATAACCAATTAATTAGTTTTAATAACCAATATTTGACCTTAGATATAGGTGTTGGAATAGTTCTAATAATTCCAACTAATAAGCCGATAAAGAAACCGATAATAGTACCAATTAAGGATAAAAAGACAGTCATAATGACACCATTGAGGATCATTTTACCGTAGCGATGCATGATAGAAACAACCCAGTTGGTCTTTTTAGTTGTTGAAACTTGAGGTTGTTGCTTAATCGCAAAACTCATTAATTTTTCACGTTTATTATCAGAAATTGTTTTTAATATTTGATTAACTTGATTTAATAATTTGGTATTGCCTTTTTTTACACCGATACTAGTAATAGAATCATTATAATTAACATGAAAATGAGGCATTTTGCTTAGATTAATAGATACAATGTTAGGGTTAACGCGGTGGTAACTTTGGTATTCGATATCTTCGGCTACGTAACCATCAATTGTACCAGAAGCAAGACTTTGTCGCATAACAGAAAAATCTCGCATAGCTGTTAGTCTTTTAGCTCCTACTAATTGTTTAATTAAATCATAATGTAATGTTCCTTGTTGAGCAGTTAATTTGGCCCCTTTAAATTCGGTTAATTTTGTAGCTGTGGCAAAATTACTTGCATTGTTAACGATAAGGACAAAAGTACTTTTGCGGTAAGGAATCGAAAAATCAATAGCTTTTCTTCGTTCAGAAGTTGGTGACATGCCAGCTATAATTAGATCAATTTTGCCAGATGTTAAGGATGGCAATAATCCATCCCAGACAGTTTTTTCAACAATAACACGTCGATGCAATTTTTTACCAATAATTTTGGCTATTTGTACATCGTAACCATTAGCAAATTGCTTAGAACCATCAATAGGTACAGCTCCATGTGCATCTGTATTTTGTGTCCAGTTATATGGTGGATAATTGGCTTCCATACCAATTTTTAATGGTTCTTTTGTTTTAGCATTAACAATTGATGTATGACTAAAACTAACGGTTATGATACTGCATAAAAAAAGAATCATAATCATAAATGTATTTATTTTTGACTTCATTTTGAAATACCTCCAAAAAATTATTTCAAATAAAGCCAATACAATAAAAGCGTAATAAAACCCTGTTGTATTTCATTATCAAAACACAACAGGGTTTACAAAAAATCATTAGTAATTAAACCAAATCATATAGCGCTCCCTGGAATTGTCCAGGACAGTCTGTAAAATATGCTTTTACAGCCCAACAAAATATATAGACGAAATAATATTCTGTTTCGGCGATATTCCTGAAATAAATAATCAACATCTTCGTCGACTCCTAAATATTTCGTGAGTATCGCAACCTCTATTGCATTGGGAATTTATTCAACTAAAACACATGATAAACCGTTTATTAAAAAAGTCAAGTATTTTTTCCATATAAAAAATAATTTTTTAAAAAATTATAAGAACGGTGAAAACATTCTGGCAAAAGCTTGTTTGAATTTAAGCCATTTAGACCATCTTTCAGTAATTGTGGGAGTCAACTGATAGCATTCGCACATATCATGCTTAAAGATATCTTTTAATTGTTTAGTGATAGTATTGTCATAAATGATGATTTCATCTTCGAAATTTAAAAGGTATGAACGATAATCTTGATTCATAGAACCAACGGTTGAAAAATCATTATCAATTGTGACGGTTTTGGCATGCAAAAATCCTTTTTCATAAATATAAATTTTTATGCCCATATTCATTAAATAATTGGCATACCATTCAGTTGCTCGATAAATTCCAATGTGGTCAGGCATGCATGGAATCATGATACGTACATCAACGCCAGAGTTAGCTGCTGTTACCCATGTTGCTATCATGGGATCATCGGGAATCAAGTAAGGAGTTTGAATCCAAATGCTTTCTTTAGCCATCATCATTAATTTAATCATTCCATTACGTAAATAGGGGACTTCTTTATCTGGACCATCGTTGACTACTTGGACTGTAGAATGATTGGTGTTATATGGATCATTATTACATTTTGGAAATAATAGGTCAGAAAATTTGATTGTATGTTTATAATCATTAGAAGCATTCCAATCCATCACAAAGCGTTCTTGTAACAAGAGTGCTGCTGGTCCAACTAGTCGAATATTAGTATCACGCCAATAACCGAATTTTTTATTATGTCCGATATATTGATCGCCTATATTATAACCACCAGTCCAAGCAATTTTGCCGTCAATGACAACAATTTTGCGATGCATATGATAATTTATCCTGTATTTCTTAATATTATTTTGAGAAGTAATGAATGGTATCACTTCTCCGCCTACCTTAATTAGAGGCTTAAACCAGCTTAATTTTGTACCTAGTGATCCCCATGGGTCGAAAATTATTCTAACTTTAATACCATTTTTTGCTTTATCTATGAGTAAATTCAAAAATTTATTTCCCAATTGGTCATTCATAAAAGAGTAATATTCAACATTAATAGTATGATGTGCATTTTGCATATCGTTGAATATTTTTTGAAAATTGGATTGGTTATCCGTATAAATTTCTATTGCGTTATTTTTTGATAAAGGGGCTTCTTTTTGATTATTAAAATATTTGATTAATTGGATGGCTTTATGCGAGGTATCGTTAGAAAAAATTTTTTCTAAACTATAAGCTTGCATTTTATTTACTTTATCTAAGCTGATATGTTTTTGTTTATTAATAGCAAAAAGATTTTCTTTAGAAATTCCACGACCGATAAAGCCATAAATAATAAAACCAGCAACAGGGAAAATAAGTAAAATGATGAGCCAAGCCCAAGACGTTGCTACGGAGCGTTGATGTCTAAAAACAATATAGAAAGATATAATCATATTCACTATTAGTATAAGTGTAATTATATTAGCCATTGATACCACCCTTTTGCTAGTTTGTTTAAAATTATTTTAGCATTAATGATAAAATTAGTAATATAGAGGTGAGAAATATTATGAAATTTTATGCCGTGAGAAAAGGTAGAAAAGTTGGAATTTTTAACACTTGGCAGGAGACTAAAGAAAATGTAGTTAATTTTTCTGGTGCTGAATATAAATCATTCAATAGTATGGAAGCCGCTCAGGCTTATCTGAATGCAGATAAACCTGTCGTAGATGATTATTCAGATTGTGACATCATTGTTTATACTGATGGTGGTTGTCGTAATAATGGCGTTCATAAGGGTGGCCATGTTAAAAAAGATGATAAAGCTGCGTGGGCTTATACAATTAGATGCAAAGATGAAGCTTGCAGTATAGATGGTGTTGGTGGCGAGAGAGGGGCTACTAACAATCAAATGGAATTAACAGGACTAATTGAGGCCATTGAAATGTTAATCAAGAAAAATTGGCAAAATAAAAAGATACGTTTTTGTTTGGATTCTAAGTATGTAATTGAAAACATTGATAGATTGTCTACATGGAAAGCTGCTGGTTGGCGTAATACTAGTGGTTTAGTAGCTAATAAAGATAAGTGGCAAAAATTAGAACCGTTGTTGCAAGAATGTACTAATAAATCATTTTTCTGGGTTAAGGGTCATGCTGATAGTGAAGGTAATAATTACGTTGACCGAAAATTAAATGAATATATGGACGATGAAATGTAAAAAAAGATATTAGTCACAATGATGTGACCCCAAAAAGTTAGACTTTTTTAACGTAGCAGTTTATATGACTGCTACGTTATTTTTATGCAGCCAAGAGTTTAAGCCTGTATTGAACTGGACTTATCCATCCTAGTTTTTCTTTAATTCTTTGTTCATTATAATACTTTATGTATCGTTCTATTTCTAATTTTTACTCATCATAGCTATAGTAAGTAACACTATAATAGATTTCTTGTTTAAGTAATCCAAAGAAGTTCTCCATAACAGCGTTATCATGACAGTTTCCCTTACGAGAACGATTTGGAAGATTCTTTCTTCTTTCAAACGATAAGTGTATGCTTTCATTTGGTAAGCCCATCCTTGATTTCTTAATTCTCCAACCACTCGGCGATAACCATAATAGTCTCTCTGATTTCAAGAATCTTGTCCTCAATTTCTTTGTCTGGATTTTCTCTATCTAATCTTTTCTGCCAATACATATATGTTGATTTAGGCATGCCTGTATAAGAGAGAAGGTCTTTTAGTTTAATTTCTCCTCGGAGACTTTTGATGACGAGTGCCGTTATCTCATTTTTGCCTGTCCTCTAAACGCAGCCTCCTCAATTCTTTTAAAAAGGCATTCTCAATTTTTAACTTAAGCAGTTAATCTTCTAATTCTTTAACATACTCTGCACTTGTATCAATTATTATTTCTTCTTTCGACCTTTCTTGTTCGATTTTAAAGCATCAGGACCGACAGTACGAAAGAGATTAACTCAACTACAAATCATCTTGGATTGCTTATACCTTCTTGAATCGCTAAGTCTTGATATGAAATCTCACTTGATAGATATAACTTTACAACAGAAATTTTCTTTTCGAAAGATATTGTGCTCCACCTTTACCATCTAAATAGTCTAAAACAATTTTTTTCTTAAATTCAAAACTATATTTTGCCATAAAAAACCGACCTTCCAATCGTTAGATTTTGGTCTAACTTTTTGGGGGGTCGGTACATATTATAACTTTTTAATTCCATTTTAAATACCTCCTTAAATAGTTCTATATTTATCCGGTTATATGATGAGAATTATAACTCATTTCAAAGCAAAAAGAAGAAAAAATAAAAAATAAAGAAAGAAAATTAAAATAAAAATACAAAAATATAGTATAATTTATCTGAAATTAAAGAGGATGGTGATAAACATGGAGGAAAATAGTAAAGCTGTAACAACCAATAAAGTAAGAGAAAAAAGAAGAAAAAACAACAGTAATTTGTTTTATATCCAATCATTTTTAATACTTGTAGGTATTGTTGTCCAATCAATTTTACACGGATTTGAGTCAGGATATACTTTACCTTTAGTAGCAATTTTTTTACTTACTATTTCTATATCCGCATTTCAAGAGATGGGGATAACAGTTGACTTTAATGGTAATAAACATAAAGATTTAGTAGTTTTAAGTGTAACGTTTGCAGTACTTGCTGCCATCTTTCTGGTTTTATATTTAACAGTAATAAAAACTGATATGACACCTCTTGTATATTTTGGCTCTGTATATGGAAGTCTAATTGTTGTATTCGTGATAAGCATAATAATAGTTTTGAAAAAATAAATAGATGGAGACGATATATTAGGATCGTGCAGAAAGTTAATGCTTGATACTACCACTGTGTGATGATACTTAACTTGTTTAGTTGCTTCATCCATTGAAGTAGACACTTGCAATCTACCTTTACAAAGAAATTGTTGTACTTTAGCACAGTGCTGATAAATGGCATTAGCCAATTTATCAAAGGCTAAACAGCGGATATAATCAGCTTCTTTTCTGTCATCTTGTCGAGGTACTGCCATTGTAAACCATGTATAAGGACAGCTATTAGCTGATTTTTAATTTAACTATTCTCTTAAAGATTCAATTGTTTTATAATAAAAAGCTAAAATTGAATACAAATGAAAAAAGCCCAACTTTGAATTAGCGTTCAAAGTTGAGCTGTACGCTAGACTACAAACCCAGACTTTGTAGCTGCACGCTTTTCTAACAATTTTAAAGCTAATTAATTAGGTATTAAAATAGTAACGTGAACTGAAGAAGAAATCAAAATGTGAGATACAAAGGTTTGTAGTTGTATCTCACTTTTTTATGGGCTTTTGATGTGACTAATATCTTTTTTTATTTTATTTTGTCTAACATAATCGTAAATTTAAACAAACTCTTGAAAAAGTTAACAATAGCATCAATAATTTGTTGGATAAAATTACGGTTTTGTTGAGTATTTAATTTGTTAAAAATATCTTTAGCTTTACTTTGAATTTGAGCCGCGAATTTACTTGCTTGTTGCTGGAAATTTTTACTATTAAGTGCACCAGATTTTTTGATTTCTATTAGCAAGTGAATAATTTGCTCTTTTTGTTGGCTAGTTAGAATATTATTTAAATGATTGATATTTAATTGATTATTTAAAATAATACGGATATCATTATCACTTAAATTATTGCCTTTTTTTGCCATTTCTGCTTTAGCTCCTGCGATAGCATTATTTAATTGAGCATCAGAATAGCCTTTTTTATCTTTGTTTTGTTGGGTAATGTTACTTAATGTGTTTATTTCTTGCTGTGCTGCATTGATTTGTTCTTGATTCAAATGAATGCCATTTTTAGCATATGCAGCATACACACCTGCCAAGGCACCAGATCCATCAATAGGAATAGCTGAGGTCACGTAAATATTAGCATCACTAATGCCCGCAGTAATAGCTGCATTTTTATATTGATTTGTCGTAATTGTGGTGATGTTATTGTGGCCATTATATGGTAGGATATGCACGTTAATACCATTTCCATTACCTTGTCTTTGAATTAAAGCACTTGACCAAACACCTGAGTTGTTATTAAAATTGGCACCTGTTGGATTAAGATATTTTACAAGATCTTTACCACTAATTGTGACTATTTTACAATTTTCGCCATTATTTGCTCTATTTAAAGTATTGATAGTTCCCTTTTTTTGATTAGGTGTTAATGATACACCTAGTGTCATTATAGAATTATCATCGGCAGATACCCGTTTAGTGTTAACTGCTAATATCAGTAATAGACTACTAATAAAGGCGATGATAGATAAATTAATTTTTTTCATTTTATTTACTCCTTTTAAAAATGGAAGCACTTTATAACCAAATATTATACATATTTTTGCTTTTAAATAAATATATATTATGTAATTTGTTTGCTGGATGATATAATCATTTAAAGAAAAGGAGATAATTGTTTATGTTAGACTTACCACAACTGACAGTTATTATGCCTGTATATAATGTTGAAAAGTATATAGGTAGGGCTCTGGAGGCATTGCTTAACCAAAAAAATCGTAATTTTAAATTACTTATTGTTAATGATGGCTCTAAAGATAAAACTAGACAGATAGCTGAAAGTTATAGTGATAAATTTTTATACTTTAAACTGATTAATAAGGCCAATGAAGGTGTTGCTGCAGCTCGAAATGTAGCCTTAGCTCATGTTGATACACCTTATTTTACTTTCCATGATGGTGATGATTGGGTAGATCCAGATTATACAGATTTCTTTATCAATTCATTCAAACGCTATCCTCATGTTTCGCTTATATCTTGTGGTTATTGGATAGATAAAGAGAAGCAAAAAAAGAGTAGAAGTATTGACCCGAAAAGAGAGAGCGGTCATTTAACTAAGAAAGAAGCATATTTTAAAATAGCCAATGTATCTACATCACCTGTTAAGGGATATACATGGAATAAGTGTTATCGCTTGGATGTTGTGCGTAAACACAATATTAAATTTATGGGTGATATAGCCTTTATGGAAGATGAGGTCTTCAATATAGAATATGTTTCTTTGAGTGACGGCGTTTATTTCACATCTAAGCCCTATTATCATTATTGGCAAAGACCCGATAGCTTGATCCATGTAACATCAGGATTGAAATACATACCAGACAACGTTAGAGCAACATATCGAGTATGGCACAAAATTTTAAAGAGTTTACGTCATGAAAAAAAGAAAATTAGAAGAAAAATGCCTAACAAGATTACGAATAATTAATAATTTAGATTTAGCTATTAGGGAGAAAAATGAAAGTTAAAATTAATGACATTGAGTTGTATTATCAAAAGTTTGGAACAGGGCATCCTATCATTTTATTGCATGATTATTTTCAAGATGGATCTATTTTTGATAAATTAATAGCTCCGCTATCATTGTCATATACTGTATATGTGCCGGATTTACGTGGATATGGAATGAGCCAAGGGGAAAGCACACATTATTATCAAACTGATGCAGAAGATATGGCTTCTTTTATTAGAAAAGTTAATATCAAAAAGCCATATGTACTAGGATTTGGTTCAGGTGGTAATATAGCTTTAGCATTGGCGAGTCAATATCCTAATATGTTAAAAAAATTAATTGTTGCAGGTACATATTTAAATGACGATGGTATTGATTCTGTGCATGTTGTGATTAGTAATTTGCGACATTTTGTACATCGAAAACAAATAGATCATCCGCGTAATGTAGATTTTAACTTCGATCTTAATAATTTAAAACGTATAACTATCCCCACATTAGCTGTAGTAGGTGAAAAAGATTGGGTTAAAGTAGATCATGTGAGGGCTTATAGTGATTTGATTGATAATGGTAGATTGATTGTGATGCCAAGACAAACACATGATAGCTATTTGATACATAGTTTAAAGTGTATAGATTTAATTAAAGACTTTTGCAAATAAGTGTTATTATTCATTTTTAAAACAAGCATTTTTTAGTTATAATAATTGTGTATATAGAGATCATCATATTTTGAAGAGGGATAAGTAAATGAACAAAGAAGAATTACATGAATTATTACATCCAATGAAGTTAATTGGGTTGGGTGGCAACCAGACATTGGCTAAGCGTATTGCAAAAGCTTTGAATAAAGAGTTACTTGAGACAGCTGTTAAGCATTTTAGTGATGGCGAAATTCAAGTTAATATTACAGAAACTGTTAGAGGCTGTGATGTTTATGTTATTCAATCTATTCAAGATCCAGTCAATGAAAATTTCATGGAACTAATGATTGTTTTGGATGCTTTAAATAGAGCTTCAGCACACAGTGTGACAGTAGTTGTTCCTTATATGGCTTATTCTCGTCAAGATACTAAAAATAGATCTCGTGAGCCTATTACTGCTAAATTATTGGCTAATTTGCTACAATTAACTAGAATTGATGATGTAGTTGCTTTGGATTTACATGCATCTCAAATTCAAGGATTTTACAATATACCTGTAGATCATCTTCATGCTTTACCAATTCTTGCTCAGTATTTTTTAGATAATGGTATTGTAGATAGAGATTCTGATTCCGTAGTGGTAGTTTCTCCAGATCATTCAGGTGCTAAATTGGCAAGGAACTTTGGTTCATATTTCAATGCACCAATAGCTATTGTTGATCAACGAGGTGCTCGTTATGATACTGAAGTGCATGATATGATAGGTGATGTTAAGGATAAAACTGTAATTATTGTAGATGATTTGATTGATACTGGTTCTAGAATATCGTCATCTACCAAATCAGTATTGGCAGCTGGTGCGAAAAAAGTGTACGTGGCTGCAACTCATGCCTTGTTATCTCAAAATGCTATTGATGTTTTAAATCAATTAAATTTGGAACAAATAGTTGTAACTGATACTATAGAGCATAAAAAATATCCTGATAGGATAGTACGGTTATCTGTAGATAGATTGCTTGCCAAAGGTATAGATTATATCTACAATGATAAATCTATTCATCAAATTTTTGATGAACAAAATAGAATACACCATTAATAAACAAATGGGGGGCGTTGAGTAGTGTTGTTGCTCATGCTCCCTTATTTTTTTACTAAAAATTTATTATATTTTACTCCAAAAGTGTACAAAAGAATATATACTTAATACAGATAGTATATTTATATACGGAAAAAGGTAAGGTAATAAGTTATTATGGCTAGACAAAAAAACATGAAAAGACGTCGAGCAATATTATGTAGTACATTTGCATTGCTTCGTGAAAAAGGTATCAAAAATGTTTCCTTAAAGATGATTGCGGAAAGATCGAATATTTCGAAATCATTGTTGCAATCTTATTATCCACATAAAAATAAATTAATTACAGAAATTATTATAGGATTTAAAACAACAATATTGCGTAACTTGCCACAAGCGAGTTTTTATAGTATTAATGAATTTGCCAAGGTTAAAGCCTTTATTTATCTGATTTTACAGATAGGAATGACAGATAAAGGAATATCACAAATTTTAGAGAGTATCTTGAAAGATCGCAATAATAAAACTGTATGGGACAATATTTTGGATGATTGGCTAGTTGCTAATAAAATTAAAGATAAATTAGGTACTAATGAACAGGTACAAGTGGGTTTGTCATTTGTAGTTTCTGGGGGAACTAATTTATACTTTAAACGTAAAGAACTTAATTTGAGTGCAGAAGATATTTCCAATATCATGGTTAAATCATTTATGACTACCTTTTTAAATTCTTCCGACCAAGAGATTAATGAAGCAATTACTGAGGGACATGATATGATTGTGCGTTTTGATATGAATAAAGTTTTCAAAATTATCAATTCGATGTTTTTAGAAGAGGAATAAGGAATACATGAATGAAGATTCTAGAGTGGAATTGATTAAGTTAAGTGTCACGCAGACAAAACATTATAAGCGAATGGTGGAATGTTTGACCTTTTTGTTAGTTACTTTGTTATTTAGTACCTTAACTTTTATGAATCCCTATTTTATGACTAAGCAATTAGCTAAAGAAAGTAATTATGTTATTGTCGATCGTCAGATTAATAAAAAATTTAATAATTTAGCAAATGTACTTGAAGTTGAAAAGAAAGAAACTAATAGTGCTCTATTAAATAGTAAGCAGACTCAACCGATGGCTCGAGAATTGGTTGATTATGTGATAGGATTGGGTTGGTTTAAAACTGACAATTCGGAAATAGCTCATAAAATTAAAAAGCAAATATATAAATTTGATAGTAATGTTTCATCGGGAGCTATTGAGGTTCAAAAAAAATTAAAAAAGTGTGGTAATCAAGCCAATGATTTTATAATTTATAGCTTTAATCTAAATGATTCAATGTTGCTAGCTAATTTGCATACTTTGTTTTTGATAATTAACGTGGTTGTGATCATCACGTGTGTTTTTGTAGCCCTCGCTTTACTAAAAGAGTATATGAGTATATTAAAAGGTCGTAGCTTAATACATTTAACATCGGTTGCTATATCAATCTCTAGTTTGATGATAATGTTGATTTTTATATTGTTAGCAGCTTTACCATTAATATTTAATGTTGAAAGCTGGAATATTCTGGGATTATTTTTAGAAATAGCTAGTGGAATCTTTTTGGAACTAGTGTTTGTAGCGGCTATTTTGTTTGTTATTAGTACAGTAATAAGTCAAGTTACTAGTAAGTTGTAATAGGTTATTAAAATTATATGATTAAAAAACATCACAAGCATTTTATCTAGTGAAAACATAAATGCTATTATGAATGATATAGAATATAGAATATTGATAAAATACTTGTTAGAATGAGGCGATATTTTGAAAGATTGCGTTTTTTGTAATATTATCTCTAAGAATCTTAAAAGTAATATTATTCATGAAAATAAAGGTGCCATTGTTATAATGTCGGATAATCCTGAAGTAGAGGGACATATGCTTGTTTTTGCAAAAAAGCATTTTCCTACATTGGAACTGGCAGATCAGAGCTCTTGGTACTATATTGGTGAAATATTAAATGAATTAGGAAAGAGACTAAAGTCCCAAGGATACGATGGATATAATTTATTGAGTGCTAACGGTGTAGCTGCAGGTCAATCTGTTAAACATTTTCACTTTCATGTTATTCCGCGAAAGAAGAATGATGGCATTAATGCATGGCCAAATTTTAAAACGAAACCTAATAATACCAGTGATTTTTTTGAAAAAGTAAAATTTTAGTATTATCGGCAAACAATATAGTCTTTAGGAATCATTTGTTAGTAATTTTATGTTGAAAAAGGCTAGATATTTTTTGAAGGATATTGAGCTTTTGGGCATCCAAAGAAGAGACTCACAAAATACTAAAACACTATTAGTACTAAGACCAAATTAGTCTGTATTATGATTGCTTTACTCATAAGCATGGTAAGCACTAGTCTTTCTAGAGTGTTTACTTCAAAAAATAACCAATCTTTAAGTAGATCTGTCATTTTTGGCTTTTAATATTTAAATCCTACGAATTTAATTTTTATTGGGATACCACGTTAATTAACTATTTTTTCAATCCAACCACTAGCAGCTGGAATAGTCTAATCAAAAGTAAGATTATTTACAAATGGAAGAAAAGAGAAATGATAATCCGCTTATAGAAGATGTAAAAAGGGCAATCATTGATTTCTGTAACAGGGAATATGAAGAAAATCATAGCTATGATGAATTTAATACCCTGTATCATGATTTAAAACATATCGGTATTGCCTATACCAATACACCGGATGAAAGATAGGGTATTCAGTATGAGCTTAATTTAAAGGAGAAAACTTGGACGCAGTATATTGAT
Source organism: Lactobacillus iners (assembly GCF_011058775.1). Taxonomy (NCBI): domain Bacteria; kingdom Bacillati; phylum Bacillota; class Bacilli; order Lactobacillales; family Lactobacillaceae; genus Lactobacillus; species Lactobacillus iners. The sequence goes on along the minus strand of NZ_CP049230.1, from coordinate 1,267,072 downwards.
AATATTCCTATCAAAACAGAGAGCTTTGATTACGAGAGTAAAGGAGAAAATGAAGCTCTAAGGAAAATGGAGGCATTGAAAAATTTAGGATTACTGCATTGGGATATAAATTATTAGATATGATATTAGAAAAGGATTAGGGGGGGAGTGATGACTATGCCTGATACAATTATATATTGGTTATGGGGATTGGTAAAAGCAATACCTGAAGATATTATCAAGGGACTAATAGCATCATTTTTAATTTTACTTATAATAAAACTTGTTAACAAAGTTAAATTTTTAACTTCTAAAATTAAAAATATCATATTAAAATTGTTTAATACGAAGATAGAAATATCTACTAAAACCACTTTTATTGAATCTCCAGATTATCATTACACTACAATAAGACGAGCTGAAAATGTTAGAAGTGAAAATTCTAATGACAATGATGTTTTTTTGCTAATCATTGCAGGAGTTTTTGTAGCTTCTATGTAGTTAGTTTTTTCAAAGAATATGTAGATTATATTTCTTTGTTTTTAAAGTGGTTTGGACTTATCCCACTGATGATATGTATATTATTTTTATTTGTTATATCTATTAGTCCAGAAGTTCAAAAAGTTACAGTTAAATTCATCGCAGTTTCAATAGTTGTTTCTGCATTGACCTTATATTATGGACTTAATCTTAAAGAAATGGCGACAACAATGAGTGCAACAATAACAGATGGAAGAAATTTTTTTGCATCGATATATAAAATTTGGGGCGTATTTATAGGAGTAAGTCAACAGTTAATATCTTATATATTATTGCTTAGAGTAATAAGTGTTTATATTGATAGAAAAAAGAAAAAACCGATACAATCGGTTCGTCGTTTCGTTGCTAAAACAAAACAATTTGAATCGATTATGTTTCTTAGCATTATAGTAATATTTTTGTCAATTTTATCATACGCATTTACATTAAAAGCTGTTCATAAATTTCTATTAAAGCAATAGTAAGATTTAAAAGCCTATCTTTCCATCTCCTTGCCCATGTAAATTCCATAGTTCTTTCGTATTTGATAAAGCTCGTCCATAGTAGATTTTGTAGAAGAATACTCTTGCATTAGGGTATTCTTTTTTTCTTGCAGTTTATCAAGTCTATCTAAAATATTCTTTGAATTTGGAAGTTTAGAATAGGAGCTTTTAAGCTCTGAAAGAGAATTTTCATATAGAGTAATGTGAGCCTTGTACTCTTCAAAAAATGCCTTGTCAGACGGATTAGCCTTATATTCCTTGTAGTACGCCCTGTATTTTTTAACGGTATGAACTTGATCCATAGTTGCAGAAAGCTTCTGTATTTCTATATCAATAACCTTTATTTTATCCTGTAAATTTTGTCTTTCTTCAGCACTTTTCCTAATGTATTCATCAAGCTGATTAACGGAGTTAATGCCATGTTTTCTGATGAAAATAACCGATTCAGCCATTGTATTTAAGTTATGTTTGGTTGCCCAATATTCATAACCTTTGCTCTCTTTCACTTTGGCATTGGTATTCATATTGATGACATTTCCGATTCGTTTTTTGACAGGTGAGGCTTTGATATTTTGATTTTCTGTAATACGCTCTCTTAATCTTTCTTCTGTATAATCCTCACCAATCGTCTTAGCCCTTGTAAATCTCTGCTTATCTTTTGGCTTAAAGGCTATATGTTTCCCATGCTTTATTTCATAACCAAGTTCCGCCATCTTCTTTAGAAATTCTTCCCAATCTTTAGACTGTTTTAGCAAACGATCAATGTCAAATTGAAGTCTGCTTTTCCAAGAAGTACCTTTCTTAAATTGCTCATTTTCATACCATGACTTACCATTTGTTTTGTACTTTCTCTTATAGCTCTCGTAGAACTCATCAATCACAAATAGGTTATTTTCTTTGCATAGCTTATCGCTTTGATACCTGATTTGGTGGTAACTTCTTTTGTTGGACTGATAGCACTTGCCCGTTACCATATTTACATTATTGAAGATGATATGGTTGTGGATATGCTCTTTATCTATGTGGGTAGATAAGACATATTCGTACTCGTCCTTTAATATCTTTTTGCACAGTTCAAGACCGATTTGATGTGCTATTTCAGGACATTATTCTCTTAGGTAAATGCAAAGAACTATTATATTTTGTTTGGCGACTTTAGTATACCAGACGAACATGTCTTTTCTGTTGCACTTCATTGTACAACTGAGGTGTATAAAAATACCCCTAGTTATTTTTTGTATAACTGATATGTACCCCTTTTACTGGACAAACCGGTGAAAGGGGTTTTGTATGAAATACGATTATGTTTTTAAACTTAATGCTGTAGAACTATATCGCTCTGGTCAGTGGATTGAGACACTGGAAGGTATAAGTCAAAAGGATTTTAGAAAAAGAATTGTACAATGGTCAAGAATTGCAGATATATATGGTCTTGATTCTCTTCGGCATTCAACTACATGTAAAGAACGTTCGGCTGAATGTAGATATCAGTTAGTAGCTCGTGTACTTGCCGGTGAATCACAAAAATCTGTTGCTATTAGTGCAGGAATTGATAGTGGATTATTGTCTAAATGGGTTCAGACATATAAAATTAAAGGGTATGAAGGATTAAATCTCAAAAAAGGTAGAAAAAGTAAGAAGGAAGCAAACGTGAGCAAGAAATCCAAACCCACTGATTTAACCCCATCAGAACGTGAAGAATTAATTCGTCTTAGAGCAGAAACTGAATACTTAAAAACGGAGAATGAAGCAATAAAAAAATTAATCGCCTTGAGACACGAAAAATGGGCTGCGCGACTCAAGGCGAAAAAGCATCAATCATCAAAGAACTCCGTGAAAAAGGATACCCATTAAAGTATCTTTTAATTGCCATGAGAATGGCCAGATCGACCTATTATTTGGAGATCAATAAGGCAGATGTTGTTGCTAACCGCAATCAGGAATTATTAGCGGAAATCACAGAAATTTTTGAACAGCACAAGCACAGATATGGCGTGCGTAGAGTTCACAGAGAGCTTATAAATCGAGGATACCGGATAAATCATAAACGAGTACAACGACTAATGCATGAAGCAGGATTGTTTGGCAAACGTCCTAAGAAGAAATATCATTCCTACAAGGGAGAAGTCGGTAAAGTTGCGGATAACATAATAGATAGAGATTTCAGTACTACCGCACCTCTCCAAAAGTGGACAACAGACGTATCTCAGTTTAATTTTTCATGGGGGAAATGCTATATCTCTCCAGTGCTGGATATGAATACGAATGAAATCATTTCATATGATTTATCAACAAGCCCGAATCTTGAGCAGGTATCAAGAATGCTGGATAGAGCTTTTGAAAAATTTCCATCTGTTGAAGGGCTTATATTTCATTCAGACCAAGGCTGGCAGTATCAACATGCCTATTTTAGAAATACATTAAAAGAACGTGGGATCATTCAGTCTATGTCAAGGAAAGGAAACTGCTATGACAACTGCATCATGGAAACATTCTTTGGAAGATTAAAGAACGAGATGTATTATGGATATGAGAAAGACTATTCTTCCTTTGAAGAATTCTCAAAAGCAGTTGAAGAATATATAGATTACTATAATAACAAAAGAATTCAGGCAAAAACAAAATGGATGCCTCCTGTACAATACAGGATAGCATCCATGTGTTCAGCCTAGTTCATAAATATGTGTCCAGTATTCTGGGTACATATCAAACTTTAGGGGTACAATTTAAAATTATGAGTATTTCTATCAATGATATTATAAAAATGGTAAGAGAAACAATGGTAAAAATAAAGTAAGAGTAACTAATCTTTTCAACATAGTAAAACCTCATTTTTATTATTATAACTAGTAATATTTGGTAAAAAGATAATTTGCAAATATGAAAAAAAGAAAAAAAGAAAAATCATATTTGCGAATTGACAAAAAATAGTTAGAAAAATGATACACTACGTTCGTAAATTATTTGATCAAATTTTTTATGCTGTTTATATCATTAGGAGGTGTCTTACCATGGAAAAATTAAATCATAATGCAGTAACTTCTTTGAATGAAGTATCAGATTCTGAATTAGATACTATTTTAGGCGGTAGTCGTTGGCAGTATTATCGAAAAAGTAAACTTAAAATCTCGTATTAGAGATAGTATTCAAACTCAGCTGATTCCTTCAATTATTAGTATTTTTTCTTTCTTGATACTTTCACTATATTTATATAGGGTTTCTCGCTTACTGACCTTTCTGTCAGTATTACTACTAATTGTTTATGCTCTCATTAACTTTTTAATATACAGAAAAATTCTGAATGCTAATTTGAAGTATGTTCAGCAAACTATTACTGTTTCTGATAAGATTCAAGAGGGATTATCACAAATTGATCAAATTAAGTCTCTTGGGTCCGAGGTAGTATGGGAAAAAGAGTGGATAAACTCTAGTATGCATGGTCAAGAATTATATAATGACATCTTATCACTTCAAAGTATAATTAATATGACTAATCAATTATTTTCAATTTCTAGTGCAGTCATATTAATTTATTTAGGAATTAACTTAGTATCACTCCACAGAATTAACATGGGGGATTTAGTCCTGTTTCAGACAATTTTTATTTCTTTAATGTCTTCAGTAACGCAGTTTCAAACCAGCCTTATAGAATTGTCTAATTTAAGTGTTTATTCAAAGAAAGTCCAAAGTTTATTCATCAAAGATGAACAAAGACAAGATAAAGTCATTCCTAATAATGATTACATCCTTAAGGCACAGGATGTCTCATTTAGTTTTTACGGAAATAGACAAGTCATTAAAGATTTTAATTTGACTATCCGACCTGGTGAAAAAATTGCCATTTTAGGAGAATCAGGATCAGGTAAGACTTCGTTATTAAATGTTCTTTTAGGGGTATATAAATACCAAGGGGATATTTATTATGGGATTAAAGATTTTAGGAAGAAATTGGGCGTCGTTACTCAGAATATGAATTTAACTAGTGGTCCACTTATTAAAAATTTAATTGGTAACTCCAGCATCACCCCTAAAATTATGGATGAAGTTAATTATGCTATAAGTGCTGTTAATATGATGGAAACTATTGATAAATTACCCAAAAAGATTTTTTCAAATCTTTTCCAGAATGGTAAGAATCTTTCAGGCGGACAAATACAAAGATTGTTAGTTGCTAGATCACTTCTTAATGATAGTAAATTTCTAGTTTGGGACGAGCCATTTAGTAATTTGGACAACCTTAATCGAGAAAAAATTTATAGTAACATCTTAAATTCAGCACGGTATAGCGATAAGACCTTGATTTTGTCTAGCCATCATATTGATTGTGTTAAATATATGGATAGGATTATTTTTATTAGTTCACGAGGTCAAGTAAGTGTTGGTAGTGATGAAGAATTGAGGAATAATATTGAATATCAGCAATTTATCGGAATTAACAAAGGAGAAAATAATGACTAAATCAATACTATCAATTAGAAATTTATCCAAATCATTTGGTGGACAAAAAGTTTTGGATAATCTTAATATGGAGATTAAGACAGGTGAAATTTACGGTTTCTTAGGGGTTAATGGAGCAGGTAAATCGACTACTATGAAAATTATTTTAGGGCTACTTCCTAAAGATAGGGGCGAAATTATTGCTCTGGGTCATTCTTTACCCAAAAATCGCAGTCAGGTCTTACCAGAGATTGGTGCTTTGATTGAGGAGCCCTCCTTTTACCCTAATCTAACTGGTTTTGAAAACTTGCAGCTGATTCAAGAATTAGCTAATTTACCAAAAGAAAATATTAAAGTTGCTATGGAAGCTACTGGTATTTATTATGCTAAGGATAAATTAGTACGTAACTATTCTTTAGGAATGAAACAACGGCTTGGTATTTCAATGGCTTTGATTAAGTTTCCTAAATTTTTGATTTTAGATGAACCGACAAATGGTTTGGATCCTGATGGCATTCATCAAATGCGACAATTAATTCGCTCCTTACCGCAAAAGTTTAATATGACGGTCTTAATTTCAAGCCATATTCTTTCAGAAATTGAAAATCTTGCTGATACTGTTGGGATAATTAAAGATGGGCACCTTATTTATGAAGGTAGTATTAATCGTTTACTTAACCAGGAGAAGAAATATCGATTAAAGGTTAACGATCTGGAAAAAGCGATTCATATTATTCAACATTTTGATAGTAATATTACTATTACAAAAGATAATGATACCCTTTTACTATCATTACCTGACCATGCGTTTGTTCCTGACTTAATTACCCAACTAGTCCATAACGAACTTCAAATTTTTGAAATCTATGGAGTTAAAAAGACTTTAGAATCAGTCTTCCTATACCTAACTAAGGAGTGATGAATTATGAAACAACTACGCACTGAAATTAAAAAGTATAATCGAAATCGCCTTTGGCTGCCAATTTTAGTTTTATTTTTATTTTCAATCTACTGGTGCTCTGTGAGTAATAATATTCAAATTAACAAAAATTCATCTAATATTTTCCAGACCCTAGTCTTTAACCTATATACTATTAATAATCTAATTATTCCCTTTAGTGTAGCCTTACTTTCTTATAGAATGGTAATGATTGATAGAAAAAACCGCATGTTTAGCGTTTTATTTACCAATGGTGGGAATGAGATTGGCTTATTTCTAAGTAAATATATCCTTGGGATCTTAATCCTTTTTATCGGATTTGCTTGCCAACTTATTTTCACAATTTTATCTAGCAAGTACTATCATACGAGCATTAATCATAATGAACTAATCCTATTTGTTGTTGCTATGCTGTTAGGAAGCGGAACAATGTTACTGATACAGCTGTTGCTTTCCTTTGTCATTGAGTCTCCAATTATACCGATTGTTATTGGACTTGCTGGAAGCTTCTTAAGTATGTTAACTTCAGGACTATTGTCAAAGCAGATTACTATTTTTATTCCTTGGGAATATCTTTCAACTTTAAACCCTTATACTATTAATGATAGCGGGATACACCCTTTCACTAATTATCAATTTTATTTCAGTTTAGTGCTCATTATTCATCTACTACTACTAATTATTTCAATCTGGTTAGTGTTTAAAGAAAGGATTATTCATGAATAGTCGGTTAATTAAATGGGAGCTCAAAAAGCAACAACATACTTATCTCCCAATTATCTTATGTTGCTTTATTATTGTTGCTGTTTTTCTTGGATCTTTTCTATATTTCATGAATCAGCAAGTGTTTGGTAAAGACCAGACACAGTGGCTAGCATTATGGGGTGAAATTGGCTTATTTTATGCTCAATTATTTTTTCCATTATTGATTGCCATTATTGTCAATGCTGTTTGGTATCAGGAGTTGGAACAAAATAGTTGGCATATGTCATCGCTACTTCCAATAAAGGGAGATAGGCTTCTCATTGCTAAAGTTATTACTGCTTCTTTTTATTCACTGCTGAGTCAAATTATATTGATTATCTTATATTACTTAATTGCTTGCTTAGCTCATTTTCCAATATCTCATGTAAATCCCTTTACTTTTATTTGGTGGGGACTACTAGGGTGGGGTGGCAGCCTTTCAATTATTGCTCTACAATTCTTCGTGTCTATTATGTTTAGTCGATTTACATCACTAATTTTCGCTTTAATATTAGGATTAGGTAACTTTGTGACTCTATTAATGGGTCCTACAATCTTTAATTTATACCCCTACTCTCAGATTGCTGTTGGAATGAGGGTGCGTGCATATGAAAACATGTCCTTTTCTGAATTTGGTTTTTTCCTAATTACTAATCTGGTGTGGATGGTAATTGGATTTTTCCTTTCTAAAATTACAATGAAAAGAAAATATCATTTTTAGTGGCTATACATAAAGATAGTGTAATATTTTAAAGCTTTTAGAGTTTTACTACTATTTATTATAGATATTGATTTGATTTTTGTTGAATATTTCAAAAATTAAATCAATAGAGACTAAAGTCCTTCATCAATTGTAGCAATTTATGAAGAATATTATTATTTGAGAGAACTAGCTTAGTTTTCTCTTTTTTTGATGCAAGAAACCTATAATCATAAAAAGTAGTGTAATATCATTTGAAAAGTAATGTGAGTCTAGAACAATCAATAGGAAGTATGTTATGATAACATAAAAGTATAGGTGAGAAGAGGATAGAATGTCAGAAAAATCTTTAGAGCTAGGGGAACTTTTCAAGGAGTTAAGGCTTGCACGTGGTCTGAAATTAAAAGACGTAGCGAGAGAAAATTTATCAGTTTCCCAATTATCAAAATTTGAAAATGGACAAACTATGCTAGCTGCCGATAAGTTACTTATTGCCATCCAAGGGATTCACATGACTTTTTCAGAGTTTGGTTATGCGTTAACACAATATCAAGAATCTGATTTATTTAAAATTGGAAATCAATTAGTAAACTTTCAAGCAAAAAGGAACGTTGAAGGTTTGAAGGATCTTTTGAATAACTATCAATCTCGGGAGACTTATGAAGTTTATCACCAGTTAAATGAACTAGTGCTTAAATCTGCAATACATTCATTGGAGCCGAGTTTTGAAATTACGAATGAAGAAAAAGAGTTTCTGACGTCCTATCTTTTTGCGATTGAAGAATGGACTGAATATGAACTCTACCTTTTTGGAAATACTTTATTTATCTTATCTGATGAGGATTTGATTTTTTTGGGTAAGGCTTTTATAGAGCGAGATAAATTATATAAGGATCTTTCAGAACATAAAAAACGGGCTGAGTTAGTTTTAATAAATTTAATTTTGGTGTTAGTTGAACATCGAGACTTTTATTATGCTTCCTATTTCATTAATAGCCTTGAGAAAATGTTAAATTATCAAGATATGTTTGCTAGAATTGTTTTAAACTTTTTAAAGAAAGTTATGAATTATATAGAAGATGGAAAAGTAGACTTATCTGATATTGAAGCCTACATTGATTTAATTGAACAGCTAGATAATCCTACCTTAGTCATGTTTTTAAGAACTAATTTAGAACAGATTGTTAACAATCAATGAATGTATTGAGTAATATGGATTAAAGATGCTAGAATAAAACCAGTTAAAATGATTGCAAATTGTGAAATGAAAAGGGCTGGGCAAGCTCCTTTTACCGTGACTTTTTAAGCTGTTTATCAATATAATTTTAATATTTAGGTTCAATACAAAATAATTGATAAAATCTAATTCATCTCAGGAAAGCTGGGATGTTTTTATTTGGATCTTTGCAAAGAAAGTTGATTCATAGCTATTTGGGGATGCTTTATGACAATTATTATCAATCATAAATAATTAGCCTATACTAATAGTAATCAGTTGCAACAAGACAATTATTAAAAATGAGTTCCGAGTATAGTGAAATTTTGACATGGTTGTGGTAGATGAGCTTTCAAGTTTTAAATCATGTCATGCAAAACGCTTCAAAGCGTTATTAAAGGCTAGGACAAAAGTTAATATGTAGGCATTTGTGGATCAGATAAACAAAAATTAGATGATCCACCTATTAAATATTTAGGACATGAAATAATTGGAAAGGATATGGATAATGGAAAATTTGTTGTAATAAATCCAAATATTACATGTGGTAAATGTTATAGTTGCCTAAATGGTTATGAAAATTTATGTAGCAAAGAAAAGGCTATAGGGACTAATGTGAATGGTGGTTTTCAAGGTTGGTTACGAGTTCCATCTACTAATCTAGAATATATAGAAAAACCAGATCTTAAGTATATATTTACAGATCCTTTAGCAGTTGTTCTGCATGGTATGTCAATGATAAAAATTTTATCTCATTATAAAGTTCTTGTATTAGGAAATGGTAGTATAGCAAAAATATTAGTATGGCGATTAAATTTATTAGGTATAAAGCCAGATGTTATGTGCAGATCTGGAATTTGGAATAATAAGGAATTAACCATATCTAATTTATATAAATTGACGGGAAAAGTACCGCCTAATTACTACGATATAGCTTTTGAGTGCATAGGTTTTAAACAGTCGGAAACTATAAAAAAATCATTAGAAATGATTAGACCAAAAGGAGAATTTATTTGTTTCGGTGTTTTTCCAGAGGACTATTCTCCAACATTAAAAGTTAGAAGGTTATTTGAAAAAGAAATAACTATATTGGGAGTTCGATCATTTACGAAAAAAGATTTTAAATACGCCAAAAGCATATTAGATCTTCATGGTAGTAAATTGATAAGTAGATTATGTATAAGCGTTGTATCTGGTGAAAACATAAATGCTATTATGAATGATATAGAAAATAGAAATATTGATAAAGTAATTGTTAGAATGAAGCGATAGTTTCAAAGATTGCGTTTTTTGTAATATTATTCATGAAAATAAATGTGCCATTGTTATAATGTCGGATAATCCTGAAGTAGAGGGACATATGCTTGTTTTTGCAAAAAAGCATTTTCCTACATTGGAACTGGCAGATCAGAGCTCTTGGTACTATATTGGTGAAATATTAAATGAATTAGGAAAGAGACTAAGGTCCAAAGGATATGATGGATATAATTTATTGAGTGCTAACGGTGTATCTGCAGGTCAATCTGTTAAACATTTTCACTTTCATGTTATTCCGAGAAAGAAGAATGATGGAATTAATGCATGGCCAAATTTTAAAACGAAACCTAATAATACCAGTGATTTTTTTGAAAAAGTAAAATTTTAGTATTATCAGCAAGATATTTTAGTGAATTGTTCTAAAAGTAATATGCCATACGTGTAAAATTAAGGCATTCATTATTACAACCATGTTAGAATCAAAAAAGTATAAAAAAACATACTCCGATAGAATATCGAAATATGGTTTTAAACAAATATATTTAATCATATATTTTAAATTTTATGGTGGTGTGGGAGGTACTTTACATGCATTTTCTTTTTTAAACAAATATACTTTTCATCTTAATCATTTGATATAAATATGTTTATAACTATGGCTATACTAGCAGTTATAATTAATAGTTTACCAAAGAAAACGTTATGATCGTAAGTTTTCTAATTAATAGACCAGAAACTATAAAAGTAATTTCATCAACTATCAAAGATATTTTGGTGCCTAAGAAATTAGATACTACTACTGCTCCTAAGGGGCCAGCAATTTGAACAACTTCTTTTGCATTTTCTAAAAAGGAATTAATTTTACTTATGTGATCTAAATAAACAATTTCTCTAAAAATTGCTTTGTAAGCCGAATTACGACAAGATGATAAAATGGATAAAGAAATATTGATAAATAATATGTCATAAATCAATAAATCTTGGTGAATAAAAAAAGCTAAGACTATACATATAAGTCCACTAATTATGTCACAATGCCAAATAATTTCTTTTCTATTATTTTGGTCAGATAAAGCTCCACCCAAGAAATTAAAAAATACACTGATTAATATTTCACTACTTTGATATAAAGCAAGCAAAATCCCACCATTGTTCATATTGGATAACAATACTGAATTTATATATCGAATTACTTGAAATTACTTTGATAGTATTAAAAAATTCTGTATAAGTTAATTTATTCAATAAAATCACCACTACTGCTTACTCAAAGTATGTTTTCCAAAAAGGATCATTCAATGCTTTAAAACACATTAAAGCTTGTTCTTCAGAACCTTTGTCACAATTCATTTTTGGTAACTCATCAATGCTGAAATACTTACTATCTATTGTTTCATAATTTTCTTCAAAATGTCCACCTTTAAGTTTACATAGAAAGAAAACTTCTAAAACACCATACGGATAGTCTTTATCACTATGTTTACTTAGATCATGTAAAGCAATAACTTTTTCTACTTCTACATCCACTCCTGCTTCTTCTTTTACTTCCTTTATACAATTTTCTTGTAAAGATAAATTGACTTCACACCATCCACCTGGCATAGACCAACTACCATCATTTTCTTGAACTAATAATATTTTTTCATTTTTAAAAATTGCAGCACGAGTAGCAATTTTTGGGGTTTGATATCCAACTTCATTGCAAAAAAGATACTTAATTTTTTTAATAGGTGTATCACTTTTCCATGCCATTATTTCTGCAGAAATATCTCGAATCTCTTGATATCGTTCGATATCAAATTTATCTTTTCCATATGTTAATCCAGCTTGTGCTAAACTTTGTAATCTTTTTGCCCATTCTATTAGTATATCTTTTGAGTCCATATTATTTTTCCTCGTATATTGTATTATCTTTTATCCATTTACCAATTTCCAAAAGTTGCTTAGTGACTACCTTTTGTGCTCTTTCCTTCTACTGAAATAGCAGAAATTGCTTCAATACTACTATGTGAACCATGATATATATTCCCTATCTTTGCATATTGATAGCAGTCATATATATTTTTAAAGGGGAGTTTATTAGGAAAAGTTTTCGGTAGCTTTATTAATTTTCCTTCTCCTGGACTTGGCAATATAAAGCCTCTTATTTTGTTAAAACGTAATTCTTTTTTTTGTTCCAAAAATGAAGGTATACCTAACTCTACTTTTAATAGTTCTTTCATAGGACTGAAATTAAACTCTTTTTCTATTTCTTGTAATATGCGACCACCTCCTAGACGCACCCCTACTTCACACAATATTACATTATGACCATTAGAAAAAACCTCTAAATGATAAATAGAATTTTTGGTATTATCAAATATTTAACTTCATTATTTAGAATGAGTGCATCAACGTGATATAACGGCCATTGTATATATTCTTCGGCTAGAAAAAATTTTATAATTTCATTTTTAGCTATTTTCATTAGATTATCAAAATTATAAATATTGATCAAGTAATTGTTAGAATGAAGCGATAGTTTTAAAGATTGTGTTTTTTGTAATATTATTCATGAAAATAAATGTGCCATAATGTCTGATAATCCTGAAGTGGAGGGACATATGCTTGTTTTTGCAAAAAAACCATACTCCGATAGAATATCGAAATATGGTTTTAAAAAATATATTTAATCATATGTTTTAAATTTTGTGCTAATAGCATGATTATGCCACTTATAAAGTATGTCTAGATATTTGTTGTCTGAACCAACGATGTGGTCCTAGGTAATACCAATTCGTTTTGTTGATTTGAATAATTTGACCATAGGCATAACTTTTACCAGCTTGTAGTTGAGTGAATGTGTTTCTTCTGTATTGCTTGTAAGGGCTAGTGTATATATTTTTATCAATAGTTTTATCGGTAATATCAATAATGCCAGCTGTTAAATCAGGCACATCAACTACAAAGAAATCATGAAACCATTGCTGTGCACCTAAATTATAAAATTGTTTGCCATCTTGATATGATTTACCAAATAAATTAATGTTCATTGCCCGATCTTTATTTAAAGAATCACGCAATTTTTCAGCTTTGCTAAGCAAGGCTGATTTTATTTTTTGAGCATTGTTGCGATGCTTATTTTTGTTACTATCATCTGTATCTAAAGGTAGTGGTTTAGTTGGATCTAGACTAAATAGTTTGAATGTGTATTTATACAGTCCATGTATGTTAACTTCATATTGGTGTCCCAAAATCAAAGGCATATTTGCAGGATAGTAGGTAATAATAGTAGAAAAATAACCAAATCCTTGTTTATTAAAATTGTTGACATGATTTACTTTGTAACTTTGATTATCATCTAAGTCTGTAATGGTTATTTTAGGCAAATGATTAATTCTCTTTTCTGATAGATAGAGAGACCATGCGATATTAGATCCTTGTAACAATTCGATAGGAAAGAGGTTACTTGCAGGATATAATACTGAAGTTTGACATGGTGCAGCATATGAATCTGCAGCGAAAGCTACTTGTTGAACAGAGTAGCGATAACCATTATCACCATAGGCTGCTCCTATACCAGTTTTAGATATTTTAGTAGATAGCAACCATGCTCGGTGTCCAGTATCAGAACCATCTAGGTTAAATCTATCTGTTAACAAGTCGGTAACTACTTCTCCTGCTGTTTGATTATTTATATTAAAGTTTAGGTTAGAACTAGCTGTAACAATTTTGGCAATATTCCAAAACATATCGGAAATAAAAGGTGGCTTGACTAACGATGGTAAACCGTGTTGGTTAACAAAAGGACTAGCTTGTGTAGCAGCCATTACACTGGCTGCTATTTGTGCATTATCATTATTAGTACTGTCAGTATTGATTTTATTTAAACCAAACATACTTCTATAATAATTAATATATGCTAGCTGGCTGGATATGTATCCTGCAGATAGTATACCAGGATCAAAAGGTTCCGATAAATGTGGTTCCTTATGATAGATATTTTTTTGATTGTAACGCATTTTTGGTAATAATGCATATTGCTCTTGAATTCTGTGAATATTATTTAAATCTTTTTTAGTAAAGCCTGCAGCATTAGCTGTAGTTCCAGCTAAAGTTGAAATCAAAATAGAAGCAGTAATAAAAAATGATGTTATTTTTATTCTAAGACGCATGATTTAGCTCCTTTTCATAGTCTTTATTATAACTATAAATAACTAAAATTTCGTATATTTTATACTTTTTTAACAACTTTTTTTATTTTGACAAAATGAGGTATATTAATCAGTGTATATTTTTACTACAGATAGTATTTATCGTGATTTTCTACTTCAATTTAAATAAAAAATTTCAAAATGTGGTAGCATTGTTTATAATAGGGTTCTAAAGATGATAAGGAGAAGTGTAATGAATAAAAAAATCAGGGTTGGTTTAATTTTTGGTGGAAACTCATCTGAATATGAAGTTTCAATTATTTCAGGTCGCAATATATATAAGGCAATTGATAAAGAAAAGTATGATGTTTATCCAATGTGGATTACAAATACTGGTTTTTTAGCTAGTGATGCTGATTCTCGTAAGGTCTTAGAAGATCCTACCTATCAAATAGAGAATCCACATACTGTTACAAATATTTCTAATGTTATTGAATTATCTAATCGTCCAGAGATAGATGTCTTTTTCCCAATTGTTCACGGAAATTTGGGTGAAGATGGATGTTTACAGGGCCTGCTACGTATTTTAGACAAACCTTTTGTGGGTGATGATGTTTTGGCAGCAGCAATTACTATGGACAAAGAGTTAAATAAAATTATGGCTCAGCGTGCGGGTGTACCAGTAGCTGATTGGATTTCTATTAAACGTTTTGAATACAATGATGCTAAGAATGAAAAACTAAGCTATGATTATGTATCTCAAAAGTTAGGTACAGATTTATTTGTCAAGCCATCAAACCAAGGATCTTCAGTTGGTATTAGTCATGTAACTTCTGCAGCTGACTATGAAAAAGCTTTAGCTGAAGCATTTAAATATGATGATAAAGTTTTAGTAGAAGAAACTATTAAGGGAACAGAAGTAGAAACTGCGGTTTTAGGTAATGATGATGCGATTGTTTCAGGCGTGGGACAAATAACTAATGCACAAGGTAGTTGGTATTCGTATGAAAATAAATATAATGATAATTCAACTTCTAAGTTACAAATACCAGCTGCGTTACCATCTGAAATTATAGAAACGGTAAGACGTCAAGCACTCAAAGTTTATCATGCGACAGAATGTTCAGGCCTAGCTCGTGTTGATTCTATGTTGAGTTCTGATAACAAGGTTATTTTCAATGAATTAAATTCTTTACCAGGTTTTACAAATATTAGTATGTATCCGAAACTATTTGAACAAGTTGGTATTTCTTATACAGAATTAATTACTAAATTGTTAAATTATGCTTTAGATAGATACGCACATAAGAAAACTTTATTACATAAACACGATTAAAATTATTAATAAAAGGGTCAGCATATGCAAGAAAAAATGTTAGTTACTTCTCAAGTAGCAAAACAATTAGGTATTAGTGTAGCTACTTTGCGAAAATATTCATCTGAGATTGAACAAGTTACTGGCAATCATATGTATTTTGTCCGTAATAATAAGCAGTCAAGGATGTACACGCCTCAGAATGTAAGGTTATTACAAACAGTCTTGACATTGATTAATCAGAAAAAGTTACCCTATAAAGAGGCAATTAGCCAATTATTTGAAGTTCATGCTTCAGATAAAATGCCACAAGTAAACAAGGTCAATAGTAGCTATAATATGATTGATGCTAAACAGGTAGTTCAATTATTAGGAATGTTGCAAAAAACGATTGAGCAACAAAATGTTGCTATAAGTGGATTGAAGGCACAAATGGAGCAACTTTCACAACAAAATAGCCAACTATTAATTGATTTAAATTCTAAAAAAGATAAAGAAGTGGATCCTAAAATTTTAGCTATGCCAGATATTTCTGGAGTTGAGCCTATTAATTCTTCAGAAAGTGCAGAGACAATTCATGAAGAAATTTTGCGTAAAGCACGTGAAAATCAGCAAAAACATCCAAATATAACAATGCATCGTACTTTAGCTGATATGCAATTAAAGGATAAGCATCATTGGTGGGATCCCTTGTTAAAGTTTATTCAAAAATAAAGCTGATGGAGATAGTAATATGTCCAAAAAACAAAGATTAATCATAAGTGTGGTAATTTTACTGTTAGGCTTGTTTTGTTCACTGTGGATATACTTTTCTTCCAAAGGACTAACGCATCCAGTAGGACGTATAATTGATACTAATATTCATGATGAATTAGTGAATAAAGTAGAAGATACATATCGAAATAAAGATGAGGTTAGGCATCAGATAATTCACGTTAAAGTTTTGTCAGGAAAGCATAAAGGTGAAACTCATACCATCAGTAATTATTATTCACCTTCTCAAGTTTTAACACAAAAATATCATGGTCAGCAGATGGTTATCATGTCTTTTGTGAAAAATAAGCCAACTATTGTTAGCCCGAAACGTGACGGTATTGTGGTTTTTGCTATATTTTTGATGATTAGTTTGTTAATTTTGATAACTGGTTTCAATAGTATTAGTATTTTGTTGTCAATGATTTTGAATAGTGTAGTATTTTACTTTATCATCAAATTTGACATTATGGAGAATGGTACGCAAATATTTGCTATTTATGGAACTGCAGTTGTGTTATTTGCATTTATATCTCTAATTATTGTGCAGGGATGTAACAAAAAAATGTTGGTTACTTTAGCTTCTACACTTTTGGGTGTTTTTATATCTTTTGGTATGTGTTATTTGTTGATGCGACTTACTAATGAAAAAGGTATTAAATATGAAGCTGTTGCTTATGCTACTCAGGATCCACGAGCATTATTTTTGGCTCAAACGCTACTAGGTGTGCTAGGTGCGGTTATGGATGAAGCTACAGATATTGTGACGAGTTTGTATGCTTTGTGTCAACATAAACCACATATTACCTTTAAAGAACTATTTAACAGTGGACGTACATTAGGTCAAGAAATTATGGGACCACTAATTAATGTTTTGGTTTTAATTTTTATGGCTGAGTCTTTGCCAATGGCTATTTTATTGTTACGTGATAATAATACGTTGATATACACATGTCAATTTGCTTTATCATTGGGTATTCTCCAGAGCTTAGTGTCAGCAATAGGAATAGTAGTAACAGTTATTTTTTCAGCACTTTGTTGTTACGTATTTATCCCTAAACATTAGGAGGAATGCATATGAATAATATATTTGTTTTATTGCTATTGCTTTTATTAGGCTTAATGATTTTGGTAGGTGGTAAAACTGGATTAAAGTCCTATCTTAGTATTATTATTAATGCATTGTTGATTATTTTAGTTGCTTTACTAATTTCATGGGGTATTAATATTATAGGAGTGGCTATCGTATTTATACCATTAAAATTAGCGACAATTATCTATTTGGGAACGCATGACTATAAGGTTGCGAGGAATTCTTTTTTAACAGCTTTAGCGATTAGTTGTATTGTAATTGTTTTAATTATTATGTTTGAATATGTCGCTCAAGCTGCTGGTTTTGGAGATCAATCTGGAGAAGAATTAGTCGGTCTGTCATTACAAGCAGGCATAAGTTTTCCACAAATTTCAATCGTGGTAGCGATTTTTTCTACTTTAGGTGCTATTGCGGAAGCAAGTGTAGCGATGAGTGCTGGCATTTTAGAATTAAAAAGGCATGATAAAGATATTACTATTCGCCAGATTTTTAAAAGTGCAGAACAAATGGGTGATGATATTTTAGGTACTGCAATTAATACTATATTATTTGGCTTTTTTGGTAGTTTTTTGCCACTGTTTATTTGGTTTATGAGATTAAATTACTCTCTTGTTGAAATCCTTAATGATAAATTATTTGTAAGTGAAGCTTTGATAGTCGTATATTCTTTTGTTGGAGTATTACTTACTATCCCTTTAACAACAATTTTTTTAGTTAAAGGATTAAAAAAGTAAATTTTTAGTAAAAAAATAAAGCCCCAATATGTAACTTATGTTATATATTGGGGTTTTATTATCGTTAAAATTAGTTCAAAATTTATTTTGCTTTGAAGAATAATAATTCTTTGCCTGAAACTACACCATCAACAGCATCAGTGATATGTAATTTGATGCTTTTAGCAACAACATCTCTTAAACCAATTACTTTATTTTTTGCATCGTCATTCCAATCATATGGTGCACTCCATTCACTATAATTGAGACCATCTTTTGAAATAGCAATGCGAATCTTTAAAACATGTCCTTTGTGATCACGAGAACGTGGGATGTAAACCATGCGACTGAGTTTATAGATTTGATCAAAATTAATAGTCAATACCAATGGATTATTTGTTGTGATTTTTTCTTTGCTTAACCATTCAGAAGCAGGGCAGAAATCAATCAGACTTTCTAAAGGCATTTCTAATGTGCTTTCTAAATTGGCAGAAATTTTGATATCTTTGACTGCATATTCTAAAGGATCAGGATTGGTTTTGCCAGTAATATTTTCAGACCATTCTGATACCTTATTTAAATATCGATTTCTAATTCGTAAACGATACTTTGTGTTAGATTGTAATTCATGTAGAGTAAAGATATTCCCGCTTATATTAGTGTGGATAATTCCATTCAATTCAATGTCTGCAGTTAAATGATCATTGATGGGAGTTGGTATATTTGACCAATGCACGGTCATACTTTTTGATGTAACACTTTTTGGCATGATTTCAAAGTCTTTAGGGATGATTAACGCTGAATCCGTGATCGCATGCATTTGTACATCGTTACAATAGGTAAAATTATTGATTGTTAATTCAAAATGATCTTGTTTGATATTCTGACTTACTAGTTTGATGCGAATTATATTATGGTTAGACTGCGTATATTCACTAAATTCAGGCCACAAATTAAAATTAGCAATATAAGAAAAACCAGAGGTTTGATCATCTAAAGTATCAATATCATTAGTTTCTACTAAATTTATGACTTCATTATTTCTTTTAGCAATAATATTTTGGGGATGATTATCAGTAAAAATAGTGAGGTAGGTAGGTTGTTGTAGATCTAACTTGTCAAAATCTCCTTGTGTAGCTGCAATAGATATAACTAATGTTTTATTTTGTAAGGAACTATCAATTTTAGTTGTCGCAAATTGTTCATTTTGGTATTGTCTACTAATGCCATCATCATCATATAAAATTGCTGTTTCTTGATTACATGGAAAAATATTGGCGTCACGAAGATTATTAGGAATAATGCTTCCTTGTTTTATGAATACTGGTAAATGCCATGACGAAAAAGTTAATTGGTCGTAAGACAAGCCACCAGGAAATTTTTTACCAGTAAATGGATCAATCCAGACTGTTCGATCATCAGGCAAATAAATATTATCTTTAATTGATAATCCGTCATGATTTTCTCTACCGTTGGTAATAGGTGCTATTAGTAGACTATCTCCTAACATAAATTCTTTGTTAACTCGAGTAGTGTAGTTATATGTTTCACGTGGAAAATTAAAACACAATGGTCTAATCATAGGAAAACCATCTTGAGCTTGTTTCAGCAAATTATAAAGGTAGTAAGTTAACCGTTTACGTAAGTTGAAATAGGCCTTGTTAATTTTGGTGATTTTATTATTAAAAGCAAAAGGTGTTTTTTCAATATTTCCTTCGCCATCCATATTAAATAGAAGTGGTGTGAAAATCTTCCATTGTAAATCACGGAGGTTTACTTGAGCATTTCCGCCACCATATTCACCATCTAGTGCATTTCCAAAATTAGGTTGTCCGGATAGACTGAGTCCTAGGAAACTGGTGATTTGTGCAGAAAGCTCTTCCCATTCGCCACCTACGCCACCGTTAACAGTAGCACTATATGTATGGATACCTGCCCAACCATTATTAGTCATTAACCAGATTCTCTGATTTTGATGATCAAGTTGATTATGCATATTGCGAAGGTTATCTATTATTGTCAAATTATCAGTGTTATTCATAGGCAACTGGATGATGCCAAATGTACCATTATCTTTTAAATTTTCACTACCAAAATTTATATTGTAGTCTGATAGATTTTTAGTTGAGTTTATGTCGAAAGCAGCTTTTGATTTAAAATCAGGTATTATCCAACTTAATGGAAATTCCTTTTTAGCAAACAATTTAATCTTATCTTCGATTGCTGTCAGCCAATTTTGCTTGTGAATAGCTATATCTGAAGTATCATCTACCTTCTTTGAACTGAGGTCGCTGATATATCCAAGATTTAAAGCAAATTTAGGTAAAAATAGAGGTTGACCACTAATTTGATAATAATTAGCCAATAATTTGGCTGGATTATCACCTAAGATATAAAAATTATCAAAAATATCACAAAAATGCATTATACTTGAATATGAGGGTGATTGTTGTCCAAAATCGTAGATACCATTACTCCAAGTATTACGTAACTCACTAAAACCAGCAGTTGACCAGAATAAATTGATTGGGCAAGCTACGGCACCTAAACCTGTCAGATTAGTATTTTTAATTTGTACAGTATTACCCTTATGACTAAAGTGACCATTTTGCATGCCACATCCAAAGTAGAATTCATTATCATTTTGGGTAAGTGTTTCTGTTGTACAATTATCTTGAAAGAGCAGCGGTTGCTTTTGTTTCATTCTATAGTGATTGGTACGTTCGTCAAAAATACTAATTAAGGCTGGTTTTTTCTGGATACGTAAAGAATAACGTTGATTTCGAATAATAAATGTTTCTTCTGTTATTAATAACTTTGATAATTCAAAATAATCTTTTTGGCTTTGTTTGATTTTTGTGCACGAAAAAGGAACTGAAGGTAACTCTTCTTTACCTTTAGGCTGGATAACCAGTCGAAAAATTTCGTCATTGATAATATATAACTTGCCAATTTCATTATTTTTGAAGATTAGTTCATAATAATCTTTTTTCTTAATAACTTGGCATAAATCGCTCAAATAATTTTGTTTTTGATTGTCTTTTAAAACACTAGTCATTTTTTCACATACTTTACTATAAATATTTACTACATTATTATAATACCAAAAATTAATATTAATAAACTAAACACTAAAGGAGAAAATATGTCTTACTTTTTACATGCTAAAAAATTTTTCTTAAAAAATCATGTTACTAATGGAGGATATTTAGAAATTCAAGATGATGGTAATTTTGGTTTCTATTATCCAGAAGCAAAAAAACCAACTAATGTTGTCATTAAAGAATATGCTGATAAGTTAGTAGCTCCAGGATATGTTGATACACACATACATGGGTTATTAAACGAAGATGTGATGAAAAGTAATTGGAATGGTATTAACAAAATATCAGAAGGCTTGCTACAAGCTGGTGTAACAAGCTGGTTGCCAACCACTATTACTGCAGCCTCGTCTACTTTGACTCATATCTGTCAAATGATAGCAGAACATAAGGGTGAAGAAACAGGAGCTAAAATTCAGGGGATTCATTTTGAGGGACCTTTCTTTACTCCAGAGCATGGTGGTGCAGAAAATCCAAAGTATATGACTGATCCTTCCATTGTAGAATTTGACAAGTGGCGAGCAGCTTCTAAAAATATGCTTATCAAAATCTCACTTGCACCCGAAAGAAGGGGAGCTAAAGAGTTTACTAGGCAAGCTATAAAAGAAGGAGTTGTGGTTTCTTTAGGCCACTCAAGTGCCAACTATGAAGAAACAATGTCTTGTGTAGATGCTGGTGCAACGATGTTTACTCATACTTTTAATGGTATGAATACTTTATCACAACATACCCCTAATATTATTGGAGCAGCTTTTTCATCGAATTTAACTATCGCCGAATTAATTTGCGATGGACACCATGTAGAACCTGCAGCTATTAAGGCTTTGATTAGTGCCAAAGGATATGAACATATTGCTTTAGTTACTGATTGTATGCAAGCTGGATTAATGCCAGATGGGGATTATATGTTAGGCGAATTACCTGTATATGTTAAAGACGGAATGGCTCGTTTAATAGGTAAGAATAATTTGGCTGGCAGTGTATTATTAATGAAAGATGCTGTAAAAAATTTGGTCGATTGGAATATTGCGACCCCAGAACAAGCAATTATGATGGCTTCATATATTCCTGCCAAAAGTATCAATAAGTTAAAATATTGCGGTGTTATTGAACCTGATCATCCTGCTGATTTTATTATTTTAAATAGCGATTTAACTTTAGTGGAAACATATGTCAACGGTATCTCACGCTATAAGAATGAATAAAGTTAATTTATTTTTTGCTAATAATATATTATGATAAAATAAAGGGCTAAGCGTTTACATAACAAGTGTTTTTTGTAAAGGAGGACGAAAAAATGGCAAAAGAGTTAATTTTGATCAGTCATGGAAAATTAGCTGAAGAAGCTAAAAAAGGCATAGAGTTGATCATGGGACCTCAAGATAATATTCAAGCTGTGTGTATGTTACCTGAAGATGGTGTATCTGATTTTCAGAAGAAATTTGAAGATGCTACTGCTGATTTTAGTGTTGATGACATCGTTGTTTTTGCAGATTTAATGGGAGGAACCCCTGCTAATACTGTCAGTCGTTTGATTAAAGCGGGTTTGAATATTAAATTATATGCTGGTTTAAACATGGCGATGATTATGGAATGGCTTAATTGCCAGATGGTTGATGATCGAGTACCTGACTATGTAAAAGCGGGAAAAGATGGTGTTGTGGACGTAAACGCATTTTTGAATACTGATAATTAATTATATATTGATTAATATTTTAATTTGATAAAGTTTCCACATGTAAGATAGGGTTAAAAAATTAACCTAGAAAACAAAAAAAGATGTCAAAAGACTTGATTCTGAACTTGGTTCGGGACTAGGTCTTTTTTTATGTATAATGGTCTATTTTTGACCTATGTTTATACAATAATAATAATTAATAATATTATTATTGTATAAAATAAAAAAAACAATATAATAATATTATGAGAAAGAAGGTGCATTACCATGGTAATCAATATAAATAAATATTTAAAATCTAAATTAATATTATATGTTGGAGGTTATTTATGGCTTTAAAATATGTTGAAAAGCGTTATATATTTATTTTTGTAATTCTTTCTTTTTTCAAATCGTTACAAGCTGCATTTATAGCAGTAGTTAGTCAACAAATGGTGAATTGGGTTAATAAACCTAAGCTTAGTTATTTATTCACTATAGTTGTAGTGGCTTTGGTAGGTTTAATAGTATTTTGGCTGGTAAGTATTTTTTACCAAAAAATATATTTTATGGTTGTACGGAAAATAAATTGCAATATTAAAGCAATTGTAAGTAAATATTTAATTTTTAGTAATAATCCGTCCGTAGAATTAGATACTTCATTTTTTACTAATGATTTGAAAACTATTGAAACAGATAAAATAGAAGCTGAATTGCAGATTATAACCAATGTCATTCAATTTATAACTGCAATAATTGCATCTATAGCAGGTTCATTGCCTCTGACTATAGTATTTATGTTAGCATCTTTTTTGCCCGGTATTTTTCAAAGAATATTAGGTAGAAATATTGAAGAAAAGTCAAAAGAATGGGATAAAAGTAACAGTAAATATACTGAAAATGTTAAAGAAACCGAAATGTTTTCTGCGTCTGCTCGACTATATAATACAGAAAATAATTTGTGGAAAAGGTTTAAGTCCTCTGCTAATACAATGGAAGCTGCATTACTGAAACTGAATTTTTGGCAGGGATTTACCAATGAAACTATAAATACCATAGCTTATAGTGTCATTACGATTGCACCAATAGCATTAGGAGTTTATCTTGTAAGTATAAAAAATATCACATTAGGTACATTGATTATGGTTAGTCAGTTATCTAATAATTTTGTTAATCCAGTAATCATTATTTCTGCTTATCTCAATGATATGCGAGTTGCTAAACATATGTGGGAAAAAATTCAGGATTTATCTCAAAAGTCTAATGGTTTCAAAGATAGTAAATTAGGGATCGATTATTTTAATGGCATTGAATTAAAAGATGTAGCAGTTGCATACAAGGATAAAGATGTCTTTAGTAATGTGTCATTTGACATTAAAAAAGGCGAAAAGGTGTTAATCGTTGCACCATCTGGGTGGGGTAAATCTACCCTTTTAAATACTTTACTAGGCAACATCAATATTAAAAATGGCAGATATTTGATTAATGGAGAAGATATGACTGCAGATATCAAAAAAGTCCATAATTACTTTAGTTATATTAATCAGGAGCCTAGGTTGTTAGATGATACTATTCTTTATAATATTACTTTAGGATGTAAAGATGATCAGAATATTTTAAATGATGTTATACGTAAGGCAGGATTAGAAGATCTCATAAAGGAAAAAGGTTGGGATTTCAAAGTGGGTCAATCAGGTAGTCATCTATCTGGCGGTCAAAAACAAAGAATAGAGATTGCTCGAGCTTTATTCTTTAATCGTCCAGTAATACTTGCAGATGAAGCTACTGCTTCATTAGATCCTGTCCTTGCTAAACAGATCCACGAGACACTTTTGAAAGAATATCATGGTACTATTATTGAAGTGGCTCACCATCTTACTACTGAAGAAAAGGGTATGTTTAATAAAGTTATTCAATTTGGCAATTAATGTAAAAATTTTCAATTTAATAGTATAAAAATACCGTCGCTCTTGTTAGATTTCTAATAACAAGCGACGGTTTTTTAATTAATATTTTTTGATAAAGAAACAATGCTTATTAGTAAATATCAATATCACCATTTGAATTGTTAATATCTAGTACATTTGATTTTGATGTAATCTTTGCAAATGAATTAGATACGTGCATACCTCTAAACTTATTGGATCCATTAGAATTTGAAAGATTGTATCCTGAAAAATTAGCATGCTCTACTGTAATATTACCATTGGAACTTGATAATTCAAAACCGAAGCGTGAAATAAGTTTAGATATGATAATATTGCCATTTGATGTAACAATATATCCTTTATCAGTATGAATTTCTTCTACTTTAACATTTCCGTTTGAAGAATTAATTGAAAAGTTTTTTAATTCGTTTTGAGGAAGAGTGATAGTAACATTATAGGTGTTTCTTGAAAAGAAATTCAATGAAAAGTGATGTGGGGATGATACTTCTAA
Organism: Lactobacillus iners; assembly: GCF_011058775.1. Taxonomy (NCBI): domain Bacteria; kingdom Bacillati; phylum Bacillota; class Bacilli; order Lactobacillales; family Lactobacillaceae; genus Lactobacillus; species Lactobacillus iners. The sequence continues at coordinate 1,241,573 of NZ_CP049230.1, read as the reverse complement.
ATAATGATTTTTAATTTTAACGATTGGAGCATTATTTTTGGGACCATCATAATCTACTTTTAATTTATTTCCTACTTTAACGTAAATATTATCATTACTATTTGAAATTTTAACTTGCTGGATTATTTGAGCAGATAAATCTGCAGTACTTTTTTGCAAGGAGGTACTTGCTGAGAAACTTGCATTTTGACATGCTACTATGCTCCCTAATAATGATAAAATAACAGATGGTAAAATAACTTTTTTCGAAATAGACATATTAATATCCTCCATTTTTAAATATAAGCAATGACAGTACTTCTTTTTTGATCTATTAAATAAGAAAAAGCTAAATTTGCAAGGATAGAAAATACTTTATTTATCTGATTTTCAATTATTTGAGTATCTTGGATATTAAAATATTTTTTGGATAATTGTTAGTTTTCCTTTGAATTAAAGGATTTTTATAGATAATATGTAATATTCCTGCTTTTTTCCATTTTGCTTTTAATTTAGTTAAAATATCTTCCATAGCTTAATTACTCCAGATATGTAAACTTAATGACCTTATTATATTTGAAACAATATGAAACGAGCAAAAAAGTCGTATTCGAATTTAAATTTCAAATACGACTTTTTATTTTGTGTGTTTGTTCAGGAATTTATGTATTTTATCCCCATAGCTTTTCATATCGAGATTTATGATAGTATTGATTGCATTTTTACAGTTAATAAGAGAGTTATTTTGCTTTGTTTGTTTATATATAATTAAATTTTTAAAAAAGAAAATTGTATTTTTATAAAAAAATAATTCAGGTAGAGTAGGAATTTCATCAGCAGTATCAATAAATAGTTGAATATCTTCAATTTGATTTTTTTCAATTGCAATGGCCAGAATATTACTAATTATTGCTAGTATTGCTATTTTAATATCAACGTTATCACTATCTTTATATTGCTGTATTATTTTTTTAGCTATAATTTTATTACTGTCAAGGTCATAAAAGACCATAAAGTTACAATATAGAGTAATAGTATTTTTATCCAAATTAGGATGACTAAAAATTTTATCTTTGAGCTTATGTCTTAATTCCATATCAAATGACTTAGGATCTTTTTTTAATGACTCTATCCAGCCATCAACTAACAGTTTTTCTTCATTCTTATCTTCTTTTGAAAGGTTGGTTTTATCTATTAAAAGTTTTATATCGTTAAGTTTTTGCTGATTTTGACCATAATAAGTAGATATCATTATATTGTGTAAATTACTAATTTGTTGATACTGCATATTATCATTTTGATTTAGCCTACTGAAAAATGTCCATAAAGGGATATTATTAAAATGTAGTAGTTTAATTAAGCTATCTGCTGTAATTCTGTGAGTGTTTTTTTCTACTTTAGAATAGTATGATTGACTAATAATTATTCCATTATGTGTAAAATCTTTTTGATTTTTAGCTTGACTAATTCGATATTCTTTAAGTAGTTCTCCAATTGTCATTGTATTTTGCCCCTTTTAAGATACAACTACGACTGTTTCGTTAATTTATTATTAACAGCTCCATCGTAGAAGTTAAAGCATAGTTGTTGAAAGATAAGTCTTTAATTTGCTGAGCTATAATGTTTGATACCCTTATTCCAAAGGAGTTTTGAAGTGTAATACAACAATATATCTATCATTATAAAATATCCTAATAACCAATAATTGTGTTTATGAAAAATCATTTCAACAGGTAAATTACTTGCCAATAATACTGGAATGACAAAGGTAAAAATCTGTTGAATAATCATTGGAAAAATTTGTTTTGGACGGCTAGCATAACTAATCAAATCCTCAATCATGCCAAATAAACTTGTTAATCCATCAACCCAAAATGATAATGTAACTGCCAATTGATTCAATAAGAAAATTAGAAAAGCAGTTAATATTAAGTTTATTAACATTATTGCGTAACCTATAATACCTACATTTTCCAGGGCTAAATAATATCCTAATAATCCTAAAGATAAAATCAAATTAAATATACTTGGAATATCTAAATGTGTGCCAATTGAATACCAATAAGAATAGACAGGTCGAATCAGGTTATAATCTAGTTCTCCTTCTAAAATATCTTCTACCAAGTTTTCATGTCCAATAACAAAGAAAAAGTTATAAATATAGGTTGCACTGTTCATAAAAGTAATTAAAATAAAATATTGATTTCGTGTCCAATTAGCATTTTCTGAATTTGAAAAATAAATATCACCGACAAATAATTCAATTAATAAGAATACTACGGCTAAGATAAAAGTTATCAAACTGGTGGCACGATAAATTAAAAATTCTTCTATACTCTGTTTCCAAATACTTGAAATAATTTTCTGAATTCTCATACACCCACACCCTCATATTTCTTAAGTCCTAGCTTAAACGTTTTTTTATATATGCAGTAAAAAATAATTAGCCAAACAGCAACTGCTAGATAATAAATATTTGTCTGATTAATGTTTGATGCAATTAATTTTGCAGGTACATCTGTCACTAAGGAAAATGGGTTATATTGTAACCAGGAATAAATATTTTTCCCTAGCATAGATAGTGGAAAATATAGCCCTCCAAATAATAAATAAATAGCAAATAAGCCTGATTTGAGTGGCCACATATTTATTAACCAAAATCCTAAGCTACCAAAAACTAAAGCTAGATTAAAGAACATAAAAGAACAAAAAATTAGATATAAGATCAGATTAATAAAGCCAATGTTTAAATTAAAATAAAGCCCTAAAACTAGGTAAAAAATAATTATAGGTAGTTGAGATCCTATATAAGTTAAATATAGATACCAATATAATGATACTGGTTTTGTTAGATAGTTAGATAATTTACCAGACTGAATCAAGTCAGCTAAAGTAAAGGCCGGTGCAATTGAAAATAGCAAACTTAAAGTGTTAGTCATAATTAAGTACTTTGCTAAATAGTTAAAGTTGTGCACATTATTGCCCATTAACCAGCACCACATCCAGAGAGTAACTATTAAATTTAAAACTTGAGTTATAATTTTGATTAAGTAGTTACCTCTGTAGACTAAACTAGATTTGATCCCAAGGTAAAAAATTGGTAAATACTTTTTCATGATTGTCATTTTACTTTTTTATAAATCTCCAAAATAATTTCTTCTAAATTAATACCTTCTCTAGTTAATGAGATTATTTGATTAGCAGAGAGTGTTTGCATAAATTTTTTGAGATCATTTTCGCTGATATTTTTGCTTTCTGGCTCATTATTTACTAAATATTTAACAACAAAATGATCATCTGTAGAAATATTAATTGGTAATTTTTCAAGCTTATCATCAAAAACAATTTCTCCGTTAGCTAAAATTACCAGTCTTTGTGCCAATGCTTCTATATCTCTAATGTTATGAGAGGTAATGATAATAGTTGTTTTATTACGTTTATTTTCTTCGCGTAAAAATTCATAAATATTTTCTTGAGTCATTAAGTCCAAGCCTAGAGTGGGCTCATCTAAGAATAAATATTTGGGTTCATGAATTAAGGAACAAATTAAATCACATTTAACTCTTTGACCAAGTGATAATTTTCTGACAGGTTTATTAATTAAATCTTCAGCATTAAGCATCTTAGTTAATTCTTTTAAACGTTTTTTGAATCTATTTTCTTCTAAAGAATAGATACTAGCTAACATATTTAAAGTATCAATAGCTGGTAAGTCCCAAGAAAGTTGTGATTTTTGACCAAAAAGTACACCTATCTCTTTCAAGAGCTCGGTTTTTCGTTGCATGGGAATAAAAGTATCAATATTAACAGAGCCACTACTAGGGCTAATAATTCCAGTTAATAGTTTAGTTAAGGTCGTTTTTCCTGCACCATTTGGTCCAATCAATCCAATTAGGCTACCATCTTCTATGTTTAAATTAATATTTTTTAAAGCTTTTACATATTGTGGCTTTCTATGAAAAAGGTCTTCAATAGTACCCTTAAGCCCTGATGCTTTTTCGAAAGTAACATAGTCAAAGCTTAAATTTTTAATGACAATCATTGCTTCTCCTTTAAATGTTAATTTGAAATTAATAATAATTACGATTTATATAATACAAGGCTAATGTTTTTTTGTAAATTAAATTTAAAATAAATTTAAAAAATCCATATTCCAATACAATATCGAAATATGGATTTAAAATAAATATATGTTATGTAATACCATCTCTATATGAGAGCAACTATTTTTTAATCTTCTAAATAGATTTTACGAAGATCTAATATATCCTTGCGAGATAACTTCATAGTATTACGTAAATAATTATGGATACTGCCATAATTATTGTTAATGTTACTTAAGACATAGTCCAAATATTCGGCACAAACAGATTGAATATCATATGTTGCTTTGACTACATTATCGTTTCCACCATCATCTTTGGCTTTTTTTAGCATAGAATTAATGAAATCTTTAGTTGTAGTATTAGTTAATAGATAGTCTTTTTTGATTGTATCAAAAGGAATACCTAAAGCAGATAGTATCAATAGTGCTCCAAATCCTGTTCTATCTTTTCCAGCAGTACAATGAAATAATGCTGCTTGGTTATCGTTATTATTGGCTAGTAGCAATTCTAAAAAATGTCTGTATGCATTTTGTGCTGATGAACTATTAATCATGTCATTGTATGCTGCAAACATTTGTCGTTTACCAAAATTAGGGTCGTTAGATGCCCATTTTTCCAGGTCTTCCATTGGTTTGGAAGCATTTGTCAGATCCTCGCTAAAAACAGGATTAAATTCATATTTTGCTTGGTTAGGAATAATATCAGGGTATTTATTTTTTTCTTTTTCGGATCTAAAATCTATGATCAATTTAACATTATAGTTTTCCAACAAATTGGAGTCTTCTGGTAAAAGATCTGCTAGATTTCCTGTTCTTAGTAATTTATGATATTTTATTTTTTTCCCTGTTAGTGTTCGATAACCACCTAATTCTCTAAAATTTCGTCCAGATTTAATATTAAGTAATCTTTTATGATAATTGTTCATGAGTGTTCATCCCTTTACTATAAAAATGTTATGGAAAACAATTATAACATTTTTTGAGAAATATATGCTATAAATTCTAGCATGTAAGGGCTTTTATGGTAAAATCTAATTAAAGATAAACACTATATAGCGTAGGAGATGTTTAGTTATGATAAAAGGGTATAACAACATTTTGGTTCCAGTTGATGGATCAGAATCTGCCGAGCTTGCTTTTGATAAAGCAGTGGCAATAGCTATGGAAAATGCTGCTCACATAGATATTTTAAATATTATTGATACACGTCAATTTATGGGAGAGTTACAAGATACTTTGATTTCAGGTGATACAGTTTATCAAATGACTAATGATTCTGAAGAGTATCTAAAGAGCTTACAGAAAAAAGCAGAAGAACAATTTAAATTTAAAGATGTATCTTATCATATTAGATATGGGTCACCTAAGAGAATAATTGCTTTTGATTTTATAAAAGATCACAATAATGATTTAGTTGTGATGGGTGCAACAGGTATGAATGCTGTTGAAAGAATGTTAATGGGCAGTGTTACAGAATACGTAAATCGTAACGCCTTGGCAGATGTATTAATTGTAAAAACTGATTTAAATAACGAAAAGATTAAGAAATAGTTTATTTTAATAATAGAAAGTAAAAGTACCTATAATAAGGTACTTTTTTTGATATAATGTTAAATGTAACTAGAGGAGGATATAAATGGAGCAATTAACTATGGTATCATTAGCAGACAAATTATCTGCTCAACATGATATTATTATTTCTGATAAGCAAACAATAAATGTAGCAGATATTTTTGAGCAAATTGATAATCTACACATATTACAAAAATCTGCTAAAGAATATATAGATATGACACAAGAACAATATTATGATCAAGAGTCTGATGGCAAATTAACTATATTGCAAATGGATAAGCCACTTAAATTACTTAAAGATCGGATTTTAACAAATCATGTTGATGGTTATGTGGATCAGCATGAAATAAATTTAACATATAATCATGAGTCTCCATATGTTGATGGCGGGTATAATCGTAGTGTTGATTTAAATGTATTAATTTACAGTTTAAAGGTTATTGGTGCAGTGGAACAGATTGCTGCTGATGATTTACGCAAGATTTTATCTAAGGATGCTGTGGTTTCTTTGATTATTGCTGCACATTCTTTAGCTAGCAATTAATGTTCGTTAGGGCTGATATAGCCCCTTTTTTACATAAAACAGGTGTAGCTTTATGAACATGTTTAGAAATATTTCCAAAGCTTTAGAAAATATTGTTAAAAAGAATAGAGCAGAGGAAAATAATATAACAAATAATTCGATTTTTGATGTAATGCAACATTATACGCAAGTCGGTGAATATTCTGTGGGAGCTCCTGAAGGTACACCTGGGGATAAAGATTTTGATTTAATTGTATATAAAAATGATAATGGTATTTTATATCAAGCATTGCGTCCAAAGAAAGCTGAAAATTTAGCACCACTTTTTGTTAGAAAGTTTGAACCTAGATTAAATCGGTTTCGAGCTTTTCAAAATAAAAAAAATGGGCGTCGTTTTATAGTTGAAGAGCATTTGGATGAATTTATTAATTATGTAAAGAATTATACTCGTACTAACACTAATTCGATAAATATTGGTATTATCACAGACACGCATCAAAAAGATGTTGACTCATTAACCTCGTATGGACGATTGGGCTTACTTCATTTAAAAGAGTTTAATTATCTTGAAGAAAGAGGATTTTTAAAGTTAAAAGTGCATTTAGGTGATTGGATAGATGGTTCGGATCCGGGATTAGTTGATGAGCAGGAACTAATTAATTTGCGAAATTGCTTTTCTTCCAAACGTATTGATTATGCTTTAATTAAGGGCAACCATGATGAGAATGATAAGTTTGATGCTTTGCATGAGATGTTACCATCTTTCCCTGAAAGAGAATTTGAAGACATCATGTGGACAAATATGTATCGCCAACATAATATCCATTATATTTCCAGGCAACATGGTGTTGCATATTTTGACTACGGTGATTTACGGATAATAATGATTAATACGTCCGATGTTCCCTATATCTTGGATGATAATGGTAAGAAAAAATATAATACTCAGCATACTTTAGCTATTAGGGAAGATCAAGTACAAGAGATTATTGAAATTTTAGAAAAATCTGTTAATAAGCAAATAATTTTTATGGGACATGCTGTGCCAATTGATCGTAAAGGTATGAATTCTTTGAAGTATAATGGACGTTCGTTGCACGAATTGATGGTTGCATTTAATCAACGAGAAAAAGGGTACTTGAATTCACATGATGTGCCTTTAGAGTATACGTTAACTAATAAATTTGATTTTTCCAATGTAGTTAAGGGCAAAATTATTGCTTATTTTGCAGGTCATGCTCACGCAGAGGATCAATATCGTATTAATAGTATTCAATATATTACATTTAATTGTTCTGCATTAGTAAGTTTATCTGATAGTAATAAATATAATCATCGTTATAATCGACAAGTAGATCAAAGAACTGAATATGCTGGTTATGTAGTTAATGTTGACTTAGATAAAAAGTTGTTGCAGGTTTTTGGATATGGTGCAGCCTCCAAACGGAGAGTATATAGAATATAAATATTTGTTTAATTATTATTTTTGCTTATAATTGATAGTATTGGCAATTAAGGAGAAGATAATCAATGTGTGGAATTTGTGCTTTTTATGATCCGCAATTAGAAAATAAAGATCAAGTGATCGAACAAATGATGGATACAATTGTGCATAGAGGACCATCGTCTGCCGGCAAATTTACCAATGATAAGGTTGCCTTAGGTTTTAGGCGTCTTTCAATTATTGATTTACGTGGTGGTAGTCAGCCTATTTTTAATGAGGATAAAAGCAGAGCTGTTATTTTTAATGGTGAAATATACAACTTCAAACCACTTAGAGAAGAATTAATTAATAGTGGCCATACTTTTACGACCAAAACTGATACAGAAGTATTATTGCATGGCTATGAAGAGTGGGGTATGGATGGTTTGTTAAAACGTATTAGGGGGATGTTTGCTTTTCTAATATGGGATGATAACGATCAAACTCTATATGGTGCTAGGGACTTTTTTGGTATTAAACCTATGTATTATACTAATAATGATGGTAGGTTATTGGTAGGAAGTGAATTGAAGAGCTTTTTAGCTTTTCCTTACTTTAAAAAAGAATTGAATGTTGAAGCTGTGAAACCATATTTAATGAATCAGTACAATGATTTGAACGAGACTTTTTTTAAAGGCGTTTATAAATTTCCTGCTGGACACTGGTTTGCTTATAAAAATGGTAAGTTCGATATTCATAAATATTGGGATGCAGAATATGTACAAAACAGTTTGAGTTTTGAACAAACTTTAGATAAAATTAATGAAGATTTGAAAGAAACTGTTGAATTGTATCATAATGCTGATGTAAAAGTTGGATCGTTTTTATCAGAAGGTGTAGATTCAAGTTTTGTGACTAGTCTGTTAAATCCTGATGATGTATTTTCAATTTCCTTTGATGATGCTACTTATGATGAAGCTTCAAAAGCCAAAGCGTTAGCAGATATTAAAGGTTGGACTTTTTATTCTGATAAAGTTAAAGCCGAAGAAGCTATGCATGATTTTCCAGAAATGCAGTATCATATGGATGAACCTGACGCCAATCCGTCTATTATTCCATTGTGGTATTTATGTAAGTTAGCAAGAAAACATGTTACAGTTGCCCTTTCAGGTGAAGGAGCAGATGAGTTATTTGCAGGTTATGTTAATTATGGCATGCACACGCATAATAATATTATTAAAGTCTTCACTTCTGGTCTAAAAAAAATACCCAAGAATTTGCGTTTTAAATTGGCTAAGGGAATCAAAAAATTGCCTAATTTTCCGGGAAAAGTGCATATTTATACTAATTTAGCTTCTCCTGATGAATATTACGTTGGTCAATCTGTTATTTATGATATAAATTATCCGACTATTTTTTCAGCTAAAGATGCAAATGATATTTTACAACCAAAATATCAAAATAAATTGACAGTTAATAGCAATTATCAAGCAGATTTTGCTAAGGTTAAAAATCTTGATTCTGTTAAACAAATGCAATATATTGATTTACACCACTTTATGTTGAATGATATAGAGCAAAAAGCAGATAAAATATCTATGGCTCATTCATTAGAACTTAGAGTTCCATACTTAGATAAAAAGATTGCAGAATTGGCTAATTCGATTCCAACTAAGTATTTGGTTAACAAATATGATACGAAATATGCTCTTAGGAAAGCCGCTGAAAGAGTATTACCTGAAGAATGGGCTCAGCGACCAAAATTAGGATTTCCAACTCCAATTAAACAATGGTTGCAAGATCCAAAATTTTATAAGCAAGTTAGACTTTTATTTGCGGAAGATTTTGTAAATAATATCTTTAATCAAGATAAAATTCTTGCTATGTTGGATAAAAATTTTAGTGGGGATGGTTCAGACAGACGCAAGATTTGGACTATTTATACTTTTTTAGTCTGGTATAAGTTGTTTTTTGTAGACTATGAGAATACAGTAAAGAAATATAATCATGTTCAACCAGAAGTTGCTAGTTTATTAGCATCTGGTAAATTAGTTTAAGAAAGAGATGAGATTGATTGCAGAAAAAATTTACACCTATACTTTTAGGGAGTGACATTAATGTTTATGGTATGGCACGTTCGTTTCATGAGGCTTATGGTATTAAAGTAAAAACTTTAGCTGCCGGTCATTTAGCTGCTACGCGTTATTCTAAGATAGTTGATGTTGAGGTTCATCCGGGTTTTGAAGATGACCCAACTTTTATCAATGTTATGCGTAGTAAAATGATTGAATATCAAGATCATTCTGAACCAGTTATTTTAATTGCGTGCGGTGATGGCTATGTGGAACTGCTAGCAAAACACAAAGATGAATTATCTGCGACATTTGTTATTCCTTATGTTGACTATGATTTATTAGAGAAGCTTATTTCTAAAGAGAATTTTTATAAGATTGCGGATAAATATGGTTTACCTTACCCAAAAACACAAATAATTAAAATTACTGATTATCAAACTGATGATTATTTGAAGTGTATGTCTTTTGGTTTTCCAGTTGCTTTAAAGCCAGAAGATCCTGTATCTTGGCTTGATTGTCGTTTTGAAGGTCGTAAAAAGGCATTTACAATTCATGATGCCGCTGAGTTAAAAGATATTGTTACTAAAATTTATACTCACGGATATAAAGAAGATCTTATTTTGCAGGACTTTATCCCTGGTGATGATTCGAAAATGCGGGTTCTCAATGCATATGTGGATAAAAACCACAAGGTGAAGATGATGTGTTTGGGTCATCCATTGTTAGAAGATCCAACACCGCAGTCTATTGGCAATTATGTAGCAATTTTGCCAGAGTATAATCTGAATTTATATAATACTGTAAAAACTTTTCTAGAGAAGATTAACTATGTTGGTATGGCCAACTTTGATATTAAATATGATGAGCGTGATCATGAATACAAGTTTTTCGAAATTAATGTACGTCAGGGGCGTTCAAGTTTTTATGTAACATTAAATGGTTGCAACTTAGCTAAGTGTTATATTGACGATTATGTTGAAGATAGCTTAAAAGATCAAGATCCTGTTTATGCAAATCAAGATCCTAAAAAGCATGTATTATGGTTGGGTGTACCAACTAAGGTATTTAAGCAATATGCTTTTGAGAATGAATATAAAGAAATAGCTGAAGATTTATTGAAGAAAAAGCGAGTAGGAACAACAGTATTTTATAAAGCTGATTGTAGTTTTAAGCGTTGGCTTTTAATGAAGTATATGTTTTATAAATATATCGGAAGATATAAGGCTTATTATCAAGTTAATAAAGGAAGTTTTTTTAAAAAATAAGTAGTTTTTTGCTGTAAATTGTTTTAAAATATCCTCAAAGGTTGGATGAATGTCTAATTTTTTGAGGATATTTTTTTGAAACAAGTATGATGTAATATAAATATCATCTTTTTTATTAATAGTTAAATTGCTAATAAAAAGATAATAGATTAAAATGATTACTAGCATAAAAAAACATGCAAAAAAAATTTTTTTACTAATGACTTTTGTGGTTTATGGAAGTAAAATAAGTTGTGAAGGTAATGGTTGTATTTTTTATTAGCATAGCTAAGGAGGAAATATTATGTTAAACAGAAAATCGGCTATTGGAATTGCAACATTAGGATTATTTTTGTCAATAGGAATTGTTAAAACTGATATTATTGCTAATGCTGCTACTACAGGTTCAGTATCGTCTGATGTTCAAGGGGATAACTTTATGCCAAGACAATATCGGGATTTGGATCAATTGGTTGTGGTTCATGAGAATAGATATGAAATAAGTGATTTGGGCAAGTTTGTGTTGCCTAAGCAAACATATATTAAATTATCAGAGCAGTTGGATTCTGTTAATAAAGATGTTTATAGAAAGCATGCTGTGATTGATCCTACAACCAAGTCCTTTGTATTGAATTATCAAGATAGAGCTTCAAATACTCCTTCTACTAAGAACTTTTGGTGGGGTACTAGGTATTATTTCAGAAGTAATGCACAAGTAGATACTATGGTTTCTCAATTACACACATGGGCCAATTATAATTCTATGGCTGCTATAGCAGGTGGGCTTTTATCCCCATATATTGGTGCTGTATGTGGATTGAACACTATTCGTTTAAATCAAGTTGCTGTAGATTTAGAAGCGTATAATAACAAACATAAAAAGCAACACATATATATGGATCTAAATACTTGGATAGGTACATGGTCATTTGGAACTTTTTAATTATAGCTAAAGGAGAAAATTATTATGTTAAGTCCAATAATGCAAGGTTGCTTACTATGCGTATACTTTATAGTGATTGCTTATAGCAAAGAAATATATAGGTTATTAAGAAAAACATCTGGTGGTTCTGTTCCTTTAAAATCTAAAATACTTCTTTTTATGGGTGATTTATTCTCAGCTATTGTTGTACTAATTGCAGTCATACATCCCATATCTAAGATGGACAATATATCATCTATAATGTCTTCTTTTTCCTTAGCTTTGGTGCCTGTAATTTTTATAGTGGCCTTAATTATACTTATTGCTATTTATTTATTTACTAAAAGAGCAAATAGAATATAGTTATTATATATTTTAATTTATAAAATTAGAGTCTAACGGATTGAAAAAATCTGTTAGATTTTTTTTGCTTGAATTTATGTTGGAGATAGGACTGACAAGGAGTTTAGATACTAAATATGTAATTAGTTACAGCCTTAACCACAAGATATTGTGCTTTTTCATTGTTTTTTCCATTTATTCTGCTAGAATAGATATTATGAATTGATGAGGGAGACATAGATTATGTTGAAGCAGCGTGAAGCAAAAATAATTACATCTAAAGTATCAATACCATTAAAAGCTACTAAAAGAGATGGTAGTGTTTATGATTTTGCTCTTTATAAGTTAAGAATGGTGATAGATAATTTAGGTTTAGCTAAAAATGAGCAGGTTATTTTGTCTGCAATTTTAAGCCAGTTGGCTAGCAAGGAAAATGTTACAACTGTTGAAATCGCTTCTGCTTTTGTTAGAGTTTTGAGAGAGATGGGGTTCACGCAAGCTGCCCAACAATATATTGATTATCGTAAGCAAGATGAAGCAAATTTCGTGCGTCAGACAGGTACTACGGATCGTTTGCATCGCTTGCTTGAGCATGATCCAACTATTGTTAATGAAAATGCTAATAAAGATTCACGTGTTTTTTCTACTCAACGTGATTTAACTGCTGGAACAGTAGGTAAGACGATCGGTTTAACTTTGATGCCTGAGCATATTGCTAAAGCACATTTACGTGGTGATATTCACTGGCACGATTTAGATTACACTCCATTAAGTCCAATGACTAACTGTTGTTTGATTGATTTCAAAGAAATGTTGAGCCATGGTTTCACAATAGGTAATGCTGAAATCGAATCACCACATTCTATTCAAACAGCGACAGCACATATGTCACAAATTATTGCCAATGTTGCTTCAAGCCAATATGGTGGTTGTTCAGCTGATCGAGTGGATGAAGTTTTAGCTCCATATGCTCGGAAGAATTATCAAAAACATCTTGATGAAGCTGCTGAATTTTTTGATGATCAAGAAAAAATAAAAGCCTTTGCTAAAAAACGTACTAAAAAAGATATTTATGATGCAATGCAAGCATTGGAATATGAGATTAATACCTTGTTCTCTACTCAGGGTCAAACTCCATTTACTACTTTAGGTTTCGGTTTAGGTACTGATTGGTTTGAACGTGAAATTCAAAAGTCTATTTTAAAGATTAGAATTGAGGGTCTAGGCAGGACAAGTCGTACAGCAATTTTTCCGAAACTGGTCTTTACATTAAAACGTGGACTTAATTTAAATCCAACTGATCCTAACTATGATATCAAGCAACTTGCTCTAGAATGTTCAACCAAGAGAATGTATCCTGATGTTTTGATGTATGATACGATAGTGGCGATCACAGGTTCGTTTAAAGTACCGATGGGTTGTCGTTCATTTTTGCAAGGTTGGAAAGACGAAAATGGCAAAGAAGTCAACGCTGGTCGTATGAACTTAGGAGTTGTGACTATTAACTTGCCTCGAATTGCAATGGAATCTAAGGGTGATATAGATTTATTCTGGTCTATTTTGAAAGAACGTCTTCAAACTGCTCATGAAGCTTTACAAATTAAAGCTGATAGGTGCAGACAAGCTAAGCCTGATAATGCTCCTATTTTGTATGAAAATGGTGCCTTTGGCAAAAGATTGCCTGCCGATGGTGACATTAATGATTTGTTCAAAAATAAGAGAGCGACTATCTCATTAGGTTATATCGGTTTATATGAAGTAGGTACAGTTTTTTACGGTAGCTGCTGGGAACACAATGAAGAAGCTCACCAATTTACAATTAATATTGTTAAGAAATTGCATGATGCTTGCGTTAAGTGGGAGGCAGAAGATCCAAATCACTATCACTATAGTGTTTATTCCACACCTAGTGAGAGTTTGACTGATAGATTTTGTCGTTTGGATACTGCCAAATTTGGTATTGTTAAAGACATTACAGATAAGGAATATTATACAAATTCATTCCACTATGATGTACGTAAGCATCCAACACCTTTTGAAAAAATAGATTTTGAAGCTCCATATCCTCATTATGCTGCAGGTGGTTTTATTCATTATTGTGAATATCCTAACTTAAGACAGAACCCTAAAGCTTTGGAAGCTGTTTGGAATTATGCATATGATAAAGTAGGTTATTTAGGTACTAATACACCGATAGATCGTTGCTTTAAATGCAACTTTGCAGGAGAATTTGAAGCTACAGCTAAGGGATTTCAATGTCCTAAGTGCGGAAATCATGATCCGGAAAGTTGTGATTGTGTAAAGAGAACTTGTGGTTATTTAGGAAATCCTTTAAAACGTCCGATGGTACATGGTAGACACGAGGAAATTGTTCATCGCAAAAAACATATGAGTTATCGAATGGAAGAAAAGTTAGCTAACGATAATAAATAATCAAGTGTTAGAAGGGGATTTATTGTGCCTGAGCGTGATAAAAACAAACAAGATGGGCCTGATATTAGAAGTAATTTAATTAAGGTCAATGTTGGTGGAGATACGCTATTTGTTGATTCCAATCAATATCGGCTAAAACGTAGAAAAGCTAAATATATTGATACCAAACAACGTCAGCCCAAAAATCCTAAACCGCAGGAGTGGATTTCAGAAAAATATTCCCAACATAAAATTGCTGACTATAAACCTTTTAATTTCGTTGATGGTGAAGGCGTTAGGTGCTCGCTTTATGTTAGTGGATGTTTGTTTGACTGCCCTGGTTGTTATAATTTAGCTGCTCAGAATTTTAATTATGGTATGCCATATACTCAAGAATTAGAAGATAAAATTATAGCTGATATTGCTCAACCTTATGTACAGGGATTGACTTTATTAGGTGGTGAACCATTTTTAAATACTTGGGTTTGTCTGAAATTGATTAATAGGATGCGAAAAGAGTTTGGTCATGATAAAGATATTTGGTCTTGGTCTGGCTATACTTGGGATGAATTGCAATTGGAAACAGACGACAAAAAAGAAATGTTGTCGAAGATAGATATCTTAGTTGATGGACGTTTTTTAGATCCATTAAAGGATTTAACTTTACAATTTAGAGGCTCAAGCAATCAACGAATTATTGATGTTCAAAAGTCATTTGCAGCTGGACATGTTGTTATTTGGGACAAACTTGTCAGATAAGAAGTAATTTGGTACATGGAGTATTGATTACTTCTTTTTTTAGTGCAAAAAGGTAAAATTCTTGCTAAACTTAAATTAAGATAGATTTATTTGGAGGAAAAAATGAAAACGGCACACGGCACACGGCCAAGAGATGAAATTAATTTAGTTTGGCTTTTACTGGGTGAACTATTAGATTGGATTGGTGCAAGTTTTATATGGCCCTTAACCTCAGTATATTTGAATAAAAATTTACATGTTTCGCTAGCTATTGTAGGAATTGTTATCTTATGCAATTGTTTGGCTAATATGGTTGGTTCAGTTATTGCTGGATGGGCTTATGATAGGTATAATCCTTATTATTTATTAATAGCTGGAGCTAGTATTGATGCTACAGTTTTATTTTGTATTGCCTTAAATCATAGTTGGCCTATATATTGGTTTTGGATGACATTAACTGGTTTTCTTGCTGGATGGAATGGTGCTTTAATCAATTCAATTGCTACTAGTATACATTCGCATCCAAGTCGCTATGTTTTTAATATGCTATTTTTTGCTCAAAATTTAGGTGTAGTATTAGGAACTTTATTTGTAGGTTATCTATATGATTACTCAATTACGATGCTGTTCGTCATTGCGGCATTGCTATTTGTTGGTGTAAGTATTAATGCTATTTTAAATTATCGCCCATCAATTCAATTTCACAAAGAAAGATTGGCTGCTAAGATTCATAATCAGCAAAAAATCAAGTATGAAAAAATGCCTATGAATAATTTCAAAATGACTTTTGGGTTATTTATAACTATTGGCATTATTTGGTTGATGTATATGAACTGGGAATCTAATTTATCAGTTTACATGGTTTCATTAGGGATTCCTTTTCATCTATATAGTTTTTTATGGACTATTAATGCTGGAATTATTGTAGTTATACAGATTTTTATGAGCAGATATCCTAATATCTTTAAAACGCTATTTCACCAGATAGTATTTGGTATCAGTATGTTTGCTATTTCATTTATCACTTTAATCTTTGCAAAAGATTTTTTTCACTTCGTTCTTTCAATGATTACTTTAACTTTAGGTGAAGCGACAGCAATGCCAGCAATTCCAGCTTACATTAATGATTTGTCACCAACTAGTAGTAAAGGAAAGTATCAAGGACTTACTTTATCTACTTCATCGATCGGGCGAGCTTTGGGCCCATTATTTGGTGGTATAGTTATTGATAATTGGGGATACATTAATTTCTTTATTGTTGCAGCAATAGGAATATTTTTAACTTTAGTGTTAATTGGTCCCTTACATAAACAATTAAAAAAGCAGTTTGTTCTTTATAAATAACAATTATCATAACTTTTTTCATAATAAAGAAAAATTAAACTATATTTTGACTATACCAAGCTTTTTAATCATGCTATCATATAAAGTAACAGTTTACTTAAAGGAGGAAAATTAATGACAAATATAAATATTCGTGGTGGTATTGGTAATATTATTGAACCAGATACTAATGCACGTCCTCAGGACAACTTATATCTAGCGGTTAATTCGGAATGGCTAAAAAAGGCTGAAATTCCTTCAGATCGTTCACGCACTGGAAGTTTTGATAAAATAGATGAAAATTTGGAAAAGCAACTTATGAAAGATTTTTCTGAATTTGCCAAAGTTTCTAAAGAGTTACCTGAGGTTAAGAATTTTGATAAGGCGGTAGAATTATATAAGATTGCCAATAATTTTGAAAAAAGAAATGCCGATGGTGCTAAGCCAATTCAATTAGATTTAAAATTATTAGAAGGCTTGCGTGATTTAAACGATTTCAATTTAAAAGCTGCAGATTTAACGAAGGCTGCTTTTACTTTACCATTCAATTTTAGTGTACAAACTGATATGAAAAATACTAAAGTTAATGCGTTGCATTTTAGTGGTCCAGGTCTATTTTTGCCGGATACTACTGTTTATAAGACTGATTCGGCTAAGCAGCTTTTAGATGTTTTTGAAAAGCAATCTGTTAACTTGTTACATATGGCTGGTATTGATGAAACAGTTGCTAAAAAATATGTTCAAGATGCTATTAGTTATGATGCCCGTTTAGCTGAAGTAGTAAAATCTACAGAAGAGTGGGCAGATTATCCAGCAATGTATAATCCAACTGATATTTCTGATTTTGAAGCAAAATTCAGTTCATTTAAAATTGATCAATATTTGAACGAATTATTCCCTGAAAAGCCAAATAGAATCATTGTTGCAGAACCAAGATATCTAGATAATGTTGAAAAATTAATTAATAATAACCTCTTTGATGAAATTAAAGGTTGGTTAATAGTTGAATTTATTAATGATGTAGCATGTTACCTTTCCCAAGACTTTAGAGAAGCAGCTTTTCCATTTAGTCAAGCATTATCAGGACAACCCGAATTAGCTGCTGGTGAGAAACAAGCATACAGAATTGCTAGTGGTGCTTTTAGTGAAGTTGTTGGAGTTTACTATGGTCAAACATATTTTGGATCTGAAGCTAAAGCTGATGTGTTAGATATGATCCATAATATGATTGATGTATATGAAAAACGTATTGCTGAAAATGAATGGTTATCTCAAGCTACTAAAGACAAAGCAATCACTAAGTTGCGTGCGTTAATTTTGAAAGTAGGATATCCTAGCAAAATTAAGGAATATTACAATCGTTTGCAAATCATGACCGAAAAAACAGGCGGGACTTTGTATTCAAATATGAGTAAGATCTCACAAGCATCATTGCAGTACGAATTAGAACAATTGTATAAGCCAGTAGACCGCACTGTTTGGTTAATGCCAGGACATTTAGTTAACGCTTGTTATGATCCTCAGCGTAATGATATTACCTTCCCAGCTGCTATTTTACAAAAGCCATTTTACAGTTTAGAGCAAAGCCGTAGTACAAATTATGGTGGTATTGGTGTGGTTATTGCTCATGAAATTTCTCACGCTTTTGATAACAATGGTGCTAAGTTTGATGAATTTGGTAATATGAAGAATTGGTGGACAGAGCAAGATGCCATTGAATTTAAAAAACGTACACAAGCTGAAATTGATTTATTCGATGGGATTGAATATGGTCCAGTTACATTAAATGGTAAGCAAATTGTTTCAGAAAACGTTGCTGATCAAGGCGGACTAACAGCAGCTGTTGAAGCCAATAAGATTGAACATGGTGATATGAAAGAATTGTTTGAAAACTTTGCACGTGTGTGGGCAAACAAACAATATAGTGAATCGATTAAAACGCAAGTTGCAGTTGATGTTCATGCTCCTGGTCCAGAACGAGCTAATGTTCAATCGCAATGTCAAGAAGAATTCTACAAGGCATTTGATGTTAAACCAGAAGATGGTATGTGGTTAGATCCAGAAAAACGTGTAGTTATCTGGTAATCAAAAAGTTGATATTGATTAATTAGATGTGTTTAAAACCATGTTTCGATATTTTATCGGAGTATGGTTTTTATACTGCTTTGATTTGGACATAATAAAAACCCCGAAATTGATATGTACCCAGAATACTGGACACATATTTATGAACTAGGCTGAACACATGGATGCTATCCTGTATTGTACAGGAGGCATCCATTTTGTTTTTGCCTGAATTCTTTTGTTATTATAGTAATCTATATATTCTTCAACTGCTTTTGAGAATTCTTCAAAGGAAGAATAGTCTTTCTCATATCCATAATACATCTCGTTCTTTAATCTTCCAAAGAATGTTTCCATGATGCAGTTGTCATAGCAGTTTCCTTTCCGTGACATAGACTGAATGATCCCACGTTCTTTTAATGTATTTCTAAAATAGGCATGTTGATACTGCCAGCCTTGGTCTGAATGAAATATAAGCCCTTCAACAGATGGAAATTTTTCAAAAGCTCTATCCAGCATTCTTGATATCTGCTCAAGATTCGGACTTGTTGATAAATCATATGAAATGATTTCATTCGTATTCATATCCAGTACTGGAGAGATATAGCATTTCCCCCATGAAAAATTAAACTGAGATACGTCTGTTGTCCACTTTTGGAGAGGTGCGGTAGTACTGAAATCTCTATCTATTATGTTATCCGCAACTTTACCGACTTCTCCCTTGTAGGAATGATATTTCTCCTTAGGACGTTTGCCAAACAATCCTGCTTCATGCATTAGTCGTTGTGCTCGTTTATGATTTATCCGGTATCCTCGATTTATAAGCTCTCTGTGAACTCTACGCACGCCATATCTGTGCTTGTGCTGTTCAAAAATTTCTGTGATTTCCGCTAATAATTCCTGATTGCGGTTAGCAACAACATCTGCCTTATTGATCTCCAAATAATAGGTTGATCTGGCCATTCTCATGGCAATTAAAAGATACTTTAATGGGTATCCTTTTTCACGGAGTTCTTTGATGATTGCTGCTTTTTCGCCTTGAGTCGTGCAGCTTCTTTTTCTTCTCTCAAGGCGATCTCTTTTTTTATTACTTCATTTTCAGCCTTGATATAAGTGATCTCAGCCCTTAGTCGAATTAATTCCTCGTATTCTGATTCGTTTAGCTTTTTCGGCTCTCGAGTACCAATCTTTTTCATATCCGGATCCTTTGATTTACGACCTTTCGGTTTTGATATAAGACCATTATAGCCATAAATCTTATATTTGCGAACCCATTGATAAAGCATTCCTTCATTGATACCTGAGGTGAGTGCGACAGATTTATTAGATTCTCCAGATAGCACACGTGCCACTAACGCATATTTATCTTCGGGAGACCATACTTTATTCTGAGCTTTGTGTTTTAGTGCCTCAGGTCCACAAGATTCTTCGATACGTACCCATTTCCTGATTGTACGGTGAAATTCTTTACCACAGATCCCATCTGGTGTATCAGGATACAAGCCTTGATAATACATCTCAACACATTTTCTTTTAAACGCATAACTATAGCGCATAAAAATACCCTCCTTACTGGTTTGTCCAGTAAAGAGGGTACATATCAAATTCGGGGTTTTTATCATATTTTTGTTATGCTATGGAATCCCAAGGCTTCAATGGTTCTGGTTCAGATTGAGCGATTTGCTTTTGTTCATCAGTTAAGTACTTCTTGTGTACAACAACTTCATAAACAAATTCTTCAAACCATTGATCGCTCATTGTAAAGTAACCCTTAGTAGCAATTTTGTCGCCCCAGGAGTTTTCTACTTTCCATTTTCTGACAGTCTCACCATCTAAGTCTACACCTGTGATAGTCATAGCGTGGGAAACAGTACCTTCACGAGTTTCCAAACGTTCTTTCTTAGTCATAGTAGTGTCGACGTCAAATAGTTGATCTAATTGGTACAAGTCAGTATCCAAGTAGCCAGTTTTATTATCTTTTTGCTTGCCAACATCATTACCAAACCAAACTGTTTCATTGTCTTTTAATTGAGCAATAGTTGCTTTACGCAAAACATCCATTGGAACGTTTAAGAAGGTAATAGGAATACCACCATTAACATTGTCTTCAAATGGTAATGAGTATAATTTGTTATATTCATGGTCAGGTGCGTTAGTTAAACAAACGTAATCTGAGAAGTCAAAGTTAATATATTTTTTGAAGAATTCTACTGGTGTTAAGTTCTTGTCCAAATGATATTTCTTGTCATCGTCTTTGTATTCTAAGTCAAATGTTTTCGGAGGTTCACCAACTGCTAGAGCAGTCATACGATATACTTCGTTTAAGAATTCTTTGCGTTTTGCTTCAACTTCTTCAAGTTTACCTTCTTGCACAAGTTTACGTAAGACTAAAGCATCTTTGCGTTCTTTTCTACCTAAAGATTCTGCTAAAGCAGCAGTATGATTAGTGTTGTATGTTTCAGGCATAGCATAGCTTGGCACTACACCGTACTTTTGAACTAGAGAAGCAGCCATTGCCCATTGTCCACCATCTTCACCGGCAAATCTTAAATATTCTTGTACAGTTCTATCTTCTAACGGTTGGTTAGCACTATTGATGATTTCATCGTAGAATCTATTAGCACGTTCAATTTTATCCCAGAAAAAGTTGTATGCTTGGGACAAAGTGAAATTTTTAACTTTATGTTTTACACCGAATTCATGTCGTAAGGTATTTAATGTAGAAAATAACCAGCAACGACCTGATTGTTGTTGATTAGTTACATTTTCTGTATCTACTTCAATAGAAAATACATGATTTAATTTATCTCCTAATTCAGGATTAAATGAAGCTTCTAATAATCCAGATTTCATTGCAGCACGTGCAACAACTTTATTTCGTGCATTATTAAAGCTCTCTTGAAAATCTTTTAGTTCTTCAAATGTTAATTCATGAGCCATCTATAATTCTCCTTTAATTTTTTTAATGAATATATTTATTATATGTTATATTAATATGTTTTTGCTAGTCTTATCTTTTTTTTAATTCATCTAATAATTCTTGCTTTTTTATCGGTGGAATAAAAGGAATGGTAATAAAGGCAACTGGAGATTTACGTATAACTATTGTGATTGAGTATGTATTAAGTAGCCATTGCAACGGACCTTGTTTTATTGCAAAAAATTCAACATCACTAATAAGTGTGTATAGACATATTTTATTTAACATTCCAGTTCTCGAGATGATTGTATTTTTAGAAATGATAATATTTGTAAAAATCATGTGTATTATTTGTATTAGATAGCTAATCAGAATAACTCCACAAATGATAAATATGTATAAATTTTGCTTAGCAATGGCAATTATTAATAGAATAATAAATGGTACAAAAAATATAATGCTTAATCGTTTCAATAATGCAGAATTATTTTCTAAAGCGATATTTTTAAAAGAAAACTTTGGAAAAAACTTGTGTAGATTTTCGTACATCGGTGTCGTTTTAATAAATGGTAGAAATGTATTTCTATTAGCATTATTATCTTGTGGGATAGCAGGCGATGCTGAATACGTTTCAACAGTATGTATACCTAATAATTGCATAATTAAGTTTTGTCGAATAGCAATTGTTTTGATATATATTTTTTTAAAAGAATTGGTTCTATGTTCAATAAAACCGTTAATACTATAAAAAGTATCTTTATCATCTAGCAATTTAAAATTACCATATATAATAAATTGATTAATTAGTAAAAAGCAGAAGGCCAATATTGTTGCTGTAGACCAAAATAAAGTACTATTTTTAATATATGTATAGATAAAGTTAGGAAGATAATGACGCAAATTAATATTATCTATTACTGAAGTGACGATGGCGATAATACTTATATATGCAACAATATTAATTGAAGTAAGTGATGACAACATTACATCTAAAATGTTGGTTTTAAATAGCAAACGTTCATTTTGATTAGCAATAAAGTCGCCTTTAATGAATTGTTTAAGGCTGTATTTACTTTCATTAGTTCCACCCAGATTAATCAGATCTTTAATTCGTTTGCATTCTATTAAACTAATACAATTGAAATTCAGGGTTCCTTCTTCATCGGAGTTAACACCAGTATCAACAACTAGATTAGTATGTTTAAAAATACGAAAGATTATTGGAGTATGTTGATTAGATTGTCTAACATTTTTAATTAGAAATTGTCTTTGACTAATATTGAAAATACCTTTTTGAATGATTATTTTGTCATTATCAATATAATATTTAAAATTTAGCCAGTAGTAGATTGACATGAATAGTTTGGTTAGTGGAGCTAAAAAAATATATTTAAAATATGATAAATCATGTAGAAATTTGGCATGTTTCAAGTATAACCAGATAAATATCGGTGTGATTACAATGCACAAGAGTAAATATAAAAAAATAGGTAAGGGACTAGTATGACGTGTTTTCATTGGTATGCTCCTTAATAGCTTGATTCATACATTTAATAAATTCGTCAGCCTGTTTTTTATTGATAGCAGGAATAGTTATTTCATTGGCTAATGTAACTACACTAACACTTTTAGTATTTGTTAATAATTCAAGAGGTCCATTGGACTTAGTAACTGTATAAATTTTGGACCAGGCAATATAAATTTTCTTTCTGACGATTAAGCCTCGATGTATGATAACACCACTATCATTTATTTTGATACCTAACATTTTATACTCTAAGGGGGTATAGATGAGCATAAGGATTAATAAAAAAACGATTAATACTATTGCTAAATATGTAATTATATTATGCATTTCTGAACTAAGTTTTAAGAGATACTGTGAACCAATAATTATTGCCAAAATAGCTATCATAACAATTGAATAGATTGCTCTAATTATAATTAATTTGCTAGAAGTTTGATATTTCATAGTATTTCCTCCATATTTTGATATCCAATCTATTTTGATGTCAATTATACCATTGTAATACGTAAATGCAACAGTATAATTAGTGCTGGATTGTTTTTCTGGACAACATGTCGTAATATATAATTCAAGCTGATATATAACATGATGAGGTAATATATTAATATGGTTTATTTTCAAAAAATGACTCCGGAAGGTTATAAAAAAATTGAAACTGAAATCGCTGAATTAAAAAAGGATCGTCCCAGGAGAATAAAGATCTTGCAAGAAGCTCGTAGTTTAGGAGATTTATCCGAAAATTCTGAATATACTGAGGCTAAGCGAGATCTGGGGCATTTACAAAGTCGGTTGCGGTTTTTGAATAAGCAATTACAATATGCTCAAATAGTACAAAAAAATAATGATGGTGTGATTGATTTAGGGTCTCAAGTTGAAATTCAATTTGAAGATGAAGAAGAAATAGAACCATATACAATCGTCGGCACCTTAGAAGCTGATGTAATAGACAATAAGATATCATTTGATTCGCCTTTAGGTGCAGCTTTAATGCATAAAAAAGCAGGAGATTTAGTCAAAGTAAATGCACCTGCTGGTAGTTATCAAGTTCGGATTATTTCTGTAAAATAAATTTGTACTAATCAAAATAATATATCAATATTTTTTAAAAGAGTTAAAACTTTGCATAGTAAAAGCATCTATCATTTTTGATAGATGCTTTTTTATCTTTCAGATAATGTTAATGGCATCCGCTTAAGGATAAATTGAGCAATTACAATCATAAAGAGTGTGATAACAATTGCAATTAAAATATCTATCCAATTGAAAATACCAAACGCAACAGTACGAATTGCCTTTAGTTGATAAGACAAGGGGTTAATAGCTGACAACACCTTAATAATAAATGGTGAATGCGAATTGAATACATATAAAGTAGGAGCAGCATATGAAATTGGAGAAAATAGAAGAGTCATAACTACATCACGCTGTTCATATGAGGAAATTCTAGTACTTAAAATGATTCCTAATGCAGACCAAAATTCTAGTGAAATTAACAAGACTAAAAAGGATAGTAACAGGAGACCAATATTATAAATACCTCCTGTAAATCCTCCCAAAATAAGTAAAATGCTACTTTGAAAAAGAAGGCCGATCATTGGGAAAAAACTCATTCCAGTAATATAATGCCAAGGTTGGACACCATTAGTAAACTTAATAGCTAATAAGCCATATTCTTTATCCACTGTTGAACGGTACATTGCTTGAGACATTTGCGTAGTCATGAAAAATGTAAGTACACCAGTTAAAGCATATTTATTATAAGAAATTGTTAATCCTGCATAATGAACAGCTGATAAATTTTCATTCAATGCCATAACGAGTAAACCATAAGTGATTAACGGCTCCATTAACATAGATAAAAGTAAGCCCTTATTATGTTTAAATGCTCGCCACTCATTGTTTGCTACTATTTTAATTGATTTCAAACCTAATGATTGATGTCTAAATTGTTTTGGATTCATTTATTTTCCTCTTTCTTTTAGGTATTTTTCTCTTAAACTCGTGCTATCGTTTAAAAAGTTATTTAATGAACCAAAATATTTTTGAGCATGGTCATTAATAAATAAAACTTGAGTTGCATAATCTTCTAATAACGTTAAATCGTGAGAAGATGTTAATACTAGAGCTCCTTTTTCTACTTCTTTTTTTAAATACTTAAATAAGTTTTCAGAAGTTTCAACGTCTAATCCAGTTGTCGGTTCATCTAAAATATATAATTTTGGTTTTCTAGCTATTTCTCTAGCAATTTGAACTCGTTGTTGTTGACCACCTGAAATGTGGTCTACAGCTTTATCTTTTAGACTATATAAATCTAGGAGCTGTAAAGCCTCTTTAGCATATTTTTGTGCAGTACTTAAATTATATCCAGCAAGTAATGGTCCTTGAATTACATTATCTAGTACATTTGTATACCAATCTATTAGTTGACTTTGTGGACTAAAACCCACGTCATTAAACATATTCTTTTTAGTAGATTTTAATTCCCAACTAATCTTTCCGCTTAGAGGAGTATTAATTCCTATAAGTGTATTAATTAATGTAGATTTGCCAGCACCATTAGCCCCTATTAGGGCTATAAATTCCCCCTTATTTAGTTTGAAATCTAAGTTTTTAACTACGGTTGTGTCTTTATACCCAATTGTTAAATTTGATACATCAATCATAATTACATCTCCATTTCTTAAAAAATAAAGTTCAATTTTTCATTGACTTTAATTTTATATCAATGTTATTATTATTTCAAATAAAAAATAAAAATAAAATAATAGCTATGTAAAAAAACGGTGTGATGATTGCCAAAAATTTACAATTTATCACTTGCAAACCATTACCTAAGGAAGTAGATATTTTATATCACTCTTTATTAGATGAATTCCTTTATTGAAAGGAGGGTTGTGGTATGTCAGCAGGATATATTTATTAAGAATTGCGTCTACAAAAAGTTCGCAACAAGGCAGTTAATTACTTGCCAACAGACGCATAACAGGTGGTTATATTATATAGCCACCTGTTTTTATATTCATGGATTAGTTACTTTTATTAATTATTTTGTGTCTTCATTTAAGCGACTTATGAGTCCATTAAACCTTATTTTTGAAACAACAAAAAAAGACCTGACATTGAAGGCCTTTTTTTGTGATGTGAGTGTAATACTATACACCTTCATTTTAAACTTATTTAATTAAATAGTCTAAAAAATTTTTTTATTTACAATATTTTTTTGATTTGCTCTAGAGTTTGATTAGCATTGAGCTGGCTGTATAGATCTATGCTGATATATCTAACTAGTATTTTATTATTTGATTTTTGTAAAATTAATTCATTAACCTGATCTCTTAGGTATGCTAGTTGCGGAGCAAGTAATAATAGGTCGGTTTTTTGCTGCTTGATTATATCGGCGATTTGTGAAGCTGTAGTCGATTCTATTGTGATTGCGTCGTCTGTTATTAGTTGCTTAATTTTTGTTACTAATATCGATGCAGATAGACCAGTAGTACAAGCAATAGTTACCTTTTTATTCATCTTTTTCTTCTTTCATGTCTTGTAGTTATTTCAAAGTATGGATTAAAAAATTATTGATGTCAATGTTAGTCAATGCTGTATTTGATATAATAATTTAAGAATAAAACAAAGGAATGAAGACTGTGAATACTCCAAAATCTTTTCAAGGCAATATAGTTCGTTATAGTGTCTATTTAGTTATTTATTTATTTTTATATGCCTGCATTTATCAGGTAATTCATATTGCTCGTGTTAATTGGCTAATTGATATACCTATTTTAATTTTTGTGCTCCTTGGTTTGTTTTTTTATACTAGAAGATATAATAAAGAACAACGCTATTTTGAGAAAAAAACAGAGATAACGCTAGCAAGTGATTATAAATTAATTGTTGGGGCAACAATTTTGTTAATTGCTTTTCGTTTGTTGATAGCTTATTTTCAATTTAAAAAGTATGTACCTTTTACTGGGAATCAGTTATTTTACTTGCAGCATGAAAACAATGATTTGTTTTGGTTATTAATCATTTATCAAGGTTTGTTCTTGTCGATTATGCAACAGTTTTTAGGGATTGGCTTTTTCTTTAATTACTTTTTCCGTAAGCAAACATTCTTTCATGCTATGGTAGGTATTTTAATGTCAGCTTTATTTTTTGCCTTTCTTAATCTTCAATTTTCTTTGCTATGGTTTATTATTAATTTTGCCTTTGGCTATTTTTTGGCCTTATTTTATTTATATTCACAATCATTTCTTTGGACTATTTATTTTGCAATACTAAATAGTATCTTTTGGATTATTTTGCTATAAAAAAAGACGGCTTAGACCGTCTCTTTTCATAAGCGGATAGCGTGAATCGAACCCGCATCCCCAGCTTGGGAAGCTGGTATTTTACCATTAAACTATACCCGCTTAACAAGAGCTATTATAGCATGACATTCCCATTTTTGACAATTGATTATTTGCATCTATGCATGAAGATAACAATAATATATTTAAAGCAATTGGCTTTTTTGCTAAAATGTAGTCATTATGATTGGATTACGCTAAGGAGATAATATTTATGAAAAAAGTTTTACTAACTGGGGATCGACCTACAGGTAAGTTGCATATTGGACATTACATTGGATCATTAAAAAATCGTGTTAAATTACAAAATTCAGGTGAATATGACCCATATATTATGATTGCTGATACGCAAGCATTGACTGATAATGCCCGTAATCCGGAAAAAATTAAAAACAGCTTAATTCAAGTCGCATTAGACTATTTAGCTGTTGGACTAGATCCTGAGAAATCTACTATTTTTGTTCAGTCACAAATTCCAGCATTATTTGAATTGACGGCATATTTTATGGATTTGGTTACTGTTGCTAGACTGCAACGTAATCCAACTGTTAAAAATGAAATCAAACAGAAAGGATTTAACGATTCTTTGCCGATTGGTTTTTTAAATTATCCAGTTTCACAAGCTGCAGATATTACAGCCTTTAAGGCCTCTATTATTCCAGTAGGCGATGATCAAGAACCTATGCTAGAACAAACTAGAGAAATTGTTAGAACATTTAATAGTGTTTATGGCAAAGAAATCTTAGTTGAGCCAAAGGGATATTTTCCTCCTAAGGGACATGGGCGGTTGCCAGGTATTGATGGAAACGCTAAGATGTCTAAATCATTAAATAATGCGATATATTTGTCTGATGATAGTGAAACTGTCAAGAAAAAAGTAATGTCTATGTATACTGATCCTGATCATATTCACGTTCAAGATCCTGGCAAAGTGGAAGGCAATACAGTATTTACTTACTTGGATGTATTTGATCCTGATAAAGATAAAGTTGCATCATTAAAGGAACAATATCAAAAAGGTGGTTTAGGTGATGTTAAATTGAAACAATATCTTTACCAAGTAATAGAAGCTGAATTGATGCCGATAAGAGAGCGTCGTGCAAATTTTGCTCAAAATACTGCTGAAGTATATGAGATGTTGCAAGAAGGATCACGTAAAGCCAATGTAGTTGCCAATCAAACTTTAGCAGAAGTTAGAGAAGCAATTGGCCTTAACTATTTTGACCATAAATAATAATTTGGGAGAAATAATAAAATGGTACGTGATAGAATTTCATGGCAACAATATTTTATGATGCAGGCTCTCGTAATCTCGCAACGTTCAACGTGTGATCGTGCACTTGTAGGTAGTGTTTTAGTTAAAGATAAACGGATGATAGCAACTGGCTATAATGGTAGTGTCACTGGGGAGCCTCATTGTGATGATGAGGGGCACTTAATGGTTGATGGACATTGTGTTAGAACTATTCATTCTGAAATGAATGCTTTAATTCAGTGTGCTAAAAATGGTATTTCTACTGAAGGGTGTGCAATTTATGTTACACATTTTCCATGCTTCAATTGTACAAAGGCGTTAGTTCAAGCAGGGATTGTAGAAGTTAATTATTATTATGATTATCGTGATAATCCTCTAGTTATGGCCCTTTTATCTGACAAACATATCAAGGTTCAAAAAATCAATATAGATAGAAAATATCTACATAATTTAGAAAAAAGCTTAGAAATATGAAAACTAGAGTATTATTATTTGTTTTTGTTTTGTGGATTTCAT
The DNA here is from genome assembly GCF_011058775.1 of Lactobacillus iners. NCBI lineage: Bacteria > Bacillati > Bacillota > Bacilli > Lactobacillales > Lactobacillaceae > Lactobacillus > Lactobacillus iners. The sequence continues at coordinate 1,212,283 of NZ_CP049230.1, read as the reverse complement.
TATGTTTTACTTCAGCTTCAGCTGGAGCATCATGTCCGATTAAAGTTTCTGATAAATTAATTGAACGGATTAATCACAAAAACAAATGTTATGCTAAGACACCGCTAAAAATAAGATTGACATTGATTAGTATGCCTTCTCAACACTCTGAACAGGTTCAAAAGGTTAAAAATAATCAGGTGTTGATATTGCTGATGGATAAAAATCTTAGAATTAAGGTGGGGTCAAAAATGCAAAAAATTTTATCTGTTAGTAAATGTAATGCCATTATTTTATATGTAAGTAAATATTTGCGAAGCAATGATAAAATTAAACAAAATCAAGGATTGGAAAAAGCTGTTAATGCTATATATACCATAATTGATAAAGAATATAATCTACCTTTTGATAGTTCCGATTTAACAGCAAAAGAAATGGATAAAATACTTCATCCGCAAAGAAATAATTTGATTTGGACAGTAGTAGTGGTTGTAATCTTCTCCTTTATAATTACATATACGCAACGCAGAAGATTCTCATTGTGATTTATTGCAAAATAAGCTTGACATTTTTAATCTTAGTTCTTAGAATTATTATGTCACAACTAAATAGATGAATTTGAACTGTTAGGTGAGACTCCTACGTGAAAATATGCTGTTGCCCAGCAACATCCAGAGATGCCAACGGGTTAAACAGGGATCGTCGATTTAAGGCCCTCCCCAGACAGCTGGTTACTAACTTTGTAGTAACGTTACGTCACGTAGTGTTAAAACTGAACGACGAGTGAATTAATATTCGCCTTGGAGAAAAAGGGGTCAATACAGTTTTCGTATTGGTCTCTTTTTTCAGTTTGTAGTAGAAAGGATGTTGAATAGAATGTTAAAGATAAATACTTCGCCAAAGAATCAGACCAATGATACTTCTTTAGTTAAGAAAATTGCCAGAGAAGACAAAGTCGCGACGCTATATCGTATGCAGACAACTCTTAATGGTTTAACTCAAGAAGAAGCTAGTAAAAGATTAGTCAAAAATGGTCCCAATGAAATTGCGGTTGATAAGCATAATAATAAGTTGCATTTCTTATTTGAAGCATTTCTGACACCCTTTACTATAGTATTGTTAATTTTGGCTACTATGTCATTGTTCACAAATTATATTTTTGTGTCACCGAGTGATAAAGATTTAAGTACTGTCATTATCATGTTGACTATGGTATTTATATCAGGAATCACCAGTTTTGTGCAAAATGTTAAAACTAATGATGCAGTAGAAGCATTGCTTAATATGGTTTCTGTTACTACCAATATCAGGCGTTCGAACCAAGATCGAGAATATCCTACTAAAGAAGTTGTAGTTGGCGATATTATTAATGTTGCTGCAGGTGATATGGTTCCTGCCGATATGCGTTTATTAAGAAGTAAAGACTTGTTTTGTTCGTCTAGTTCATTGAATGGCGAATCTAGACCTGTTGAAAAAATAGCTAATATTAAGCCGACGGATGCTCAAATAGATGAATATTTAGATTACCCAAATATTCTATATGAAGGAACTACCATCGTTTCTGGTTCTGGAATGGGAGTAGTCTTTGCGACTGGTGATAATACAGTATTTGGTCGTGTTGCTCAAAGTATTTCTAAAAATAATATTAAAGAGACAACATTTGATGTTGGTATTAAACACATTTCTGAACTTTTATTAACCATGACTGCTGTGATTGCACCCCTTGTATTTTTAATTAATGGTTTAACTAAAGGTGATTGGTTAAGTGCTTTGATTTTTGCTATTGCTACTGCCGTTGGTTTAACCCCAGAAATGCTACCAGTAATTGTAACTAGTAACCTTGTTAAAGGTTCAGTTGAGATGTCTAAGCATGGTACCATTGTCAAAAAAATGAATTCTATTCAGAATTTTGGCTCTGCGGATATTTTATGTACTGATAAAACTGGAACCTTGACGCAAGATAAAGTTGTTTTGGAAAGACATTACAATCTAGCTTTAAAAGAGAAAAAACATGTACTAGAGCTTTCATATTTAAATTCTTACTATCAAACAGGAATGAAAAATTTGATAGATAAGGCCATTATCGAAGCCGCTGGTGATGAGTTGGATATTAATGATTTGCAACATCGTTATAACAAAATTGATGAAATTCCGTTCGATTTTAAACGCAGAAGAATGAGTGTTGTTGTTGCTAATGATAACAATGAACATATTTTAGTTACTAAAGGTGCAGCTGAAGAGATGATATCCTGTTCTACTAAAATGGAGGTAGATGGTAAAGTAAAACCGTTAACCGATCAAAGAAAGAAACAAATTTTAGCGGATATTGCTGAAATGAACGATGATGGGTTAAGAGTTGTTTTATTAGGATATAAGATGAATCCAGCACCTGTTGGAGAATTCTCAGTTGATGATGAGAGTGAATTGACTTTAATTGGCTTTTTGGCATTTTTAGATCCACCTAAGGAAAGTGCTAAAGCGGTTATTGAAAATCTGAAACATGATGGAATAACAATTAAAATCCTTACGGGAGATAATGCAGCTGTTACACGTAATGTAGGATTGCAGGTAGGACTAAATGTAGATACCATTTATACTGATAGTGACTTTGCTGGCAAGACTCATGAAGAAATGAAGAAAATGGTTGAAGAGTGTGATATTTTTGTAAAATTATCACCAGAATCGAAAGCTAAAATCATCCAATTATTGAAGGAAAATGGACATACTGTAGGTTATATGGGTGATGGAATTAATGATGCACCTGCTATGAAATCAGCAGATGTTTCCATTTCTGTAGATACAGCAGTCGATATTGCTAAAAAGTCTGCCGATATTATTTTGTTACATAAGGATCTATTAATTCTGGAAAATGGCGTCCGTATTGGTAGGCAGATTTTCGGTAATACCATGAAATATATTAAGATTACATTATCATCTAATTTTGGTAACATTTTATCGATCTTAGTAGCTTCTTCTTTCCTACCATTTCTACCTATGTTGCCACTACAGTTATTAATTTTAGATTTACTATATGGTACGTCCTGCTTGTCTATTCCATTCGATACTATGGATAAACAATATTTGGATGTTCCACGTAAGTGGAGTACACGAAAATTACCAAAATTTATGTTTTACTTTGGACCAGTGTCATCTATTTTTGATATCATAACATTTGCTTTATTGTTCTTTGTTATATGTCCAACTGTTGCTGGTGGGCAATATAGCCAACTGGCTGCAAGTCAAAAAACTATTTTTGCGACTGTATTTACTGCAGGATGGTTTATTGAATCACTATGGACGCAAGAGATTGTAATTCATGCATTGCGTGATCCAAAGATACCATTTTTACAACAAAGACCTTCAGTCATAGTTGCTTTATCCACAATTCTTACATCGATTTTTGGAACAGTGTTACCATTTGTGCCAAGTATTGCGAAAATGATGAAATTTGGAGAATTGCCAGGATATTATATAATATTGGTATTTATTTTACTGGTGATGTATATTTTGTTAACGACAATAATCAAAAAACAGTATTTAAAATCAGAACAGTTTTTAATTTGATATATACAAAAAAAGAGGATTTATCCTCTTTTTTTGTATATAATTTTTATTACTTAAATTATCTGGTTTGTACTATGTTATACTAGCATTAATTGAAAAAAAGGAGATATTTATATGGCTGAAAAAAAGACTTTTTATATCACTACGCCGATATATTATCCATCAGGTAAATTAACTATAGGAAATGCTTATACGACTGTTGCTGCTGATGCTATGGCTCGTTATAAGCGTAATGAAGGCTTTGATACTTTCTTTTTAACTGGTACAGATGAACACGGTCTTAAAATTGAGCAAAAAGCTGAAGCTCAAGGAATAAAACCGCAAGAATTTGTGGATAATATGGCATTATCATATAAGAAATTGTGGAAACTATTGGATATTTCTTACGATAAATTTATTAGAACTACCGATCAAGAACACGTTTTGGCAGTGCAAAAAATTTTTGAACGTTTGCTTAAACAAGGCGATATTTATTTAGGTGAATATCAAGGTTGGTATTCAGTTGAAGATGAAGAATATTTTACTGAGTCACAACTTGCTGAAGTTTACAAGGATGATTCAGGCAAGGTAATTGGCGGTAAGGCACCTTCTGGTCATGAAGTTAAATTGATTAAAGAACCTTCATATTTTTTCAGGATGAGTAAATATGCTGACCGTTTATTGGAATATTATAAAGAAAATCCACAATTTATTTTGCCTAATTCGCGTGAAAAAGAGATGATTAACAACTTTATCAAACCAGGGTTGGAAGATTTATCAGTTACACGAACAACTGTTGATTGGGGCATTCCTGTTCCAAGTGATCCTAAGCATGTTGTGTATGTGTGGATTGATGCTTTGTCTAACTATATTTCTGCTTTGGGCTATAGTTCTGAGGATGATTCTTTATTTAAAAAATATTGGCCAGCTGATGTTCATTTAGTAGGTAAGGAAATTGTTCGTTTCCATACTATTTATTGGCCGATTATGTTAATGGCCTTAGATTTACCTTTACCAAAACAAATTTTTGGTCATGGTTGGGTATTGATGAAAGATGGTAAGATGTCTAAATCTAAGGGTAACGCAGTTTATCCTGAAATGATTGTTAACCGCTATGGCTTAGATGCTTTGCGTTACTATTTAATGCGTGCTATTCCTTTTGGTTCAGATGGTATCTTTACTCCTGAAGATTTTGTAGAAAGAGTTAACTTTGATCTTGCTAATGACTTAGGAAACCTTTTGAATCGAACTATTTCTATGATTAATCAATACCAAGATGGCTTAGTAGATCCTGTTTCTACTACTGAAGATGAATATGGCAAACAATTAAAAGAATTGGCTAACCATACCATTAATCTTTATCATGAACAAATGGATGCTTTGCATTTTTCTAAAGCCCTTGATACTATTTGGGGGTTAATTTCACGTGCCAATAAATACATCGATGAAACTACACCTTGGGTTCTTAATAAAGAAGGCAAAGTTGACGAATTAAAGTGCGTTATGAGTAATTTAGCTGAAAGTTTGCGTTTAATAGCCCTTTTAATTAGACCGATCATGACGCAAAGCCCTGTTCACATTTTTGAACAGTTAGGTTTATCCTTAGATGATGCTAATGCTACTTCTTTATGTTGGGGAGCTTATGGATGGCAAAACTATGTAACTAAAAATCCTAAGCCAATTTTCCCACGTTTAAATAATGAAGAAGAAATTAAATATATCAAACAGGAGATGGCTAAAGCCAAGCCTAAGAAGAGTACTCGTAGTGAGCAAAAGCAAACCAATAGTGAGATAACAATTGATGATTTTGCTAAAGTTCAATTACAAGTTGCAGAAATACTTGCAGTAGCTCAAGTAAAAGGATCTAATAAATTATTAGCCTTTACTTTGGATTTAGGTGAAAAGGAACCAAGACAAATCTTAAGTGGTATTGCAGCTTTTTATCCAGAACCACAAGAATTAGTTGGTAAGAAAGTCTTAGCAGTTACTAATTTGAAACCTAGAAAGATGCTAGGTCAACTAAGTCAAGGCATGTTATTATCTAGCGAAAAAAATGGTGTAGTTAAGTTAATTATTGTTTCTAATGAACATGAAAATGGAGCTTTATTAGGCTAATGGAATTATTTGATTCACACATGCATCTTAATGATGAGCCTTTTCGTGGAAAAGAAGAATATTATTTAAAACGTGCTAAGCAACTAAATGTAGTTAGCGGTGTGGTTGCCGGACAGGATGCGGAGTTTAATCGTAGAGCTATAGAATTAGCTGAAAGATTTTCGAATTTATATGCGACTGTTGGTTATTGCCCAGATGTGGCTACTAAGGTTAATGCTAAAGCATATGATGTTTTAATTAAAGAATTAACTAAGGATAAGGTTGTGGCATTAGGAGAGATCGGACTGGACTATTATTGGGATGAATCTCCTCGTTCAGTTCAACGTGATGTTTTTGCCCAACAGCTAGATTTGGCATATCAGATTAAGAAACCTGTTAACATTCATACTAGGGATGCCTTTGAAGATACCTATGATATTCTAAGCCAAAGTAAAGTCGGCGAGTATGGTGGCATTATTCATAATTTTAATGGTGATCCAGATTATTTGAAAAAGATTTTAGATTTAGGGATGTACGTTTCTTTTTCTGGTGTTGTTTCTTTTACTAATGCAGTTGATGTTCATGCATCCGCTAAAGCAGTTCCTTTAGATAGATTTTTAATTGAAACTGATGCACCATATTTAACCCCTAAACCATATCGTGGCAGACAGAATGAAACAGGGTATGTTTATTATGTAGCACAAGCTATCGCTGATATTAAAAATATATCGTTAGAGGAGGTTGCTTTACATACATTTAATAATGCAATGAGGATTTATGGAATTACAAAATAAAAAAAGATTTGATGCAGTTGTTATTGTTGAGGGACGCGATGATACCAAAAGGTTAAAACAATATTTTCCAGGTATAGAGACTATAGAAACTAATGGCTCTGAAGTATCGCAACAAACTATAACTACTATTGTTAATATTGCTAAAAAAAGAGATGTAATTATTTTTACTGATCCTGATTTTAATGGCGAGAGAATAAGAAAAATAATCCTTAAAGCAGTGCCGACTGCCAAGCAGGCATTTATTACTCGTAAAGAAGGTGAACCTACTAAGCGAGGAAATAGTTTGGGAGTAGAACATGCTTCTAAAGCTGCTTTGCAACGAGCATTATCTGATTTACATGAAGTAGATATTACAGCCAACGCTATTTCTATTCAGCAATATGATGAGTTAGGACTAGGTATGGGTGATAATGCTAGAAAGTTACGCGAAAAAGTAGGTATAGCATTAGGCGTAGGATATGGTAATGCTAAACAATTTTACAAGAGATTGGCTATGTTTGGTATTAGTTATAATAAACTAAAAGAGGTGGTTAAACATGTCAAATAGCATTCCAATTGCGACGCCGCTTAGAACTCGGGCGATTGTTAATCGTTATTTTATGAAAGCTAAAAAGAGTTTAGGCCAAAACTTTTTAGTTGATTTGCCGATCGTAAAAAAGATTGTTGCCAGTGCTGGTGTTGTTGAAGGTTCACAAGTTATTGAAATAGGACCAGGTATAGGGTCATTAACAGAACAGTTATTATTAGCCGGTGCAAAAGTATTAGCTTATGAAGTTGATCCAGATTTACCTGATATTTTGTATAATGAATTACCTGCTCAAATAGGTAATTATGAACTTAATGATCGTTTTAGAATAATTATGAAAGATATTCTAAAAGCAGATTTTGCAACGGATATTGCTGATTATTTTGATGTAAATCGGCCAATTATAGTGGTTGCTAATTTACCATATTATATAACTACACCTATAATTTTAAAATTAATGCATAGTCCTGTTAAAATATCTCAGCTTACGTTGATGATGCAAAAAGAAGTGGCAGAAAGAATTTCAGCTTCACATAAAAGTAAAGCGTATGGTCCCTTAACTATTGCAGTCAAGAAAGATATGGATGTTGATTTTGCTTTTGAAGTCAAAAGAACATCATTTATGCCTAGCCCCAAAGTTGATTCAGCTGTAGTGGTGTTAAAACCATTAGAACACAAACTTTTGATTGAGCATGAAGATCTTTTTAATCAAATAGTAAAGTTAGCTTTTTCGCAAAGAAGAAAAACACTTAATAATAATTTGAAGTCTTTAATTAAAAATAAAGACTCCAGACAAAAATTGTTGAATGATCTTAATTTAGATAGTAATATTAGACCTGAAGAGTTGTCTATATTACAATATATTGAATTGTCAAAGAAAATATTTGAACAAAGATGATATGCCCTTTTTCTTATATTCTATTGCTTGTAGGGCTTTTTTGTGATAGAATGGAATAGAGTTAGGGGGTGGTGTCTAATGCCAATGTCATTGATGGCAATAAAGGAAAAATTGGATAATCATTTAGGGCAAGAACTTATTGTTATTGCTCAAGCTGGTAGAAAGAAAGTTATCAGACGTAAGGGTGTTCTGAAGAAAACTTATCCAGCCGTGTTTGTTGTTGATTTGGATCAGCAACAAAATAATTTTGAGCGAGTTTCGTATAGTTATACAGATTTGTTAACTAAAAATATCGAACTTGACTTTGATGTTATAAGCTAAATTGAAAGATAATGCGAACAATCACTAGTGTTTTAGTTAAAAATACTAGTGATTTTTTATTTTTTAGAGTATTATGTATTGTTGACTGAAGAGGTAATCTCTTATAAATTAATCATGTTTATTTAGGAAGGATTAATATGAAACGCTCAGAAAGATTAGTGGATATGGTGCAGTACTTGACGACACATCCACATACATTAATATCATTACCTTTTTTTGCTACTCGTTATGATTCTGCGAAATCATCGATTTCTGAAGATTTAGCAATTTTACGTAATACATTTGCTAAATATGAAATTGGCATTTTAGAAACTGTTGCTGGTGTTGCAGGTGGAGTTAGACTTATACCATTTATTGGGTTTAATACGGCAGAAGACTATTTAAAACAACTAGCTGATCGGATTGAAGATCCAGAAAGAATTTTGCCAGGTAATTTTATATATTTATCAGATGTTTTAGGTGATCCACAAGAATTAAGACATGTGGGTGAATTAATTGCTACGAAGTATGCTTATAGTAATGTTGATTATGTGATGACTATAGAAACTAAGGGTATCGCCATTGCTAATTCGGTTAGTCGCTTGTTAAATGTGCCTTATGTTCTAGTACGTAGGCGTCCTAAAATTACTGAGGGTGCAACAGTATCTGTTAATTATGTTGCTTCATCTAGTGATCGCGTAGAAAAAATGGAATTGGCTAAGCGTAGTTTGCCTGAAGGCTCAAATGTCCTAATTGTAGACGATTTTATGAAGGGCGGAGGGACTCTAAATGGTATGGAAGAATTAACTAAAGAGTTCAAATGTCATGTTGTTGGTATGTGTGTCCTATGTGAAGCAAGTAATCCAGTTAACAAAGTAGTTGATGATTATCAAACTTTAGTAAAAATTACGGAAGTTGATCGCTCAAAAGGGATTATAAAAGCTAAGCCGGGTAATTTGTTGGAACAAATTGATTTCCAAAAATTTCCAAAATAAAATAAAGATACCAAAATTGAAAGGAAATGTGCGATGAATAAATATGTTGTTATTTTAGCTGCAGGTAAAGGTACAAGAATGAAGTCCAAACTTTATAAGGTTTTGCACCAAGTATGTGGAAAGTCAATGGTTGAACATGTAGTTGATGCTGCTCAAGGTACAAATCCTGATAAAATAGTTACAGTTGTAGGGAATGGGGCTTCTGATGTTAAAAGCGTTTTAGCTGGTAAATCTGAATTTGCATTTCAAAAAGAACAATTAGGCACAGGACATGCTGTTTTAGCTACTGCAGACTTATTGAAAAATCTATCAGGATATACAATTGTTACTACAGGAGATACACCTTTATTTACTGCAGCTACTTTTAATGAATTATTTGAACAACATATTCAGCATAAAAATAGTGCTACAGTTTTGACTGCTATAGTTAAGGATCCTTTTGGTTATGGTAGAATAATTCGAGATGCAGCTGGTAATGTTTTACGTATTGTAGAACAGAAAGATTGTTCTGCTTCTGAAAGTGCTATCAATGAAATAAATACTGGTGTATTTTGTTTTGATAATAAAGAATTGTTTAGTGCTCTTCAAAAAGTTACTAACCATAATGCTCAAAAAGAGTATTACTTGACTGATGTTTTAGAAATTATGCGTGAAAAAGGATTAGTAGTTGGTGCTTGTCAGATGGCTGATTATACTGAAAGCTTGGGTGTTAATGATAGGATTGCTTTAGCTGAAGCAACTAAGTTAATGCAAAGACGTATTAATGAACAACATATGAAAAATGGTGTAACTTTAATAGATCCAGCCAATACTTATATTGATTGTGATGTTCAAATTGGTAGTGATACTATTATAGAACCTAATGTTGTTATTAAAGGACATACAATAATAGGAAATGAATGTTATATTGCATCTGGTTCCCGTTTGGTTAATGCTAGAATCGGTAATAATGTGACGATTACGTCGTCTACTATAGTTGATTCTACTATGCATGATAGATCTGATATTGGTCCTAATTCACATTTGCGTCCTAAATCAGAGATTATGTCGGGAGCTCATATTGGTAACTTTGTTGAAGTTAAAAAAGCAACTATAGGTGAAAATACTAAATTGGGTCATTTAACTTATGTTGGGGATGCTACTTTAGGAAAAGATATTAATGTTGGATGTGGTACTATCTTTTCGAATTACGATGGTGTTGAAAAATTGCATACTAATGTTGGAGACCATACTTTTATAGGAGCAGGTTCTACACTAATAGCACCTGTTAATATTGCCGATCATGCTTTTATTGCTGCAGATTCAACGATTACCAAGGATGTTGCTAAGTATGACATGGCGATCGCTAGGGGACGTCAAGTTAATAAGGAAGGATACTGGCATAAGTTACCATTAGCTAAAAATAAGGCTTGGGATTAGTACTTTTGAGAATTATGATAAATAAAATTATGCAGATATATATTTTTTTGTTATCATAGTAATGAAATGTTGCTTTGTTGTGTGGAGGAAATTATGTCGCAATTGGACAATGAAATAAAGATATTTGCTCTTAATTCAAACAAACCATTAGCAAAGAGTATTGCTGATACAGTGGGCGTTGAATTAGGCAAGTCGGATGTTAAGCGTTTTAGCGATGGTGAGATTCAAATTAATATTGACGAATCAGTACGTGGTAAGGATGTATTTTTAGTACAATCTACTAGTGCCCCGGTAAATGATAATTTAATGGAATTATTGATCATGATTGATGCTGTTAAACGTGCTTCAGCTAAAACAATAAATTTGGTCATGCCATATTATGGTTATGCTAGACAAGATAGAAAAACTAGGGCTCGTGAACCAATTACAGCGAAATTGGTTGCAGATATGTTGCAAGCTGCTGGTGCTACAAGAATTCTTTCATTAGATTTGCATGCACCACAAATTCAGGGATTCTTTGATATACCAGTTGATAATTTGATGGGTGCACCATTATTAGCAGATTATTTCTTAAGCCATGGATTAGAAAAAGACGCTGTCGTCGTTTCTCCTGACCATGGTGGTGTAACACGAGCACGTAAATTAGCAGAGTTTTTGAAGACATCCATTGCGATTGTTGATAAACGTCGGCCTAAAGCTAATGTTGCTGAGGTTATGAATATTATTGGAGACGTTAAAGGTAAGCGTGCCATTATTATTGATGATATGATTGATACAGCAGGTACTATAACGCTTGCTTCTCAAGCATTAATTGATGCAGGTGCTACTGAAGTTTATGCATCTGCTACACACGCCGTTTTATCAGGACCTGCAATTCAGAGACTTAATGATTCTCCAATTAAAAAATTGATTTTAACGGATTCCATTAATCAACCTGAAGAAAAACAATTGAGCAAAGCAGAATTAGTGTCTGTAGGACCACTAATGGGTAGAGCAATTAAATTTATTATTGATAATCAACCAGTAAGTCCATTGTTTGACACGCGTTTTCAAAAGTAAAAATCAAAAAAATTAGGCTATCGATTAGTAGCCTATTTTTTATGTAAAAAAATAAAAAAAGATAAACAAAATATTGATATTGCAATAAAAATCTTGTACAATAATATACGTGTTGCTATGCAGTAACACGCTGTTGAGCTTAGACGCAAAAGGTTGCGGAATGCCCGGCTGCATTGCCACAGGGGCGTGCCGGTAATTTTTGCAGAGCTAGTCATCTTTTTAAAGAAGACGAAGGAGGTTATTAGATGGCAAGTCAACAAATTCGTATAAGACTTAAGTCTTACGAGCACAGTATTCTCGATGAATCAGCTGCTAAAATCGTAGCTACAGCACAAAGAACTGGTGCTGAAATATCAGGTCCAGTTCCATTGCCTACTGAAAGGACATTGTTTACAGTATTACGTTCACCACATAAGAACAAGGACTCACGTGAACAATTTGAAATTCGTACGCATAAGCGCTTAATTGATATTGTGAATCCTACTCCAAAAACAGTGGATTCATTAATGAAGCTTGATTTACCAAGCGGCGTTGATATTGAGATTAAATTATAGTTTTTAAAAAAATATGGAGGTGTAATCATGACCAAAGGAATCTTAGGAAGAAAGGTCGGTATGACCCAAGTCTTCTCTAAAAATGGTATTTTGGTTCCGGTTACTGTTATTGAAGCTACTCCTAATGTAGTTTTACAAGTTAAAACTAATGAGTCAGACGGATATGAAGCAGTACAAGTTGGATACCAAGATGTTAGAGAAGTTTTGAGCAACAAACCGGCTAAAGGTCATGCTGCAAAAGCAAAGACAGCCCCTAAGCGCTTCATCAGAGAAATCCGCGATGTGGAGCTTGAGGGATACGAAGTCGGCTCAGAAATTAAAGTGGATACATTTAGTGAAGGTGACGTAGTTGACGTTACTGGAACTTCAAAGGGTCATGGTACTCAAGGTAACATTAAACGTTGGGGACAATCTAGAGGTCCTGAAACTCACGGTTCAAGATATCACAGAATTCCAGGTTCAATGGGTTCTATTATCAACCGCGTACCTAAGGGTAAAAAGTTACCTGGTCACATGGGTGGCAAGCAAGTAACTGTTCAAAATTTAGTAATCGAAAAAGTAGTTCCGGAAAAGAATGTTTTACTTATTAAAGGTAACGTTCCCGGTGCAAAAAACTCATTAATTATTGTTAAGTCTGCTGTTAAGGCAGCTAAATAGGAAGGAGGACTAGAATGGCTATAAAAGTTATCGACCAAAAAGGCAAATCTGTTGGTGAAGTAGATTTAAATAAATGCATTTTTGAAGTTGAACCTAATGATAGCGTTGTTTTTGAAGCAATCATTAGACAAAGAGCTGGTAAGCGTCAAGGTACTCATGCTACTAAGAATAGATCAGCTGTTAGCGGTGGTGGTAAGAAACCTTGGAAGCAAAAGGGTACAGGACGTGCTCGTCAAGGATCTATTCGAGCACCACAATGGCGTGGTGGTGGTACTGTATTTGGCCCAACTCCTCGCTCATATAAAGTTGATATGCCACGTAAAGCACGTCGCTTAGCTATTAAGTCAGTTCTTTCTCAAAAAGTTGCTGACGGCAATTTGATCGTTCTTGATCAATTAACTTTGGCTACACCTAAAACTAAAGATTTGAAAGCTATTTTCAGTGCTATCAAAGTTTCAGGTAAGGTATTAGTAGTATCTGATGACAAGAATGTTCAATTATCGGGTAAGAATTTACCACAAGTAAAAGTTGTACCTGTTAATGGATTAAATGTTGTTGATGCGGTTGACTATGAAAAATTGTTATTGACTCAAGACGCTATTAAGAGAATTGAGGAGGTATTGGCATAATGGATGCACATGATATCATCTTACGCCCTGTAGTTACCGAAAAGTCAATGGACTTGATGGATGACAAAAAGTACACATTTGATGTATTAGTATCTGCAACTAAAACACAAGTTCGTAATGCTGTTGAAGAAGTTTTTGACGTTAAAGTTAAAAATGTAAACATTATGAATGTTCGTGGTAAGGATAAGAGAGTCGGTCGTTATACTGGTAAGACTGCTCGTCGTAGAAAAGCAATCGTTACTCTTACTGAAGATTCAAATTCAATTAAGATCTTCAATGATAACGAATCAAAGGAAAAATAATAGGAGGTCAGTCAATTGGCAATTATTAAATATAAGCCAACTACAAACGGAAGACGTAACATGACTACTTCTGACTTTGCTGAAATAACTAAGAAAAAGCCTGAAAAGACTTTACTTGAGTCTCAAAGTCACAAAGCTGGACGTAATTCATATGGTCATATTACTGTAAGACACCGTGGTGGTGGCCACAAGCAAAAGTACCGTATTATTGACTTCAAACGTAACAAAGATGAAGTAAAAGCAGTTGTAAAGGCAATTGAGTATGATCCAAATAGAACAGCAAATATTGCTCTTGTTCATTATACTGATGGTGTTAAGTCTTATATCTTGGCACCCAAAGGTCTAACTGTTGGTACGGTTATAGAATCAGGTAAAGGTTCTGATATTAAGCCAGGTAATGCTTTACCATTAGCAGATATACCTGCAGGTACTGAAATTCATAATATTGAATTGAAGCCAGGCAAAGGTGGCCAATTAGTAAGAAGTGCTGGTACATCTGCACAAGTGTTAGGTCAAGATGGCAGATATACTTTAGTAAGATTACAAAGTGGTGAAGTTAGAAAGATTTTATCTACTTGCCGTGCAACAATTGGATTAGTTGGGAATGAACAACATTCTTTGATTCAACTTGGTAAAGCAGGTCGTAGTCGTTGGTTGGGCAAGCGTCCTCAATCACGTGGTTCTGTAATGAACCCTAACGATCACCCACATGGTGGTGGTGAAGGTAAAGCACCAGTTGGACGTACTCAACCTATGACACCATGGGGTAAGAAGTCTCGTGGTATCAAGACTAGAAACAGTAAAGCAAGCAGTGAAAAGCTTATTATTCGTCATCGCAAGGGTAACAAATAGTTAGACAGAAGGAGGGTTATTAATGAGCCGTAGTATTAAAAAAGGACCATTTGCTGATTCACATCTTATAAAGAAGATTGAAGCACAAGAAAGTTCTGAGAAAAAGCAAGTAATTAAAACCTGGTCACGTCGTTCAACTATTTTTCCTTCTTTTGTTGGTTACACAATAGCTGTTTACGATGGTAGAAAACATGTTCCAGTTTATGTTACTGAAGATATGGTTGGTCACAAGTTAGGCGAATTTGTTCCTACAAGAACTTTTCGTGGTCATAAGTCAACTGCTGATAAGGCAACTACTACTAAGTAAGAAAGGAGAAACTTATAAATGGCAGAACAAATTAATTCAGCTAGATCTGAAGCAAGAACTGTTCGTATCGCTCCTAGAAAAGCCCGCTTGGTTGTAGACCTTATTCGTGGCAAGAGCGTTGCGGAAGCTTTGGCAATCTTAGAATTTACTCCAAGATCAGCTTCTCCAATCGTTAAAAAGGTTTTGAAGTCAGCTATTGCAAATGCTGAACATAACTATGATCTTGAAAGTGCGAACCTTTACGTATCTGAAGCATATGTAAATGAAGGTCCAACTTTAAAGAGATTTCGTCCACGTGCTAAAGGTTCTGCTTCTCCAATTAACAAGAGAACCAGTCACGTAGTCGTTAAAGTATCTGTTAAAAACGATTAAGGGAGGCAAAATTAATGGGTCAAAAAATTAACCCAAATGGTTTCCGTCTTGGTATTAACCGTGATTGGGAAGCTAAATGGTATGCTGGTAAAGATTACGCTAATAATTTAAATGAAGATTTACGTATTAGAAAATACATTGAACAAAAATTAGCTGATGCATCCATTTCTAATGTTGAAATTGAACGTGCTGCAAATAGAATTAATCTTTCTATTCATACTGCTAAACCTGGTATGGTAATTGGTAAAGGCGGAAAAGAAGTTGAAGAACTTAGAACACGTCTAAATACTATTACAGGTAAAAATGTTCATATAAATATTGTTGAAATTAAAAAGCCTGATTTAGAAGCAAAATTAGTAGGCGAAAGTGTTGCTAAACAACTTGAAGCAAGAATTGCTTTCAGACGTGCTACTCGTAAGGCTACTCAAAGATCAATGCACGTTGGTGCTAAAGGTATTAAGGTTCAAACTGCAGGTCGTTTAAACGGTGCAGATATGGCTAGAAGAGAATGGCATACTGAAGGTAGTGTTCCTTTACATACTTTGAGAGCAGATATCGATTATGCATGGGTTGAAGCAGCAACCACTTACGGTCAAATTGGTGTAAAAGTTTGGATTAATCGTGGTGAAATTTTACCACAACGTAAGAACAAGCCTGTTGCTTCTAAGAAAGCGAAGGGAGGAAACTAATAGTGTTAGTACCTAAGCGTGTAAAGCACCGTCGTGAATTTCGTGGAAAGATGCGTGGTGAAGCAAAAGGTGGAAAGACTATAGCATTCGGTGAATATGGTTTACAAGCTGTTGAATCATCATGGATTACTAATAGACAAATTGAAGCAGCACGTATTGCTATGACGCGTTATATGAAACGTGGTGGCCGTGTATGGATCAAAATTTTCCCACATAAATCATATACCGCAAAAGGTGTAGGTGTACGTATGGGTTCCGGTAAAGGTGCCCCTGAAGGTTGGGTAGCAGTTGTAAAGAGAAGCAAGATCATGTTTGAAATTGGTGGCGTTTCAGAAGACGTTGCACGTGAAGCATTAAGACTTGCTTCTAACAAACTCCCAATCAAAACTAAGTTTGTTAAGAAGAATGTGGAAGTAGGTGGCGAATCTAATGAAGACTAAAGATATCAGAGCTTTAACCACTGATCAAATGTTAGAAAAAGAAAAGCAATATAAAGAAGAACTCTTTAACTTGCGTTTCCAACAGGCAACCGGTCAATTAGAAAACACCGCTCGCTTGAAAAAAGTCCGTAAGAATATTGCCAGAATAAAGACTATTCTGAGCGAGAATAACTAGTTGGTGGAAGGGAGTTATTAACTTGAGCGAAACTAACGAAAGAAATCGTCGACATGTATATCAAGGTCGTGTTGTTTCTGATAAGATGGACAAAACTATAACAGTTGTTGTTGATACTTATAAGAATCACCCAGTTTATAAGAAGCGTATTAAGTATTCTAAGAAATACTATGCTCACGACGAAAAGAACGAAGCTAAAATTGGCGATATTGTTCGCATCATGGAAACCCGTCCATTATCACATGCGAAGCGTTACCGTCTAATTACGATCGTTAAGAAGTCTATTTAAGTCTCAATTTTGAGGGGAGGATAATCTAGTGATCCAACACGAAAGTCGTTTAAAGGTTGCTGACAACTCTGGTGCAAGAGAATTGCTTGTAATTAAAATATTAGGCGGTTCTACTCGTAAAACCGGTAATATCGGTGATATTGTAGTTTGTGCTGTAAAACAAGCAACACCGGGTGGCGTTGTCAAAAAAGGCGATGTTGTTAAAGCAGTTATTGTTAGAACTAAATCAGGTGCACGTCGAGAAGATGGTTCTTACATTAAGTTTGATGAAAATGCTGCAGTTATCATTAATGCAGATAAGAGCCCTCGTGGTACTCGTATTTTTGGACCAGTTGCTCGTGAATTGCGAGAACACGATTTTATGAAGATCGTGTCACTTGCTCCTGAAGTATTATAAAGATATAGGGAGGTGCACTGATGTTTGTAAAAACAGGTGACAAAGTTAAGGTTATTGCCGGCAACGACAAAGGCAAGGAAGGTATTGTTCTTTCAGTTAATGCTAAGACTAACCGAGTTGTTGTTAAGGGCATCCACAAGGTAAAGAAACATGAAAAGCCATCACAAACTAACGCCAATGGTGGTGTAGTTGAAAAAGAAGGTTCAATTCATGTTTCAAATGTAAAAGTTATTGAAAAAGCTAAAAAAGAAGATAAGAAATAGGGAGGAGGACTCAAATGGCAAATACATTATTAGAAAAATACAAAAAAGAAATAGCACCAGCATTGAAGGAAAAATTCAATTACTCATCAACTATGCAAATTCCAAAGATTGAAAAGATTGTGTTGAACATGGGTGTCGGTGATGCTGTTTCTAACGCAAAAAATCTTGATGAAGCTGTTGAAGAATTAACTTTAATTTCAGGTCAAAAACCTCTAATTACTAAAGCTAAAAAATCAATTGCCAACTTCCGTTTACGTGAAGGTATGTCTATTGGTGCTAAGGTAACACTTAGAGGTGATAGAATGTATGACTTTTTATATAAGTTAATTAATGTTTCACTCCCACGAGTTCGTGACTTCCGTGGTGTTAGTTCTAGATCATTTGATGGTCGTGGTAACTATACCCTAGGTGTCAAAGAACAGTTAATTTTCCCTGAAATCGATTATGATAAGGTTAATCGTGTTAGAGGGTTAGATGTTGTTATTGTAACTACTGCCAAATCAGATGAAGAAGCACATGAACTTCTTGCACAATTTGGTATGCCTTTTAGTAAATAATTTGGAGGACAATTAATGGCTAAAACATCTCAAATCGTCAGAAATCATCGTCCTGCTAAGTTTTCTTCACGTGAATACACACGTTGTGAAAGATGTGGACGCCCACATTCTGTATATCGTAAATTTAAATTATGTCGTATTTGCTTGAAAGATTTAGCACACAAGGGTCAAATTCCTGGTCTTAAAAAGGCAAGTTGGTAATTAACGATAAAGGAGGCAATTTTTAAATGGTCATGACAGATCCGATTGCAGATTACTTAACTAGAATCAGAAATGCTAACATGGCAAAGCATGAATCAGTTGTAATTCCTGCATCATCAATGAAAAAATCACTTAGTGAGATTTTAAAGCAAGAAGGCTTCATTCGTGATTACCAAGTTGAAGAAGACAATAAACAAGGATTAATTACAGTCTTCTTGAAATATGGTCCTAACAATGAGCGTGTTATTTCAGGCTTGAAACGTATTTCAAAACCTGGATTAAGAAATTATGTGAGTGCAGAAAACTTACCTAAAGTTCTCAATGGATTAGGTATTGCCATCATCTCAACTTCTGCTGGTATTATTACCGATAAAGAAGCAAGAGAAAAGAATGTTGGTGGCGAAGTTATCGCATATGTTTGGTAATTAGGACAGAGAGGAGAACTATTAATGAGCCGTATTGGTTTAAAGGTTATTAACGTTCCTGAAAGCGTCACAGTTACCAAAAATGGTGACAATATCACTGTTAAGGGACCAAAGGGTGAACTTACTAGATATTTTGATCCACGCATCATTTTTGAACAAAAAGATGGCGAAATAACTTTCAGTCGTTCTAGTGAGTCAGATAAAGCTCTTCATGGTACATCAAGAGCTAATCTTGCTGCAATGATTGAAGGTGTTAATACAGGCTACGTTAAGAAATTAACATTAGTAGGTGTTGGATACCGTGCAAATGCACAAGGTAAAAAATTAACATTAAATGTTGGTTATTCACACCCAGTTGAATTTGAAGCACCAGAAGGTGTAACAGTTACTACTCCAGCAGCAACTACTATTCAGATTGAAGGTATTTCAAAGCAAGTTGTTGGTCAATTTGCTGCAGAAATCCGTGATGTAAGACCACCTGAGCCGTATAAAGGTAAAGGTATTCGTTACGAAGATGAATATGTACGCCGCAAGGAAGGTAAAACAGGTAAATAATAAATAGAAATTTTTGAGGTGAAATTGTGATTTCAAAACCAGATAAAAACAAGTTGCGCACAAAGCGCCACAGACGTATTCGTGGTAAAATTTCTGGTACTGCAGAGCGCCCACGCTTAAGTATTTTTAGATCAAACAAAAACATCTATGCTCAATTAATTGATGACGTAGAGGGTGTAACGCTCGCAAGTGCCTCAACAAATGATAAAGCTATTACAGCTGAAGGTTCTAAGATTGAACAGGCAGCTCAAGTAGGTAAGGCTTTAGCTGAAGCAGCATCTAAGAAAAACATTAAGACAGTAGTTTTTGATAGAAGTGGTTACTTGTATCATGGTCGTGTTGCCGCTCTTGCTGAAGCAGCTCGTGAAAACGGATTAGAGTTTTAGGAAAGGAGAATTAACTAATGGCAAACCACAACGATTCTCGTAAAGATCGTAAAAAAGACGATATTGAAGATCAATTAGTAGCTATTAACAGAATCACCAAGGTTGTTAAAGGTGGACGTCGCATGAGATTTGCAGCCGTGGTTGTTGTCGGCGATAGAAAAGGTCATGTTGGCTTTGGTACTGGTAAGGCTCAAGAAGTTCCTGAAGCAATTCGCAAGGCTGTAGAAGCTGGTAAGAAGAGAATGATTGAAGTACCTGTTGTTGGTACTACTATTCCACATGATGTTTTAGGACACTTTGGTTCAGGTAGCATTATGCTTAAACCCGCTGAAGCTGGTTCCGGTGTAGCAGCTGGTGGTGCTGTACGTATTGTTATGGATTTAGCTGGTATCTCTGATGTTACTTCTAAATCATTGGGATCAAACACTCCAATCAATGTAATTCGTGCTACTATGGACGGTTTAAAGAAGTTAAAGACTCGCGAGGAAGTATTAAAACTTCGTGAATCTGCAAAGAGCTTAGAAGATTAAGGAGAATAGAATATGACTGAATTAAAAGTTACCTTAATTAGAAGTGCCGCTCACCGTCTTCCTAATCAAAGAAAAGTTGTTAAGGCTTTAGGATTAGGAAAAGTTAGCAGCAATGTTGTTTTACCTGATAACGCTGCAACTCGTGGTGCTTTACTGAAGATTGCACATTTAATCTCAGTTGAAGAGGTTAGTAAATAATTATATAGAATCTAAGGAGGTGCTCGATTAATGAAGCTTAATGAATTAAAAGCTACAGAAGGTTCTCGTCGCAATAGAAAACGTGTTGGACGTGGTACTTCT
Organism: Lactobacillus iners; assembly: GCF_011058775.1. Taxonomy (NCBI): domain Bacteria; kingdom Bacillati; phylum Bacillota; class Bacilli; order Lactobacillales; family Lactobacillaceae; genus Lactobacillus; species Lactobacillus iners. The sequence continues at coordinate 1,191,796 of NZ_CP049230.1, read as the reverse complement.
AGTGGTTATGGTAAGACATCAGGTCGTGGTCAAAAAGGACAATTAGCACGTTCAGGTGGTAAAACTCGTTTAGGTTTTGAAGGTGGACAAATGCCTTTGTACAGAAGAATGCCAAAACGTGGTTTTAACAACATTAACCGCAAAGAATATGCAATTATTAATTTAAACGATCTTAACAAATTTGAAGCTGGTAGTGAAGTGACTATCGATTCATTAAAAGAAGCAGGTATTGTTAAAAAAGAACTTGCTGGTGTCAAATTGTTAGCTAACGGTAAATTAGATGTTAAATTAACTGTTAAAGTTAATAAAGTATCAGAATCAGCTAAGAAGGCTGTTGAAACTGCTGGCGGAACTGTTGAGGTGATTTAATGTTCACTACCTTGAAGAACGCTTTTAAAGACAAAGAAATAAGAGGTAAGATTTACTACACTTTGTTTATCCTTTTACTTTATCGTATAGGAGCTAACATTGCTGTCCCTGGTATTAATGCAAAGGCTTTAGCTATATTAGCTAATAGTTCTGCTAAAAACTTGATACCTATGCTTGATACTATAAGTGGTGGTGGGTTAGATACATTTTCCATTTTTGCTTTGGGTGTATCTCCTTACATAACAGCCCAGATTGTTATTCAACTTTTGCAAATGGATATTGTTCCTAAGTTAGTTGAATGGGGCAAACAGGGTGAAGTTGGACGTCGAAAGACCAATCAGGTTACTAGATATTTAGCTTTAGTCGTTGCATTTATCCAAAGTATCGGTATTACATTAGGTTTTAACGTATTAACGCAAATGGGCTTGGTTCGCACACAAACTGTTGAGACATATGTACAAATAGCAATTATTATGACGGCCGGTACAATGTTATTAACATGGTTGGGTGATGAAATTACTGACAAAGGGTTAGGTAATGGAGTATCTGTGTTGATTTTTGCTGGTATTATCGCCAGATTACCTCATGGTCTATACAAGTTGTTTAATGATAGTATTATTAATACATCTTCTAGTGATAGGATTAATGGTATTTTGTTCTTCATTGGTATGCTCATTATTATCTTTTTAGTAGCTAAATTTGTTACATGGTTTCAGCAAGCAGATTTACGAGTACCAATACAATATACTCGTAGAGCAACTTTGAGTGGATCTGAAAGTTTTCTACCATTAAAAATAAATGTATCTGGTGTTATTCCTGTTATCTTTGCCAGTTCTTTCATTGTGACGCCTGCAACAATTTTGGAAGCGTTCAGACTAAATCATGGTGGAGATCAGTGGTTCCAAGTTTGCCAAGAGATATTTAGCTTACAAACCACATATGGTGCATTGATATACACATTTTTGATTGTTTTGTTTACATTTTTCTATGCTTTTGTTCAAGTTAATCCAGAAAAATTGTCTGAAAATTTACAAAAGCAAGGTGCATATATACCTAGTGTTTGGCCAGGTAAGGATACTCAGAAATATGTATCTCAAATTCTTATGCGTATTTCAACTGTTGGTGCCATATTTTTAGGATTGGTAGCTCTCTTGCCTCAGTTAGCAACTAATATGTGGAACTTACCGCAATCTATTGGATTAGGTGGTACTAGTTTATTAATTGTTATTGGTGTAGTGCTTGAATTATCTCGCCAAATTGATGGTCTGTTAATGAAGCGTGAATATGTTGGATTTATTAGATAGGATAAAGAAATGATTAATTTAATTCTTTTAGGCTTGCCTGGTGCAGGAAAAGGAACTGCATCAGAGCGTATTGTAGATGAATTTCATTTAGCACATATTTCGACTGGTGATATGTTTAGAGAAGCAATTGCTAATGAAACACCAGTGGGTCTAGAAGCTAAAAGTTATATTGATAATGGTAATTTAGTTCCTGATGAAGTTACAGCCAAATTGGTTGAAGAAAGACTTCAACAGAAGGACACAGAAAAAGGATTTATTCTAGATGGATTTCCTCGTACTACTGTTCAAGCTGAGTTATTGGAAGATATTACTAAGCGTTTAGATAAGAGGCTTACTAATGTTATTTCTATTGATGTTAGTGAAGATGTTTTGATTAAGCGTTTATCAGCTAGATATATGTGCAAGGCCTGTGGAGCAACCTACAATAAAATTTCTAATCCTACAAAGGTTGAAGGTAAATGTGATCGTTGCGGTGGTTCAGAGTTTTATCAGCGTGATGATGACAAACCTGAGGTAGTAAAGAATCGTTTAGAGGTTAACAAGAAAATGAATACGCCTTTAAAGGATTTCTACGATAAAAAAGGAATATTGTCATCAGTAAATGGTGAGCAAACCCCCGACAAGGTATTTAAAGAAATATATGATATTCTGAAGAAATAGGATCTCTCATTGTTTTTTTTGATATCCGTGTTATAATTCCTTAGTGTGGCTAGTTGTCAATTTGGAGGAACAATTTTGGCTAAAGAAGACGTCATAGAAGTTGAGGGTAAAGTAATAGATACTTTGCCTAATGCTATGTTTAAAGTTGAATTAGAGAATGGTGCTACAATATTAGCCCATGTTTCAGGTAAGATTAGAATGCATTACATTAGGATCTTACCTGGTGACAGAGTTACTGTAGAATTATCCCCTTATGATTTAACAAAGGGTAGAATTACTTATCGTTTTATCAAATAATTACGGAGGCAAACATGAAAGTTAGACCATCTGTTAAGCCAATGTGTGAGCATTGCAAAATTATTAAAAGAAATGGTCGTGTTATGGTTATTTGCTCTGCAAATCCAAAACACAAACAACGTCAAGGTTAATATAATTACTAAAGAAATAGGAGGTGCAATTAATGGCACGTATTGCTGGTGTTGACTTACCAAGAGATAAAAGAATTGTTATCGCATTAACTTATATTTATGGTATTGGTGAACCTACTGCTAAAGTTATTTGTAAAGCAGCAGGAGTATCTGAAGATGTTCGTACAAGTGACTTAACTCCAGAACAACAAGAAAAGCTTCGTAGTGAAGTAGATAAGTTCCGCGTTGAAGGTGATCTTCGTCGTGAAGTTAACTTAAATATTAAGCGTTTGGTCGAGATAGGTTCTTACCGTGGTATCCGCCACCGTCGAGGATTACCTGTTCGTGGACAAAATACTAAAAATAATGCTCGTACTCGTAAGGGTTCAAAGGGCAAGAGATAAAATAATAGGAGGTTAAGTTAATGGCTGCAAAGAAAACAGCACGTAAGCGCCGTGTAAAGAAACATGTCGAAAGCGGCGTAGCTCATATTCATTCAACGTTTAATAACACGTTGGTAATGATTACTGACGTACAAGGAAATGCAGTTGCATGGTCTTCAGCTGGTGCATTAGGCTTTAAGGGTAGTCGTAAATCTACTCCATTTGCTGCACAAATGGCTGCAGAAGCTGCTACTAAGACTGCTATGGACCAAGGTATGAAACATGTTGAAGTTTCTGTTAAAGGTCCTGGTGCTGGACGTGAAGCTGCTATTAGAGCACTTCAAGCTACTGGTCTTGAAATTACTGCTATTCGTGATGTGACTCCGGTTCCGCATAACGGTTCTAGACCACCAAAACGTCGTCGTGTCTAATATTATCCTGCGTGCAGGACATTCCGTTTTGAAAGGGGCCCAGTAATGATTGAATTTGAAAAACCAAATATAACCGTTATAGATCAAGAAGAATCATATGGTAAGTTTGTTGTCGAACCTTTAGAACGCGGTTTTGGGACTACTTTAGGTAACTCACTCCGTCGTGTCTTATTAACTTCAATTTCAGGTACGGCACTTTCTTACATTATGATTGATGGTGTTTTACATGAATTTTCAACAATTCCAGGCGTAAGAGAAGATGTAACCAAAATAATTCTTAATTTAAAGAAATTGGAATTAAAGCTCTTAGTTGATGAAGAAAAAATGGTTGAAATTGATGTTGAAGGACCAGCAGTTGTTACAGCTGCAGATCTTAAAGTCGATGCTGATGTTGAAATATTAAACCCTGATCAGTATATTTGTACTATTGCTGAAGGTGGTCATTTGCATATGAGCATCGCAATTAAAAATGGTCGTGGTTATATTCCGGCAAGTGAAAATAAATCTGATGATATGCCTATTGGTGTAATTCCAGTTGATTCGCTTTTTTCACCTATTAAAAAAGTTAATTATCAAGTTGAAAATGCACGTGTGGGTAAGAGAGATGATTATGACAAACTCACTTTAGAATTGTGGACGGATGGTTCAATCACACCTAATGATGCCCTTAGTTTTGCCGCAAAGATTCTTGAAGAACACTTTAAAGTATTTATGTCTGCAGATATGAGTGATCAATTTGCTAATGTTATGATTGAAAAAGAAGACAAATCTAACGAGAAAAAGCTTGAGATGACCATTGAAGAATTAGATCTTTCTGTAAGATCCTATAATTGTTTAAAGCGTGCGGGAATTAATACCGTTCAAGAATTGAATAATAAATCTGAAGCAGATATGATGCGTGTACGTAACTTAGGACGTAAATCATTAGAAGAAGTAAAGAATAAACTTACCGAACTTGGTCTTTCCTTTAGTAAGGAAGATTAGGTTGTGTATTAAGGAGGGAAATTCATGTCATACCGTAAATTAGGCTGTGATAGTGCTCATAGAAAAGCAATGCTTAGAGCATTGACTACTCAGTTGATTATGAATGAACGTATTGAGACTACTGAAACTCGCGGTAAAGAGATCCGTAAGACAGTTGAAAAAATGATTACATTAGGTAAGCGTGGAGACTTGAGTGCTAGAAGACAAGCTGCCGCATATGTACGTAATGAGATTGCAGATATTCATGAAGAAAAAGATGGATTAGTTGTTAAAACTGCATTACAGAAATTGTTCAGTGATGTAGCACCTCGTTACAAAGACCGTAATGGTGGATATACTAGAATGTATAAATTAGCAATGCCTCGTAAAGGTGACGCTGCACCAATGGTAATTATTGAATTAGTTTAAATATAAATATATCATGATATAAATCTTTCACGAAAGCGAGAATAAGTGTGATGATGGTGGCTTATGCCTAGTCTAGCTTAGATGTTTATCGACATCCCTCTTCGTGGATGATTTTTTTTTGCCTTTTTTTTGGTAAAATAGTTTCAGTATATGTTTTTTTATTGAGGAGGAGCTGTTAAGCAAAATGGGATATAAAATTGTAGATGTTAATAATATATCATATCAGTATTATGATAGTTCCCAGCTTGCACTAGATCATGTTTCATTTACTGTAGATTCAGGAATGTGGGTGTCAGTAGTAGGTCCTAATGGTAGTGGTAAGTCAACTTTAACTAAAATCTTAGATGGTTTATTAGTGCCAAAATCTGATAAAGATAGTCATATTATTATAGATGGTATTAAATTATCAGATAATACTTTATATGATATTCGAAATAAAATAGGTATTGTTTTTCAAGATCCAGAAAATCAATTTGTAGGTGCTACAGTGGCAGATGATGTTGCTTTTGGCTTAGAAAATAGAAACATAGACAGAAATCAAATGATAGACATTGTAACTGATTCACTGAAACAAGTTGATATGTTAAAGTTTGCAGACAAAGCACCAAATATGTTATCAGGCGGTCAAAAGCAAAGAGTTGCTATAGCAGGTGTGCTAGCCATTAAACCTAAAATAATAATATTAGATGAAGCAACAAGTATGTTGGATCCCGATGGTAAAAATATAATATTAAAATTAATAAAAAAATTACAAAAGCAAAATAATTATACTGTTATTTCTATTACACATGATTTGGAAGAAGCCATATATTCAGATAAGTTATTAATTTTAAAAGCAGGAAAAGTTTTAAGGTATGATCATCCTAGAAAAATATTTAATGACATACAATTATTAGAAAAATCAGGATTAGATTTACCTTTTGTTTTTAAAATTAAAAGTCAACTTTCGCAAATGGGTGTCAATATTCCAGAAGAAATCATAGGTCAAAAGGAGTTGGTAAATTATTTATGGCAATTAAGTTTGAAAAAGTAGGATATACTTATGGAAGAGAAACTGCCTTTTCGTCTCTGGGATTGAATGATATTAATACTGTTATTGAAAAAAATACATTCAATTCAGTAATAGGTCATACTGGTAGTGGCAAAACAACCTTATTACAAGCATTAGATGGTCTGATTAAAATAACCACGGGAACGATATCCTTAAAAAATATGGTTATTAATGTTAATTCTGATGAAAAAAAGTTGTTTATTCTTAGAAAGCATATAGGATTAGTTTTTCAATTTTCGGAAAATCAACTATTTGCAGATACTGTACTAAAAGATGTAATGTTTGGGCCAATTAATTTTGGAATTAGTGTTGATAAAGCAAAACAGTTAGCTAAAAAATGGCTGCGGTTTGTTGGTATTGGTTCAGAATTATTTGATAAATCGCCATTTGATCTCTCAGGAGGGCAAATGAAACGAGTTGCTATAGCAGGTGTGTTAGCTTTTGAACCAGATATTTTATGTTTAGATGAGCCAGTGTCTAGTTTAGATCCACAAGGTAGAAAATTAATAATGCAATTATTCAAAAAGTATCAGCAAGATGGTCATACTGTAATTTTAGTTAGTCATAACATGGATGAGGTATATCATTATTCAGATAATATTATTGTCATGGAAAATGGCACAATTATTAAACAAGGTAGTCCTAGAAAAATATTTGAGGATAAAAATTGGTTAGACAAACATAAATTAGTTAGACCTAGCATCTTAAAATTTATTGATGATTTGGAAAAAGTGGGATTTAAAGTCACAAAAACAAATGATTTGTCTAATTTATTAGGTGAGATTTTACAACAGATAGGAGTAAAATAATTGAATAATATTCTAATAGGTAGATATATTCCAGGTACTTCGTTAATTCATAAAATGGATCCACGTGGTAAATTAATTACTTCATTTTTATTTGTTATGATAATTTTTTTGGCTAATAATTGGTCAACATATGCGGTACTTTTTGTTTTTGCATTGTTAGCTGTATGTATGACTAAGATTAGTTTCAAAATTTTTTGGCGAGGCATCAGACCATTAATCTGGCTAATATTATTTACTGTTATAATGCAACTGCTATTTACAGGATCAGGTAAGGTTTTGTGGCATGTTGGATTTTTAAAAGTGACTGATTATGGCATTATTTCGTCAATATATATGTGTATTAGATTAATTACTATAATTGTTGTGTCCACAGTGTTTACTTTAACTACGACGTCATTACAAATTGCAGATGCAATTGAATGGTTAATACATCCTCTTAAGTATTTAAAAGTGCCAGTTGGTGAAATAGCTCTAGTTTTGTCTATTGCATTAAGGTTTGTTCCTACGTTAATGGATGAAGCAACTAAAATTATCAATGCTCAAAAAGCAAGGGGATCAGATATTAGTACAGGAAAATTTATTGAGAAAATTAAAAAGATTGTTCCCATATTAGTTCCCTTATTCATAAGATCACTAAGCATTGCTTTAGATTTAGCTGTGGCTATGGAAGCAAGGGGATATAGAGATGGAATGCCAAGAAGTAGATATAGACAACTTGCATGGCATATTATAGATATATTAAATTTAGGAAGTTTAGCAATATTAATTGGATTATTATTGCTTTTGAGAAGATATTAGATGCAGAGATATAAATTAATTTTGGCTTATGATGGCACCTTATTTCACGGATTTCAAAAACAGCCAAATCAACGTACGATACAAGGCGTTATTGAAGATGCATTATTAAAAATGACCAAGGGAAAGCATGTGATAGTACATGGTTCTGGTCGGACAGACGCTGGTGTTCATGCCAAAGGGCAGGTGATACATTTTGATTATCCAGGTAATGTAATCCCAGCTAAAAATATGCTTCTGGCTTTAAATGCTTTAATGCCACGAGATATTATTTTCTTAGATTCTGAACTGGTTAATGATGATTTTCATGTGCAATATTCGACTAAAGCCAAATGGTATAGGTATATTATTAATCAAAGTAGATTTACGGACCCTTTTAGACGTAATTATACAGGACATTGCCCTTATAAATTAGATATGCTAAAAATGAAAAAAGCCGCAACATATTTATTAGGAAAGCATGATTTTACAAGCTTCGCTGCAAGTGGTGGTCAAATAGTTGATAAAGTAAGAACTATTTTTTATATTAATCTAGAGCAAAATGGTGATGAAATAGTTTTAGATGTCATTGGTGATGGTTTTTTATACAATATGGTAAGAATTATTACCGGATTGCTAATTGATATTGGTCATGGTCAAAAAGATGTTGAAGATGTAGAAAAAATAATTTTAGCTAAGGATCGACAAAAAGCTCGAAATACTGCACCAGCCAGCGGATTGTATCTATATCATGTTTTTTATGATGATTTACCTAAAAAGTATAATCTTATTGCTAAAAGAGATTGACATTTGCACAAAAAGGACGTAAATTATTAATTGTATGTTTGTCCACGATAGGCCCCGGAAACTTATTGTATGTCAAACACAAGAAAACGGAGGAATTAAAATTGCGTACTACCCCATTAGCAAAAACTAGTGATATTAAACGTAAGTGGTATGTTATTGATGCAACTGATGTTGCACTTGGTCGTTTATCTGCTGCAGTAGCAACGATTTTGAGAGGTAAAAATAAGCCTCAATACACACCTAATGTAGATACTGGTGATAATGTAATTATCATCAACGCAGCTAAGTTGAAGTTGACTGGTAGAAAGTCAACTGATAAGATTTACTACCACCATTCAGATTATCGTGGTGGTTTGAGAGCAACAGCAGCAGGTGAGTTGCTTGCTAACAATCCTGTAAGATTAGTTGAGTTATCTGTTAAAGGCATGTTACCTAAAAATACTCTTGGACATCAAGAATTTTTAAAGATGCATGTATATGCTGGTGAAGATCACAAGCATGCAGCACAAAAGCCTGAAACATTGGACATTAATAAATTAATCTAGGAGGTTTTGATAAATGGCACAACAAGCAGCATATGCCGGCACTGGTCGTCGTAAGAATTCGGTTGCTCGCGTTCGTTTGGTACCTGGTAATGGTAAGATTACTGTTAACAAGGAAAACGTTACGGAATATATTCCATATCCAAACTTGGTTAAAGATTTGAAGCAACCTTTAGCATTAACTGAAACAGAAGGTCAATATGACGTTATTGTTAATGTTAATGGTGGTGGTTTCTCTGGTCAAGCAGGTGCAATTCGCCATGGAATTGCTAGAGCACTTTTAGAAGTTGATCCTGATTTTCGTGGTAGCTTGAAAAAAGCTGGGTTATTGACCCGTGATCCAAGAATGAAGGAAAGAAAGAAGCCTGGTTTGAAGAAAGCCAGAAAAGCTTCCCAATTCTCTAAGCGTTAATATTGGATATATGTATGAAGAAAAGCGTTTGCGTTTGCAAATGCTTTTTTTATAGCCTTATTATTTCAAATATGTATCAAAATATGTTAGCATGGACAAATCAAGACGTGGTACCCTTGGGGATAGAAGTAGGAGAGGTTTATCTATGAAAAAATGCCATAATACAAAGTTAACATCCACAATTTATTTAGCTTCCTTATTAGCTGGTGGAATATATTATAATAATGCCCAGGTGCATGTTTATGCATCTGTGGAAAATCCAAAATTTGATCAACCAATAAAAGTGGATCAATATCTGGAAGATATTCCTTTTGTACAAGCTCCTAAAGTTGGTTGGGGTAGTTATAAGGTAGATCAAACCCTTGATGGCAAAAAAATAAAGTTAAAAATTAATGGCCAGGAACATGAATTTGCTAAGGGAATAACAGCTCATGCAGATGCATGTTTGATCTATGATTTATCTAAGATAAAATCTAATATTTTTGAAACTTATTTAGGAATTGATGATACCAAAACTGGTGAGGTTGAATTTAGAATCTATTTAGATGATGAATTATATTATGCTAGTGGAAAAGTGAACCGTAATAATACCCAACATATTCTGATGAATATCGCCGGTAAAAAACAATTAAAGATAATTGTTGATTCATTAGGATATAATGGCTCAGATCACTCTATTCTCGCAGATCCTAAGTTTTATTTCTTAGATTTAAAAGATAAAAAAATACCAGACCTTGCCAATGAAAATCCCGGTTTTTCATATAACAAAATCAATGATGCACCCTATAACCTTAATTTTGAACAATATTATTTTTTAAAACGTATGGGTAAAGCTCGATTATTTTCGTATATGATGACGGATAAATCCAATATTAAGTATTTGAATTGGCTTTTTAATAATTTGTCATTATTGCACAGCTATAATACAGCTTCTTTACCAAGAGGCGGCAATCAGATTGGCTTTTTGAAAGTGTTTAAAGAATTATTGGATCATGATCCAGACCTAAAAAGCGATTCTGAAAAGCAAAAAATTGCCATGGCTGTGGCACTTGAATATGCTAATGGCAATATAAATTTTTGGGCTAATTCCAATTTAAAAAGTGATCCAATTAAAAGATATGATATTTATAGTACACTAAATAATACTCCCGGTGCTTTGAGACCGATTTTTAAAACTTTATCTGTTGAATTATTGCGACATGTAGTCAATGCGGAAATTTCTGATGAAGATATTATTTGGATTAGAGATAAGATTAAACGTGAAAATCCCCAGTTGTTGTTTAATAATGATGAATTATCTAATGCAACTTATAAATATATAGCATATAATCCTTTTAATAAATATGGAGATGATGTGCAAAAGGGCGGCTTTTATGGTGATAATCCTACGTTGGAAAAAGTTGTTGAACTAGGTGGAGTTTGTGGATCTGTCTCAAAGTTTGATGTTGTGGTGTTAAAATCTTTTGGTGTACCTGCTAATGTTATTGGTCAGCCTGGACACGCTGCAGTTACGTATATGAGGGATGATGGTAGCTGGACGCGTAGGAATGAAATTTATTCATGGGGTAGATCACAGGGAGGTACAGCAACTCTTTTAGCGGGTGGATCTAGTGGTTATAATACGACTTATAATATTTTAGCTAGTGATATTTTAAAAGATAAGGATAATTATCAACAAGCTTTGAAGTATTATGAATTTTATAAAAATGTACAGCCTGGTTTACTTAAAAACTCATTGGCTGAAAAAATTATTACCCTGGTTCCGTGTTTTGTGCCTGTTTATCGTGATCAAATTAATGAATTAAAAGATAATCGTTCCGCAACGGCCAAGGACTATTATGAATTGTCAAAAAAGATATTAAGTACATTTAAAAATTATCCTAAAGTAATGTTTGATCTTTTGAGTCCATTAAAGAAGGGATTTGCACAAGATAGATATTTATTGACTGATTTTGCTATTAATTATATTCAACAAGTAGATTCGGTTACTAATTCAATTGCACGTGATGTTATGAAAGAGGATGAATATCAAAAGGAATATAACTCATATAATAGTGTATTGGGTGATTTTTCTTTTAGTGGTAAGAATAGATATAATTTGAAAAATGTACATCCAGATACAGAATATTCTTTTGATGGAGGTATTACTTGGCATAGTTCAATTACAAATTCGCCATCATTAACATCAAGTGAAATAGCACAATTAAATACAAAATATGGAATATTACTTCGACTTAAAGGAATGAAAAAGGCAATTCAAATTAAGTTAGCTAAACAGGTGTTACCTAGTTTTGTACGGGCTGATGATCAAGAAAATATTATTGTTGGATTAAATCACAATATGGAATATTCTTTAGATAATGGTCAAAACTGGATTGATGGTAATGTGGTTCCTGATTTGAGTGGTAAATGCACTGTGTTAGTGCGTGAAAAAGCAGCCAATAAGAGTTTTGCTAGTGATGTTAAAAAATTGGAATTTACGAATGATAATCAAATTGCAGATGACATAATGCTGGGTAATATGAAAGTTGTTCAATATTCGTCACAACAAAATGATACTAATCAAGCTGCTGTAAATACAATTAATGGAACTGGTACAGCTAATAATTTTTGGCATACTAAATGGGCTGGAGATAGTAATAGATATATAACTATTGGATTTAATAAAGAATATACTCTTAAAAAATTTTATTATACACCTAGGTTGGATAATGGTGAAAATGGAAATATTTTGAAGTATGAGATCTACATTAGTAACGATGGAAAACAATTTACCAAAGTTAAGGCGGGTGAATTTACTTATAGCTCACCTAATTACAAATCTCCTAAGGTTGTTGAACTACCTGATGGTACAAAAACAAAGTATTTCAAATTAAAGATTATATCTGCTAAGGGAACAGGTTCTTATGCAGCCGCTACCAAATTTGCTTTTGAAATTCCTCATGAAGAAGCTGTTGCCGCTTATCAAGAAAAGCAACAAAAAGCAAAACAGCAATTTAATTCTGAGTTAGTTGAAGATTTGAAAAATTTTAAGAATAATATTGAATCTTTATCTCAATTAGATCAAGCCAAATTATGTCTTGGTGACCTTAATTTACTAAAAACTGATATTAATAAATTAGATACAAAAAATATTAATTATATTCAAGAATTAAATAAGGCTAAAAAAAGGTACGATCTTCTTCGTGACGAAATTATTATCAAAAATACTATATATCAAAAACAAAATGATAGTAAATTATTAGAAACGTTTAATAAGAATAATCAGCAAATTTTGACAAAGAGTATAACTGATGTTACTGATAAAGATATCAATATTATTACAAGTGCTCTTAAACAATTGAAAGAAAAACCTGAATATTCGCAAATTAAAACGAATAACTCCGAAATAATATTAGGTTTAGAGAGAAAGTTACTAAGGGCTCAAGATAAGAAACTAGCGAATGAATTTAAGCAACAGTTTAAGACAGAACTCGAACTAAATGAAAAGAATGTATCTTTGAATGATTATAATAATATTGTTGTAGCTTATTATAATCTATTAGCTTTATCTAGTGAGATTCAAGGCGATTTAAACAATGAAAAAACGCATTTATATGACTTGTTACAATTTTTAGAGAAAAATGCAGTATCTATGCAAAATGATATTGAATTTAAGAAAAATAATAATGAAATTTTGAGTTTGTCTGTCGATAAGATAACATTAAAGAATTTGGATAAAGTAACAGAACAGGTCAATAATGCATTTTATCAATATAATTTTTTGAATAGTTTTGATAAAGCAAGGCTTAAGGCATCAAAAGAGCACTTAGACGCATTGCAAAGCAAAATTTTAACTTTTGAAAATATTAAAGCAAAAGAAAATTTACTTAGCCAATTACAACAATTTAAAAATAGTTTTGTTAATGAATCGGATGAAATTAAACATTCCTGGTTACAAGAATATAATTTCGCTAAATCTGTAGCTACAAGAACAGTAGCCACAAATGTATATTATCAAGCTAGTGCAATCTTACTAGAAAAATATGAAGAGTTAAGCAGAACAGTTTATTTGCAAAAAGATAATATAGCTAAAGCTAATAAATTTAAAGAAAGATTTAGCACTTTGCTTAATAAAGATATCTCCAAAATATCTATAGATGATAAGAAATTATTGGCTTCTGCAAACGATCAATGGCGAAGACAAAACGCAGCTACGTTAGCTTTACTAACTGATGAAAGAGCTAAATTAGATGCCATAGAAGATAAGATAGAATCAACTCAAGCAAACTATCATACTGTGATTGATGATAATATTAATAAATTAATTACGCAGTTAAAAAAAGATAGGAATAATTCATATTCAATTTATAAAACAGACATAGATAACATTTTACAAGAATCAGAACTAGCTAAAAAAGAACCTGATTTAATTAAGCAACGTGAATTGCTTTTGGACATAAAAAAGAAGAGATCTAGCATTTTAGCCAAGCAGGCTAATTTAAAAGATAAAGTAACAATAATACATAATTCATTATTACCTACGTTAAAGATATCACCAAATTTAGTAACACCTGCTGATCGAGATCAGATTAATTCAAAATTAATTTATCTTAATACATTGACTCCTGATATTAAGGCGTCTTTAGGCGATGAAAAATTAACTTTGGAAAACCTTCTAAACAAAATCAATGAAATTGAACAATCTCCAAATAAAGATAAAATTTTAAAATTGATTGATCAAAAAGTTAAGGCAGAACATGAGATTAGGGCATATTCTCATTTATCATATAAAGAAATCCAAAATTATTTAAAAGCAATTGAAAAAGCTTCAGATTCTACTACCGTTGTGGCTCAATTACAAAGTGCTCAAAAGTTGCATAATCAAAGGGATGCCAGTGCTAAGCGGGAGTTAGTAACTCTCAAAAATAAGATCAAGAGTATATTAAATGATAATAATTTGTCTAAAATGGAACCAGATAATCAAGCTCAGATAAAAAAGATTAAGATTGATGATGTTAAGTTAGATGGTATGACTTTAGGTGAATTAAGTGAATTATTTAAATATATAAATAATGAAATTAGTTTGTTAAAATCTAAGGATCAATCAGAAAAAGAGTTTAAACAAAATAAAATAAATTACGATGAAAAAATAAAAGATATTAATCAAAAGATATCAGAAATAAACCATAAGATAGTTAAGTTGAAAGAATGTGATGTTAATTATCAAAAACAATTAGGAGATATTTCAAACAAGGTAGATTTTGGTTTAGGATTAAATGAAATAGATAGTACAATAAAAAGTTTAGATAAACTAAGTACAAATGTTGATGCCAGTTTAGACAAACAAGCTAAAGCAGAAAAAGATAAATTGATCTTGTCTATAAGTGCTGCTAAGCAAAAGATCAATTCTATGAATTATTTAACGAATGAAGAAAAAGCTGATTATTTAGCCAAAATTGATCTTGCCGTGTCTGATGATATTGTTAATAAAATTGTTAGTGACGCCGTTAATAAAAACCATGAAAAATCGATTTCAGTCAAACCAGTAACACCAGTGAAGCCAAAAACTCCGAGTGAACCTGAAACTCCAGTAACACCAGTGAAACCAAAGACCCCAAGTGTGCCCGAAGTTTCAGTCAAACCAGAGAAGCCAAAAACTCCAAGTGAACCAGAAGTTTCAGTAACACCAGAGAAGCCAAAAACTCCAAGTGAACCGGAAGCTTCAGTAACACCAGAGAAGCCAAAAACTCCAAGTGAACCGGAAGCTTCAGTAACACCAGAGAAGCCAAAAACTCCTAGTGTGCCAGAAACTTCAGTAACACCAGAGAAGCCAAAAACTCCTAGTGTACCTGAAACTCCAGTAACACCAGTGAAACCGAAAACTCCGAGTGAACCAGAAGCTTCAGTAACACCAGTGAAACCAAAGACCCCAAGTGTGCCCGAAGTTTCAGTCAAACCGGTGAAGCCAAATACCACAAGTGTACCAGAAGTTTCAGTGAAACCAAAAACTCCGAGTGAACCAGAAGTTTCAGTAACACCAGTGAAGCCAAAAACTCCAAGTGAACCTGAAGTTCCAGTAACACCAGAGAAGCCCAAGATGCCGAGTGTGCCAGAAGTTCCAGTAACACCAGAGAAGCCCAAGATGCCGAGTGTGCCAGAAGTTACAGTAAAACCAGAAACACCGAAGATACCAAGTAAACCTGAAGTTCCAGTAACACCAGAGAAACCAAAAATTACGAGTGAGCCAGAAGTTCCAGTGAAACCAAAAACTCCGAGTGAACCAGAAGTTTCAGTCAAACCGGTGAAGCCAAATACCACAAGTGTACCAGAAGTTTCAGTGAAACCCAAAACTCCGAGTGAACCTGAAACTCCAGTAACACCAGTGAAACCCAAAACTCCGAGTGAGCCAGAAGTTTCAGTCAAACCGGTGAAGCCAAATACCACAAGTGAACCAGAAGTTTCAGTGAAACCAGTGAAACCCAAAACTCCGAGTGAACCAGAAGTTTCAGTAACACCAGTAAAACCCAAAACTCCGAGTGAGCCAGAAGTTTCAGTAACACCAGTAAAACCCAAAACTCCGAGTGAGCCAGAAGTTTCAGTAACACCAGTAAAACCCAAAACTCCGAGTGTGCCCGAAGTTTCAGTCAAACCGGTGAAGCCAAATACCACAAGTGTGCCCGAAGTTTCAGTCAAACCGGTGAAGCCAAATACCACAAGTGTACCAGAAGTTTCAGTGAAACCAGTGAAACCCAAAACTCCGAGTGAACCAGAAGTTTCAGTAACACCAGTGAAGCCAAAAACTCCGAGTGAACCAGAAGTTTCAGTAACACCAGTGAAGCCAAAAACTCCGAGTGTACCAGAAGTCCCAGCTAAAAAAGCCAACGCAAGTACTATAGTTAAATCTCACATTACTAAGAAAAATAAAAACAATATAGTAAAGAAAAAATCAAAATCTATATTTAGTAAAGTTAAGTCAATTAAAAGACATGTACAGAAAAATAAAAAAATGCCTATAACAATTGTAAGTACTGCAGTATTGTTTTTAGTGTCTTTGATTGCTTTTTGGATTCGTAAAAAGAAAAAGTAAATCATATAAAAAATAAAAGCATTAGAGGTTAAAATATATGGGTTATGTTGAATTAATATTAGCAATTGTTTTTGAAATAATTGCGACAGCTTTTTTAAAATTATCAAATAATTTTACTAATGTGTGGTATTCTTTTGGAACAATCATATCGTATTGCTTGTGTTATTATTTGTTTTCGCTATCATTAAAGTCTATAGCATTAGGTGTGGCATATGCTACATGGTGTGGTGTAGGTATTATTTTTACAGGTATTGTTTCATATTTGTTATGGCATGAATCTTTTCCGTTGCCTAAGTTAATTGGAATAATATTAATAATTATTGGTGTCGTACTTTGTAATTTAGTATCATCACATCATTAAAAAAGGCAGAGATGGTTAATCTCTGCTTTTTTTCAATAAATAAGTATAAAGCATATTTGATTCAATCTCTGCTGTTTTGCATTGCAAAGTTTGGGCAATAGCATATGCAAAGGACATTGCAGTGGCAGGACCTCTGCTTGTAATAAGCTTGTTTTTATTGTCTATGACGGTTAAATCATCAACAAAAGTAGCTTGTGGGTTTTCCCGGGAAATATTTTTTTCAAATCCAGGATAGCAGGTATAATTTGCTTGCTTTAATAAACCAAATTTGCTGAAAGCTAAAGGAGCTGCACACATTGCTGCATTCCACTTTTTATTTGCAAATCTTTTTTTCATGATGTTTTGTAGATCAATATTAGAGGCTAGTAATTGCGTACCTCCCATACCTCCAGGTAAAGCTACCATATCATAATTTAATAAGTCATTTGATATTAATTTGTCACATTTAAATCTGATATTATGACCACCAGTGATATCTAAAGAATCTAGTCCGATCATGTCACATTCAATGTTCAACCTTCTTAATATATCAACAATCGACAAACCTTCAATTTCTTCACAACCATTTGCAAAAATCACTGCAGTTTTAACCATATAATCACTCCTATCATGCTAATATTGTACTCTTATGGTAAATTATATGTAATATGTTAAACAAGTATAAAATATAGTTTTTTAACTTTCAAAAATTTGTTAACATTGATATAACATAATAAATATTGAAGAAAGGAGCATATATGTATACTGAAATATATTTGATTCGTCATGGAGAGACGATGTTTAATCAATTAAATAAGGTGCAAGGATGGGCTGATTCTCCATTAACTGTTAAAGGTATTAATGATTTACGGGTAACTGCATCTAATTTGTCGCAAATTCACTTTGATAGAATGTATAGTTCTGATTTGAAACGTGCAATTGATACTGTACATTTGATTAAAGACTATAATATGGTTTCTCAAATTGGAAAAATCAAAAAATTACCTGCATTTCGAGAGGTCTTTTTTGGAGGCTTTGAAGGCGATGATATTTATGAGACGTGGCGACAGGTTTCTATTGCTGGTGGAATGAAGCCAGAAACAAATGTATGTAAAATTATCGACACTTTGGGGATTAAAGAATTTAGAAATGCAACCAAAAAAGCTGATGAACGTCATTTAGCTGAAAATGCAAAAGAGTTAGATGACCGAATTATGCGAGCGGTTCATCAAATTAAAGAGGAATCAGACGGATTAAATAGGGTTTTGTTAGTCACACACGGAGACTTCATTAAAAGTCTAGGTATTAAATATTGGACACAGTATTCAGGAAAAGGTGATATCGAATTCCCTACCAATGGTAGCATGACACGTGGAATTTTTAATCAGTCAGGTAAGTTTGAAATTGTTGATTATAATATAAATAATAGCGATTTAATTAATATATAAATAGGAGTTTGTCAATGAAAAAAGATTATACATCAGTTAAATTGATATGGATTACCATATTGAATTTGATCATTACTATTGCCGAGATAATAGGTGGAATTGCTTGTGGCTCATTAGCCTTACTTTCTGATGCTTTGCATAATTTAAGTGATACAGGAGCTATTATAATGTCATTTATAGCTCATCGAATAAGTCGTAAAAATAAAAGTAATACCAAAACTTTTGGCTATGACCGTGCAGAAATAATAGCTGCATTTGCAAATGGAATTACTTTGATAGCGATTTGTATAGTCTTGTTTGTAGAAGCTTTATTGAATTTGAAAAATCCTGAGCCTATAAAAGGAAATATGATGTTAATAGTTTCTATTATAGGATTAATGGCAAATATTTTATCAATGTTTGCAGTGCACAATGATACTAAACAAAATATCAATATTAAATCAACATTTGTACATATGTTATCTGATGCTTTATCTAGTGTGGTAGTAGTTATTGCAGCATTGATTATAAAATTTTGGAATTGGCGTTGGATTGATCCAATGTTAACAATTCTGGTTTCCATTTTTATTTTAATTGAAGCTTTGAAAATTACTTATAAAGCAGCAAATATTTTAATGGAATCTAATCCTTGCATTGACTTAGAACAAGTTAAGCAACGAATATTGAAAATTAATGAAATAGAACATGTACATCATGTTCATTTGTGGCAGTATTCTGATAAACTAATAATGATGGATGCTCACATCAATGTTTCTGCAGATATGAAGATTGAAGATCTAGAAAATATTTATGTGAAAGTGGGTCAAGAATTATTACCACTTGGCATTAATCATATTACTTTACAAGCCGAACGTAATCGCGGTTTAAATAATAATATGATTTCGAATAATAATTTGGACTAGTTTTTTTACAAAGAAGGTATAAATATGAAATTAGATTCAGAAATTTTTTCCAAGGAATTGGCTTTATTGAAGAATAAAACAGTTACACTTTCTAAAAAAATACAAGAAAAAGAATGGCCTCTTATTAGACAAAAAACAACAAAATTAGTTAACCAGACCAAGAAATTTACTGTACAAAAATCAAAAGATATATATCATATTTCAAAGAAAACATTGGATAGAACTATTATTGATTTGAGTAAGAGGTGTAAGAAAAAATAGATATGAAGGTTAGTATTTGGACTGCAATTATTGTCATTATTGTTGGTTTATATGATTTAGCATATGCATTTAATCGTAGACAAGATTTACAAGATAAATCAAGTTGCTTTAAAAAAAGAAGGATGGGCATAATAGGTTTTATAATTTTGGGTATTATTTTTGTTTTATTAGGCGTATTTTTGCTATTTGTAGGTGAACGTTAAATTGGTTAAGTTGGTTTTAGTACGACATGGTGAAAGTATTGCCAATGCTAATAATACATATACTGGTTGGGATGATGTTGCTCTAAGTCCATTAGGAATTAAGCAAGCTCAACAAGCAGGTTATAAATTAAAAAAGGTAGATAACTTTTTGCCGACTGCTATACATACGTCAGTTTTGTCGCGGGCAATCGTTACCGCCAATATAATAGCAGATATTTGTAATTTCCTATATTTACCCATTTATAAAACATGGCGTCTTAATGAACGGCATTATGGTGCTTTAAGAGGGATGAATAAACAAATAAGTAAAAGAGTTTATGGCACTAAACAAGTTTTGAGTTGGCGTAGGGGATTTGAAAGTATACCACCGCTTTTAGCTACTCCATCAAACGATCGTCGCTATCAAATAGGTGATTTAAAAAATATTCCACGAGGTGAAAGCTTACATCAAACACAGAATCGTTTAATGCCTTATTATTATGATCATATAGCTTCTAAACTTTTGCTAGGTCAAGATCAGTTGGTTGTTGCACATGGATCCAGTTTGCGTGCACTTATCAAAAAAATAGAAAATATAAATGATCAAGATATTGTAAAGGTAGAAGTTGCGAATGCTGAACCAATCATTTATACCTTAGATGCTAATTTGAAAATTATTGATAAGAATATTTTAAGATAG
The DNA here is from genome assembly GCF_011058775.1 of Lactobacillus iners. Lineage (NCBI taxonomy): Bacteria > Bacillati > Bacillota > Bacilli > Lactobacillales > Lactobacillaceae > Lactobacillus > Lactobacillus iners. The sequence goes on along the minus strand of NZ_CP049230.1, from coordinate 1,171,553 downwards.
ACTACATTTTATGGTAAACTTTTAACGAGTGTATATTTAATTTTTAGTTAGTTGGGAGACAACATGCGTAAAATATTTTTATTAAGAGGAGCACCTGGATCAGGTAAATCATCTCTTATTTCTCGTAATCATTTACAACCGTATGCTATTTCTCGTGATGCAATTAGGCTTTTGTTAGCAAATTTAACTTTTTATCATGATCAGGAGACCGATACTTTACACCAAGTTATTCGTCATAGTGTCAGTGATGAAGAAGAACAAATATTAGATAGCTTAGTTGAGAGAAAGATGCAATGGGGCGAAACTATTATTGTCGATGGTACTCATATTACTCCAGATAAGATAGAACATTTTAAACCGTGGGTAGATAAGTACCGATATGATTTGTTCGTTATTGATTTAATGTATAATAATACCTTAGAAGGTTTGTTGAAAAGAAATAAGGTACGAGCTCAATATGATTGGGTAAGGCCAGAAATCATTACTTGGATGTATAATCAATATGTTGAACATCGAGCAGTGCCAGATTGGGCTATTGAAATATCACCATTAGGAATTGAACGGGCATTAAGCCAGAAGGAAAAAAATTTAGATGCATTCAATCATGTAATATGTGTTCCTAATGAAGTGCCAGAAGAAGATTTTCCACATGTGCATATTTCTAATTTCTATTTTTCATTTAATGATAAATTTACTGAAAAATATGGTACTTATCGAAATGTTGTTAATTTAGCAAAGACTGAACAAGAAGCTATTGAACAATTCAAATTACCATTTTTTGTGTTTAAATTTCATCATAAGCATTTTTTGATTTCTGCTAAACCAATTAGAAATGAAATGTTAGATCCTATCAAAAAAGTTAAGGGAACATGGATATATACAACAGGTTTGTATAATGTCGCTGACTTTTTGAAAGATTATCCAGTTAATGAGCAATCTCATGTTCATCAGTTTAATTTAGATCATATTGATGCTAAACGTCTTTTATATATTTGGTAAAAAAAACAGTAGTAATTTATTTACTACTGTTTTTGATTTATTAGAATTTTGCTAATGCTCCCATAGGATCCCAAGGTAATAATTGAATTGGTGCTTTGGAACCATCTTCGAAGATTTCTTTAAGTTCAGCTGATAAATGTTTTTTATTAACTACTGCTTGATATACGAATGAATCAAACCATGCATCGCTCATAACGAAGTATCCTTTAAAGCCTGGTTTTTCGCCCCATGAATTTTCAATTTTCCATTTGGTTGGTTTACCATCTACCAAATCCACACCAGTAATTACCATAGCGTGATCCATTAATGATTCACCAGAGTTTAATGCATCGGCTTTAGATAAATTCAAATCAATATCAAATAACTCATTACGTTTGTATAATTCAGTATCTAATAACCCTTCTTGGCGTTCAGAGTTTTTGACAACATTAGAACCGAACCAAACAACTTCACCTGATTTTAATTGCTTAATAATTAGATCTTTCATTTCATCTATTGGTAAGTTTAGATGACGTACTTGACGACCATCGACTACATTACCTAAATATTCTACTGAAAATACTTTGTGGAAAGGCTTATCAGCAGTAGGTGCATTTATTGTTGAAATATATTGACTTAGATCCCAACCTACATATTTTTTGAAAAATTCTTTCGGTGTTAAATTTGCATCACGGTGATATTGATTGTCGTCATCTTTATATTCAAAATCAAAAGTTTTTGGCGGTACACCTAATGATATAGCTAATACACGATATACTTCTTTAAGCATTTCATCTTTACGAGTTTGTACATCTTGGGAACTTGTGCCATTTTGTACTAACTTACGTAATTCTAAACCGTGTTTACGTAATAATGTATTCAATGTATCATTTAATGCACTTGAAGCAGTTGCACTGAAAGTTTCAGGATAAATATATTTAGGCACAATACCATATTTTTCAATTATTCCACATAACATATCCCATTGACCACCATCTTGTTGAGGAGTGCCGAAAAGGAATGAAACTTTACGATCACCTAAGTCGTCATTTGCAGTGCTAATGACATTTTCGAAAAACCAATTAGCTTTTTCAAATTTGTCCCAGAAGTTAGTATAGTTTTGAGATAATTCGAAATCTTTGATTTTGAAATTCTTTTGTAATGGATGACGCATAGTATTTAATGCACTAAACATCCAGCAACGACCTGATGCTTTTTGATTAGCAACTTTACCTGTTTCAATCTCAATTGAAAATGTAGGATCTAAATTAACTTTTGTTTGTAAATTTTGGCTTGCTTTAAAAATACCATTTTGTTGCACAGCACGAGCGGCAATTTGTGAATCTTTGCGTGAAGCAAAATCTTTTTCAAAGTTGTCAATAATCGCAGAAGTAATTTCTTTTGTCATTTTTTTCCTCCAAAAAATAATAATTATATATTAATCATTTTATAACATAAAATATATTTAGTCTAATAATCAGTATGATTAAAATTAATGATTTTTGCGTAATAAGTATGTAGAATAAGTATCAAAGAGCAGTTAAGGAGAGATCAAATGAAAAAACGTGGATTTGAAGTTGTTTCAAAATATAGGGATGCCAATATTAACTTACCAAAAAGGCAAACTAAAGGCAGTGCAGGTTACGATTTTGAAGCTGCTGTTGATATGACTATTCCCTCTATTTGGAGTTTGAATTTTGTTAGAATTTTTAGATTGATTAGAAATCAACATATACTTAATGAATTTGACTTTGAAAAAGCTGAAAAAATTATCAAGCCATTTTTAGTACCTACAGGTATTAAGAGTTATATGGGGTATGATGAAGTTTTAATTTTAGCTAATCGATCTTCGAATACATTTAAACGTAATTTGTCATTACCAAATGGAATAGGTGTGGTTGATAGCGATTACTATAATAATGACAATAATGAAGGGGAAATTTTCTTTCAATTTATTAATTATGGTGTTCGGCCTTTTAAAATAAAAAAAGGTGATCGAATTGGACAAGGAATTTTTATGCCATTTTTGAAGGCGGATGAAGATGGAGATTTATTAGTTAAACGACAAGGTGGCTTTGGCTCTTCTGGTTTTGGTGGAGAAAAATAATGGCAAAATTAAAAACTCAATATCGTTGTAAGAATTGCGATTATGTATCAGCTTCTTATTTAGGCCGTTGTCCAAATTGCGGTGCATGGAATCAATTGGAAAAAGAGACGGAAGTTGCCAAAACTACTTCCAATCGGCTTACTGCTAGTAGATTAATTACTGCTATAGGTAATAATGAGCCTAAAAAATTAAGTGAGATAGATATTAAAAAGCAAATTCGTATTACTACTCCATTTTCTGAATTAAATCGTGTGCTGGGTGGTGGAATAGTTCCTGGATCTTTAGTACTTGTTGGTGGTGATCCTGGTATAGGCAAATCAACTTTAATGCTACAAATTATGGGGAGTATTTCCAATGCTCACAAGGTTTTATATGTTTCAGGTGAGGAATCTGCAAGTCAAATTAAAATGCGTGCAGAAAGGCTACATATTAGTGATACAGAATTACTTTTATATTCTGAAACTAATATGGAAAATATTCGCGAACAGATAGTTGATCTTAAGCCGGAATTTTTGGTCATCGATTCAATTCAGACAATGAATGAGCCATCGCAAGATTCGATGGTAGGATCTGCTACTCAAGTTAGAGAAGTGACAGCGGAATTACTTAAAATTGCTAAAATTGATAAGATAACAGTTTTTGTTATTGGCCATGTGACCAAAGAAGGTGCTATTGCTGGACCTAAAATCTTAGAACATATGGTTGATACAGTGTTATATTTTGAAGGTGATAAGCACCATTCTTATAGAATTCTGCGTTCTGTGAAAAATCGTTTCGGTGCTACCAATGAAATAGGAATGTTTGAGATGAAGGAGGAAGGACTGAGTGAGGTAACTAATCCTTCTGCTGTTTTCTTAGATGAAAGATTACCTAATTCTACTGGTTCTGCTATTGTTGTATCACTTGAAGGCACTAGACCTATTTTAGCTGATATTCAGGCATTAGTGACGCCTACCGCTTTTGGCTATGCTAAGAGAACAACATCTGGATTAGATTATAATCGAGTGGCGTTATTACTAGCTGTTTTAGAAAAAAGGGGTAATTTGATGTTGCAAAATCAAGATGCTTTCTTGACAGCTACAGGAGGAATTAAACTTAATGAACCAGCTATTGATTTAGCTATTTGTATGGCAGTAGCTTCTAGTTATAAGAATAAAGAAATAGCAGTTACTGATTGTTTCGTTGGTGAGGTAGGACTTACTGGTGAGATTAGACGAATTAATAATATTGAAGCTCGTGTCAAAGAGGCTGCTACTAGAGGATTTAAACGCATTTTTGTGCCAAAGTATAATGTATCAGCAAAATTACAATCACACACAACTATTGAAATTGTAGGTGTAATTAGTTTAATGGAAGCATTGAAGATTGAGTTTACATAGATTGAACTTTTTGATGGAAACGAGTAAACTATCATAGGTGTATAGTAATAATTTTTTTAATTGAAAGAGGCGTTTGGATTTGGCTAAAGAAAAAATTCGTGTACGTTATGCCCCTAGTCCAACGGGACATTTACATATTGGTAATGCACGTACAGCATTGTTTAATTACTTATTTGCTCGCCATAATAAGGGAACTATGGTTTTGCGAATTGAGGATACTGATCAAAAGCGTAATGTTGAAGGTGGATCTAAATCACAGATGGAAAATCTACATTGGCTAGGAATCGATTGGGATGAAGGCCCTGATGTAGGTGGTGAATATGGACCATATAGACAGTCTGAAAGAAAAGATATCTATAATAAGTATATTCAACAACTTTTAGATGAAGGTAAAGCATATTATTCATATACTACTTCTGAGGAATTAGAAGCACAACGTGAAGAACAACGTGCGATGGGTATAGCACCTCATTATACTTATGAATATGAGGGAATGACAGCAGATGAGATTAAGCAAGCACAAGCAGCTGCAGAAGCTAAAGGATTAAAGCCTGTTGTTAGAATTCACATACCAGAGCGTCGGACATATGCTTGGGATGATATGGTTAAAGGTCACGTATCTTTTGAGTCTGATACCATTGGTGGCGACTTTGTTATTCAAAAACGTGATGGTATGCCTACTTACAATTTTGCAGTAGTAATTGATGATCATTTGATGGAAATTACTCATGTTTTACGTGGTGATGATCATGTCGCAAATACTCCAAAACAGTTGGTAGTTTATGAAGCCTTTAATTGGACACCGCCTAAATTTGCCCATATGACTTTGATAATCAATGCAGCTACTGGTAAAAAGCTTTCTAAGCGTGATGAATCTGTGCTTCAATTTATTGAACAATATCGTGATCTTGGATATTTACCAGATGCAATGTTTAATTTTATTACTTTGTTAGGTTGGTCCCCTGTAGGTGAAAGTGAACTATTTGGACGCAAAGAGTTGATTAAGTTATTTGATCCCAAGAGATTATCCAAATCTCCAGCTGCTTTTGATAAAAAGAAGCTTGAGTGGGTAAATAATCAATATGTCAAGAATGCTGATCGTGATACATTGTTGGATTTATCTTTAAATAATTTGCAAGAAGCAGGATTAGTAGAGCAGGATCCTAATCCAGAAAAAATGGAGTGGATACGTCAATTAGTAAATATTTATTCTGTTCAGATGTCTTATACTAAACAGATTGTAGATTTGGGACGAATTTTCTTTGAAGAGGAACCTAAGTTAACTGAAGCTGAACTTGATGAAATTAAGAATGATGATGCTCGCCCAGTGATTGAAGAATTTAAAAAACAATTATCACAGGTGCCACGTTTTACTGCTGTGCAAGCTATGAATGCAATTATGGCAACTAGAGCTGCTACAGGAGTTAAAGGTAGAAAACTATTTATGCCAATAAGAATAGCTGCTACTCGTTCTATGATTGGACCTGGTATTGGAGAAGCAATTGAATTGATGGGTAAAGAAAGAGTTATGCATCATTTGGAACTTACTTTAAACGAGTTGAATGAAGCTAATATTTAAAAAGTATGGTTGCTTTTTTACAGTTAAAAATAGGATGCAAGTCGTATGTATACGGGTTGGATTCTATTTTTTTTTTGTTAAAATAAATAATAAGAATATACTGCAGAAAGAGGTACATTGGTGAAAATATTTAATACATTATCCAATAAAAAGGAAGAATTTAAGCCGCAAATTGCGGGTAAAGTCAATATGTATGTATGTGGACCAACAGTTTATAATTACATTCATATTGGTAATGCACGTAGTGTTATTGCTTTTGACACCATCCGCCGGTATTTGGAATATCGTGGTTATGAAGTAAAGTATATTTCTAATTTTACTGATGTAGATGACAAAATGATTAATCAAGCACGAAAAGAAAATGTTAGTGTTGCTGATTTAGCAGATAGATATATTAAGGCATTTGTTGCTGATACTACAGCCTTAAATATAAAACCAGCTACATTTAATCCTCGTGCTACGGAAGAAATTACTGATATCATTAGCTTTATTAAAGTATTAATAGCTAAAGGATACGCTTATGTAGTAGATAATGATGTATATTTCAGAGCTAAAAAATTTACCAAATATGGTTGTCTGAGTGGTCAAAATATTGATGAATTAGAAGAAGGTGCTTCGCAACACATTAGTGTAGAAGAACAAAAGAAAAAAGAAGATGCGATTGATTTTGCATTATGGAAAGGTCAGAAGACTTTAGATGAGATTGCTTGGAATTCTCCTTGGGGCAAAGGAAGACCAGGATGGCATATAGAATGCTCTGTTATGAGTACTAAATATTTGGGCAATACAATTGATATTCATGGTGGTGGACAAGATTTGCAATTTCCACATCATGAAAATGAATTGGCTCAAAGTGAAGCTAAAACTGGGCAAAAATTTGTCAATTATTGGTTACACAATGGTTTTGTTACCGTAGGTGAGAAGCAAGAAAAAATGTCTAAATCATTGAATAATTTTATTACGGTACATGATTTATTAAAAAAGGTTGATCCGCAAGTATTACGTTTTTATATGTCTAGTGTTCAATATAGAAAGCCTATTAATTATACGGAAGATGGATTAAGACAAGCAGGAACAGTATTAAAACGCTATAAAAATATTTTGCGTAATATCGAAGAACGCTTGTCCGAGAAAAATGATGCCACAGATTCTGATTTAGCAGAGCGACTAATTGATGCCAAGAAAAAATTTATAGCTGCAATGGATGATGATTTTAATGTGCAAAATGCATTAAGTGTGATGCATGAATTGACTTTGCATGTAAATGTTCACTTGAATAACGATTTCATTGATCATAAAAATTTACAGGATTTTGTTCAATTAATGGATGAGTGGTTGCTGATTTTTGGTGTAAAAATTACTACTGAAATGGAAAATGATGATACTATTCAAAAATTGGTAGATCAACGAAATCTTGCACGACAAAACAAAGATTGGGCGACTAGTGATCAAATTCGAGATGAATTATTAGCGAAGGGAATTATTTTAGAAGATACTCCACAAGGAACTAGGTGGCATCATGTTAAAGCCTAAAAAAATAGTTGAAAAAGATATTGATCCTAATACCATAGGTTCACTAGCCTTAGCTTATTTAGGAGATGGTGTTTATGAGGCAGCCATTAGGCAACATTTAGTAAAGGGTGGGATTGTTCGCCCTCAGCATTTGCAAGGTTACGCTACTCATTATGTCTCTGCTAAAGCTCAAGCAGGATTAATCACTAAGATGAAAGATCTAAATAAATTAACTGCTGAAGAAATAGCCATCTTTAAACGGGGAAGAAATGCTAATAGTTATACACATGCTAAAAACACGAGTATTAGCACATATAAACTTTCAACTGGATTTGAAGCAATGATTGGTTATCTATATCTATCAAAGCAATATGATCGTTTGGATAATCTCATCGCTTGGTGTATTGAACAAGTGGAAAATGGAGAAAATAATGAAAAGCGATTCAAATAATGTTGATTTTGTCTTTGGTAGACATGCAGGGTTAGATTTTTTGAGAACGCAGGATGCAAGCTTGATTAATAAGATTTTTTTGCAAAATGGTGTGCAGGCAAGTATAGCTGATCAAGTGTATCAATTAGCTAAAAAGAAAAAAATAATAGTTCAAAGTGTTCCCAAAAGCAAATTAGATAAGTTAGTTGATCAGCAAAATCATCAAGGTCTTGTTTTGGCAATTACGCCTTTTGAATATACTGATTTGAATGATTTACTAAAAAGCATTGAAGAAAAAGCTGATCCATTTTTATTAATGCTGGATTCAATTGAAGATCCACATAATTTGGGTTCAATTTTAAGAACAGCAGATGCTACTGGCGTTGATGGTATTATTATTCCACAGAGACGGGCTAGTGGATTAACTTCCGTTGTAGCTAAAACTTCAACTGGTGCGATTGATTATGTCCCTGTAGTCCGTGTTAACAATTTGGTACAAACCGTTGATACCTTAAAAGATAAAGGTTATTGGTTTTTTGGTACAGCGATGTCAGGTGATAATTATACTAATTGGGATGCACGTGGAAAATGTGTATTGGTTATCGGTAATGAAGGTAAAGGAATATCACCATTGCTACTTAAACAAATGGACCAAACATTAACTATTCCGATGACAGGACACGTGCAATCTTTGAATGCTGGTGTTGCTACTGGAATTTTGTTATATCAAATGTTTAATAGCAGACAAGCTGTCAAAAATGGACAAATTAAGCAATAATTATTAATTTTGCTTGACATAAATTATATAGTGTTTGCTTGAATAAATGTTCGCTTAAAAGATAATATTTTAACTACTAATCTGATATAAAAAAGTGAAAGAGGAATTTTTTGTGTCAGATAGTGAGTTAATTATGAGGGTGAAACAAAAAGATAATGATGCCTTACAGCAGTTGTTTGTGCGATACAAACCTGTAGTAAATAAAATCAAAGCCCAATATTATGTTAGAAATTATGATTATCAGGATTGGGATCAAGAAGCAATGATAGTTTGTTATGAAGCTTGCTGTTTGTACGATTTTGAAAGAAATAGTCAATTTGGAGCTTTTTATAAAACTAAATTTACGAATCATGTTCGGTCTTTATTACGTTATGAATTAGCGAAAAGACGTGAAGCTAATAGAACTGCTATATCTTATGAATATGGTAATGATACTGGTATCATAATGGAAAAGTTTACTAATGATTATAAATTGCCAATTAGTGAAATTTATTCTCAATTTTTAAGCAATTTAAGTGAATTGGAGTTACTATCCATTTTAGTTTATTTAGGAAAATTATCGCATCAACAAGCTTGTAAAATTGGACGTTGTGATCGACTTAAACTTTTGCAGGCTAAAGCACGGTGTAAAAGGAAATTAAAAGATGAATTATTTTAATTTGATCTGTTGAAAGAAATCAAGCACTTTTAGCTTGAGTGATGCGGATGTAACTGTTAGAATAGCGATATTGAATATCATCAAAAAATGTAGCCTGATGACAGGCTACATTTTTATTTTTTATTTGGATAATTTTTAAGTGTCAAGGCTAGTAAGATAAAACTAATCAAAAAGGCCAAGATATTAAGATACCAACCAATATTATAAGAATTTGTAGTATCAAATAAAAATGCATCGATTAAAATAGCAAATGATAAAGCTAAAGCCCCGACCATATTGATAATTGATAAAATGTTACTATAGTCTTTAACACCAAATTCTTTTTTAATTAAATATGGTAAAGCAACCAAGCAGATTCCTTGCCCTAATCCTAGAATAAATGCTGATAAAACTAGGCTTAAGCCATTTTTTAATATAATTTGTCCATACCAGCCGCTTATTCCAAATAAAGCAAAGAATAGTAAAACAACTTTGGCATTGAAATAGTCTAATAAAAAACCGATAGATATTTTACCTAATGCTGCTCCAAACATGATTCCTGATACTACCAATCCAGCAGTTTGTATAGAAAAACCAATGTGGAGGATAGAGCCTGATACGTGTTGAACAGATCCTGATACAAATTGCAATAAAAACATAGCTATTGCTAAAGAATAGAAGACTATTGTTTTTCGAGCTTGTTTGAATGTTAATCCTGACTCGTTTCCTGGTTTTACATGATCAACTTTACTAGGTTCGCCATATGCATGATGTTTATCATTAGGTTGAGGAATAATGGTTAATGATGCTGGCACTAGTATTAACAAAATTAATAGGGCCTCAAAAATAAACCCCCCCCGCCAGCCAAAAGATTTAATAACATCAGCAACTAGCGGATTAAATATTGTACCACCGATACCTGATAAGCCTAAAGCAATTCCCATTACTGTTCCTAATTTAGCATTAAACCATTTTTGTAGTAATACTGGTATAGATAGGATAAAAGCTCCAGGCTGACAGATCCCAATAATGATATATACTATGTAAAACCAACCTAAATTATTAGCAATGCTTAAACTTAAAAAGCCAATTCCAATGATTGCAAATAAAATCGTTAGTAACCATTTTAAGTTAACTTTAGACATAATTTTTCCAGCAATTAGCAAAGTGATTGCTGAAGCTAAATTTTGTAAGGTAACCATTAGTGAAATACTTGATTTGTTAACATGTAATTCTTTGCATAAAGGAATAAAAAATAAACCTACCGTATTAACAATTAGTCCAAATCCAATTAGTGATATGAGACAGCTTACTATAAAAATCCACCAGGCATATATACTGCGTTGATTTGTCACAATAAATAACCTACTTTCTAACAAAATATAATCAATAAATATCATAAACTAAAAAAGTACAAGATATCTCTTAAATTGGTAAGTTTAAGTTTTTTTTATAAAATATAAGCAAATCTTTAGTAAATAATAAATTGAAAAAAGTGCATTTATTTGTTAAGATAGTTTAAGCTTAGGAGTGATTGTATGGTAGTAAAGAAAGCATCACTTGCATGTACAATATGCGGATCACGTAATTATTCAATTGCAGCAAGTAAAAGTAGAACTCAGAGATTGGAATTAAATAAATTCTGCAAATATTGCGGTAAGAAGACTTTGCATAAAGAAACGAGGTAATTTAAATGTTTAAATTTATCAAAGAAGTTATAGCTTCTATGAAAAAAGTAACTTGGCCTACATTAGAGCAAAATAGGCGTGATACTTCTACTGTTGTATGGTGTTCAATTTTATTTGCTGCTTATTTGGGCGTGCTTGATTTTATATTCCAACAATTAGTTAAATTATTGTAAAATCTATGGTATAATTTCTTATATCTTATTGTGGCCTCCATTGGAGGTTTTTTATTTGCTTAATTAAGGAGAAATAAATGGTAGAAAGCAGTAAAAAACAATGGTATGTATTGCATACTTATTCAGGATATGAAGAGAAAGTAAAAAAAGATGTATTATCACGTGCTCAGTCTATGGGGATGCAAGATTATATTTTTAGAGTAATCGTTCCCGAAGTTAAGAAAAATGAAGTGGTGCGTGGTCAGGAACAAAAGGTTGATGAAAAAGTATTTCCTGGTTATGTTTTAGTAGAGATGGTTATGACTGATGAAAGCTGGTTTGTAGTTAGAAACACGCCTAATGTTACTGGTTTTGTTGGTAGTCACGGTGGTGGTTCTAAGCCTTCTCCATTGTATGACGATGAAATAAAACGTATTCTAGCTGATCAAAATAAAGAAGCCGCACCTCAAAGTTATGATTTTGAGGTAGGAGAAACTGTTACTATTACTGAAGGTCCATTTAAGAATATGGAAGGTAAGATTAATAGTATCCAAACAGATAAAGAAAAATTACTTGTTTCTATTGACATGTTTGGTAGAGAAACTAATGCCGAGTTAGACTTCACACAAGTTAAAAAATTTGAGGCTTAAGCTGATTTATAAAATTAGTTACATCATTTGTTGAAATTAATTGTAAAAGATGATATTATACTGTAGTATCTTTATTATTGTGGGAGGAGAGAAAGGAAATCTCCATTATAACCACATCACGGAATCAAGGAGGTATTGACCGTGGCAAAGAAAGTAATTAACGTAGTTAAACTACAAATACCAGCTGGTGCAGCTACTCCTGCACCTCCAGTTGGTCCTGCATTGGGACAAGCCGGCATTAATATTGTTGGTTTTACAAAGGATTTCAATGCACGTACCGCAGATCAAAAGGGTATGATTATCCCTGTTGTTATTACAGTATATGAAGATCGTTCATTTGACTTCATTACTAAGACTCCACCTGCAGCAGTTCTTTTGAAAAAAGCTGCTAAAGTTGAAAAAGGATCTGGCGAACCTAATACTAAGAAAGTTGCAAAAGTAACTAAAGCTCAAGTTAAGGAAATCGCTGAAACCAAAATGCAAGATCTAAACGCTGCAGACGTTGAAGCTGCTATGCGCATGATTGAAGGTACTGCTAGAAGCATGGGCTTCGAAGTAGAAGATTAATCCATTTTCTAGAATGTCGGATCGTTAATCAAAGTTAACGAATCAGCGTGGGAGAGTTGAAGACTCGTTTGACCACATTTGCAAGGAGGAAATCACATGCCAAAGCATGGAAAGAAATATTTAGAAGCAGCAAAACTTGTTGAAGCTGGCAAGTTTTATACTGTTGATGAAGCTATGGAGTTAGTTAAGAAGACTTCATACGCAGGCTTCGATGCAACTGTTGAAGTTTCATTTAATTTATCAGTAGATCCAAAGCAAGCTGATCAACAAATTCGTGGATCACTTGTTCTTCCAAATGGAACAGGAAAGACCCAAAAAGTAATTGTTTTTGCTGAAGGACCTCAAGCTGAAGCTGCTAAAGCAGCAGGTGCTGATGAAGTTGGATCAGATGACTTAGTAGAAAAAGTTCAAAATGGCTATTTTGACTTTGATGTTGTTGTTGCTACACCAATGATGATGGCTAAGGTTGGTCGCTTAGGTCGTGTATTAGGACCTAAGGGTTTAATGCCTAACCCAAAGACTGGAACTGTAACAATGGATGTTGCTAAGGCTGTTGAGAATGTTAAAGCTGGACAAGTTGAATACCGTGTTGATAAACAAGGTTTAATTCATGCACCTATCGGTAAAGTTTCATTTGAAAGTGCAAAACTTGCTGAAAACTTTAATGCTTTACGTGAAGTTATTTTACGTGCTCGTCCTGCAGCAGCTAAGGGACAATACATGAAGTCAGTTGCAGTATCAGCAACATTTGGCCCTGGTATCTATTTAGATCCAATGACTTTAATGTAATTGAATAAGAAAGAAGTCATATCATAAATATGACTTTTTTTATGCCAATATATGTTGACAAAAAAAATTATAGTTGTTATTATATCAAAGGATGAAAGTTCTACCGAAGACTCGGGTGGCGTAAAGCCTTAATATCCCGCCGAGGCCAAGAAAGAATGGATATTTAATGCCACGTCTTTTTGGCGTGGTTTTTTGATTCTTACAGTAGAATTTATCTTAAAAAAATTTTGGAGGTGAATTCATTGAGTAAAGCTGCTATTGCTGCTAAAGAGAAATATGTTGATGCCTTTTCTGAGGAGTTAAAAGCTGCTAAGTCACTTTTAGTAGTTGACTACCTTGGCTTGACTGTTGACGAAGTAACAAGTTTACGTAAGGAATTACGTGAATCTGATGTTAAGATGAAAGTAGTCAAGAATACTTATTTAAAGCGTGCTGCTGAAAAAGCTGGCATTGAAGGCTTAGACGAAACTTTCTCAGGACCATCAGCTGTTGTTTATACCGATAACGCAGATGATATTACTGAACCTGCTCGTATTGTTTCAAAATATGCTAAGGATATTGAAGCATTATCAATTAAGGGTGGATTGCTTGAAGGTAAGGTTACCAGCGAAGAAGAGATCAAGCAAATCGCTTCCATTCCAGGTCGTGAAGGATTGCTTTCAATGCTTGTTTCTGTATTGCAGGCACCTGTTCGCAATGTTGCATATGCTGTTAAGGCTGTTGCTGAATCAAAGGGCGAATAAGATATCGTTCTATATATAATTAATTATTTTGGAGGAAAGTTATAATGGCTTTAGAAACTGATAAGATTATTGAAGCTTTAAAAGGTGCTTCAATTCTTGAATTGAATGACTTAGTAAAAGCAATTGAAGAAGAATTTGGCGTAACTGCTGCTGCTCCTGTTGCAGCTGCTGCTACTGCAGCTGCAGCTGCAGCTAAGACTGAATTTGATGTTGAATTAACAGAAATTGGTCAAGAAAAAGTTAAGGTTATCAAGGTTGTTAAGGAAATCACTGGCCTTGGTCTTAAGGATTCAAAAGACCTTGTTGATGGTGCACCAAAGAACATCAAAGAAGGCGTTTCAGAAGCAGAAGCTAACGATATCAAGGCTAAACTTGAAGAAGTTGGTGCAAAAGTTACTGTTAAGTAATTTATTAAATCTGTATTTGCTGCCTTTAAATACGAAAAAAAACCTGACCATTCGGTCAGGTTTTTTATTTTGTAATAATTACTTGTTTTTATTTCTTTTACTAAATAATAAATTTAACATTGTGGCACTAAAACTTGCTACTACAATACCATTACCTAAGAAAAGTTGTAATGTTTTTGGTAATTGTTGAAAAATTTGTGGATAGACACTTACGCCTAAACCTAAGCCAATTGAAGTGGCTATAATTAATATATTTTCTGATTTACTAATATCTACTTGGGAAAGCATGTTAACACCTTGAACGACCACAATGGCAAACATAATTAACATAGCTCCTCCGAGTACTGAAACAGGAATGATCGAAACTAATGCTCCTATTTTTGGTAATAATCCCATTAGCATTAAAAATCCTGCAGCCCAGTAAATTGGCTTTTTGGAAGTAATGTCAGATAATTCTAAGACACCAACATTGTTAGAAAAAGTAGTGTAAGGAAATGTGTTAAAAATCCCACCTAAAATTTGAGCTAAACCTTCAGCACGGTATCCTTTGGTTAAGTCTTGTTTAGTTATATCTTTATTAATAATATTACCGATTGCTAAGAAAACACCAGTTGATTCCACCATGGAAACCACTGCGATAATAATCATAGTAATACATGATGAGATTTCAAACGATGGAGCACCAAAGTAGAAAGGTTGTGGTAAGTGGAACCATGAAGCTTGAGCTACGGGTTCTAATGAAACCATACCAAGTGTACTTGCAATCATTGTACCGAAGATCAAACCTAAGAGAATGGAAATTGATTTTAAAAATCCTTTACCAAATGCTTGGAAAGCTAAAATTATTAAAACGGTTGCAAATCCAGTGGCTAAACATTTAATATCACCAAAGTTTTTAGCAAGACTATTGCCACCACCAATATTTTGAAAAGCAATTGGAATTAAAGATAGACCAATGACTGTAATTAAACTACCTGTAACTACTGGTGGAAATAGTTTCTTAATCCTTGCAAATTGACTGGAAATTAAGACTACAAAGATACCAGCAACGATGATTGCACCATACATAGTAGTTATAGAAAAATGTTGACCAATCATTTGTAGGGGAGCTACTGCCTGAATAGCACATCCTAAAACAACAGGCAAGCCTATACCAAAGTATTTGTTTCTGAAAAGTTGTACAGCAGTTGCTAAACCACACATGAAAATATCTATAGATATTAAATATGTCATTTGTGCACTGTTAAAATGTAATGCGGTACCGATTAACATTGGTACTGCAACAGCACCGGAGTACATAGCTAATAAATGTTGTAAACCTAAAATAGCTTGTTTTCCTAAATTTGTATTTTGTTTATCCATTATTCTTCTCCCACAAAATGAACCGTGTTGTTGTCAAAATTTGCAATGCGTGCCAATGATTCTAAATGATAACCGTTATCGACAATCCATTTACTGCCTCCCTGAAATGTTTTTTCAATTACAATACCAACTCCAGCTACTTTAGAGT
Organism: Lactobacillus iners; assembly: GCF_011058775.1. NCBI lineage: Bacteria > Bacillati > Bacillota > Bacilli > Lactobacillales > Lactobacillaceae > Lactobacillus > Lactobacillus iners. The sequence continues at coordinate 1,155,647 of NZ_CP049230.1, read as the reverse complement.
TAGCTTTTTTGGCTATATTGATTAGCCCCTTAACAGCTTCACCATTAGCTAAAAAATCGTCAATGATTAAAACTGAATCATCTTTGCTTAAAAACTTTTTATCCACATTTATTTTGTTAGTAACTTGTTTGGTATAAGAAAAAACTTCTGTTTCATAACATTCCTTATTTAAAGTGGATGGCTTAGATTTGCGAGCAAAAACTACAGGAACGTGAAAAATTAAGCCTGTAGTTAAAGCTGGTGCAATACCAGATGCTTCACATGTTAATATTTTTGTTATTTTTTCTCCGTTAAATAGTTTGCCAAATTCTTGCCCAATGGCAAACATTAAATCTGGATCTATTTGATGATTTAAAAACGAATTAACTTTTAATACGTTTCCTGGTAATAGTTCACCATCTTGGCGAATACGTTTTTCTAAAATTTCCACAATATCCTCCTAATACAAAAATAAGGACTTTTTACCCAAGCTATAGGTAAAAAAGCCCTTATTACAGAGAATATTAGCTTAAAACCTATAGTCCAAAATTTACGGTTTTGGGTAGAAACTATCAACCTTATTATGACAATATATAAGTTTATTTTTTTGATTTCGATTTTAATTCTAGCAAAATAATAACGATAAAACAATAAAAATAAAAAAACTTTAAGAGGATACTCGAATGCATTATCAAAAAAATATCTAAAATATTCGTATTTTATATTTGACGAAAGCCAAAATTATTAGTAATCTTTAGAGGATAGGAAAGCTGAAAAAGGAGTAAAAAGGTGACGAAAAAAAATTTGAGAGATTTTGATAAAATTATTGTGCTAGATTTTGGTAGCCAATATAATCAATTAATCACAAGACGACTACGTGATTTTGGTATTTATTCTGAATTGTTATCACATGATCTTTCAGCAGAAAAGATTAAGGAGATTAATCCTAAGGGAATAATTTTTTCTGGTGGTCCTAATAGTGTTTATGATCAAGATGCAATGAGAATAGATTCTGATATTTTTAAATTAGGAATTCCTGTATTAGGAATTTGTTATGGAATGCAGCTTATTTCGCATGTATTTGGTGGCAAAGTAGAGCGTGCTGAAAATTCTGAATATGGACGTGCAGATATTTCTGTTACAGATACCACTGAAGGCTTATTTGCGGAACTGCCTGTTAAACAAACCGTATGGATGAGTCATGGTGATTTAGTTACTCAAGTACCAGCAGGTTTTACAACTATAGCTTCTAGTGTAAACTGTCCAATTGCTGCGATTGCCAATGCTGAAAAAAATATTTATGGTATTCAATTCCATGCCGAAGTTCGTAACTCTGAATACGGTTTGGATATCTTGAAGAATTTTGCTTTTAATATTTGTCATGCTGAAGCTAACTGGACAATGGACGATTTCATTGGTATGGAAATTGAAGATATTCGTCAAACTGTTGGCAACAAAAAAGTTATTTTAGGATTATCTGGTGGTGTAGACTCTAGTGTAACTGCAACCTTATTACATCGAGCAATCGGTGATCAATTAACTGCTATTTTTGTTGATCATGGTATGTTGAGAAAAAATGAAGCTGAGCAAGTAATGGCAGCTTTAAATAAGGAATTGGGTATTAACATCATCAAAGTTGATGCTGCTGACAGATTTTTATCTAAGTTAGCGGGTGTTACTGAACCTGAAAAAAAACGGAAGATTATCGGCAAAGAATTTATTGAAGTATTCAATGAAGAAGCTCAAAAATTGAAGGACATTGATTTTCTTGCTCAGGGAACTTTATATACAGATGTGATTGAAAGTGGTACTAACACTGCCAAAACTATCAAATCCCACCACAACGTAGGTGGTCTTCCTAAAGATATGCACTTTAGCTTGATTGAACCATTACGCAAATTATTTAAAGATGAAGTACGTGTTTTAGGCGAAAAATTAGGTTTGCCACATGATTTAGTATGGCGTCAACCATTTCCGGGCCCAGGTCTAGGTATTAGGGTAATTGGCGAAATTACAGCGGAAAAATTAGCCATAGTACGTGAAAGTGATGCAATTTTACGTGAAGAAATTAAGAATGCTGGCTTGCAAGAAGATATTTGGCAATACTTTACAGTTTTACCAGGTATTCGTTCAGTTGGTGTTATGGGTGATGGTCGTACATACGATTACACAATTGGTATTAGAGCAGTTACATCAATAGACGGTATGACTGCTGATTTTGCTCATATTCCATGGGAAGTTTTGCAAAAAATTTCTACTAGAATTGTTAATGATGTCGATCATATTAACCGTGTAGTCTATGATATTACTTCTAAGCCACCTGCAACTATCGAATGGGAATAAAAGGATAATGTTAGTTAGTATTGGAACACTGATATAACAGCATTTAGCAAGAATAAAAACTGCTTAAAAGGGTTTCTTTTGACATGAAAGTATGCCAAAAGTATGCCAGAATATAAACAGAACTCTTAGCTCTTTATGGCTAAGAGTTTTTTATTGAGAAAGAAGACTAATAATGAATAAAGTAAAAAATCTTCCTAATTTAGCTAAAAAAATTAAACGTATCATTGGTAAAATGGTAAGAGAAAATAATAAATTACTAAAAAAGTCAATGTCAGAAGATTATGATATGAGAAAAGATCCCAACTTATATGCAGTAAAATTTGGTAATAGATTATTATTCATTACTAAAGGTGCACATGAAGATTTTGTTAATCTTTTGGAAAATGTTGAGATAGTATTCAATGCTGAAAATATAGAGTACGATATTGATCAAATATCTTCTAAGCTTGAGAAATTCGTTGATAACATTGTTTCTAATAATGAGCCTTATAATCTGGATATGATAAATAGTTTTATTGATAGTATTAAAAAACCCAATTATAAGATTTATTTCTTTAGATTATTTGATTTTGCATATAAAGGAAAAATTAGTCTTGGTCAAAACATTATAATTATTAGTGGTCAGGAACTGTTGAAAGAAATACCTGAAGCTGAAGATTTGAACCGTAAAGCGGAAGAAAATCCAAAATATGAAAAATTAATTCAGCCAGAAGATATTTTATTAGGAGTATCCGTAATAGATTCAGGGAAAAGCGATAAAAGCTATTATCGTGCTTTAGCTTCTGCTAATTATATAAATAATATTATTAATTTCCTAAATGGTTTTAATCATAAACCTAGCCGGGTATTAGAACTAAGTCAACATATTATTCAAGAAGACGGATTGTATCAATTTACTAATAAAAGTGGGCATTTTTCAACTAAACAAACGCCTGGAATTTTGGAAGACGGTTGGAGTACATCAACAGGCATAAATCCAGATAATAGAAAAAAAGCAAATATGAATTTTGATAAACGTTGGTTGCCAATAATTTCCTTAATTGTTGAAGACTCAAATAAATTAACACCATTGCAAAAACAATGTGCAAGAGCCATTGATTGGATTGGTGATGGGATAGTTAACTCTAATCAAACTAAACAATTTTTGCAAATTATGATCTCGCTTGAAACAATAGTTGAACAAGATCCGGATAAATTAAAAGATAAATTAGAGAAGGATAAGCTTTGGAAAGAGGGATTATCCGTTTCAATTGAAGATCAATTAGTATCAATAATTAATTTAACTTGTTATCAGGGAGTTAAACCGCAGCAACTTAAGAAAAGCGATGCAGCCATTAAAAGAGCGTATGGATTAAGATCGAGAATTACGCATGATGGGGAGAAATTTCCGCAGGTTGATGCGACTGAAATGCTTAATACGTGGTATGGTTTAATATATACAATTATTACTGATGTTATGTTTACTAGTCGTTGGAATAATGTTTATGATTTGTGGAAAGCTGCAAATTTAAATATAAAAAACAATAAGAAGAATTAAAGTAGAAACTGCTAATTATCTAGATTAGCAGTTTTTGTATGATCAATTAGATATAATATATTTATCAAGTATTGAAGGGACAGGGAATAAAACCATTATATTAGTTAGAGTTGGAATGCCGATATATCAGCATTTAACAGGAACAAAAACTACTTAAAAAGGTATTAATTGACATAGAAATATGCCAAAAAGAAGGAGCTCTTAGTGTGATAACTAAGGGCTTTTGTCATGTTTGAAGTATTGAGTTAGATGTTAGATTCAACGATAATAGTATTAATGAATATTATTTATGTGAGGAAAGTAATATGGCTATAACTGAAATAGAAGATGAGATATCAAATATTATTGAAAAAAATGATAAAGATAGTTTCATTTATGACTTCTTAGGAGTGTACGACATCCCTAAAGCAACAATTACTAAATTGAAGAAAGGCATCAATAACTTAGCTGATGTTGCTGGTGAAGTTTACTTGAAGAATAAACTTTATTATAAGCAGACGGATAAGAATTTAATGCAGTCTTTTACTGATGTTAAGGCTAAAGTAGATGAGTTAGGTACCAAGCCACGTTATATTTTTGTAACTAATTTTAAAGAAGTCTTAGCATATGATACTAAAACAGATAATACATTGAGCATTCCTTTTGAAAGATTGCCACAGAAGTTTGAATTCTTCTTAGCATGGAATGGAATTGAAAAGGCGGACTTTGATAAAGAGAATCCAGCTGATATTAGAGCGGCTGAAAGATTTGCTAAATTATACGACGTTATCGTTAAAGATAACCCAAATGCTACGAGAAAAGGTTTGAATCTTTTCTTAATTAGAGTACTATTTTGTCTTTTTGCAGAAGATACAGATATTTTTGAAAAGAATCTTTTTACTAATAGATTAAAGGAATTAACTCGACTTGATGGCAGTGATTTAGATAATTTTATTGGTCAGTTATTCAGTGTTTTAGATGTTAGAAAAGAAGATCGTCCAGTTGATACACCAAGTTGGTTAGCAGATTTTCCATACGTTGACGGTGATTTGTTTAAGGATCCGCATGAATCATTGAAGTTTACAGTTAAGTCTAGAAAGCTAATTATTGATGCTGGTGAGAAACTAGAATGGGATCAGATTAATCCTGATATTCTGGGATCTATGCTTCAAGCTGTTGCAAGTGAAGACAGTCGTAGTCATTTGGGGATGCACTATACTTCAGTACCAAATATTATGAAGGTTATTAAGCCTTTGTTCCTTGATGAGTTAATAAATGAATTTGATAAGAGGAAAGGAAGTTACAAGAAACTTCAACATCTTTATGAGCGTATTGGCAAAATTAAGTTTATGGATCCTGCTTGTGGTTCAGGTAATTTCTTGATTGTTACTTACAAGCAATTAAGACAATTAGAAATTGATATTTTGAAAGAGCAAAATAAAATTCTTGCTGAAGAAGGTAGCGGTAAAGCTATGATGTATTTACCTTCTGTAACGCTTGACCAGTTCTACGGAATTGAAATTGATGACTTTGCTTGTGATACTACACGTCTTTCATTATGGATTGCGGAACACCAGATGAATATTAAGCTTAGGGATGAAATTAATAATGCTGTGCGCCCTACTTTACCTTTGCAACATGCAGGAGCTATTGCCTGTGGGAATGCATTGAGACTAGATTGGGAGAAGATTTTACCTCATAAGAAAGATGATGAGGTTTATTTGTTTGGTAATCCACCTTATTTGGGTTCACATGGAGCAAAGCAGAAAAAGACACATAAAGAAGATATTAAAGTGGTATTTGCTAACTTAAATGGAAATTATAAGGGGCTAGATTATATTTCAGGATGGTTCATGTTAGGGGCGGAATACATTAATAATACTAATGCGACCTTGGCTTTTGTTGCCACGAGTTCTATCACACAAGGACAACAAGTTTTTGATTTATGGAATAAAATTTTAAATCTGAATATTGAAATATCATTTTGTTGGGAACCATTTACTTGGAATAATAATGCAAAAAACAATGCTAAAGTAACAGTTAACATTATAGGATTAACGAGTTTAAAAAAAGCAAACAATAAGAGAATATATACAGATAATTCGTTTAATAATACTTTTGAAAAAGTTGACAACATTTCACCATATTTAACCAATCATTCTACAATTTTTATTAAAAGTATTGGATCATCAATTAGCAATCTACCAGAAATGGATATGGGTGATATGGCTAATGATGGAGGCAATAAAGCACCAGGTTTATTATTTACAATAGATGAGTATAAAAAGATTATTGAGCAGCATCCAGAAACAAAACAATATTTTAAAAGACATGTAGGAACTAAAGAATATATGTCTAGTACATGTCGTTACTGCCTTTGGATTGAAAAAAAAGAATATAATCTTTTAAATAAAATACCAGTATTTAGAAATCGTTTTATAAATGTATATAATCATCGACAATCAAGCTCAGATAAGGGTACTAATAATTTAGCCATAACTCCGTTTAAATTTAGAGATACTAAGATTGCGAAAGAATATACTATTGTAGTACCTAAAGTAAATACTGTTGGGAGATTATATATTCCAGCAGGTTTATTGACTAAAGATTACATTATTTCTGATTTGATGTTTGGCATTTATGATGGCCCAATTTGGGTATTAGGGTTGATTCTATCAAGATTACATTATGTTTGGATCAAGGCTTCATGCGGAAAGGAAGGAAAGAGCTATAGATATTCTAAGAATTTAGGCTATAATACCTTCCCTGTTCCTCGCTTGTCTAGTCGTAGAAAAAAAGAAATTGAGGGGCTGGTTTTAAAAATATTGGATATAAGAGACGAAGAAGAAGGCACATTGAATGATTTATATGGTTCACCACTTGCTGAAAAAAATCCTAAGCCAATGAATCCTAGATTATTAAAAGCTCATCAAGAACTTGATGAAGTGGTGGATCGAGCATATAAGTCGAATGGCTTTAAAGGTGATAATGATAGATTAGCTTTATTATTAGATATGTATAGTAGGAAAATAAAAAATGAAGAATAGAATACCGCTTGTTTTATTAAATGATGTTGAAGATCAAATATCACAACATTTTTCTGCAAATGAACTTATTGATTTAACTTATCAGTTTGCTCAAAGTTTTAATAAGCATATTCCTATTGAAGTACCAGATTATGCTTTATTTAATAATAAAAAAGAACTTTTATCAAAAAACTTAGATGCACTGTCTGATGAACAAAAGGTAGATTTTCTTTCACAAATAAAATATCATAGTCGACTTTCTGAAGATGATTTTCTTCGCGATGAAATTGATTTACTTGTAAAAGATGCGAGCGATGGGGTAATAAAAGCCCGAAATTCGGTTTCAACATTATTGGAGACTTATTCAATTGATTTAAAAAATCAATGGCAGAGAACCTATAGATTTTATGATCATTTAGATTATCGGAATGCTTTAGATAATATGCGTCTAACCATTGAATTATTAATAAAACGAATTACTGGTTCAGAAGCTTCACTTGAAAATCAGAAAAGTGCATTAGGTAAGTTCTTTGAAGATAAAGATATAAGTAAAGAAGTTAGAAATTTGTTTTTTAAAATGTTAGACATGTATGAAAAAATTCAAAATCATGAAGCTAAGCATAATCTACCTCAAAATTTGAATTCTAAAGAAATAAAGTTTTTAATGAATCAATCAACAGTAATAATAAAGTTTTTAATAGATTGTGATAAAGGAATCTCTTAACCATGCAAGATAAAAATGTAGTTGAAGTAAATTACCATCAAACTGGTAAAAGCACAAATACCGATGAATTAGGAATGCGTGAAATGCAGGCACGTGTTTATCAACACCGCAATTCGCAATATCTTTTAGTAAAAGCTCCACCGGCTTCAGGTAAATCTAGAGCTTTAATGTTTGTTGCACTTGATAAATTAGCTAATCAAGGTGTTAAAAAGATTATTGTAGCAGTTCCAGAAAGATCGATTGGTAGATCATTTAAGAATACCGAATTGGTCAAATATGGCTTTTATGAAGATTGGAAGGTTGACCCACAATATGATTTAACCCTTCCAGGTGGGGATGAAAGTAAAGTACAAAAGCTAGTGGACTTTCTTAATTCTTTAGAAAGTAGAATTTTAATTTGTACGCATGCTACCTTAAGATTTGCCTATGAAAAAGTAGCTGATGATCGTGCTTTTGACAATGTAATGGTTGCTATTGATGAATTTCACCATGTTTCATCTAATGATAGTTCTGTTCTAGGCACTGCTTTGAAGAATATCATGCATAATTCTTCTGCTCATATTATGGCTATGACGGGTTCTTACTTTAGAGGAGATTCAGAGCCGATTCTTTCTCCAGAAGATGAACAACTATTTGATAAGGTAACTTATACCTATTATGAACAACTTGATGGTTATCAGTATTTGAAGTCTTTCGGCATTGACTATAAGTTTTATCAAGGTTCGTATTTGGACGCTTTACCAGATGCGATTGATACAACTAAGAAGACAATTATTCATATTCCAAGTATTAATTCTAGTGCATCAACTAAGGATAAATACAATGAGGTTGATGCTATCTTTGATGCAATTGGTACTCTCGTTGATAGAGATGATAAAACTGGTATTTATACAATTAAAAGTAAGCAGACTGGTAAATTATTGAAGGTTGCTGATCTTGTTAATGAGGATGGACGAGAAAAGGTTCAAGAATACTTAAGAAATATCAGTAGTGCTGATGACTTGGATATTATTGTAGCTCTTAATATGGCTAAAGAAGGTTTTGATTGGCCATGGGCTGAACAAGCTTTGACTATTGGGTATCGTCATTCGTTAACAGAAATTGTTCAAATTATTGGTCGGGTTACTCGTGATAGTTCTAATAAAACACATGCACAGTTTACCAATATGATTGAACAACCTGATGCTAAAGATGATGCAGTACAGTACGCAGTTAACCAGATATTGAAGGCTATTACTGCATCCCTTTTGATGGAACAAGTCCTTGCACCTGAAATTCATTTGAAGAGAAGAAATCACAAGTCTGATACTCCTTCTGGGGATGCAGATATTTTAATAAAAGGCTTAAAAGAGCCAACTACTAAGAGAGCTCAAAGTATTATTGAAAATGATTTACCTGATCTTAAAGCAGCTATTTTGCAAGATAATGATGTGAAAAACGGTATTGCTGCTAATGTAGATGCAGAGGTAATGAATAAAGAACTAATTCCCAAAGTTATTATGACTCGTTACCCAGATTTGAACAATGATGAAGTAGAACAAGTTAGTCAATATGTTGTGGCCGATACTGTTTTGCGTCATGCTAAGGTTGATTCTTCAGTTGATCAGGAAGGCAATACAAACGAATTTCTTAAAATGGCGGATAAGTTTATTAATGTTCATGATCTAGATATTAACTTGATTGAGTCAATCAATCCATTCCAAAGAGCATATGACGTAATGTCGCAAAATATTGATAGCAACACTCTTAGAATTATTGAACGTTCCATCGATGCGAAGAAATATGACTTCTCTAATGAAGAATTGATGCAATTATTTATGAATGCCAAAGCCTTTGTAGAAAAGACAGGACGTCGACCAGACAAAAACTCTAACAATGAAGAAGAAGTTAGAATGGCTTATGCATTGGCTACGTTAAGTGATATGAGGGCTAGACGAAATGAAAATAGATAATGCTCGTCCTATTCGTTCACTAGATGATATATTTAATGATCCAGCCGCTAATGAGTTATTAGCCAAACCCAAGAAAAAACGGGTAACTTATGACCCAGAAGTTGAAAAATTTAAAGAAATTGAGAATTGGGTAAAAGAGCATAATGGCAAAGAACCTGAAAAGACCACTGATCTTAGTAGACTAGGTGAAAGAAAATTAGCTAGCAGATTAAAGGGAATTCGAGAGGATCTAGAAAGAATAGAATTACTTAAACCCTATGATGAATTAGGTTTATTAAAGACAGAAAATCAAAATGTTTCTTTGAAAGAAAAAGTCAGTCAAGAAAAAAAGACCTTTAATTCTCTTGATGATATTTTGAATGATGATTCTGCTTTATTTGATAATTCTGGTCAATCATTAAATTCTAAATTATTTGATACTGGTTCACTCAATGCCTATAAAAAATCTCAAGAGAATGTTGCCAAAAATAAATCTAAGAGAAAAGCAATGGATGATTTTAATAAATATCGTCCATTATTTAAGCAGGTGCAAGCAGAATTAACTTCTGGCAAGCGTCATTTAATAAGGTATGGTAATAATAAACTCAAATTGCATGGATTTTATGTTCTAAAGGGTCAACTAATGTACATTGAATCTATTGGTGCAGAGTTTAAGAATAATAATCGTAGCGATACTGATACTGATGCACGTTTACACGTTATTTATGATAATGGAACCGAGAATTTTCCTTTAAGAAATGGCTTAATAGCTTCCTTATATGGATCTAAACAACGTGGTGGCGGTGGAAAGATAGTCACTGAACCAGATGATAAATTTGAATTTGGTGAAGACGATCAGGTAACTGGCTATATTTACGTATTAAAGTCACTCAGTAATAATGCAGATGTAAAGAGGATTCAAGAAGATCATCCTTTGTATAAGGTAGGTTTTACTTCTGGAACCGTTGAAAGAAGAATTGCCAATGCAGAAAATGAATCAACTTATTTATATGGTCCGGTTAAAGTAGTAGCAGAATATCAAGTTATAAACCTGAATCCAGAGGCTTTAGAAACAGCTCTGCATCATGCTTTAGTCCAATACCGCTTAGACGTAGATATTAAAGCTGGTAATGGTAGGATTATCCATCCTAGAGAGTGGTTTGTAGTTGATTTGAATACGATCACGGATATCGTTAATGAGATTATGAGTAAGTTGCAAATGAGTAAATGAAAATATTAAGCAATTATAAAGTTTTATGAATCAAATTGATTTATTAATTTTCTAATGGTATAAAATAATTGTATCAAATATTTATAGGTTTGATATTTAGGTTCCTCAATTAACGTCAAGTTACGCATTGCGCCAACCTGGTGTGGTAATGTTAATTTGAGAGTGGGTTGGATATATGTTGTAGAACAATGCTATCGTTGCTGCAGGTCTATAGCTGAATTAATAACTAAATGTAACGGCACCTCCGTGGGCGTCCATGCTAGCGGATACATAGGTGGTAGCGTGGTTGAATTTTTTAAGTATTTAAAGGTATTTTTTTACTTAATCTTCTAATTACACTACCAGTCTGCCCTTTTAGAGGTTGAAAAACTGAATGTGTAACTAAGAAGTATATGTTTTAAAAGCATATACTTTTTTTGATACATAATTTAGGTTAGAAAATCAGCAAAAGCGGATTATCACTGGTCAATTCCAATAGATAATCCGCTTTTTTTGGTTTATTAACCAAAATTCAAAAATGTTGTTGATGAGTAGTAGTACTCATGTTTTTTAAGTACCAAGGAGGTACATAGAATGGCTCTTAAAGGTCTAAGAGATTTCGTCAAGTTTGATGCTAAGGGTTTCCTTGCAGGTAAGCAATTGCTTCTTATGCAAGAGAGTGAGTTGAAGGATTTTGACTCTGGCAAAGTAATCGGAGCTAAGCTCAAGGTTACTATCTGGACAGATGACACGCAATACAAGAAGGATGAAACTTCAAATGAAGGTTCAGAATTAGATGTTAAGATTTTAGGATTGACCGCTGAAAAAGTTGATCGAAATAATCGTGGGTTTATTAAATTAAAGAACCCATCAGGTGTAGTTTTTGGTGATTTTCAAAATCAACTATCCCTTAAAGCGGATGGATTTGATTTTGTTAAAGAAAGAGGAGGTGAGAATTAATGTCAACTCGAACACGTAAGCCACAAGAAGGTGGAACTCCTGAAAAGGTAATTCCACCGTTGGGCTGGCTATTCTTAGCTTGTGCAATTGCGCTATTTATTCTGGCATTTCAAGTCCCATGGTTTGGGCAATACTGCATTTTCTTTGGAATTTGTTCTCTAGTGTTGGCTCTGGGATGCTTGGGCTACTGGGTTTATCTTCATTATGATGAAATTAGATTTGGAGGACTCCTTCACTCTAAAAATGTAGATTTATCGGTAATTTATTCTCCGAAGATGAAAGCTTTTCTGTATCAAAGTAATACTACTGCTCCAGATCCCTATGATCCTCGGTATCAACAATTACCTCACGTTAGAAAGACTAGGGATGGATTGAGAATAGAGGCAATAGGTAAGTTACGTCAGTGGTTAATTAGTGACCAATTTAGAGATTCATTAGAAGCATTTCTTAATTACAATAGATGTAATATTTCAATTCAAAATGCACAGTACCACTCAGATGGATGGGTTTATTTCACGATTATTCGTGGAATTAAGAACGATCGATTGAGGTGGTAATATGAGTTACCTTCTAACGCTAAGCAAATCGTTATCTATTGATGCATACAAGAAAATTAATTTTCTTGTAGCAGGTGTTAGGGGTAGTGGTAAGACTTATGGCACTTTGATCTTAATTGCTGAACTTGCTTCTTTTCCAAGGATTAGCCCTTGTGAATTTCTTGGCACCGTGCAATTGCCGACTCAAATTTATTGCGTAGATTTTAAAAATTCTGATCTTGCAAGATTAGGTGATATTCTTCCAACTGGAAGGGTAGCAACTAATAAGGAAGATGCTATTAAAGTGGTGTCTGATTACGATGGAAAAATGCATGAACGTCTTGCATTCTTGAGAGATAAAGAATTTGGTGCAACAGCGGGTGCGTTAGGTATGCCAATGTATTACTTATTAATTGACGAATGGAGTGCTACAAATGCTTCTTTTAATCAGGGAATGACTAAAGCGGATAAAGACTTGCGATATAAATGGAATTCTTTGATTACTGATATTTCGATGCTAAATCGCGTTCCAGGTTTTGGTCTAGGAATTATAAGTCAGCAAATAAGTGTAGTTAACTCTGGTTTAAATAGTAGTGTTCAGGAAGAGGCTGGTCTTAAGCTTCATTTTGGGGATGCTAATATGAATTCTTATCGGTTGACTTTTGGCAATGACATTCAAATTCCTGAGATGCGATTAGAAACTGGAGAAGCTTACGCTTGGATTGAAGGTCTGACATCTTCGGGTTATGTAATACCCTTTTGTATGCCAGAAATTGAGCCAGATAAATTATGGGACTATTTAAAACAAGCATTAAGTAATACTCAAGATGATAAGAAGTATTTGTTCTTTACCAGTCAATGATGTTTGAAGTGCCAGCAGGCGCGCTAGCGCTGTGGTTGCGTAGCAACCACTATTAACTTGATTAATGGGTGATTTTAGTACAATGCATCAAAAAATAAAGAAAATCAATAAACATGCTGCCGTTAATGTTCATCTTTATGGCGATGTACTAGAAGTGACAGATTATAAACCAAGAAAACAAAGAATTAAACCGTTGTCTAAAGATAACTATGTTGACTTAGCAACTGGTGAGGTTAAGGACTATCACAGAAATAGCCAGAGAATTCAATCAACTGAGAACTTACGTAAAACTTTCAAAAATCTTAGAAGATTAATTATAGGTAACTTCCAAGCTGGCGATATATGAATAACGCTAACTTACAAGCAAGTTAATGGAAAACCAATGACTGACACTTCAAGGGTGTACAAGGATTTTAAAGCCTTTTGGCGGCGGTTTATTGCTAAGTATGGTTCTTGTGAGTATCTTAGTAGTCCTTGAGCCACAAGCTTCTGGGAGTTGGCATTTGCATGGCCTTATTAAAAAGAAAAATGGAAAACTCCCCTATCTTGACAATAATTCTGTAATAGCACCTATGTGGCGTCAGGGTTTTACTAAAACCAAAAGACTTAAGGACAGTGACAATGTAGCAGCTTATTTGATGGCATATTTAACAGATATGCCTAAGGATGAGATTATGCCTAATGTCAAAAGTAAATCGATTTTGAAAGGTGCTAGATTACACTTCTATCCTTCAGGGGTTCATATTTATCGTAATTCAAGGGGAATCAAGAGACCTACCAATTTTAAGGGTTTTAAAGGTCAGGTGCTAAAAGATCTAGGATTATCAGAAGATATAACAGCTGATGCTACTTTTAACCGAAAACAGAAATTAAAAGATGGTAAGCGGTTGATTCATATAACTGAATTTTATGACAACATTCCGGATAAGAAAAAGACTAATCACGCCCGCCAAGACAATGATTAGCCTTTGATACTGAACAAACCTATGCGAGGGATGTTCAGCCTTATTATCTACTAATGTCGAGGTTTTAACAATGAAAAAAGAGTTTGTTAATTATAAAGATCTTCGCCAACTGGGTTTTGGCGACAACCAAGCTAGAAGAATTATTCGGCTAGCTAAGAAAAAGCTGATAGAAAAAGGATATGCGTTTTACAATGGAAAACGAGTGGGGCTTGTTCCTGCTAAAGCTGTTGCTGAAGTTATCGGTGTTCCGTTTAAGGAGGACGATAACTTTTGAAAACGCGTTACCCAAACGTTTACCAAGATAAAAATGGTAAATATTTCTATCAAATCTTCATTGGCACTGATGCCAATGGTAAAAAGAAGTTAAAAAAGGGTAGAAGGGATGCGTTGAAGCATCCCTTTTCTTCGGCTTATCAAGCATACAAAGAGGCACAACGTGTTCAAGCACTATATGCTAATGTTTCAGCTGATAATATTAGCTATGCTTCTTTTATGAAGGATCGTTATTTACCCAAATACCGTGGAGATGTTGAAGCAAGTACTTACGATACTCACAATTTAATGATGCTGAAAGGCGTAGATTTTTTAGGAGAAATCAAGCTTAAGGACATTAAAGTAATAGACTGTGAAAAATATCGTACGTGGTTATTAACGGACTCAGGTTTTTCTAGAAATTATGCTAGTTTGATTTATACTGCATTTCGTCAAAGTCTAGATTATGCCGTAGAAATCGGGTTAATAGCTTCTAACCCTTCTTTAAAGACTAAATCAATTCCAAAAGGTCGAAATATTGAAAATTATTGGACAATGCCAGAATTTGAGAAGGTATTAGCTTCTATCAATACTGATACTTTTTATGAAGAGTTAATCTACGTTACTTTTCTTTTCTACTATCGGATTGGATGCCGAGTTAACGAGGGATTTGCTTTAAGATGTCAGATATTGATCTAATTAACGGAAAAGTTAGATTTATCAACAATTTGCACTATTCAAGTAAGCTAAACTATGAACTTGTACCATATTTAAAGAATGATGCAAGTAGAAGAACGGTTACCATTGATGCTGAATTACTTGAAGTTTTAAAGAAGTGGAAGAAGGAACAGGCTAAATATAATATTCATGATTTCGTATTCAGTTGCGATAACTGCCCACTTAATAAGTCTACTTTAAGTGTGTGGCTTAAACGTTATTCTAAATTGGCTGGAGTATCTAGAATCAATGGCCGAGGATTACGCCACTCTAATGCTTCATATTTGATTGCTGAACTTGGTGCTGATGTCTTAACGGTGAGTCATAGGCTCGGACATAAAACGCCAATGACAACGCTTAAGTACTATGCTCACATGTTTAGCAATAATGATATTGAATTAGCTTCTAAGATGGAAGGAAGCATGGATATTCAACCTGCCTCACATTCTAAAATTCACTTTAATGGTAACCAGCATATTAAAGGGAATAGTATTACAGGTATGCCAAAAGTATGCCAAAACAAGAAAAAGCCAGCTTAAGTGTTGATATAAAAGGAACATCCCCTATTCTCGGGGAGTAGTAGCAAAATTTTCAAAAATGCTTGATTACAAGCTATAAAGAGAATGAAAAATGGCTACTGGTACTCAAATGGTACTGGAAGTAAAAAAGAATACATTGAATAATAGTTCCAAGTGGTTTACATTTGGACAAAATATTAGACCGTAGATTTAAGCTGCGGTCTAATTTTTTGTCCTTAGAAACTCTTATTTATCCACACTCACCCAAAAATAAACACTTGTGTTTTTTTATGATTATAAAAAAGGCTATACTATAAATAACGTTTTAGAAAACAAATATTAAATAAACCTATATAGGTTTATTTAATATTAAAAATGGTGTATAATAATTTTAAAAGGGTGTATAATAATTTCGAAAGGAGGATATTATGCTTACACAACTTGGGATTTTTTTAAGAAAGTTAAGATTAGACTGTGGTGAAATAATGAAAGAAATGGCTACAAAGCTCGACGTCAGCTCATCTTTTTTATCAGCAGTTGAAAATGGAAAAAAGAAAATGCCAGAGTCTTGGTATGATACGATTGTCAATTTATATAATCTTGATAAAGAAAAACAAGATGAATTAATGACAGCAATCGAAGAATCTCAGAAGTCTTTGGAAATTAATCTTGAAGATTTAAGTAAAGAAAAGAAAAGATTGGCATTTTCTTTTGCAAGGGAATTAGAAAATATGAATAAAGAAGAGGTGGACAAAATGAAAATATTTTTCAAGAAGGATGGTGAGTGATATGGGTGGATATATAGCAGACCCTTTATCTAGAAAAGATATAAGAAAACTGGCTAATAGACTTAGAGAGTTATTTGGTTTTGAAAGGGATATTAATTTTCCAATAGTTCAAGTTATAGAATTTTTATCTAATAAAGGAGAGCTTAATTTAGAAATATGCACTTCTGATGATATGGGGTCAAAATTAGGTGAAACTATTTCATCAGAAAATTTAATAAAATTAAGAGAAGACATTTATGATAAGGCTTGCGAGGATGATGGATTTTCAAGATCGACCTGTAGTCATGAATTATTACATTGGATAAAGCATAGAGAAGAAACAGTTTCTTTTTGTAGAAAAGAAGAAGACCTAAAAAATAGAAGAGCATACGAAGATCCAGAGTGGCAAGCAAATTGTTTTTCAGGAGAATTGTTAGTTCCTAAGCATTTAGTAAAAGGTATGACCATTGATGAAATTGTACAAAAATGTAACGTGACACCTTCTATGGCATATTATCAATATAAAAAGTATGAAGAAGAAGGATGGGAAGAATGAATAGAAAAGAAAAAAACACACTAAACAGATTTTTGGCACAATCTAAAGTATGTTTTCTAAACTGGATATTGTCTAATAATTCCAAATTAATTATATTAAATCCAGTTTTAAAAATCAAGAGTTTTAAGCTGGAGGGATATATTGAGTAATTATAAATACGCAAATAGTGGATTTAATCCTAAGTTAATAGAAAATGTAAGTTTGGTTGGTAAATATGATATGCCTTTAATAAAAAAGGAAGAAATAGAGGGAATTAAAGAATTTATCCCTTTTGAAAAAAGAAATTTGCATAATGAGAAGAATGTGGGAATTCATTTTTACATTTACGATGGAGCATTCAAGCAAATATTAGACAATCCTCAAAAGTATATGGATGAATTGAAAAAGTTTAATGCTGTTATAAGTCCTGATTTTTCAATTTGCTATGACATGCCTATTGTTAGACAAATGTATAGCACTTATATGAATAGAGTTATGGGTGCATACTATCAAAATAATGGTATAAAAGTAATACCAAATGTAAGATGGGGCGACTCAAGAAGTTATGAATTTTGTTTTGAGGGATTAGAAAAAGAAGGGACTTATGCAATAGGATCATATGGTCAGATAAAAAGAAATTCAAATAGATACTATTTTGAAAAAGGATTAGAAGAATTTTTTAAAAGACTAAACCCACAAAAAATATATGTTTATGGTGCAATGCCAGATTCAATATTCGGTAATTATATAAACGAAACTAATCTTATTTCCATTGAACCCTATACTTCAAAAATCTATAGGGGTGATATCTAATGGGTGCCGGTAATAGCAGATTATACAAAAACACTAAAGGAGCATTGAAACCAGAGCATTTAATGGATGAACTTAGGCAAAGTGGTGTTAAATTCAATGAAGAAGATGTGGTTATGATTACAAAAACAAAGAAAAAAAGGCTTGTATGGCTAGAAAAAGGGAATGAAACAAAAGGTCTTAAGCATATAATTGATGGACATGAAAAGGATTTTAAAAATAAATTTGGTGTTTCTAAAGAAAATATACCTAGTGCAATAAAAGATATATTTGAAAATGGAACAGAAATAAGTTCTAAGAGAAAGAATAATGGATTAGAACAAGTTTACCTATATAAAGGAGAATATATCGTAATTACAGGAGTAGGAACAAATGGATTTATAGTATCAGTTTATCCAGGAGGAGGGTCAAGATAATGAAAAAATTAATAATAATGTTAGATTATATATCTGGTCCACTTTGGAAGGATATATATGATACAAAAAAGAAAGAATTAGTTACAGGAATAGATGTAGTTGATGATGATGAATACATTCAAAATCTAAATGATGTAATTTCTGATTTATATTCATCATATTATAAAATCAATTACAATGATGAACCTGTGTATTTTGACAAGGAACAAGAGAAAAAAGATAAATACAAAATGCTTGACCTGCTTGGGAAACTTATAAAAAGACTTGATGAAGTAAATGATGGCTCTTTTGAGATTGATGACAGAGAAACTGAGAGAGTTAAAAACTTATAATGAAAGAATTAGATGTTGTAGGATTGAAAGAAGATTACAAAGAAATAAGTAAGGGAACAAAGGGAACAATTGTTTTAATTTATGATGATAAAAATTGTGAAGTTGAGTTTTTTGATAAAGATGGAGATACAATAGATGTAGTTATGACTCCTTTAAAAAAACTAGAACTAATAGAGTCATTCTAATAGAATTTAAACTTTTGTAAAAAGAGCTTGTAAAAAATGAATCATACAAGCTCTATTCTTATATTTATTTGAAAAAATTAACTTTATTAAACATCATGTCTTCTATCGTTAAGTTACAAAGGATAGCGTAAATTTACCAAGAGGATTAAGAAAATCTGATTCGTAAATAGAGAAGTTATATTCTGATTCTTCTTAAGATCAATATTTCTGAAATCACATTTAAATCCGGTACTGGTACTGGGACGAGACTAAAAATCTAAAAACGTCCTACAATTAGGTGAATTTAGTGATACTCCAAAAAATAGAACCTAGTATTTTGGATGGTTTGGGATATATCGGACGTTTGGAAAAGAAGGGTGGGAGTAAATTTTTGGTAAAAATGGATAAAGAATTAAAAAAAGAATAATGCTGTGAATTGTTCTTAGTGGTTTAGAAAAATGCGATAGTCCTGGTATTTAGACTGGGATATTTGTATATTCGAATATTAATTAGCTAAAAGCAATGACAATGATCTATATTAAAATAATAGATGTAAGGATTACTTAATAGTAAGGAGGATTAGAGAATTGCCAGAAATAAAATACAAAAACTATTTAGACCATGAAATTCATGTTAAATTTGTAGATGGGATATTAAAACATAGTCAGAACTGGCAATGGTTTATTGAATATATTGAAGATAATTATAACTTGTTAGACATAAGCTCGTATATTGAATATCAAAATAGAAGTAATTCTTTGATTCGTATCTTAAGCAATTTTATTAACATTTTAGAGATATGTGATTTTAACTTTCAATTTAGAACAGTATTGTTACAAGAGATTTATGAAATATCAAAATATTATGTAGGAGCAACAGAAAGAGAGAACTGTGCGAAAAAGGTAAGTAGCGAGTTTTCTAAAATCCTTTTTTTATCAGTTTGGTTAACTAAATTACAAAATTCAGGAAATAATTCAAATTATATTATTGATAATCGATTCATGAATCAGAGAAACTTTCATCAAGCACTCAATATGCGAGAATTTGATTATGATAAAGATGAGATAATTTTATATTTAGAAAAAATAAAATTAACAGACTTTGAAAGAATAAAACAACACATAGAGGATAACCTGAATAGAGTAGTTTATGGTCTTTCAGAAAATTTCTTTGATATGTATGGTGCTAGATTACTCTCGGGAAACTGTTTCAATTTTCAATCATTAGATAGAGAAGCAAGCTTAACTTGGCAAGAAAACACTTTATTAGATATGCTTCAGATTTCAATAAGAAATGGAGAAATAATCCCTATATATTCAAATGGAGATAGTCTAGTTCCAAACTATAAATGTTGGACTTCAGATTTATTAAAACAGTTAAAAAAACATTTCAACAATCAGATTTCAGATTTCGTAATAGAATCTGTTGATTTTTTATTAAATCGAAAAGATCCAAATATAAAGACTATAGAGAGTCATTGTAACTTGTTTTTAGAGCTGATTAGGAAAGGTGAGGACTATGAAATATTGACTTCATCAACATATGAAATTTTGACTAAGTTGTTTGATGAAGGAGTCATGAATAGGATAGAAAAAACAGAAGTAATAAAAGAATTCTATAAAAATCTACACTCTATAACTTCCGTAAATCTATTAGTGAGACTTAGTTCTTCTTTTTCCCTACGTAAAGACCAAATGCAAAGTGTAAAAGATTACATAGAAAATAAATATAGAGCCATTTCGTATATAAATGATATTCCAACTTTGACGCAATACTTAGAAAATACCGATATAGCAAGACATATTAATCAGTTTTATTATGATGAAACTAAGGATAGGTTCCTGAAGTTAATCAAAGATGTAAATGATATTTCAGTTGCGAATTTATTCTACCAAGCGATGTTATTTCTCATATCTGTTAACCAAACTAATCAAATTGTTGATAAAAGAATTGTGAAACAAGATATGATCAATATTCAAGAGTATTGGCAAAAAAATAAATACCAAGAACAAGTAAAGAATCTTCAGGAATTTACATATGGTACCCAGATTTCTACAGAAGAAGTAGAAAAATACAATAAAAGTATTATGGAGAATCCCATTATTGTTGCAAATAGTACTATTCTAGCTAAAGTTGATGACCTAATATCAGTTCTTGAAGAAACGTCTAAACATGCAGTAATACATATGGTTAGTAGAATTACACTGAACAATATATTTCCAATTAAAGATACTGGTATAAATTTTGATAGACATGAAACAGACAATATCTTAAAAAAACAGGTGGAGAAAATTATAGAGCGATATGGATATAAATTTATAAATGTTTTAGATGTAGGCATTTATGTTGCTGCTATACATGAGAGATATAAAAATAATGTTTATTCAGTAATTGCTTTATTTAAGAAAGAAAAAGAATTATATGCATTGTTAGAAGAAATTATTGGAGTTAAGTTAATTCCATTTAATGAACAAATTTCTTTAGGCCACTTAACACAACTCTTTCCTTTATTAGAAATTGAGATTAGACAACTTGGAAAGTTATTTGGAATTGTGCCATTTAAAGAGAATGTTGATGAATTTATGAAATTTAAAGATCCAAGTTCTATATTAAGGGAGCTAATAGAAGATGTATATGAGGAGTTGGATGGGTTTGAGAGTGCTCCAGATTTATTATTCGTATATCACTTTATGTACAATAGTAATTCTCTAAACATTAGAAATGAATGTATTCATGGAAGAGATTATTTTGAAGGTTATATGCTTAAATTTGCTTTTAAAGTCACCATGTTAGCATTATATATGATTAGATACAGAATTAATTTAATATTGGATAATAGTAGTAGCTACAATGAAGGATTAGTTCAAAAAAAAAACTCTGATTTTCGGTTCAAGAAAGAATGCGAATCTAATCTTTTTCCTTGGTATCAATTCCCAACTTAATAATGTGACTTTTATCAAGCATCATAGAGATCTGTATTGTTTAAGTTTAAATACTTTCTCTGTACTTTAATACAAGTATTTATAGTCAAGAATTTGAGAGATAAAATCGAATAATTTAAAACAAGGTGTCGTAGAAATATGGCACCTTTTTAAATGAGGAATTAGGCTTTATTTGATATAATTATCTTTAATAAGTTGAAGATGATTTAATACAAGTTTAAAGGTAAAATCAATGTAAAAAAATATATTATGAGCAAACAGAATTAGAAAATTGGTGTAAATGTCAAGAGAAATATGGCAGATCCATTCTCTACTGCTTAATAAATCAAAAGAAAGTTCTGGTGATTAATATAGTAATTACAAAAATATACATTATAAAATCAGCTGTAAATTTGGCAATAGACTATATAATTAAGAGGGAAAAAATCTTGCTATCTTTATTCAAAAGTCACCAATCTACTGACCATATTCAGTTTATAAAAATACGAGAAGACAATGATACTAAAAGTACAGTTCTGCTTGATATTTAATTCAATCACTCAGCTCAATGAGCTAATCAAAAAATCTGTTGATGATAGACAAAACTTGCTAGATAAAATAAAGAAAATTGAAACTGAAATGAAGAGTTTATAACAAAATATGGAAAATATAAATTCTATAAATAAGTATCGTGAAATTTATAAATGTCACAAGAAAAATCCTGAAGATAAGCAATTTGCAGAGGAATATTATAGTGAGCTTTCTGTTTATAAAATAGTCGTTAAAGAGATATTAGAAAACTATAAAAACTAACAAATATAAAAGAAATACTATTAAATCTCGATAAATTGCAAAATTGCAAGAAAAAAAGAACACCCTTATGCAAGAGTATTCTTTGAATAAAGAACAATTTTCCGACCTTGTTCAATATAGAAAAACCACTATCCTTAAATACAAGAAACGGTACTAGTAAAAGAACAGTTAGATCATCATATGGACATATAGAATACGAGGCTGGGATCAAATCTTATCCCAATTATCAATATTTTTTGGAGAAAGGTTTTAATTAAGATAATAATTTAGTATGAAATCGGCTGCAAATTTTCATGAAAATTTTACAGTTTATTAAAGTTGTGTACAATTAAAAAAACTCCATTCCTATAGGAATGACAAATATTGATACATAAAAAATGTATCAACCCTTACCCTTATATCAGGATTTAGGTTGATACACAAAATTATTTACAGACCCGCAAAAACGGCTATGAGCATTAAACTCATAGCCTTTCTACTTGCCACCTAAAAGACTCTCTAAATCAGTTTTCTAAAATCCCTAATTCAATGAGCCTTTATGCAAGAGTATTCTTTAAATAAAGAACAATTTTCTGACCTTGTTCAGTATAGGAAAAACTATGAAAATTATTATGGGATAGAAGTGGAGAGATAAAAATCTATAAGCGTTGCTTACATTTATTAAAAAGACTTGACATAATTCGTTTACAATGGTAAACCTATTTTAAGGATTTTTGTTTACATATGTAAACGACGAGGCGGAAAGGAGAATGAGCACAATAGGACTTAATACTTATATCACAGATGCAGAATGGGAAGTCATGCGTGTAGTTTGGGCAAATGATCGAGTAACTAGTAAAAAAGTCATTACCGTATTGCAAGAAAAAATGGACTGGACACAATCCACTATCAAAACGATCTTAGGTCGATTAGTTGAAAAAGGCGTACTAAATACAGAGCAAGAAGGTAGAAAGTTTATTTACACTGCCAATATTGAAGCGACAGAAGCCGTAATGGATTATGCAGAAGATATTTTTAATCGTATTTGCAATAAGAAAGTCGGAAATGTAATAGGAAGCATCATTGAAGATCATGTTTTAAGCTTCGATGATATAGATCAACTAGAAAAAATATTAGAGATGAAAAAATCTTTCGCAGTAGAAGAAGTGGATTGCAATTGTCCAGAAGGACAATGCAAATGTCATTTACATCATCATTAAGAATAAGGAGGAATTTAAAATGAACAATAACAACAAACATTCATCCCACAGTCACCATAATCATGGCGACATGGATCATTCAAAACATGAGCATGGAATCACAGATGAACATGGAGACCATAAGGATCAACATCAAGAACATCATGCTGGGCATGATCACAGCGGGCACGGAGGGCATGACCACCATCATCACGGAAACTTTAAGGAACTTTTCTTAAAATCATTGCCACTAGGAATCATTATTATGCTCTTATCCCCTATGGCTGGGTTTGACCTACCATTCCAGTTTACTTTTCCATATTCTGATATTGTAGTAGCTATTTTATCTACTATATTAATTATTTATGGTGGACGTCCATTCTATCAAGGGGCAGTTGACGAATTTAAACAAAAAGAACCTGGAATGATGGCACTCGTTTCTTTAGGCTTAAGTGTTTCATATTTATATAGTATTTATACTGTAATAGCAAGCTACGTAACAGTTGAACAAATTATGGATTTTTTCTTTGAATTTGCTTCATTACTATTAATCATGTTATTAGGTCACTGGATTGAGATGAAAGCAATTGGAGAAGCAGGAGATGCACAAGAAGAACTGGCTAAGCTAGTACCAAAAGATGCTCACGTAGTATTAGATGACGATTCAATAGAAACACGACCAGTTGCTGACTTAAAGGTAGGTGATTTAATTCGAGTTCAAGCTGGAGAAAATGTGCCAGCAGACGGAACTATCGAGCGTGGCGAATCACGTGTAAATGAAGCTCTTTTGACTGGAGAATCAAAAGCAGTTAAAAAAGGTCCTGGCGATGAAGTAATTGGGGGTTCAACAAATGGAGAAGGGGTTCTTTATATTAAAGTACTTGAGACAGGTGATAAATCCTTTATATCTCAAGTACAGGATTTAATCAGCCAAGCTCAAAGTCAACCTTCTCGTGCAGAAAATATTGCTCAAAAGGTTGCAGGGTGGCTCTTCTATATTGCGGTAACTGCCGCACTAATAGCTTTTGTAGTATGGACGCTTATAGCGGACATCCCAACGGCAGTAAAATTTGCTATCACAACATTAGTTATAGCTTGTCCTCACGCTTTGGGTCTAGCTATTCCATTGGTCACCGCTCGTAGCACAAGCTTAGGGGCAAGTCATGGCTTACTAGTAAAAGACCGTGAGGCTTTAGAAATAGCTCAAGATGCAGATGTGATGATTTTAGATAAGACAGGTACTTTAACAACAGGTGAGTTTAAAGTATTAGATGTAAAACTTCTTAATGAAAAATATACAAAAGAGGAAATCATTTCACTATTGGCAGGTATTGAAGGAGGGTCTAGTCACCCTATTGCTCAATCAATTATAAGCTTCGCCGACCAAGAAGGTATAAGTCCAGTATCCTTTGATTCCATTGATGTAATTTCCGGTGCTGGCGTAGAAGGTAAAGCCAATGGGCACCAATACCAATTAATCAGTCAAAAAGCATACGGACGTAATTTGGATATTGATATTCCAAAAGGAGCAACCCTCAGTGTCTTAGTAGAAAACGATGATGCCATTGGTGCTGTAGCTTTGGGGGATGAATTAAAAGCAACCAGTAAAGAATTAATAGAAGCTCTTAAAAATAACAATATAGAGCCAATTATGGCAACAGGTGATAATGAAAAAGCAGCTCAAGGCGCGGCAGAAGATTTAGGGATTGAATATAGATCAAATCAATCTCCACAAGACAAATATGAGTTAGTAAAAACACTTAAAGAAGAAGGAAAAAAAGTTATCATGGTAGGTGACGGTGTCAATGATGCTCCTTCTCTTGCCTTGGCAGATGTTGGAATAGCGGTCGGTGCAGGAACTCAAGTGACGTTGGATTCAGCTGATGTCATCTTGACTCAATCTGATCCAGGAGATATTGAATCATTTATTGAATTAGCACACAAAACAACTCGTAAAATGAAACAAAATCTCTTTTGGGGAGCCGGCTATAACTTTATAGCTATTCCTCTAGCTGCTGGAATTTTGGCCCCTTTTGGCTTCACATTAAGTCCTGCAGTAGGAGCAATTCTAATGTCTGTGTCAACAGTCTTAGTTGCAATTAATGCCATTTTATTAAGATTAGATCCGAAAAAATGACAATTAACATATAGAATGATTGAAACTCCTTAAAGTATCAAGATACAATAGTTTTATAGGAGAAAAAGAGATGTAAGTACTGGCTCTTTGTAAAATCGTGTTGGTAGAAGTAGACGATTTTTCTACCAACACGATTTTTAATTTATTATAGAACTGATTTCTTTTAAAATCCTAAAAGCCACCTATTTCGACAGTTTTATAGCTTGTTATTCTATTTTCTTGACAATAATACCACTGTCTCCACATGTGTCGTATCCTGAAATAGCTTTAAAATATTTTTCTGTATCACTACTTAAATTTGTAATTTTAGAGCTTTTTTTGTTTGATAAAAGTATTAAATTTTCTATGCCTCATTTATTTAAAACAAAACTGCTATGAGTTGAAATAATTATTTGACTAGATTTCTTATTACTATTTACTTGTATAATATCACTTAAATTATTCATGTTAGAATATGACAAATGGTTTTCTGGCTCTTCAATTAAAATTATTTTATCTTTATTTGTATTAATATTATTTAAAGCAAGCTCAGTTTTTAATAAGCATTGTAGCCCTCTACCAGCATTGGAATATGGAATACTATCAAATTCCGTTATCATACTTGATTTCCATTGACTTATATTCAATAATATCTCCAATATCACATTGAAAATACTCACAAATCTTTCCTAATGTTTCTAGACTTACATTTTCGTCTCTTCCCATTTTTGCTATTGTCTTGGGTGTTGTTGCGATTGCACATTGTAAGTCTGTTTTTTTCATATTTTTATCTATTAAAACTTCCATAATTTGTTATATGAAAATCCCATATCATTCTCCAATTCTATATTTTACCTTTCTAAATGTATAGATTAACTATCTAATTAGAGAATATAATACAGATTCCTTTCAATTATATGATTTACTGCGTTAAACTTAGCAAAAAATAAAGGCAGTCCGAAAACTGCCGATATTTATCTCTCTGCACCTTTGCTATGGTCTTTCTTATATGACTTAAGTTTGTCCTCTGCCCTAAAGCTATTTATTTGCCCTAATATGGACTGTTTATCCTTGTCTTGACTCCTTACTTGTTCTTTTGCTTTTAATAGCTGAGAAGACAGAATACGAACATTTTTATGTTCCCTTTCATTGTTGCCAATATTAGTTTTTACTTCTCCGAAGATTTTAACAAAATCTTCTTGCTTTAGGTTCTGTAGATCTTTTGTCTTATATCCATAGGCTGGATAATTACCAAGTAATATATTTAGATTTAAACCCACAAAGTAAAAAGTAAAAATGAAGTAAATTCGAAGTGAGATTAATTTGAAAACTGGATAAACAAGATTAACAGATATTATATTAAAACAATACTTCTCCGGTACTGGTACTGGGACGGGACTAAAAATTTGAAAACGTCCTATAATTAGGTGGATTTAGTGGCATTAGAAAAAATAAAATCCTATATCTTGAACGGTTTGGTATATATCGTACGCTTGGGAAAGAAGAACAGAAATAATAGCAAAATTTTCTAAAAATTTTCTAAAAATATTCTATAAAAGATAAAATGATTTTTTTAGATTAATATTTAGCATACAAAAAGACCGTAGCGTTAAGCTGCGGTTTTTGTGTACATATACTTAGTTTAAAACTAATTTTCTCACTAAATATAGTTAATTTATGTGTCAAAATAGACCTCTACCATAACTATTGATATTTAAAAATATCGTATATATAGTATAATTGTACAGGCACATTTACTATTTAACGGGGGTTAAGATGATTCACATAGATAATAAATCATTAAAAGGTTATAAATTTATAGATTTATTTGCAGGTATTGGTGGATTTAGACTTGCATTAGAATCATTCGGCGCACAGTGTGTCTATTCAAATGAATGGGATAAATTTGCTCAAGAAACATATCACATGAATTTTGGTGATACCCCTGAAGGTGATATTACTCAAGTTGATGAAACAAGTATTCCAGATCACGATATATTATGTGCTGGCTTTCCTTGTCAGCCGTTTTCGATTAGTGGTAAGCAATATGGTTTTGAAGATAGTAGAGGTACTTTGTTTTTTGACGTGGCTAGAATTGTTAAAGAAAAACGCCCCAAGGTAGTATTCCTTGAAAACGTTAAAAACTTTGCTACACATGACGGCGGTAAAACAATCAGTGTCGTTAAAAATACTATGCTAGAATTAGGCTATAGTTTCCAATTTAGGGTTCTGAATCCAATTAATTATGGTATTCCGCAAAAGCGTGAGCGTGTATACATGGTATGTTTTAGAAATGATGTTGAGCGAGAATCGTTTGTATTTCCTCAACCTTTTAAATTAAATAGATTCGTTGAAGATTTTTTACTACCTGATAATGAAGTTAGAGATTTAATTGTTAATCGTACAGATTTGGTGCTTAATGACAAAGTTAACATCAATTATAATTCTCCTTCTACAATCAGAGTAGGAACCGTGGGTAAGGGCGGTCAGGGTGAAAGAATTTATTCACCTAAAGGAATAGCCATAACTTTATCTGCATATGGTGGAGGAGTATTTGCTAAAACGGGTGGCTATTTGATTAATGGACAAACTAGAAGACTCCATCCCCGAGAATGTGCTCGAATCATGGGATTTCCAGATAGTTTTAAATTGCATCCTAATATGAATCAAGCATATAAGCAGTTGGGTAATTCTGTTGTAGTTGACGTATTGCAACTTATAACGCAACAAATTAGCGATGCCTTAAACCATAAATATAGTGGGACAAACCAGTTAGAGATGGTTTGAGTTATAATGAATTCACAAAATTTTCTAAATCGGTTGGATTTTGTTCTTTGCGTAATTCGATACTAAAAATAACATTAGCATTTCTTGTATTAGATAATTTTCTAATATGATAAATGTTTTCTTTAAAATGGCTAAACATATATTCAGAATCATCAACTTGAAATTTGAGCTTATTAAGACGGTTGTTAGATTTGATGTTGAAATCATCTGTTAACTCAAAATTGATATTCATCTGGGTTAATTTTTTTAGGACTTCTTGTTGCTTGCTTTTTGGTACTTTGCTAGAGCCACTTTTTTTGATCCTATATTTAGCAGTTATAAAGAAATAATTACCATATTGATTGATAGGAAAAATAATGTAGTCTTTTCCTTTCGTAATCATAAATTTAACGCCTTTATCTTTATAGGCATTAGTGATCCATTCATTAAATATTTTTTGATCTATATCAATATTTTGTCCAATTGAGTCAACATGTGCATATTTTTCAAAATGCTTGTTCATATATGCAATTATGAAATCTGTACTTTTATTTGGCTTCGTTTTATTATTTGGTGAAAAAATAAATTTTTTATTTTGATAATCTGGCAAAAGCACAAATTGCCCACTTTGTGCGGAGGGCATCTTAACTTCTATATAAAACATTTTTTTGTTATTT
Organism: Lactobacillus iners; assembly: GCF_011058775.1. Lineage (NCBI taxonomy): Bacteria > Bacillati > Bacillota > Bacilli > Lactobacillales > Lactobacillaceae > Lactobacillus > Lactobacillus iners. The sequence goes on along the minus strand of NZ_CP049230.1, from coordinate 1,126,613 downwards.
TCATATTTGATGTCACTAATTGTTGAATTGCTAAAGCCAAAATGAGTAAAGAAGTTGCCATACTTTTTGTTTAAATATGCATTGCAGTCTAATTCAAATAATTTCCACTTTTCCATATAATATCCTCTATATCATTGCTCTTTTAAGAATTACTCTTATTATATTAAATTTTAACAGACTAAAACATATTAACATGTCATTTATTAGCTTTTTAAGCGAGCTATATATCTGCTATAAAAAAAGCCGAGAATATTCTCGACTTTTTCTATTTCTTTTCACCATATGTTTCTTTAATGATTAAGACAGATGCAGCACCAATTAATGATACAATACCTGATATCATAATCATGTTTGGCATATATTTGTTTAATAATGGATATAAAACAAAGGAAGCAACTGAAGCTACCACTTGTGGTAAACATATCCATGAATTAAATAATCCCATATATACGCCGATATTTGAACCACTTAAGGCATTCGTTAAGATAGTGAATGGAATAGCGTTAATAGTGACCCAGACAATTCCAATACATATGAAGGCAATGATTGATCCTAATTTAGTATGAGCATTAGCTAAGACAAAATAACCAATAGCTCCGACAATTAATCCTAAAATATACATTGGTTTACGGGTTTTATCATTGATTTTTACTAAGACAAATCCCCATAAGATAGCGATAATTGTTTGGATACCTAATAAAATTCCATACCAATTTCCAGCAAGTTGGAAGGCTTCACTCTTAGCATTAGCTGTATGCCAAATATTTTGAGCAATAGTTCCGGGACCATAAGTCCACAAATATTGAAAGCTGACCCAAGAACAGAATTGCACAATTCCTAATGTCCAAAAAACTTTTGGTGCCTTTTTTAAAATATTAATTAATCCATGAACTTCAGATTTTTTATTAGCAAGTTTATGATATTGGGCATAAGTTATAGGATCATATTCATGTACATTGCAAATAGTAAAAATAGAAGTAACTATTAAAATCAAGGCTCCGATGTAGAAAGATAATATTACAGAATCAGGTATGGTTCCTTTCGAAGCAGTGTTTTTAATTCCGATGATAGTTAAGATAGTTGGTAATATAGTTGCAAAAACGCCACCAATGTTACTCCATATTGTTTGCCATGACCAAGCGGTGTCTTTTTGTGCGATATTAACCATGTCCGAAATCATCATCTTAAATGGTTGCATGGACATATTTGATGATAAATCCATAAATAAAATGGCAATAGCACCAAACCATAAAGCCGCTGATGTAGATAAACCTAATGAACCTGCATTTGGTAAAAGGCACATCACAATTACTGCTACAATAGTTCCTAACATTAAATAAGGTAGTCGTCTACCTAATCGTGGTATCCAAGTTCTATCTGAATAGTATCCAACAAGAGGTTGAACTATCATACCTGCAAGTGGCGGTAAAATGAAGAAAAATCCTAATCTGGTGGGATCAGCTCCTAAGGTTTGAAAAATTCGTGCCATATTAGCACTTTGTAGCTGAAATGCCATACTGGTACCTAAATTACCTAATGTCATCATCATTAAAGTTGATAATGCCAAAGTAGGTAATTTTTTTGTTTTTTCCATAGTAGTATTCACCTTTAAATTGAAAATTAGATAATGCAAGGAAAAATTTTGCCATTTTTTCAAAAGAGAAAGCGTTTCCTTGCTAATAGATGGTATTATACACTATATCAATATACGATTCAAGTTGGAATAGTGGGCGTGCCTCTATATGATAGCGTTTTCAAATAGTATTTAGTAGATATTTATTTGAAAAATCAGAATAATTTGGAGCAAAAATTATTTTATCTTGAATTAGTTAGTTACTGATGATATAATTTATTAGTCATGTTAATCTATGGTCTGAGAAATGGCTATGGCAAAGGAGATAATAATTATGAAACAAGGTATACATCCAGATTATCAAGAAGTAGTTTTCATGGATTCATCAACTGGTGCAAAATTTGTATCAGGTTCTACTTTGAAACCAAAAGAAACTATCGAATTTGAAGGTAAAACTTATCCATTAGTTCGTGTTGAAATTTCTTCAGATTCCCACCCATTCTACACAGGTAAACAAAAGTTTGCTCAAGCAGATGGTCGTATCGAAAAATTCAACAAGAAGTATGGTATTTCTTCAAAGAATTAATCACGACAAGATTCTTTGTAAAAGAGCAGCCCTATGTTGGTTGCTCTTTTTTAACTTTATAAGTGATATAATTTATTATGTGTTTATAAACACTGATTAGTTTAAATACTAATTAAGGTTAGGAGTAAATTTTTTATTATGAAAATGCAACTTTCAGAAATCGCTAATGCAATCGGTTGCGATTTGTCTATGAATGAAAGTACGATTGTATCGTCTGTAGTGTTTGATTCACGAAAAGCAGTCGCAGATTCATTATTTGTTCCCTTGGTTGGCGAACGTGATGGTCATGATTATGTTGCTAATGCAGTTGCTAATGGTGCTGTAGCTGCATTATGGCAAAAAGATCATGCTAATAGACCTGAGAATATTCCTGTACTTGTGGTTGATGATACATTATTAGCGTTGCAAAAATTAGCAAAATATTATTTGCAAAAAGTTAATCCAACGGTGGTTGGGATTACAGGATCCAATGGTAAAACTACTACTAAGGATATGGTGGCTGCGGTTTTATCGAAAAGATTTAATGTGCATAAAACACAAGCCAATTTTAATAATGAAATCGGCGTGCCAATAACGATTCTAGAAATGAAACCTACAACTGAAATTTTAGTTTTGGAAATGGGTATGGATCGTGCAGGTCAATTGCATCATTTGAGTGAGCTCGTTTGTCCAGATGTTTGTGTAATTACGATGATTGGTGAAGCACACATTGAGTTTTTTGGTACAAGAGATAAAATTGCTGATGCGAAAATGGAAATCACTGATTTCTTAAAAGAAGATGGAAAGTTTATCTTTAATGGTGATGAACCTTTATTGCAAGCACGTGCTCAAAAATTGAATCAATTACAGGCCACTTTTGGTTTTAATTCAACTGATACAATTTATGCAACTAATTTTAATTCATATATGCACCATGCTTCATTTACCATTAATGATTCAAAAGTTAAATTTACTATACCAATGATTGGTAAACACAATGTGTCAAATGCGTTGGCAGCTATTTTGGTGGGTAGAACGTTTGGTGTGCCTGATGTAGAAATAGCTCAGGCATTAGCTAATTTTGTACCAACAGCTAATAGAATGCAGTGGGAAAAAGGCGACTTAGGTGAAGCAATTATGAGTGATGTTTATAATTCTAACCCTACTGCTGCTAAAGCTGTGTTAACATCATTTAGTCAAGTTGATGTAGACGCATTTGGTCGTCGGATTGCTGTTTTAGGTGATATGTTAGAATTGGGTGCAGCTTCACACCAGTTGCATGCTAGTTTAGCCGAGGTTTTGACTCCTCAATTAATAGATGAGCTTTATCTATATGGTCCGGAAATGAAATATTTATTCGAGGCGCTGTCTGGAAAATATGAAAGCTCAGCTTTGCATTACTATGAAAAAGATCATATGGATAGAATGATTAACGATCTTAAAGAAGATATAAAGCCACATGATATTGTTATGCTTAAGGGCTCTCATGGAATGCATCTTGAAAAAGTGTTAGAGCGCCTTCTGTAGGAAGGAAATAGATATTTGAAATTTTCAGAATTAAATTTAAAGCCAGAATTATTGAAAGCAATTAAGCGTGCGGGGTTTGAAGAGGCAACGCCGATCCAGGAAAAAACGATTCCTTTGGTTCTAAGTGGCAAGGATGTCATAGGACAAGCCCAAACAGGAACAGGTAAGACAGCTGCTTTTGGTTTACCAATTTTACAAACTTTAGATAAAAAGCAGGAAGGTATTCAAGCCTTAATTATTGAGCCTACACGTGAGCTTGCTATTCAAACACAAGAAGAATTATTTAGATTAGGTAGAGATGAAAATGCACATGTGCAAGTAGTTTATGGTGGTGCAGATATTCGACGTCAAATTAGATCATTAAAGCAGGTTCCTAATATTTTGGTAGGTACTCCTGGTAGATTACTTGATCATTTAAAGCGACGTACAATTAATCTTTCTCATTTGAAGCATGTTATTTTAGATGAAGCTGATGAAATGTTAGATATGGGCTTTATCCAAGATATTGAAAGTATTTTGACTTTTGCTTCTAATGATCATCAAACTTTGTTATTTTCAGCTACTATGCCTAAACCAATTTTACAAATTGGTGAAAAATTTATGCATGATCCGCAAATTGTCCAGATTAAATCTAAAGAGTTAACTGCAAATTTGATTGATCAATATTTTGTTCGTCTAAAAGAAAATGAAAAATTTGATATTTTATGTAGATTGATAGATGTCCAAGATCCAGAATTATCGGTTGTTTTTGGTAGAACCAAACGACGTGTTGACGAACTGACTAGAGGATTTCAGGCACGTGGTTATGATGCTGCAGGAATACATGGCGATTTAACCCAAACTAAGCGAATGAGTGTTTTGAAACGCTTTAAGCAAGGTAAATTGGATATATTGGTAGCTACTGATGTGGCAGCTCGTGGTCTTGATATCTCAGGGGTTAGTCATGTTTATAATTATGATATTCCTCAAGATCCTGATTCATACGTTCATCGAATTGGAAGAACGGGTAGAGCAGGTAAGAATGGTATGTCAATTACTTTTGTTACTCCTAATGAAATTGGCTATATGAAGACAATTGAAAGATTAACACGTAAGAAAATGACACCTCTAAGACCACCATCTGATAAAGAAGCTTTTGATGGTCAATTAAGCATTGCAAACAAAAAAATTCAAGAATTATTAGATAGTGATTTAACTAAGTATACTAAAGAAGCTGAAAAATTATTAGAAAATAATTCTGCTCTAGATTTAGTTGCCGCATTATTAAAAGATATGGCTAAGGATGCTGAGCAAGTAAAAGTAGAAATAACTCCGGAAAAACCGTTGCCTTTCAAAAATAGAAGAGGAAACACACAAAACTTTAAACGCAGATATCGTTCAGATGATCGTGATCGAAATATTAAGCGTCATCGCAAACCAAATGCTCAAACAAGAGAGCGGAATATTAAACATAATTTTGTAATTAAGAAAAAAGATTAAAATAAAAAACAGTGTCGGAGTACTAATTTTAAGTGCAGGATGCTGCTTTTTTTATAAATAATATGTCATGATATAATATTTATTATTGCTAGTTTATTATGATGATATGAAAGGAAATGCTTGTGTTACGTGGCGTTGGTATTGATATTGTTGATTTAGACAGAATTCGTGAGCAAATAAAAAAAGGCGATTTATTTGCTAAAAGAGTGCTAACTTCTAAAGAATTTGAACAATATCAAAAATATCAGGAAAATAGACAAGTAGAGTATTTAGCTGGCAGATTCTCCTGTAAAGAGTCTTTTTCAAAGGCTATGGGAGTAGGACTAGGTACTATTGTTAAATTTAAAGAAGTAGAGATTATTGATAATGATTTAGGACAGCCAGAGATGACAGCTAAAAGTTATCATGGTAGGATTTTTGTAAGTATTTCGCATGAGAAAAGATATTTAGTCACGCAGGTAGTGTTGGAGGATATTTAAGAAATGATCTCAGGAATTCATAGACCGACCAAAATATTGGTTGATCTAGCAGCAATTAAAAGTAATGTCGAAAATGAAATAAAAAATTTGAAATCAGGGCAAAAGTTGTGGGCAGTTGTCAAGGCCAATGGCTATGGACATGGTAGTGTTGTCATTTCTAAGACAGCTATTGCTGCGGGTGCTCAAGGACTATGTGTTGCTATTTTAGATGAAGCTATTGAATTACGTAAAGCTGGAATTAAGGTACCTATTTTAGTATTAGGTATTACTTTACCTAAATTTGCATCATTAGCAGCTGAGAATGACATTTCTTTAACTGTTGGTGATTTAGATTGGTTAAAAAAAACTAGCACTTTTTTATCTGGGACTAAATTAAAAATTCATTTGGCAATTGATTCTGGGATGGGGAGAATAGGTTTTAATGAAGATGATGCATTTTTAAAGGCTAATGATTATTTATTGTCTCATCCTGAATATGATGTTGAAGGAATGTTTACCCATTTTTCTACAGCAGATTGTCATGATTTAGAGTATTTTGATAGTCAAGTTAAAAAATTTGACCACTTTAAAAAAATGTTAAGAATAAAGCCAAAGTATATTCATTGTGATAATAGTGCAGCTTCTATTTTTAATCGCCAAGTGGATAGTGATTTAGTACGCTACGGGATCGCCATGTACGGCTTAAATCCATCTTCAGCACCTCATGGCATTGAGATTCAACCTAAATTTACTTTGCAACCAGCTCTTTGTTTTGTTAGTGAATTAGTATTTGTAAAACAAATTCATGCTAATAATGCGGTGGGTTATGGTGCAACTTTTAAAGCTGATACTGATGAATGGATTGGCACAGTTCCAGTAGGATATGCTGATGGTTGGCAACGCTCAATGCAAGGATTTAAAGTTAAAGTTGGGGATGTATATTGTCCAATTGTTGGTCGTGTATGTATGGATCAATTTATGGTTTTGTTACCAGAAAAAATGCCAGTAGGTACACCAGTTGAATTGATTTCTGCTGATGCAAAAGCTCCAAATAATATTAAAGCAGTAGCAGATTATGCTAATACAATTCATTATGAAATTGCTTGCCTGTTAAGTGACCGTGTACCACGTGAATATCTCAATAAATTTTAGAAATTTAATCAAAAAGATAATAGCCAAAGTAAAAAGGTTATCAGCGTTAAAACTGATAACCTTTTTTGGATATATAATTATTTATTCAAATATTGACCAGGTTTTTCATCAGATCTTAGAATTGTACCCGACTGCAAATCTTCAATCTCCGCTACTACAAAACCCTTTTTTTCTAATTTGTCTACAATGGCTTTCATTGTATCATTGGATACGCCTACAGGTAATGTAAATAGATTACGACGAACTAATTCACCTAATTTAACATCCAAGGTTAAGCAACTAGCAATATTAGTATATTTGGAAATTATTTTTGCCATCTTGACTAAATTTCCACGTTCATTATCAGAAAGGACGGTTAAAACAAACGAACTATTTTTAATATTCCAAGCATCTGAGAGCATTCCTAATAATTTGGAGTGAGTTAAAATCCCATAAAAATAATCTTGTTCATCAAGAACAGCAATATATGGTAAGTCCTTAATGTTAAAAAATACTTGAAAAAATGGTGAATTAACCTTAATGGTTTTAGTCGCATTTTTCAAAAGATAAGTTACAGGTAAATTCATGTCGCCACCTTGTGACTTATGGCGATAGATGTGCATTTTATAAATATTCCCTCGAAAAAGTTTACCTGAGTCATCTAAAATAGGGACACAACGATAGCCTGAATCTTCTAAAATTTGTAATGCTTCGGCTAAAGTTGCTTTTTCATTAACGGTTGTTAAGTAGTCTTTTTTATAGACTAATGATTTGATTAGCATATTTTTCCTCCATATATCGATAATTTTATAAAATTATATCATAAAATCAGGGCAAAATTAAACATTGATTAATAAAAAGTTCATTTTATCAATCAATGTTCAAAAAAGTGCTAATCTTTTAGATTTAAGCTATATTAAATTATTGACGAACCTTAACGCCAGTTTCTTTGAAGGCACGATCCATAACTTCCTTCAATTGTTTTGCGGAAGCTTCCATTCTCTTTTGTTCGTCTTCATTCAAAGGCATTTCAATAACTTGTTCAAGACCTTTGCGACCAACAACTGCAGGAGTACCAATGTGAAGGTCATGTAAACCATATTCACCATTCATTGATACTGATAATGGAAGAACAGCATGTTCATCGTTCAAAATAGCTTTAGTAATTCTTGCAAGTGCAGTACCGATACCATAGAAAGTTGCACCCTTCAAGTTAATGATAGTGTAAGCAGCATCAGCAACTGTCTTGTGAATTTCTTCAAGCTTGTTTTCACCAACTTCTGGATGTGCTTTAACCCAATCTGATACTTTAACACCAGCAACGTTGTTGTAGCTCCATACAGGGAATTCAGTATCACCGTGTTCACCAAGCATGTATGCATTAACTGAACGAGGGTCAACGTGTTCCAATTCAGCAATAGCTCTTTGAAGACGACCAGTGTCAAGAGATGTACCTGAACCGATAACACGATCTTTTGGAAATCCTGAAATCTTCCAAGTTGCATGAGTTAAAATGTCAACAGGGTTGGCAGCAACTAAGAAAATACCCTTAAATCCTGATTCAACAATTGGTTCAACAATTGCACTCAAGATCTTTAAGTTCTTGTTAACTAAGTCAAGACGAGTTTCACCTGGTTTTTGTGGAGCACCAGCAGAGATAACTACTAAGTCAGCATCCTTAGCGTCTGAATATTCAGCAGAGTAAATATTCTTTGGAGCAATCCAAGGTGTAGCGTCTGATAAGTCGATAGCATCTCCTTTAGTTCTATCTTTAACAATATCAACAATACCTAATTCTTGTGCAATGCCTTGTTGTACCATAGCAAATGCGTAACTAGATCCTACGGCACCGTCACCAACAAGAATAACTTTATGAATTTTTTCTTCTGTCATGTTTTACAACATCCTTTCTTAATTTTGTTAATCCTTTAACAAATTGATTATACCATTTAAAAGCAAAGTTTTAAAATTTTGTATTATTTTATATGTTATAATCTTGATTTAGTAGATGAGCTATAGGAGATTGATCAAATGAAATTAATTGTGGGATTAGGAAATCCTGGTTTAAAATATCAAAAAACAAAGCATAACACTGGATTTATGGCTATAGATTATTATTTGAAAAAAAATGGTCTTTCCTTTAATAAGGAAAAATTTGAAGGCTTTTGGATAAAAACTAAGATTAAAGGTGAAGATGTTATTTTACTTGAACCTCAAACGTATATGAATGATTCAGGAAAATCGGTCACACAATTAGTTGATTTTTTTAAAATTGATGCACATGATATTTTAGTAATACATGATGATATGGATATGCCAGTAGCTAAAATACGGCTTAGAAAAAGTGGCAAATCAGGTGGACACAATGGAATTAAGAGTATTATTAATTGCTTAAATGATTCAGAATTTAATCGACTAAAAATAGGAATTGATCATCCAACGAAAGAAACAGTTGTTTCATGGGTTTTGACACCATTTTCAAGCGAGGATTGTACTAAAATGGAAGCAACGTTTGCAACTGTAAGTCAGATTATTGATGATTTTATTGACAATAAGAGCATAGAATTTTTGATGAACAAGTATAATTAAGCATAAAAGGTAATGAAGTAATGAAACTTTCTGAGTTAATTGCAGCTGATGCTAACTTGGTAAATTTTATCAAGGCAGTTCCGCAAGCAAAAAATTCGATGTTAACAGGGGTGAATTTTGGAGCCTTTAATCTGATCATCAGAGAGCTTTTACATAGGCTACAACAACCTATTTTGATTGTCGCTAGTGATGAAAATCGAGCACAGCAAATTTATTCGTCTTTGGTAGAACTTTTTGAAGAAAATATGGTTCATTTTTTTCCAGTTGAACCATTATTAGAAACGCAGGCTGCTGTATCGTCATTGGATGAATTAAGTCAAAGGTTAGATGCTATGTCTTTTTTGCTGACGAAACAAAAGGGAATAGTTATTTCTACTCCACAGGCTTTGCAATATCCATTACCTGCTGCTATTAAATTTAAAGCGAATAGTTTAACCTTAAAAGTAAATCAAGTTTGTAACTTATCAAAAATTTGTGATTTTTTGGTTCGCTGTGGATATAAACGTGATGATTTGGTGGCAAATCCTGGTGAATTTGCACTAAGAGGGGATATTCTAGATATTTATCCAATTAATATTGCATATCCATATCGTATCGAGTTTTTTGATGATGAGATAGATAATATCAGAACTTTTAATCCTGTTAGTCAACGTACTAAAGACAGTTTAACTGAGGTAGTTATAGAGCCTGCAGATGATCAGTTAGATAAACTTTATCAAAATGAAGATTATACTACAATTTTAGACTATCTAACTGAGTCGGGGATTATTTGTTTTGATGATATTAGAGCAATTAGACAAAATATTGTTCAAATTGATGCCCGCAATCGTGATTATTTAGCTCATGAGACAAGCACCAATATTAAAAATAGTAGATTAGATTTTACGTCAATTTTTAACCAAATTGTTCAAGTTAAAATTTACAGTTCTTTATTTCAAGTTAGTGTCAATGATTTAAAAATAGATCAATTATTAAATCTACATACTAGAGAACCCCAACAATTCTTCAGTCAGATGTCGCTGATTAAAAATGAATTATCAGTGTATGAATTACAACAACAAACTGTTATTATTCAGGCTGATAATTTAGTGCGAGCCAAGCAAATTAAGAGTACTTTTGCTGATTATGGCATTGATATCACTATTGCTGCTGAAAATAGTTTGATTCCAAATAAGCGGCAAATTATTGTAGATAATTTTAATCAAGGTTTTGTTTTACCTCGAATTAATTTGGTTTATTTGACTGAACATGACTTGTTTAATCGACAACCGCATATCCATAAAAAAATAAAGAGTTTAGAAAATGCTCAGCAAATTCGTAGTTATCAGGAATTAAATCCTGGTGATTATGTTGTGCATATTAATCATGGTATTGGTATTTTCGAAGGTATAAAGACTTTAGAAAGCAATGGCAAAAAGGGTGACTATATAACGATTACATATCGTAATCATGATCAGTTGTTTGTACCAGCTGATCAATTAGGAGTTGTGCAAAAATATGTAGCATCTGATGGAAAAATACCAAAAATAAATAAGCTTGGTGGTAATGAATGGGCCAAAACTAAATGCCGTGTCCAAGAAAAAATTGAAGATATTGCTGATGAATTGCTGGCAATTTATGCTCATCGAGCAACTGAAAAAGGTTTTGCTTTTTTACCTGATGATGAATTACAGCGTGATTTTGAAGCAGCTTTTCCATATTTAGAAACGCCTGATCAAATCAAAGCTATTAAGGAAATCAAGTTAGATATGCAAAAAGAAAAACCAATGGATCGTCTATTAGTAGGTGATGTTGGATTTGGTAAGACTGAGGTTGCTTTGCGTGCGGCTTTTAAAGCTATTGATAGTGGAAAACAAGTAGCTTTTTTGGTGCCTACAACAATTCTTGCTGAACAACACTATGCAACTATGCTTGAAAGATTTAAAGATTTTCCTGTTAATGTTGCCATGCTATGTCGCTTTCAAACTGAAAAGGAAGCCGATGAAATAGCCACTAATTTGTCAAATGGAAAAATTGATATAGTAGTGGGTACGCATCGAATTCTATCACGTGATATTAAGTTTAAAAATTTGGGCTTATTAATTATTGATGAAGAACAACGTTTTGGCGTAAAACACAAAGAAAAGCTCAAAAAATTAAAAAATAATATTGATGTATTAACACTAACAGCTACGCCAATTCCTCGTACATTGCATATGTCTATGATTGGTGTGCGTGACTTGTCTGTGATGGAGACACCACCAGCTAATCGTTATCCGATTCAAACTTATGTAACAGAAGAAACACCAAATATTGTGCGAGAAGCGTGCTTACGTGAATTAGCAAGAAATGGGCAAATTTTTTTCTTACATAATAAAATTCAAGATATTGATCAAAAAGTTGCCTATTTGTCACAATTAATTCCTGAAGCACGAATTGAATATATTCATGGTCGTATGTCTGAAAGGCAGTTAGAAGACATTATGTTGCGATTTACTCAGAAAAAGTTTGATATTCTAGTTACAACTACGATTATTGAAACAGGGGTAGATCTACCTAATGTGAATACTTTATTAGTAGAAAATGCAGATACATATGGATTGAGTCAATTATATCAGCTACGTGGTAGAATTGGTCGAAGTTCTCGCTTGGCGTACGCATATTTTTTATATAAGCGTGACAAAGTTTTAACAGAAGTTAGTGAGAAAAGATTAAATGCTATTCGTGATTTTACGGCATTAGGCTCAGGCTTTAAAATAGCTATGCGTGATTTGTCAATTAGAGGTGCTGGTAATATTTTAGGAAAGCAACAGCATGGTTTTATTGATAGTGTTGGTTATGATTTGTATGCTCAGATGCTTGATCAAACAATTAAGCAAAAACGAGGCGATAAAGTATGTCATAAAACTAATGCTGAAGTTAGAATTAATTTGGAAGCTTATATCCCTACAGAATATATTTCATCTCAGAAACAAAAAATTGAATTTTATAAGAAAATTAAACATGCAAATGATGTGAAAGCCATTGATGATATTGCTGATGAATTAATTGATCGTTTTGGCACATATCCTAAATCTGTGGAAAATTTGTTGAATATTGCTACAATCAAAGTATTGGCTGATACAGCACAAATATTATCAATTACTAATATTGATAAAAAAATAGATATTGTGTTAGATCAAAAGGCTTCCGAAGAATTAAAAGGACCAAATATTTTTAGAACGCTGGAACATGTTTGTTTTAGAGCTCGCGTTAGCGTAGATCATGATTGTTTGCATGTTCGCTTGATTTTAGATTCTAAGTCATCGTGGCGTACTATATTCAATGAATTGAAAGTATTTTTGCAAGCAGTAATAGATATTTTACACAAGTAGTAGGAGAAAATTAATGAGAATCGATAAGTTTTTAAAAGTATCACGTTTGATTAAAAGGCGGACTGTTGCTAAAGAGATGGCTGATCAAGAAAGAGTGCTTGTTAATGGTCGTCAAGTTAAGTCCAGTTATAATGTTGCGATTAATGATATAATAGAAATTCAATTTGGAGTTAAAGCTCTAAAAGTAAAAGTTTTAAATATAAAAGAAACTACCAAAAAAGCTGAAGCTTCAGATTTATATGAAGTAGTTGAATGACATTTTTAGAGGGTCATGATATATTTAGTATAGGTTAGAGCTATTGTCAAATTGACGGTGTATTGAGAAAGGCTGAAGTAAAATGAGTAGGATACATCACTATAATTTCTTAAGCCCTGAAGAACAAGAACAGCGTATTATTCGTAAGGCAGAAAAACAAAGAAAAAAAATACATCGCTTGCGTAAAAGAAAAATCGTTATTGGTTTTGGTGTAATTTTTATAATTATATTGTTTCAGTTAATTATGGCACGAATACAGACAAATAAGATAAATAATCAGGTTTATAGTCTCAAAAAGGAATTATACACAAAACAAACACTTCATAAAAAATTAAAAGCAGAATCATATGACCTCAAAGATTTGGATTATCTATTAAAAGTAATTAGATACAAATATTATTATTCCAAACCAGGTGAGTTTATTTATAATATTCAGGATAAAAAGGATAGCAATTAATGAAATATTTAGTGGGCTTACGTGTTAGTGCCAAAGTCGATAAAGTGATAGCTAGTGGTATTAAAGTTATATTGAATAATGGCAGACGTGGCTTTATTCATTGGCGTGATTTTGGTCCTTTTTGGGATTTGAAGAAAAATAGCTTTACTAAGGGTCAGATATTAAGATTAGTAATTGTTGCTATTAATGAAAAAGGTGAAATTTTATTGTCCTTGAATCGAGTTAATGAGTCTACATTGGTAGATCCTACTAATCCTTTTAATAAAAGTGATGACTTTGCAGGGACATTGAAATGTTTGTTGAAAGAAGCTGAAGATCTTTTTAATCAATTCAATTGATGATTTTCAAGCAAAAAGCGTATATAAAGTATGAAAAAAATTATTAATTTTTTTAGTAAATATAAATTGACATTAGCTGGTAAAAAAATAATTTTGGCAATTAGTGCTGGCCCAGATTCCATGGCTTTGCTAGATATGATGCGACAAATAGTTGACGATCCGCAGAGTCAATTAATCATATGTCATGTTGATCATTGCTTAAGAAACGATAGTTATTTAGAAAGTGAAATAATTACTAAATATTGTCAGCAATATAAATTGCAACTTGAAGAGACAAAATGGGATACCCCTCATCCAGCAAATGGATTAGAGGCTGCTGCTAGAGATTTTCGATATGATTTTTTTGCTAAAATTTTACGTAAATATCAAGCTGATTATTTGTTTACTGCTCATCATGGAGATGATTTGGCAGAAAATATCCTTATTAAGTTATTAAGATCAGGCAATGTTCAAGAAATGAATAGCTTGAGGCCAATTAGAAACTGGATTGATAATAGTTTACTTGTTAGACCATTATTATCATTTTCTAAGGAAGAGTTATTAGTCTATGCAAAAAAAAGAAAATTAGCATATATTGTTGATTATACCAATCAAGAAAATGAAACTTTGCGTAATCGCTTACGGCACTTTGTTATGCCCCAATTAAAAAAAGATGCGGTTGATCTGATTAAAAATGCTAATCGTTTTGTACAAACTGAAGAGTCGCTGGAAGATTGGCAAAAGTTACTTTTTGAAAAAATTCGATATCATAAATTGCTCAATGGTATTGTTCAAGTCAATGCAGCAGATTTGTCTGATTTTAATTGTCATCAACTAAGCTTATATTTTAATTGGTTAATTGACAAAGAATGGGGACGTCAGGTTTATTTTGAATCTTTGGATTTATCAGATAATGTCCAAAATACTAAAGATCATTTTACATTAGTTAGATATTTATCTCATTTCTATATTTGCCCAAGTGATATAATACTATTAAAAAATCACCAACAAGAGGTGGTTTTAGATCAATGCTTTTCTTGGCTTAAAACTAAATATATTATCACTTTAAATAAGTTGGATTTACCAGAAGTAGGTTATTTTTACGCCAATAAAACTAGTAAGTTTATCGCTAGAAATTTGCAAGCTAATGATCGGTTAAAATTGCCAAATGGCTCTCGTGTCAAACCTAAGAAGAAGTTTGCTGAAAAGAAAATTCCCACTTTTATGAGAAACACTTATCTGGCAATTTTAATAAATGATGATATTGTGTTTGTACAAGATATTTTTAAAAATCAAGAATATAATATTAATTATCAACGTTATAATATATATACATTATTTTGATATTTAAGCTTATTTGTAGAGAAAAATTAATATTTATGTTAAAATCGTTGAAGTAATCGTGCAATGTTTATAGGAGGTTATTTATGAAGAATAAAAGAAATAGGTTACTTTCCAATGGCCTTTTCTATATTTTTATCTTTGTGATCCTCTTGAGTGGTATTAACTGGGCACTCGGAGGTTCAGATGGCAATGGTACCACTAAGAATATTCGTTATTCGGATCTGATAAAAGATTTGAAAAACAATAAAATCAAGAGTATTAACATTCAACCAGCAAATGGTGCTTATACTGTTACTGGTACTTATAGAAAGCCTCAAGCTTTAGATAAGCGGGGAGGAACAAGATTTGATTTCTTTAAGAATTCTAATAAACCTGTAGGTGCCACTAAATTTAGTACAACTATGTTGCAAAATGATTCAGTTGTAAAGAAAGTATCAGATTTAGCACAAAAGCATGGCGTTGCCTTTTCTGGACAAGGCGAATCACAATCTGGTAATTGGATTTCAACTGCTGTGATGCTGATTCCTACTTTGATTTTCATCGTTATGTTATGGATGATGATGAGTCAAGGCGGTAAGGGTGGCCGTGGCATGATGAATTTTGGCAAGTCACAGGTTAAACCTAGAGATCCAAGCAAAAACAAGATTCGTTTTTCTGATGTTGCTGGTGAAGAAGAAGAAAAGCAAGAATTAGTAGAGATTGTAGAATTTTTGAAAAATCCAGCAAAATTCACCAAATTAGGTGCCAGAATACCTGCTGGTGTTTTACTTGAGGGGCCTCCGGGAACAGGAAAAACTTTACTTGCTAAGGCTGTAGCCGGAGAAGCAGGAGTTCCATTTTATTCTATTTCTGCTTCCGAGTTTGTTGAAATGTTTGTTGGTGTCGGAGCTTCTCGTGTGCGTGACTTATTTGACAATGCTAAAAAGACAGCTCCAAGTATTATTTTTATTGACGAAATTGATGCTGTTGGTCGAAAACGTGGCAATGGTATTGGTGGAGGTCATGATGAACGTGAACAGACATTGAATCAATTGTTAGTAGAAATGGACGGTTTTGAAGGCGATGAAGGCGTAATCGTGATGGCCGCTACTAACCGTTCTGATGTACTTGATCCTGCTTTGTTACGTCCAGGTCGATTTGATCGAAAGGTCTTGGTAGGCTGCCCTGACGTCAAGGGACGTGAGGCAATTTTAAGAGTACATGCTAAGAATAAACCTCTAGCTAATGATGTTGATTTAAAAGAGGTTGCTCGTCAAACTCCAGGTTTTGTGGGAGCTGATTTAGAGAATGTCTTAAATGAAGCTGCTTTGGTTGCTGCACGTCGTGATCGTGATGAAATTACTGCTTCTGACATTGATGAAGCTCAAGATCGTGTAATTGCTGGACCTGCTAAAAAGGATGCTGACATTTCAGAGGCTCAAAGAAAGCGGGTCGCATATCACGAAGCAGGTCATGCTATTGTTGGATTAGTTTTGAGTGATTCTAGAACTGTTCGCAAGGTTACAATTGTACCTCGTGGTCGCATGGGTGGATATAATATTATGTTGCCTAAAGAAGATCAAGCTATTTCAACTAAGAAGCAATTAATGGAACAAGTTGCTGGATTAATGGGTGGTCGTGCAGGTGAAGAAATTGTCGTAGGCGATCAATCTACGGGTGCCTCAAATGACTTTGAGCAAGCTACTGCTATTGCACGTGGCATGGTTACTCAGTATGGAATGACTGAAGTTGGTATGAGTCAGTTAGAATCTGCTAATACGCAAGATCAAATGGTGAAGCCATATAGTGAATCTACTGCTGAGAAGATTGATTTGGCAATAAAGAATATTTTAGATGAAGGTCACAAGGTGGCTACTGATATTATTAATACCCACCGTGACACACATCGCCTTATTGCTGAAGCATTGCTTAAATATGAAACTTTAAATGAAAAGCAGATTTTGTCATTGTTTAAGACTGGAAAAATGCCAGAAGAAAATGATTATCCAAGTGAAAAAGATGCTTTGAATTATGAAGAAACTAAGGAAGCATTGAAGAGAAAAGAGGATAAGTTTTTGGAGAGTGATTCAGAAGATCAAAAAGGTCCAGATGATGCCAAAGATTCAGAAGATCCAAAAACAAATGATTAATTGTAGATATTATCTGATAAAATGGAGCCTTAACTGGCTCTATTTTTGAGTTTAATATATAATTTTAAAGGTGTAGTAAGTGAGTAAAAGTTGGAAAATTAGGGATGTTGTCATTCCCAATCAAGTAGTAGTAGCACCAATGGCTGGTATATCTAATGCAGCTTTTAGGATGGTTTGCAAACAATTTGGAGCAGGGTTGGTTGTATGTGAGATGATTTCTGATCATGGCATCATCTATCGCAATAAAAAAACTCTCGACATGATGAAAATCGATCCTAATGAGCATCCGATGAGCCTTCAGATTTTTGGCGGTAGTGAAGAGACATTAGTGGAAGCAGCTAGGTATGTTGATGATAATACGCATGCTGATATCATTAATATCAATATGGGTTGTCCAGTTCCTAAAGTAACTAAAACAGATTCTGGTGCAAAATGGTTATTAGATCCTGACAAAATTTATCAAATGGTCAAAGCAGTTGTAAATAATGTTCAAAAACCAGTCACGGTAAAAATGCGTACTGGTTGGGATGAGGATCATATTTATGCAGTGGAAAATGCATTAGCTGCTCAAGAAGCAGGTGCTTGTGCAGTTGCGATGCATGGTAGAACCAGAAAACAATTATATACAGGGCATGCAGATTGGGGAATTTTAAAAGAAGTATCAGATGCTTTAACTATTCCATTTGTTGGCAATGGGGATGTTACTACACCACAATTAGCTAAGAAAATGCTAGACGAAGTGGGTTGTAGTGCTGTCATGGTAGGAAGAGCGGTACTGGGCAATCCGTGGATTTTAAAAGAGATTACCCATTATCTGGATACAGGTGAGTTACTTGCTCCGCAAACTGTAGAAGAACGTGTAACTACTTGCAAAGAACAGTTGCGTAAATTGGTTGAACTTAAAGGTGAAAAAATCGCAGTTCCTGAATTTAGGCGACAAGCCGCATATTATTTAAAAGGCATTCCCCGTTCCGCTCGAACTCGTGCTAAAATAAATGATGTTTGGACGCAACAGGAAGTATATAATTTACTTGATGAATTTGTTGAAAAATTTGAATCTAAGTTAGATAAGTAATTGAAGGAGTTTTAAAATTGGCAAAGAATGAAATGAATGACCAACTTATTGTTCGTCGCAAAAAGATGGATGAATTAAGAGCAATGAATGTTGATCCTTTTGGAGAAAAGTTTGATCGTCAAGATTTAGCTCGTACCTTAAATGAGAAATATATTCAAGAAGATAAAGAAGAATTAAACGATGATATGCCACAAACCCGTGTAGCAGGTCGTATGTTAGCTAAACGTGGTAAAGGTAAGGTTGGATTTGCAGATATTTACGATCGTACAGGCAAAATTCAAATTTATGTTCGCAAAGACATTGTTGGTGAAGAGAATTACCAAATTTTTAAACAAGCAGATTTAGGTGACTTTTTGGGCATTGATGGTCATGTGATGAAAACTGATACGGGTGAATTAACAATTAGAGCATCACATATCACTTTCTTGTCTAAAGCTTTGCGACCATTACCTGATAAATATCATGGCTTACAAAATGTTGAACAAATATATCGCCAAAGATATTTGGATTTAATTAGTAATCAAGATAGTTACAAGCGTTTCTTGAACAGAACTAAAATTATTCAAGCTATTCGTGATTATTTGAATTCATTAGATTTCTTAGAAGTTGAAACACCAGTTCTCCATAATATTCCGGGTGGTGCAGAAGCACGTCCATTTATTACCCATCATAATGCATTAGACATTAATTTGTATATGCGAATAGCTTTGGAATTACCTTTGAAGCGATTAATTGTAGGTGATATGGAGCGTGTATATGAAATAGGTCGTGTATTTAGAAATGAAGGTTTAGATACACATCACAATCCTGAATTTACGGAGCTAGAAACTTACTGTGCATATTGGGATTTCCATGATGTTATGGATGAAGCAGAAGGTATTATTAGAGCAGCTGCTAAAGTGGTTTCAGAGGATGGTAAGATTAATTATCAAGGAACAGATATTGATTTAGGTAAATCATTCCGTCGCGTACATATGGTTGATTTGATTAAAGAAAAATCTGGTGTTGATTTCTGGCAACCGATGACTGATGATGAAGCTAAGAAAATAGCTGAGGAACATGGAATACAATGTGAAAAATTCTGGAAAGTTGGTCACGTAATTAATGCCTTTTTCGAAGAATTTTGTGAAGGTACTATTGTAGATCCTACGTTCGTTTATGGACATCCTGTGGAAATTTCACCACTTGCTAAGAAGAATAAAAAAGATCCAAGATTTACCGACCGTTTTGAGATTTTTATTTTAGGTAAAGAGTATGGAAACGCCTTTACGGAATTGAATGATCCAATTGATCAACGTCAAAGATTTGAAGCTCAAATGGCTGAACGTGCTGCAGGAAATGATGAAGCTGATATGATAGACGAAGATTATATCAGGGCAATGGAATTTGGTATGCCACCAACAGGCGGATTAGGAATTGGTATTGATCGTTTGGTGATGTTATTGACTAATGCTCCTGCAATCAGGGATGTTTTATTATTCCCAACGATGAGACCAGAACGCTTTGATGATTTAGATAGCGAAGAATAATATTCATAAATAGTTGTATTACATAGATTATGTGTTATAATAATCTATGTACTGCGGAAGTAGTTCAGTGGTAGAACATCACCTTGCCATGGTGGGGGTCGCGGGTTCGAATCCCGTCTTCCGCTTTGTATTGGAGCCTCACATTTTTTGTGAGGCTTTTTGTTCGGGAAATGGCTCAGCTTGGTAGAGCGCTACGTTCGGGACGTAGAGGTCGCAGGTTCAAATCCTGTTTTCCCGATAGAGGTAGATTTTATGCAGAAAATGCTTATAATTGAAGATTTATCTGCTTTAGGTCAGATTTCGATGGTTAGTGCAATTAGTGTTGCTACTATAATGAATGTTAAGCCGGCATTGTTGCCGACTATTATTTTATCTACACAAAGTGAAGGATTTGGAGCCCCCGTAAGCTTAACTTTAGAACAGTGGCAAAATAAAGCTATTGAGCATTGGAACAATTTAGAGCAAGAATTTGATACGATGATGATCGGCTATATTGGTTGTATATCAGGTGTTCAAAATATCCTTTCTTTTTTGCCACTCATTAGAAAGAAAAAATTAGTAGTGGATCCAGCAATGGCAGATCAGGGAAGCTTATATCCTAATTTGCCGCTTACTTATCCATCTATGATTAGCACTTTGTGTCAATATGCTGATGTGATTGTGCCTAATTTGACTGAAGCATGTTTGCTTGCCAAAGTTGATTATGCAAATGATTCTCTTAACCAAAGTAAGTTAAATCAACTTGTTGATAAGTTAGTGCAACGATTTCCTTCAACGGAGATTATTATTACTGGTGTCCCTTTGGCAAATAAATTAGCAGTAGTTTATGTTAATAAACAAAATATTGCTTCTTCGATGATATGGTCTGTAGAGTCGATTGCTAGACATTTTTACGGTACTGGTGATATATTTACAGCAATTGTTAGTGCATGTTTAGCTAAAAAAATGTCCACAAAAAAAGCAGTAAAAATTGCTATTAATGCTCTGGAACTAGCAGTAAAAGATAGTGCACAACTTACAGATCATGAGTTGTTATATGGATTGAAAATGACAAGATTGCAAGAATATTTATTAGATATTGAAGGAAATGAAATAGATGAAAAGTAAAAGAATAAAGTTGAATGTTTTTACTGCTTTGATGATTGCTATGTCAGTAGTTTTAGGTAGATGTTTCTTAATCCCTATTTTTTGGACAAGAGGCAATATTAATTTGTGTGATGCTGGTATTATGCTGGCTAGCTTAATTTTAGGTCCATTTTATGGTGCATTAGTAGGTGGAATAAGTGGGATGTTATTGGATTTGATATCTGGTTATGCACAATTTGCCATTTTTTCTTTAATTGCTCATGGATTAGAGGGATTAGTTATTGGTTTTATTTATTTTAAACTCAAAAATCGTACTTGGAGTAAATATTTAGCTCTATTTTTTGGTAGTGTAGTTATGATTGCTGGTTATGTTGTAGCTGATGGTTATCTTTACTCATTGAAGGCGGGCTGGTTAGGTATTGGTACAAATATTTTGCAGGCATTAATTGGTGCCATTGTTTCACTTTCTCTTTATTTTGCTTTATCTAAAAAAATACATAATATTTTTGAAATCAATTAATATAATTTCTATAAAAACTTTGGGTTTAGTTCTAAAGTTTTTTATTTATATTTGCATTAGCCCGTGTTTATGTTTTAATAATATCATGTTATTTTAGATAGTAGATGAGGTAAAATTATGTCAAAGTTATCAGAAAATGTCCATTCAACTCTTAATCAGATTCCTAAGTTTAAACTTTTCAATTTTTCTCAATATGCCTTAAAATTTCCTGATGTTATCCAATTGACATTAGGAGAGCCAGACTTTAATACTCCTGATCATATTAAGTTGGCAGCAATTAAAGCAATTATTAACAATCATACTAGATATGCACCGCAAAGGGGTATACCAGCTTTGTTAAACGCAATTAGTGCCGATGTTGAGCAAAAACTCGGTTTGCATTATGATCCAAAAGATGAAATTATTGTTACTAATGGAGTTACTGAGGGATGCTATGCTACGATTATGGCATTAGCAAATCCAGGAGATATCTTTTTATTACCGACACCAGGATTTCCAATGTATGTAGCAGATGTTGCGATAGCAGGAGCAGAAATAGTTGAAATAGATATTTCCAAAGACAATTTTAAATTGACACCCCAACTCTTACAAAAATATCTGGATAAATATGGCGATCGGGTGAAGGGATTAATTATGGTTAATCCTTCTAATCCTACTGGTGTGGCTATGAATCAAGCTGAATTGGATGCCTTAGCTGAGGTTATTCGTGGCAAAAATATTTTTGTTATTTCAGATGAGATTTATAATTGCTTGTGGTATGAGGATGAAATTGGTTCGATAGCTAAAGCGTTACCTGAACAGACAATTATGTTTAATGGATTTTCGAAAACTTATTGTATGACTGGTTGGCGAATAGGTTATATTTGTGCACCAAGGGAAATCAGTGCTCAAATTTTCAAGGTGCATTGTTTTGCTCTTACTGATACAGTAACATTTGTCCAAGATGCTGCTATAGAAGCTTTAGTTAATGGTCAAGATGATTGCTTGCCAATGAAAAAAGCCTATATTGAGAGACGTGATTATATTTGTGATGCTTTAGCTAAAATGGGATGGGAACATCCATTTCCTCAAGGAGCATTTTATGTATTTGCTAAAGCACCAGAATTTTTAGAACAAGATGATGAAAAACTTGCTTATGATTTGATTAATAATGCTAAAATTGCTGTGGCACCAGGTTCCTATTTTGGCAAGGGTGGTGAACATTATTTACGCTTTTCTTATGCAATATCGTTAGATGATATAAAAATCGCAATGGAACGATTAAAGAAATATACAGCAGAAAGAAAGCTACAATAGCATAAGTTACCAAATTTTTTAATTGACTTAAATTTAGTTATAATAGTTAGCATAAGATTAACTAATAAAATGGTGGTGTATAATGAATATTCCTTATAGTGAAAATGCAAAGAAAGTCTTAGATATTGCTCAGCAAAAAGCAACAATGCTTAAACATGCAGTAATTAGTACTGAACATGTGTTATTAGCGATTTCCACAATGGAAGAATGTAGTGCATATCAAACACTGAAAAAATATAAAGTTACAGAGTCTAGAGTTGAAAATATTATCAACGAATTTTATAGCGGATATGGTGAAACGGTTGTTACAGAAGAATATTGTATTTTTTCACCACGTCTCAAGAAAGTTTTGCAATGTGCCCAAAGATTGGCACTTGTTTTAAAACAGGATACTATTACAACTAATATCTTGTTGATGGCTTTAATTAAAGAAAAAGAGCTTACATCGCGTTTGATTTTGTCTGATAACTGTGGAATTGATATCAAAGAGTTATTGAAAGTTTTGCGATATACAATTAGTAAAGCTAATTCTGTTAATAGTAAAAAACATTCTAGTACTCCTGCTTTGGCAAAAGTTTCTGTTGATTTAACTAGGCAAGCCTTAAGAGGGATGATTGATCCTTTAATTGGTCGCACTAAAGAATTGAAACGAGTGATCCAAGTAATTTCTCGCCGAGTTAAAAATAACCCTATGTTGGTTGGTGATCCAGGTGTTGGAAAAACATCTATTGCTCAAGGTTTAGCTTTAGCTATCGTTAATAAAGAGGTTCCTGTTAATTTATTGAACAAACGAATTTTATCGTTAGATTTGGCATCATTAGTAGCAGGCACTAAGTATCGTGGCGATTTTGAGACTAAAATGAAAACGATTATTAATGAAGTTAGAAGAGATGGCTCAATTATTTTATTTATTGATGAAATACATACCTTAGTTGGAGCTGGTGGAGCAGAAGGTGCTATCAATGCTTCTAATATTTTAAAACCTTTTCTTTCTCGGGGAGAAATTCAAGTGATAGGTGCTACTACTTTTGACGAATATCAAAAGTATTTGGAAAAGGATCCTGCTTTGGCTCGTCGTTTTCAACGGATTAAAGTTGGTGAGCCAACTGCTAAAGAAACTTTAGGTATTCTACAGGGTTTAAAGAGTAAGTACGAAGAATTTCATAATGTTAATATTGAAGCTGATGCCTTAAAAGAAGCAGTTGATTTATCTGTTCGGTATATTTCTAACCGCTTTTTACCAGATAAAGCTATTGATGTAATGGATGAAGCATGTTCCGCTGTAAAAATTAAGCATAATGCAACTGAAAAAGACAGCTCTGGAGAGTTAAAAGTACAAATTGCCGATCTTGCAGAACAAAAACAAAATGCAGTCATTGCACAAGATATTGCTAAGGCTGGACAATTATATCGTCAGGAATTGCAACTTAAGGCCAAGTTACAAAAAATGTTGCAACAAAAGGATACAAGCAAACCTAAACGACCACTAGTTACTGTAGATCAGGTAGAAAAAGTGGTCTCTGAATTGACTGGTGTTCCTGTAACGAAGATGCAACGTCAAGAAAGCAAGCGATTAGCTAAATTAGAAAGTATTTTGCATCAACGTGTTATTGGCCAGAATTTAGCTGTAGAAGCAGTAAGCAGGGCTATTAGGCGTAGTCGCAGTGGCATCAAAGATCTTAATCGACCTATTGGTTCTTTCCTATTTTTGGGACCTACGGGTGTAGGTAAGACAGAATTAGCTAAGGCCTTAGCTGATGCGGTATTTGGCTCAGAAAAAAATATTATTCGGGTTGATATGTCTGAATATATGGATAAGGTTGCGGTTACTAAGTTAATTGGTTCTGCTCCTGGTTATGTTGGATATGAAGCTGGCGGTCAATTAGCAGAGAAAGTAAGACGTAACCCTTATTCTGTAATTCTGTTGGACGAAGTTGAAAAAGCTCATCCCGATATTTTTAACATTTTATTGCAGGTTTTAGATGAAGGCTTTTTGACCGACTCTAAGGGTCGCAAGATTGATTTTAGAAATACAATTATTATTATGACGTCTAATTTAGGATCCCGCTCTCTTAAAGACGATAAGACTGTTGGCTTTGCTACTAGCAATCAAGATATCAATGGTGTTATTAAAGAAAAAGTATCTGCTGCTACGAAGAATTTCTTTAGACCAGAATTTTTGAATCGAATTGATGAGCAAGTAGTGTTCGAAAGCTTAGATAAAAAGCAAATTAGACAAATTGTAGTGTTAATGATTAACCAATTAGTGCAACGTCTACAAGAAAAGAAAATTGCGATGAAGATTACTACAGGAGCAATGGATATTTTAGCTAAGGATGGCTTTGATCCTGAAATGGGAGCTCGTCCTTTACGTCGAGCTATCCAACATGAAGTTGAAGATGTTGTGGCAAAATATTTAATTAGTGGTGAATTACATGAACACCAAATTTTAAAGTTGTCAGCTAAAAATGGCAAATTAACTTTTGCAATTAGTGACAATAAGTAATATTAATTTTGACATTTTTTAAAATTTAGAGTATAATAACTACGTTTAAAAGTCTGAAATTCAGGATTTTGCTGATCTATTGTCCAGCAAAATAATAAAACAAAAACAACGAGAGAGGTTGTTTTTGTTTTTTTGTGCCTAATTTAGAACTTTTGCTAAAATGTAACATAATTGTAATATTTAGTCTTTTTCAAAAGAAAGGATGTTTTCTTTGCTAGGACATGCTGTTAACTATGGTAGTCATCGGACAAGAAGAAGTTTTTCACGTATTAAAGAAGTAGTTAAACTTCCAAATTTGACTGATGTACAAACCGAATCGTACAAATGGTTTCTTAAAGAAGGTATTCGTGAGATGTTTGATGATATTATGCCTATCTCTGACTTCTCAGGAAAATTATCTTTAGAGTTTGTTGATTATAAATTATTAAAACCAAAATATACATTAGAAGAAGCTCGCGATCATGATGCTAATTATTCTGCACCATTACACGTTACACTGCGTTTAACTAACCACGAAACTGGTGAAATTAAAACGCAAGATGTGTTCTTTGGCGATTTTCCATTAATGACGGATTCTGGTACTTTTGTTATCAATGGTGCTGAACGTGTTATTGTTTCGCAGTTAGTTAGATCACCAGGTGTCTATTACCATTGTGATTATGATAAGAATGGGCGTCCTATTTATGGTACAACTGTAATTCCAAACCGTGGTGCATGGTTAGAATACGAAACTGATGCTAAGAATTTAGCTTATGTTCGTATTGATCGTACCAGAAAGTTACCTATGACTGTCTTGGTTCGTGCTTTAGGACTAGAATCAGACAGTGATATTCAGGATTTCTTTGGCAAATCAGATAGTCTATCATTCACTTTAGAAAAAGATATGCACAAAAATCCTGCAGATACCCGTGTTGCTGAATCATTGAAGGATATTTATGAACGTTTACGTCCAGGTGAACCTAAGACAACTGATTCATCAAGATCATTGTTATATGCTCGTTTCTTTGATCCAAAGAGATATGATTTAGCACCTGTAGGTCGATACAAGATTAATAAAAAATTATCACTAAAGAACCGTCTTTTGCGTCAAACCTTAGCTGAAACTTTAGCAGATCCTGATACAGGTGAAATTATTGCTAAAAAGGGTACGGTAGTTACTCATGAATTGATGGATAAGTTGGAAAAATATCTTGATCGTGATGACTTCAAGACTGTAACTTATCAACCATCAGAAGAAGCTGTTTTACCTGATCCAATTACTGTTCAGGAAATTAAGGTATTTTCAAAAGTTGATCCCGAGCGTGTCGTAAAATTGATTTCTAATGGTCATATTGGCGAGGATGTTAAACATATCACTCCAGCAGATGTCCTAAGTTCGATTAACTATTTCTTTGCTTTACAAGATGGATTAGGCTCTATTGACGATATTGATCATTTAGGTAATCGTCGTATTCGTCGTGTAGGTGAGTTGTTGCAAAATCAATTTAGAATTGGTTTAGCAAGAATGGAACGTGTTGTCCGTGAAAGAATGTCGATTCAAGATATCGCAACCGTAACACCACAACAATTGATTAATATTAGACCAGTTGTTGCCTCTGTTAAGGAATTCTTTGGTTCTTCACAATTATCACAATTTATGGATCAAAACAACCCTTTGGGTGAGTTAACACATAAGAGACGTATGTCTGCTTTGGGACCTGGTGGATTGTCACGTGATCGTGCAGGATATGAAGTTCGTGACGTGCACTATACTCATTATGGTCGTTTATGTCCAATTGAAACTCCTGAAGGTCCTAACATTGGATTGATTAACTCAATGGCTACTTATGCTGTAGTTAATAAATATGGTTTTATTGAAACACCATATCGTCGTATTTCATGGGAAACACATAAAGTTACTGACAAGATCGATTATTTAACTGCTGATGTTGAAGATAACTATATTATTGCCAGTGCCAATGCTCCTTTGAATGAAGATGGTTCCTTTAAGGAAAAAATAGTTTTAGCTAGACATAAGGAAGAAAATCTGGAAGTTTCACCGGATAAGTTAGACTACATGGACGTTATTCCTAAGCAGGTTGTTTCAGTTACCTCAGCATGTATACCTTTCTTGGAAAATGATGACTCAAACCGTGCTTTGATGGGTGCTAACCACCAACGTCAAGCTGTACCTTTGATTAATCCACATTCACCATTAGTTGGTACAGGAATGGAATATCGTGCTGCTCATGACTCCGGTGATGCTATTTTAGCTAAAGCTGCTGGTGTTGTTGAATATGTAGATGCAAATGTGATTAAAGTTAGACGTGATGACAAGACGTTGGATGAATATGTTCTTGAAAAATATCGTCGTTCAAATGCTACTAAAAACTATAATCAGACACCTAATGTTCATTGCGGTGAGAAAGTTGTCGAAGGTGAAGTTATTGCTGATGGACCAGCCATGGAAAATGGTGAGTTAGCATTAGGACAAAATCCAATCATTGCTTTTGCTACTTGGAATATGTACAACTATGAAGATGCTGTTATGATTTCTGAGCGAATGGTTAAAGATGATGTCTATACTTCTATTCATATTGAAGATTATGAATCAGAATCACGTGATACTAAGTTAGGACCTGAAGAAATAACTCGAGAAATTCCTAACGTAGGTGAGGATGCTTTAAAGGATCTTGATGAAGATGGTATAGTTCGTGTCGGTGCCGAAGTACAAGATGGTGATATTTTAGTTGGTAAAGTAACACCAAAAGGTGTGACAGACTTATCTGCAGAAGAAAAATTATTGCATGCAATTTTTGGTGAAAAAGCTCGTGAAGTACGTGATACTTCCTTACGTGTACCTCACGGTGGTGGCGGAATTATCCAAAATGTGCGTGTCTTTTCACGTGAAGCTGGTGATGAACTTGCACCTGGCGTTAACAAGATGGTAAGAGTTTATATTGTCCAAAAACGTAAGATACAAGTCGGTGATAAAATGTCAGGTCGTCATGGTAATAAAGGTACGATTGCTTTGGTTTGTCCTGAAGAAGATATGCCATATTTACCAGATGGACGTCCAGTAGATATTTGCTTGAACCCAATGGGTGTGCCTTCCCGTATGAACATTGGACAGGTTTTGGAAATGCATTTAGGTATTGCCTCTAAGCATTTAGGTGTACATGTTGCCACTCCTGTGTTTGATGGAGCTTCTGAAGAAGATATGTGGAATATGGTTCGTGAAGCTGGTTTAGGTAAAGATGGTAAAACCGTTCTTTATGATGGTCGAACAGGTGAACCATTCCATAATAGAGTATCTGTTGGTGTTATGTATTACTTGAAGCTTACTCACATGGTAGATGACAAGTTACATGCTCGTTCAATTGGGCCTTACTCATTAGTTACACAACAGCCTTTGGGTGGTAAAGCTCAATTTGGTGGACAGCGTTTTGGTGAAATGGAAGTTTGGGCATTGGAAGCTTACGGTGCTGCTTACACCTTGCAAGAAATTTTGACTTATAAGTCAGATGATGTGGTAGGACGTGTTAAGGCATATGAAGCTATTGTTAAGGGTGAAAAGATACCTAAGCCTGGTGTTCCAGAATCATTTAGAGTTTTAGTTAAAGAATTACAATCTCTAGGATTGGATATCAAAGTGCTTGATAGCGATAAAAATGAGATTGAGCTTCGCGATATGGATGATGATTCTGATGAACATCTCAATATTGATAGCCTTTCTAAATTAGCTGAACAACAAGAAAAGAAAAAATTGGCTGAAGAAGCGGAAGAGCAAGAAGCCGAAGAAACAGATCAAGTTGATGAACAATCTAATTTTGATGAGTCCGATGAAGAAGAGGATTTTGATGATTTAGAGTTCCCAACTTCTAATGATGAAGTTTCCGATTAATTATAGGAGGATAAACTTTTGATCGATGTAAATAAGTTTGAAAGTATGCAGGTAAATTTAGCCTCACCTAATAAGATTAGAAGTTGGTCTTATGGTGAAGTAAAGAAACCTGAAACAATTAATTATCGTACTTTGAAACCTGAAAGAGATGGATTATTTGACGAGCGTATCTTTGGCCCTACAAAAGACTGGACATGTAGTTGTGGCAAATATAAGGGTGTTCGTTATCGTGGCATAGTTTGTGACCGTTGTGGTGTTGAAGTAACTTCTGCCAAAGTTAGAAGAGAGAGAATGGGGCATATCGAATTAGCCGCTCCTGTTTCTCATATTTGGTTCTTCAAGGGCATTCCATCACGAATGGGCTTGATTCTTGATATTTCACCAAGAGCCTTGGAAGAAGTAATTTACTTTGCTGCTTATATCGTTATCGATCCAGGCGATACTGAGTTGGAATTTAAGCAACTTTTAACTGATGCTGAATATCGTGAAAATAAAGCTAAATATGGCGATAGATTCCAAGCTAAAATGGGTGCAGAAGCTATTCAAGACCTGTTAAAGCAAGTTGATATTCAAGAAGAAGCCAAAAAGTTGAAAGAAGAATTAAAAACTGCTACTGGTCAAAAGAGAATGCGTGCCATTAGACGTTTAGATATTCTGGAAGCATTTTGTAATTCTGGTAATAAGCCTGAATGGATGATTATGGATTGTATTCCAGTTATTCCGCCAGATCTTCGTCCAATGGTTCAATTAGACGGTGGACGTTTTGCAACTTCTGATTTAAATGATTTATATAGACGTGTGATTAATAGAAATAATCGTTTGAAGAGATTACTTGATCTTAATGCACCACGTATTATTGTTCAAAATGAAAAGAGAATGTTGCAAGAAGCAGTAGATGCTTTGATTGATAATGGTCGTCGTGGTCGTCCTGTAGCTGGCCCTGGCAATCGTCCTCTTAAATCACTTTCACATATGTTGAAAGGAAAGCCAGGACGTTTCCGTCAAAACTTACTTGGAAAACGTGTTGACTATTCAGGACGTTCAGTTATTGATGTATCACCTAAATTGAAATTCTATCAATGTGGTGTTCCCCGTCCAATGGCATTAGAGTTATTTAAGCCTTTTGTGATGCATGAACTAGTTAAGCGTGGATTAGCATCAAATATTAAAAATGCTAAACGCAAGATAGATCGTGAAGATGATGATATCTGGGACATTCTTGAGTATGTAATTAAAGAAAGACCAGTTCTTTTAAACCGTGCCCCTACTTTGCACCGTTTAGGTATTCAAGCTTTTGAGCCGGTATTAGTTGCTGGTAAATCTATCAGATTACATCCGCTAGCTTGTGAAGCCTATAATGCTGACTTCGATGGTGACCAGATGGCTATTCACTTACCATTGTCTGATGAAGCTGTTGCAGAGTCACGATTATTAATGTTAGCTGCTCACCATATTTTGGCTCCAAAAGATGGTAAGCCAATCGTAACGCCATCTCAGGATATCGTTTTAGGAAATTATTGGTTGACTCAAACTGAGCGTGGACGTGAAGGTGAAGGTATGATCTTTAATTCACCAGAAGAAGCAACAATTGCTTATGAAAATGGTGATATTCACTATCATACTCGAATCGGAATGTCTGCTGATTCAATGCCTGAAAAGAAGTGGCCTGAAGGCTATGAACATGGTATTTTTGTGACAACTTATGGTAAATTAGTCTTTAATGCTTTGTTCCCTAAGGACTTCTTCTACGTCAATGAACCAACTCAAGAGAATTTGACTAGCCCATTAGCTGAAAAATATTTCCTTAAACCAGGTGAAAATATTCACGATAAGTTAGATTCATTACCTTTAGGCAAGGCATTTAAGAAGGGATTCTTAGCTGATTCTATTGCCCAAATTTATAAATTATATCGTGTTCAAAGAACATCCGATTATTTGGACGATTTGAAAGAATTAGGTTATACCGTATGTACTACTTCAGGGTTAACTATTGGTGTTGAAGATATTCCTACTTTGAAAGATAAAGATGATATTGTACGTGAAAATCGTCAAAAAGTTGACGTCATTTCTAAACAATACCGTCGTGGTTTAATTACTGATGAAGAACGTCATGATCGTGTAATCAGTATTTGGAATAATTGTAAAGACACCATTCAAAATGAACTTGCTGGATTGTTTGATCCACGCAATCCTATTTCTGTCATGTCAGACTCTGGAGCTCGTGGTAATATTTCTAACTTTACTCAGTTAGCTGGTATGCGTGGTTTGATGGCCGCACCTAACGGTGGTATGATGGAAATTCCTGTTACTTCTAACTTCCGTGAAGGATTGACAGTGTTGGAAATGTTCATGTCAACTCACGGAGCTCGTAAAGGAATGACTGATACTGCTCTTAAGACTGCCAACTCTGGTTATTTAACTCGTCGTTTGGTTGATGTAGCCCAAGATGTTATCATCAGAGAAGAAGATTGTAATACTGATCGTGGCATTACTGTTTCTGCAATTACTGAGGGTGACGAAATGATCGAACCATTGTTTGATCGTTTGGTAGGTAGATATACTTCTAAGAGTGTAATTGATCCTACAACTGGTGAAACAATTTGCCCAGCTAATGTAATGATGGACGAAGATATGGCCCAAAAGATAGTTGATGCTGGTGTAACTTCAGTTACTATTCGTTCTGTATTTACGTGCAACACACAACATGGTGTTTGTCAAAAATGTTATGGTATGAACTTAGCTACAGGTGAAGATGTTGAAGTAGGTGAAGCCGTAGGTACTGTTGCTGCTCAATCTATTGGTGAGCCAGGAACTCAGTTGACTATGCGTAACTTCCACAACGGTGGTGTTGCCGGTGCTAACGATATTACTCAAGGTTTACCTCGTGTACAAGAGCTATTTGAAGCACGTAATCCTAAGGGACGTGCGACAATCTCAGAAGTAACTGGTGAAGTTACAAGTATTGAAGAAGATCCTGCTGAACATACACGTGAGATTACTGTTAAGGGTCAAACTGATACTAGAACTTACTCTGTACCATATACTGCATCAGTAGCGGTAGCTGAAGGAGATCAAGTAGAACGTGGACAAAAATTAACTTTAGGTTCTATTGATCCAAAGGAATTAATCCGTGTTCGTGATGCTTTAACTACAGAGAAATATATCTTGAGTGAAATTCAAAAAGCTTATAGAATGCAGGGTGTTGAGATTGCAGATAAGCACGTGGAAGTAATGGCTCGTCAAATGTTGCAAAAGGTTCGCATTTTGGATCCAGGTGAAACTGATATTTTACCTGGTGAATTGATGGATATCGGTGAATTTAAGGCACGTAATAAAGATGTTATTATTTCTGGTGGTATTCCTGCTACAGCTCAAAGTGTAATGCTTGGAATTACTAAGGCCGCTTTGGAAACTAATAGTTTCTTGTCTGCAGCTTCATTCCAGGAAACGACACGTGTGCTTACAGATGCTTCAATTAGAGGTAAATCTGATCCACTTCTTGGACTTAAAGAAAATGTTATTATTGGTAAGATTGTACCAGCAGGTACTGGTATGCCAATTTATCGTAAAATGGAACCTAAGGCAGATATTCCTGCAGAAAATCTGCCTGAAAAAGAAAATGAATCTGATTCCAAAGAAAAATCAGTTTATGCTCAAGCACAATCTACAGGTAGTGAAAATTAATAATTACTAATCAAAACAACATAAGTCTAATTAATTGACTTATGTTGTTTTTTGATATTGTATTTAATATTGGTTAAGCTAAAATTTAATTAGTATATTGAGTAAATGGATAGGTAAATTAAATGTCAAAAATAGCAATTTATATTAGTGGTGGTATTGCAGCATATAAATCGATTTTAGTTTTAAGAGAGCTGCAGAAACAAGGCCATGAAGTTAGAGTAGGGATGACAGCTAATGCCCAAAAATTCGTAGGTGTTCAAACTTTTGCTGCTTTAACGCATACTACTGTTTTAACAGATTTATGGGATAATGATCATCAAACTGAGATTGGACATTTAGAATTAGCTCAATGGTGCGATTTGGCGTTGGTTGTTCCTGCTACGGCTAATATAATTGCTAAATTAGCCAATGGCATAGCAGATGATGCAGTGACAACTGCTTTGATAGCAACAGATAAACCAATTATAGTAGTTCCAGCTATGAATAATAAAATGTGGCATAATGCTGCATTGCAACGTAATATTAAGCAATTAATTGACGATGGAATGCAGGTTATGACGCCAGAAACTGGATATTTGGCTGAGGGATACCAAGCTCAAGGTCGCTTGCCAGAACCA
Source organism: Lactobacillus iners (assembly GCF_011058775.1). NCBI lineage: Bacteria > Bacillati > Bacillota > Bacilli > Lactobacillales > Lactobacillaceae > Lactobacillus > Lactobacillus iners. The sequence continues at coordinate 1,093,239 of NZ_CP049230.1, read as the reverse complement.
GACAAAATAGTACAATTTGTTAATGCTAATTTGCACTGCGATAGTTCTTTAGTCGGAAAAAAGGTAGTTATTACTGCTGGAGCAACCCTTGAAAAAATTGATCCAGTTCGCTATATTTCTAATTTTTCTAGTGGGAAAATGGGTTGGGCAATGGTTCAAGCCTTTTTGCAAAGAGGAGCTGATGTTACATTGATTTATGGCAAAGTTAGTGTGAATATTGTGCCATTTGTCAGATTAACAACTATTCATGTAGCAAGTGCTCAAGAAATGTTAACAGTGGCGGAGCATGAGTTTAGTGATGCTGATATTTTAGTAATGACTGCAGCCGTTGCTGATTTTAGACCTAAAAATTATTGCCCACAAAAAATCAAAAAAGTTACTGGCAATGATTCTTATCAATTAGAGTTGGTAAAAAATCCAGATATTTTATATACACTGGCTCAAAGCAAAAATGAAAAGCAAGTCGTGGTAGGCTTTGCAGCAGAAACTAACAATTTATTAGCCAATGCTCACACTAAATTAAGTAAAAAAGGAGCAGATATGATAATTGCTAATGATGTTAGTCAGGATGTGTTTGGATCAGATCTGAATGAAGTAACAATTATTACTAAAGATGCTCCAGATGTAAAATTACCACGGATGAATAAACAAAAGATTGCAGAAGCTATTGTCAACCATATTATTAAATTAATTCTTAAATAGGGCTATAAAAGACAAGAGCGTGTAAGAAAAGACACGTTCTTTTTTAGTTCATCTATGTTATAGTAAAAGGAGATATTTTGGGATATTTGGCACAACTCTTGAGCGATTTGATCCTCATTGAAAGAAAGAAGGATAGTTTATATGATTAAATTGATAGCAACTGATATGGATGGAACATGGTTAAGAGAAGATAAAACATATGATGAAGCAATGTTTGTTCGAATCTTTGATTTGATGCAGGAGCAAAATATTAAATTTGTCGTCGCAAGTGGAAATCAACATGCTAATTTGTTAACTAGGTTTCCTAATCATGTGGATAAGATTTATTTTGTCGCAGAAAATGGAGCAATGATTGCACAAGGAAAGCAAATTTTGCGTATTGTTGATATCCCAGATGATATTTATCATTTAATGCTTAATATTGTAGATGAAATGTCTTATCCTAGCATTGTTTCGGGAGTTACTGGAGCTTATATTTTGAAAAAATCCGGTCAGGAATTTTATTTGGAAAATTATAAGTACTACAAAAATCTTAAGCAAATTGATGATTATGAAGAAGTTGACGATCGTATTTTCAAGGTAAGTATTGTTGTACCACCAGAGTTAATGCCTACAATTATCAAAGATTTACGTTATCGCTATCCTGAAATTGGTTTTGTTGCAGGGTCGGCCAATACAATTGATATGTCAACACCTGGTATGAATAAGGCTGTGGGCTTGAAATATTTATCATATAAGCTAGGTATCAAATCTTCAGAAATGGTTGCGTTTGGTGATAGTGGTAATGATGTAGGGATGTTAGAGTATGTAGGACATAGCTTTGCTATGGGAACAGCTTTACCAGAAGCAAAAAAAGCTGCTAAGCATATTATTGGTTCATGTGATGAATCAGCAGTTCAATATAAAATACTTGATTTGTTAACCAGATAGATGGATGAGGAAATAGAGGTAAATGTGTACAATTTTACAAGTCAATAATTTGATGATGAAATTTGAGGATCGACTTATTTTTGATCGAGTTAGTTTTACATTGCAAAAAGGCTCAACAACTGCCTTACTAGGTTCAAATGGTACTGGTAAAACTACTTTAATTAAAATTTTGATGGGGATGTTACATGCAACTAGTGGTGATTTTCAATATAGTTCCAAAATTAAGGTTGCTTATGTACCTCAATTTCGTAATTTGGATGCTGATTATCCCTTATCAATTAAGGCTTTTGTGGAATTAAATATGCCACTTTTTAAATCAAAAAAAGATAAAGCAGAAATCAATCGCATACTGGCAGAAACACATTTATCTCAGATTCAGCATCTACGCATGGGAGCTGCATCTGGTGGTCAACGTCAGCGAGCATATTTAGCTCAAGCATTATTAGATCGACCAGATTTAATTATTCTAGATGAAGCTACCGCTAGTTTGGATCCAACTGCTAAAGAAGAATTGATGTTGTTGATCAAGCATTTGAATGAAAAACATCAAATGACAGTATTATTTACCACCCATGATATTATGTTAGCTAAAAAATATATGCATGAATATTTGATTTTTCATAATAAAACCCTAATTCATGGGCAAATGAAAGATTTTGCCGAAGAGGAGATATAAATAATGTTAAGTTACGATTTTATGCAATATGCTTATTTAGCTAGTAGCTTTATTGCGATAACTTGTGCTGTTGTCGGTGTTTATGTTGTTGCACGTGGCTTTAGTTTTTTAGCACATACATTATCAGAAATTGGCTTTGCCGGAGCAGCTTTTGCAGTTTTTTTAGGAATTAATCCTTTATGGGGAATGTTACTTTTTACTTTGTTAGGTTCGCTTTGTGTCGGTGAATTATCACTGCGTAGTGAACAAAAAGAGTCAGCAATATCAGCAATATCAGCATTATTTATTGGCCTAGGCGTTTTATTTTTAGCTATTTCACACGCTAATAGTCGTTATGCTACTGACATTTTGTTTGGCTCAATTATTGGAGTAGATTTATCTGGTGTAATTCAGTTAGTGCTCCTTTCATTGGTTGTGATTTTAGTTATTTTATGTATTATGTCGCCACTAAATTATGATTCATTTGATCATATTGGAGCTATTAGTCATCATTTAAATACAGCCCTAGTAGGTGCTATTTTTTTGATGGCTTTGGGGATGTCTGTTGCTATTGGTTCACAAGTTGTAGGCTCATTGTTGGTGTTTATTTTATTAACACTGCCAGCATCGACAGCTAGATATTTGGGTAAAACTATTTTTAGCATGCTAGCTTGGGCGGTAGCTATTGCTCTTATTGGCGTTTGGTTAGGGTTAGCTTTAGGCTATTATACTAACTGGCCTGTTACTTTCTTTATTTCGATGATTGAAGTTTTGATCTATCTGTTAGTTTATATTGGTAAGTTAATCAAAAAATAAAAGATCATTTATTAGGCTATAATGCTTAATGATGATCTTTTATTTTGCAAAAATATGTTTATTTAAATAAGGTGTGTAGAGTAATGATAGCTGCAGCTTTGGCAGCAATTAGTAATGAGTTTTCATTAACATAAAAGTCAGGACTGTGATGTGGGTGATTCGTTTGATCTGCTGCCATACAACCAACATAGAAAAATAGTCCTGGGATGTTTTGAGAAAAGTATGAGAAGTCTTCAGAAGGATCTTGTGGACCAGGATCCATTACAGTAGATACTTCAGGTAGCTTGGCTTTAGTTAAAGCAGTTATTGCTTCATTAGCCAATTGCTCATTATTGATTAAAACAGGATAGTTATCATCATAGTTGATACTTGCTTTAATATTAAAACTGGTTTGTAAGCCATTAACTAATTGAAAAATTTGACTTTTAACTAATTTTCTCGTGCTTTCCTTCATAATGCGGACATCACCTTTTAAGGTAACATTTTCTTTAATAGCATTAAATGAACCTACACCTTCAAAAGAGCCAATGGTAACACTAGCTGTATCAAAAGGATTAATTCTTCTGGAAACTATTGTTTGTAACATAGTAACTAAATAAGCACCAGCAACGATTGCATCGTTAGACAGATGTGGCATAGAAGCATGTCCACCTTTTCCTATTAATTTGATTTCAAAACTAGCTCGTCCAGTTTGAGTTTCTCCCTTGTGGATACCAATCATGCTGGTCGGCATTGATGACATTAAATGTAAGCCGATTATTTGATCAATACCATCTAAAACACCATCCTTGAGCATCGAAATTGCTCCACCCGGTGATATTTCTTCAGCTGGTTGATGAATAATTCTGATTTTACCACGCAATTTATCTTTTATTTGCCATAAGTTCTTAGCTAAAACCATCAAGTATGCAGTATGACCGTCATGACCACAAGCATGCATCACTCCGGGGTGTTTAGATTTAAAAGAAAGATTGTTGTTTTCTTGTACAGCTAAGGCATCGAAGTCAGCTCTCAACGCTAAATGAGGTCCCGCAGTATTACTATCTATATCGATGTAAAAACCATATCCATCACCGCAATCGTGAATTGGACATCCTAATTGCTGATAGTATTTTTTAATATATGTTGCGGTTTCTTTTTCGTGGAAAGATATCTCGGGGTATTCATGTAAATGTCGTCGGATGCGAATTATTTCTGTTTCATCTTCTTTAAGTTTATTTAGTAATTCCTCTTGTAAATTCATTAGATTCCTACTTTCATAAATTAACTATCATTTAAAATCATAGCACTAATTAAACAAATGATGTTTGCCAGTGACTTGGAATTATGGAAATAAAAAAGCATCGTTAACGATGCTTAAAAATTATGTAGTTTTTTACGATATTCAGCTAGCATATGCTTTTTTTCTTCTTTTTCTTTTTCAATAATACTATATTTGCTGGCTGGTACACGATTGATATAGAACTTATGGCGTGTTCCTAAAATCAAAGGTACACGTTCAATCACTGTATCTGAATAATCTAAGCCAAACCATGATGCTGGATTGGATGATAAATTTTGTAACCAAACACGAGCTTTTATAATATTCTTTTCGTAATTAGTTAATTGAGTTTGCGGACTAACTACATCTTGCACAATAACAAATGAAAAATCACCGACATCTCGACCAGGGGTTGTAGTGTATTCTTGTGGCTGAGCTTCAATTGTCTGGTCGGCAATTAGATCATGAACAATTTGTCGCAAATAGATGTTAACACGCTGTTGTTGCTTAAATCCTAAATATAATTGCACATTGATGACATTTTTTGTACCAAAGGTATTAACTGAGTATTCATTGGTAAAAGGCTCATCTGTAACATTTACAGTAACGAACCAATAAGCTTTAGCACGCTTAGGTCTTTTGTCTAAGATGGAATAGATTACTTCACGTTTAATGAATTTATTGTATTTTACTTTTGCCATGTAAACTAAGTTAGTAGCATATGTAGGATAATCTTCGTCATGACTTAAACGTGTCAACATATCAATATATTGATCTAATCGGACATAAGAATTACGATTTTCTCTAAGATCCCTTACCTTATTACCGTAGTACCAAATATACATTACACCTAAAATTAAGCCAGCAATTAAAACGGTGACATAACCACCATGAACAAATTTGACTAAACTTGAAATTAAAAAGGCCGTTTCAATGAGTGTAAAGATGACTACAAATAGTAAACGAGTAAAAATTGAATGGTTAGATTGCCCCAAATATTCAAACAATAATAGTGTAGTCATTAACATAGTTGCTGTAATAGCTAGACCATAAGCAGCCTCCATATGTTCAGATGTCTTAAAAAAGAAGACAATTGATAAGGTAGCAATTGCGAGCATTTTATTAACAGATGGGATATAGATTTGACCTTGTTGTTTAGAAGGAAAAATAATATTCATGCGTGGAATGAATTTTAATTGGATGGCTTCAGAAACTAAGGTAAATGAACCAGTAATTAATGCTTGGGATGCAATAATAGCTGCTAAAGTAGCTAAGATGATAGCATAAATTCTCAATTGCTCTGGAACGATTGCAAAAAAGGGATTTAAATCGCCAATAGCATGATAATTAGGATTATGCAAAATCCAGACACCTTGACCTAAATAGTTAAGAGATAAGCAAACAAAAACATAAGGCCAAGAACCAATGATATTTGCTTTACCAACGTGACCTACATCTGAATATAGGGCTTCAGCACCAGTTGTAGCAAGAAAAATACTTCCTAAAATAAAGAAACCAACTTTATTTGCAGGACTGAACATAATTTTAATAGCATAAATTGGATTAAGTGCTTCTAAAATCGACATATCACCAATCATGTTACAAAAACCTACAACACCTAAAAAGGTAAACCAGATGAGCATTACGGGACCGAAGGCTTTACCAATAACATCAGTTCCCATTCTTTGAATCAAAAAAAGCAATAAAAGGATAATAATGGTAATAAAAATTACTGATTTTTGATCAGGAACAAAGATATGTTGTCCTAGTTTCATACCTTTGAGACCTTCAATAGATGTGGTAACAGTCACTGCTGGAGTTAAAGCTCCATCAGCCAATAAAGCAGCACCACCAATTAAAGCAGGCATAACCAACCATTTAGCCCTTTTGCGTACTAAAGCATATAAAGCAAAAATTCCACCTTCGCCGTGGTTTGTCGCTTGTAAGGCTATTAATACATATTTAATAGTAGTTAATAATGTAACCGTCCATAGAATTAATGAAATACTTCCGATAATCAATTCACGATTAATATTAACTAAGCCACCATTAGCATTAATGATTGATTTCATAACATATAGCGGACTAGTACCGATATCGCCATAAACTATACCAATAGTTATCAATAATCCTGCAATTGAGAGGCGATTTTTTAACTTGTCATTCATGAAAAATAACTCCTAATTGATCCTTATATAGGAAAATTAATACGAAAAAAAGAATGCTATAGCATTCTTTTTATTACTACATTCTCATATATTTTGCAAAAACATGCAAGCCTTAAGAAAGAGTTTGTGAGATGTTATTGCGACGTTCACTGTACCAATCATTCCACTCGTCAAATGTACGAACACTTTCTACAGCTAGACCAGTTTTTGCTTTAATATTTGCTAGAATATTTTCAAAATTTTGTGCATGAATATTCAAAACATGTTTAATCAAATTACGACGACCAAATGCTTCATTGGCAAGAATATATGTATTGATTTCAATAATATCATGATTACCATCAAAAGCTGCCATGATTTCTAAATCAGCTTGTTCAAATTTGGCAATATAAAAGTTTGCGAAAACATTTAAATAATCAGGATATTCCTTATATTCAGTTGCTGGCATTTCTACACGATTGGGTTCTGGTACAACTACTTCAAATTGATCTTCAGTAGTTTCTTCAGTAGTTTCTTCAGTAGTTTCTTCGGTTTCGGTATTCTTTAAGTCTTCAGTCAAAGTTAAGAGCTCCTTCTTATTTGTTATATCTGTACAAAAATTCAATACTATATTACATGTAAAATAGTATAAAATCAATCTTTTTATGAATTATCTGAATTTTTGCGACAAATTATCATTCTCAAACGTTAGTAATAGTGTAAGTCAAAAAAACACCGGTGAAAAACTTACATTATATTTAATAAGGATGGTATGAAGATGAAAACAAAAACAGTGTCACAAAAAGTAGAATATATATTTATTAATCCTAAGTATGATGAGGGAGAAAAAGTATTTACTTTTAAAAATTTAAAGCCCGATGCAGATTATGCAAGTGTGGTAAATGTAGGTAAAGCAATAGCTAAATTACATAAAGGCGATAGCTTTAAAAATGCTACATTAATTCAAAGCAATGAGATTATTGCTGAATAAAATCAGAATTAGTACACAATAAGGAGAGATAAACAATGACAAAAACAAGCAAAACATTAAAATTAATTTTTAAAAATGATCATCATAAGGTATCTACTTTGAGTTTGCCATATGCTAGTGCTAACTTGACAGAAGCTGAAGTTAAAGAGGTGATGGATACTATTGCAAAAGAAAATATTTTTGCTAAAGAAGGGGTTGGGCTATATACTGAACCGCAAGCAGCTCAATATGTTGAGCGAACGATTAATCCAATTTTCACTACTGCTAAATCAAAGCATCCAATTGCTCCAGCAATTAATTAAAATTTTAAACAACTAATGATCAATAGTTAAAATAATCTAACAAAACACAGTCTATTAACAGGGATAATTTCTGGATAATAGGCTGTGTTTTAAGTTAATGTTACAATTATGTTATTGAACAGATGTTCGGTTGAAATGGAAAAATTTAGTACTTAAAATAAAAATTGGTACGTAATATTAAAGGAGAAGGATATGAATAGATCAACTATAACGAGTGCTGTCACGGCAATTCTAATTGCTGGTGCTGGGATATCTGTAGATAATATCTTAAATACAAATAGCCAGACTCATCAAGTAGTCGATGCTACCACTCAACAGGAATTTTTAAATAAAGCTATACCTGCTGCTACTAAAGCTTCGTCTAAGTACGGAACATATACTTCAGTGATGCTTGCACAAGCTATTCTTGAATCTAATTGGGGTAATTCTCAGTTGGCACAAGAACCAAATAATAATTTGTTTGGCATCAAGGGTTCATATCAAGGAAATTCTGTATCTTTTTCGACTTCTGAGTTTAGTGATGATAATGGTTACTATACAGTTGATGCTAATTTTAGAAAGTATCCGACTTATCATGAGTCGTTTGATGACAATGGTAATTTACTTCGCAATGGCTTAAATGGATATTATTCAGATACTTGGATTGAAAATGCACAATCTAGTTCAGATGCTACAAATGGTTTGCAAGGCAAGTATGCTACTGCTCCTAATTATGCTCAGAGTTTGGATAAAATTATTAGTCAATATAATTTGACAAAATATGATCCGAAAATTACAGACGTTAACGAAAGAAAAGTCATACAAAAAACTTGTTCTGTGTCTTCAGCACCTGTTGAATCTAGTGTAGGTAAATTAGTTAAGACTTTGCATAGAGGCGACGTAGTAGATGTCACTAAGTATATTGCTTATGGCAATGGTGTTAAATATGCTTTGACTAATTATGGTTGGATTGATGCAATTGCGATAGTTCCTATTGTGAGTCAAGCCCCAGTTGCTAGGATGAGTGACGCTAGCGTCGTTAATAAAATTGTCAAAATCAATTATATTCCTAAATATGGGATTGCTGTTTGGCAAAAACCAGCTCATCACGTAGTTGGTAAGTATTTAGCACATGGTACTAGTTGGCGTGTTGATCGCCAGATTAGTATTAATAATCATTTATGGTATCGTGTAGGAACTAATCAATGGATAGATAGCCAATATACTATTGTAACTTATGATAGTAAAAAAGTAGCTGAACCTAAAACTCAAGCACCAGCTAGTCCAGTTAGCTCAACTGGTCGAAATGAAGTAGCTGCACATGGGATAGTTACAGTTAGTTGTGGTAATTATCAAAAATTAGCAGTTGTTAATGCTCCAGCCGGTAAGTTAACTGGTAAAAAATTAGCTAATAACACTCGCTGGCGTTTCTTTAAGATTGCTAAAGCTGATGGACATTTTTGGTATAATTTAGGCGGTAACCAGTGGGTTATAGCCGATTACGTTTATGAAAAATAAGGAGGAATTTGATGCATATTTCTAAGTCAGAATGGTTGGGAGTTGCAGTTTGTTTTGGAGCATTAGCTTCTATGCCTAATACGGTTGTCAAAAATTCACCTGTAGCTATGACTACAGTAAAAGCTGATACTAGTTATGTTGAAAATAAAAGCTATGGAGTCGATGTTTCTAGTTTCCAAAGCACTGATATGTCTAACTATGCTCAAAATGGTGCTAAATATGCTTTTGTTAAAACAACTGAGGGTACATGGTATACTAATCCAAAGGCTAGTGGTCAGGTATCTAGTGCTTTAGCTAATAATATGATGACTATGTCATATCATTTTGCAGTATTTGGAAATGATGCACAAAAAGCTAGTGCTGAAGCAAATTATGCTGTTAAGGCTAGTCGCAATGTTGGTGTTCCTGCTGGTTCATATGTCGTTTGTGATTGGGAAGCTGGAGACGGTAATAATATTAATGGACCAGTTGAAGCAAATACTGATGCAATTTTATCTTTCATGGATACAGTAAATGCTAATGGTTATAAGCCAATGCTTTATTCTGGTGCATATTTAATGAGAAATAAGATTGATACTGCTCGTGTAGTAGCTAAATATCCTAATTCATTGTGGGTCGCATCATATGCAACAATGGGTAGGATTGATGAACCTGATTTTGATTATTTTCCTTCCATGGATGGAGTAGCAATTTGGCAATTTACACACAATTGGCGTGGTCTTCATGTTGATGGAAATATTAATGTCTTACCATTATCAAAAGGTGGCGTTTCACAAGCACCAAGTAGTGTACCAGCTACACCTTCAGTTGACATTAATCAAGTGATAGCTAGTGCTAGTCAAAATGTTGCACAAAAAGAGCAAGCAGCTATTACATCAACTACAACTGATACAAATCAAGATGTACCATTTACTGCTGTAGGACGTGTTAACTATGTTCCTGGTTATGGCATCATGCTTTGGGGTCAGCCAGGTTATAAAAATGCTTTGAATCGCTATTTACCACATGGATCAAGATGGAAGATTTTCAAAAAACGTTATATAAATGGTAGCGTATATTACAATCTTGGTGGCAGCCAGTGGGTTGACGGTAAGTATATTATCATTGAATAATTCATCTAAAATAAAAAGCAGTTTTGAAGAACTGCTTTTTTTGCACAAAAAAAACATCGAATAAATTCGATGTTTAAGGCTTAGAAAAAAGATAATATTAGATATCAGAAAAGTTACATAAGTATATTTTTAAAGCGTTTTTAAAATAGCGTACCTTAAGTCTCTTTAAATCACCTTATAGGATAATAATATATCCATTTAACCTCTAATGTCAATTAAAAATCACAATTAAAATTAATGCTTTAGAAATGCTTATAAAATCTAACGATAGAGATGCTTAAAACAATTAGAGAACAGAAAATAGCAAAATAAGCTAAACAGTCAACGCTAAAAATCTGATTAGCCTGCCACAGACTAAGGTGCTTATTGATGGCGAATTGATTAGCCCAGTGATGTATTAATAAAGGAGTTAATATTAAAAATATGCTTGCGGCAATCGCTCCAGCTAACGAATACCGATAGACGTAAGGTTCCTTAAAAAAATGAGTCAAGATACAAAAGGCAGAGATCAATATTAGCAAAAACGACCAAATCATAATCTTAAGTCCAACAGGGTCTTGCATAAATTGAGAACTATTAATGGCATAACGATATGTACTCCACAAGTTACCACCCATTAAACGATTCAAAAAACTAAATAAATTGGATCCTTGATTAAAATAATAATTGTTTGACTGATTAGCAATTCCTTGAAACATAGTCAAAGCATCATTAGCTCCAGCAGATTGAAAATTAATGACAACGACATGTTGCAAGTAAGTTAAAAGAAAAATAATTATAGTAGCTATCATTTGAACAACTCTTAATGCATAGTGAGTGCGAGGATCATCAATATCTAACAGAAAATGCCAATTATCTCTAAAATGTAGATTCTCTCTAATTATACTCTCTCTATTTTGCTTCATAATTATAATTACCTCCATATCTAGTGTAACGACTATAATGAACTATTGGACAAACAAGCAACAATGATACAGATTATGTAGACACAAATGGATATTTGTCAAGTTACAATATTACAAAAAGATTACAACTTTAATCACAAAAAAGCAGTTAATAGCTTACTACTGTAAGTGTTTATATCAAAATATATTATTTAAAAAAATAAAAAAAACATTGAAATCAAATAAGTATGATATATAATATAAATATGTAGTACGTACGAATAGCGTACTTAAGAAAAATGATTTAATTCATGGAGGATTAGATATGAAAAAGGAAAAGTTAAACAAATTTTCTATTAGAAAATTATCAGTTGGTGCTGCATCCGTATTAGTTGGTGTTGCACTTGCTGGTGGTGCAACTACAGCATTTGCTGATGGTACATCCGCTAACACACAAGCAGCTGCAGTTAAGACTGAAAAGTCAGCTGTTGTTGTATTTAAAACAGCTGATAACAAGCTTGTGGGCTACACTGTAGTAAAAGGTTTACCTACTGAAGCAAATGTTAAATCTGATGTACCTGATGGTTACAATTTGGTAACTCCAGTTAAGTATAATTCAGTAGGTACAGCTGACAAACCTGAATACGAAGTAGCTGTTGTTGAAAAGTCATTAGTTGAAAAAGTTGCAGCAGAAAGAACTAAGAGAGCTGGACTTTCATACGAAGACATTACTAAGAAACATGATGCTAAGGTAAAATTTGATGCAGCACATGCAGCAGTACAACATGCTAAAGATGCATTGGATGCAGCTAATGATGCAATGGCAGAAAAAGATACTGCTGTTGAAGTTTCAAAAGCACAATTAGCATTATACAAGGAACTTCTTGCTAAGAACCCTAAGGCTAATGTTGGTGATAAGGTTGCTACAGCACAAGCTGAATACGTAAAAGCTGTATCAGCTCAACTTGCACAATCATTTGCAACTGCTAAAGCTAAGGCAGAATTTGTTGCAGCTGTAAGAAAAGAAGCTGAAGCAAAAGTTGCTTATGAAAAACTTGGTGGTCAATTAGCTGATCTTTCTGCTTACAACACTTTGGAAGTAATTGCTGGTAAGATGGACGTAGTTAAAGCACAAGCTGCTACAGCAAAGAAAGCAGTTGAAGATGCAAAAACAGCTTTATTTAAAGCTAAGCTTGAAGCAGCTGAAAAGACAGATCCTGTAGAACTTATTGTTGCTAAGTTTGCTCTTGAAGATGCTACTAGTGCATTAAACAATGCATTAGCAACTTACAACGCATATGTTGCAAGATTAAACACTTTAAAGACTTACTTTGATGAAGTACATAAGACAGCTCTTGTATCAACCAAAGCTGTAACACCTAGTGCTGCAGAAACTCCTGTAGCAGAAGCTGCAGAAGTAGCATTCTCAGGTGTTGCTAAGACATTTGTTAAAGGTCATCCAAACTACGCTGTAGCTATGATGGACGCAAATGGTGTATACACTGGCAAATTCTTAAAGCAAGGTTCTAGCTTCAAGGTATTTGGCAAGAAGACTATTAAAGGTCGTGTATGCTACAGATTAGGTACTCAATCACAATGGGTTCCTGCAGAATTCTTAGTATTTTAATGAATAAGATTAAAAAAGCAGATAAGTTATCTGCTTTTTTTCATTATCATTTTTTTTTTTAATATTTTGCCGGATAATATTCGATTTTTTGTTGTAATCGTTAACAGATGATACTATAATAATTTTAGTTAAAACAAAATAAATTTTTACATATGTAAATTTATGGAGGATTATAATTATGAAAAGAGAAAGATTAGATAAGTTTTCAATCAGAAAGTTAACTTGTGGGAGCAGCTTCAGTATTGATTGGTGTAGCATTTGGTGCTACAACTGTTAGTGCAGCACCAACTGTACCACAAGCTCCTGCAACAGGTCAACAAGCTGCAGAAGTTACTGAACTTAAGGACGTTAAGTTCACTTTCAAGATGGGTGATAAGTCAGCTACTACTGAGCCAGTAACAGTTTATGTTACTAAAGATGGTCACTACGGTTTTGAAAATGACGCTGCTAAGTGTAAATCTACTGCAGCTCAGATTGTTTCAGCTTTCTTGGATAAAGTAACTGACAATGATATTAAAAATGCCGAAGGTATAGCTTATCCAGAAAAGATTAACGCTGGTGAGAACACTGTTGAGGTAGCTGCTAAACCTGCTTCTAACAAAGTAGAACATAGTGATGCTGATTTGCAAAAAGAAGCAGAAAAAAAGGCTGATGAACTTACGAACAGTCCTGCTTTTTTCAAGGCTGAGTTAAAAGATGCAGAACATGACTTGCAAGTAGCTAAAGATACAGTTGCACAAGCAGAGCAAGAAGGCAGCTTGTCACAAGAAGAAATGGCTAAACTTCAAGATGACGTTGCAAAGGCAGAAGCAAAGGTCAACGAACTTAAGAACAGTTCTGCTTTTGTTGAAGTTCAGTTAAAAGATGCAGAGCATGAATTGGAAGTAGCTAAAGATGCAGTTGCACAAGCAGAGCAAGAAGGTGGCTTGTCACAAGAAGAAATGGGTAAGCTTCAAGATGAAGTTGCAAAGGCAGAAGCTAAGGTTAATGAATTGAAAGCAAAGGTAACACCAGAACCAAAACCAGAGCCAAAACCGGAAGAAACAACTTACCACTTCCAATACGATGACAAGAAGGGTACCAGCATTAGACAGGATTACGCAGCAGCAAGTCAGGATGCAGCAGAAATGCACTTCACAGAATATGCTATTGCTAATGGACTCGACCTTGATTATCAATACCTTAGCTACGATGCAGCTAGCCATACATTTGTATACAAGGACTTCGAATCAAAGAAGGGTGAACCAGAAGTACAACCAGAGTTGCCAGTAGCACCAATGCCAAAGACTGTTTACCACTTCCAATACGATGATAAGAAGGGTACAAGCATTAGACAAGATTTCGCAGCAGTAAATAAAGAAATCGCAGAAATGCACTTCAAAGAATATGCTACTGAAAGTGGACTTGTATTAGATGATGCACACTTTGCATACAATGAAGCTAACCAGACATTTGTATACAAGGACTTCGAGTCTGAGAAGGGTGAACCAGAAGTATTGCCAGTACCAGCAGCTGATGTACTTGCAGAAGCTAAGAATGTAGCACATGCAGAATTTACTAAGGCTGGAATTACAGGTAAGATCTTCCACGATGCAATTGATGCAGCTAAGACCGTAGAAGGACTTCAAGCATATGTTGCAGAAACATTGAAAGCACACAAGACTGTAGAACCAGTAACTCCAACTCCAGCTCCAGTAGTTTCAGGCGAAACAGGAATTGGCTACCTCAATTTAGATATGCTTTCTGATGGCTTTACAGGCACTTTATACGTTCCTGTAGTTGGTAAGGACGTTAACTGCAAAGTAAGATTACTTGATGATGCAGGTAAGTACACTAATGACTATGTAGTTACAGATACAACTGTTAAAGCATTAGCAAGCAAGGTTGTTAATGGTGTAACATTCTACAAAGTTGCTGAAAACAGATGGATTCCTGCTAAGTTTGCAGAAGTACTTTCTGATAAGGAAGTAGCATTTAAGGGTGTTGCTAAGACATTCGTTAAGGGTCATGCAAACTACGCTGTAGCTATGTTGGACGCAAATGGTAAATACACTGGTAAATTCTTGAAGCAAGGTTCTAGCTTTAAGGTATTTGCTAAGAAAGTTATCAACGGTCATTTATGCTACAGATTAGGTACTCAAGCACAATGGGTTCCTGCACGTTTCTTAGTATTCTAATCTAAGTGTTTAGTTTAAAAGAACAGGTATTGTTACCTGTTCTTTTTTTGTGCATATTATTTGCTTTTTTTCGTGAACCATGTTAAATTTTTAATTGGCTAAAATTTTTAAAACTTGAGAGGAGAATATTTTTGAAGAAACGACAGCTCAAAACAAAACTGCCGTATAAGGAAAAGACTTATCAATGGTCTAAGGAGATTATTAGGGAGAAGTTGCACTTTGCATCTGGTTCAGAATTGTTACAGTATGTGGTTCATATGGATAATTATGCTGTTAGTGCAATGATGATGGCAATGTATGATTTTGATAAGGATCCGCTGGAAGGTAAGTATAAGGCGGTAATCTTTGATCAAAATCATGGTATTGTCTTGTCTACTAGAAATACTCGTCAGATTATTGGTGATTTTTTGAATAATGAAATATTTGAGTATCAGCTTGGTCTAGCGGTACAAAAGAAAATTGCTAGATCGATGAATTTGAATAGGTATCATGCGTTGTCATTTAATAAGTTCGCATTTTTTTCGTTAAAGGGTTTTACTAATGGGAAAACTAGTTGGTTGAATCTGAGTGCGTTGACTGAATTTTCGTTGCATAGACGTGATGCTCGCTTTACTTCTGTTGAGGTTAATGGTAGTCGACATATCTTTTGTTTTGATAAGGTGGTTGCTAATCTCGATAAGGTGTTGTCTGAAGCAATTACACATAATTTAGTAGTTAAACGTGGTCTTTTAGCCTATGAATCTAAGTTGATGGGAAGACCCGTGGTCAACGGACGTGAGAAAAAATCGCTGTTGAATGATTCGCAATATTTTGCTTATGAAATTATGCCAAAGTGTGATGCTAATTACCTTGTTTCAATGTCTAAGGGTATTTGGCATGATATATTCTTGTTATTTGGTAAACGTCTATTCAAACTTTTAGAAATTAATTGGAATTACGAAGATTATAAGGAAGCTTATAAACATAATAATCGTATTAACTATCTTCGCTAAATAAAAAGCAGTGCCTATGATGTGCACTGCTTTTGCTTAATTATGGTATTCACGAATTAGTAAATGCTTGTTTTTGGCTTTTTTGATTAGATCGTTTACTCGGTCTGGAGTATGGTCAAGTTCGATGTCTATAGCTGTGCCAAAGTTGAAGTTAATTAATAATTCTACTAAATTTAGATAGGCATCCTCACTGCATAGTTCAGTTTTTCCGCCTAATTTTTGACTGCGAAAAGTCGTTAAAATCTGTAGCTGGGGAGCTTGTTGATGGATTTGCTGGTTGAGAGCTAATAAGCGGTCAATTTCAGTGGCGTGTTCATAGTAGTCGATTCGCCATTCCATCATTTGTGATAGGTTATTACATTTTAGAGCTTGTGCGATAATTTCTGGCTCAGTTGTTTTTTGATTAATGATGACTTTTCTTTTTTCTAGATTATTAAAGATGATCTCTTCGTAATTTTGCATAATGATTCCTCTTTATTCTAAGTACTAATTTGATTATAGCTAAAATTTCGCTTAATTAAAATTAGTCTTGTAGTTTTTCTCGGAGACGAAGTCGTAAGGCGGCTTTGTTTCGGTGTAATGTGCTACGTGAGATGTTGTATTGTTTGCTAATTTCAGAGATTGTTTTATTGTTGATCCAGTGTTGGATGAAAATTAAACGTTCTGTGGGTGACATGCTTTTGATTTCATCTTCTAATAATAAAAAGTTATCATGCTGGGGTATGATAAAGTTGATTTGTGGATGATCTGCAATATTTTGCTGCTCATTGTATTTCTTGTGTTTTCTTAATTGGTCAATAATTCGCCATTTAATTTTGGTAAAGGCTATTTTATCTTTATCTTTTTCTGCTAGTTGAACTGTATCTAATGCTTCTAAACATTCTGCATATAAGATAATACCTTCATTGAGTAAATCTTCATAATTGTGATATTGACGCTGAACGCCGATAGTTTTTAAAACGCCAGCAACTAATTTTTTATTGTTCCATGCTTTGATAAAATTTTGTGACTTGATCATTTGAATGACTTCTTTCTTTTGATATGGTCACAAGCGCTTGTGTAAGAAAAGCTTAACATGGAGCATCATCTGATGACGAAACATACTAAGTTTTGACACTATAAATCTTATGATTTTCTTTAACTATTTCTTTATAGTATCACAAAAACTTCACATTTTAATGATATAATAGATATATGTTGTTGAGTAATGATTTTATGTCTGAGGAGTGATTGAATGATAAAATTATATATTTCCCCAAGTTGTACTTCATGTCGTAAAGCTAAGGCGTGGTTAACAAAACATAATCTTGCTTTTGATGAACGGAATATTTTAATACAACCACTAACCAAAAAAGAAATTTTAAATATTTTACGTTTAACGGAAGATGGTACTGAAGAAATTATCTCAACTAGATCAAAAATATTTAAAAAGTTAAATGTTAATTTAGATCAGTTGTCGATTGATCAGTTGCTTGATCTAGTTGTTAAGCATCCAAGTTTATTAAAGCGGCCAATTATTATGGATAATCGAAGACTGCAAGTTGGGTATAATGTAGAAGATATCAGAAGATTTTTGCCCCGTAGTGTTCGAAAAATGGAATTAATTCGTGCTAATGCAATTATTAGCTTATGAAATTTGTAAAATACACTTAATTTTTGAGATTTAATTACTAACTTTGTTTTATAATATAAAAAGTAACTACAAAAAATAGAGGTGAAAAATTTGAAAATTAATCGAATCAATGAGAATGTAATTCGGGTCGAAATTAGTAATGATGAAATTGCTGAACATGGATTAAGTGTGTTGGACTTTATTAAGAGAACGGATAAGGTTCGTGATTTTTTGATGGGTATTGCTAAAGAAGTATATGGCAAAAATGATGATAATGATGAAGAAAAGCATGAGGAAGACTTAGTTAGCTTTGAAGTGATGCCTAGTTCTGCAGGATTGGCTATTAGGATTGTGCGCTCGCCTTTGAGTCGTGATCTGGATGAAGATAATTCTGCAGATGACGAATCATCATTTGTAGAAGATGATGACGAAGAAGAAAGTGAAGAGGATAGTCATTCTGGTTGCTATTATCGCAAATATCATCCTGAAGAATTCGAAGATGAAAATGATGAAGACGAAGAAGAAGATGAAGATGATTCTACTGGTATGTTAGAAGATTTTCATCGAATTTATAGTTTTGCGGATTTTGATGATTTAGTTGCTTTTATGGATGTTGTGCATGTTGCTGATCTGGCATCATCATTGTATTTCTTTGAAGGTAAATACTATTTACAGATGGAATTTATTGATGATCTAACATTATCCGAACCTCAACAAATCTGGGCTCTGGCTAATGAGTTTGGAACTCGTCTTGAAGCCAAGGGTTTTAGAGCTCGTCTTGTTAATGAAAAATTTGCTATGGTTAAGCATTATGGTATTTGTATTTACCGCCGAGATGCTATTAGTCAATTTAAAGAAAACTTTTTTGCTAAATAAAAAGTCTGTTGATAAATTTTTAAAACAAAATTTATTAGCAGGCTTTTTTTGCGTATATAACAAATGGAGGTTTGTTTATGTACGCTGCATTAGTCAATGAAAAATTAGTTACTGCTTATGAAGAATATAGCTTGTTGCCAAATTATCAGCAATTGAATACCAAAATTTATAGGTGTCCTCGTTGTAAAAAAAGAGTCATTTTAATTGTCTCACAAAGCAAAGCCCCATTTTTTAAACATTATAATGTCTCTCAAGGTAAAGGCGAGAAAGAAGAGCATGCACTAAGTAAGCAAATGCTATGTACCGCCTTGGTGGGTGCTGGATATCATGCTAAAATGGAGGTTAATTTGGCGTATCGTCAATTGCGAGCCGATATTTTGATGCAAAATAGCATTAGTTTTGAAATTCAATGTTCACCGATTAGTGATATAGAATTCGATCATCGTCATAATTTATACGAAAAAATAGGTATTAAAGATGTTTGGGTGGTTGGACGTCGTCATTTTTTACATCAGCAATTGCGAGAATCACAGAAGAAATTTTTACGTTTTAATCAACAATGGGGTTGGTATTATTTAGAAATTAATCCCTACGAAGCGGATATATCTTTAAAGTATAATATCTTACTTAGCCCCATTTCACGTAAACTCAAATATCAAATAAAGAAATTTTCGCTTGATGACCTTGGAATAAAGCAATTTTTTAATTTTGTGCCTTATTTAAAACGATATTCCTTACCTGATGTGCAGTTTCAAAGGCAATATTTACATAAAAAAATTCAACAAAAAACAGGATATGGTCTGCAGGTAGCTCAATTATTATATGAAAATAGAAAAAGCGTAGAAGATATACCAGTTGAGATCTTAACGCAATATTATTTACCTAAGCAAAGTTGTCCATTAGTGCAATACCTACAAAAAATATCTGAAGATATAGAAACTAAGTAATATTTTTTAAAACATGTAAACTAAGTGCTATTTTTTTATTTTGTTGCGGTTGCGGCTTTTGAAACATTTTTTTGAGACAATTAATTTCCAATTTGCCTTCAAATAAATAACCAGCTTCATCTTTAGCATAATTGTAAATAATTATAGTTGGTGTTACTTTAATATTGAATGTATTAATTAATTTTAAATCTTCATCAATAGACATATTGACATATTCAGATTGTCGCATCTCCTTGAAAGTTTTAGCTGAAAGATCAAAATTATTAATTAATTGTAAGACTAGTTCTTCAGAATATTTGCATTTTTGGATATTAACCATTTCTTGCAAATTAAGCACAAATTGTTTGGCAAGCTTATTGCCTTTGAGTAATTTGATCGAATGAAAATCTTTAATGGCATTAAAAGTATCGCCTGAAAATTGATTAAAAAGGTTAAGATCATAATTTCCCTTATTATTTTTAAGGGCATCGATAATACTTGGCATACTTGCCATGGGAATGAGATGATAATTAAATTTTTTGTTATATTGTTGCATAGTATGAAAAGCAATTTTTTCGCATTCGTGGCAGGTACCACCAATCGGGTTAACAAAAAAGAAGAGTTCAAACATTTTAGTTCCTCCAACATGCTAATCTTACTTTATCAAAAAAGTTGGCAAATGCAAAATTATTAAACTATTTTTTGTGCAAATATGCTCTTTTGATTTTACTTTGGTTTATTTGATCGTCGTCATAAGTTAAATTGAATTGCTCTTTTAGTTGGTCCAAAACTTTTTGGATGGTAGCAGGATCAGGATTTTCAATTTCCATTTCATAGTCAGAATAACCATCTGGATAGCAAGTTTTGTCTAAAGTTAGTTCACAATGATAAGGACCATCTAATAAAGTTCTATTAGTTTGGCTCCAAGTTTGTGGCTTTAATGTTGAGATCAATGTAGCATTATAATTTTGTTGAAAATAGTTAGCAATTTGTCCTGTAGTCATAATTTGTTGTGCTTGATTAACTAAATATTTAGCCTCAGCAAGGGTGAGGTCATCGTTGATTTCGATTACTTCTTGAAAATTATTTTGCTTTTTATGACTAGGATTAACTTTTAAAGTTTGTTCTGCATGATCATGGTAAAGGCGGATGCGTAGACTGATAGCATCTTTTTTTAGTGTTTGTTGTTGATTATCAAAATAATAATTACTTTGCTCAAATTGGGCTTTTTTGGTAAAAGATGTAATTATTTGTTGATAAAGCTTTTGGCTCAGTAATATTTTTGATTCTATTTCAATATTTTTTGACATTATTTTATTCCTCCTGATTTAAACCTTGTACCTCTCTATGGTAGAATAATTTTGTTTGAAACGGAAAGGAAATTTTGATGCAAGATTGGGATTTGTTTTTATGGCCATATCGTGAAGCTGTTTCAGAATTAAAAATCAAGTTGCGAGCTTTGCGTGAAAGCTATTTAATTAAAGTAGAACATTCGCCGATTGAATTTGTGGTAGGTAGGGTAAAGACGGTTGATTCTATTAAGGAAAAAATGGAACGCCGAGTAATTCCTTCTGATGTAATTGAAACAGACATGCAAGATATTGCAGGCATACGGATTATGTGTCAATTTGTTGATGACATTTATCAAGTAGTAGAGCTGCTTCACAACAGACATGATATGCATGTCATTGAGGAAAGAGATTATATTCAGAATGCTAAGCCGTCAGGATATCGTTCTTATCATATGGTGATTGAGTATACTCTATTTTTACCAGATGGACCTAAGAATGTAATAGCTGAAATTCAGATTAGAACTTTAGCTATGAATTTTTGGGCGACTGTTGAACATACTTTGAACTATAAATATCAAGGTAAATATCCAGACGACGTGTCTAAACGGCTGAAGTCAGCAGCCGAGGCGGCATATCAGTTGGATGAAGAAATGTCATCAATTAAAGATGAAGTTAGAGAAGCACAAAGAATTTTTACACAGACAAAAGGGAAAGAACAATGATGAAAGTAGCAATTGTTGGTAATGAACAAGTTAAAACGCAGGCAGTAGTTAAGAGTTTAAAGCGACTTTTATCTCAAAAACAAATAGATATAGATGTTGAAAATCCAGATGTTGTTTTGACAGTTGGTGGGGATGGTACCTTAATTTCTGCTTTTCATAAGTATGAGAATTTGTTGGATCAAGTGAGATTTATTGGAATACATACAGGTCACTTAGGTTTTTATACCGATTGGCGTAATTTTGAAATCGATAAATTAGTAGAAAATTTGGCAGATAAGCAACCATCTACAGCTTCATATCCCTTACTTGAATTATTGATTACAGATAAGGATCATCATAAAGAAAAATTATTGGCAATTAATGAAGCTACGATAAAGCGATTGTCTAAGACCTTGAAAGCTGATGTTTATATTCGAGATCAATTCTTTGAAAGTTTTAAAGGTGATGGCTTATGTGTTTCTACTCCTACTGGATCGACTGCTTATAGTAAATCATTGGGTGGTGCTGTCATTCATCCTCGTTTAAAAGCTTTACAAATGACGGAGATTGCTTCAATTAATAATCGGGTATTTAGAACATTATCTTCACCGATTGTGATTTCACCTGATGAATGGATTACTATTAAACCCGAAATTAATGATGATGATCCATGCGTTATCACTGTAGATGGCAATAAGTATAATCATTCGCACATTGAAAAGATAGAATATCGTATTTCTCAGCATGTAATTCGTTTTGATAAATTTCAGCATACACATTTTTGGAATAGGGTTGAAGATGCCTTCATTGGACATGAGCATGACTAAAAATGCGGATTTTTACAAACTCGTTTATCGTGAAAAGCGGCCACAAAAAGTAGCCGATTTTTTGTTGACTAAAGGATTTTCTAAACGATCTTTAATTAATTGTCGGCATCGTGGCGGTAATGTATTGGTCAATCATCGCAGAAGATATAATAATTATTTATTACATGATGGAGATGAAGTGATTTTTATTTTGGGAAAGGAAAAACCCAATGCGACACTGAAATTCTCTAATTTGCCGATTGCGATTGTTCAAGAAACAGCGAATTATTTGATAGTTAATAAAGAAGCTGATTTGTTAACTATTCCTTCCAAAAATGAGGATAATGATTCAGTGGTTGGGCGTTTATTACATTATCTAAATCCAGATGCTCTGCTTAAAATTAAGCCGCATATTATTACTCGCTTGGATCGAGATACTTCTGGCTTAGTTTTAGTAGGTAAAAATGCAGTTGCACATGCACGTTTTAATGTTAGTGATAAGCAACGAACAATCAAAAAATATCATGCTATTGTTCATGGCAATTTTTCGCCGAGTCAATTACAAGGAGTTATTGATGCTCCAATTGGCAAAAAAGATGATCCAATTAAAAGATACATCATGGAGGGCGGCAAAGATTCAGTTACTAAATATCGGGTAATTAAACAAGTTGCAGGTGCTAGTTTAGTCGAATTGCAATTATTTACGGGGAGGACACATCAAATAAGGGTTCATATGCAATATTTAGGGCATCCATTATTTGGTGATCACTTGTATGGTGTGGAGGATGATTTCCCTAGACAGGCTTTGCATTGCTTTTTATTAGCCTTTGATGATCCTTTGGAACATAAACGAATTGAAGTTCAGATTGCTGATCCAGCTGATATGTTGCAGTTGTGGCAAAAATTAAGCAAATAAAAATACTATTTCTTTAAAGTAGAAATAGTATTTTTTTACTTAAATTAAGTGGCTAAGACCAGCTAAAATAACAATAATTCCTAAAGCAATGCGGTACCAACCAAAAGATTTAAAATTGTGATTCTTAATAAATTTCAATAATAACTTGATTGATGCATAAGCAACTAAAAATGATACTAACATACCAACTAACAAAATGATTAGTTGATCACCGTGAAAGCTATGACCTTTGGCAAAGAATTTAACTAATTTTAGTAAAGATGCTCCGAACATAGTTGGAATTGCTAAGAAAAAGGAAAATTCAGTCGAAACATACCGAGATGCTCCTAACAATAAAGCACCTAAAATTGTTGCTCCAGAACGAGATGTCCCTGGAATTAGTGATAAAACTTGAAAACAACCAATTAATATAGCCATTTGATAGCTTAAACTGCCTAATTTGGTGATATTTGCTTGATTATGCTGACAGTAATATTCTAATAAAATGAATAAAATACCATATACAATTAATGTGCTAGCAATTACTGGCCAAGTAGACATATGTGCTTCTAACCAATCATTTAGTGGTAAACCAATTACAGCCGCAGGGATGACTGCCACGACTACTTTAAACCATAGATTCCAAGTTTCTTTTCGTTTTTGTTTATTTTTATTTTTGGAAAAAGGATTTAGTTTATCAAAATAAATTAAGATAACACTTAAGATGGCTCCTAATTGAATTACCACCATAAACATATTTATAAAAGAAGAGGGTTGGTTGAGTTTTACTAAATAATCTGCCAAATAAAGGTGACCTGTAGAAGAAATAGGTAAAAATTCTGTAATTCCTTCAATTATTCCTAAAATAATAGCTTTAACAATATCGATTAACATAATATCTCCTAGTCCAAAATTATAACTCGTGTAGGTTCAGGCACATAAAAATCTTTTTGAATGGGAACTAGTGTGCCTAATTTTTGGTTACGCTTGTATAGTGTAGCATTATTTGAGTTTTGGTTGGCAACAATTAGTAAATTTTGTTGACTATTAAAATTGAAATCACGTGGAAAAGCTCCATAGACGGGAATTCGCTGGATTAAATCTAAGTGATGATTTGCTAGAATTCGATAAACCGCAATTGAATCATGCCCACGATTAGTAACATAAAGGAATTTATCGTCATTACTAATTCGGATCGCCGCTGCCCCATTATGCTCGCTGTATGATTCTGGAATAGTTTTGACACTGTCAATTTCAGCAAAATTCCAATTAGTTTCATCAATTTGAATTACATTAACTTTACTTGATAATTCGCCCACTACATACATATAGTGCCCATCAACTGAAAATCGCACATGACGTGTGCCAAAGCCAGCTTCCATTTGATAATTGGCTACATGCTTTAATTGATTTCCATCAAAGGTGTAAAAGTCTAAGCGATCCAAACCTAAATCGCAAGAAACAAGATTTCCCTGAGGAGTTTGATTAAAAAAGTGAGGATGAGCAGCATCTTGCTCTTTTAATTTGCCATGACCAGTATGTTGACAGGAGCTAATAAATTGTAGATGTCCTTGTTCGTCATATTGGAAGATAGACAAGGTACCTAGATGATAATTAGCAGTGTAGATGAGTTTTTTATTTTTGCTTAAAGCAAGATAGCACGGTGCAGCACCTGGATGATAAAATGCATCTATTTGGACATAATTTTGACCAATTAAGCGATAACTAGCAATACCAGCTTGGTTATCATTTTGCGAAATAGTAAATAATAAAGATCCGTCCGTTTGAAAATAAGTTGGTCTTTGCAACTGAATAATATTTTTTAAATTAGTGATAGATGGATTAGGGTTTTGCTGATCTAAAAATGCTTCATACAAACCCTGTGAAGCATGATCGGTATAACCACCAAATAAAACTTTCATAATATGCCCCTTACTTATAAAATTATAATTTCAATTATATCACAAAAATTTTTATCTATTTTTTACGCTTTAACGTTAATAATTAACTATTTTCGCTAGTATCATGTTAAAATTTAGTGTTAAGGGGTGATATATATGAAATGGATGGCAACAATTCAAAAAATAGGTGTCGAAGCAATTTCTAAAAATGAAAATATGGTTATTCTATTTAATGAAACTGCCAATGAAAAATTGAGTAGAGTAGCTGTAATTCAAAAATTTGATAAAGAAACTCCAGTAAGTAGTTTTATTTGTAAAAAAGATGATACTGTGACGATTGATGGCGAAACATATTTAGTTTTGCACGTAGGTCGCATGGTAGCTGATAATATGCACGCAATTGGTCATTGTGTATTATTTTTTGTAGATAAATTACCAGAAAAAACATTGCATAATGCAATTTATTTGCAAAAAGATGATGAAGAACCAATGCCACAATTTAAACAAGGTGATTGGATATCATATGAGCATCGTTAGGGAGTACTTATGGAGTTGAAGAATAAAAAAGATAATGCAAAAAGTATTTTTAATAGCTGGATTGTGAATAATCGATTTAGCATTTTTTTGCTGAATACCTTATTGCTTTTTTTGACTATTTTTATCTTTAATAAGATTGCTTTTTTATTGACTCCTGTGTTGACTTTTGTAAATGCTATTATGCCTGCAGTTATTTTAGCAGGAGTGCAATATTATTTGATGAATCCGATTGTTGATTGTTTGGAACAAAAATATCGTATTCCACGCATAGTGACAATTTTAGCCTTATTTATAGTTGTTTTAATAATTTTAATTTTGATTATCAATACTTTATTGCCAGTTATTGAAGCTCAGACAAAATCATTAATCGATCATTGGCCTTCATATTGGGATAGCGGGCAAGAGGCTTTGCGTCATCTGTTACATGATCCACGTTTAGATGGGATTCGTAGTGATTTAAATGATGCAGTATCAAATGCCCAAAGTATTTTATTTAATACAGGAAAGGCGAGCTTTAATCTATTTTTAGAGAATCTATTTGGAGCTGTCAATGTCATTTCAATGTTAATTGTAACTTTATTAACAGCACCATTTATTTTGTTTTTTATGTTGAAGGATGGCAAAAAAATCAATCCATATTTAACTAGTTTTATGCCACCACGCTTGCAAAATGTTTTTTCTAAGTTATTGCATGATATGAATATAGCTGTTTCATCATATGTGCGAGGGCAATTGATTGTTGCTTTTTGGGTTGGAGTAATGTTTGCTGTCGGCTATACTACAATTGGCTTAAAATATGGTTTAACTTTAGCTATTTTAGCAGCATGCCTTAATTTGATTCCTTACTTTGGTACACTAATTTCATTGATTCCAGCAATCATTATTGGAATATTAGACTCTCCTGTCATGTTATTAAAAATTTTTGTAGTATTCTTTATTGAGCAATTGATCGAAGGTAGATTTATTTCTCCACTTGTAATGGGCAGTAAAATGAAAATGAACCCTGTAACCACTATTTTGCTATTGATAGGTGCTAATTCTGTAGCTGGCTTATTAGGCGTCATTTTTGCCATTCCAATTTATGCTGGAATCAAAATTATTGTTGTGCAGGTGTTTGATTATTATCGTAAAAATTCAAGCTTATATAAATAAATACATCAAATAATATCAGTGCAATGGTTAATATTAAAGAGTAAAATATAGATTGAATATAACGTGGTACTGTGTACTGCGTTTTTTAAGGGAGAAGAAAATGACAAATCATGTAGTCTTATACGAGCCGTTGATGCCGGCTAACACTGGTAATATAGCTAGAACGTGTGCTGGTACGGATACGGTTTTAGATTTAATTGAGCCATTAGGATTTAGCTTAGATGATAAGCATATGAAACGAGCAGGTTTGGATTATTGGGATAAGGTTAAAATTAATAAACATGATAGTTTAGAAGATTTTTTAGCTACATTACAATCTAATGATGAGATGTATTTGATATCTAAATTTTCAAGTAAATCTTATACCGATGTTGAATATACAGATCCAACCAAAAATTATTATTTTGTTTTTGGTAAAGAAACTACGGGCTTACCTAAGACATTTATGCGTGAATATTATGAAAGAAATTTACGCATACCAATGTCTGATCATATTCGTGCTTTTAATTTAGCCAATTCTGTAGCTATTGTATTATTTGAAGCATTGAGACAACAAGGATTTCCTCATTTAGAAAAGTCACATCATTATCCAAAAGATAAATTGAAAGATTAGGGTATATATTATGAAATTTAAAAAGATGACACCAGTAACTACAGAGCATTTTCACTTTGATGTTAATGAAGAAGAAAAAGTAAAAAATGAAGTTAATGTTTCTTTGCGTCAGGTTTATCATCAACCTGAGGGACAAGAAGCTGATGAAGGAAAAGATGGCAAGTATTTTCAACTTGCAGTTATTTTTGATGTAGCACCTGCTCCAGGTGAGTTTAGTGTTTCAGGTTTGATTACGCAAATTGTTCAATTTGTAGACTATTTTGGTGATGGTACCGATTTGAATCCAGCTGATTACCAATTAGTAAGTCGACCTTTAGTTGAAGAAATCGAAACCTTAATTTATCAATTAACGCAAGTTATTTTTGATGAGCCACTTAATATTACTTTTAAATCTAATTTTGATCAGTTAAAACGTTAATAGGAAGGTTTTTTAATGCCTAGAAAAAATACATCTATTTCTAAAGTTAAAAAGGAGAAGCTCGAGTGGGTGATTACAGGCTTAATTTTGGCAGTACTTGTGCTTTTTTCTTGTGCTGATTTTGGTTTATTAGGTAATCAAGCCACCAATTTAGTGCGTCTTTTTTTTGGTGACGCTCATTATTTAGCTAGTGCTATTATTGGCGTTTGTGCATTGGTGATGATTATTTATAACCAACCACCGCACTTAGGTCAGAAAAGAACTTGGGGATTAATTATTTTCACGATCGCTTTAACGGCTTGGTGTAGTTCTCTCTTATTTCAGAAATTAATGCTGCAGCATGATTATATGAGCATTTTTTTAACACGGATTGGACAAGAATTTCTACATGGTAGGGATTCCATTAGTGTTGGTGGCGGCTTAATTGGTACTTTATTTTGTCAAATCTTTAATTATCTATTTGGCAGTTATGGTAGTAAATTTATTGAAGGTCTATTAATTGTTACTGGACTGTTGATGTTTTTTGATGTTAAATTTCGAACAATTGTCCAAAAATTTCAAACCTTGTCTAAGTTCTTTATTGCCAAAAATAAAGATGCAGGTATCTTATTAAAAGATAAATATACCGATTTAATTGAAAATTATCATGACCAACATAAAGAGAAACAAGATTTTCCGAATATAGGCGATTTAGATGCTCCTAAAAATGAGCAGTTACCTGAGTCAGCCCCTGTAGATGTAGTTGTCGATAAGGCAAATGATTTGAGCAATGATAATGAAATATCGGAGTTAGCTCACGATTTAGTTAAAAAAGATGATAAAAATTCGCTAGGAAGATTAGATTATGTCTATCCATCATTAGATTTGCTGGATGCAGTGCCAAATACTGATCAATCGTCAGATAGTAAATTAATCAAGCAAAATACTCTGACTTTAGAAAATACATTTAGTAGTTTTGGCGTTAGTGTCATTGTAAAAAAGGCTGTGTTAGGACCTACAGTTACTCGTTATGAAGTTCAACCAGCTGTAGGAGTTAAAGTTAGTCGGATTGTTAATTTAACTGATGATTTGGCTTTGGCTTTGGCAGCAAAAGATATTAGAATTGAAGCTCCAATTCCTGGTAAGCCTTTTATTGGTATTGAAGTGCCAAATAAAATTGCTTCGACAGTTTCTTTTCGGGAAGTTATGCAAAAGCAAGAAAATAAAGCTAAACAGGAAGTTTTGTCAGTTCCTTTGGGCAAGAATGTTACAGGTCAGATAGTGTCTGCGGATTTGCGTAAGATGCCACATTTATTAATAGCTGGAGCTACTGGATCAGGTAAATCTGTTGCTATCAATACTATTATCACAGGTATTTTGATGAAAGCTCATCCAGATGATGTCAAATTGATTTTAATTGACCCTAAAATGGTGGAACTGTCAGTTTATAGTGGTATACCACATTTATTGATCCCAGTTGTGACTGATGCCAAATTAGCAACTAGTGCTTTACGCAAGGCAGTTAGGGAGATGGAACGTCGTTATCAATTATTTGCTGCTGGTGGAGTGCGAAATATTGGTGAATATAATGAGAAAGTAACATTAAACAATCAAAATAAAGCTAATTCAGTAATGGAATTATTGCCTTATATTGTTGTTATTGTTGATGAGTTGAGCGACCTTATGATGGTTGCTGGTCGAGAAGTAGAAGATTCTATAGTTCGTTTAGCTCAAATGGCTAGGGCAGCAGGAATACATATGATTTTGGCAACACAAAGACCGAGTGTTGATGTTATTACAGGATTAATCAAAGCTAATGTTCCTTCCCGTATTTCATTTGCAGTTTCCAGTGGGATAGATTCGCGCACTATTTTGGATCAAGTCGGTGCAGAAAAATTATTAGGGCGTGGAGATATGCTTTATTTGCCAATAGGTGCTTCAAAACCTGAACGAATTCAGGGAGCTTACATTAATGTAGATGAAGTTGAACGAGTGGTTGATTGGGTTAAAAAGCAACAAGCTACTGAATATGATCAAAAAATGATACCATCTGATAGCGAAGATGCCGAAAATGATAATTCTGAGCAAGATGATACTGATGACGAGTTTTATCAACAGGCTGTAGATCTAGTAAGGCAACAACAAACAGCTAGTGTTTCGTTATTGCAACGACGCTTTAGGATTGGATATAATCGTGCAGCTAGAATAGTAGACGCAATGGAAAAAAATGGCATAGTAGGTCCATCTACTGGTGCAAAACCCCGAGAGGTTTTATTACCACCATTAAAAGATGAGGAGTAAAGACTTGGGTAATGTAGTAATTGAGCAGAATAATAAATTTAAAACGGGATGTATTGGATGCTTTTTTAGATTGGATTTAACACCCAAAAATATTACAATTTCTACCTTGTTAGCAGAAGTACAAAGTTTATTATCTGAAAAATATAATACCATTAATCGCCAATCTAAAAGGCTATCTTCATTATATGATGCATCTTTGCAAATCTTTCCGGAGATTAATGGCAATAGCATCGTAATGAGCTATATGTTGAATTTCATTGAACCACGTGAAATTTTAGACCCTGAGTATGATTATGCTAAGATCATGGAAACATTTTTTTCTATTGTTCATCGACCTTTGATTGATGAAAAAGTAGTCAATTTGGCTAAAAGTACTTTGCATAGTAACATACGTGATTTTTTTGAGTTGCCAGAAAATCGTGCTTTGCATCAATTTATGAAATTATGGTTCAAAAATCAGCCAAATTATCAATATGTTAATGTAGTTAATCGAGATATTTTAGATCAATTGTCTTTAGAAGATATACAAGATTTTGTCAAAATTTTGTTTAAGAGTCCGCTGATGATTTATGGACAAGTTGCAGACACGAATTTATTCAATAAAATCGGACATAGCTATTTTAATATTTTTAAGTCTAAGGCTGATTTTGTTAATCCGCAGCTGGTTGTTGATCGAGATATTGATACTTTCGATGAAAGTAGTGATGCTCAGTATGAACAAGCACAAGTTTTAATGGGTTATTTTTATAATCATATTCAATCAATGCCCCGTCCATGGATTGGTCCCTTAATTATGAGTTATTATTTGGCTAATACTGAGAGTTCGATTTTATTTAAAAAAGTACGTGAGCAGTTAGGTGCTACATATGGTGTAGATGCATTTAATGATGAAAATCATTCATTACTTTTAATTAGAACGGGTGTTAACAAAAATCAGGTAAAGCAAGTTAAGGAAATCATCCAAGGATGTTTATCTGATTTAGTGTGCGGGTTAGTAGATCAAGAAGCTTTTGACCATAGTAAGCAATTGTTGATTAATAATTTTAATAGTTATGGTGATATTCAAGAAAGTATGATGATTAAAGCTGTAACTGAGAATCTGATTGGTTCTTTTTCAACTATTCCTAATATGATCAAGTTAATTAAAGATTATACAGTTAACGATCTGATAAATTTAGCTAAAACGATGCAATTGAATGGAAGTTATTGTTTGTTATGATGGAAGAAAACTTAATTAGTAAAACTTATGATAGTGGCTTTGTTGCAAATATTATTTTAAAGCCTGGTTTTGCCAGTAAGTTTATGGGAATTGTTGTTGATTTTGGTGGCAGTGATCCACAAGAAATTAGTGGTGGTGCTCACTTTTTGGAGCATAAGCTTTTTGCTAAAAAATACGGTGATATAGCGTTGAAGTTTGAACGTTTAGGAGCAGATTCTAATGCTTATACTGGCTTTAACGAGACCATGTATTATGCAGAATTTGCCAATCATTGGCCCCAAATTTTGCCACTTCTTTTTGAACTAGTAGGTGAGCCATATTTTACAGTGGATAATATTGATCAAGAAAGAAAGATTATTTGTCAAGAATTGGCTACAGCTAAAGATGATCCTGAATGGTATTTGATTCATAATCTAATGTCAAACATGTTTCCGCAAACTATGTTTACTCATGATATAGTCGGTTCTGAAGAGGATTTAGCTAAAATTGATATTTCCTTTTTAAATAAAATTTATAAAAAATATTATTGCTCAAATAATATGAGATTTGTTGCTTGCGGTGATTTTTCGCCATCGCAAGTGCAAAAAATATTCACTTTAGTTAATAAAATGCAAAAACAATATATTAATTGTGCACCGAAACCTAAAATAGCTGTGCAAACAATTGATTCAATGGCAACCGATGAACAGATTACAAATACCAAGTCAAAAAATATTCATGTAGGCGTGGCTATTAAGTTGCCTGATTTGAATAAATTTACTAGTAATGCTTTATTAGCAACAGATGTTTTAGAAATGTTAATTGATGCACATTTTAATAGTAATAATATCTGGTTGAGTAATATGCAATTACAAAATATTATTAATGATCAACCGGATGTTGATATTTATAATACTCGTGAAGGCAGCTTTGTAATTATAACGGCTATTAGTCGATATCCACAAAAATTAGTATCAGCAATCAAACATGAGTTGTTTAGAGGACATATGTCCGCAGAATTAATTGAATTAAATAAAAAGGAATTTTTAGCAAATTATTTAAGACTAACTGATGATCTTAATTCATATGCACAGCAGATGGCAGGGACACTTTTGCATGGTAGGTCACTAGCACAAATAATTGAAGAAGTTGTGCAAATGAATAATAGTGATATGGTAAGTCTTTATCAAGATATTTTAGCGAAAAGTAGTATATATAGTTGTATTATGTCAAATAGATAATAGAATGTATATTAGATAGGTAATACGGATATATTTGTAGTAAATCTTGTTTGTTTACTATACGTTTTGGTATACTTTTCAGTGAATGATAATGGAATGAGGGTTAATATGTCAGACATAGGTGATAAATTAAAAAATGCTAGAAAAGCAAATGGAATGACAATAGAAGACATTGAAAAAATTACAAAGATTCAGCGACGATATCTGTATGCTATTGAAGAAAATCAATTTGATCAGTTGCCTGGTGATTTTTATGTAAGAGCCTTTATTAAACAATATGCTCAGGTAGTAGGTCTTAATGGCAAAGAATTGCTTGATGAGTATCATAAAGAAGTTCCTGAAGCCACTCCTGAAAAATATGTGGAAAATTCTATTGATAATAAGAGTCAAGAAGTAAGAAAAACCACTAACAATAAAAAAGGTCTTTGGAAGCAATATATTCCGATTGCGGCTGCTATAATAGCCTTTTTTGTTACTGTTTGTCTTATTTATTTAATTTATGCACATTTCATCAGTAATACTAACCAAAAATCAATAAACCAAGTAGATAATGTGACTGTTAAGTCATCAAACGAAGAATCTCAAAAAAAGAAGAAACAGCGTGTAAAACACAAGAAAAAAGCTACTTCTGATATTAAATTAGAAAAGCTTAGTGATACTCTCTATAAAGTTAAAAAAATGGGTAATAAGAGAACTTTAGTTGTTAAAACTGGTTCAACGGCTGTTTTTGCTAGAATCTTTATTGATGGCCGATCTGTATGGCACGGTGTTTTGAATGCTGATGATGCACATCAAGTTAAAATTCCACATAATGTTGGTAATGTTACTGTATTTTTCGCAAATACCAGTTCAGCTGAATTAATTATTGGTGGTAAAAAGCTTAATATTACGAATAAAACCATGCCTAATGCTGCTCGAACAATTACATTTTTATTTGCACATAAAAATGCAGTAAAAACTAATGAAAAGAATCTTGTCAACAATAAAGAGAATGAGACTAAACAAGCAGAACAAAATAAAACTAATAATCAAACGGATACAAAGAATGAAAATATAAATAAGCAGGAGAACAAAAACACAACTCCTCAAAATAAACAACCTGTACAACATAGTCAACAAAATGAAACAAATAAACAAAATCAACAAAGAGATCAAGGGCAAGCTGCCGGAGGAAATAGTAGATAAAAATGAATTTACCAAATAAATTAACAACTTTACGAATTTTTATGATACCAGTTTTTATTTTGTTATTAATTTTTCAATGGCCAGCAGGATTCTTGTTATTAGGTTCAACTAAGATCTTTTGGTGTAATCTTGTAGCTGCTATAGTTTTTGCTTTAGCTTCATTTACAGATTATCTTGATGGACATATTGCTAGAAAGCGTGGTTTGGTAACTAATTTTGGCAAATTTGCTGATCCTTTAGCAGACAAAATGTTAACCATGACTGCTTTTGTATTTTTAATAACTTTGAATAATAGTCAACATACTTATGCACCTGCGTGGGTAGTTGCCATTATCGTTTGTCGTGAATTGGCAGTGACCGGATTACGCTTACTTTTAGCTGAAAATAAAGGTCAGGTTTTAGCCGCTAAAATGCCTGGCAAAATAAAAACTACAACGCAAATGTTAGCTATTATTTTCCTTTTGTTAAGTGATATTTACTATATTGGAACTATTTTCCTATATATCTGTTTAGTCTTTACTATTTATTCAGGATATGATTATTTCAAAAATAGTTGGCATATTTTTAAAGGATCAATGTAAATTTTGCATTTTTTTGCGTAATATAATTTAGAAAACAAGATTAAGCAACTAATAGTGCTTAGTCTTGCTTTTTTTAAAATAAAAAAAGTATAATTAATTTGTTAAGTTCAAGGAGGATAAAATTGGCTAAAGATGAAAAAAAAGCTGCTCTTGAATTAGCCTTGAAAAAAATTGAAAAAAATTTTGGTAAAGGTGCAGTAATGCGAATGGGTGAAAAGGTCGATACTAAAATATCAACTATTTCTACTGGTTCGATTGCTCTTGATACTGCACTGGGAGTAGGAGGCTATCCTCGAGGCAGAATTATTGAAGTTTATGGACCGGAAAGTTCCGGAAAAACTACAGTTGCTTTACATGCAGTAGCTGAAGTTCAAAAAAATGGAGGAACTGCAGCATATATTGATGCAGAAAATGCTATGGATCCTGCCTATGCAGAAGCATTAGGCGTTGATATTGATTCATTGATTTTATCACAGCCTAATACTGGTGAAGAAGGATTACAGATTGCTGATACTTTAATTTCTAGTGGAGCGATCGACATTCTGGTGGTAGATTCTGTTGCTGCATTAGTTCCACGAGCAGAAATTGAAGGTGAGATGGGCGATGCACACGTTGGATTACAAGCCCGCTTAATGAGTCAAGCCTTAAGAAAATTATCTGGCAATATTTCTAAGACTAAAACGATTGCTATTTTCATTAATCAAATACGTGAAAAAGTCGGTGTTATGTTTGGTAACCCTGAAACTACACCAGGTGGTCGTGCTCTTAAGTTTTACTCTACTATTAGGTTGGAAGTAAGAAAATCAGAACAAATTAAACAAGGTAGCGATCCTATAGGAAGTCGTGTAAAAATTAAAGTTGTCAAAAATAAGGTTGCACCTCCATTTAAGGTTGCTACAGTAGATATTATGTATGGTATTGGTATTTCTAAGAGTGGAGAGCTTTTAGATATGGCGGTTGATAAAGATATCGTCAATAAATCTGGGGCATGGTATTCTTATGGCGATGATCGTATCGGTCAAGGTCGAGAAAACGCTAAACAATATTTGGAGGAACATCCTGATATTTTCCGGGAAATAAATGATAAAGTACGACAGGCCTATGGTATTGACAATAAAGAATCTGATGAAGATTCGAGTGAAGATACCGAGCAAGAATAGTTACTATGTTTATTGACAATAATCTGCCTTACTCTTATTATTAATATGTGTGAATAATTTATATAGAAAAAGGGCGATAGTGTATGCAAAATAATTATTTGAGTTTTGTCGCTATCGTTATTTTTTCAATCCTGATTAGTGGAGTGGCAGGCTATTGTTATCGTAAGCATAAATGGGAACAGGCTGCTGAAAATGCAAAAAATGATGCTAAGCATATCATAGAAAACGCAAGATTGGACATTCAGTCAGCTAGAGAAAAACTACTAACTGAAAAACAAACATTGCAGGAAATGAAAAAGCATGTTGCAGATCTAAAAAAAGAGAAAATTCTTGAAGCACAGGAAGAAATTCATAGATATCGTGAAAAAGTTGAAAATGAACTTAACCAACGACGTAAAGAAGTTTCCAGACAAGAGAATAGATTGCTGCAACGAGAAGATGCAATTGACCGTAAAGATGGTATGCTTGATCAAAAAGATTGTCAGCTCACACAAAGGGAAAATCAAGTTAAAGAGTTACAAGCTGAACTTTCTGAAAAACACCAATTAGCTGATGCGTTGATACATCAACGTGAAGAAAAATTATATGAAGTATCTAGATTGTCAGTTGAAGATGCTAAGAAGATTATTTTGTCAGAGTTGTCGGATAAATTAGTTGCCGAGCGTGCTGCATTAGTAAAAGAGAGTA
The DNA here is from genome assembly GCF_011058775.1 of Lactobacillus iners. Lineage (NCBI taxonomy): Bacteria > Bacillati > Bacillota > Bacilli > Lactobacillales > Lactobacillaceae > Lactobacillus > Lactobacillus iners. The sequence goes on along the minus strand of NZ_CP049230.1, from coordinate 1,057,085 downwards.
ATGAGCAGGCTCAAGCAAAAGCGGAACATTACGCAACTAAGTTGATTGTAGAAGCTATTCAGAGTAGTGCAGCAGATACTGTTTCGGAAAATACTGTTTCAGTTGTTAATTTACCAAATGATGATATGAAAGGCCGCATAATTGGTCGTGAGGGTAGGAATATTCGGTCATTTGAAGCTATGACTGGTATTGATTTGATTATTGATGATACACCTGATGTTGTAGTTTTAAGTGGTTTTGATCCTATTCGCCGTGAAATTGCTAAGAGAGCCCTAGAAAATTTAATAAAAGATGGTCGTATACATCCGGCGAGAATTGAAGAAACCGTAGATCGTGCTCGTAAGGAAGTTAACGATGATATTTATGAAGCTGGTGAAGGTGCCTTAATGGAATTAGGTATTCATAAGATGCATCCTGAGTTAGTTAAAATTTTGGGTCGCCTAAAATATCGTACATCATATGGACAAAATGTGTTGTCGCATTCAATTGAAGTAGGCAAATTGACAGGTGTAATGGCATCAGAACTTGGTTTAGATGAAAAAATAGCGGTACGTGCAGGATTATTACATGATATAGGAAAATCAATCGATCATGAAATTGAGGGGTCACACGTTGAAATCGGTGTAGAACTAGCACGTAAATATCATGAATCTGAAATAGTAGTTAATGCTATTGCAGCACACCATGGTGATGTGCCAAAAATGTCATTTATTGCAGAGTTAGTCGTAGCTGCAGATACAATATCTTCAGCTAGACCAGGTGCTAGAAGTGAATCGCTAGAAAATTATATTCGCCGATTGGAGCAGTTAGAAAAAATATCTAAGGGTTATCCTGGCGTAAAACAAGCGTATGCTATTCAAGCGGGTCGTGAGATTAGAATTATGGTTGAACCAGATAAAGTTTCTGATGATCAAATTGTGTTGTTAGCACGAGATATTAAAAATCAAATTGAAAATGAAATGGAATATCCAGGTAATATTAGAGTTACTGTTATTCGTGAAAAGCGAGCTGTGGATATAGCAAGATAAAGGTGAACCAATGTTGGCTCACTTTTTTGTTACTATTGTCTTTATTTAATCCTATTTGTATAATTGATTCAGATGTTTAAGAAAGTAGCGAATTATGTTTCAAATTATTATAAAAATTTTTTCTTTGGTGATTATATCAGTTTTAATTACACCTTTTATTCGAAAGCTAGCTTTTGTATTAGGTGCGGTAGATAATCCGAATGCAAGAAGAGTTAATAAAAAACCAATGCCCACTATCGGTGGATTAGGAATTTTTGTTTCTTTTAATATAGGTGAATTTGTTTTATTGCGTAGTCAATTTCCAACGCATGAATTATTTTCAATTCTTTTAGCATCGTCAGTTATTCTTTTAACTGGATTAATTGATGATATCTTGGAATTAAAGCCGAAACAAAAAATGCTGGGAATTTTTATCGCAGCATTGATCATATACTTTTTGGCAGGAATTAGAGTTAATGAAATATCGTTGCCTTTTATGTCACCAATTAATTTAAGTTGGTGGAGTTTACCAATTACGGTATTTTGGATTTTAGCCTTGACTAATGCTGTGAATTTGATTGATGGCTTAGATGGCTTAGCTACCGGTGTATCAATGATTTCATTAAGTACAATGGGTATTGTAGGTTTCTTTTTCTTACATGGTTGGCAAAATTATGTACCTTTAATGTGTATTATGTTAGCTACATGCTTATTGGGCTTTTTACCTTATAATTTTCATCCTGCTAAAATCTTTTTAGGAGATACTGGAGCTTTATATATCGGCTTTATGATTTCTATATTGTCATTAAAAGGACTGAAAAATGTTACTTTTATTTCGCTATTAGTACCAATTATTATTCTGGGCGTCCCATTAACTGATACCATTTTTGCGATGATTAGAAGAAAATTGAATAAAAAGCCGATTACCGTTGCTGATAAACATCATTTACATCATCAATTGATGAGAATGGGGTTAAGTCACCGTCAAACAGTATTAGCTATTTATGGTATATCATTGTTATTTTCATTCATATCTCTTGTTTTTATATCATCACCGGCATGGGGTATTTGGCCACTGATGATAGGCTTATTATTTGCTTTAGAACTATTTGTAGAGACTATTGGCCTACTAGGAGATAAATTTAAGCCGTTATTACATTTTATTCAAAATTATATCAATAAAATGCATCGATCAGATCCGCAAGTTGGTATCTCGCATTTTTCTACTAAGAAAGATGAACATAAGAATTAATTTTTAAAAAAACGCATCTTTGATTTTTTAGATCAGGGATGCGTTTTTATTGATTATGGTAGTCAAAATCTGTTAATAAAATTTCATTATACAGGTCTTGTCCGATTGAAAATGCAACATGTTTAGCCAAGATATTATTAATATCTTGCTCAAACTTATCGATGTCTGATGAATCTAATAATACAGTTAGATTAATATCTGTTGTATATTCTTGTTTAAAAATTGAAATATGATTTTGCTTTAAAAAATATAGTATCTTATCTAAATGCTTATATTGGATTGAAAAAGATATTTTTTTTTGCAAAATACATTTAATAACACCAATATTTTCAGCTGCTTGTGTTACAGAGTTAGAATATGCTCTTATTAATCCTCCAGCTCCTAATTTGATGCCACCAAAATATCTTGTAACAACTGCAGTTATATTGTTTAAATTCATCAATTGCAACGCCTTTAATTCAGGAATGCCTGCAGTACCAGATGGTTCGCCATTGTCACATGCTTTAACACATGTATTGTCAAAACCAATAGTGTATGCATATGTGTTGTGAGTAGCATCTTTGTAGAGATTAGTTATTTTTTTAACAAAAATTTCTGCTTCTTCAACCGTATTAGTGCGTGCCATGGAGCAAATAAAGCGGCTTTTTTTAATTACTAGTTCGTGTGTACCATTTTCTTTTATTGTTAAATATTTTTCAGGTTTTTCAGTCAAAATAGACTCCTTTCTGCGTATTAAAAGTAGAGGTGTTAATATTGTTGAATAAACTTGCAGGTCGTCAATGGATCAATAATCAAGATAACGATATCATAAATTCAAAAGTAAAAAAAGTTCCAGCCATTATTGACAATATTTGCCAGCGTTGTGGTCAAGTAGTCATTTATCGACTGCCAACTGGACATAAATATTGTCATAGTTGCATTGGTTTAGGTAGAGTGAGTGAAAATGATTTTTTATGTAGAATGTCTCGTGTTGGGGATGCAGTCAAAAACGAAAATCATTTATTAACTTGGAAAGGTGATTTAACTGATCGGCAAGCAAAGGTATCCGCTGATTTATTGCATGCTTTGCAAAATAATCAGGATCATTTGGTGCATGCAGTTACTGGTGCAGGAAAAACTGAGATGCTTTTTAAAGCTGTAGAATATTTTTTGCAGCAGGGAAAATATGTAGCACTGGCGACACCTAGACTTGATGTCGTTAATGAATTATATCCTCGTATGTGTCGAGCATTTGCCAATACTAAAATTGGAAAATATCATGGAAAAATGGCACAAGATCCCGATAACGAACCATTTATTATTTGTACTACTCACCAACTTTTAAAATATTATCAGGCTTTTGATTTGATAATTATTGATGAAGTTGATGCTTTTCCATATGTCAATAATCCTATGTTATATTATGGTGCGAAAAATGCTATTAAGCCAACAGGGCAAACTTTTTATTTGACTGCTACACCTTCTAAAGATATGTTAACTAAAGTTAAAAATGGAGAGATGGGATATTCATTATTGCAACAAAGATTTCATGGTGGCTTGTTAGCTGTACCTGAAGAATATTTGTTTTGGCGTAAATATATTAGTGGCGAATCTCTACATCCTTTTTTAATAAAAGTACTGAATGAAATTATTAATAGTGGTAAGCCTTTATTAGTATTTGTACCTAGAATTGCTGAATTGGGACTTTATCAGACAATCTTGCAAAAAAAATACTCGCAATTAGTGATTGCTAGCGTACATTCAAGTGACAAAAATCGACAACAAAAAGTTGAACAATTTAGAAACAGAGAAATATCTATTTTATTAACTACGACTATTTTAGAACGAGGAGTTACGTTTCCAGGAGTACAAGTTATAGTCATAGCAGCAGATGATGCTATATACACGACAGCAGGATTAGTCCAAATTGCTGGAAGGGTGGGACGTGCAGCAACTGATCAGGTGGGTCGGGTTATTTTTTGTTATCACCATTATACTAAGGCTTTAAAAGAGGCAAAGAAACAGATTGTGGAGATGAATCATGCAACTATGTCTTTTATGTAATCAACCTTTCACAGATGAGGTAGACTTAAAAACAATTTTTTTACCTGTAAGTTATGTGGCTAAAATTATTTGCGTGAACTGTTATAAAAAATTTAAAAAAATCACTCATCCAGCATGCATAAATTGTAATTCTTACAAAAACAAACTTAATCAAGAGCAATTGTGTAATGATTGCTTAGCTTGGAAAGTTAGATATAATGGTGACTTAGTTTTTAACCGCTCGATTTATCAATATAATGACGCTTTTCATGATTTAATGGTAGCTTATAAAAGATATGGACATTATGTTTTATTTAATGTTTTAGCTGAATTAATTAAAAATCAGTTGCCACTTGCGGATAGATATATCCCAATCCCTAGTTCACCAGAACATTTACAACAGCGAGGATATGATACGATTATTTCTATCTATGAACCATTATGCAATTTGAGTCCCGTTTTAATCAAAAAAGCGGGTGGTGAAGCACAGGGTGAAAAAAATAAAAATGAAAGATTAGCAACTGATAATTTATTTAGCTTAAAAGCAAATGTTAAATTATCTGGTCAGATAGTATTGCTTGATGATATATATACTACGGGAAGAACGATTTATCATGCATGGGAGATTATCAAAAAAGCCTTCCCTGATTGCAACGTAAGTAGTTTTACAATCGCTCGTTAATTATATATAAAACCGCTTCCAAATATGCTATAATTATAGTATAAAGAAAACGTCAAAGACGTCGAAGGGAGAGAATCTTTATGTTAAAATACAACGTTCGTGGTGAAAATATTGAAGTAACAGATGCTTTGAAGTCTTATGTTGAAAAGCGACTTGAAAAGTTAGAGAAATACTTTGAAATAGAATCTGACGTAATTGCACACGTTAATTTAAAGGTATATTCAGAAAAGTCTTCCAAGGTTGAAGTAACAATTCCTTTGCCATATTTAGTATTACGTGCTGAAGATACGACTGATGATATGTATAAGAGTATTGACTTTGTGTCAGAAAAGTTGGAACGTCAAATCAGAAAATACAAGACGAGAATTAATCGCAAGAGTCGTGAACGTGGAATGAGAGACTTTTTCTATGACACAGATGTTGTTTCAGGTGCTACTGAGGAAAAGGCAGTTAGCGGATTTGATATTGTGCGTAACAAGCATTTGAATTTGAAACCCATGGATGCTGAAGAAGCAATTTTGCAAATGAATATGTTAGGTCATAATTTCTTTATTTTTGAAGATGCTGATACTAATGGTACAAGTATTGTATATAGAAGAAATGACGGACGTTACGGCTTGATTGAAACTAATGAATAATCTAATTGAGGTTAGAAGTTATATATAAATCCCTTTTTAAAGTGTTTAACTTTTTAGAGGGATTTTTGCTGTTATTTATATTTTTAATTTTATAAAAATAATGTTAAAATAGGTTAGTATATTTAAAATTGTGCACAAATTTTAACGTTAAGGATCGATTTAATGACTAATATTCTTAAAAAACTTTATGATAATGACAAAAGAGATTTGAAAAAATTTGAAAAGATAGCCAATAAGGTTGAAAAATTAGCAGATCATTTTGCTAATATGACTGACGAGCAGTTACAACATATGACTGTTGAGTTCCGTGACCGTTTGGCAAAAGGTGAGTCTTTGGATGATATATTGCCCGAAGCTTTTGCTACTGCTAGAGAAGGTGCAAAACGTGTTTTAGGTTTGTATCCTTTTCATGTGCAAGTAATAGGTGGTATCTCATTACACTATGGTAACATTTCAGAAATGATGACTGGTGAAGGTAAAACTTTAACAGCTACGATGCCAGTTTATTTGAATGCATTAACAGGGCAAGGTGTTCATGTTGTTACTGTTAACGAATACCTTTCTGCTCGTGATGAAAGTGAAATGGGTCAATTGTATAAATGGTTAGGCTTAACAGTTGGATTGAACCTTAATTCGATGTCATCTGATGAAAAACGTGAAGCATACAGTTGTGACGTAACATATTCAACTAATTCGGAATTAGGCTTTGACTATTTACGTGATAACATGGTTGTTTACAAAGAACAGATGGTTCAGCGTCCTTTAAATTACGCTATCATTGATGAGGTCGATTCAATTTTAATTGATGAAGCTAGAACACCTTTAATCATTTCTGGACAAGCTGAGCAAGCTAATAACGAGTATATCCGTGCCGATCGCTTTGTTAAAACTTTAGTTGAAGACAAAAGTGATGACAATATGGACGACAATGAGGATCATGGTGATTATAAAATTGACTGGCCAACTAAAACAATTAGCTTAACTAATCAAGGTATTAGCAAAGCGTGTGAACATTTCGGCTTGAATAATTTGTATGATATTGATAATCAAGTGTTAGTGCACCATCTTGATCAAGCATTACGTGCAAATTATATTATGTTGAATAACATTGATTATGTCGTTCAAAATGGCGAAGTTTTGATTGTTGATTCCTTTACAGGTCGTGTTATGGAAGGTCGTCGTTACTCTGACGGCTTGCATCAAGCTATTGAAGCTAAAGAAGGTGTGAAGATTCAAGAAGAATCTAAAACTCAGGCAACAATCACTTATCAGAATTTCTTTAGAATGTATAAGAAATTGTCAGGTATGACAGGTACAGCCAAAACAGAAGAAGAAGAGTTTCGTGAAATATATAATATGCAAGTTATTACGATTCCAACTAATCGTCCTAAGGCACGTAAAGATTTACCCGATATTTTATACCCAACCTTGGATTCGAAATTTGAAGCTGTAGTAGAAGATATTCAAACACGTCACGCTAAAGGTCAACCTGTATTAGTGGGTACGGTAGCTATTGAAAGTTCAGAACGTTTAAGTAAGATGCTAGACCAAGCTGGAATAGCTCATGCTGTTTTGAATGCTAAGAATCACGCTAAGGAAGCAGAAATTATTATGAATGCTGGTCAGCGTGGTGCAGTTACTATTGCAACTAACATGGCAGGTCGTGGTACTGATATTAAATTAGGGCCTGGTGTTAAAGAATTAGGTGGATTAGCTGTTATCGGAACTGAACGTCACGAATCAAGACGTATTGATAATCAGTTACGTGGACGATCAGGACGTCAAGGTGATCCAGGTACAACAAGATTCTACTTGTCATTGGAAGATGATTTGATGAAACGTTTTGGCTCAGAACGTGTTAAGGCCTTTTTGGATCGCATTGCTGGTAGTGATGATGAAAAGGTAATCGAAAGTAGAATGATTACACGACAAGTGGAGTCTGCTCAAAAACGTGTTGAGGGTAATAACTATGATACTCGTAAGCAAACTTTGCAGTATGATGATGTTATGAGAACGCAACGTGAGATCATTTACGGTGAAAGAATGCAAGTTATTACTGAAGAACATTCCTTAAAAGAAGTGTTAATTCCTATGATGCAAAGAACGATTGCACATCAAATTGATTTGTACACTCAAGGATCTAAGAATCAGTGGCGAACAGATCAAATTCGTGACTTTATTGCTTCCAGTTTGGCTAGTGAAGAAGATGCAAAGAAGATCAATTTAAAGAATATAACTGTTGACGAATTAAAAGAACAATTATATGAAATGGTTGATGACAATTATGCAGAAAAAGAAAGACAACTAGTTGATCCAGAACAAATGTTGGAATTTGAAAAAGTTGTCATTTTGCGTGTTGTTGATGATCGTTGGACGGATCATATTGATGCGATGGATCAATTACGTCAATCTATCAGTTTAAGAGGATATGGTCAATTAAATCCTTTAGTTGAGTATCAAGAAGCTGGGTATCGTATGTTTGAAGAAATGATTAGTAATATCGAATATGATGCTACTAGATTATTTATGAAAGCACGTATAGTACCAAATATGAGTCGATAAAAAAGGGAGGGTTGACCTCCTTTTTTTGAAAGGAGTTTAATATGGAAATAAGTGAGATCCAAGCATTACTAGCAAATTTTGAAAAACAATTGTCACATTTTAGGAGGTCTCTTTGACTTCGATAATTTAAAAGAAAGTATCGCAATCAATGAGCAAAAAATGGCGGATGATACCTTTTGGAATGATCAGACGAATGCCCAAAAAATAATTGAAGCGACCAATTATATGCGTGAAAAAGTTGATAAATATCAAACCTTAAGTTCTGCTTTAGCTGATGCGAAGACGGCTGTTGAACTATATAATATGGAGCCGGAAAATGATATGCTAATGGAGATAACAGCAGAAGTTGAAAAATTGAAGAATGAATTTAATAACTATGAGCTGCATCTATTATTGTCGGGAAAATATGATGATCATAATGCCTTGCTAGAAATTCATTCTGGTGCTGGTGGTACAGAAGCTATGGATTGGGCTAATATGTTATTTAGGATGTATCAACGTTGGTGTGATAGTCATAATTTAACCTTTGAAGTAGATGATTTCCAGGTAGGTGACGAAGCAGGCTTAAAAAGTGTTAGTGTTAGAGTACAAGGTAATAATGCATTTGGCTTGTTAAAATCAGAAAATGGCGTGCATCGTTTGGTTAGAATCTCTCCATTTGATTCTGCTAAGAGAAGACATACGTCGTTTGCTTCAGTTGAAGTTATTCCTGAAATTGATAAGAGTATAAATATTGAAATAAATCCGGATGACTTACGAATCGATGTTTATCGATCTAGTGGTGCAGGTGGACAGCATATTAATAAAACATCTAGTGCTGTTCGAATTACGCACTTACCTACTGGTATTGTTACTTCTTCACAAGCTCAGCGTTCGCAATTCCAAAATCGTGAGACAGCAATGGATATGTTACGAGCAAAATTATTTAAACTTGAGGAAGACAAAAAGCGTAAGCAAACTGAGGCTTTAAAGGGTAATCAAAAGGAAATAAATTTTGGCTCTCAAATTAGATCATATGTATTTCATCCATATAATATGGTTAAAGACCATAGAACTGATTATGAAACTAGTGATACTATAGGAGTGATGAATGGTAATCTTGATCCATTTATTTATGCTTATTTGCAGTGGATGCTAAGTCAAGAAAATCCAGAGTAGAATTTGTGGTGATAATATGAAATTTAAATATTTTGTCATAGCAATATTAGCTTTTATAATTTTGAATTTGATATTGCTTTTAAATATAATTTATAAATTATTAACATTTCTTTTTCCAATTTTCTTTATAATCGATATACTTATTATTGTTTTTGGTGCTCTTTCGATTTATATTGCAATTCATAAGGCTAAAAAAAAGTATAGTAGTTATATCAAAAAATTTTATTATAATGATAATTGCAAGCAAGCATCAACATCTCATCGTAAAGAGGCTAGAAATGTTACTATTGATGATGTAGATAAAGAGGACTAATTTATGAGTGATATGGTTAAAATTAGTGAATTGTTGCATGATAATCCCACTTTGACAGTTAAACAGGGTGAAGATTATTTGGAACATAGGGTTGTGTCTGTATCTGATATTTCAAGACCTGGCTTGGAATTAACAGGTTATTTTGATTTCTATCCTAAAGAAAGAATTCAATTATTAGGTAAAACAGAAATTTCGTATAGTACACATTTAGATCATGATTTGAGAACCAATGTTTTTAGACGAATGGCCACTGATATTACGCCTTGTTTTGTGATTTCACGTGGATTACCTATTCCATCAGAATTGTTGGAAGCTGCAGAGCAGGCAAAAGTTCCAGTTTTAACTAGTAATATGCCTACAACTCAGTTGACTAGTGTCTTAATGCAGTACTTGGATGAACATTTAGCACCTAGAAAAAGTATACATGGTGTTTTAGTGGAAATTTATGGTATGGGTGTGTTGATTATGGGCAATTCAGGTGTAGGTAAGTCAGAAACTGCACTTGATTTAATCAAGCGAGGTCATCGTTTGATTGCTGATGATCGAGTTGATGTTTATCAAAAAGACGATAAAACGGTTGTAGGTGAGGCTCCAGCGATTTTGAAGCATTTGATGGAAATAAGAGGGATTGGTATTATTGATATCATGAGTCTCTTTGGTGCTGGAGCTGTTAAAGAAAAGTCTGAAATTCAATTAGTAATTAATTTACAAAATTGGGATCCTAAAGAAAATTATGATCGTTTGGGTATTGCAGAAAAGTATATCAACATCTTTGATGTTGCAGTTCCTCAATTAACTGTTCCAGTTAAAGTTGGACGTAATTTAGCAATTATTATTGAAGTAGCTGCCATGAACTTTAGAGCAAAAAAGATGGGATATGATGCTAGTGAAAAATTTGAAAGAAATTTGTCAGCTTTAATTGCTGATAATTCTCAGAAATAGAAAAAGGATTAAAGATGAACTTGATAATAAATCCAGTAGCTTTTAGATTAGGATCGATGTCAATTAAATGGTATGGAATATTAATGGCATCAGGAATTGTAATAGCATTATTGATGGCAATAGTTGAAGGAAAGAAGAGGCAGATAATGCCCGAAGATTTTTCCGATTTTCTATTGTGGGGAGTACCAATAGGCTTTGTAGGTGCAAGGCTTTACTATGTTATTTTTAAATGGGACTATTTTGCTCAAAATCCAGGGCAAATATTTGCTATTTGGAATGGTGGAATTGCTATTTATGGCGGGTTATTAACGGGCTTAGTTGTGTTAATTTTATTTTGTAATTCTAGATTTTTACCTCCCTTGTTGATGCTAGATATTATTATTCCAGGCGTTATGGCTGCTCAAATAATTGCTCGTTGGGGTAATTTTATTAATCAAGAAGCACATGGTGCGTGTGTTAGTTTATCCTTTTTACAAAGCTTGCATTTACCAGATTTTATAATTAAGCAAATGTATATAGCAGGTCATTATTATCAGCCAACATACTTATATGAATCGTTTTTCAATTTAATTGGACTAATTATTATTTTGGTCTTACGACATAAAAAGGGTTTGTATAAACGAGGAGAAGTATTTTTTAGTTATTTGATATGGTATTCTGTAGTTCGTTTCTTTGTGGAAGGGATGCGAACAGATAGTTTATATTTAATGAATACCATTAGAATTTCGCAATTAGTAAGTGTTATTTTGTTTATTGTAGCAATTGTGTTATTAATTTATCGTCGCAAATATAAGCATGTCAAGTGGTATTTAGATGGTAGTGGATTAAAATATCCGTATGAGCGTTAATATTATTTTGGATTAATAGATAGAAAGTTGATAGAAATGACAAAAATTAGTGTATTAGGAAATGGTTCGTGGGGCTCTGTATTGGGCTCAATGTTAGCAGATAATGGAAATGATGTTATTTTATTTGGTAATATTGCTGCAGTTAATCAAGAAATCAATGAAAAGCATACTAATGAGCATTATATGAAAAATTGGTCTTTAAATGAGAGTGTTAAAGCAACGGATGATTTAGAGCTAGCTTTAAAAGATGCTGAAATTGTGTTATTTGTGTTACCAACCAAAGCAGTCAGGATAGTTGCTAAAAATGTTCGCAAAGTTTTAGATAAATTAGGCACTAAACCTTTGTTAGTTACTGCTACCAAAGGAATAGAACCAGGTAGCAAAAAATTGATTTCTGAAATTCTAACTGAAGAAATTTATCCTAATGATTTAGATAAAATTGTGGCTATCAGTGGACCTAGCCATGCCGAAAATGTTGCTCAAAAAGATTTAACAGCTATTGCTTGTGCATCAACTGATATTAAAAATGCCGAATTAGTTCAAAAATTATTTTCCAATAATTACGTCAGATTTTATACAAATCCAGATTTAATTGGTGTAGAAGTTGCAGGAGCAGTAAAAAATGTTATTGCGATTGCTGCAGGTATATTAGTTGGTAAAAAATTTGGTGATGATGCTAAGGCTGCCTTAATGACACGTGGATTAGCCGAAATTACTCGTTTAGGTGTTAAATGTTTCGGTGCCGATCGACTTACTTTTAGTGGCTTAGCTGGTATTGGTGATTTAATTGTTACTTGTACTTCTTCCAATTCAAGAAATTGGCGTTGTGGTAAGCAATTAGGTGAAGGTAAACCATTACAAGAAATTTTAGATAATATGGGACAAGTTGTTGAAGGTGCGACTACTGTAAAAGCCGTTCATGAATTATGTGAAGCTAATGATGTTGATATGCCAATTAGCGAGGCTATTTATCGTGTTCTTTATGAAAATTCAGATGTTGATCTAGAAATCAAAAAAATGATGGGACGTAGTCCAAAACCTGAAATCAGATTGTAAAATTTTAGGAGTATGAAAATTGATAAAAAAATATGATGTTATCATAATTGGAGCTGGACCTGGTGGCTTGACAGCCGCATTATATGCTTCCCGAGCTAATTTGTCAGTAGCTATAGTTGATAAAGGATTGTATGGCGGTCAAATGAATAATACAGGTGCCATTGATAATTATCCTGGCTTTGCTGATATTACTGGACCGCAATTAAGTGAAAAAATGTATCAAAGTGCAATGAAATTTGGTGCGGAGTATTTCTATGCTGATGTGCAACAAATAATCGTTGAGCAACAGATGAAAAAGGTTATTACAGAAAAAGATGAGTTTCATGCTCCAGCAGTTTTAATTGCTACAGGTGCTGTACATAAACATCTCAACATTCCTGGTGAAGACACATATCAAGGAAGAGGTGTGTCATATTGTGCTGTATGTGATGCTGCTTTTTTCCGAAATGAAGAAATTGCTGTTATTGGTGGCGGAGATTCTGCTATTGAAGAGGGGCTATATTTAGCTCAAACTGCTAAAAAAGTTACAATTATACATCGTCGTAATGAACTGCGTGCTCAACCAGTTCTACAAAAGATGGCATTTGCTAATGATAAGATTGATTTTATCTGGAATGCAAATACGGAAGAAATTTTGGGTGATGGTAGTAGAGTTACGGCAGTGAAGTACTATGATAAAAATGCTGAAGAACAGAAGATTTTAAATGTTTCAGGCGTATTTATTTATGTTGGTGTACAAGCTAATAGTATGGCTTTTAGTAATTTAGGGATTTGTGATGAACACGGTTGGATAATTACTGATGATCATATGCAAACTAAAGTAGAAGGTATATTTGCTTTAGGTGATGTACGTCAAAAGGATTTAAGGCAAATTGCTACAGCAGTTGGTGAAGGCAGTATTGCAGGACAAGCTGCTTATCATTATTTACAAACTTTAAAAAATTAAATCGGAGGATAAACATATGGGGGCAAAGGACAGACTAGCTCAATGGTTAGGAAATGAACGCTTAAATTCAGATATGCGTTCAGAACTAATGGAATTAAAAAAAAATTCAGCTTGGGTTGAAGATGCCTTTGGTCAAGATATTAATTTTGGTACGGCAGGGATGCGTGGATTGCTAGAGCCTGGTACTAATCGCATTAACCTTTATACTGTAGGTCGTGTGACGGAAGGCTTAGCTAAACTAATAGAGGAGAATGGTTCTACTGCTATCAAACGTGGGGTTGTTATAGCATATGATTCACGTTATTATTCACGTGAATTTGCAACACATGCTGCACAGATTTTAGGTAATCATGGTATTACAGTCTATTTATTTGACAATTTGCGTCCTACACCGGAATTGTCTTTTGCAGTACGCTATCTTAAGACTTTTGCAGGTATTAATATTACAGCATCACATAATGCTAAACAATATAATGGTTATAAAGTTTATGGCGAAGATGGTGCACAGATGTCACCTGATAATGCAGATCGATTATTTGCTTTTGCTCAAAAAGTTACCGATATTTTTTCTGTTACTTGTGCATCTGTTAGCACATTAAGACAAAAAAATATCTTACATATGATAGGTGAAGATGTTGATCAAGCATACCTTAAAGAACTTGCAACCGTAAATCTTAATTCTTGTTTAATTAATAAAAATGCTGATCAAATCAAAATCATATATACACCAATTCATGGTGCTGGTAAGGTTTTGTACGATCGGGCATTTAGACAAGCTGGATTTAAAAATATAATCCCTGTAGTTTCACAATCAATCATTGATCCTGAGTTCCCTACAACAATTAAGCCAAATCCTGAATTTAAGCAATGCTTTGATGAAGGTATTAAGTTAGCTAATGATCTGAAAGCAGATTTGATTATAGCTACAGATCCTGATGCTGATAGAATGGGAGCTTGTGTCCGTACTTCAGATGGAAGTTTTCAAGTCTTAACTGGTAATCAAATTGCAACTTTATTTATTAATTATTTGCTAGTTAATCTTAAAGCAGCTGGTAAATTATCATCTGATTACGAATTAATTACGTCAATTGTTTCTAGTGCCTTACCTTTTAAGATTGCTCAGGATTATGGTATTAAAACTAAGCATGTTTTAACTGGATTTAAGTTCATTGGTGAAGAAATAGATCGAATGAGTACACAGAATGACGGTCATTTCTTGATGGGATTTGAAGAAAGTTATGGTTACTTATTTAAACCCTTTACTCGTGATAAAGATGCGATGCAAGGTGCTTTGATGTTGGCTGAAGTTGCTTGTTATTATGCTTCACATAACAAAACTATTTTTGATGGATTACAAGAAATTTGGAACAAATATGGCTTTGCTTATGAAGTAACTAGTGCACTAGAAATGCCAGGTCTTGGTGGTCAAGAAAAAATGAAGTTGTTGATGGATAAATTGCGAAAAGATCCGATTAAAGAAATAATGGGACAACATGTTACACAGACACAAGATTTCTTATTACAGACAGAGTCTATTAATGGTCAAATGAGTAAATTGGAAGGCTTTACTCAGTCTAATGTTTTGAAATATTTCTTAGAAGATAATACTTGGCTGGCCTTAAGACCATCAGGTACTGAACCCGTAGTAAAAGTTTATGTCGGAGTTAACAAGGATAATTTTTCTAATGCTAAACAGGCAGCAGAAGATTATACAGCAGCTATTGAACATATTTTATTCAAATAATAGAATATATACTTTAAAGTTGGACTTAGGTCCGACTTTTTTTACAGAGGTATTTTAATGATTCGGAAACAAAAAAATAAAAGATTTGAATTAGTATCTAAATTTCAACCAGCGGGAGATCAGAAACAAGCTATTGATCAATTATGTGATAATTTCAAAAAAGGAGTTAAGGAACAAATATTGCATGGAGCCACTGGTACTGGTAAGACTTTTACTATGGCTAATCTTATTGCTAAATTAAATAAACCAACATTAGTTATTTCACATAATAAGACTTTAGTTGGTCAATTATATGGTGAATTTAAACAATTTTTTCCTAATAATGCTGTTGAATATTTTGTTTCTTATTATGATTATTATCAACCAGAAGCGTATGTTCCCAGTTCAGATACATATATTGAAAAAGATTCCGCAATTAATGATGAAATTGATCAATTAAGGCATGCTACGACTTCTGCATTAATGCAAAGAAAAGATGTGATTGTTGTTGCTTCAGTTTCGTGTATTTTTGGGTTAGGTGATCCTAGAGAATATGCTAAAAGTGTCATTTCTTTGTCGGTAGGTGAAGAGTATGAACGAGATCTGCTATTACGAGATTTAGTGAATATTCAGTATGATCGAAATGATTTAGATTTACAACGTGGACATTTTAGAGTACATGGAGATATTGTAGAAATTTTTCCAGCTGGCAATTCAAATAAAGTGTATCGTGTTGAATACTTTGGAGATGAGATTGATCAGATCGTGGAAGCAAATTCTCTGACTGGTGAAATATTAGGAAAATGTGAGCAGATCTCTCTATTTCCAGCTACGCATTTTATGACAGATAGTGAACAAATGAAGCGAGCTATTAATGACATCAAAAAAGAATTATCATTGCAGGTTAAAGCTTTTGACGATAAAGGAAAGTTGTTAGAAGCACAAAGAATAAAGCAACGCACTAATTATGATATTGAAATGATGCAAGAAGTTGGTTATACCAATGGCATTGAAAATTATTCTCGCCATATGGATAATCGCAAAGCAGGTGAACCACCTTATACTTTATTAGATTTCTTTCCAGATGATTTTTTAATTTTAATTGATGAATCACATGCTACAATGCCTGAATTACAAGCTATGTATAATGGTGATCGTAGGCGAAAACAGACTTTAATTGATTATGGCTTTCGCTTGCCTTCCGCTTTGGATAATCGCCCATTAAAATTATTAGAGTTTGAAAAACATGTGCATCAAATTGTTTATGTTTCTGCTACTCCAGGTGATTATGAATTATCCCGTACTGATAAAGTAGTAGAACAAATCATTAGGCCAACTGGATTATTAGATCCTATAGTTGAAGTTCGACCTATTAATGGTCAAATTGATGATTTGATTGCTGAAATCAACATCCGGATCAGACGAAAAGAACGGGTTTTTGTGACTACATTGACCAAAAAAATGTCGGAAGATTTAACTGATTATTTAAAAGAATTGGGTATCAAAGTCCAATATTTGCATTCAGAAATTAAAACTTTGGAACGGATGAAAATAATTCGTGACTTACGTTTAGGCAAGTTTGATGTTTTAGTGGGCATTAATTTGCTAAGAGAAGGCATAGATGTACCGGAAGTATCATTAGTTGCGATTTTAGATGCTGATAAGGAAGGCTTTTTACGTTCTACTAGACCTCTTATTCAGATGATGGGTAGAGCTGCTCGCAATGAAAATGGTAAAGTGATTATGTATGCCGATCATATAACAGATTCGATGCAAGCTGCTATTGATGTAACAGAGCGTCGTCGTCATATTCAAATGCTCTTTAATCAGAAACACCATATTATTCCTAAAACAATTGTTAAGCCAATACGTGATATTATTTCATATACAAAGGATGTCAATCAAAAAGATAAGCATATAAATGATTTTTCTGATTTGAATTTTGATGAATTAAGTGCAAAACAAAAAGAACAAATGATTATTAATTTGACTGAACAGATGAAAATAGCTGCTCAAAAGTTGGATTTTGAGACTGCGGCAACATTAAGGGATGCGATTATTGATTTGAAAAAGTGATCGATTTAAGAAAGAGAAGACTAGTTGATGAAAAATGATGTAATTGTTATGCATGGGGTACGTGAGCATAATTTAAAGAATATTGATTTAACTATCCCTAAAAACAAACTCGTAGTAGTTACAGGATTATCAGGTTCTGGTAAGAGTTCTCTAGCATTTGATACTCTATATACAGAAGGACGTAGACGTTATGTTGAATCTTTATCAAGTTATGCACGTCAATTTTTAGGTCAAATGGATAAAGCAGACGTTGATAGTATAGAAGGATTAACGCCAGCTATTTCGATTGATCAAAAGACTAGGTCTCATAATCCTCGTTCTACTGTAGGTACAGTTACTGAGATCAATGATTATTTGCGTTTGCTGTGGGCTCGTGTTGGTAAACCAATTTGCCCACATGATGGCACCTTGATAGAGAGTCAAAGCGTTGATCAGATTATTAAACAGATTGTGGCTTTAGCTCCTAAAACTAGGATTCAGATTTTAGCTCCAATTATTCGACAGAAAAAAGGTGAGCATAAAGAGGTTTTCAAACGGATTCAAAGATTGGGATATGTTCGCATTATAGTTGATGGTGTCTTACACGACATTAATGATGAGCTACTTTTGGATAAAAACAAACAGCATTCAATATCTGTAGTTGTGGATCGTTTAATAATTAAAGAACAAATCAAGTCCAGATTGACAGATTCTGTGGAAACCGCTCTGCGTCTTACAGATGGCTATTTGAATGTAGATATTGTAGGCGACAAGTTGATGAAGTTTTCAGAATATTATGCCTGCCCATCTTGTGGATTTACAGTTGGTGAGCTTGAACCTAGATTATTTTCATTTAATGCACCATTTGGTGCTTGCAGTGAATGTGACGGATTAGGGATGAAACTAGCTGTCGATCCAGATTTGGTAATACCTGATCCAGAAAAGTCCTTAAATCAGGGAGCAATTGTTCCTTGGTGTAATTCTAAATATTATACAGATATGTTATTACAGGTAGCGGCGACTTTTAAAATTCCTATGGATCGACCATTTAAAAAATTAACTGAGCGACAAAAAAGAATTATTTTATATGGTGATGATAAAGTAATTAAATTTCATTTGGCGGGAGATTTTGGCGTTAATGATGTTGAACAAGCCTTTGAAGGTGTATTGAATAATGTTGATAGACGTTATCATCATCCTATTTCTAAATTTATGCAGGATGTAATGTCTAAATATATGACTGAATTAAAATGTACTAAATGTCAAGGACGACGTCTGAATGAGATTGCTTTATCAGTTAAAATTAATGGCTATGATTTGGCTACAGTTTCTGATTTGGCAATTACGGATGAATTAGCTTTTTTTGAAAGTATAGCGTTATCTGAGCATGATATGATGATTGCTAAGCCGATTCTTAAAGAAGTAAAAGCTCGACTTACATTTTTAATTGATGTTGGTTTAGGATATTTAACTCTTTCTCGTTCTGCTGGCACTTTATCAGGTGGTGAATCACAGCGAATAAGATTAGCTACACAAATAGGTTCTAACTTATCTGGAGTTATGTATATATTGGATGAACCTTCAATTGGTTTACATCAACGTGATAATGCCCGTTTGATTAAGACTATGAAAAAAATGCGTGATTTAGGTAATTCTTTAATCGTGGTTGAACATGATTCTGAAACCATGCAACAAGCTGATTATTTAATTGATATTGGACCTGGTGCAGGTATATATGGTGGAAAAGTAGTTGCAGCAGGTACACCTCAAGAAGTCATGGCTAATCCTGATTCATTAACTGGTCAATATTTATCTGGCAAGAAAAAAATCGCTATACCTGATCATAGGAGAATCCTAAATCATGGTGTTATTAAATTAATTGATGTGAGTGAAAATAACTTAAAACATATTGATGTGCAAATTCCTTTAGGTGGCTTAGTTTTGGTTACTGGTGTATCAGGTTCTGGTAAATCGACGCTAGTTAATTTGGTATTAAAGCGGGCTATCTTACAAAAATTAGGGTTGATGACTAAAAAACCAGGTAAGTATAAAAAAATGTTGGGTTGGGATCAAATTGAAAAAGTAATTGATGTTGATCAAAGTCCCATCGGTCGTACACCTCGTAGTAACCCAGCTACTTATACTGGTGTTTTTGATGATATTAGAGCTTTATTTGCCCAAACAAATGCAGCTAAAATGCGTGGATACACGAAAGCACGTTTTTCATTCAATATCAAAGGCGGTCGTTGTGAGGCTTGTCATGGTGACGGAATTATTAAGATAGAAATGAACTTTTTGCCTGATGTGTATGTCCCATGTGAAATTTGCCATGGAACCCGTTACAATTCTGAAACTTTGGAAGTTAAATATCATGAAAAAAATATAGCCGATGTGTTAAAGATGACCATATCTGAAGCTAATGAATTTTTTGCGAATATTCCTAAAATCCAAAGAAAGTTACAAACTATTATGGATGTAGGTTTAGGCTATATTCAATTAGGTCAACCTGCGACTACGCTTTCAGGAGGGGAAGCTCAAAGAATGAAGTTAGCTTCAGAATTACAAAAGACCTCTACTGGTAAAAATCTTTATATATTAGATGAGCCAACGACCGGATTACATGTAGATGATATTAAGCATTTAGTTCTTGTATTACAAAGATTAGTTGATGAAGGCAATAGCGTATTAATCATTGAACATAATTTAGATGTGATTAAATGTGCAGATTGGATTATTGATCTAGGACCTGAAGGCGGAGCAGCTGGTGGTGAAATTGTTGCTCAAGGAACACCTGAAGATGTTGCAAAGGTTGAAAAAAGTTATACGGGACAATATCTTAAACCAATATTGAATCAAAATTTATGATAAATGTTCTATGATATAATTTATATCATCAGGAGGAAGGAATGTTAGGGTATGAATGTGCGAAAGAAACAATTATTAATTGTTACAGGAATGAGCGGTGCAGGTAAAACTGTCACTGTTAAATCTTTAGAAGATTTGGGCTATTTCGTAGTAGATAACTTACCGCCAGAATTATTGAGTAGCTTTTGGGAGTTAATTAATTCTTCAAATGATTTTGATAAAGTAGCGGTAGTAATCGATTTGCGTGTTAAGAGTTTTTACAAAGATTTAGTGGTTGAAATTAATTCGTTAGAAGATAATAGTAAAGCACATGCAACCATTCTATTTTTGGATGCATCTGATGATGTTTTAGTTTCTAGATATAAGGAAACTCGTAGATTGCCACCTTTAGCTCAATCTGGTCGCTTATTAGATGGCATAAAAAAAGAACGTGAGGCTTTAGAGAGTATCAAAAATCTGTCTAATTATATTATTGATACCTCTAAATTAACAGCTAAGGACTTGAAAGAACAATTAGTCAAAAAATTTAGTGATGATCAAACACACGTTTTTTCGATTGAAGTGATGAGCTTTGGCTTTAAATATGGTATTCCCATCGATGCTGATATTGTTATTGATGTAAGATTTCTTCCTAATCCATTCTATATCCCGCAATTAAAACCTTTTACTGGTCTTGATCGGAAGGTTTTTGATTATGTAATGGAGAAAGAACAAACACAGATTTTTTATCATAAATTCTTAGATATGTTATTTACTGCTATTCCAGGATATATTGAAGAGGGAAAGGAAAAATTAACGATTGCTGTAGGCTGTACAGGTGGTCAACACCGTAGCGTTTCAATCGCTATTCAACTAGCTAAGGATTTATCCAAAAAGTATCCAGTTGATATATCACATCGTGAAATTAGTCGTTATATTAGAAAATAGTTAGGTATAAAAATGTCTTTTGGCGAAAATAAAATAGTTAAGGTTATTAAAGCTCGACGTCCTAAAATTGTTGTGATTGGTGGCGGAACGGGATTACCTGTAATTTTAAGTGCGTTAAAGCAACAAAATGCTGAAATCACCGCTATTGTTACTGTAGCGGATGATGGTGGCTCTTCTGGCGTAATTAGAGATTATATCAATGTTGTTCCACCAGGTGATATTAGAAATGTTTTAGTTGCTTTATCTGATATATCTCAGGAAGAAAAGGAAATTTTTCAATATCGTTTCAGTAGTGATGATTCTTTTTTTGCTGGTCATGCAATTGGTAATTTGATTATT
Source organism: Lactobacillus iners (assembly GCF_011058775.1). Classification (NCBI taxonomy): domain Bacteria; kingdom Bacillati; phylum Bacillota; class Bacilli; order Lactobacillales; family Lactobacillaceae; genus Lactobacillus; species Lactobacillus iners. The sequence continues at coordinate 1,035,750 of NZ_CP049230.1, read as the reverse complement.
GCAGCATTAAGTGAGATGCAAGGAAATATATTTGATGCAGTGCAATCACTATCTAGAATGATGCATGTTGACGGTAGAATTTTTCCTGCTTCCAACGAACCCTTAACTTTAAATGCTGAATTTATGGACGGAACGACTGAAAAGGGTGAAACTGAAATCACTTCACAGCACAAAAAGATTAAACGTGTCTGGGTTACGGGAGCTAAAAATAATGCTCGACCTGAGGCAGTTTTACCAGTGTTAGCAGCCATTATGCAAGCTGATGCGGTTGTTTTAGGGCCGGGAAGTTTGTTTACATCAATTTTGCCAAATTTGATGATTGATGATTTAGGTGAGGCTATTAGACAAACCAAGGCTGAGGTAATTTATATCTGCAACATTATGACGCAACGAGGCGAAACTGATAATATGACCTCGGCTGAGCATGTAGCTATTATTAATCGTCACTTAGGTGGTAATTATATAGATACTGCTTTAGTTAATAGTGCTGCAATTGATATGACAAAGTTCAATCCCGCAGATTATGATGAATATTTACGACCAGTTGAAAATGACTTCAAAGGCTTAAGAAAGCAGAATTGTCGAGTAATTACAGCTGATTTTATTAATCAACATAGTGGATTAGTTTTTCATGATGGTAAAAAAATTGCCACGGAAATATTAAATTTAGCCCTAGAAGCTTATGCAAGAAGAAAACAGGAGAAATGATGGGATCTTATGCTAGTGAAGTAAAGAAAGAATTAACGGGGTTGTCTGTGCATCCAGAGCATGCAAAGGCAGAATTGTCTGCTTTTTTGCGAATGAATGGTGTCTTAAATTTAAATCAACATCATTTAAGTTTAAATATTGTAACTGAAAACCCGGCTATTGCTAGAAGAATTTTCTCATTAATTAAAATAGCTTATGGGATTGAACCAGCATTGATAGTTTCTAAAAAAATGAAATTGAAGAAAAATTATCAATATTTAGTAAGATTGCAAAATAATGTTAAATTTGTGTTGCACGATTTAGATATTATTGATGAATCATTTGGTGTTTTAACAGGTATTCCTTCCAAAATTCAAAAATCTGAACAACTAGCTATGTCATATTTGCGTGGTGCATTTTTAGCAGCTGGTAGCATTAATAATCCGGAAACAAGTCGCTATCATCTGGAAATTTATTCACTATATCAACTTCATAATGATGATTTAATGAATTTGATGAATAAATATTTTTACCTTAATGCCAAGCAAACTAAACGCCGCAGTGGTTATATTGTATATTTAAAAGAAGCTGAAAAGATAGGAGATTTTTTGCATATTATAGGTGCAGTTAATGCAATGTTAGCTTTTGAAGATTTACGTATTATGCGTGATATGCGAAATTCTGTTAATCGTTTGGTTAATTGTGATACTGCTAATATGAAAAAAACAGCTTCTGCTGCAGCTAAGCAGGTTGAAGAAATTAAATTGATTGATAAGAAGATTGGCTTAGATAAACTACCAGAGAAATTGGCTATTTTAGCGAAGTTTAGATTGCAAAATCCAGAACTAACCTTAAAAGAGGTAGCAGATAAAGTTCCTGATGGTCCGATATCCAAATCAGGTATTAATCATCGATTTCAAAAAATCAAAAAAATAGCACAAAATTTAGGGGAAAAACATGAATGATGAATTTCATAACGTATTATCTGCCGACATACAACTGAATAAAGAGGACTATTTAAAATATGATTTGGAAAAAATCAACGATCGGGCATTAGCTGTTCGTGATATTTTAAAATCTGGCGGTATTTCAAAAAATAATCAGAAGATGCAACAGAATCTAATTTTAGCCTATTGTGTTCTAGCAAAATTGGGAATTACGTCGTATTCTATTAGAAAATTGTCGGCAGAAGAAATGAGCGTTTTTCAAATGGCTACTTATAAAGCTGTCACTGCTGCTAGTGCTTTAACCGGATATATTTCACTATTGCATCCGATGGTTTCCGTTAATTATGCAACTCTAGCTACCGATGCTAATTTACGACTAGGAATCGGTTGGTGGTTTTTTGATCCGATCTTAGACAATGTTGAGCGTGGGACCTTATTATTACATGAGGTTATGCATACGGTTTTAGGTCATTATGAGTTGAAAAATTTAGATATGCAACTAGTTAATACAGCTGGGGATGCAATTATTAATCAGGAAATTGAATTTGGTGATCATGAAGTTATGCACTTACCGCAAAATGAAGATAAATCTGATTTTATAGTTTTTCCTCGAACAATTATTACTCAAAAGTATCCCAAAGGTATGCCAAATAACCAATCTTTTGAAACTTATTATCATGCATTAGAAGAAGAAAGAAAAAAAACGCCAGTTCCAGATCAAAGTAGTGATATTTGTAATTCTATGTCTAGTCAAGAAGAATCTGAATTTGATAAACAAAATGTTGAAAAAGCTGGCGAGATAGAAAAAGAATTAGCACGAAACGAAGCATTGCATAAGGCACTTGATCAGGAAAATAAAACGGTTGGTCGTAATGGTTCTGCTTTTAATTCATTTATTTTAAAAGCTTTGCGACCAGCCAAAATTTCTTGGCAAAAATGTTTAAAGAATATTATAGCTAAACATTGCAATACTGTGATCGAAGGTAATATGGATTATTCATATCGCCGTCCATCTAGAAGAAATTTTAGTAATATTTTTATTAGACCCGGCACTATATCTTATTTACCGAAGATTTTAATTGGTTGTGATTCTTCAGGATCAATGGATGAGGTTGATTATCGTCGATTGATGTCGGAAATCAAAGAAATATGTAAGACTGTTCAACATGAAAAAATTAGTTTTGTTACTATTGATACTAAAATAACGACTAAACAAGTTGTCCATAAAGTACAAGATATAGTATTAGGAGCTGGCGGAGGTACATGTATGGAAAAATTTTATGAGTATATTCATCAGCTAAAAGCCAGTGAAAAACCAGATTTATCAATTTTATGTACAGATGGATACCTTGGTGGCGTTAAAGAATGGACATTATTGTTAAATAGTATTGACAAAAATATTATTAATATAATTTTGATTACTGATAGGCAAGGTTATGATTCATTTATCAACTTATATGGTTGTAATACGCCTGTTAAAAATACTACTATTATATCAATATATTAATCGGAGGAATATGAGATGCTTAACAAGAAATTTTATCCTTATATTGCCCAAGGTGCTAATGCTAAGCAAATGTTTAATATTATGCAAGCTTGTATCAGAGCTGGTGTACCTTTTGGTCTTGTTGGAAATCCAGGTGTAGGTAAAACTGCTACCATAGAGGCAATGGCCAAAACGTTAGGTCGTGACTTAATAAACTTGTCTTTGTCTACGATGCTACCTGAAGACATCGCAGGATTACCATTTCCTACCAAAATCAATATTGGAAGTGATAAAAATGAACAGATGGTAGATGCTGCTTGTTATGCAATGCCAGTGTGGCAGCAGAGATTATTGCATAATTCGAATGCTATTTTATTTTTAGATGAGTTTTCTACAGCTATTCCGACTACTCAACATGCTTTTTTGCAATTAGTTCAAAATAGACGACTTCCAGGATCAGATTTACCATTTTCTAAAAATGTAGCGATTATTATTGCAATGAATCCAGCAGACCAAGCAGGGGGCTCATCGTTAGATCTGCCAATTGCTAATCGTTTTGCGTGGTTTACTTTTAATCCAGATTTTAATGATTGGGCTACTGGATTTAAACAAAGATGGCAGTCTGAAGAGTTAATGTCAGTTCCAAGTTTTTGCACTGATGAAAAAATCTTAATGGCACGCAATAAAAAAATTCGTTCTACGATTATCGACTATTTAGATTCTGAAAAAGGTGCACACCAGGTAACGATTGTACCGTCCGGTATGGAAAATCCCATAAGCAGTGTCGTTAGAAGAGATGATCCAGCTGAAATGGAAGTTTTTCGCTTAGCCTTTCCGTCAGCACGTTCGTGGGATAATTTAGCTGAGATTATGACTTATATTGATGAAAAAGATTTTGGAACCATTCAAGTAGTGATTAATGGAACAATAGGTTCTAATCAAGGTATAGCTTTTTATAAATATTATGTTGATAATTTGAAGAGATTAAATATTGATGCGATTTTAAAGGATCCAGAAAGTGTTGATTGGAAACATATTAGTATTGATGAATCGGCTGGTATTTTTCGGGCATTGATAGAAGAGGCAGCTAATGGTAGGTTAGATCAGGTATTAGAAGTATTCATTAGTATTAAAATTGTTGGAGCTGAGAATTTATTATCTGGTAATCGTCTGCAAGATATTTATAAGGCTGAATATTTGAATAAATTACCACTAGCTACTAGAAAAAAAGTCAAGCAGCGATATCTTGAATATTTTGGTGATTTTTTAACTAAAATTGCTAATAATAATAGCGGTAACTAGCAAAATCTTCATGATTGACATTTCATTTAGATGTGTCAGATATTTATATCGAAAAAAGCATATTTCGTTTAATGCGAAATATGCTTTTTATCTTGCTTTTAATTATTCTTATTAACTAAAATTTCGTCAATCAAGCCATAGTCTTTGGCTTCTTGAGCTGTTAAGTACTTATCACGTTCAGTATCAGCTTGAATCTTTTCAAGTGGTTGACCAGTAGTTTCGTGCAAAATACTATTGATCTTTTCACGACTCTTAAGAATTTCATTAGCGGCAATTTGAATATCGGTTTGTTGACCTTGGGCACCACCTAAAGGCTGGTGAATCAAAACAGTAGAGTTTGGTAAAGCAAAACGTTTACCTTTAGTGCCTGCTGTCAATAAGATTGAAGCCATGGATGCAGCCATACCAATAGCAATAGTTGATACATCTGATTTAATGAAATTCATTGTATCCATAATAGCTAGACCTGATGTAATTACGCCACCAGGTGAATTTATATATAATGAAATATCTTTAGTATTGTCTTGAGCGTCCAAAAATAGCAATTGGGCAATGATTGAATTGGCCATCGTGTCATTTATTTCACCACTCAACATAATAACTCTGTCTTTTAATAGTCTTGAATAAATATCGTAAGCACGTTCGCCACGTGCGGTTTGTTCAATAACTGTAGGTACGAGCATAATCTACCTCCTTTATAAAATTAGCAGTCATATATATACGCTGCTAATTAAAACACAATTATGCCTGTAGGTCAAATTTTTGTCTCTATTTTACCTTAAATTATCAGATAAAATAAGTCATACAATATTTTTTTACTTACAAACTAATAGATTAAGAGAGTTAATTAATTTTAAGATAAAAAAAGCACTAGCTTCGTCACTAATGCAATTAATATGCACTCCCCGGGAGTCGAACCCGGATTTTAAGAACCGGAATCTTAAGTGATATCCATTACACTAAGAGTGCCTCAACAAACCTATTCTAACAAACAATTTTTAAAGTATAAATAAAAAAATAAAAAATATGTAGTTTACTTGAATAAAAAAATACTAATTGGTATACTATAGGTGTCGAAAAGAGAAATGTCGGGGTATTATTGTGAATAATTGATGTTTCTCTAATATTTTTAATGTTATTGGGTCGCTAAACGTCACTGAATGGGACAAACTGTGACCCACACAAAGGGAGCAAGCATGGACTCGGATTTAACCTTGTTACAAAGCTTAGTTCCTGATGTTTTTAAAATAATTCGACAGCGTTTTCTTGTCTTAGAACAGATATCGTTGTTAGCCCCAGTGGGACGAAGAGTTGTTGCAAAAAAATTGGGATTGAGTGAGAGAAATATTCGAACAGAAACTGATTATTTGAAACAACTACACTTAATTGAGATTAACAGTTCTGGTATGGTTCTGACAGAAAAAGGCGAGATAACTTTAAAAGAGTTGGCACCGCTGATTGATAGGATATTTAATGCTAGTAAGACTGAATTACAGCTTGCTAGCAAGCTGGGAATTGATCGGGTGATTATTGTTCCTGGTAATGCAGATTTGCAAGATCGCGTTTGGGCTTTGATGGGTGAACAACTTAGTGCAGCTTTAGACTTGCTTTTACCTTTAGGTAAGGATATTATAACAGTGTCTGGTGGTAAAACAGTTGCTAATGTTACTAAACATCTAAGCAAGCGGTTAAGTAGATATCGTGATATTTTATTTGTACCAGGAAGGGGAGCTTTGGGCGATGATGTGGAACTACAAAGTAACACAATTGCTCAGGCTGTAGCTTCAAAAGTTGGTGGTCGATTTTCAGGTTTGTATTTACCAGAAAATCTTCCTAGTGAAGCTATCAATGCTTTGATGCAAGACCCCATGATTTCTAATACTTTCACTAGTATTTACAATAGTGATGCGGTGATTCATGGTATAGGATTAGCGGATAATATGGCACGTAAGCGTGGTTTTGATGCGTTTACCCGTTCCAAATTAATGGATAAAGGTGCCGTGGCCGAATGTTTCGGGTATTTCTTCGACCATAATGGTCATTTAGTTGATCGTGTGCCACGAGTTGGTTTTCAACTTGAAGTTTTAGATAAAATACCCCATGTTTTTGCTTTAGCAGCTGGTGAATTGAAAGCTCCAGCAATTATTGCATACATGCATCATGCTCCCAAGCAAACGTGGTTAATAACCGATGAGGGAGCCTCAAATAAGGTTTTAAGGGAGAATTGAGTTCTCGTTTAAAATAAATTGTTACTACATAGTTTCCTAAGGAGGAATAACCAATTATGACAGTTAAAATTGGTATTAACGGTTTCGGCCGTATTGGTCGTTTAGCATTTCGTCGTATTATGGAATTAGGCGAAAAGTCAAAGGATATTGAAGTTGTTGCAATCAACGACTTAACTACTCCAGCACTTTTAGCTCACTTACTTAAGTATGACTCAACTCATGGTACTTTTAACCACGAAGTTTCAGCAACTGAAGACAGCATTGTTGTTGATGGTAAGAAATACCGTGTTTATGCAGAACCACAAGCACAAAACATTCCATGGGTTAAAAACGATGGTGTTGACTTTGTTCTTGAATGTACTGGTTTCTACACAAGCAAGGCTAAATCAGAAGCTCACCTTAAGGCTGGTGCAAAGAGAGTTTTAATTTCTGCACCTGCAGGTAGCGATCTTAAGACTGTTGTTTACGGTGTAAACGAAGGTACTTTAACTGCTGATGACAAGATTGTTTCAGCAGGTTCATGTACTACTAACTCATTAGCACCAATGGTTAATGCTTTGAACAAAGAATTCGGCATTGAAGTTGGTACTATGACTACTATCCACGCATTTACTTCAACTCAAATGATCTTAGACGGACCAGTTCGTGGCGGTAACTTCCGTGCTGCACGTACTGCTTCCGCTAACATCATTCCACATTCAACAGGTGCTGCAAAGGCTATTGGTCTTGTAATTCCTGACTTGAACGGTAAGTTGAATGGTCATGCACAACGTGTACCAGTTGTAGATGGTTCCGTAACTGAATTAGTTTCAATCTTGAGCAAAGAAGTTACTGCAGATGAAATTAACGAAGCTATGAAGAAATATGAAACTCCTTCATTTGCTTACAACGATGACGAAATCGTTTCAAGCGATGTTTTAGGTATGACTGCTGGTTCAATTTTTGACCCAACTCAAACTATGGTAACCACTGCAGGTGACAAGCAATTAGTTAAGACTGTTGCTTGGTACGACAATGAATACAGTTTCACTTGCCAAATGGTTCGTACTTTGTTGAAATTTGCTACTCTTTAATCAATAGTTAATACTGATTTTTGTAGTGAAGAAGGCGGAGGGAGATTCTCCTTCCGCCTTTTTTCAGGGAAGTAAGTATCTTACTTTGTTATGGAGGTTTAATATTAAATGGCTAAATTAATTGTTTCAGATCTTAAAGATCTTGAAGGTAAAAAAGTTTTAGTTCGTGTTGACTTCAACGTACCAATTAAAAATGGTGTTATTAGCGATGATAATCGTATTGTTGCTGCATTACCAACTATCAAGTACATTATCGAACACGGTGGAAAAGCTATCTTATTAAGTCACTTGGGTCGTGTAAAGAGTGATGCTGATAAAAAAGAATTAACTTTAAAACCTGTTGCAGAGCGTTTGAGTGAATTATTAGAAAAGCCTGTAACTTTTGTACCTGAAAATGAGGGTAAAGAAGTTGAAGATGCTGTAGCAGCTATGAAGAATGGCGAAGTTATAGTTCTTGAAAACACAAGATTCCAAGATATTGATAATGATTTTGGTAAACGTGAATCTAAAAATGATCCAACTCTTGGTGAGTACTGGGCAAGCTTAGGTGATGTTTATGTTAATGATGCATTTGGTACAGCACATAGAAGCCATGCATCTAATACTGGTATTGCTACTGCAATGAAAGCTGCTGGTAAATTAGCAGCAGCTGGTTACTTGATGGAAAAAGAAATTAAATTCTTAGGTAACGCAGTTTCTAACCCTGTACATCCATTTGTAACTATCTTAGGTGGTGCAAAAGTTTCTGATAAGATTGGTGTTATTACTAACTTAATTCCTAAGTCTGATCACATCTTAATTGGTGGTGGTATGGCTTACACCTTCTTAGCAGCACAAGGACACAAGATTGGTAAATCATTGTTTGAAGAAGATAAAGTTGAATTAGCAAAAGAGCTTTTGGCTAAAGCAGGTGACAAGATTGTATTGCCTGTAGACCATGTTGCTGCAACTGAATTTTCAAATGATGCAACTCATGAAGTTGTTGATATTGATATTCCTGATAATGAAATGGGTCTTGATATCGGTCCTAAGACTGTTGAAAAATTCAAAGAAATCTTAAAAGATGCTAAGACTGTAGTTTGGAACGGACCTATGGGCTGTTTTGAAATGCCAAACTACGCAGAAGGTACTTTAGAAGTTGGTCGTGCTTTAGCAAACTTAACTGACGCTATTACTATTATCGGTGGTGGTGACTCTACTGCTGCTGCTAAGCAATTAGGCATTGCACCTAAGATTACCCACATTTCTACTGGTGGTGGTGCATCACTTAATTACTTAGAAGGTAAAGAATTACCTGGTATTGCATGTATTTCAGATAAGTAAGAAAGGATCTAATTTTTATGCGTACACCAATTATTGCGGGTAACTGGAAATTACATATGAATCCAGAACAAACAACTGAATTTGTTAATGCTGTAAAGAATCATTTACCTGAATCATCAAAAGTAGAAGCAGTTATTGCAGCACCAGCATTGGATGTTGATGCTTTAAGAAAAGCAGCTGCAGGTAGCAATTTACATACTAGTGCAGAAAATTGTTACTTTGAAGCAGAAGGTGCTTTTACTGGTGAGAATTCTCCATTAGTATTAAAGGAAATGGGTATCAATTATTGTATTATTGGTCACTCTGAAAGAAGAGGCTATTTCCACGAAACTGATGAAGATATCAATAAAAAAGCTAAGGCTTTATTAGAGCACGGTGTTACACCAATTATTTGTTGTGGTGAATCATTAGAGACTCGTGAAGCTAACAAGCAAGAAGAATGGGTTGTTTCCCAAATTAAAGCTGCCTTGGAAGGCTTAACTGCTGAACAAGTAAGTTCATTAGTTATTGCATATGAGCCTATTTGGGCAATTGGTACTGGTAAGACAGCTTCATCCGATCAAGCAGAAGAAATGTGTAAGACAATTCGCGAAACTGTTAAAGATTTGTATGATGAAGCAACTAGTGACAACATCCGTATTCAATATGGTGGATCTGTAAAGCCTGCTAATGTTAAAGAATTAATGGCTAAACCTAATATTGATGGTGGTTTAGTAGGTGGTGCCTCATTAGATCCTGAATCATTTTTAGCTTTGGTAAATTACCAAGATTAATTTCAAGATAACAATTTATTTTAAAAACATATATATAAAGGAGAAATTCCATGTCTGTAATTACTGATATTCACGCACGCGAAGTTTTAGATTCCCGTGGTAACCCAACTATTGAAGCTGAAGTTTATACTGAAGTCGGTGGCTTCGGTCGTGCAATTGTTCCATCAGGTGCATCAACTGGTGAACATGAGGCTGTTGAATTACGTGATGGTGATAAATCACGTTTTAATGGTACTGGTGTTTTAACTGCTGTTGAAAATGTAAATGGTGAAATTGCAAAGGCAATTATTGGCTTAGATGTAACTGATCAACGTTTAATTGATCAAACTATGATTGATTTAGATGGTACTCCTAACAAAGGACGCTTAGGTGCTAATGCAATCTTGGCCGTATCATTAGCAAGTGCACGTGCTGCAGCTGATGAATTAGGCTTGCCATTATATGAATACTTAGGTGGTCCTAATGCACATGTTTTACCAACACCAATGATGAATGTTATTAATGGTGGTAAGCATGCTGATAATAATGTTGATATTCAAGAATTTATGATTATGCCAGTTGGTGCAAAATCATTGCATGAAGCTGTACGTATGGGTGCAGAAACTTTCCATACTTTGAAGAAAATCTTAAAAGAGCGTGGTGAGTTTACAGGTGTTGGTGATGAAGGTGGTTTTGCACCAAACCTTAAGAATAATGAGGAACCATTTGAAATTTTAGTTGAAGCTATTCAACGTGCAGGCTATAAGCCAGGCGAAGATATTGCTATCGCATTTGATGCAGCAGCTTCTGAATTTTATAATAAAGAAACTAAGAAATATGTTACTGTAGCAGATGGTCGTGAATACACAGCTGAAGAATGGACTTCATTAATTGAAGATTTAGTTGACAAATATCCTGTTATTTCCCTTGAAGACCCACTAGATGAAAATGATTGGGAAGGTTGGAAGACATTTACTGATCGTTTGAGTGGTAAAGTTCAAATCGTTGGTGATGATTTATTCGTAACTAATACTAACTACTTGAAGAAGGGTATTCAAAAGGGAGTAGCTAATTCTATTTTAATTAAAGTTAACCAAATTGGTACTTTAACTGAAACTTTTGAAGCTATCGAAATGGCTAAAGAAGCTGGATATACTGCTATCGTTTCCCACCGTTCAGGTGAAACCGAAGATACTACAATTGCAGACTTGGTTGTAGCAACTAATGCAGGTCAAATTAAGACAGGTTCTATGTCTAGAACTGACCGTATTGCTAAGTACAACCAATTAATGAGAATTGAAGAAGCTTTAGGTTCTACAGCTGAATATAAAGGTATCCACAGTTTTTACAACTTACATAAACAATTCTAATTGATGTTAATTGTTATTAAAAAGACTTCTAATTGAAGTCTTTTTCTTTAGCATTTGTTTATTTTTTATGGTAAAATTAGTTCAGTGATTAATTTTTTTAGGCAATGGAGGCAACGCTTTGTATAACTTAGTCATGACGTTAATCATCATCGTTAGTTTTTTAATTATTATAGCAACGTTGATGCAGCCACAAAAGCAACAAGATGCCTTAAATGCACTATCTGGTGGTGCCGTATTTAGTGGACAAACTAAGAAACGTGGCTTTGAGGCATTAATGGAAAAGATAACAGGCGTATTGCTTGTGATATTCTTTGTTTTAGCCATAATTTTGGTTAAATTATCTTCAAAGTAATTTAAGGCTTCCGATTAATCGGAGCTTTTTTATTTATCCCATAATATAGAAAAAATGAGGTGTATTAATAGTGCCACAAGATGAACGTGTATTAGCAAGTATTTATGAAGTATTTAGACACAATTCACAAAAATCTTATACGATAGATAAATTGGATCGAGAATTGCATAATAAATTACATTATAAATTTACAGAATTGGTTAGAGGAGTAACCTTCTTAGAACATGAAAAGAAAATTATTACTGATGGTTTAGGAAAATATCAACTTAATCGATTAGATACCATTGTTGAAGGAACATTTAGAGCTAATGATAAGGGCTTTGGATTCATTAGATACGATGAAGTGGCTGATGATATCTTTGTAGATAAAACTAATACTTCATTTGCAATTGATGGTGATACTGTTAAAGCTAAAATTATTGCAGATGCTAACCCATGGAATGGTAAAGGACCTGAAGGACAAGTTGTTGAAATTATTGAGCGTGGTTTTGAAAATTTAGTTGGTGAATTTATTCCTTTTTCTGATCAACAGGTAGCGACAACGAATTATCTGGGATATGTAATAAGTGAAAATAAAAAACTAAAAAAATATAAAATATATATTTTGAAGGATGGGTTAACGCCCCAATTAGGTGATATTGTCCAAGTATCATTAAAAACTTATCCATCTGAAGAGTCTCCAGAGGATATGACAGCTGTAGTAATTAAGGTTATTGGAAATAAAAATGATCCAGGCGTTGATATAATGGCTATTGTTGCAGATCATGATGTTAAAACGGAATGGTCTGATGAAGCCTTAGAACAAGCCAACCAGATACCTGATCATGTAACAGCTGCAGATAAGGCAGGAAGAGATGATATTACTCAACAAGCTGCAGTAACTATTGATGGCGATGATTCAAAAGACTTTGATGATGCAGTAGTTTTATGGAAGCTTGACAATGGTAATTATCATTTAGGTGTCCACATTGCTGATGTGGCACATTATGTTACTGAAGGTTCACCATTAGATATTGAGGCATTTACTAGAGGAAATAGTACATATTTAGTTGATCGTGTCATTCCTATGTTACCTTTTAGATTATCTAATGGTATATGTTCGTTAAATGAAGGTGTTGAACGTTTAGTTTTATCATGTGATATGGAAATTACTCCTACTGGTGAACGAGTAAATTACAGTATTCATCCATCAGTGATGAAATCACATGGGCGATTAACATATAGTAAAGTAAATCGTGCTTTAGCTGGTGATCATTTAGATGAACTTGAAGAAAAATATCGTACTTTGCGTCCAATGCTGGTCGAAATGGCTAAGTTGCATGATATTTTATATCAAAAGAGACACAAACGTGGAGCTATTGATTTTGAAGAACCTGAAGCAAAAATTATTGTTGATAAAATGGGCAAGCCGATTGATATCGTTTTACACGAACGAGGCACTGCTGAAAAGATGGTAGAGTCCTTTATGTTATTGGCGAATGAAACTGTTGCAGAGGAATATTTTAGACGTCATGTTCCATTTTTATATCGAGTTCATGAAACACCAGACGAAGAAAAAATGAAAACATTTTTTGAGTTTGTGAGTGCATTTGGCTTAAATGTAAAAGCTGATCCGCATGACGTCAAACCTAGCGATTTGCAACAGATTGTAACCAAAACTGCAGGTACTACCGAAGAAGCGGTTGTTCAAATGATGATGTTACGTAGTTTAAGACAAGCTCATTATTCTGCAGAGCCTTTAGGTCACTTTGGCTTAGCTGCACAATATTATACTCATTTTACTTCACCAATTAGACGTTATTCAGATTTGATAGTGCATCGGATGATTCATGAATATGGAGTTGGCAAACCTGCTACAGAATTACAAAAGCATTTTCAAGGTAAGTTGGATGAAATTGCAGAGCAAACATCAGTGCAAGAACGTCGCTCCATAGATACGGAACGTAGTGTCAATGATTTGAAGATGACAGAATATATGGCTAACCAAGTAGGTGAACATTTTGATGCTATCATTTCTTCTGTAACTAGTTTTGGTATGTTTATTCAATTACCTAATACAGTGGAAGGCTTGATTCATATTTCCAATTTAACGGATGATTTCTATCGCTTTGATGAAAAATCGCTAACTTTAACTGGTCGTGGTAAGCATCATCAATTTAAAGTGGGGATGCCAATTAAAGTAAAATTGATTAATGCAGATGTTGCCCAGCATCAGATTGATTTTGAAATTTATGATCCTAATACACCTAAAATTAAAAATAACGACCATAATCAAACCAAAACACCTTATCGCCAGCGTACATCGCAAAATAATCGACCATATCGTAAACGTAATAGGCAGAGATAACTATGAAGAAAAAGGAAAATGATGCATTAGCTACTAATAAAAAAGCTAGTTATGATTATTTTATTAAGGAAACTTTTGAAGCAGGAATTGCTTTGACAGGAACAGAAATCAAATCGGTTCGTGCCAGAAGGATTAATCTTAAAGATGGATATGTGCAGACTTATCGTGGTTCTGCTTTTTTAGAAAATGTGCATATTAGTGAATATAAACAAGGGAATATTTATAATCATGATCCCTTAAGAAGTAGAAGATTGTTGTTACACAAAAAAGAGATAAATCATTTGCAAATTATTCAAGCACAACAAGGTATGACTATTATTCCTTTAAAAGTTTATCTGAAACATGGTTATGCTAAGGTCTTAATAGGTGTTGGTCAGGGTAAAAAGCAATATGATAAAAGAGAGACAATTAAACGTCGTGATCAAGATCGTGAGTTAAAAAGCAAATATAAGATTAGATAAAAGATTAGTACACACTAATCTTTTTTTGTGAGCAAATTGTTTAACAAACATATAGGGGTACTGTATAATAAAAAATGTTGTTATTAACAATTAGATGGGGGACTTTTAATTGAATAAGAAAAATTTGAAGATTCAAAAAATGGTTGTATTAGCCATGTTAATTGCGTTATATATTATCTTTAGTAGATTATTATCACTTAATATTGGTGGTAGTCATAAAATATCATTTACATTTATATGTATTGCCCTTATGGGATGCTTATATTCACCTTATGTTACTGCTATCAGTTGTGCTGGAGCTGATTTTATTGGATGTATGTTATTTCCTAAGTTAACTTATTTCCCCGGTTTTACTTTAACGGCATTTTTAGTTGGATTAGTATTCGGAATAGTATTTTCAAATAAAGTTAACTTCGTGCGGATATTAATAGCTACAGGTTTAACGTGTTTGATTCAATTTTTTGTTAATAGTTTTTGGTTAAAAATTATTTGTCATGTACCTTATTCAGTTATGCTGATTAGTCGAATTCCGCAAGAGTGTATTATGGCAGTAGTTATGGTTATTTTGTTATCTGCTCTATTTAAATTGGATATTATCCAAAGAAAGATTAAAATGTGGCACGAACAGTAGATCAATAAGTTATCGATTATCAAGATTAGTTGAAAAACAATCTTGATAATTTTTTTTTGCAAAAAAATATTGACTAACAAAAAGTAAGTTGCTAATATATTTTTAGTTACAAAAAGTTATTACGAATAGTAATTACTAAAAACAAGTTATTACAGGAGAGTTATATGAAAAAACATTTATTCTTATTTTTTACTTTTTTAGCAATCTTTTGTGGATGTTTGACAGGTTGTAGTAAGCAACAAAGTTCTAACAATAAAAAAGTTATTTATACTACTTTCTTTCCAGTTACAGATTTAACTAAGCGAATTGTTGGTAACAAAATGGAAGTTAAGACAATTATCAAAGGTAATGAAGAACCACATTCTTTTGAATTAAAAACTAACGATATGAAAGATATTGCTAAGGCAGATTTAATCATCTATAACGGTGCAGGTATGGAAAACTTTATTCCAGCATTAAAGGATACAGTCAAAAAGAAAAATAAATTTTTGGATTTGTCACAAGGACTAAAATTACTAGAAGCTGGTAAGGGGATAGTAAAAGCTCATGATCGAGTTAATCCGCATACTTGGCTCAGTGTTAAAAATGCTTACGAACAATTAGATACAATTTATCGTAAAGTTGCTTCGATGGATCCAAATAATGAAGCATATTACAAGAAAAATTTGAAAAAAGCACAGTCTGAATTTAAATCTTTGGATAATCAATTTGAAAAAACTGTGGCCAAATTTAAAGGAAAAGATAAATATTTTGTTACATCACATGCTGCTTTTAATTATTTAGCACGTGATTATGGCTTTAAACAAGTTGCTGTTACAGGTATTTCACCTGATGAAGAGCCATCTGCTAAACAATTGAAAAAAATTGCAGATTTCGTTAAAAAACATCATATCAAAACCATCTTTTTTGAAGGTAAAGCTACACCTAAAGTCGCTAAAACCTTAGCTAAAAACACTCATACTAAGACGGACACGATATATACTATGGAAAATCTTACAGATGATGAAGCTGCAATGGGATATTTGAAATTGATGGAATTAAACATGAAAGCGTTGATGAGATCATTTAATGAATAAAGTACTTGATATCGAAAATTTAACTTTCGCTTATGAAGAAAAAAAGATATTAGAAAATTTTTCATGTAGTATTGAACAGGGAAATTTTGTTGCAATTGTTGGTGAAAATGGTGCTGGCAAAAGTACACTTTTAAATTTGATTTTACATAATTTAAAGCCTCTTTCAGGAAAAATCAAAATTTTTGGTGATGATATTGATCAGAAAAATCACTATCAGGATATAGCTTATGTATCGCAAAGTTCAGTTCAAAATTATCGTAATTTTCCAACTACGGTCATAGAAGTTATCTATAATCATCTAAAATTCTTAAAAGTAAAAGAGCCACCTGAAAAATATTTGGACTTAGTTGGCTTAACAGAGCATCAAAACAAGGTATTGTCAGAATTATCAGGGGGACAATTACAAAGAGTTGCATTAGCTGCAGCTATGATAAAAAATGCTTCGCTGATTTTATTGGATGAACCTACTACAGGTATTGACAAGAAATTTTCTAGAGAGTTTTTTGGCTTTTTACAAGAAATTGCTTCTAGCGGTAAGACTATCGTGATAGTAACTCATGCATTAGATGATGCAATTGATTTTATTGATTATGCAATTGAAATTAGAAACGCTAGTGGGCATATTTTGTCACGTAGTGATTTGCAACAATTAGTGGTGAAATGATGTTAGAAATATTTGATTATGAATTTATGCGTCGTGCTTGTATTGTAGGAATGTTTTTGGCAATTATTTTGCCAACAATGGGGTTACCAATTCTATTAAAACGGCTTTCGATGATTGGTGATACATTGGCACATTCATCCTTAGCTGGTGTAGCTATTGGCTTATGTTTTGGATTTGATCCATTACTAGCTTCGATTGCAGCTTGTATTGTTGCTGGATTAGGTATTGAACTGATTCGTAATAAGTTGAAGGCATATCAAGAGATTTCAACAGTTATTATTTTAGCTGCCTCAATTGGATTAGCTGGTGTTTTTATGAGTTTTATTAATAATGCTAATTCAATTAGTGCCTATTTGTTTGGATCAATTGTAACAATCAGTGATTCTGAATTTTATTTAGTCATTGCAGTATCACTTTTTGTAATAGTATGTTCATATCTTTTATACAATACTTTATATTTGTGTGTATTTGATCCTAAAGCTGCCCCTATTTTAGGTATTAATGTTAAATTTATTAATTTTATGGTGACATTTTTAAGTGCAGTAGCAATATCAATTTCTGCTAAAACAATTGGATCATTAATTGTTTCGTCACTGCTTGTTATTCCAGTAGTCAGTGCTATGCAAATTGCTAGAACCTATAAAAAAACATTGCTTTTATCCATTTTATTGTCGGTGGCTTTCGTTTATACAGGATTATTTATATCGTATTTCTTTAATTTAAAGCCCGGTTCAGTAATTGTTTTGATATCGGTTATCTGGTTGATTTTAACAATGATAATAAAGAAAAATTAGGAGTTTGTAATGAATAAAAAAAATAAAAAAAGTCTTGCCAAATTAGGTGTAATTTTAATTTCAGCAACAATATTATCAGCTTGTGGTAATAATCAGGGTGCTAACAAGGCTACGAAAAATATTAATCATTCGTTTGTAACTAAAAAGACTACATATCAAAAAGATAAGACTACTAAAGTTTTAGTAGATTCAGACTCATTTAAAAAGAGTGATATTGTCAAAATTATTAAACATGGTGATCATTGGCATGTCTTTACAGCTGATGGCAAGGAACATATCACATATACAGATCCAAATAAGATGAGTGACTCGACTAGTTTGGAATTGGTTAATGTTGTTACTTTGGCACAACTTAAGAATAAAAAAGTTGTTGCTATTAAGATTCATGGTAATCACTGGCATGTTTTCACAGCTGATGGCAATGAGTATTTAACTTACCAGAATCCAAGCTCGATGTTTCCTCATATTAAGGTTACTAAATATACAGGGCATCATGGATCACGTGGTACAGCGTCAATCACTAAGGCCTTAGCTAAAGATCGTGTTGTTAAAATTTTGCAACACGGTGATCATTTCCATATTTATACTGCAAGTGGTAAGGAATTTATCAGTTATTCAGATCCACGTGGTATGTATCCACATGCAGTCTTTGGTCAATATGTTGGTACACATGGTCAGCATGCAACTCAAAAAGTCACATCTAAACAGCAATTACATCTAGTATCAGTTTTAGGTAAAAAAGTAGCAGATAAGAATCGCATAGTTAAGATTTTACAACACGGTGATCATTATCATATTTATGATGCAGAAGGTAATGAGTCAATTACATATTCAGATCCACGTGCTTTATATCCAAACGCAGTTTTTGGTCAATATGTTGGAACACATGCTGATCATCAACAAGCACAAAATATTGAACAATTACAATTTGTAAATGTTTTAGGGCAAAAAACAGTAGATAAGAATCGCATAGTTAAGATTTTACAACATGGTGATCATTATCATGTTTATGATGCAGAAGGTAATGAGTCAATCACATATTCAGACCCACGTGCTCTATATCCAGATGCAGTTTTTGGTCAATATGTTGGCACACATGCTGATCATCATTTTGAAAATAATGAACATTCAACACACATTGAAAATAATGAACCTTCAACGCACATTGAAGATAAGCATGATGATAATAAAGATGCCATTGCTAACTTAAAAATCGTTCCTGTTTTAGGTCAAAAAGGGAAGATTGATAGATATGATATTATTAAAATTTTACAACATGAAGATCATTATCATATCTACGATTCGCAGGGTAATGAAGGAATTACTTATACCAATCCACGTGCTTTATATCCAAATGCTAAATTTGGTCAATATGTTGGCACTCACAGTCAGCATAATACTAATGTTGAAATTGATTGGCCAGAAGGTATTGATAAGATAGTTGATCATGGTGATCATTGGCATTTGTATAAAAATGGTCAAGAAATTACTGTAGTGCATGAAAATCCAAAATCGCACTATCCAAATGCTGAATATATTGATGAACGTCCTAAAGATTATTCAAATATTACTGTTGAAAATAATGAGATTTTTACATATGATGAGGTAAAACCTGAAGTTAAAGATGGGTTGCGTGAATTTTTAAAGAAAAAAGATATGCGTGGTATCGTGGATATGGAAGGATTTGGTGATTTAACCAATGAAACACGACCAGTTTATGGCTCTGAAACAGATGAAAATGGCCAACCGATTAAAAAAGACATTTTCTACTTCTGCCATAATGGTGATCATTATCATGCTTTAACCATCAAACAAATTATACAGGCTGCTAAAGCTGGTGAATATGGATCATTTACTGCTCGAGATATTGTAGCTGCAATGAAATGGTCTATTGAAAATAAAGAGAAATTAGTTACCTTTACTGTAAGTAAAAATATTGATGCAGTTAAAAATTATTTGAAACAATATTATCACATTGATGATGAAAACGATATTTCAAGTTTTGGTAATCAGATTGGTATATATGGTATTAAGGCTGACGGTAATCCTGTTTACTTTAATGTAGATGATGATTTTACAGTTGAAAATGGTCAAATAAAATCAATTAAACCTTTACCAGCTAGAGAAGAAAAGACTGATCAAAAATCAGAAGCTGATCCTCAAAAAGAACTTTCAGTTGAAAATGTTAATCCAACTGCTTTAACGAAAGTAACTTTAGATTCTGTCAAAGCATTTTTAATTGAGAAGTATCCAAACAGTGAGGTTTCAGCTATATCTGGTGTATTGTATGTATCAAAAGGTGAAGATGAGGCTCCAATTAAGTTCAAATTGACTGATTTTGCAATCAAAGATAATAAAATTGTCGAGAAAAAATAAAATACTTTCAAAAAAGGTTGACCCAAATTTATTTTATGAGTATAATCAATATCAACTTATTAATTTTATGAAACATACCGAAAAGCAGAGTAAGTTAGTGGATAATTTTAGAGAGCTTCCGTTGTGGTGAAAGGAAGTATTTGAAGCTGACCGAATATGTGCTTGGAATGGTGATAGCGATAGTTAGCTGTCAACGGGTTTGCACACGTTATTAGTGCAAGGTATTTCCGAAAATAATATTTTTGGAGAAACTTGTAGAGATCAAATCTGTGAAGATTTGATGAACCAAAAGGTGGTATCGCGATAAGTCGTCCTTTATCTTTCGATAAAGGACGACTTTTTTGTTTATAAAAATAATTAAGTTGAAAAAATTAGAAGAGGAAGGTAATCCTTATGAAAAACCAAAGAAATATAATTGTAACTGTTGTAGCTGTATTGTTGATAATTGTGGGGTTCTTTACACTAAATCGTAAAGGAAACTCAAGTGAAAAGAATGTCACAATCGGTGTAGTAAGTCAATCCAAACAAGATGAAGCCATTTGGAAAATTATTAGAAAAGATATTAAAGATAAGTATGGTATTAATGTTAAAATCAAAAACTTTACTGACTATACTCAACCAAATAAAGCTCTACAAAATGGAGATATTGATTTAAATGCCTTCCAACACCAGGCATTCCTTGATGCTTGGAATAAGGCAAATAAGGGAACAATTGTTTCTATAGGTAAAACTTTTATAGCTCCAATTAGATTATATTCAAATAAATATAAGAGTATAAAGAAGTTACCTAAGGGTGCAACAATTTCTTTACCTAATGATGCTACTAATGAATCACGTGCATTATTTGTATTGAAAAATGCTGGTTTGATCACTTTTAAAAAGAATTGTTCAAAATTAGCAACTATCAAAGATATTGCAACTAATAAAAAGCAATTTAAGTTAAAAGAAATAGGTGCAGAGCAAACTGCTAGAACATTAAGTGATGTGGATGCAGCTTTTGTTAATAATAATTA
Source organism: Lactobacillus iners (assembly GCF_011058775.1). Classification (NCBI taxonomy): domain Bacteria; kingdom Bacillati; phylum Bacillota; class Bacilli; order Lactobacillales; family Lactobacillaceae; genus Lactobacillus; species Lactobacillus iners. The sequence continues at coordinate 1,014,868 of NZ_CP049230.1, read as the reverse complement.
TGCAATTGCTTCAGGTTTAAAGACAAATTCAGCAATATATACAGAACCTGTTAATAAAGATTCTAAACAATGGATAAATATTATTTGCTCAACTAGAAAGAACAAGAACAATCCACTATTTAAGAAAATTATTAAAGTTTACCAAACTAATAAAGTTAAGCAGCTTTACAAAAAATATTATGGTAATACACAAATTCCTGCATGGGATATTAAGTTATAATTGTTATTAGCTAGAAAACTGTTAAATCATAATCAGCTAATCTAATGTTAAAAGCACAAGATAACGGATTACGTGAAAGTATTCCGTTTTTTATTGGAGGAGTGACAGTTATGGATGAAAAAGGCAAATTACAAGTTTTATGTGATTTAATTAAGATTAACTCTGCTAATGGCAATGAAATTGAGGTGGCAGAATATTTATCAAAATTGTTATCACAACATGGGTTAACAGCCAAAATCGATGCTTTTGGTAATAAACGTGCCAATTTACTAGTAGAAGTAGGACAAGGTGAAAAAATTTTAGGACTAACAGGTCATATGGATACAGTGTCATTGGGTGATCTTACTAAATGGAATACTAACCCGCTAGAGCCTACTATTATCGGTAATAAATTATATGGTCGTGGTGCTAGTGATATGAAAAGTGGGTTAGCTGCACAAGCGATTGCATTAATTGAATTATCTAATTCAGGGGAATTGCCACAAGGTCGTATTCGCTGGATTGTTACTGCTGGTGAAGAAAATGGAACTCCTGGTGCTAATAGATTTGAAGAACAAGGGATAGCTGATGATTTAGCTGCGTTAATTGTTGGTGAATCTACAGATGGAGATATTATTTTTGCACATTCTGGTAGCTTAAGTTATCGTATCAGCAGTGTTGGATTGTCTGTCCATTCGTCAATGCCCGAAAAAGGTAAGAATGCGTTTGATGCTTTAGTAGAATTTTATCGCAGAGAAAAGAATTTATTCGATGATGCACCTTTTGATGAATATTTAGGTTCAGTTAAACATAGTATTACTGTGATGCATGGGGGAGATCAGGTTAATACAATTCCAGATCATGCTGAATTATTAGGTAATGTTAGACCAACTACTGCATTTGGTAATGATAATGTTATTAAAAAACTAAAACAATTAGTGGACAAAGTTAATATCGATTTGGATGCTAAATTACAATTTGAATTAATTTATTCATATTTGCCAATAGAAACTGATCCTCAAAGTAATTTTATTAAGGATGCAATCGAAATATCACAACAATCTTACCAGCAATTTTATCCACAACATCGAAAGGTTAATAAAGATGTTTTTAATGGAGCAACTGATGCTAGTGTTTTCATCAAAAAACATCACAATTTACCAGTATTTATTTATGGACCAGATACATGGCAAGTAGCTCATAAAATTAACGAATATACAACGATACCAAGTTTTTATGCAACAATAGATGCATATAAAAAAATTATTAAACATTTTTTTGCATAAATTGATAAAAAATATATAAAAAGTGCTTGACAAATAATTAGGCTGAAATTAGAATTAAAATCATAAATTAATAAATCAAATGCAATGATAAAGAAGAGTAGATTATATTTGTGCTTAAGCGAGTCTCGATTTGGTGTGAGGAGATAGTGCAAATATTGTTGAAAATCACTTTTGAGCACATGTTGACTGAAGACATGCTGGGTACACCCATTATAGTGGAAGCGTATCGCAATATTATTTGCTGTACGTGATAAAAGGTTTTACATAGATGTGTGTAGACAAATCTAGGGTGGTACCGTGCTTTAATTTGCGCCCCTTAATCGATATTGATTGATCGATTGAGGGGCGTTTTTCATTGGTTTGATATTTTTATTTTTTTGGAGGAATAATATGAAACCTTATAATTCTAGAAAGTTATCATTAAAGGAATATCTGGTTGTTAGCTCGCTACTATTTGGATTATTTTTTGGAGCTGGCAACTTAATTTTCCCATTACATTTGGGTCAATTAGCTGGTGGAAAATGGATTGTGGCTACGATTGGTTTTTTGATTACTGGTGTTTTATTGCCTTTATTATCAGTTTTGGCTATTTCAGTGACAAAATCTGAAGGTGTTTTTGATGTAGGTAAGCCTTTAGGAGTAGGTTTTGCTTTGGTATTTATGGTTTTGATTCATGCTACGATCGGTCCATTGTTTGGTACTCCCCGTACAGCTACTGTATCTTTTACAGTAGGTGTAGAACCTTTTGTAGGCTCAAATAATCATACATTAGCATTATTTATCTTTTCAGTCGTCTTCTTTTTATTGGCTTTTGGTTTCTCATATCATGAAAACCATATCTTAGATAATGTAGGTAAAGTTTTAAATCCCTTATTTTTGTCATTACTATTTATTATGTTTTTAGTTGCCTTTTTATGTCCTTTAGGCAATCCAATGACAGCAGCTGTAACTAAAGATTATGTTAATGCATCATTGATCAATGGTTTTTTGCAAGGCTATAACACTATGGATGCATTAGCTGGTTTAGCTTTTGGTGTTACTGTAGTGACAGCTGTTCGTCAAATGGGTCAAAGAAAAGAAAGTGATGTTTCAAAAGTAGTTGCTAAATCAGGTTTTGTAGGTATGGCTGCTGTTGCATTTATTTACTTACTATTGATTGTAGCTGGTGCCATGTCATTAGGTCATTTTAAACTATCAGGTGATGGTGGTGTAGCTTTTACACAAATTGTTAATTACTATGGTGGTGCTTTTGGACAAGCAGTTTTGGCAGTATTAATTACTGTAACATGTTTAACAACAGCAGTTGGGTTAGTAGCTGCTTTTGCTCAAGATTTTCACAAGCATTTCCCAGCAGTTAGTTATCATACTTGGTTAGCATTAACTACTTTTGCATCTTTTGTGGTTGCTAATTTTGGATTAGAGCAAATTATAGCATGGTCAACACCAATGTTGATGTTCTTATACCCATTATCGATGGTTTTGATTTTATTATCAGTTTGTTCACCTTTATTTAAACGTAATAGTTATGTATATTTCTTTGTAGTTTTATTTACTGTTGTTCCTGCTTTAGGTGATATGGTGGTAGCCTTTCCAGCAGTAGTTAGCCATAGTGCATTTGGTCTTGCTGTAGCTAAATATCGAGAAATGTTGCCATTAGCAGAATTTGGATTATCATGGGTAGTTCCAGCATTAGTTGGACTAGTGATAGGTCTTGCAATGTATGTATATAAAGACAAGAAGATGTCTACGCAAACTGTAGAATAAAGATTGAAAATGCTTTCAAAAAAAGTGTTGACAATGTTAGTTGAAAACGTTATCATATATTATGAAAGTTAAATTTCATAGCATTGAAACGATAGATATTGCAAAAAATCCGTTGAGCTTAGTTGCTTGACGGATTTTTTGTTTTAAATAATAAATAAAATATTCAAACTCATCTTTTTTTAAAAAACATTAATATTATATAATATAATTGTGATAGCATAGCTTATATTATTACTATCGGTTAGAATTTGATAATTATTTATAAAATAGAGGTATTAAAATGAATGGAAATGGTATTGTAATCATTTTATTATGTTTAGCAGCAATCATTGTACTATTAACAGAAATACTGAATATTTTGATTAAGCAATTTCCAGATAATTCAGTATGTAAGAAAATATGGTGTACTAGTTCTTATGGTGAAATTTTATTTGCCATTATTGCGATGATTTATGTTTTTGTATCTTATGATACTAATATAAAATTTTCGATAATATTTTTTGTATTATCACTGTTACTTTTGAAAGGATTACATGGACTTAAACAATACTACAGTAAAAAGTAAAATTTAATAATTAAGCTAAAAAAATAACACTTCCTAACTAGAATTAGGAGGTGTTTTTTATCGCATATTTTTTTAATACCAGCCATGGTTAATCCAAAATTGTTTGGCGTTAACCCATGAACCATATCTACCATAAACATAATTATTAGCTACAAGTTCTTGATTTCTTGGAGAAAAGTCGCCATGAAGATAAGCTGCTAAAAGCTGATATTTACCAATACATTGACCATTTCTTGCAGTATAGCTACCACGTGATTCTCGCCATGCGATCCAATTTTTTGCTTCAGTTTCAGCATCATTAGCTGCTTGAGATACACTGCTTTCATCAACTGTATATTTAGCCATAATCCATTGGTTATTACCTAAGTCATACCAAGTATTACCTTCAGCATCTTTAGCAGTTTTAATAACAACCCATCTTGAATTGTTTGCTAAGTACTGACCAGTAACATGTCCATTATCATAATTATCCCAAACAGCAATGCCATAATTAGGAACGTAGTTGATTCTAATTATTTGTTTTGTTGCTGCTTGAGCTGAATTGTCTTTATTGAATGAATTAAAAGTAAAGATTGATATTAAAATCAAGCATGAAATCATAAATGTTTTTAAAAAATGTTTTTTACTTAACATGAAACCATCCTTTTTAATAAACTTATTGTTACTGTATATGTTACCCTACGTATGTTTCAATAAAGTTACAAATATAAGTCGATATTGTTATATTTGGATAATCTTTACTAAAAATTAAAAAAATTGCTAAAAGCTATATTGATGCTATTTAACAACTGATTATTAAGAATTAGTAAATACAAATCTTGATATACATGTTTATAATTACTTACAGATAAAGACGAAGAGGTAATGTGAATGAAAGAAATCTATATTATAGATGCTAAAAGGACACCTTTTGGTAAATTTCGTGGATTTTTTAGTGATCAAAATCCAATTGATATGGCAAGTCAATTGTTATCAAAAATGCTGAGTAAAAATAAACTGCCTAAAAAACAAATTGAGGCCGTTTATATTGGCAATGTATGTTCTACTGGATTAGGACAGAATCCTGCTAGACAGGTTGCACTACATTGTGGTCTCAGTCAAGAAACAATTTCTACTACAATCAATGATGTTTGTGGTTCTAGTCTTAAGGCAATGCGATTAGCTCAGGCTCAAATGCAAATAGGTGATTTTGATATGGTAGCTGTTGGTGGTGTTGAAAATATGACGCAAGCACCTTTTTTTGTAGAATCGCAATTCAAGGATCATTCGCAAGATCATTTGCAATGGACCTTGATGCATGATTGTTTAAATGACGCATTTTCGCATCAAGCAATGGGCATAACTGCTGAAATGGTAGCTCAAGCTCATAAGATTAGTCGGGATGCAATGGATCAATATGCTTATGAGTCACACCAAAAAGCGATCAAAGCAATTAAAAATGATTGGTTCGCTCAAGAAATTATTCCTTTTAAAAAAGAAAATGAGACTTTAGTTAATGATGAAAACGTCCGTTTTGATACATCATTAGAAAAATTAGCTAAATTGCGGCCAGTTTTTATGGAAAATGGTACGGTTACTGCTGGAAATTCCTCTCCTTTGAGTGACGGAGCTAGCTTTTTGATTTTAGCTACTGGTGACAAGGTTAAAGAATTAAAATTAAAGCCTATCGCTAAATTAGGTCAGTTTATTGAAATTGGTTGTGATCCTAACTATATGGGATATGGACCATATTATGCTATTAGAAAATTGCTAAACAAAACTAATACTACTATAGATGATTATGATGTTATTGAAATAAATGAAGCTTTCGCTGCTCAAATTGTGGCAGTAGCTAGAGATTTAAAAATACCTAATAATAAATTAAATATTGCAGGTGGGGCCATTAGTTTAGGGCATCCATTAGGAGCAACAGGTACGCGATTAGTTGCTACAGCAATTAACAATTTACATCAAGTGTCGGGGCATAATGCTTTAGTTTCATTATGTATTGGTGGCGGTCAAGCGATCGCATGTAATATTGAATGTGTGACAAAATGAAATTTTATGAATTAAGTGCGATGCAACGTCGTCAATATTATCTTAAGAAGGGAATCAATTTTGTTGATATAGATGCTACTGAATTAGATAGATTAGATCAATTAAGTGAAAATGTAGTTTCTAAAATTACCTTACCATTAGGACTTGTTCAAGAATTGATAGTTAATGAGCAAACCTATTGTGTTCCCATGTGTACCGAAGAACCATCAGTGGTTGCTGCTGCTAATCATGGTGCCAAATTTTTCAATTTGGCTGGTGGAACTAAGTGCATATGTCAACGCCAGGGAATTTATGGACAGATTATTTGCGAAATTAATTCTCAATTTAATTTAGTGATGTTGCAAAATAAATTGCCAAATATAATTGAAGCGGTTAATCAAAAGTTTGATAGCTTAATTAAACATGGTGGAGGCTTACGCAAGATAGAGACTTTTGTTAAAGAAGATATGCTCTATTTACGCACTTTGGTTGATCCAGCAGATGCTATGGGAGCTAATAAAACTAACCTTATTTTGGAAGATATCAGTCAAAGATTGCAGAAAATGACTGGTGTATCTGAATTGATTTGTGCTATTTTATCTAATTATCCTAGTCAATTTGTTCAAGCAAAAGTAGAAATTCCCCTACAATTAGTGGGTACGCATTTAGCAACTAAAATAGCTAAGCTGAGCCGAATTGGTCAAGTTGATCCTTATCGGGCAGTAACCAACAATAAGGGAATTATGAATGGTGTGGATGCTGTTTTATTAGCTAGTGGTAATGATTATCGAGCTGTAGAAGCAGCTTGTGGGGTGCAAGCTAGCATTGATGGACATTATACAAGTTTAAGTAAATGGCAAATAGAAGAAAATAAGTTGATTGGTTGTTTGACATTGCCATTAGCTATTGGTGTTGTTGGTGGTTCAATATCTGCTAGAAAAGATGTACAACAATCATTTTCTTTATTAGGTAAAGTTAACGCACAACAATTAGCAAATATAATTGCCAGCATCGGATTAGCAAATAATTTTGCAGCACTATATGCAATTACTAGTCGAGGAATTAATGCTGGACATATGAAATTGCAGGCTAGAAATATAGTTGCTCAATTAGAAGCAGACCATAATCAAAAAAAGCAGGTTTTAAATCACATGATTGCTAATCAAAAGTTTACATTAACAGATGCCAAACAAATTTTGGAGTTAATTAGAAAGCAGGATAATTGATGAAAATTGGTATAGATAAGATCGGATTTTATACGCCTAATAAATATGTAGATATGGTAGATTTAGCTATGGCTCGTAATGTTGATCCTAATAAATATCTGAAAGGTATTGGTCAAGAAAAGATGTCGGTAGCAGATATTAGTCAAGATGCTGTATCTATGGCTATAAACGCAACTAAGCAATATTTGCCGAAAATTGATATTGATAAGGTAGGGTTACTAATAGTAGGTACAGAAAGTAGTGTTGATGAATCTAAATCGGCATCTTTATTTGTTAAATCGGCCTTAAAATTAAAGGCATCAGTGAGAACCTTTGAAATTAAAGAGGCATGTTTTGGCTTAACTGCAGCTATTTTCACCGCTTATGATTATATTAGTACCCATGCTGATAAAACAGCTATAGTAATAGGTAGTGATATTGCAAGATATGGCTTAAATACAGCTGGTGAAGTGACACAAGGTGCAGGTAGTATCAGTTTGTTAATCAAAAAAGATCCAGCTATGTTATCTATTAATCCGCAAACGAGTGCATATAGTAAAGATATTAATGATTTTTGGCGACCAACAGGAAGTGCAACGGCTTTAGTTGATGGTAAATATTCAACTCAAGTTTATTTGGATTTTTTTGAATATACCTTAAAAAATTATCAAAAACAAAATCATGTCGATATTAGCAATTTTAAGGCATTATTATACCATCTACCTTTTACTAAAATGGGTTTAAAAGCCAATAATTTAGCTATTGCTAATCTTGCTGAGAGGGATGCAAAGAAGTTAACCAATGAATTTAAAAATAGTATCGAACTAAGTAAGCAAGTCGGTAATATTTATACAGGTTCACTATATCTTGGGTTATTAAGTTTATTAGTCCATGCTGAATTGAAATTGAATGACTTGATTGGTTTATTTTCCTACGGCTCGGGTGCTATGGCAGAATTTTTCACTTTCAATATTGAAGCTGGCTATCGTAATGAAATAATAGATCCTTACTTGATACTTAATAGAAGGAAAAGGTTGACAGTAGCTGAATATGAAAAAATTTTTACTGAATCCCTTCAAGCACCAATAGATGGTCAATCATTAGTGAGTGATGAGCAAGCAGGGATGTGGTATTTTGCTGGTACTAAAAATCATATTAGGCAATATTGTGAGAAAAATCGTTGACATTTTTTGAAAGTTATATATAATAGTCTATGTCAGTTGTAATTGACGTAGATTATTGGGTTATAGCCAAGTGGTAAGGCAACGGTTTTTGGTGCCGTCATGCGCTGGTTCGAATCCAGCTAACCCAACCTGTTAAAGAGTAGGTATTAATCCTACTCTTTTTTGTTTTTCTTATATATATCTGCTGCACTGATTTGTTATAATTATTTTTATATTTATATTTTAGTAAGAAGGTTTGTTTATGAGAAAAGTAGGAATTATCGGGTTAGGTCACGTAGGTGCTACAGTAGCTTATACTTTATTTACGCATGGTGTCGTAGATACAATGGTTTTGATTGATGCAAATGAAGGAAAAGCAGTTGCAGAATATAATGATTTAAGAGATACATTAGCTCGTAATGATTATCATGTTAATGTCTATATGCAAGATTGGAGTCAATTAGCTGATGCTGATATAATCATCACATCATTTGGTAAAATTTCTGCAGTTATCGAAAATGGTGACCGTTTTGGCGAGTTTGGAATAAATAGCAAGAATGCCAAAGAAATAGGTGAAAAAATTAAAGCGACAGGTTTTAAGGGAATCATTATTAATATTTCTAATCCGTGTGATGCTATTACTACTTTATTACAAGAAACAATAGGATTACCCCACAACAAAATATTTGGAACTGGTACTTTTTTAGATACAGCTAGAATGCAACGAATTGTTGCTGAGGAATTAGGACAAGATCCGAGAAATGTACAAGGCTTTGTTTTAGGGGAACATGGCTCATCACAATTTTCTGCTTGGTCAACTGTTAGTGTTAATGGCAAATCTGTATTAGAGATATTCGATGATCAAAAATTAGCTCAAATGAGTGCTCAATCAAATAAAAATTCATTTATTGTTGCTCGTGGTAAAGGATATACTAGCTATGCAATTGCTACTTGTGCTGTAAAATTAGTTTTAGCAATCTTTAGTGATGCACATCTTTTTGCACCTGTATCTGTTTATTTAGAAGAGTTTGGAACATATATTGGATATCCAGCAATAGTTGGCAAAAATGGAATTGAGCGTGTTATTAAATTGGAATTACCAGACAAAGAATATGCTCAGTTGGCAAAATCTGCAGATATTATTAAGGAACACATAGATCAAATCAAATAATTTTTAAGACGATAGATATTTCTATCGTTTTTTATATAAAAAATTAGCTAAAATATCCAAAAATGCTTGCAATTTAGTATATTTTTGATTATCATAATTAAGTAACGTTTTGGAGGAGTAGCGAAGTGGCTAAACGCGCCGGTCTGTAAAACCGTTCTCTCTGAGTTCAGTGGTTCGAATCCACTCTCCTCCATTGTTATTGGGTTATAGCCAAGTGGTAAGGCAACGGTTTTTGGTGCCGTCATGCGCTGGTTCGAATCCAGCTAACCCAATTGTTCGTTAGAACACCCAACCCTTAATGGAGAGAGGTCATCCTTGGATGACCTCTCTTTATTCTATATAATCAATAATATGGTGCTACTATGGGCTTTAGGTTAAAATTACATTTAAGAGGTACTATATAATGCAAGAACCTGTTTATATTAAAATACATAATCAACTAAAGAAAGACATCGAAAATAAAAAATATGCAGTTGGTGCAAGGATTCCAGCTGAGCGAAAATTAGCTTTAGAATTTAATGTTTCACGTATGACTTTGAGACAGGCTATTAAAACATTAGAAGATGAGGGCATTTTAGAGCGTCGTTTAGGCAGTGGGACATATGTTGCTAGTCAAAAGGTAAAAGAAAAGATGATGGGCATAATGTCATTCACAGATATTACCAAATTGAATCATCAGACGGCTTCTACTCGGTTGATTTCCTATCGTGTCACTCAACCATCATTGACTGAAAGAGAAAAGTTAAATTTAAATTCTATGGATGAAGTTTTACGAATGGAACGTGTAAGATCTGCTGATAATATTCCAATTTGCTATGAAGTAGCGACAATTCCATATACTTTAGTCAAAAATTTTTCTAAAGCAGAGTTATCTGCCGGATTGTATCAGACTTTAATTGAAAAAGGTGGCTATCAAATAGGTAAGGTAGTAGAACATATTGGTGCTACTATTGCTACTGAGATGGATGCTCGACTTTTATCAGTCAATAAGGGTGAGGCATTGGTTACTCGGCGTCAAGTTACTTTTTTACAAAATAAAATGCCTTTTGAATACGTTCGAGCTTTCTATGTGGCAGATAGATTTGAATTTACTTTTGAAAAATGATATGAACAGAAAATTTAGAATATATGATTAATTTCATAATTATTTTGACCATAATAAAAGCCCCAAAATTTTGGAGCTTTTATCTTATAGTTGAATAGCTTAGCTAATTTCTACATTATTCATTTTATCTTTTGCATTTAGTTTGATTGATACAATGAAACTAATACATTCAATTACTAAAAGTACAAATAGTGAATATTTAACGTTAGTTAAACCAGAAATAGTTGTCAAGAACATAGTCATTGCTGGGGCAGTAGCCATGATGATTGTATTGAGTAAGCCCATACTTGAAGCTAAGATTGTTTGGTCGATAGTAGTGACTAACCATTGTTGCATTTTAAGTGAAGCAGTACTTGCGATTGCAGCTAATAATAAGTAAAATGGCAAGATTGCATAAATATTAGTTAAAAATGCTGCAATAGTAGTAGCAATGCTTAAAACAATAGCGATCATAACCATAATAAAAACTGATTGCTTTTTGAATAATTGTGGTCCAAAAGCACTTCCCAAGATTGATCCCACACTTATTACTACTCCGATTACCGCAAGAGTAAAACTATAATTAGAGATTAACATAGTGGAACGATGTCCAGCCATAATTATAGGTAATAGTGACCCCATTGCAGATAATGCACCATTAAGTAGTGCAATGACTAAAACGGTCGATAATAAACCAGACGCCTTTTTTATTTGTATATATGAAGATTTCATTGTTGCAAAAAAATTCTGATCATTTACTTCGGTTGGTGCAAGCGGTGTATTTTCCTTGGTATGACGAAGTCCAACACTCAAATATAAAAGTCCAGCAGCTAAAAATGTAAATGCATTAATAAAAGCTAAATTTGAATAAGATAAGAAGAGCAGTAATCCTGATCCTACAAATTGGGCAGTAGTACTAAAAACCTCATCCAGACCATTTGTAAATCCTTCAGCTTCGGCAAATTTTTCTTTATCAACTAGTTCTACAATTATTGGAGCACACAATCCTGCTGAATAAGTACCAACTATATCAGAAATAAAGTTAATAACGATTATAATCAGTACTAGATTCCATTGTGAAATATGAGTAATAAATAAAAATCCTACTAAGCCGTAAAGGAAAAATCTAATGATAGCCATCCAAAAAATATTTTTTAATTTATTGCGTGTTTTATCAGCTAAATATCCACCAAATATATCTAATAATCTTGGTATTGATTCTGAGATAGCAATTAACGATAAAGCTAAAGAATAGTTTTTCAATTTACTTGCATAGGTCAAAAATGCTAAATAAAAAAGAATATCACCAGCAGTAGATAAAAAACTAGCAATAGAAAATCTTCTATAATATTTATTTTTTAAAAACACGTCCATAATTTTTAAACCTCTTTTTATAAATTTAATGTTGACTTTATTTTAGCAAAAAATTAGAATGAGTTTTAAAAATAGTCGTATTTGAATTTTAGTAGAGGCTATATTTATGACAATTGGTGAATTATTAAAAAAATATCGTGTTAGTCAAGGAAAAAAACAGGCCGAATTTACGAAGCGTGGTTTAATTGTTAGTCAATCTTACTATTCAAAGGTCGAAAAAAATATTAATCGAATTACAGCAGATAGTTTAATTGAATTGCTTAATTATAATAATATTCCATTATGGAAATTTTTTAGTCAACTAAATTCGACTGATGAGCTTAAATATCAGCAGATAAAGGATTTTAATAATACAATGGTTGAAGCTTATTATGAAAATAATATTGAGGAGGTTAAGCATTTAAAACCTTTATTAGAAGCTAGTAATTTGTCAATAAAAGATAAAGAAGAAGAGCAGCTTATTATAGATGCATGGAATAGAAGCTATGAAACCTTCTAGTGAAGCTCCAAACTTAAAATTAAGAAACAAGATCAAAGAAAAAATATTTAATATATACGATTTCGATGATACAAATGTGGCATTATTTTGTGATTTTATGCAATTCTATGAACTTGATAGCAATATACTGATTTCTAAGAAAATTATAGAGAGGTATATTAATACAAAAAATACTAAAATGCAAGTAGTTTTGTTGGCCATAATAACAAATATATTAAATTTTGCACTTAATGACAATAAATACCAAAGTATAGATTATTTTATGGAAAATGGAGAAAAAATAAAAAATAAACCAGAATTATTATTTTATAAGTCAGCCTTCTGTTTCTTTGAAAATATAATTTTTTATCTCCGTACAAATGATATTAAGTATTACGAAAAATGTATAAAAATTAAAGATTTTTTAGTAGGTGTTGGTATAACAGAATATGGTAAATTGCTCAATAAATTTCTTGTTAAATATAAATAGTTTGTATAAAAAAATGTTTTCTTTGAATTATCTTAGTACTTTTAACGAATATATTTAATTGATTCTATTAGCATTATAAATAAGCATGATAATTTTTATTTTTTATAATATTAATGTCATATGATTAAACCGTTAAGATGTTAAACACAGAGGCTTTAAGATTGAAAATGGATGACGATAGTGGAATTAAGGTACCAGTTTAGATAAATTACAAGTTTAATATTGATTTTTGTCCATAACAAAAGCCCCAAAATTTTGGAGCTTTTATCTTATAGTTTATTTTTTTAATTATGTAGGTCATGTTTAATTTTAGTTGTAGAAATCCCTGGTGTGCGAGGTAAATAAACTACATTACAATATTCCTTGAGAAAATCGAATTTACCTTTCCAATCATCACCCATTACAAAGGTATCAATGTTATATTTTTGAACATCAGTAATCTTTTGGTTCCAGTCATTTTCTGGGATTACTTCATCAACATATTTGATAGCTTCAAGAATATATTTTCTTTCATTATAGCTGTTATATGCTTCTTTATGTTTTTTAAATTCATTAAATTCATCTGTAGATAAGGCGACGATTAAATAATCGCCCAATTCTTTCGCTCTTTTTAGTAAGCGAACATGACCATAATGTAAGAGGTCAAATGTACCATATGTGATTACTTTTTTCATAAAATATCTCCTTATATGTTATATTTTAGCAAAAAAAGCAGGTTATACATTAAATTTTTACTTTTTTTAACAACTTAAGATAGTTAGTTTTGTTAAAATAGATAGCAGTTGATAAGTATAACTGGCTGGAGGTATTCATGAAAGCATATTTATTTAGGATATATTTTAAATTGATGATGTTCTTATTGAAATTTGTTGGCACTGATAATAATTTATATGTTATTTTGAATGAAGCAGGTCGTTCTGGCTCCAATGGATTTATATTTTATAGATATTTAAGGAAATATCATCCAGAAGTAGATGTTGTTTTAGTAGAACCTTGGCCTTCAGCTCATCTTGCTTTCAAAACATGGTTAAAAATTGGTCGAGCTAAGCATATTTTTACAACACATCAACCATTTAAAATTAAATCTAAGCAAGTTCTATCTTGTTTTTGGCATGGTATACCTTTGAAAAAGATGGCTTTGATGTCTAATAATACATCATATAAAAGTGATTGTCGGAACATTAAAAGTTGGCAAAAGGCTGATTATATTAGTTCAAGTTCTTCTTTATATGAAACCTTGATGACTTCTTGTATATCAGTTAAAGCTTCGAAATATGTTAGAACTGGCTTTCCTAGAATTGATGCTTTATATAATCCTGAGGTTACAAAAGCTGACGTATTAAAGCAATATTTTAATGTGACGGATGTTACTGCCAAGATCGGTGTTTATATGCCTACTTTTCGATATGAATTGGAAGATGATTCAATTATGGATAAAATTAGTCGAGGTAATTTTTTTGCCTTTGATTATTTTGACTTGTCTAAATTAGAACAGGTATTGCAAAAGAAAAATAAGTACTTAATTGTAAAATTGCATCCATATGAGATGAAAAAAATAGATGAAAAATGTAAGAATTATGATCATATTTATTTTTTGAAAGATATCGATTTATTTAAATTCAATTATGATATGTATGATTTACTAGGAAATACTGATTTTTTGATTACCGATTTCTCTTCAGTTTATTTTGACTATTTGCATTTGGATAAGCCAATCTATTTTGTAACTAATTTTTTGAAAGAGTATGAGAAAACTAGGGGGTTGTTGATGGGACCTTATGCCGATATTGTTCCTGGTGCCAAAATTAATACTTTTGTAGAATTGTTAGATATTTTAGAAAATGATACTGATACTTTTGCTGCTGCAAGACATCAATGGTTAAATATGACTTATGAGATAGACTTTCAACAAAATTGTAAGAGATGCTTTGATGCATTGAAGTAAAAAGGTGGATATTTGTGAAAAAAACTTTACTTAATATTTTATATAATGCAATTTATCAAATATTTTTAGTGTTAATCCCTTTAATTACAGTACCTTATCTTTCTAGAACTCTTGGCCCAGGTAGTTATGGAATTTATAGTAATGTTAATAATGTTATCCAATTTCTGATGGTCTTTTGTTCATTATCAATTTCATACATTGGAATGCGTACGATTTCAAAAATTAGAGCTCATAGTAATAAAGAAGAACTGACTGAGGCTTTTTGGGGCTTATGGTATTTTCAGGCTTTGGCCAGTTCAGTGATGATAATACTATTTATTATTTTCTTGCTTTTTATTCATATCAAATATTGGAATTATTTCTTTATTATGTTGCCTTTCTTAATTTCCGCTCAATTGGATATATCCTGGTTTTTTCAAGGATTAGCAGAATTTGGTAAAGTTGTTTTAAGAAATACGTGTGTTAAGCTATTATCAATTGCTTTGATATTGTTATTAGTTAAAAATCCTCAAGATTTAGATAAATATATGCTGATTATGTCAGTTTCTACTTTGTTGGGATCGTGTGTATTTTGGCTTAATATTAAGCAATATGTTGCTAAGCCAGTTAAGCATTTTTATAAATTTCAGCAGACTATTAAAGCAATTATCATTTTATTGATTCCGCAGATAGCTACTCAAATTTATACAGCATTGGATAAACCTTTATTAGGGATGTTTCAAAGTTCAACACAAGTTTCTTTCTATGATAATTCTCAAAAAATTTCTAAGATTATTTTAGGCATTATTACCAGTATTACTATTGTCATGATGCCGAAAATGGCAGCTGAAATAAAAGAAAAGCAAAGAGTGATGTTAAGAAAATCATTAGAGGCTACTGTTATGTTAGGACTTATTTTTGCAGTAGTAGTGATGATTAACACCAAAGAATTTGTTCCTTTCTTTTTCGGCGATAAGTATTTGGCAATGACTGATTTAATGTTTTGGTTTACATTGACTGTAGTGATTATCCCTTTAGGTGGTGTTTTTGCCAATCAATTTGCTTTAGCTAATGGCAAAGACAAAGAGTATGCAATTCCAGTAATTATTGGAGCTGTTATTGAGTGTATTGCGGCCTCAATTTTAGACATAGCATATGGAGCTTGTGGAGCACTGATTGCGATTTTATTTACCGAAACTATTGTGTGTGTGTTACGTATTTGGATTGTTAGAAAGGATTATGAATTTAAATATGTCTTTCAAGATATTCCTAAATACTTTTTGGCAGCAATAATTACTTTTGCTTGTGGCATGTTAATGCCCAGTTTGACTCACTCCGCATTTATTAATATGGCATATAAATCTATTCTAGTAATGCTGATATATGGGGTGATTTTGGCATTGTTACATTTAGAATTGAATCAAGATATTGTCACTGTTATCAAAAAAATAATTAAGAGGTAAAAAATGAAAAAAGTTAATGTCTTAGGCGTTGAATTTGATAATTTAACTTTGCTAGAATTCAAAAAAGTTTTTTTGCAACGTATTAAGGATCAAAAGTCTACTTTAATTGTGACTGCTAATCCTGAGATTGTGATGCAGGCTAATAATGATGCTGCTTTTATGAATTTAATCAAAAATGATGCTGATTTTATTACTGCAGATGGTATAGGTATTGTTTTAGCAGGAAAAATTCAACATACACCCGTAAAAGAACGAGTTACTGGCTATGATATGTTTGTTTGGTTTTTGAAGATTGCTAATGAGCAGAAAAAACGGGTATATTTAATTGGTGCTAAAGCGGAAATTGCTAGCTTAGTTGATGCAAAATTAAGAAAAGAATATCCTGATTTGCAAATAGCTAAGGTTGAAGATGGCTATTTTAAAGAAGATTTAGAAACAGTTGCTAAGCGAATTAAGGCAGCAAAACCTGATATGGTTTTTGCTGCTTTAGGTTGTCCGCGTCAAGAACAGTTATTAGCGATTTTGAAAAAACAAGGTGTTCCTGCTATTATGATGGGAGTTGGCGGTAGCTTTGATGTATTTAGTGGTAAGGTTCGTCGTGCTCCTAAATTTTTCCAAAAAATACATCTGGAATGGTTTTATAGGCTGGCAACTAATCCAGCGAGGATTGGTAGAATGCAGGCTTTGCCAAAGTTTATTGTAAATGTATATCGACATCGAAAAAATTAAAAGATTAGATGAGATACAAAGAAAGCTGATATTTAATGAAAGTTTTACATATTAATGCTGGTCTAGAAAATGGCGGTGGATTATACCATATTATTAATTTGTTATCTGCTGCTCAAATGAGGAATAAAGATTATGAACTATTAACTCTAGCAGAAGGTCCAGTTAAAGCAGCAGCCGAAGAAGCAAAAATTAAAGTGACAAGTCTAGAGTCCAATAGTCGTTATGATATTAAAGTATTTCGCCGTTTAATCGATTATATTAATCAGAATAATTTTGATATTGTTCATACGCATGGCCCCAGAGCTAATTTGTTTTTATATTTAATCCATAAAAAAATTAAAGCCAAATGGGTAGTTACTGTTCATTCTGATCCTTTACTTGATTTTGCTAACAATGGTTTAATTGGAAAAATTTTTACTAAGTTGAATATTTGGGCCTTGCGTCATGCTGACCGCATCTTTGCTATTACGCAAAGATTTGCTGATTTATTAACTGATCAAGTGAAAATCGATCCTAAAAAAATAATAGTTATTTACAATGGCATTTTCTTTAAAAATCAGATTCCAGTTAAGTTAACGCATGATAAATTTAATATTATTAATGTTGCTCGCTGCGAAAAAATTAAGGGACAAGATTTATTATTAAAGGCTTTGCATGCTGCTGATGACCAGCGATTAATGTTGCATATTGCTGGTGATGGCAGTCAATTGCCGCGTTTAAAAGAATTAGCTAAAGAATTAAAGTTAGAAGATCAAGTTATTTTTCATGGCTTTTTAAGTCATACTGAACTAACAAAACTTTATCAAAAAATGGATTTAGCTGTTTTAAGTTCATATTCTGAAAGTTTTCCATTGGTATTATTAGAAGCTGGGGATAATGAATTACCACTTTTAAGTACAACGGTTGGTGATATCAAAAAATTGATTCCTGATGATGAATATGGTTTCATTGTCAATATAGGAGATGAAGTAGCTTTGTCTGATCAATTAGTCAATATTTCTAAATTATCTAAGAAACAATTGCAAATGATTGCTAAAAAGGAAAAGAAATATTTAGCAAATACTTTTTCAATCTATAATCAGCTAGCTGAGATTGACCAGGGATATCAATTGTTAATGAAATAAATTAGTAATTGTTTTATTATAAATTAGGCAATTAAAGATTACGCTAAAGTTGAGGTAAAATAATGATTCCAAAAATAATTCATTATGTATGGGTCGGAGGAAATCCAAAACCCAAAAATATTCAAAAATGTATGAAAACTTGGTCAAAACATTTAAAA
Source organism: Lactobacillus iners (assembly GCF_011058775.1). Classification (NCBI taxonomy): domain Bacteria; kingdom Bacillati; phylum Bacillota; class Bacilli; order Lactobacillales; family Lactobacillaceae; genus Lactobacillus; species Lactobacillus iners. The sequence goes on along the minus strand of NZ_CP049230.1, from coordinate 996,675 downwards.
GATTATCAAATTATTGAATGGAACGAATCTAATTTTGATATTCATGAAAATAAATATGTTGAGCAAGCATATAAGGCAAAAAAATGGGCCTTTGTGTCTGACTATATTAGGGCCAAAGCAATTTATGAAATGGGTGGCATTTATTTAGACACTGATGTCTTAGTATTAGATGATTTACATGAATTATTAGATAATCGTGCCTTTGTTGGATTTGAAAATATAGATAATCCATTTACAGCTGTTTTTGGTGCAGAACCTAAACATCCTTTAATTAAAGATATGCTTGATTATTATGATGATCGTAATTTCGAATTTGATGCTAGTGATCAATTAAAGGGCGTAAATACAGTATCTGTTTCTGATATTTTGAAAAAAGTATATGGTGCTAAGCCTAATAATCTTGAACAAACTATCAAAGATGGTGTTCATGTTTATTCAGATGGAATTTTATGTAATCCTTCCGGTCAATCAAAAACAATCCATGTATTTACTGGTACATGGATGGAGGGGAAAAAATCACTTAAGCGAAAAATTATTACAATGTTAAAAGTTAATATCAAAACTAAGTTTCAAGCTAAAGTTTATGCTAAGTTGTTTCGTTAATTTGAATATAATTGTTAAATATTGCACTACTAGTGTATGGGGGAAAGTAAATGTTTAATCCAGAATTAGATCGAGATGATTCACTAATATTACATACAGATTTATATGAAATTAATATGATGTATACATATTTTAAAAAGGGTATTAGTGAACGCAAAGCCGTTTTTGAAGTATATTTTAGAAAAGAGCCTTTTGGTAATGGTTATGCTTTATTTGCTGGATTAAGTCATATGATTGATTATATTAAAAAAATACATTTTGCCGAGAGTGATTTGCAATATTTGAAAGAAAATGAAAATTATGATGACGATTTTATTTCATATTTGCGTAATTTGAAAATTAATTTAACAGTTAGGTCTGCCCAAGAGGGTGAATTAGTTTTTGCTAATGAGCCGATTGTACAAGTAGAAGGTCCTTTAGCTCAATGTCAATTAGTGGAAACTGCAATTTTGAATATTATTAACTTTCAAACTTTGATTGCTACGAAGGCAGCTAGAGTAAAGATTGCAGTTGGCGATCAAGCTATAATGGAATTTGGCTCTAGGCGTGCTCAAGAAACAGATGCTGCAATTTGGGGAACACGAGCTGCATATATTGGTGGTTTTGATGCAACGAGTAATGTTAGAGCGGGAAAATTATTTGGTATTCCTATTTCTGGCACACATGCTCATTCATTAGTTCAAGCATTTGGTAATGAATATGACGCCTTTATGGCATATGCTCAAACGCATAAAGATTGCGTCTTTTTGGTCGATACTTATGATACATTGCGTAGTGGCGTGCCAACTGCTATTAAAGTAGCAGATGAAATGGGTGATAAGATTAATTTCTTAGGTGTGCGGATTGATTCTGGTGATATGGCCTATATTTCTAAAAAGATCCGTAAACAACTTGATGATGCTGGATATCCTAACGCTAAAATTTTTGCTTCTAATGATTTGGATGAAAAGACCATTTTGAACTTAAAAATGCAAGGTGCAAAAATAGATGTTTGGGGTGTGGGTACCAAATTAATTACAGCTTATGATCAGCCTGCTTTAGGTGGTGTATATAAGTTAGTTTCGATTGAACATAGTGATGGCAAAATGTATGATACATTGAAGATATCTTCTAATGCAGAAAAAGTTTCAACTCCAGGTAAGAAACAGGTCTGGCGTATATCAGCTAATTCTGAAAAGAAAAATGAAGGTGATTGGATTTCATGTTGGAATGAGGATCCTCGTAAGTTAGACGCTCTTTATATGTTTCATCCACAATATACTTATATTAATAAGGTAGTGACAAATTATACTGCCTATCCAATTTTGAAAGATATTTTTGTTGATGGTAAACAAGTTTATGTAGAGCCTTCATTGCAGGAAATTAAAAAGTTTGCAATGACTAATTTGGATGGATTATGGGACGAATACAAACGTAGCTTGAATCCACAAGAGTATCCAGTTGATTTATCGCAAGCTTTATATGATCATAAGATGCATTTGATTAGCAAAATTAGAACTCAGATAATAAAAAGGGAATGTGAAGACTAATAATGAGAGATTTACAAAAAAAGATTATTGCGTATGAACAAGTTGCTCCAAAAATCGATGCTAAAAAAGAAATTAGACGTTCAATTAATTTCTTAAAAGAATATTTACTCAAAAATACAGGATTGAAAACTTATGTTTTAGGTATATCAGGCGGTCAAGATTCAACTTTAACAGGTAAGTTAGCTCAAATGGCTATCAGTGAATTAAGAGCAGAAACTGGTGATAATGAGTATCAATTTATTGCTGTAAGATTACCTTATGGTGTCCAAAAAGATGCAAGTGATGCTGCTGATGCCGTTGCATTTCAACATGCTGATCAGGATTTGATAGTTAATATTAAATCTGCGGTAGATGCAACAGTTAAAAGTCTAGAAGAATCTGGCATTGAAATTAGTGATTTTAATAAAGGCAATATCAAAGCTCGTCAAAGAATGATTGTACAATATGCTATTGCTGGTGCCAATAAAGGTGCCGTTATCGGAACAGATCATGCTGCTGAGAATATTTCTGGATTTTTCACTAAATATGGTGATGGAGCGTCTGATATTTTACCTATTTTTAGATTAAATAAACGTCAAGGAAAAGCTCTGTTACAAGAATTGAATTGCCCAAAGCATTTATATCAAAAAGCACCTACTGCCGACTTAGAAGAGAAACGACCAGCTTTGCCTGATGAGCAGGCATTAGGAGTCAGCTATGATAAGATAGATGATTATCTTGAAGGTAAAGAGTTAGCTAAAGTTGATGCTGAGCGGATTGAGTATTTGTGGACAAGAAGCGAACATAAGCGACATTTGCCGATTACGATTTTTGATGATTTTTATAAAAAAAATAATTAAAATGAGCCGTCTTACTTGCCAACATTAAGATTTATTTAATATAATATAATCTAGTAAGGGAGTAACGGCAAGCAATTGCGGTAAGTTCAACACCCGAGAATGATAATTCTCTGGACTTATCTTAATAAGTGAGACTTATGTTTTATTTGACATAAGTCTTTTTTTTATCAATTGGAGGAAAAATTGTGCAACAAGAAATTTATCAACAAAAATCTGAAGATGTCATTAAACAACTTAAAACATCTATAAATACGGGATTAAGTTTACAACAGGTATCAGATAGACTTAAGACGGATGGCTTGAATGAGCTTGTAGGTAAGCAAAAACGTGGATTATTCTTGCGATTTATTGACCAATTTAAAGATTTTATGATTATAGTCCTGATTGTAGCTGCCATTTTATCAGGAGTAGTTGCAAATGAATGGACAGATGCGGCTATTATTATGTTTGTCGTTTTACTTAATGCGGTTTTGGGAATTATTCAAGAAGCTAGAAGTGAGGCAGCTATAGAAGCATTGAAGCAAATGTCGACGCCAAATGCTCATGTTCGTCGTGATGGTCAAGTTGTTGAGATTCCTAGTACACAACTGGTTAAGGGTGATATTGTATTACTTGAAGCTGGGGATGTTGTACCAGCAGATTTGCGGTTAGTTTTAGCTAAAAATCTTAAGATTGAAGAAGCTGCTCTCACTGGTGAATCTGTTCCAGTAGAAAAGAAGAGTAAAGTGATTGAAGCCACTGATGTTGCTTTAGGAGATCGAATCAATATGGCATACTCTAACACCAATGTTACTTATGGTCGCGGTGAAGGGGTAGTTGTTGCTACAGCGATGGATACTGAAGTAGGTAAGATTGCAACAATGTTAAATAATGCTGATGAAACTGATACTCCATTAAAAGCCAACTTGAATCAATTAGGTAAAACTTTAACTTTAATGATTTTAGGAATATGTGCATTTGTATGTGTGGTTGGTATTTTTACTAAACAAGGAACGATGCCTTTTGACAAGCTGGCTATAGAAATGTTTTTAGTAGCTGTTTCTTTAGCAGTAGCTGCTATTCCAGAAGGGTTGCCAGCAATTGTTACTATCATTTTAGCTTTAGGTACTCAAAATATGGCTAAACATAAGGCGATTGTGCGAAAATTACCTGCTGTCGAAACTTTAGGAGCAACAGATATTATTGCTTCTGATAAAACAGGTACTTTGACTCAGAATAAAATGACTGTTGAAAAAGTATTTTATAATGATACATATCATTGTGACAAATTAGAAGATAAAGATAATCTTGCCATTAAAATAATGACCCTAGCTAATGATACTAAAATAATCGATAATAATTCATTGCTAGGTGATCCTACTGAAACAGCTCTTATTCAATATGCTTTGGATTCTAAATGGAATGTTGTTGACTATTTAGCAAATAATAAGCGTGTTCAAGAAGTACCATTTGATTCGGATAGAAAATTGATGTCAACTGTTCATCAACAAGCAGATGGTAAATATTTTGTAGCAGTGAAGGGTGCTCCAGATGAGTTATTAAAGCGAGCAGTTTCACTATGGCATGATGATAAAATAGTTGATCTTGATGCATCAGCAAAAGCTAAAATTTTAGCTGCTAATAATGACATGGCCAAAAATGCGTTGCGTGTTTTAGGTTTAGCTTATAAAGTTGTTGATGATAAGTTCACTGAAGTTAATTCAGCGACAGTTGAACAGAACTTAATTTTTGTTGGTTTAGTCGGTATGATTGATCCAGAACGACCAGAAGCTAAAGCTGCAGTTGCTAAAGCAAAATCTGCTGGCATTAGGACTATAATGATTACTGGGGATCATCAAGTAACTGCTGCTGCAATTGCTAAACGTTTGGGAATTATTGGCGAAGATGATACTAATTGTGTCATTACTGGTGCAGAACTAGACAAGATATCAGATACAGATTTTGTTAAATGTGTAGCTAATTATAAAGTTTATGCACGTGTATCACCTGAACATAAAGTAAGAATTGTAAAAGCTTGGCAGAAAAATGGTAAAATTGTTGCCATGACAGGTGATGGAGTAAATGATGCACCGAGTTTGAAACAAGCTGATATTGGTATTGGTATGGGTATTACTGGTACAGAAGTATCTAAGGGAGCTAGCGATATGGTGCTTGCTGATGATAATTTTGCTACCATTGTTGAAGCAGTGCGACAAGGGCGGAAAATTTTTTCTAATATCCAAAAAGCAATTTTATATCTGATGAGTTGTAATGTTGGTGAAGTTTTAACTGTCTTTATGATGACGATGTTAGGTTGGGAAATTTTAGCTCCCGTTCAATTATTGTGGATTAATTTAGTCACAGATACATTGCCAGCGGTAGCTTTAGGTGTAGATCCAGTTGAAAGAGACATTATGAAACGGAAACCACGTGGTAAAAAATCTAACTTTTTATCGGCAGTGGGAATATCAATTGTTTATCAAGGTATTTTAGAAGGAATATTGGTTTTAGGTGTTTATCAAATTGGCTTACATATTGGACCACATATTGATAACTATAAGTTGTTACATGGTGATGCTCTAACTATGGCATTTTTAACTTTGGGATTAATTCAGTTATTCCATGCTTTTAATTCTAAATTTATTACAAAGTCGATTTTCTGCAAAGATACTTTAAAGAATAAATGGTTTAATTTGGCGATTATAGTTTCCGCAATTATTATGTCTGCAGTAGAAATTCCAGGTTTAACATCTTTATTTAAGGTTACAGAATTGAATATAGCACAATGGCTCGTTGTGTTAACTGCAGGTATTTTAATGATTGCGATTGTAGAAATTGTTAAATTATTTCAACGGAATGCTGAAAAATAAATATTGATTATAAAAACATATTTCATAACAAAGTTATTGAAGTATGTTTTTTTGTTATAATTTTTTGAATTGTAGATCGCTTGTTTTTTTTATGAAAAACGTGTAATCTATGAACAAATAATATTTTGAAAAGGAGAAATAAAAGGATGTCAAGCTGGGAAACTAAATTTGCAAAAAAAGGATTAACTTTTGATGATGTATTATTAATACCTGCTGAAAGTCATGTTTTGCCAAACGAAGTGGATTTAAGTGTTAAGTTGGCTGATAATATTAAGTTGAATTTACCATTTATTTCTGCTGGTATGGATACAGTGACTGAAAGCTCAATGGCAATTGCTATGGCCCTTCAAGGTGGTATGGGTGTTATTCATAAAAATATGTCTATTGTAGCACAAGCAGGTGAAGTAGCAACTGTAAAAGGTGTTATGCTTTCAGGTAATTTTACTAGAGCAGCAGTTGATGAGGAAAATAAATTACTAGTTGCAGCAGCAGTAGGAGTGACGTCCGATACTTTTCAAAGAGCACAGGCATTGCTGGAAGCAGGAGCTAATGCTATTGTTATTGATACTGCTCATGGTCATTCAGCTGGTGTTTTACGCAAAATAAAGGAAATACGTGAGCATTTTCCTAAGGCAACATTAATTGCTGGTAATGTTGCTACAGCAGAAGGCACCAAGGCTTTATTTGATAGTGGCGTTGATATTGTTAAAGTGGGTATTGGACCTGGTTCAATTTGTACTACTAGAATTATTGCCGGGGTTGGTGTACCACAAATTACTGCTATCTATGATGCAGCTAGTGTAGCACGTGAATATGGTAAGACGATAATTGCCGATGGTGGTATCAAATATTCAGGTGATATTGTTAAAGCAATTGCAGCTGGCGGTAATGCAGTTATGTTAGGTAGTATGTTTGCTGGAACTACTGAAACACCTGGTCAAATTATTACAGATGGTGATAAAAAATACAAAGTATATCGTGGCATGGGATCGATTGGAGCAATGGCTCAATCACATGGTTCATCAGATCGTTATTTCCAAGGCGGTGTGAATGAAGCTAACAAATTAGTTCCTGAAGGAATTGAAGCACGTGTTGAGTACAAAGGTGATGTTAGTGATACCATTTTCCAGTTAATCGGTGGCTTAAGATCAGGTATGGGTTATGTAGGAGCACGTAATATTGACGAATTAATTAATAAGGCACAGTTTGTGCAAATGACTAATTCTGGGTTAAGAGAATCACATCCACATGATGTGCAAATAACTAAGGCTGCTCCTAATTATAAATAATTCGATATTTTTAAATACTTAAATAATATACCTTGTAAAACTGAATAAAATTAGGTATACTATTTAGGTACGCGGGCGTGGCGGAATGGCAGACGCGCAAGACTAAGGATCTTGTGATCGCTTTTAGATCGTGGAAGTTCGAGTCTTCTCGCCCGCATATGATTAAGAAAGCAATTCATGACTTTCTTTTTTTTTACTCGGAGATAGATGTATAATGGCTAACAAAAAAATAAATACAATAGCTATATTTAGTGTATTTGTAGCTATTGTAATGTTACAAACTTTTATTCCATGTTTAGGATATATTAGATTTTTTCCTGCTTTGCCAGCAATTACGACATTACCTTTAACAGTAACTGTTTTTGGAATATTAATGGGACCAAAAATGGGTGGCTTTTTGGGGTTCTTTTGGGGAGCCTTGAGCTTGTTTAGAGCTTATACTCAGCCTGCAGATTTAGTTTCAATTATGTTATTTCAAAATGCAGTGATTGCCATTATCCCTAGATTTTTAGCAGGTGTGGTTCCTGGACTTATCGGAAAATTGTGGCAACAACGTCATTCGACTAGAAATTATTTGATCAGTGTCGTCGCTGGAGTGGCGTCAACTTTAACAAATACTTTAATGGTTATTTTATTTACGAGTATTTTTTATAATCATTCTTCTAAGTTAATGTCGTGCTTAGGTTATGCAGATACATCCAAATCTTTGATTATCGTTTTATTGATTGCTTTGAGTTTTAATAGTGCATGTGAGGCAATTTTTACCGGTATTTTGACACCGCTAATTGTAGTTCCTTTAAAAAAAGTATTATCTAAGAGGCTATAATTATGAAAAAGAAATACTGCAAAAATCAATTGGATTTTATGTTGATAAAAGTTTTGCTCATATTATTGACATTTATTTTGTGTTTACTAATCTCTAGACATATACATCATCAGGTGCAACCACCAATTAATAATGATATTGATTTGATTCAAAAAAAAGCTTTTATTAAAAAAATGGTTCCCCTTGCTCAGGCAGAGTATCAAAAATATCCTATTTTTCCTAGTGTTACAATCGCTCAAGCTTGCTTAGAGAGTGATTATGGGCGTAGCAGTTTATCTAAGAAGTACAATAATTTATTTGGAATGAAGGGTACAGATCCTAATAGGACAAAGTTGATGGAAACAAAGGAGTTTGTAAATAACAAGTGGATTGTTATCAAAGCTCGCTTTTGTGTTTTCAATTCAATGGAAGAATGTGTAAAAAAGCATACACTTTTGTTAGTTAATGGGACGACGTGGAATCCTAGACAATATCAACATGTGTTAAATAGCACGACTTATATACAACAAGCTGAGTCATTACAAAAAGATGGATATGCGACAGATCCTTCGTATAGTAAATCGCTATTAAAAATTATTGACGAATTTAAATTGTATCAATATGATTATCGATAAATTCGAACCCGCTTTTAGATACTTGTAATTAATCTTAAAGCGAGTTTTTTGTTATAATAAATAAAGCTTATTATTAATATTATTTAGTTTGGAGTATGTTCATGAACGAAGAATCTATGTTAGCTGGGCTAAATCCTGAGCAACAACAAGCAGTAAAATGCACTCAAGGACCACTCTTAGTAGTGGCAGGTGCTGGCAGTGGCAAAACCTCTGTTTTAACCAGAAGAATCGCTTACCTGATTAGAGAAAAAGGTGTTGCTCCATGGAATATTTTGGCTATTACTTTTACCAATAAAGCTGCTAGCGAGATGAGAGAAAGAGTAAAACAATTACTAGATAGTGATGCAGATAGTATCTGGATGTCGACTTTCCATGCATTATGTGTCCGCATTTTGCGTAGATATGCCGAAAAAATCGGTTATGCTAATAATTTCTCTATTGCTGATACGGCAGAACAACTAACTTTAATTAAGCGAATTTTGAAGGAACTTAATATTGACAGTAAGAAATTTGATCCTAAGAGTCTTGTAAATGCAATTTCTAATGCCAAAAATGATTTGCTAGATCCTGAGGAATATGCCAAACAGGTTTCAAATGAATATGAAAAGAAAATTGCAATAGTTTATCGAGAGTATCAAAAGAATTTACAACATGATTGCATCATGGATTTTGATGATTTGATTATGCAAACATTGGTGTTATTTAAATCAGAACCAGAAGTTTTACATTATTATCAAAATAAATTTTGGTATATTTTAGTTGATGAATATCAAGATACAAATCAAGCTCAATATGAATTATGTCATTTGCTAGCACAGCAACATAAAAATATTTGTGTAGTAGGGGATGCAGATCAGTCCATTTATGGCTGGCGTGGAGCTAATATGCAAAATATTTTGAATTTTGAACAAGATTACCGCAATGATAATTGTAATACTATTAAGTTAGAGCAAAATTATCGTTCTACTGGACATATTTTAAATGCTGCGAATGCTGTTATCAAAAATAATAAAAATCGTAAACCTAAAAAATTATGGACCAATAGTGGTGAAGGTTCCAAGGTAAATTATTATCGGGCAAGTACAGGTAATGATGAAGCAATTTTTATTATTGGAAAAATTAATAAAGAGATTAAAGAAAATGGCTATAAATATAGTGATTTTGCAATTTTATATAGAACTAATGCACAATCTCGTAATATAGAAGAAGCTTTTGTTAAATCGAATATTCCTTATAAAATTGTAGGTGGACATAAGTTCTATGATCGTAAAGAAATCAAGGATATTATGGCTTATTTGCGATTGGTTGCTAATCCAGCAGACTACATGAGTTTACATAGAATCATTAATGCACCTAGACGTGGCATAGGTCCGACAACAATTAGTAAGTTTGAAGAATTTATGTTTAGTAATAACTATACTGCCTTAGAAGCTTTACAGAGCTTAGAGTTAGCCCCGATTAGTGGTAAATTATTCAATATTATGAAAGATTTTGGCAGAAAATTAGAAGAAATGATTATTTTTGCTAAAAATAATACTGTTACAGAATTGACTAATAAAATTTTGAATGATTTTTGTTATATTGATGCGTTAAAAGCAGAACACACTATTGAAGCTGATACCAGGTTAGAAAACTTAGATGAATTTTTAACTGTAACTAAGCAATTTGATGATAATTATGAGGCAAACGAAGACGGTGCTAAAGCAGTTGATGACTTTTTAGCTGAAGTTTCGCTTTTAAGTGATCAAGATGATTTACAAGAAAATATCGATCAAGTAGCTTTAATGACTTTGCATGCGGCTAAAGGACTAGAATTTCCTGTTGTTTTTTTGGTAGGAATGGAAGAAGGAATTTTTCCACTTGCACGTGCTCAATCTGATAATAGTGAATTGGAAGAAGAAAGAAGACTAGCGTATGTAGGCATTACACGTGCTAAAAAGCAATTGTATTTGACAAATGCTATTCATAGAATGTTATATGGTCATTATCAAAATAATAATGCGTCACGTTTTATTTCTGAAATAAATGATATCGATTTAGCGGATATTAGTCCTATTGCAGATAATAGTTTTAGTTCTTTTGCTAATAAAAATACTAACTCACATAGTGTTCAACATGAGAAACCAGTAATAGCCAAAAAGGCAGCTGGAGCTATTGGTGCAGATAAAAAGACTTGGTCAGTGGGAGATCAAGTGGAACATAAGGCGTGGGGCATAGGTGTTGTCACTAAAGTTAATGGTAGCGGTGAAGATATGGAGTTGGATATAGCCTTTGCTAACTTAGGTGTTAAGCGTCTTTTGGCAGCTTTTGCACCTATTAAGAAGGTATGATTAAAGGAGCAAAATGAGTGAATTATCGTTAGCACAAGCTAAATTAGAAGTACTTAAATTACGCAAACAATTAGATAGTTGGGCATATGCATATTATGTCCAAGATGCACCAGTAGTAGAAGATAATATTTATGATCAGGTTTATCAACAGTTATTAGAGTTGGAACAAAAGTATCCTGTTTTGATAGATCCTGATTCTATTACACAGCGAGTTGGTGGAAATACTAAATCAGATTTAGCTAAAGTCGTTCATGAGCAACCAATGCTTTCTATGGGGGATGTTTTTTCTAAAGATGAGTTACTCGAATTCGATCAAAGGATCCAAAAAATGGTTGGTCATGTAGTTGACTATAATGTAGAATTGAAAATTGATGGACTATCTTTAAGTTTAGAATATAAAGCAGGCAAGCTTGTGCGGGCTTCTACTCGAGGAAATGGGCATATCGGTGAGGATGTTACTGCTAATGCTATGCATATTGAAGATATTCCTAAGTTTTTGCCACAGAAAATAGATATTGAGGTTCGTGGCGAATGCTATATGGATAAAGCTACTTTTGCCAAATTAAATTTTGAGCGAGATGATCAAGGTTTAGCTATTTTTGCTAATCCACGTAATGCTGCTGCTGGATCGTTGCGCCAATTGGATGCTAATGTAACTAAGAAGCGACAACTAAGTACTTTTATATATACATGGGTTAATCCACCAGAGACGATTACTAGTCAGCACCAAGCAATTTTGACCATGGCTGAATTGGGTTTTCATACTAATACCACTGGATGTAAGCTATCTTCAATTAATGAGGTTTTTGATTTTATCGATAAATATACTAATCAGCGAAGTGAATTGACTTATGGTATTGATGGTATCGTTTTAAAGGTAGATGATTTAGCATTACAAGCCAAATTAGGAAATACAGTAAAAATACCAAGATGGGAGATTGCCTATAAATTTCCACCAGAAGAGCAAGAAACTGTTGTACAAAATATTGTATGGACAGTAGGTCGTACAGGAGTAGTAACGCCCACCGCTGTGATGGATCCAGTTAATTTAGCTGGTACGGTCGTAAGTCGAGCTGTATTACATAATCCTGATTTACTAAGGCAAAAGGATATACGATTAGGTGATACTGTTTTATTACATAAAGCTGGTGATATTATTCCTGAGATTTCACAAGTTGTTTTAAATAAAAGACCGCAAGCTAGTCTACCATATGAGATACCGAAAATATGTCCATCTTGCAACCAGAATTTAGTTCATTTAAAAGATGAAGTTGCTTTACGTTGTATCAATCCTATGTGTCCTGCTCAAGTTGAAGAAGGGATTACACATTTTGCATCAAGACAGGCAATGAATATTGTGGGTTTAGGTCCTAAAATTGTACGTCAATTAATAGCATTGCATTTAGTTAATGATATTGCAGATTTATATTTTCTTTCTGCCGCTCAATTGGCTAAGTTAGATCATTTTAAAGATAAATCTATTCAAAATTTATTAAATGCGATTGAAAATAGTAAACAAAATTCGGTAGAATTATTACTTTTTGGCTTAGGTATCGATCATGTTGGAGCTAAAGCTGCACGATTAATAGCTCAAAAATTTCATGATTTGAATACAATCAGAGAGTGTTCTATTGCAGACTTGATGCAAATTGATACTATTGGGCAGACTATTGCTGAATCGATGGTTAAATATTTTGAACAGCAATCGGTTAAGGCACTGATGGATCAACTGCAAATTGCTGGAGTTAATTTTAAATATTTAGGAGCAAGTGACACCCAATCGATTGAAGATAACTTCTTCAAGGGAAAAAATGTGGTATTAACTGGTAAACTAGCTCATTATTCAAGAGCTGATTTAACTAAAAAACTAACAATGTTAGGTGCTAAAGTTATGAGTTCAGTTTCTAAGAATACTGATTATTTAATATATGGGGATGCTGCAGGTTCTAAGAAAACTAGGGCACAGCAGTTAGAGATTCCAATGTTAACAGAAGATGAAGTTATAGCTAAATTAAATAGTCAAAAGGAGTAGTCAAATTGAAGAAACTTTTAATGGGGTTATTAATCTTTGCTTTTGCTATAAACTTAACAGCTTGTGGCAATTTGAAAAATTCTAACCTGGCAAATAATGCTGCTAATACCAATGGTAAGCAGAAGACTTATCAAACTACTGTCACCGATAAAAATGGTTACAATGTTTTGTTAAAAGATGGGCAATACTTGATTAGTCCAACCAATGGTATTACTGCAAGTAATAATGATAATAATGTTGATAATCGTAGTCTTGAAGTAGGCTTGTTAAATATTTCTCATGATTTATTTTCAACTGATAAATATGTCTTTCAAGAAGGACAAGTTTTAACACCAAGGCAAGTTAATATTTGGTTGTCTAGATATAGCAAGCACAATAAGCAAGGACTTAATTATAAGAAAAGTAAGAAATACAGTCCGATTATTTTAAATCAAATTTTTGAGCAAGATTTTTTGGTTAAGTCTGGTTCATCGTATAAGTTAGGTGGGATCAGCTTAGGATTAGCTTTAAATTCAGTGGATTATTATACTAAAGTTAAAGATGGTCCTGAATATCATGTTAATATTAAGAAAAATCAACAACTAGCTTATGGTAAAAAAGTAGCATATACGTTAATAAAACGTTTGCGTAAAATATCTGCTCTTAAACATATTCCAATTTTGATTGGACTTTTTCAAAAAACTGGACGTGATTCTTTAATCGGTGGAAATTATTTGGCATATAGCATTGTTGATACAAATAGTAGTAAAATAAATGAATGGAAGTCAGTTGATTATAGTAGCCAAGTGTTGCCGACTATTGGTGATACCAAACCAATTAATTCAACTGATGCTGCTTCATTTAGTGATTTTAAAGCTGCTATTCAGGGATATTTTCCTAATATTAGTGGTGTAATTGCCAAGGTTCATTACCAAAATAAGCACTTAAAACAGATGAATATTTCTATTACGACACAATTTTATGGTTATGCTCAAATTGAAAGTTTTTCAAGATTAACTTTATCTGTTGCTAAGAAATATTTACCTAATAATGTGCCAATTGAGATACGTATTGAATCCGTTAATAATTTACAGGCGACTATCACTAAAAATGATGCTGATGATAGTTATTATGTTCATGTTTTTAGTGGTGAATAGGAGGTAAAAGGTGAAGATTACAAAAGATGAAATAATTCATGTTGCTAAATTGTCTAGATTAGAATTTAATGCTAAAGAAATTGATAAATTCACAGAGCAAATGGGTGAAATAATCAATATGGCTAACCAGTTAGGCGAAGTAAATACTGATGGTGTAGAAGAAACAGTTCAGGTTGTTGACCGTGATACTGTATTTAGAGCAGATGAGCCTGAACATTGGCAAAGCAAAGCTGAATTGATGAAGAATGTGCCTGATAAAGTTGATGGCTTTATTAAAGTACCGGTTATTATTGATAAGGATGATAATGCCTAATGAATTATTTAAATGAAACAATCGAATCATTAAACAAAAAGTTAAAGAATAAAGAAATAACTGCTGAGCAGTTAACACAAGATACTCTAGCAAAGATTAAAGAGCTTGAACCTAAACTTAATGCTATGATTACTGTGATCGATGATGCTAAACCTGCTGAAAATTTAGATTTTAGTAATGAATTAGCTGGGATTCCAATTGCAGTGAAAGATAATATTATCACTAATAATGTCAAAACCACTGCTGCTAGTCATATTTTGTATAATTATATGCCAGTTTATGATGCTACTGTAGTATCTAAATTAAAAGCAGCTAAAATGACAATTATAGGAAAAACTAATATGGATGAATTTGCTATGGGATCATCTAGTGAAAATTCATATTTTGGAGCACCAAAGAATCCATGGGATTTGACTAAAGTTACAGGTGGATCATCAGGTGGTTCAGCTGCAGCTGTAGCTGGTGGTGAAGTAATTGCTGCTTTAGGTACTGATACAGGTGGATCTATTAGACAACCAGCCGCATTTAATGGCATATTTGGTATCAAACCTACCTATGGACGTGTATCTCGCTGGGGATTAATTGCTTTTGGTTCATCTTTAGATCAAATTGGTGTTATGACGAAGCGAGTACAAGATTCTGCTAAGATTTTGAATGTATTATCTGGTGCAGATGATCATGATGCAACTGTTTCTGAACGTGAAGTACCCGATTTTACTAAGGCATTAAATCAAGATGTTAAAGGATTAAGAGTTGCTGTACCTGAAGAATATTTTGGTGAAGGAATTAGCGAAAAAGTTAAAGCATTAATTAAAGAACAAATTAAAGTTCTGGAAGATCATGGTGCTATTATTAACAAAGTTAGCTTGCCACATACTAAATATGTAATTCCAGATTATTATATTATTGCATCTAGTGAAGCTTCATCGAACTTACAACGATTTGATGGTATTAGATATGGTTATCGTTCTAAAGATGCTAAGAACTTATTAGACGTATATGTTAAATCTCGAAGTGAAGGATTTGGTGATGAAGTAAAACGCCGTATTATGTTAGGATCATTTGCTTTATCAGCTGGTTCATATGACCGTTTCTTCAGACAAGCTGCTAAAGTTAGAACATTAATTTGTCGTGACTTCGAAAAAATATTTGAAGAAAATGATGTTATTGTAGGTCCTACAACACCAACGCCAGCATTTGGACTTAATAGTAAAACTAAGTATCCATTAGAAATGTATGCTAATGATATTTTGACTATTGCAGCTAATTTAGCTGGTGTACCTGCAGCTAGTGTACCTGCCGGTTTAGTTGATGGGATGCCAGTAGGATTGCAGATTATGGCTAAACGTTTTGATGAGGAAAGTATTTTCAGAGTAGCTGATTTTATTGAGCGTAGTAATAAGTTTTATGAAAAGAAACCGACGGGATTGGAGGACTAATTAATGAATTTTAAATCGACTATCGGATTGGAAGTCCACTTCGAATTAAAGACTAAAAGTAAAATCTTTTCTCCATCACCGGTTACTTATGGTGCAGAAGTTAATACTGCTACTAATGTAATTGATTGGGGAATGCCTGGTGTTTTGCCAATGGTTAACAAGGAAGTATATCGCTTAGGATTGATGGTTGCATTGGCAACAAATTCACAAATTTCACCAGTTACCCATTTTGATCGTAAAAACTATTATTATCCTGATAATCCTAAGGCTTACCAAATTACTCAATTTTTCCAACCCTTAGCTCGCAATGGTTATATTGAGGTTGAAGTTAATGGAAAAAAGAAACGAATTGGTATTCATGAAATGCATATCGAAGAAGATGCAGGTAAAAACACGCACGGAACCAATGGTTATTCATATGTTGACTTGAACCGTCAGGGTGTTGCTTTGCTTGAAGTTGTGTCTGAACCTGATATGGAAACACCAGAAGAAGCTTATGCTTATCTTGAAAAATTACGTCAAATTGTTCAGTTTACTGGTGCATCTGATGTTAAGATGGAAGAAGGCTCCATGCGTGTTGATACCAATATTTCTATTCGACCTGCTGGTCAAAAGGAATTAGGTACGAAAGTGGAAATGAAAAATTTAAATTCTTTCCAACATGTTCGTCAGTCTTTAGCTTATGAAGAAAAACGCCAAGCTGCTGTATTACTTTCTGGCGGTCAAGTTCAACTTTCAACGCGTCGTTTTGATGAATCTACAGGTAAGACCGTATTAGAGCGTGTTAAGGAAGGGGATGCAGATTATCGCTACTTCCCAGAACCTGATATTGCACCATATCATATTAAACAAAGTTGGATTGATGAAATTAAAGCCTCATTGCCTGAGTCACCATTTGATCGTCGTAAACGTTATGTTAATGAATATGGCATTAAAGAATATGACGCAGATGTTATTTTACAGACTAAAGAGTCTAGTGATTTTTATGATGCAACTGTTAAAGCTGGTGCCGATGCAACATTGGCAGCTAATTGGCTGAATACACAAGTTAATGGATATCTGAATGAAAAGCAAGTTGATCTTGATGAAGTTAAATTAACGCCAGAGCATTTAGCTCAAATCATTAAGATGATTCAAGATGGTACTATTTCATCTAAGATTGCTAAGAAGGTATTTCAAGAAAGTATTGAACATGGTACTGAACCAAAGAAATATGTTGCTGACAAAGGAATGATTCAATTATCAGATTTATCTGTTTTAGCTCCATTAGTTGCTAAAATTGTAGATAATAATCCTCAATCAGTAGAAGATTTTAAAAATGGTAAAGATCGTGCAATTGGTTTCTTAGTTGGTCAAATTATGAAAGAAACTCATGGTAAGGCTAACCCTAAAGTTGTTAATGAATTAATTAATAAAGAATTACAAAGTCGCTAATTGAGAAAGGACAAGGAAAATGACAAAGAGAGCACGTTTGATTTACAATCCTGTATCTGGTCATGAACAAAATATTAGAAATGTTGCTAGTATTTTAGATATTTTAGAACAAGCTGGATATGAAGCTAGTGCTTTTAGAACCACAGCTGAACCTTTTTCTGCTCAAAAAGAAGCTAATCGAGTTGGTAAAGATGGTTTTGAGTTGATTGTTGGTGCTGGTGGTGATGGTACTATTAATGAAATTGTAAATGGGATTGCTCCTTTAGATCATCGACCTCAGATGGCTGTTATTCCGTCAGGTACTACGAATGACTTTGCCCGTGCATTAAAAATACCACGTGATGATTTGGTAGCTGCTGCTAGGTTAGTTTTGCAAGGAAAGACCAGAAAAATGGATATTGGCAAAGCTGGCGACAAATATTTTATGAATATAGCTGCCAGTGGATCGTTAACTGAATTGACGTATGGTGTTCCTTCTGAATGGAAATCTATTCTAGGTTATACTGCATATTTATTAAAGGGAGCAGAGATGTTTCCAAAAATCAGTAATAATAAGATGAGATTAACTTATGATAAGGGAGTATACGAAGGCGATTTGTCAATGTTCTTTTTAGGGATGACTAATTCGATTGGTGGCTGGGAACAAGTAATGCCTGATGCTCAATTATCGGATGGGTTGTTTCAATTAATTGTTGTGAAAACATCTAACCCGATTGATATTCTACGATTAATGGCGATGGCAATTAATGGTAACCATGTAAAGGATCCTAACATTATTTATACGAAGACTAGATCTTTGAAAGTAGAGTTATTAGATAATTCGCACTCCAAGAAAAAGATAGCTGTTAATTTAGATGGTGATATTGGTGGATATTTACCGATGAGTTTTACCAATTTACAGCAACATATTGAGTTTTTTGTTGGTTAATATTAATACAAAAGAAAAATAGATAGTTTAATCTATCTATTTTTTATATATAATAATAGTATGGTATATCAAAAAAAGTAGGGGGGTGTTGATAATATTCAATAAAAATAATTTAAACATAAAAATTAAGCATTTTAAATTTGGTTATATTGCAGTTGGCATTGTAGTTGTCTTTGCGATGGCAATGGCTAGTTGTGTTTTTGCTAGGAAAAATAGCAAGCATAGTTCTACATTACGTACATCGAAAGTATCCTTGCAAAAGAAAATATCTAGACCCTATCCAGATCCGACTGATTTAGTTAAGGAAGGAGAATGGAAAAAATCTAGTGAGAAAAAAGCATATCCTAATCTAAAAAAAGTTAAGAAATTAGTTATACGTGTTTCCATTAAGGGAAATAGAGTTTATTTACTTGATAATAATAAAGTTATCTATACTATGTTAGCTAGTTGTGGTAAGTATAAAAATGGCAAATCATTAACACCTCTTGGCAAATATCAGATTATTGGTGGTAGGGGAGATAAATTTTTTAATTCTAAGCTTAATGAAGGTGCTCTAAATTGGGTTAGTTGGACGGAAAATTGTGTATATTTATTTCATTCTGTTCCAATATGTAAGAATCAGAAAATAAATAAATCTGAAGCTGCAAAATTAGGCAAGCAGCCAGCTTCTAATGGTTGTATACGTCTTAGTTTGCCAGATTCTAAATGGCTTATGGATAATGTACCTACGGGTACACCTGTTGTTATTAAAATGCATTAAAAAAGAACTACATGTCGTGAACATGTAGTTCTTTTTTTCGCTATTAACGGCGATTGTCGCTAAAACCAAAAATCTGTAAAAATTGGATAAATAAATTAATAAAATCTAGATACAAAGTCAATGCACCGATTATAGCTAAGCTTGTAGTAGCAATTTCGTCATGATTTTGAATGAAGATATTCTTCATTTTTTGAGCATCCCATGCAGTCAAAATTGTAAAGATAACAACTGCAATATAAGAAAAGATGTAGGTTACCATAGGATTACGCAAAAACATATTGATAATAGTAGCTACGATTAAACCGATTAAGGCAGCTGATGCGTAAGATCCTAAATTACTTAAATCTTTCTTTGTTGTCGTGCCGATGAAAGCCATCGTGATAAATACAGCACTACTTGATAAAAAAGCGGCAGTGATGCTTGTTTGAGTGAATGCTAAACAGATAATAGAGAAAGTTAATCCATAAACCATCGCTGTAAGCATTAATAACACAAATGATAAAATAGGATTTTTACTAAAACTAGTTCCAATGATCAAGGCAAATGGTAATATCAATAGTACAAAAGATAGTGCATGATTTTGGCTTAAAGCGTTGAAAAATTGGTTAGCGAAAAAGTGTAAAACTGTATATGCAGTCGCAGCTGAAACTAAAATTGCTAGGGCTACGATACTATACATTTTAGTTAGAAAACGATTCAAAGCAACATTATCAACAATGCTACGACGTGTTTGAAAAATATTTTCAAAATTATTCATTATTTCCTCCCATATAATAATTAAATACTATAGATTTAACTAATATTATAACTTATATTTTATACTAAACCAAAATTATTGCATTATACCATGTATTCTTTTTAATCCAATACCGCTAATTCCAGAAATGATGGAAAAAATAGGTGAAAATAGACTGAAAAATGTAAATGGTAAAAAGGTTAAAACTGGTACGCCTAAGGTTGAAGCTGCAAAAGCACCAGCTACTCCCCAAGGAATTAAATAGTTGATAACACTCCCGCCGTCTTCTAGAACACGACTGAGTGCTAATGATGATAAGCATAATTTAGTGTATGCGGACTTATATGCCCTTCCTGGTAAAATAACAGACAAATATTGTTCGCCAACTAATAAATTAATGCCAATGCCTGATAAGATTGTAGCAATGATTAAGCTACCAGGCGTTTTTAATTTAGCAACTAGAGGACTCATTGCACTTTGTACAATGTTAAATTTCATTAATAATCCACCTAGTGATAAGGTTGAAATAATTAAAGCGACTGTTTCCATCATGCTAGCAATTCCTCCACGACTTAAAAGGGCATTGAATGCTGCATCGTTGGTTTTAGCCACATAACCATTAACAATAATTTTATTCAGTGAAGCTATTGATTGGTGTGGATTTTGGATAAAAATTATAATAATAGAGATGGTAATATTTAAAAATAAAGTTGGAATAGCTGGTATTTTTTTCCATGCACAAAGTACCATAAAAATAATTGGAATGATGGTCCACCATGAAATCATAAAATGACTTTTTAAAATATGTGATAAAGTTTCAATTCTAGTTGCATTCATTGCACCACCATGACCTAAAATGGTAAATAATAATAATGAGCAGAAGAAAGCTGGTAAGGTAGACCATAACATATTTTTAATATGTGCAAATAACTCACTTTCTGCGACAGCCGATGCTAAATTAGTCGAATCAGATAGTGGCGACATTTTATCGCCAAAAACCGCTCCCGAAATGATAGCTCCAGCTACTAATCCAGGATTAGCTTTCATCGAAATGCCGATACCAAATAAGGCAATACCTATAGTTGAAATGGTTGTAAAACCTGATCCGATAGCTACGCCGATAATTGTACAGACTAGAAAGACGGATGGTATAAAATAGTTACCATTTAGTAAGTGAAAACCTAAATACATAATGGATGGAATAATGCCACTTTTAATCCATAGGCTGATTAGAGCTCCAATTAGGATAAAAATAAAGATAGGGATAATTGCGACACCAATACCTTCTTTGATACCATCTTGAATTGACTGCCAACTGCAACCATGAAAAAATTTGATCCAAAAAATAAATAGGCAAATAGTAAACAATACTGGAACTTCTGGTGCTATTCCCAATTTAATTACTGAGGTTCCTAGAATGAATAATAAAGCAAGTAAAATACAGATTGCTTCATTGAATGTAACTTTGTGTTTCATAAAATGCTCCAAATAAAAAAACCGTTGATATATAAATCAACGGGACGATATGATAACCGTGGTACCACCCATATTAATGCTACGCAATACTCATATCAGGTGATAACGGCACTGAATATGGCCGAATAAATCATGTTTTACATGTCCGCTGTAATTCGAAAATTTTGCCTGACCGATTTGCACCTACCATCGGCTCTCTTGCTCTTAACAAAATTTCTACTAAAACGAATTTTCTGAAAACATGATAGCAATATTAAAATGCAATGTCAATAAAAATTGAATAAGTTTCAAATATACACAAATTGCGGCTTTTTTTGTATCATATAGTAATGAATAACTGGTGTGAGGTTTAAAAATGGAAAAGAATCAAATTGTTGAATTAGAAATAACAGACTTATCTTATGAAGCAATGGGCGTAGCTCACTATGAAGGATTAACAATTTTTGTGAATAATGCTTTACCTGGTGAAATTGTGCAGGCAAAAATATTGAAAATTAAGAAAAATTTTGCTTTTGCCAAAGTTGAAAAGTTCTTACAAAAAAGTTCCGATCGGATGGACGTGCCTCTGCGTCAATGGGTGCAAACTGGTTTAGCTGCTTTAGCTCATATGAAATATGAAAGACAATTAGAATTTAAAAAACAGCAGGTAGTGAATTTGTTAGAAAAAGTCCATCTTAATAAAAAAGTTAATGACTGTTTAGCTAGTCCAGAATCAATAGCATACCGAAATAAGGCCCAAGTTCCCGTTAGAATGGTTAATGGTCAATTAGAAGTTGGTTTCTTTAGAAAACATTCGCATGACTTAGTACCAATGACTGATTTTTTAACAACTGACAAAAAAATAGATGCAGCCGTGGTAGCTGTTAGAGATATTTTGCGAAGATTTAATGTTCCCGCATATGATGAAATTAAACACAATGGTGAGGTTAGGTATTTAGAAATCAGAAGAAGCAAAGCTAATGGGCAATTAATGATTGTTTTAGTTTGCTTGCATAAATCTTTTAAAAATCTTGATGCCGTAGTCCAAGCTATCAAATCATTAGACGATGTTGCCTGTGTTATTTTAAATCATAATCCACATAAGACGAATGTGATTTTAGGTGAAAAAGAATATATTTTAGCAGGTAATGGAGAAATAGTTGATAAAATTGGTGATTTATCATTTAAGATTTCATCACAAAGTTTTTTCCAAATAAATTCGTTGCAGACACCACGTTTATATAATTTGGCTATTCAAAAAGCCCAACTGACAGCTGATGATGTAGTAATCGATGCTTATTCTGGTATTGGTACAATTGGTTTATCAGTTGCTAAGCATGTAAAAAAAGTGTTAGGTGTTGAAATTGTAAGGGATGCAGTGAAAGATGCCAAAAAAAATGCCATTTTAAATGGCATCAATAATGCAGAATATTTTGAGGGAAAAGCAGAAGAATTAATGCCACAGTGGGCTAATGAAGGCTTAAAAACTGATGTAATTTTTGTTGATCCACCACGCAAGGGACTTACAGATACTTTTATTAAGGCAGCAGTAGCAACTAGTCCTAAAAAAATTGTCTATATTTCGTGTAATCCAGCTACTATGATTAGAGATTTGCAGATTTTTCAAACAGCAGGTTATGATTTTGATTGCATTGATCCAGTTGATATGTTTCCGCAAACGCCACATGTGGAGAGTGTTGTGTTGATGTCAAGAAAATAACTAGTAAAGGGAAGGAGGGACTGTATGATTACCGAACGATTAAAGATAAGAAAATTTACCAACAATGATCTGAGGGACCTATACAGTCTACTTTCAGATGAAGATGTCATGGAATTTATAGAAGCTCCGTTTTAATGGGAAAAAACAGCGAATTTTCTAAATAGTGTCGCATTGATTGATTCTCCTTTAATCTATGCGGTAGAAGATTTTAATCAGAAGTTTATCGGATATGTAATATTTCATGAGTATGACAAAGACTCCTTCGAACTTGGTTGGATACTAAATAAGGGAGACTGGGGGAAAGGATATGCCAATGAATTAACAAAAGCCTTTATAAAGATTAGTTCAAAGATAGGGAAAAACTTGATTATTGAGTGTGACCCAACCCAAGAAATCTCCAAACGAATTGCGATGAAATATGATTTTGAATTTCTTGGAGAAAGTGATGGTTGCAGTGTATTCAAAAGAAAGCTGATTAATAAGATTTGAAAAGGTGACAAAGTGAGAAATTGAAAGAATACACGACTTTAGGTTACTGAATAAATTCTAGTTAAATACCGAAAACATACCACTCAATTAGCTGCTTAAATAAAATTCCAACTTTTTGGGTTCACATTAATAGTGAAAAATAAGAAAATAGCTTAACATTATGCATGAACTATACGGCTTGAAATAGAAAAGTAAATTTCCAGTTTGAAATGGGTATAATTAAATATATTTTTATGTATAAAAACAAACGGAAAACAAACAAATTGCGTTTAGTAGTACATTTGTTTCCTCATATATAATTTAAGCAATGAATATTAGTAAAAAAATATCTTTATATGGAGACTATATATGAAGGAAGTAATCAATTAGAATATAAAGAAATAAATTGTGGTATAGAAAAAATTTACGAATAAAATGAGAAATACGTAGTAATAGCAGGTGTAGGAAGGAATGGTTTTATTGTATCAGTGTATACAGGAGGTTCAATATAGTGAAAAGATTAAAAATAATGATAGATTTTATATCAGCTCCATTATGGAAAGATACTTTTGAAACACAAAAAAAGAATTAGTAACAGTAATCGAAGTAATAGATAATGATGAATACCTACAAAAATTAAACGAAGAAATTCAAGATTTATATTCGTCTATTACAAAAAATTATAATAATGAACCAGTTTATTTTGTTGAAAAAAAAGACTTGATAAAGAAAAAATGTTAGATTTACTTGAAAGACTTATAAATAGACAAAATGAAATTAATGATGGTAGTTTTGTGATTGATTACAGATAAACATAAAGAATAATGAATCCATAAAAAATATATGGGATTAGAGTTGGCACATTGGATAGTGGAGGCGGAGTGATGGTTTCACTCTATTTTTTGGATATAGCAAATATAGAAGAGATTATAGAAACGTTATATTAGAAACTGGCAGAAACATATTATAAGGAGGAAGTATTGGGCATGAAGTATAGTGAAGTAGGTTTTAGAGCTTTTTATCATAATTTTGTTGCTGTTCCAATTAAGGATAATCTGAAGGAGGTAGTAGAAGATTTTCCTGGAGCAGATAAAGCAAATTACATTTTAACATATGGATATATTGATCATACAGAAGGATTAACACTTGAAGTGTTGGCTACTTCGGTTAAGCATGATGAAAGTTTTATTTTTGGAGTTGGAAATACAGAAAAATCATCAAAGATTAGAATTGGATCTTTTATGAATGATGAATGTTTTTATTTTGATGATAAAGACGAAAAAATGTATAAAAGTTATGCAGACAAGATAGAAATGTTAGAGATCTATAATGCGGGAGATGAAGTAGAAGAATCTCGCAATATGCATTTCTTAGATGAATCAAGAAACCCGGAATATCCTGATGATGTATTGGTATATCTATTGAAAGATGGAAATAATCCGGAAGGATGCTGGGTACGGATTGAAGGTTTAGCAGAAGATCATATTTTCGGAACTTTGCTTAATGAACCTGAGCAGGATTTTGGTTGTCACGAAGGTGATAAGATTCCATTTTACGTGAAACATAATGATTATAAAGACATATCACTATGGTCTAATATGAATCAAAGTTCAATAATCACTGCTGAAGACTTAGAAGATGGAACGATGCTGGAAGCTGCCATCCACACTTTTAACGAAGAGCGTACTACGGAGCACTTGATGGATATCATGGCGATCTTACGAGATAGCTATGTGTGGGTTCCATGCAATGCTGTAATGAGCGATGAAGATCAATCAAGATTGACTGCTAAGGATTTAAAGATTGGTGAAGAATTTACTACTCATGATCAAATAAGGATGGTTCCTGATATATTACAAAGTGGCGATGAATTTTTCTTTCCTGTATTTTCTAATATAGAAGCAATGGGTGAGTATGGAAATGGGTTCTCCAAAGTGCAGAAACATTTCTTAGAAGCACTTGTGCTTGCAAAGAATAATGAAAAAGATCTGGCAGGTATAGTTATAAATGCTTTTTCGGAGCCGTATATACTAGATAAAGAATTATGGAATTTATTCGATAAGATTTAATCTCGAATTCAAATATAATGTTATGAAGATAATTATAGAATTATATTAAGTTATTGGTACTCATGGATGTATTAAACGAAAAGCAGATCAACACTATTTTAATCAAGGATTATAAGAACTTATTAAACGATTAAAACATAACAAAGTCTTAGTTCATGGTACAAATGGGTTTTTAGTTTCAGCTTATCCAATATGGACTAAGTACTATGACGAAATAAAAAACAAACTGATGACAGGAATAGAAACAGTTGATAATGATGAAGAATTATGGACACTTAATGATGGAATACAAGACTTGTATTCTTCATTTTTTAAATAGACTACAAAGAGGAGCCTGTGTATTTTGATAAAGAAGAAAAATTAAATAAAGTTAAAATGTTAGGCTTAATTAAAAAATTAATTGTCAGAATAGAACGAATCAATATTTTGAGTTTAAAATCTCCATAGAGGGTATATAAATTTATTAAATAGTTACGATATCCCTCTATTAGGGACATAATCTATTAATACTATATATTGCCAAAAGACAAATAGAAGGCTACGAAATAGACTTTATTTGTAAAAAAATGAGGAGATAATTTATATTCGGGTAAGTTTGAGCTTGATGGATGAAAAGACTAGAGAGAGTGAATTTAGACCTCCTAAAATGAAAAAAGATAACTATCCTAAGATTATATTAAGTTTAGATACTCTTGATTTTTCAAAATCAGGTTTTAAGCATATTAATGCAGAACAATTTTTAAATGGTAAAGTAGATTTATAAGGTACCGATACTAAGAGTCACATACTATTATTATTAAAAGTTTCAATGGATTTTTTCCATTATGTCTACTATAGGTACGTTTGAAGCCCTAACCCTGATTTCACGAGATTAACATAGTTAATTGATGTGAAATAGTGGTAGGTGATGAAAAGCTTTCATAAGAGATATGGCCTGTGAAGCATCGACTGGCAAGAAAGTGACTGCTGAGACTGTAGTATTGATGTCAAGAAAATAAGTATCTACAAGGAGGAAAAATGATAAAGAAAATAGGAATTGTTAGTTTATCTAGTGGTGTTTTGGGGGAAAGTTTTGTTGAGCATGAAATAAAAATAGGATTAGACAGATTAAATAAGCTAGGAGTAGAGATAGAGTTTTTACCTAATTCTCTGAAAGGCATTGATTTTTTAAA
Organism: Lactobacillus iners; assembly: GCF_011058775.1. Classification (NCBI taxonomy): domain Bacteria; kingdom Bacillati; phylum Bacillota; class Bacilli; order Lactobacillales; family Lactobacillaceae; genus Lactobacillus; species Lactobacillus iners. Next base: position 970,134 of record NZ_CP049230.1, on the reverse strand, counting down.
AAATCATCCAGAAGCTAGGGCAGATGATTTGCTACTTGCTTTTGAAGATGACACTATTGATATGATTTTATGTGCTATTGGTGGAGAAGATACTTATAGATCAGCACCTTATTTGTTCGAAGGCGATAGATTAAAAAATATTGTCAAACAAAAACTTTTTTTAGGCTTTTCTGACTCAACAATAAATCACTTTATGCTAAATAAACTTGGCATAAAAACATTTTATGGTCAGGCTTTCTTGACAGATGTATGCGAACTATCTGATAACATGTTAGCTTATACAGAAAAATACTTTTTAGAACTTGTAAAAACAGGGAAAATAAAAGAGATACACCCTAGTGAAGTTTGGTATGAGGAAAGGGAAGATTATAGCGAGAAAGCTGTAGGAATAGAAATGAAAAGTCATACTAATACCGGTTTTGAGCTTTTAAGAGGAAATCCTATATTTAGTGGGAAAATTTTAGGCGGATGCATAGAATCAATATATGATATGTTCGATAATTCTTTATTTGAAGATACAGTAGAAATTTGTAGTAAATATGATTTATTTCCAAACCTTGAGGAATGGGAGAATAAAATTTTACTTATAGAAACAAGCCAAGAAAAAATAAAACCAGATTTATATAGGAAAATGATACTTGCTCTAAAAGACTACGGAATATTTGATAAATTATCAGGAATACTAGTAGGGAAACCTCAAAATGAAATCTATTATGAGGAGTATAAATCTATTTTATTAGAAGAAATTACCAATAAAGATTTACCTATTGTTTATAATATAAATATTGGACACTCAACTCCAAGATGTATAATTCCTTTTGGGGCAGAAGCAGAAGTAAATGTAAGTAGACAAACTATATCCTTTAATTATTAAACAAAATTGAGCTAAGACATGAGCTGTTTTTTCCTACTTTAGAATTATTTAGTAAATTATAAGATGCTTATTGATTAACCTATTCCCACATACGAGGATTTTGAGAAATATTAAAATTTATCCATACTGAACTACTCAAGCCACGTTGAGAGTGTCGTATTGATGTCAAGGGCTTAATAGGTGGGTGCAAATTTGCCTTTGTGTAGCAGTGGTTTGCGAGGGCTATCGTTAAAAGATTTAGTATACGGCGGCTGTAAGATAGCTCGGCGTGTTTTTTGAGCACAGTTTGGCTGTATTGGGAAGATATCAACGCTCTATGGTTGAGTGCACAGGATGTTAACGTTAAAAGGTGCACACTTTGCCCCCCCACCCTGTGAAGTGGGAAAATATAGCTCAAAAGGTAAAATGAAACCCGATTATTAGGATGTGCACGAGGAGGTGCTTAAGGAATGGATAATAAGAAGTTTGTCGCAGATACGAAAAAGGATTAATTAGAGTCTAATAGAACTTTAGATATGTATGCAGAGGGTATAAAAGAAATTTTGAGCTCTTTTTATTATAATATTTATTAGTAATACTACATTGGAAAGTAAATATCCGGACTGAAATCCGATTATATATTTGTATCCACTGGAGAAAGATAAAATTCATATTTAATGAAATTGACAATCAGGCCTTATGGAGGGTTTTATGGCTGAGATTTGGGATGCGTATGATAAAGAATTTAATAAATTAAAGAATATTACATTAGTGAGAGGAGAACCAATTCCTGACGGCATGTATCATTTGGTGGGCGAAGTAATTGTTAAACATATAGATGGGACTTACCTTATTATGCAAAGAGATTTTGAAAAGAAATTCGGTGGAATGTGGGAGTTGACAGCAGGTGGTTCTGCATTGCAATATGAAACACCATTAGAATGTGCAGTAAGAGAATTAAAAGAAGAAACAGGTATTGAAGCTTCAAAAATTATGGAGATCGGAAGATTTGTGCAGGATGTTTATCACTCTCTTTATGTTGAATATCTATGCGTAACCGATTGTAAGAAAAATGCAATTGCTCTTCAAAAAGGAGAAACGGTTAATTATAAGTGGGTAGATAAAAAGAGCCTTTTGGAAATGAGCCAAGACGAGTTAGTATCATCAAGGGCAATCAAACTTATTAAAACAGTAGATATATAAATTCAAGTTTGGCTGTTTGAGGGAAGATATCAACGCTCTAGGGTCGAGTGCACAGGATGTTAACGTTAAAAAGTGCACCCACTTTGCCCCCCACCCTGTGAAGTGGGAAAATAAGGTTTAGGCTAATTATCATGGAGAAGAAATCTAAGTTTCGTTAGTCTAATAATAAGGAGAGATGGCTCTGGATAAGATAGATGAGCTAAATAAAGATGTTATAGTCATCCATCCTCAGCGTGTGATTAAGGATTATGCGGTTGGGGTTTATGCTCGTGTGAGCACAAATCGTAAAGAGCAGTTGGATAGTCTTGCTGTTCAGGTGTCTGGTCTTACTCGTCTTGCTGCTGCTCACATGACTTGGTTTGTTGCTGATGTTTTTCTTGATGTTGCTTCCGCTAAGGTTGGATCTTCAAGAAACGAGTTTAATTGGATGATTGATGAGTGTGAGAAAGGTAATCTTGATATTATTCTTACGAAAAGTGTGAGCCGTTTTGGTCGTGATACGAAAGAAGGATTAGAGGTTATTAGAAAGATTCGATCATGTGGTACAAGGATTATCTTTATAAGGCATTAAGACTAACTAGTTATTTTTTTATTAAATAAAACAAAAAAATCTTGATTGAAGAATTCTATATTAATATTATTGAATTTATTCTTGAAAAAATCTAATAAATTTATATGTCAAAACAAAAGTTTTTGATGTTTTTATGTTAAAAAGTAGAATAAGTTTGGAAAATGGAATATAAATAAATATGCCAACAGTTAAATTTAAGTGGAACTAGTTTGCGGAATCATATCAATTATTTAAAGATGCGTATGCTAATATGTTGCTAAATGAATCAATAGAACTAATGAAATAAAATATATAAATGATATATAAAATGTTATATAGAGAACTATTTAAATCTCATATGATAAAATGGTTATGTGAAACAGCCAAAACAACTTTTTGGCAAAGTTTATATACTTATTGATTTAAATTAGAGAATTAAACTCGAGGAATGTATAACTATAATAAGGAAAGGATGGGGTGTTATATAATATGAACACTGTGTTTTCAGAATTAAAAAAGATGAATTTTGAAATATGGCTTCCTATATTGATATCTTTGGTAACTCTTATATATACAATTTTAAACAATAATAAACTCAATAAGAGAACAAAAAAATGAAGAATTGAATAAATTAAATGAAAAGTGGAAAAAAGATTTTGAAATTTATAAAGAAGAAAAAAGACAAGAAGATATGCTAAATAATAAATTATTAACAGAAATAAGTACTAGAGCTTCAATTGTTCCATATTTTAATATAGTTTTAGATGATAATAGAATAAAAAAGAGAAGAAGAATTTTTGATTTTAGAGGTTGGTCTTATTAATATAGGTAAAGAAAGTGCAACGAATATACAATTGGATCCAGTATTTCCTGATAAAAAATTAGAAGGTTATTTTATAAGTTGTGCATATTCCGAGAAAAAATATCATATCTATGAATATTTAAGTCAATATTATGCTATAGCAAGAGAAGAAGTTACTTTTAGGATTAGATTAGATTTACCTAAGGGCGAAAGAATAAATGATTTTTTAAAGTTTAGAATTAAATATTATGATTTAATAGGAAATACTTATAAGCAAGAATTCAGATTTGGATTTTATATGTTGAACGATTCTTGGGGATATAACTTAGATAATAGCTCATATAGGCCTATTACAAATTAAAATAAATAGAAGAGAATTTTAGAAATCAAATTTAGGCGATAGAAAGTGAAAAGTGATGTGACCCCAAAAAGTTAGACTTTTTGGGGTCACATCAAAATGAAGAAGATTTTAAAACTTGTGTCAATTTTGTTGTTGGTAATGGATATCATTATTGTCTGTGGATAAAATATTTAGGTGTACATTTGTTAAAGAATATTATAATTAATAGAATTTTAATTAGTTAAATTTTTTAGAATTATATAACTACTATATTTGAAATATTGGATAAATTTACTTATCTTTTTCTATCATTTATACTATAAACAAAATGTAGTTTAATTTTTGTAAAAAATTCAAATTATTGAGAAGGAATGATTTATGCGAGCAAGTATGTTTGTTATTGATAAAACTGGAGATTATGTTGTTATAATTAAAAGATATAAAGACGGAAGAGAATATTATGTTGTTCCTGGCGGGAAGGTAGTAGTTGGAGAGAGTGTTCAACATGCTGCAATTAGAGAAATTTCTGAGGAATTAGATTTAAATATTAATGAATCAGACATAATTGGGTCACTAAATGGTGATGATAATGTGTTTTTCTTGGCAAAAACTGGTTATAAGCAAGGTGGGCTTAGTATTCATGGTGAAGAGAAGTCAAGAAGTAATCTAGATAATGTATATCAACCTATATGGATTAGAATTAGTGAAATTTCTAGATTGGAAATTTTTCCAAAGTTTGATAAGAATAGATTCTCAAAGATAGTTGGAGATAAGTGTAATGAATAGTGTGATCTTTTGCTTTGAAGGTGCTAACGATGTCGGGAAGAGTACACTATTAAAGAAATTATCAAATAATTCTTTGTGCCAAAATTTTGAATTAGGTACGACAGAAAAACTACAGGATTATGAGTGGTGGTTTCACAATAGTAGTCCATATGAGCTTATTGATGAAATAATAGGATTAGTAACTAAGAGAGAAAGAAATTTGCAGTTTTTGTGAGAGTACGGTTTGTTTGGTAGATAAAGGCTATATGACATTGTTTTCTAGATTAAAAGCGACCTTTCTTTTGAGCGGCATTGTCCCGAACGAATTATCAAAATATATGGTTATGAAACTAAAAACTTTAATAGACAGGTAAAAAACAATATTGAAAAGTTTGAAGGCGAAGATTTTATGTTTCAACTGACCGCGAATGAGTTTGAAAACTTGAGGTGCAAAAATTTCACCTCAAGTTGGGGTGGCTCAAGGTACCTACCAAATGCCTTTACAGAACAAGGTATTTACATGATTATGACGGTATTAAGAGGTGAACTTGCGATTAGGCAAAGCAGAGCCTTAATTAGAACATTTAAGCAGATGAAAGACTTTATTATTGAGAATCAAGATTTTATCGGTTCAAAAGAATTAGTGCAAATTGCTATTAAAACCAACAAAAACACAACTGATATAGCAAAAATAAATGATAAAATCAGCACATTAGCAACAAAAGAAGATTTGAAAAAGGCGATTTGATTCATATCTTTGGCTATTTTAAGAAGCGTGACAAAGAGGGAAATACTTACAAAAGATAAAAAATAAAGGAGTAAACTATGGAACATAATTGCGGATTTATTAACGATAAAAAAGCATTTAGATATAGAGCAGCAGCTATCATAGTCGAAGAGGGTTGTGTGCTATTTGCAAGAAATGATAAGGACGACTATTACTACTCAGTTGGCGGAGCGGTTCACATGGGCGAGACATCAGAAGAAGCCGTAAAGAGAGAAGTATTTGAAGAGACAGGTATTAATTACGAGGTCGATCACCTTGCTGTCATACACGAGCACTTCTTCATCGGCAGCTCTGGCTTAAAAGGAGTAGACTTCCATGAGCTTACATTCTACTACATGATGAAGCCCATGGGCAAAAGAGATTTTACGAGCCAAAGCACTACAGAGTCAGGTGCTAAAGAGACAATGCATTGGTTACCTATAGATGAGCTTGATAAGTGCAAGGCTTACCCGACATTTATGAAAGAATATCTTAAATCGGAGCATAGAGGTGTAGAGCATATAGTTACAGATGAAAGAGATTAAGTAAGCCTACCATTATGGCAAGGGATCGTTACATAAACATATTTCATTAAAATTGACAAATAACCACCAATAGTATACTATAGCAACTAACAGTACCCGACACGCCTCTTAACAATGCGGACCAAGTCGGGTCTTTTGTTTATAAGAATCTTAATAACTATGCGATAAATTCAGGTATTTTAGGAGAAAAGGAATATATGGATATTTGGGATACAATGTATGAAAAGGCGAAGCCGCAATTTCATCCGGAGGAAGCTTCTCCATTCGTTTACGCACATCATGTTGTATGTGCAATAGAAGCTGAAAACGGAGAAATTTTCACTGGGTTCTGCATTGAGAGCTGCAGTGGGGTTCTTAATTTGTGTGCAGAACGCGTGGCCGCTCTTAATATGTATGTTAATAGCGGACAGACGAAGGTGAAGCACTTTATCGCATTCCGCGACAAGGCACCTTATGGCATGGGAAGCGGTATGCCTTGTGGAGCGTGTAGAGAGTTCTTTTATCAATTGAATGAAGAAAATGAAAAAATGGAGATTATGGAGGACTTTGAACAGCGGAAGACTGTCACGTTGAAGGAGCTCATGCCAAATTGGTGGGGCAAAGATAGATATGCTGAAACGAAAGCAAAATGACCGTCCTGCTTGTATAGACAGATCAAGTCTCCCACACTGCCATCCTGGTTTCATATTTAGTCCCTATGGGCTTGAGATGATAGGAGCGACTGTGATAGCGTTTATTGAATTAATAAATTATAAGATTAAGGCAGTGTAGGCAAATTTAAATTTCTGGAGGAGAAAATGGTGGATGAATTAAGAAAAGAAATTGCAATTCAGCAGAAAAAAGGGTTACCATTTATCATGGCATCGGTGATTATATGGCTTCTGATAGTACTTGTGTCAATTTTAGATATCAATATTAATATGAAAAATTTATTGGTATTTTGCTGTTCATGCCCATTATTACCGCTGGCTTGGCTCATTGGTAAACTTATAAAGGTGGATATCTTTTCAAAACAAAATCCACTTGGACAATTAGGCTTCATTTTCACCTTAAATCAAATGATTTATTTATTAATCGTTATGTGGGTGTTTAGTGCGGTTCCGGAAAAGATGATTATGGTATACGCTATGGTGTTTGGAGCACATTTATTTCCCTATTCATGGTTGTATCAATCAAAGGGATATACAGTTGCAGCAATTTCCATTCCAATGATTTCCTTGATTTTAGGATGTGCATTAAACGGCACAACGGTTGCTGTTGCGGCATGTATTATTGAGATAGTATTTGCTTGTGTATTACATATGGAATTAAAGAAAATGGGAGATGACTACAACAAATCCCAGTTTGTAGAGCTTAGCAAGGATCAAGTTTCTATGAAATAGAAATCTAAATATAAATACGTTATGTGTAAATAATTAAGGCGGTAGTAATACCGTCTTTTTTGATGCCTAAAAAGGTTTCAGAATTCAAGGCTAAAGTTTCATTGTATTCAACACGTAATGAAACTATATACGAAAACTGCCAACGAGATTGATGAGCTTAAAGGTAAGAAACAGCAGCTTCTTATAGAAAAAGCAGGTCAAGAAGATGATAAAATACGAATCAGATAAATGGAAGATTTTCTTAAAAAGTGAGCGTCACGATATTAGTGAATATTACGAGAAGCTGGTAAGAAAGTACATCAAGAAAATAAAAGTTTACGAGGACAGATTCAGCATAACTTTTAAAGCAGAGATTAGTGTGAATATTGAAAGGGCATCGTAAAAGCCAAAAGAATGTGAGAATTTTAAATATTACAAAATACAGACTAGGGGGAATCCTCTCTAGGCTGTTTTTATGCTAAAAAATTAAGCTATTAAGCCAATCTTAAACTATTTAACGATAGCTTTTTCTATCGTTAAAAAGTGCACCCACTATCCATTCTGTACACTCAAAATTTAGACAGACTTCCCAATAGATTACTTATCAGTAAATTCAAATAAATCTTCCACTTTTACTTTGAAAATTTTTGCGATATCCATGACCAGTTTCAAAGACGGGTTATATCTACCATTTTCTAGATGAACAATAGTTTCTCTTCTGACATTAACCATTTCAGCCAGCTCTAACGTTGGTATAAATTCATTTTGTAAATCCAACTTCAAAATATGTCCGTTATGGAAATAATTCTAAATAGGGAGAGACGTAAGTTTATGGAAATAAAGCGTGATTACTATCTAGACAAATTAATAAAAAAATAGTATATTTATTAAAATTATTACAGTAATCAGAGCGAATGGGAGATCTTGTCTGCTTAATAATTTGTTTTATGATCATTTGATGTAGAGTCGTGTTAACGAAAAGGAGGTTAGTAGTGTTATGAGGAATAAAACTATTTTTTGTAAAACCATTTTTCAAAGTTGTCTTGTTATGCTTCTGCTGTTAGGTTCTCTCTTTTCTCTTGCTGGGTGCACTGACGATGAGGAAAAAGCAAAGCTTGCGTCGTATCATTGGGAAACGGTAGCAGTGTCTCGTGAAGAGTTTCGTATACCAGAAAACTATATGAATAAGGATGAATTGTATCTCTTCGTTTCACGAGATATTCTTGATTCTCATCAAGATTTGTCTAAAGTCACTCTTGGAGATAAGCATATCAAATTAGTTAACTCATCGTTCAATTTATCTGGTCCAGGGCTTAAAGCTTTATTTTTAGTTGGAAAATTTGATTTAAAAGACAAGCCAGGCTCTGCTGTTCTAAAAGTACCAGGGTTTAAGAAAAAAGGTAATGTTGCTATAGGATATAAGAAATAGCAATATTTTGCACTTGATGTTAGTGCAAAAGTTGAAAGTGTATATATCAGTCGAAAAATCCCATTTGTGCAATTGTGTTACAATATGCGACACAATAATTTATTATATGGGTATTGAGGTTGATTGATATGGCAGTTACTAAAAATGCGAATGCGGATGTGAATGTGAGAATACAATAAAATATTAAGCAGCAAGCGGAGCAGATTTTGGAAACTATTGGAATTCCTAGGGCTACTGCTATTGACATTTTTTATCGTCAAATCATTCTTAAAAAGGGTATTCCGTTTTAGCTTACTATTCCGAAGTAGCTTCCAGTGCAAGATGATATGGATGAGAAAAAGTTTAATGCGTTGATGGTTAAAGGTTATGATCAGGCGGCTCAAAGTGATGTTTATCCGATAGATGATGTTTTTAAAGAGCTTGACCGCTGATGAGCAGTCGTGGTGGTGAGCTTGTTTTAGAAGAATACGCGTAAAAAATTATTACATTTACTTTTGTGTTGATGAGAATAAAAGAGAAGTTCAAATACTTGCTGTTATTTACGCGATAAGAGATCAGGCTATGCAACTGGAACAATTGTAATGTAACGCACTGTCAAGCGAGTCCTACACCTTTTAACGATAGCCCCTCCTATCGTTAAAAGTTTTTTCGCTATCCATAGTGTGCACTCGAAAAAGGACTGACGTATTAGGAGTTCTCTCAATCCATTTAGAATCAATTTGTTTGTTGTCAAGAAAATAAAATAATAGACTATAAGACTTTTGAAAACAATGGCTTTATTTAGATGAATAATGTTGGTCTATCTAATTTTATATATTTTCAATCTTCACAGTTTGCGTGGATATCTATCAGCATATTTGACAAAATCATATAATTTAAGTAAATTTTACAAGTAATATTTCAAGGAAAGGTGGGAAAATTGTGAAGTTATTTCTTAAAATGTCTCCATTGGCAACTGCCGAGGCACAATGTGTGTGCAGTCAATTTTGATTGGCTATAAACATTAAACATTTTGAAAGGAGAAATAATGGAAACAATAGTATCCGCTTTATTAGTTTTTTTTTCTACATCCATTGACTACTTTGTTGTTTTGACTATTTTATTCGCTAGTCAAGGAAAGAAAGGTTTGAAATCAATTTATGTAGGGCAGTATTTAGGTACAGGACTGCTTGTACTGGCTAGTCTTATTGCCGCTTACTTTTTAAATTTTATTCCACAAGATTGGATTATCGGACTCCTTGGTCTAATTCCGCTAGGTCTTGGTATAAGAGCAATTTTTGTGGATGAAGATATTGATGAAGAAGATATCGAGGGGAAAATTACCGGAGATGGATCAAAAATCTTAGCATTTACAAGTTTAACAGTAGCAATGGGTGGAGATAATTTAGGAATTTATATCCCCTATTTTACAGGAAAGAGTTTGATTGAGATTAGTATAAGTTTAGTAATATTTGCCTTAGGGATTTTGATTCTATGCAAATTATCTCAAAATCTCTCCTCAATTTCTGCTATCGGAGAGACTGTGGAAAAGTACGAAAAAGTAATTGTACCTGTCGTGTTTATTGGACTAGGTCTCTATATATTGATTGAAAATGGAACTATTAATTATTTCATAGGTCAAGTCCTAAAAGTGGTGTAAATTCATTTTCTTCCCTTTATCCGATATTTTTACGTTCAGGCTCAAACGAGAAAATAAGCAGAGCTTCTCCACCATTATGGTGCTTGATCGTGCTATCTGATGCAGTAATGCGAACATAAAAATCGTATATGACAGTCGAGAAATCTCATCCGTACAGATGTATTACAATATGCAACATGCGTATGGAGGTTGATGGATATGGCAGTTACTAAAACAGCGAATGTGAATGTAAGAATACAAGAAAATATTAAGCAGCAAGCGGAGCAGATTTTGGAAACTATTGGAATTCCTAGGGCTACTGCTATTGACATGTTTTATCGTCAAATCATTCTTAATAAGGGTATTCCGTTTTCGCTTACTATTCCAAAGTCGCTTTTAGCACAAGATGATATGAATGAGAAAACGTTTAATGCGTTGATGGCTAAAGGCTATGATCAGGCGGCTCAAAGTGATGTTTATCCGATAGATGATGTTTTTAAAGAGCTTGACTGCTGATGGGCAGCCATGGGGTGAGCTTGGTTTTAGAAGAATACGCGTAAAAAAATTATTACGTTTACTTTTGTGTTGATGAGAATAAAAGAGAAGTCCAAATACTTGCGGTTATTTACGCGATAAGAGATCAGGCTACGCAACTGGAACAATTGTAATGTAACGCACTATCAAGCGAGTCCTAAACCTTTTAACGATAGCCCCTCCTATCGTTAAAAGGTTTTTCGTTATCCATAGTGTGCACTCAAAAAAGTGTAGATATACTTGGAGTTCTCTCAATCTACGTTGAGACGATAGTATTGATGTCAAAAGTGGATTAGCAGCTTTTGTTGCACGCTTGTATTTTGTACGCTCTCTGTTAGTTTTGTATACATTTCTTTTGAAACAGCTATTTTCACATAATTATGTGCACATGTGCGAAGAAAATGCCATGTTACGATTCGTAACGCTTGTATTCTCGTTCGTTTCTTTTCTATTCATATGTTGTTCGTTAGCATGTAATTATGCAGTGCAATTATTAATTGCATTACGAGCAAAAAAATAATCGTTAAGAACGAAAACTCATAGACAATGAAGGGAGTTATACGATGTTGTTAGGAGAAAAGATCAGAAATGCACGTGTGGAAGCGGGTTTAACTCAGGAAGAACTTGCTGAAATGATTATGGTTTCGCGTGCTGCGGTAGCGAAGTGGGAAGGTGGTCGCGGTCTGCCGGATGTTGCAAATTTGAAGGTGATTGCGGATGCACTAGGTGTTACTGTCGACTATTTGTTGGATAAAGACAATGCTATTGATTTGTCAATCATTAAGAAGCCTATTGATGTAGCGAAGTATGGTCTTAATGCAAAATTGGGTGTTCGTAAGAAAATCAAGATAAAGGAACAAATTATTCGCGATGAATATGCAGACGCTGAAATTATTATGCTCACAGTGACGAAGTTTATTCCAAATTCGTCTGAAAAGTTTATGGATAATTTTATCGGGTGGATTACTACTTTGTTCAGTGATATTCCTTTGTTTGATACCTTTGCATTCGGTAAAGCTGTAGAGAGTATTGGCAGTGCACAGTATTACTTGGTGAATAAAAAAGAAAAGCAATTTTTTGTGTTGATAACGGATGAGTATATTATTAGCAGAATGATGCGAGTAAAGTTCACTGATAAGAAGATGTGTGTTGGGGATAAGGAATCTACTCAAGTTGGTAAGTTGCGTGATAAGTAAGAACCAGTAGTTGGTTCGGAATTGGTCAGAAGAATGTGTTTTTCAGTTTTGATTTTCGCATTCTCCTGATTTTTATTTTCCGCGTTTTGTACATGCTTTTAGTGTTTTGGCATGACAGTTGATCATAAGAAATGAAATTCGATTTTTGCACACATATAAAAGCATATTCTTTGCATCTAGCTAGTTTACTGAAATTATTTGACCTATGCGTCAAAAAAGTTCATTGGCACCAAGTCATGATTTTGACCATATTGTCGAATTTTCATTATTTGTTGTTGATAATATTTTTGATGTTTCTGCCTGCATAAAAGATACGAACAACCGTCACGCTACATTTATCTTCATCTACGAGGTAAAAAGCTGTGTAGTTATCTATGGGAACCCTGCGTATTCCCATAGAATGCCACGGCTCCCACTCTACAAGCGGATGGTGCATAGGCATAGTGTTAAGAGAGCGGATAGTTTTTCTAATGCGACTCACCTGTTTTTCGGCTGTTTTAGGAACTTGCAAAGTAAAACGGATATACTCGTATAATTCGCTGAGATCAAGGAACGCTTGCGGAGAATAGATGATGTTATAAGTTGTACTCATGCACCATATTCCTTTGCAAAGAACAGATCTACTTCATCTGCACTATAAGATTTGCCAGATCTTAGAGAGTCTAAGCCTTTCTGCAATTCCTTATCCAACTCATCACGAGTGATACTGCCTAAAGCAATAGGTTTATTTACTGGCAGGCGAAGTTCAAAGGGCATGCCTTTTTGTAAAACGATTTGACTATAAAGCATTTGAATCGCAGAAGACGGTGTTATGCCAAGCTGGTTCAAAATGCTTTCAGCATTTTCTTTAAGTGTGGTGTCGATTCGTGCATATACAACATTGGTATTTGCCATGATATTCACACTCCTTTCTGTCTGTATTTTACAAATTATAGCAAGCAATTGCAAGCTAGCGAAAGCAATATATTCATTTCAGTGAGATAATCTACGTCGAGACTGTAGTATTGATGTCAAGGGCTGATTAGCCGGGTGCAGATGTGTCCTTGTGCAGCAGGGATAGGGCTATTATAAAAGTGTTGATAGCGATGAGTGAGCTTTTACTTATAACTCTCTTTTTTGAAACAATCAATTTTACAGCATAATACTAAATCAATCGGCAAGAGAGTCTAATTTATTCAATCATATGAATTAAAGATTATTAAATGGCTTTAGTTGACCAAAATTGTATGTATTGTAATGACAACGTGTTGAATATAAACTAATATTTGAGTATGATAAAATAAAAGGGAGGTACCGTATATGGCTACTACGAATTTAAATATCAGAACAGATAAGTAAATTAAAGAACAAGCTGATAAGATTTTTTCAGAACTAGGGCTTAATATGACGACAGCAATTAACATTTTTTTGCGAACAACTATTCGTGAGAACGGGATTCCTTTTTCTCTTAAATTAGAGGCTCCGAATGATACAACGATTGCTGCTATTGAGGAAGGAAGACGGATTGCGTCTGATCCTAGTGTAAAGGGTTATCGAAATATGGAAGATCTTAAGGCGGCTCTTGATTTAGGAAATTAAGAATGAAGTTCTTGTTTTGATGTTATATAGGCTGGGTTCTCGCGGTTTTTGAGCGTGTTTTGGCTGTTTGAGGGAACATGTCAACGCTCTAGGGTCGAGTTCACAGGATGTTAACGTTAAAAAGTGTACCCACTTTGCACCCAGGGTGGTAAATGATAATTTAGGGAGGCGTTTTATGTCAGCAATTAAAATTCAAAACCTCACTTTCTCATATTATGGATATGTAAAACCGATATTTGAAAATGTATCGTTTTCCTTTGATACAAACTGGAAAACGGGATTGATAGGAAGAAATGGAATTGGTAAATCAACTCTATTTAAGTTACTGTTAAATCAAGAGACTTATCAAGGTAAAATAAGCAAGGATGTTGAATTTATTAAATTTCCACCAAATATAAGCGATACTTCAAAATTAGGGATTGATTTATATAAAGAACTAATATCAGATGATGAAGAATGGAAGTTATTTAGAGAACTTAATTTGCTAAATGTAGATGAGAACCTTGTTTATAGGGAATTTAAAACTCTTTCTAAAGGGGAACAAACAAAAATCCTTTTAGCTATTTTGTTTACAAAAGAAGATGGTTTTTTACTTATTGATGAACCAACAAACCATTTAGATATGAACGGAAGAAAAATTTTAAGTGAATATCTGAAAAGTAAAAAAGGTTTTTTGCTCATTTCTCATGATAGAAATTTTTTAGATGGATGTATCAATCATGTTATTTCTATTAACAGGAATTCTATTGATGTCCAATCGGGAAATTTTACATCATGGTATGAAAATAAATTGATGAAAGACAAATTTGAAATCAGTAAAAATGAGAAATTAAGAAAAGATATTAAACGCTTAAAAGAAGCTGCAAGACAAAGTAAAATTTGGTCTGATAAGATTGAGAATACTAAAAATGGTGTAAAAGTATCAGGGATAAAACCAGACAAAGGGCGTATAGGTCATCAGTCAGCCAAGATGATGAAGAAGTCCAAGAATTTAGAACATAGACAAAATAAGGCAATAGAAGAAAAGCAGAGTTTACTGAAAGATATCGAAATAAAGGAAAGTCTATTACTGCATCCGCTACATCATCACAAAAATCCCCTAATATCGGTTAGCGAGTTATCAGCACACTATGGAGAAAGACAGATCCTAAGTAATTTGAGCTTTGAGATAGAGCAAGGCGATATAGTGGCTATTAGTGGAAGAAATGGTAGTGGAAAATCAACCTTGATTAAAATTCTATTAGGTATAAATCACGAGTATACAGGTGAGATAAAATTAGCAAGTAATTTAAAAATATCGTATATTCCTCAGGATACATCTAATTTATCAGGTAGCCTAAATGAATATATTCACAGTCAAGATGTTGATGAAACATTATGTAAAACAATTCTAAGAAAATTAGATTTTGCAAGAGAATTATTTGAAATGGATATGATAGATTATAGTGATGGACAAAAAAAGAAAGTTTTAATTGCCCTAAGTTTGTCGAAACCAGCCCATTTATTTATTTGGGATGAGCCGTTGAATTATATAGATGTAATATCAAGAATACAGATTGAGGAAATTATAAAAGAAGCAAAGCCTACACTCATATTTGTGGAACACGATAAACGATTTGTAGAAGATATAGCTAATAAAACAATACAATTATAATTAAAATACAAAAAAAGCGTATATGACAGTCGAGGAATCCTATTCATGTAAATTGTGTTGCAATATGCGATATAGTATTTTATGATATGGGCATGGAGGTTAATTGATATGGCAGTTACTAAAAGTGCGAATGTGAATGTGAGAATACAAGAAAATATTAAGCAGCAGGCGGAGCAGATTTTGGAAACAATTGGAATTTCTAGGGCTACGGCTATTGACATGTTTTATCGTCAAATCATTCTTAATAACGGCATTCCGTTTTCGCTTACTATTCCCAAGTCGCTTCCAGTGCAAGATGATATGGATGAGAAAACGTTTAACGCGTTGATGGCTAAAGGCTATGATCAGGCGGTTTGCGGTGATAGTTATCCGATAGATGATGTTTTTGAAGAGCTTGAACGAGGTCTTTAATGGATGAGTATAAGATAAAAGTCACTCGTCAGGCGAAAGAGCATCTTGCGATTGTTCGAGAATATATTGCCACTGAGTTAAAAGAGCCGATAGTGGCTAAAAGAATGCTCGAGCTGTTGAAGGAGGGAATGACGTCTTTACAGACGATGCCTTATCGTGTGAAAGCAATTGATGAGCAACCGTGGAGAAATCTTGGTTTTAGAAAAATACGCGTAAAAAATTATTATATTTACTTTTTGGTTGATGAGAGTAGAAAAGAAGTTCAAATACTCGCGGTTATTTATGCGAGAAGAGACCAGGTTAAGCAACTGGAACAATTGTAATGTAACTTGCTGTCAAGCGAGTCTTAAACCTTTTAACGATAGCTTTTCCTATTGTTAAAAAGTGTAGATATACTATACTCAATCCACGTCGAGACTGTAGTGTTGGTACAAAAGATATAAATTTAGAAATCCTGCATTTTAAGTAGTTTTATAAATATTGTGTCTTTGAAAAAGATGAAGAAGGATACACCAAAAAGATTCCAAAAAAATACATGGATGTAAGAGTAGTTCTGCAACTGGTATGAGGAACTACAAAATTGGTATAACTAATACTCTAAAGATTATATAATAACGACAAACAGATTTTTTATATACTATTCGACTCTGCATACTATTTTAAAGGAAATGAAGAAAATGAATAAAATCAAGAAAATTTTTTTTAGCATCTTTTCAATTGTTATTATTTTAGTAATTTTAGTTTTTAGTCTTAGGATATATAATGACTATAAGTATAAAGATATCAATGTTTTAAATTTTCCTAAATATTATAAGGATGTTACTAATATAAGTCTATATCCTACAGATATTGATGGAGTTGATGTAACTTATGTAGATGAGGGTAGAATGCAAGGCTTTAGATTTGTACCCAAGAAAAAATCACATAAGGGACTTGTTATTTGTTATGGAGGTTCTGAAGGAAGTCCAAATTTTGAAAGTGCTAAAAGATTAGCTGAA
Source organism: Lactobacillus iners (assembly GCF_011058775.1). Taxonomy (NCBI): domain Bacteria; kingdom Bacillati; phylum Bacillota; class Bacilli; order Lactobacillales; family Lactobacillaceae; genus Lactobacillus; species Lactobacillus iners. Next base: position 953,531 of record NZ_CP049230.1, on the reverse strand, counting down.
GAAGGCTATGAAACCTTTGCTCTATTTATGTTTGGTATGAAAAATCAAGAACCGACTTTGACAAAAATTCCCTTAGAACAATTTGAAGACGTTATCAATTATATAAATAAAAATATAAAAGACAATAAACCGATAAGTGTTTTGGGAGCGTCAAAAGGGGCAGAATATGCACTTAATTTGGCTTGCAAATATCCTGAAATAGATAATCTGATTTTAATATCGCCTTCGTCTTATAATTTTGCTGGTCTAGATTTTAAAGATTATGGTTCATCATGGACATATAAAGGAAAGCAACTTCCATATATAGATACAAAAAAATCATCATTTAGCTCATTTCTAAAAAATATTATTGTTCCAACTATAATTAAAAGTCCTATTAGTTATAAAGAAACTTATAAAAGTGCAATAGAACAAGACCCTTCAAGCCAAGAAAAACTAATACCGGTCAAAAATGTTAAGGCAAATATATTAATGATAGTAGGCGAAGATGATTTGATGTGGGATAGCTTTGCCATGGCACAAAAAATAAAAGAGAAAAACCCTAATGCAAAGATTTATTCTTATAAAGGAGCAGGGCATATATTTGCAGGCAATGGTGTTTTAAATCTAGGAAGAATTAGAATTGCAACAGGTGGAACAATTGAAGGCAATGAAAAAGCAAGAAGTGAATCAAGAAAAACTATTGCTACTTTCTTAAAAGAAAATCATAAATAGATAATTACTTGTGTGTTCAAAAATGATAAAAATATAGTATTAAAGAAGTGGAATTAATCTACTTCTTTTTTATTTAAAAATATGCTGTACAATATCATTTTTCGTCTTTTCATAAATTGAATACGGACAGTAGATGGATGACATTTGAATGAAGATACCAAAATCTTTCATAAATTCTTTTTTACTTAGTTATAATCCATTGCCAAATTTAGAGTCTATATTGAAATTTAGAGTCTATATTGTAGGATGTATTTTTATAATTACTATATTAATCACCAGAACTTTCTTTTTTTGATAAAGATTTTAGAGAATTGAGATATTATAAAAGCGTTTAACAGGCCAGCATTTGCAATTATTGCTGATAATGTAGTGGTTGCTAGAATTGATAAGGATAGATCAGCCCATCTATATAACTTAACAATCTATGTCAGAACAGGAATTAAAGATAGTCAAGATTCTAAAAACTATTCTATACAAAGCTTAAAATGCCCCCAGCTAATCAGCCCTTGAATCATCTCACGTGCTACGAAGCATCATCAGAAAATGATTGGACGAACGAGTAGGTATGGAAGAAAGGCAACCAAGTTTGGCTTTGTCTCGTCGTTGCCATCATTGCGTTGAACCGCACCATCAGATGCGGCAACTAACCAACCTAGCAAAGCGTCTGGAGCATCAGTGGTCTACTTATACTGTGACATTTTGACATTCAAAGAAGTTTGTGTATAATATATACTGTATTATTGTAAGCAATTCGAGGTAGTAATATCATGAAACACAAATCTACAGTAAAACGAAATGGCGGAGGTAGGATTCAAATGGCAGAGGAACACACTATCGTGTCCGCCGCTAAAGGGAATAGGCTACAGCTAATACCCCTAATAGCTGTGCTAGCAGGCCTAGGAATACTAGTTTATCGCTTCTGGTTGAACACCTCTGCTCTATATGCTCCATTCTACGCTCTCATGGCGTGCGGGGTTGTTGGTGCGTTGATTCAGTTATTGGTTGCAATAACAACTACTTGTTTGCACCGCAGAAAAGTTATAGCTATCGTGGATGCGACAGTGATTATAATTACATTGTTGACTATTCTCTTTGGCGAGTATATAGCATGCAATGTGCTGAAATTGTCTGTTATTAGCTATGCTTGGAGCCCTGGAACACAGATTAACACCGTCGCTACAATCTTGTCCGGTGCTGTGGTGACACTCCTAGTATTCTGTGAACAACGCAAAATAAAGTGACAGTAAAATCCTATGAAAAATGCACACAATTTGCCCCCGCTTTTTATGTGGAAAGAAAGAGAGTTTATTATGGTTAACAATAATTTAAAAGAAAAAATAAAAAATGCTAGAAAGAGTGGAGGAAAAGGTAAATTCAAAAATTTATATTGGTGGGTAATAGATCTAGAAAATGAAGTGGATATTTACAAGACTAAATATAACAAAATTTTTTTAATGCCATATACTTTTGGACTTACAGAAGATGATTTAAATCCAAATACAAGTACGGATATAATAGGTTTGAAAAATTATGAAGAAAATGATGAAGAAGGTAATAATTTATTTAATCGCATAAGTAAACAAAAAAATTATAAAAAAGCTAAAATACATTCTAACAATTATAACGTAGATATAACTACAGGTAATTTTCACCCACATGATGCTTTGAAGGGAGTAATAAAAGGGGAAAAAATTAAACAAATCATGCTAGTAAGAAATACCTTAAGTAAAAATCAATCTCACTACGGAGTTTTATACCCCAAGAATTGCCCTAAAGGCGAAGAAAAAAATTTCATAATTTTAAGAGATGAAGCCAATAAATTACGCTACATTCCTAAAAAATGCATAAAACTAGTAAAAGAAAACGAAGAACTTGAAAAAACACTTAATGATTTTTTAAATTCCATAGGAGTTGAATAAATAATATTACTTAGAACTAAGAAATAGTTATCAGATGTAAATGTGATGTGCCCCCCAAAAAAAGTTAGACTTTTGTCTTTAAAAAATAAGGGGGTTATTTTTCATATTCGTGTATAACACGTTTTATAAGAGCGTCTTTACCTGGTCCTGGTTCAATCATTGATAAGAAATGACGGGATGAAATTGTGGTCAGCAGATCAATTAGATATCGCACGCTTTCATCAGGCCCAAGAATAGTATCTTCTTTGTTAATATGTTTAAGGATGTAATGCTTGTAGTATTTAGCCACACGATCAGGTTTCCAACCATTTTCTTTTAGTTCGTTGTATAATTTGTCAAGATCTAAAGTAATAGTGACCTTCGTAGGTAAATTAATATTTTCATTTTTATCCATAAGTTTGTACCTCCTATTGTTGATAATATACTTCAATGTAGAAACAAAGGCAACAAAATTAAAAAAAAGTAAGTCAAAATCTCTAAAGATTTATTATTCACCACGCAAAAAGAATGATATAATACCTGGCAGATGGACAGACAGCGTAGTTCTGTCTATTTTTACGTAGAATTGTTTGATTGGCAGAAATAAATACCTGATGGATTGCTTTTCTGGTAAGCGACAAAAAAGACAATGGATCTATTGATCTTTCTAAGATTGTTATTAACAATTATTATCTATTATCGTTAAGGAGGTTTGTTTCTATGTTTTTTACTACAAAAACGTTTCATTCACAAAAAAGGGGGTGCCACGCAATGCATTATGGGGTTAGTGAAAATAATATGCACACACTACCTACCTCATTACAGAGAAACATATTTGTATATTACTCCGTTGCAGCAATTTACATGCTTTCAATTTCTCTTCCTCATGCGATTCTTACACCGTTACTCATTCAAAAAGGCTTATCCTTCGCTGACATTGCTACCATACAAATTGCATTCAGTATTGCTGTAGCGTTGTGCGAGATTCCTAGTGGCATTCTATCTGACGCATTTTCGAGAAGAACAGTCTATTTGTGGTCAAAGTTTCTAATCATTGCTTTTTTCTTAATTATTTACTTCGCACATGGTCTTCAAGCTATGACCATTGCATGGTTCATTTATGGAATATCCGCAGCTTTGGATTCTGGAACTATTGGCAATGAAATTATTTTACGTGTACGAGATCACTGTGATCATTCAGGTGAATCTTCTGCAAAAATGGTTGACACCTTAGTAAGACTAGATACAAGGATCGCTACGATATGCATGATTATTTCTGGCTTTCTCGGATCTTTCATATATCAGCAAATAGGTTTTTCTTTATACTGGTTTTAACTTCTCGGGGCAACAATTTGCATAGTTATCATTTTTATATGTTTCCCAGCTAAAAACATCGGCACAATACCACAAGGCAACAGTGCATCTATTACTAAAATCAAACACGTTTTTACGGAAGGTGTTCGTGAACTTATTGATAACAAAAATGTGCGTATTTATTTTTGTACACTTGCCACAACACAAATATTTTTCCAATCACACTTTCAATTTTGGCAATCATTCTTCTTGGAAATTGGCATGAAACAACACTATTTAGGTCTTCTCTACGTACTATTTCAGTCAGTGTCATTGGTCGTTTCATTCGTTTCCATGCGTGGAATACTGGCTCGTTACAAATTGGCATCAATATTGCCTTACGTATTATGTGCAACAGTATTTTGTATCATATTGTTACTAACACCAGTAAATATATATATAAAAATATTTGCATATAGTATATTTGTTGCTATATTTTGGATTATTTCTAATGATATCAATGCACAACTACGCCAAAATCTTACGGAAAAAGCCCTCAGTACCTTAACATCACTTGCATCTATGATGACGAGAATCGCGTCAATCATAGTGCTGAGTATCCTATCTGTCTTGTTACATTTGCTTCCAGTACATGTAGTAATACCTCTGATGTTCGCTATAGCAATGATTACTACTCTTGCATCATATTTGTATGCCAGTTATAAAAATGCTAATTGTTAAACTCTGCGTATCTTCAACTCTTCAACGAATAAACGTAAAAGTCAAAAGAGCATGAGCATTTGAAATGTTGAAAATCCAGCCTAGGGATAATACTTTCTAGGCTATTTTTATGCAAAAAAATAAGGCTATTAAGCCAATTTTAACAGATTAAAAAGTAGAGGTGTTAAGTCTCACAAAGAGAAAGATATTTGTAGTAAACGAGCTTTTGGATCCGAATTGATAATTGCCAAAATGCAATATATAATTGCAAATATAAAAGGAGGAATTAGTATGAGCTGGCAAGAAAAGGTAAAAAACTTAATGAACGATAGAGGTATTAACCAAAAACAGTTATCGCAATTAAGCGGCATTACAGAAAGTTCGGTTTCTAGGTATCTTCGAAGTGATCGTAGACCACGACTAGATGTTGTGGTTAATTTTGCTAAAGCGTTTGGCGTTGCAACTGACTATCTACTTGATGATGGGGAAGAGAGTGAAGCAAGTGCATATAAAACAATTTCCACGGCTATTGCCAGGAAAGGTGGGGAGCTAACACCTGAAGAAAAAAATGAGCTAATTGCACTACTTCTCGGGAGTAAAGCGGATGTATAGAAGCGGAATTGAGTATGATAAATTGGATAAGTTGATTTATTCAATATATGTTGATTACAATATCCAATCATTTCCCATTGATGAAAAAGATCTTTGCCGAAAGATGAAAATAGCTCTTGTTCCCTATTCTGCTTTTTCCGATGAAGCTAAAAAGCTGTTGCAAAAGAAATCAAATCACGCATTCTTTGTTAAAGAGTCCAAAGAAAATCCACCAACAATTTATTACAACGATACGTTTGAATCAGAAGGTTCAATTCGTCTTTCTGTTTTTCATGAAATTGGGCATTATATTTGCGAAGATGAAGATGATTCTAAAGATGATTTAGCTGATTATTTTGCAAGGCATTTCATGTGCCCAACCGCTTACCTCATGTTGAAGGGGATAGAATCACCCAATGAGATTGTGGCATTTTGCGGTGTAAGTTTTCAAGCTGCGTGCAATGCAAGTGCAAATATTGCAAATCGTAAGAAAAAACTTGGGAATAAGCTCTTGAGCTACGAAAAAGAATTTATTAAAAATATTGATCCGATAACATTTTGGTTTTATGAGTTGACAGACAGGGGGGAGAAAGTTATGAATGTGTAGATAAATTAAAACGCTTCTAAATTGTTGGAGCAATTCAAAAGCGTTTTATGTAGGCGTTATAAAACACCCATATAAGCAATGATTATTTTATCACGCCTACTAAGTAACTACAAGAAAAATTAGGAAATAACACCCGTTTTAATAACAGGTAGAAAGGCGTGATATATATGGTGAAATTAAATGTAAATAAAGCTCTTCACCGTACACATACAGTGAAGGGTGAAGTAAATGGGCACAACTAAAAGCGGACGAGTTTTAAATACGCGAGGTGCCGCTGGTTCAGCGAGTCAGTTTGCTGTCGTTCATTCTAATGAAGGAGCATATACTAAGCCACAGAAGGATAACCATATCCGATTAAAATCTGGCGGTCATGGGCAGACGGGACTTAAAGAACTAGATAAATACGGTATTGAGTATCATATTGTGAAAACATATCCCAATGGCGTAAGAGTTGGATATGTGCCTAGACACAAAAAGCATATAAAGCAATATGGCATTAATCAAGCATGGTTTCCGGCTAGCTGGACAACCAAAGACATTAAACATGCAGGTGAACATGTTGCTAATTTAAAAGGAAATAAGCATGTAAGAGATGGGGTTATCGTATTTGGTAATTGGAAAGGCGTGCGTGTGGGAGTTATACGAACACACGGTCAAATCGGCACAATCTTTCCTGATTCAAATCAACAGTTCAAGAAAAGAGGTAAGAAATAATGGATGTACAAAAGTTTAGAGAAGTGCTTAAAAGACGTGATGAGACACACAGTGAATATACTTACGGACTAGAAATGTGTTGGAAGGAAGAAGTTGAAATATTGGCTGAAGATATACCATCAACTATCGAGTACTTAAAAAATGATTGTACGGCAGATGAATTTGTATGGATTAGCGAAATTATTGATGATATAGCTGAAAAAACGAAAAGCAGAGAACTTGTAGAGTGTTATAAAAATTTGATGAATAAATACTCAGAAGAAACTAAAGAATATTACATTGGCTTTTGCATAGAGTGTGCTGAGGATTTTCTTCAGGATACCGTTGAAGATTTCGATTCAAATCAACCGCTCAATAAAAGAGGTAAGAAATAATGGATGTACAAAAGTTTAGAGAAGTGCTTAAGGAACTCAATGAAACTGAAATCGAATATGACTATGGTATAGAAATGTGTTGGAAGGAAGAAGTCGAAATATTGTCTGAAGATATACCATCAACTGTCGAGTACTTAAAAAATGAGTGCACGGCAGATGAATTTGTATGGATTAGCGAAATTATCGATGATCTGGCTGAAAAGACGCGAAGCAGAGAGCTTGTAGAGTGTTATAAAAGCTTGATGGGAAAGTTTCCTGAAGAGTCTAAGAGATACCATGTGGATTTTTGCATAGAGTGTGCTGAGGATTTTCTTGAGGATACCGTTAAAGATTTCGATTCAAATCAACCGCTCAATAAAAGAGGTAAGAAATAATGGATGTACAAAAGTTTAGAGAAGTAATTAGAAGACGCAATGAAACTCATGACGAATACGATTATGGCGTAGAAATGTGTGGCAAAGAAGAAATTCAAATATTAGCTGAAGATATACCATCAACTATCGAGTACTTAAAAAATGATTGTACGGCAGATGAATTTGTATGGATTAGCGAAATTATTGATGATCTCGCTGAAAAAACACGAAACAGAGAGCTTATGGAGTGTTATAAAAGCTTGATGGGAAAATTTCCTGAAGAGTCTAAGAGATACCACGTAGATTTTTGCATAGAGTGTGCTGAGGATTTTCTTGAGGATACTGTTGAAGATTCCGATTCAAATCAACAGTTCAAGAAAAAAGGTAAGAAATAATGGATGTACAAAAAATTAGAGAAGTAATTAGAAGACGCAATGAAACGCATGATGAATATGATTATGGCGTAGAAATGTGTGACAAAGAAGAAATTCAAATACTGTCTGAAGATATACCATCAACTATAAATTACTTGCAAAATCAATGCACGGCAGATGAGTTCTTTTGGATTAGTGAGATTATTGATGACCTAGCTGCTGAAACACAGAGCAGAGAGATTGTGGAATGCTATAAGAATCTAGGGAAAAAATATCCTGACATGGCTAAGACATTTAACTTTTCCGGCTGTGTGAAGTATGCCGAAGCGGCGTTAGTAGATGATGCTAATGTCTAAAATAGAAACTCTCGTAGATGAAGGTTTCAGAGTTTCCTTAATTGAAACAGCATTCTTTGATGGAAAATTTGAAATACCGCATATTGATGCTCCAAAGGATATTGTTGTGCCTAATGGTCTTGTACCATTTTCACGAAGGCAGCGTAGTCGTGATAAGCAAGACTTTGTTTGTTTTTACGAACACGACGTTAAGTTCAGAGAAATTTTGACGCATACGGAGGATTATGTTGAAGAGCTAAAACAATATCCCGGAGTAATTTCTCCTGATTGTTCTCTCTATATTGATGCACCTCTTTGTGTGCAAATCGCCAGCATCTATTTGAATCGAGCAGTTGGTTACTATTTAAGTAAAAAGGGGATTTACGTTATACCTAATATCCGTTGGGGTGATGAGCGAACTTATACTGATGAATTATTGGGAGAAAAAGTGGCTTTTCAGGGCGTAGACAAACATAGCATCGTGTCAATTGGGACTTATGGGCAAATTAGAACAGCAGAATCTAAAAGGTATTTTAGAGAAGGTCTTATCGCAATGCTAGATGAGCTTGAGCCTAAAGTTGTTCTTGTGTATGGTGCAATGCCAGATACTATATTTCATGGCTTGGAAACTATAACTGAGTTTGTGCAATATCCCGATTGGACAACACGTATGAAACAAAAATAATTTTATTTCATTTATGTTGTTAATTGCAACTTTGAACTTTTTTGAGAAAAATATGAGTATGAATGGTTGTATGTGTAGTTTAGTTTATTACAATGAAAGCTAAACAGACTAGTAATCTAATTTTAAAGAATTGTATATTAAGAATAAGGAGCACTTATGAGATTAATTAGACCAAATAATCAATATATCCAAGGTTATATAGAAGCAAATGAAGAAGATGAAATGTTTAGGCCGAATGCAGAAAGACGTTTTAATCACCCTGAAACAATTGTAGAGAGTTCTTATAATTTGGAACATGGTATAAATTTACCTACAAATTATGTTAAATCTACTACATTTTGGCTGATAGATAATGAAAAATTTATTGGCGAAATTAGTATTAGGCATGAATTAAATTCTTTTTTAATTAACTATGGTGGTCACATAGGGTACGAAATTAGACAATCTGAATGTATGAAGGGCTATGGAACAAAAATGCTTTCTATGGCACTTGCATATTGTAAAGAGACTTTGAATCTACATAAGGTTTTGATTACGTGTGATGATGACAATATCGGATCAATAAAAGTTATAGAGAATAATGGTGGAATTTTGGAAAACAAAGTGAAAAACAGCCTGTCAAGAGGAAATGTTATAACAAGAAGGTATTGGATTAATCTATAGGAAAAAAGAGCAATTTTGTTCAATCATCTGAATGAATAACAAGCAAGGACATTAAAAAAATATGTTGACAACGTAAAAGAAGCCAAGAATGTAAAAGATGGAGTTAGATATTTTAAAATGATTTATTTAATGAGACATGGTGCAGATCCAGTTGATCGTTATGGTGGATGGAGTGAATATGGGTTAACTGAAGTTGGTAGGTCACAGGTTAATAGTGCAAAGCATAAATTATTAGGAAAAGGTATCACTGGTATCTATTCAAGTGATTTAAACCGAGCAAAAGAAACCGCTGAAATTGTGGCAGATGTACTTTCTTTGAAAATCACATATTTGCCACAATTTCGTGAAGTTAATAATGGATTATTAGCTGGTATGAAAAAAGTAGAAGCTGTAGAAAAATATCCTGGTAAATATTTTAGAACACTTGATTGGGCAGAAACATGGCCTGAGGGTGAAAGCCCTGAACAATTTTTTCGCCGTATTAAAAGTGCATGGTATAGTTTTAAAAAAAAGGTTGGAAGCAGAAATGTGTTATTGGTCACTCATGGCGGAGTAATTAATATAATATTGTGTTTAGAAAATGGCATATTTTATACTAATAAAGAATTACATTTTAAAATAAATGATGCAGAAATCATACAAATGGATGTATAAATCTTATATTGATGAGAAATGATTATTGGAATTTTCTCTAGGCTTTTTATATTCAAAAATCAAGCTATTAAGCCAATAGTATACCTTTTGCGATATTTTCCTATTGGTAAAAAGTGTAGATATACTGACCACTCAATCCATTTGGAGTGCATAGTATTGACACAAAAAATATAATTAATTCATTTTGTACTTTCTATAAGAGTAGCTTAAAAGGGTGCTCTTTTTTTATTGAAGGAAGTAAGGATTCGTTACATCCTTTTTAAAAAGGAAAACTCATAAGTCGCTTTTACATATTCGCTTTTATAATATATAATAAAAGCGTAAATGAGAGAAGGCGGACTATGAATACACTTAAAGAATATATAAAAGAAAATATAGTAATCACAAACAAAGAAGCAGAGAAATTTGGATATACTAGGTATAATCTATCAGAATTAACAAAGAGCGGGCAACTAGAAAGATTAAGACCAGGACTATATCAGTTAAAGGGAAAAGTAATAGATGATTTTGTTTTAATATCATCCAATAGTAATCGAATTATATTTTCCCATCAAACAGCCCTATACCTCCACGACCTATCAGATAGGACCCCTAGTGTATTCCATATATCTGTACCCCAAGGTTACAATGCAAGTCATATCAAAAAAAGATATGAAGACCTACAAGTTCACTATGTAAAAAAAGACTTATACGAAATAGGAAAGACAGAAATAAAATCACCACAAGGCAATCTTATTCCAATTTACGATATTGAAAGAACAATTTGCGATATCATAATTGACAGAAAAAAAATAGATAAGCAGATTTTTACAGATGCCATAAAAAGATACTTTAATTCAAACAATAAAAATCTAAGACGACTAATAAAATACAGTAGATTATTTAAAATAGAAGATGAAATTAGAAGATATATGGAGGTATTATCGTGATCAATATCGAGAGTATAAAGGGCAAGATAAGAAATCTGGCAGAGAAGAAAAATCTGAAGTCGCAAGAAGTTCTGCAAATATACTTTTTCGAGAGATTGTTAGAAAGATTATCTAAATCACAATACAAAAACAATTTTGTAATAAAAGGAGGATTCTTAATATCATCCTTAATTGGCATTGAAAATAGAACGACTATGGACATGGATACAACAATTAAAGGTATAGCTCTAAAAGAAGACAGAATAAAAGAAATCGTAGAAGAAATTTTAGATATTAATGTAGACGATGGAATAAGATTTTAAATAAAAGATATTAGTTATATTAGAGAAGAGGACAAATACGAGAACTTTAGAATTTCACTAATAGCAAATGTTGGAAAAACCCAAAACCCTATGAAAATTGACATAACAACAGGAGATGCAATAACACCACGGGAAATAGAATACGCATATCCATGTATTTTTAGCAAAAAAGATATAAAAATAATGGCATATCCATTAGAAACAATTTTAGCAGAAAAATATGAAACCATAATCAGAAGAAATATAACAACAACGCGAATGAGAGACTTTTATGACCTATACACTCTCTACAAACTTAAAAAAGATAAAATAAACTATGAAATTTTAAAAGAAGCAATAGAGAAGACCTCAAAGAAAAGAGGAGCCAAGATATAATGCAAGACTATGAGAAAATAATCGAGGATATAAAAGAAGATTCATACCTAAGATCCTTGTGGGACGTGTATCTCAAAGAAAATAAGTATATTGGAGATTTGAGCTTTGATAAAATTGTTGATGTGGTAACAATTTTATCAAATGATACAAAGTTGTGCTAACGAAAATGAGAATAGTAATGTTATGAGGAATAAAACTATTTTTTGTAAAGCCATTTTTCAAAGTCGTCTTGTTATGCTTTTGCTGTCAGGTTTGGAAAATTTGATTTAAAAGACAAGCCAGGCTCTGCTGTTCTAAAAGTACCAGGGTTTAAGAAAAAAGGTAATTTTGCTATAGGATATAAGAATAAATAGTAGTATTTTTCACTTGATGTTTAGTGCGAATGTTGAAATGGTGTAAATAATCGCAATGTTACAAATCCAGCCTAGGGGAATTTCCTCTAGGCTGTTTTTACATAAAATTGCAAATATGTTATCAATCGAGATACTAGTAAATTTATACTCACATTGATTTTTGATGAAGGACTATTCCTAGATATACATCATGCAGATAAAAGTGCATTCTTAAGGCATTTTATAGAAGAATACGATGTTGCGGAAGATGTTCACTGAACTGGAAATATTAATAATGAAAAGATTTCGTTGATTATCTAGACAAATAGTATATTTATCAAATAATATATTTATTAAGATTATTACAGAAATTAGAAAGAATGAGAAATCTTATTTGCTTAATGATCTATTTTATAATTATTTGATACAAAGTTGTGTTAATAAAAAGGAGACACTCAAATGGCTAATAGTAGGAAGTTTGTAGCAAAAACAAAAGATGTTAGCTTAACTGTGAAAAGGGCTGAATCTTTTAGCATTAGTTATGTTGACTGTGAAAAAGATATGTTTCAGATTGAAGAAAATCAAGACGGTATAAAATTCTTCCAAAGAGAAAAGGCGTCGGCTTGCTACTGGTTTGGTTGGTTAGCTAAAGGCAATCCTGAAGTCGTTATTATGTTGCCAGAAGATGTTGATGTTTGTGAGATTGAAGCTGAGGTAAATCAAGTCTTGGTAACAGATATTAAAGCTGACAAGATTTATGTAAAGGTTAAAAATGGCAAAGCGGCAGTAAGAAATGTTCAGGCAAATGATGATGTTTTTATAAAGTGCGTTAATGGAAAAGCTGTAGCACATAATGTTGAATCTACTACTTCTTGCACAGTGGATACGCTAAATGGCATGAGCGTTTTAGAAGGAACAATTACCAGGGATGCAAGTCTTGAAGTAACTTGTAAAAATGGCATTACCGAGGTGTCTGACAAGAATAAAGTTAATCTTGGGTGCAGAACAGACGGATGTGCTCACTATGTTGTGCATTGCCTTAATGGAAAAGCTGCTGTGAAGTAATTGGCAAGGATTATTTAATTATCAACAATAAATTTGGTTGAGGATATATTTTCTTGTACCTTAAAAATTTATGTATGAGAATACGCTAACTTAGAGGGATGCTACACGGAGTGCTTTTCAAAGAAATTGGACTTTTTAAGGTTTTAAATGTTACCATCATAAATGGGTTTATGTAAAAAAGATTACAAAGGACACATTTGTAGATGGAGGATATATGAAGAGAAAAATATATTGTGATTATCTTCGGCTAATAGCTACATTCGCAGTAGTTGTACTTCATGTGTCAGCTTCAAATTGGTACGGGGCTGATGTTCACGGATTGGCTTGGCAGTCGTTTAATTTCTATGATAGTGCAACACGATGGTCAGTACCTATTTTCGTCATGATAAGTGGTGCCTTATTTTTAGGCAGAGAAATACCAATAAAGAAAATATATAGTAAGTATATTTTACGGTTGGTAGTAGCATTTTTTACTTGGAATTTATTTTATGCGATAGTGACGCAAGAAACGAGTAGGCACTGTATAATTTATGGACTAAAAACCCATAAGGAAGCCATAGTTTCAGGACATTATCATATGTGGTTTGTAATAATGATTATAGCTCTATATATGTGCATACATACCATTTTGCAAAAGATTGTGTCTGATACTTTAACCACAAAATATTTTTTAATATTGTCATTTGTATTTTCAATGATGATTCCGTGGATAGTTCAACTGTTAAAAGATTATGTAGTTGGTAGTAATGAACAATTAGTAAAATTTGTTGGCATAGTCAATTCAAAATTATCTATTATGAGTATGAATATGATGTTGGGATACTCTTTTTATTTTGTACTAGGATATTATATGGATAAGATTGAACTCAATAAAAAGCAGCGAATAATCATTTATATCTTAGGGATTATTGGCTTGACATTTACTATTTTGGTAGATTTGAATTTAGCACTCAAAACGCATCAACCATGTGGTAATTATTATGGTAATTTCCGTGTTAATGTTTTCTTAGAAGTAGTGGCTGTGTACACATTCTTTAAATATCTCAAATATAAAAATTGGCGACTGAATAAGTTCGTTTACCTAATTTCACAATATACTTTAGGAATATATTTGATCCATGCATTCTTTATTGAAAAGTATGCATCGATTTTTAAATTTAACACGTTATCATTTAATGCAATAGTATCAGTGCCAGTAGTTTCAGTTGTTGTGTTTGTCAGTGCAATAATAGTATCAGCGTTATTGAAGTATATTCCAATTATAAAAAAATATTGTGTATAGATTGAAAAGACAGTAGATTATTTCGCTGTCTTTTTTTTTATTTTGCATAGTTATTTGGACGTTTGTAAAGCAGATGAGTATAAAAATGATGAGCATATATTTTGCTAAAAGCAAGGCAATTATTATATAAATTATTATATAATTATAGTGATTAAGTTCTAATGAATCTATTGATTTAATCGCTTAAGCAATGTGTTAGAAGTAGTAACTAAAAGGAGAATTAATATGAAAAATAATAAAAATCATAATTTGATAGAACGTTCAAATTATGAAAAAATTACGCACTATTCGATTCGAAAAGTTAGTTTTGGTGCTGCAAGTGTTGCGATAGCAGTAGCATTTATGTTTTTGGGTGGCAGATCTGTATCTGCAGCTGAAACCAATAACGCACCAACTACTAATCAAAGTGCTGCTGCAAATACTAAAGATGAGGCAGCTAATCAAGTTTTTAATGCTCCAAGCAAGGACGCTAATGTAACTGAGCTTAATACTAAGCTGCAAGATTTACCGGATAAAATTAAAAATAATACCAAAATCAATGATATGGATCAATTAGGAGCAACTACTGGAGTAGAAGCTGGTAAGGTAAAAGATATCACAGAATTTGGTGGCTGGACTGCTATTAAGGATAAGGATGGACAAGGTCATTTCATTATTGCAAGAAAATCTGACAAGGGTGTATTTCCAATTGAAACTGTTAATTCAGTAAGACAGGGTGATAATAAACTTGTAACGTGGTTAAATGAAAGTACTTTTGATCGTAAAGGTCAATATATGCTTTTCTTAGGTAATGTTAGAACAGAAATTAATAAGGACAAACCTGTAACTGCTGGTACACAATACAATAGTCATGAAGACCAAACAAATTTCGGAAAGGGTCTGGTTGGCTACAATGGTATCGAGAAGACTTTTAAAGCTTATTCACCAGAAACTGGATCTAAAGTCAATATTGCGTTTAAGACTGGTTTTACTGGAGATATGAATGGTCGTAAAGCCAAGTATAAAGTAGAAGTAATTGCTAAGACGGCTGATGGTAAAACTGAAAAAATTTATGAGCAAACGTTTGATCCATCACAAGGTATTGATAATAAGGATATGAAAGTAACACCTGCAACTATTGGTGGCAATGCTTACTTTACAATGGATAAGAGTTCTTCAAAGGATAAATTTAATGAGAAGATTAGTGAACTTTCTGATAAATTAGGTAAAAATTCTGGAACATTCACTAGTAAAAATATTACCCTAAAACCAGGAGTAGTATCATATATTACTCGTATAAGTGCTGCAGATAATAATCAATTAGGTATGGGCTTCAATACTAATTGGGAGCATGTTGCCCTTCCAGTTTCAGGTACAGATTTCGATATTGATCAGGATACAAATACTTTAGCTAAAGATCTTTTGAAGAAAATTTATAACAAATTAATTGCTACTAAAGATAAAGATGAACGGGGAATGACCGAAGAATCTAAAAAAGCTTATGATGATCAACTAGAAGCTGTCAAGAAGATATTAGATGCTACAA
Organism: Lactobacillus iners; assembly: GCF_011058775.1. Taxonomy (NCBI): domain Bacteria; kingdom Bacillati; phylum Bacillota; class Bacilli; order Lactobacillales; family Lactobacillaceae; genus Lactobacillus; species Lactobacillus iners. The sequence goes on along the minus strand of NZ_CP049230.1, from coordinate 937,746 downwards.
CTTTATCTGAAACAAAAGATTACAAGACAGAAATAAGACTACATTAGAAAAGCATAAGGGCTTGACTGTCGATAAATCTGGCTTAGAGCAAAATAAAAAAGCATTAGACGACTTTATAGCAAGCATCTCAACAGATGGTAAGACTAAAGATAGTAAAGATGCATACGATGTTAAGAAAACAGAAGCAGATACGGCTGTGGCTGACGCTAAGAAAGTATTAGATAATCAAGCAGCAACTGTTGATGAAGTAGCTGATGCATTAGCTAATGTTAAAATTAAAAAAGCAGAATTGGCAGAAGCCAAAGCTAAGTTAGTCGATGTGATGACTGGTGATCAAAAAGCTGACTTAGCAAAAGCGGAAGAGACATTAAAATTACCTGATACAAAGGAAAAGACTCCTGCTAGTGTCGCTGCTTATCAAGCTGCTATGGATAAGATCCAGGCTGATTTAACAGCAGCTAAAACGACTGCCGATGAAGTCATCAATAAAAAAGAAAATGCTACTAAAGCAGAAGCCACTGACGCTCAAGTTAAGATTGCTTTAGTTAAAGTAAAGCTAGTAGAAGCTGCTGCTTTATTAAAAGATAAAGCTGATAAAACAACTTTAAAGGCAGCTAAAGATGAGCTAGCAAAATTAACTAGCGAAGCAGATCCAACCACGGGCAAAACTCAGACAAGTAAAGATGCATATGATAAAGCCAAAAGATCCGCAACACAAGCAGAAGCTGATGCTCAGAAAGTCATTGATGATGATAATGCTACACTTGAAGCAGTTACTGCTGCATTAACCGAAGTTCATACTAAAAATGCAGAATTGGAAAAGGCAAAACTAGCTTTAGTTGATTCTATTACTGATGAGCAAAAGAATGCATTAGCTAAAGTTGACGATCTTTTAAAATTAGCAGATACTCAAGGTAAAACTCCGGACAGCGTAACAAAATACAATGACGAAATTGCTAAGATAAAAGATGATTTGGAAAAAGCTAAGAATGCAGCTAAGGAAATAGTAAATAAAGCAAATGAAAAAGAAGCTTCAAAAGCAGAAGCAGAGACAGTGTTAGCTAAAGTTGCTACCTTGAATTCTAAGTTGGTAGATGCAGTTGCTATTTTAAAGGATCAGGCTGATAAGAATGAATTAATTGCAGCTCAAATGGCATTGGAAGGCTTAACTAGCGAAGCAGATCCAACAACAGGCAAGACAAAAGCAAGTAAAGATGCATATAATCAAGCCAAAACAGCCGCAAAACAAGCAGAAACTGAAGCTCAGACAGTAATTAATGATGCCAATGCTACTCCTAAATAAGTTGCAGAAGCATTAGCTAAAGTTAATGACAAAAAAGCAGCCTTAGAAGAAGCTAAGACTAAGTTAGTTGATGCTATGACTAATGAACAAAAGCTAGACTTAGCTAAAGTAGAAGACGATTTAAAATTACCTGACACAGATACAAAGACGCCTGATAGTGTTAAAGCATATAATGACGCTATTAAACAATTCCAAGCAGAATTAGAAACTGCCAAGCAAGAAGCTAAAACATTTCATGACAAAGGCGATAACGCAACTAAGGCAGAAGCAACCGCTGCTCAGGAAAAGGTAGCTGCAGTTAAAGAAAAATTAACCAAAGCAGTTGATTTATTAAAAGATAAAGCTGATAAAACGGCTTTAAAGGCAGCAAAAGAAGATTTAGCAAAATTAACTAAGGAAGCAGATCCAACTCCAGGCAAAACGCCAGCAAGTAAAGCTGTATATGATAAAGCAAAAGCAGATGCAACCAAAGCAGAAACTGCCGCTCAGACAATTATTGATGATGAAAATGCTACACCTGAAGCAGTAGCCGATGAATTAGCTAAAGTTAATAAAAAGAAAGCAGATTTAGAAGAAGCTAAGACTAAGTTAGTTGATGCCATAACTGCTGATCAAAAAGCAGCATTAGCTAAAGTAGCAGATGATTTAAAATTAGCAGATACTAAGGGCAAAACATCTAACAGTGTAAATGCATATAATACTGAAATTGCTAAGATACAGGATGAATTGGCCCAAGCTAAGCAGACAGCTAAGGAAATTATAGACAAAAAAGACGAAGCATCAAAAGCAGAGGCACATGAACTGCTAGCTAAAGTTGCTACTTTAAATTCCAAACTTGTAACAGCTGCTGGTGCTCTAAAAGATCAAGCAGTAAAGACTGAATTAGTTGCAGCTAAAAAGAAATTGGAAAGTTTAATCAAAGAAGATCCAACCAAAGACAAGACTACAACAACCAAAACTGCTTATGATAATGTTAAGAAGACTGCAGAACAATTGTTAACAAAGGCTCAGAACCTTATTGCAGATGATAATGCTACTCAAGATGATGTTGATGCTATATTAGAAAACCTTTTATTTAAGCCTGATGATTTAGCAGATGCTAAAACCAAATTAGTTGACGCTATAACAGCTGAACAAAAAGCAGCATTAGCTAAAGTAGCAGATGACTTGAAATTAGCAGAAACTACAGGCAAGACTCCTGATAGTGTTAAAGCCTACAATGATGCTGTTGAACAAATCAAAGCCGAATTAGAAGCTGTTAAGCAAGCAGCTAAAGCAGTACAAGATAAAGGCGATGACGCAACTAAGGCAGAAGCCACTGCTGTTCAAGACAAGGTAGCTGCAGTTAAAGCAAAATTAACTAAAGCTGCAGAATTGTTGAAAGATAAAGCTGATAAAGATGCTTTAAAGACAGCTAAAGCCGAGCTGGCAAAATTAACTAGCGAAGCAGATCCAACCAATGGCAAGACTTCGGCAAGTAAATCGGTATATGATCAAGCAAAAGCGGACGCAACCCAAGCAGAAGCTGATGCTCAGAAAGTTATTGATGATGACAATGCCACTGCTGAAACAGTCGCTGCAGCATTAACTAAAGTGAACGAAAAGAAAGCAGCTTTAGCAGATGCTAAAGATAAATTAGTTGATGCTATAACAGCTGACCAAAAAGTCGCATTAGCTAAAGTAGCAGACGACTTGAAATTAGCAGAAACCACAGGAAAAACTCCTGACAGTGTTAAAGCCTACAATGATGCTGTTGAACAAATCAAAGCCGAATTAGAAACTGTTAAGCAAGCAGCTAAAACAGTACAAGATAAAGGCGATGACGCAACCAAGGCAGAAGCAACTGCTGTTCAAGACAAGATAGCTGCAGTTAAAGCAAAATTAACTAAAGCTGCAGAATTGTTGAAAGATAAAGCTGATAAAGAGACTTTAAAGGCAGCAAAAGACGAGCTGGCAAAATTAACTAGCGAAGCAGATCCAACAAATGGCAAAACTCAGACAAGTAAAGCTGTATATGATCAAGCAAAAGCGGACGCAACCCAAGCAGAAGCTGATGCTCAGAAAGTTATTGATGATGACAATGCCACTGCTGAAACAGTCGCTGCAGCATTAACTAAAGTGAACGAAAAGAAAGCAGCTTTAGCAGATGCTAAAGATAAATTAGTTGATGCTATAACAGCTGACCAAAAAGTCGCATTAGCTAAAGTAGCAGACGACTTGAAATTAGCAGAAACCACAGGAAAAACTCCTGACAGTGTTAAAGCCTACAATGATGCTGTTGAACAAATCAAAGCCGAATTAGAAACTGTTAAGCAAGCAGCTAAAACAGTACAAGATAAAGGCGATGACGCAACCAAGGCAGAAGCAACTGCTGTTCAAGACAAGATAGCTGCAGTTAAAGCAAAATTAACTAAAGCTGCAGAATTGTTGAAAGATAAAGCTGATAAAGAGACTTTAAAGGCAGCAAAAGACGAGCTGGCAAAATTAACTAGCGAAGCAGATCCAACAAATGGCAAAACTCAGACAAGTAAAGCTGTATATGATCAAGCAAAAGCGGACGCAACCCAAGCAGAAGCTGATGCTCAGAAAGTTATTGATGATGACAATGCCACTGCTGAAACAGTCGCTGCAGCATTAACTAAAGTGAACGAAAAGAAAGCAGCTTTAGCAGATGCTAAAGATAAATTAGTTGATGCTATAACAGCTGACCAAAAAGTCGCATTAGCTAAAGTAGCAGACGACTTGAAATTAGCAGAAACCACAGGAAAAACTCCTGACAGTGTTAAAGCCTACAATGATGCTGTTGAACAAATCAAAGCCGAATTAGAAGCTGTTAAGCAAGCAGCTAAAACAGTACAAGATAAAGGCGATGACGCAACCAAGGCAGAAGCAACTGCTGTTCAAGACAAGATAGCTGCAGTTAAAGCAAAATTAACTAAAGCTGCAGAATTGTTGCAAGATCAAGTGAGTGAATCGCACACAGATCCTGTAGAAATCGATACACCAACTGATTTAGACAATCCAACTAATTTGGATATCACGACTAATTTGGATAATCAAAATAATGTATCTAATAATCAAGATTCAAATGCAGATAAAATAGTTCAAATAGTAACTAAACCAACCGAAACAAAAGTTACTACAACAGAAAACAACCAAGGCAACGGTACCACCACAACTGTAGAATCAAAAGCTAATAAACAAAATCAAGCAAAATTACCTAATACAGGTGAAAAATATTCTACAGCAACGATTATGGTAGCTATTGCTGGAATTTTATTAGGATTTGGATTAGCAGCTGGTCGTCGTAAAGAAAAAGAATAATCATAAAATTTTTAAACACTATAATACCTTCAAAAAGACAACTTTTTGAGGGTATTTTTTGTGCAATATGATACATAAATTTATCTAGCAAAATATTGATTAAAGATTACCAAAATGGTACTATAAATGTAACCAAAATTGAATAAAAACATAAGGAAGCAAGGTACATGCCTGAATTAGAAGTGGATAATAAAATATGCGAGTATAGAAAAGCATTGGGACTATCGCAACATAAGTTGGCTAAAGCAGTTGGGCTAAAAAGGCGGTCAATTATGGCTTATGAAAATAAAACAATTAGTCCCACGGTAGAGACTGCATATAAAATATGTAAGGTCTTAGGCAAAGACATTAAAGAAGTTTTTATATTTAAAGATATCAAGGAGGACTAGTAAGATGGGCATTTTTTTAACGAGAAACGCAGATATTCACCATATGGTACAAAAAAATTTTGGTAAAACCGATAATTATCTTGTAGCAAATAAACATAATGACTGTTTAAAAGGCTTGTTCAAATTACTATTAAGTAGGCTTTACTACATATTTGATGGTGGCAGAATGTTCGTGTTGTATTTTGACAATCAGGGCATACATGAGAAGGAAATAAGTTTTACAGACAATGCACCTTTTTTGCTGATTCCTTGGCATGAGGTACGCAATTTTAAAGTAAAAGATAAGAGAAATAAGGTATATATAGATGTTGATCACTTGGGGAAAATTTATTCATATGAAATAGATTTTAATGGTAAGTTACCGCAAGGTAATCGCGAACGCTTTATGCAATTGAGTGAGCATAATTTCTATCGTGGCAGTTTATAGTTTTGATTTTGGGATAATTTGTATCGTCAGCTTAGTAGGAACAGCCTTACCAAAGAATAAGCATATCGATGAATAATGAAACATAAAATGTTTTGTAGTTTCTGCTTTATTTATTAGGTGCTATAATGATTGTATGGATTAATGGTGCATGGTAACCTCCACTTCGGAATATATTATTTACGTGATGCATAGGGACAGATAATATTTATTAATTAGTTATTCTCTAACTGCTGTTAGTGAGTTTTCAGTTAGAGTTTTATGTATTTTTTGATATTTTTGTACATAAGTAAAATTGAGCATGCTACCATTAATCTGGTTTGATTATGAAAGGGATACATTAATTTGTATCCCTTTTTTGTTTGAATATAAAATGTATACTGCTTGTAGCATTTTTTTACAAAAGCTTTAATATTTTTTATTAAATATCATAACTATGATATAATTTAATTGGGAGGATTTAATTTTTAGTATTGTGTTAATTTCTTCCAAAAATTTTGGGTCGAGTTATAGGGAAAATTACTATAGACTGACTGACTGATTGATGTTGTTACATTGATTGATAGGCAAACTATTTGTTTTTTATATAAGGAGGTAACTATATGAATGATAAAATGCAAATGCACCGCCTGATTGAACAGAAACGTATCGAAGGAGCTGATAAAAAGCCAAGATATGGTATGAGAAAACTGACAATAGGTACAGTTTCCTGCTTACTTGGTTTTGCATCTTTATTAGCGTTTACTACACCTAATTTTTCACAAGCTGCTGAAAGCGGTAACACGGGGGGAAAATAATTCTCTAATAACGGGTACAGTTCCAAAAGAAAATAAAAGTTCATCTGAAGAGGGTGAAAAACTAATAGCTCCTAGAGATGTTAGTGGTGAACTTGAAAATTTAAAAATGGTGATTTCAGGTAATACTAACGAAAATGCAACTACCATTCACCCGCTTCGCTCTAGTGCACCTGATGATAACACTACCGATCAAGAGATGAGATACAAAATCGCTTTTGATATAGATAAAAATACCGTAAAAGAAGGAGACTACTTTGATGTCGACCTTTCTAAAAATGTAAATCTATACGGATCAACTACTAAATATTCTGATATTTCTACAAAACTTTATATAGGTAATGATGTAGTAGCAAAAGGTGTATATGATGTTGAAAAACATAAAATGAGATATACATTTACTAAAAATGCAGAAAAATATGGTCGTTTCCATCAAGAAATAAGCGAACCTCTTTTTATCGATCCAACAGAAGTACCATTTGACACAAAGGATCTACCTGTTCAAGCAACTATAGGAAAACACAAAGCTGAAAAAAAAGTAGCTATTGACTATAGAGTGCCAGTAGCAGAAGGTGAGGCTGATATAGATAGTAATAGTGTTGCTACACTTTATGATATTAATGAACAAGCCGGAACATATAAAGAAACTATTTATGTTAATAACCAAGGAAAACCGCAAAATGGCACAAAAATGATAATAGAAAATGGAGATCAAAACTCTTCCACAACATTTGACGGTCAAGTTCTAAATAGCGTTAAAGTTTATAAAGTAAAAGATCCTTACAAACTTAAAGGAAGTATGGATTATGACGCAGAAAATCTAGAAGAGCTAAAACCTTCACAATTTGAAAAAAAATTAAAAGACGATCACAGTGGTATCGAAATTAATTTAAAAAACAAAGGGTCAAATGACGTCTATGTTATTAGCTATAGTGGTAAATACGATGCCTCTAAAGCTGCTAATGTTAAAACAACAGCTATAGCAGACCCAGAAAATAAACCTACAAAAACAGCATCACACATTGCTTCAGTTTCACTAAAAGACCCAGAAGATGCAAACGAAACTGCAAAAGGATCTTTTTATGATATGCATATCTATCAAACAGTAGATAAAAATGGAAATCTTATCAAAACAGACAGTATCAAAGAATTTCAGCACTACAGCAAAGGAACAGAAAACGAATCTTATGAAACTGAAAAAATAGACGAACCCGGGTATACTTTAAACAAAGTTGTAGCTCAAAATAAAGCTATATGTAATCAAGACGGTTCAAAAGCAACTGGTAATTTTACAGATAGAATTACAAAATCAGTAACTTACTACTATACAAGACAAAATAATAAAGGATTCTTCAAAGAACACCATGTTTATCAAACAGTAGACGATCAAGGAAATGTACTATCAACAGACTACGTCGAATCTGGAAACTTACAAGACGGCGATGAAAATCAAAAATACACAGCTAAAAAACAAGATTTAGAAGGTTACACTTTTACCCATGTTGAAGATGTAGATGGAACTCGTAAAACTGATGATTCAGTAACAGGAAACTTTGAAACTGATAAAACTAAAAAAGCTACATTCTTCTATCAAAAAGTAGTTAAAAAAGGACGTTTCAAGGAAACACACATTTATATAACTAAAGATAAAACAACAGGTAAAATAGTAGGTAAAGAAGTAGTTGAAGGTGACTTGAAATCTGGAAGTAACGGAGATAAATACACTACAGAGAAAAAAGACAAAGACGGATACAAACTTACAGAAGTAAAAGCCACAGAAAATAATCCTTCATTTGATAAAAATGGTAAAAAAACAGAAGGAACTTATGTAGAAGGACAAACACAAAAAGTTCAATATACTTATGAAAAAGAAGTTTCTACTGGAACATTCACCGAAACTCATGTCTATATAACTAAAGATGATGAAGGAAATATAGTAAGTAAAGAAATAGTTACAAAAGAACCACAAAGAGGAGAAAGCTCTGAAGAATATACTACTGGAAAAATAGATAAAGACGGATTTACATTTAAAGAAGCAAAAGATCCTAAAGAAGACCCTACTTATTCTAAAAAAGACGGAGCAACAACTAAAGGTAAGTTCAAAGAAGGCAAAGACCAAGCTATTACTTACGTCTATGAAAAAGTAGTTCAAAAAGAAAAACCTGCTCCTACACCAGTTTTGAAAAAAGGTAATTTCAAAGAAACTCACGTCTATGTCACTAAAGATGAAGATGGCAAAGTTGTAAGCACTGATAGAGTTGAAAAAGAAGTTTCTGGTAATGAGGGCGATGAATACACTACTGGTAAAGTAGATAAAGAAGGATTTAAATTTGTTAAAACTCAAGACCCTAAAGAAAATCCTAGCTATTCAGACAAAGGTGATTCTACTAAAGGAAAATTTGTAGGAGATAAAACTCAAGAAATTACTTACGTTTATGAAAGAACAGTTCAAAAAGAAACACCAGCTCCAGCCCCAGAACCGAAGAAGGGATCTTTCAAGGAAACGCATATCTATAGAGTTGTAGATGAAGACGGTAAGGTTATCAGCGAGAGTAGCACTGAAAGAGTAGTCAGTGGAACTGAAAAAGAAGAGTACACGACAGGTAAGGTAGACAAAGAAGGTTATACATTTAAGAATACGCAGGATGCTAAAGAGAATCCAAAATATTCAGAAAAAGGAGAACCAACCAAGGGTAAATTTGTCGGCGATAAGACGCAAGCATTACCTATGTATACGAAAAGAAGGTAGCTAAACCTGCTCCAGCCCCAGAACCAAAGAAGGGCTCCTTCAAAGAAACTCATATTTATAGAGTTGTAGACGAAGACGGTAAGGTCATCAGCGAGAGTAGCACTGAAAGAGTAGTCAGTGGTACAGAAAAAGAAGAATACACGACAGGCAAGGTAGACAAAGAAGGTTATACATTTAAGAATACGCAGGATGCTAAAGAGAATCCAAAATATTCAGAAAAAGGAGAACCAACCAAGGGTAAATTTGTCGGCGATAAGACGCAAGCAATTACCTATGTCTACGAAAAGAAGGTAGCTAAACCAGCTCCAGCCCCAGAACCGAAGAAGGGATCCTTCAAAGAAACTCATATTTATAGAGTTGTAGATGAAGATGGTAAGGTCATCAGCGAGAGTAGCACTGAAAGAGTAGTCAGTGGTACAGAAAAAGAAGAATACACGACAGGCAAGGTAGACAAAGAAGGTTATACATTTAAGAATACGCAGGATGCTAAAGAGAATCCAAAATATTCAGAAAAAGGAGAACCAACCAAGGGTAAATTTGTCGGCGATAAGACGCAAGCAATTACCTATGTCTACGAAAAGAAGGTAGCTAAACCTGCTCCAGCCCCAGAACCGAAGAAGGGATCTTTCAAGGAAATTCACATTTATGTTACTAAGGATGAAGACGGTAAGGTCGTTAAGACAGAACAAAATGAAAATAAAGTTGATGGACGAGACGGCGATGAGTACACAACCGAAAAGAATGAAAAAGACGGATTCAAATTTGTGAAAACACAAGATCCAAAAGATAATCCAACTTATTCAACAGAAGGTAAGAGTACGACAGGCAAGATAGTTGGTAACAAGGACCAATCCATAACCTATGTTTATGAAAAAATAGTTAAGAAGGAAAAACCAACACCATGTCCAGTATGTCCAACACCTAAGCCAGAGCCAAAGAGTGGATCCTTCAAGGAAATTCACATTTATGTTACTAAGGATGAAGACGGTAAGGTCGTTAAGACAGAACAAAATGAAAATAAAGTTGATGGACGAGACGGCGATGAGTACACAACCGAAAAGAATGAAAAAGACGGATTCAAATTTGTGAAAACACAAGATCCAAAAGATAATCCAACTTATTCAACAGAAGGTAAGAGTACGACAGGCAAGATAGTTGGCAACAAGGACCAATCCATAACCTATGTTTATGAAAAGGTAGTTAAGAAGGAAAAACCAACTCCATGTCCAGTATGTCCAACGCCTAAGCCAGAGCCAAAGCCACAGCCGCAGCCAGAGCCAAAGCCAGAACCGCAGCCACAGCCGCAGCCAAAGCCAGAACCGCAGCCACAGCCAGAGCCAAAGCCAGAGCCAGAGCCACAACCTAAACCTAAACCAGAGCCAAAACCTGAACCAAAGAAATTACCACAGTCAGGTTCTTCAGAAGAAGGTTACGCATTAGGAATGGCTATGTTAGGATTGAGTGGATTAATGACTATAGTAGATATAAAACGAAAAAATGAAAAATAGTCGTTAAACTCAAAAAAGACAATAGTAGTATTACTAATATGAACCCCGAAATTCGAACCAGAATTTCGAGGTTTTTATTATGTTTACCTTATCTAAACAAGAAAAAATTGATATGTATAATTATTGACAAAATGAGATGAATGTTTATTATTAAACTTATATTTTTCACAAAACGAGGTATTAACCATGGCTAAAGTGTTAAAAACTAATATAAATAAGACAACTATTGGGTTAGATAACGGTTCCATTGAAGAAGTAGATACTGCTTCTTTAGATTTTATTCCTCAGGTAAATGATGAATTGGAAGTTTATAAAACTGGCGATGAAATTATTGTTAGAAAATGTAATAAAGAGCAATTTTATCATAATGGTAGAAGAGTAAATAAATTAGTTTATGCTTTGCTAGCAATTTTTTTAGGTAGTTTTGGTATTCATAAATTTTATGCAGGTCGGATGGTAGGTATTGTTTATATCCTTTTCTTTTGGACTTGTATACCTGGGCTTATTGGCTTTATTGAGGGTATTGCAGCATTGGTCAAGGAAGCTGACAGTGATGGTAATATCTATCTATAGAAATGGCGATTGAAAAAATAAAGATTAATTTCTAAATTTATCTCTAATTAATCTAACTTAATTAAATGAGTGAAAAGACTTCGAGATTATAAAATCTCGGGGTCTTTTTTTAAACAAAAAATTAGATTGTACCCATGAGCAGGAAACTTGAAAGTCGGGGGGGGTATACTAAAATTAAAGTGTATAGACGTCAAAAGACGTGTTTTTATTATTAATTAATATAGATAATTATTAGGAGTAAGTTATATGTTTGGTAAAAATAATAAATATATGCGTGATCTTAAACAAAGAGAAAAGGTTACGTATTATGGTATTCGTAAGTTTAGTGTTGGTGTTGTTTCAGTAGCTTTATCTTCACTTTTCTTATTAGGGTACGCCAACTCAGCTGCTGCAAGTACAACTGCAGCAACTGATGTCCAACATTCCGAAAAAGCAAAAATTAAAGTTGATGCGGATATTAATAAGGACAAGGCTGAAAAAGTTGATAAAAATTCATTAGCTGATTCTGCACCTAAGAAGGAAGAGGCAGAAACTAAAGCTAAAGCTAAATCTAAAGTTAAAGCTAAAATCAATGAAATCATACATGATAAAAAACAAGTTGATAAAGTCTTAGCAAGCGTTAAGTCTGCTAAAAATGGGCAAGCTGTTGTATACCAAGATCGTAGTGGTGACACAGTAAGTAATCCTGAATGGCTTACAAAACCAAATATTTTGGAATTGCAACGTTATCGTGGAGTTAATGATCAAGGAGAAAAGAAACCAGTTGGAAGTGATAATGTCGGAGAGTGGAACGACGTTACCCTAAAAACTGATATGTATGCACATGTTGAAGAAAGAAATGGCAGTAAGTATTTAGTTTTTGATGTCTTTTTCAATAATGATGGTCGATCGATGCTTAAGCATTCCAATCAGCAACAATATGTTTGGCAAATACCTTACCAAATCGCAGATTTGAATAATGGTGGTTATAAAGGCGATACTTTGTCTAACTTATCTATTGATTTTTATGACAAAAATGCGTCCTCTGCGTATAATGCTGTGTTGTCTCGTGATTTTTCAAATTTCTATAAAAATAATGCTAACTCAGCTAAATTAAATCCTTTACAGACAGATCACTCTTTTGGTCAATCTATTTATCTTTATACGTTGGGAGTACGTGCAGGCAGAAGTCGTAATCAAGATTTAAGCGATACCTTCCATTCTAATAAAGATGATCAAACTATTAAAAATGCGACTAAGTTGAGTGCACCTTACAGTAGTTACAGTTATGGTATTGGTGTTAGAACGACCGCTGTTAACGAAGCAGCTCACTTGCACTGTGATGTTAAATTGAGACCTGGTGTAACGACTGAAGATATTCAAAATGCTTATACTTGGGCTAACACATCATCTTATGGTAGAACTACTAATTCTGCTTATACTTTCATTTCTGGTCGTGAACCATATGGAGAAGAAAATTTACCACGTAAAAAGAGTGATAGTGAAGCACCTAAGTTGTATTTAAATGGGCAACCAATGACTGATGGTAATGAATTTACAACTTATCAAGGAGAAAGTACGCCACTTAAATTTGAAGCTTCAGATAACGAAGGTAAGTTAAAGAACTTTAAGGTTACAGGCATGCCAAGTGGTGACTTTAGTGTGGATAATCAATCTGCTACTGAAGCTGCAAAATATAGTAAGGACTATAGTCAGGAAAAATTTGAAAATAAGGTAAATGGCCAACCTAAAGAGAAAATATATGATATTGCTGTTACAGCTACTGATGAAGCAGGCAATACTACTTCTCATAGTGTTAAGGTTCAATTAAAGAACCAAAGTAGTAAATATGCTGCTCCAACGGCAGATGTGATTACTGTTAAACGTGGTGAAAAGCCAAGCAATGATGGTATTTTGGCCAAATTAAAATATAATAAAGAAGATGATAAAAAAGGCACACCATCTGTTGTTTCAATTCCAGATACTAATTTAGCACCAGATGCGTTCAAAACTGGGGATACAGCTGATGCAGGTTCTGCGGTTGTGAAAGTTACTTATTCAGATGGCTCCTATCATACAGTGGATGTTCCCGTTAAAGTTAAGAAACCAGATAATTTAGCTAATACATTAACTGGAAAGACTGTTGAAGTAAAGGTCGGTGATTCATTAAAACAGACAGCTGATAAAAAAGTGGATGCTAAACAATATGTGACTACTACGGGCAATGTACAGCCACAAAAAGTTGAATTTGAAAATGAGCCGAGAACTGATTTAGCTGGGACATTCAAACGAAAAGCGATTGCTACTTATCCCGACGGCTCTAAAAATGAAACTGATGTTACTTTCAAAGTCAAACCTCTGAAACCAGTCATCCAGACTAACTTGATTGGGCATGCTAACCAAGAAAATCAGAAAGTAACGGTATCTGTTGGGGACGGAGTACCTGATGGAGCAATTGTTCGTTTAACTGATGATAAAAATAAAGTTCTAGGAGAAGGACAAGTAAATAATGGTAGTGCAGAAGTTGTTATCAAAGATAAAATGCCCGATAATACGAAAGTAAAGGCCACTACCATTGTTAAAAATGGTGGAGAAATCACTTCCGATCCAAGTGATCCAAGCAATGTGTCCCAAGATGATGTCGCACCTACATTAACAGTTTCCGCTCCATCAGAAATTACCGCAGGTGACGATTTGACTTTTACTTTTGATGCTAAGGATAATGTCAAGGTTAACTTTGAGATTGCAACTGGCATTGCGTCAGGTATGTTTGATATGGGAAACTTAATGAATATATTGTCAACTCAGCAGAAGACAACGTATTCTTCTTATCAAGATGACCATATGAAAGGAACGACCACTTTATTGTCGGTACCTGATAGTGAAGTGGGTAAACATGAATTTACCTTTAAAGTAACAGACGATGCAAATCATACAGTTACTAAGAAGGTGTCAGTAACTGTTTATCCTAAATTAAAATTGAATGTTGAACCGATTACGGTGCCTTTAGGTGGAACATTGCCTGATGCTAAAGTAGCACTAGGTAACACAGAAGGAATTGCAGAAGTTAAGAATAAAACAACAGGAAAAGTGGATATTCCAGCACCAACTATTCAATGGGTAGAACAGCCAAAAACTGATAAAGTTGGTAATGCATTACCAGGTAAAGTAAGAATTACATTTAATGATAATCGTAATGGTGGTAAGCCAGTAGATGTATCAGTACCCGTTAATGTACAAGACCAAAACGCTCCTGAAATTAAAGTTTACAAGAAAGAAAATGGCAATTATGTTGAAATAACTGCTAAAGATAAAGATGGTTATATTAAACTTGATAGTTATGCACGTGAAGATGTGGACTTTAAGATCACATCAACCGATAATAGCGGTCAGATTAATGATTTAAGTATGATGCCTATTCCTGGAGTAAAGAGTTCGACACCAGCTGGTGCAGGATCAACAGCTAGTCCTAAGTCATTTACTTTAACAGGCCAAGCTCCGTTAGGAGATAAGTATTCTAGAGTTGTAAAAGCAGTCGATCCTTCAGGAAACACGACGACTTTGAAAGTTAGATTGTATCCTCATAACCAGAGTGAAAAGTATGGTAATAAGGTCCAAGGAAAATTATTAACTTATAAGATGTCAGACGGTAATAATTATCCTGATCCAAAAGATGGTATTTCTCAAGAGGGGAATGATTTTCCAGTAGGATCAACTTATTCATGGGCAACAGAGCCAAAATGGACTGATCCAACAAGTGGTAAAGATGGTAAAGGTACTCCAAAAGAAGTATCAATTTGCGTTACTTTACCAGATGGTTCTACTAAGAATGTCAAATCAACGCTTACTATCATTGATGATGTTCCTCCTGTGATTGAAGAACCAGAAGATGCTGAAACAGTTACAAAAGATAATCATACTGTCTATCGTGTAAAGGTCGTACGTGGTGGTGAAACTAAGATTTCTCTTAAATTGCACGATACATCAGGTCAATTACAAAGTGTGACATCAACAGGAAATAATTTTGTGACAGCAGGTACACTTTCTAAGACTACTGATGCAACAATTGACAATCCTGCAACCGTTGATTTAACGGTTAAGGCACCAAATCAAGCAGCAGAAGAAGGTAAGTCTTGGCAAGAAACAGTGACCTTAACAGATGCAAAGGGTAACACTACCACAGCAACGCTTGAATTATATGCTGATAAGGATGCTGATTTGTATGATCCTACAGTAACTCCTGTAGTTAAGACTAATACTACTGATACAGTAACCATAGATGATATTAAACAAGCTGTTACTAAGGATTCTAAATATCCAAAGAGCGGTTATGCAGATCCAACAGTTGCAGTTGATGGCCAATTAGAAGATTACAATAAGGGTAATCAAAAAGACTACTTTGTTCCTGTTACAGTGACATATCCAGATAAGTCTACTGATCATGTTCAAGTCCATGTGACAATTGGTAATGATACGCTAGCTGCTAAATATGAAGCCACTGAAGGACATATAAGTGTTGCTTATGGTACTTCAAAAGATATTATTAAGAGCAAAGTTGAAAACACCAGTGAAAATAAAGTTAAAGTAAAGGAAGGTAAGAAAAAAGCAAAGGTTGGCTATACTGTTAAGGTTCTTGAAGAATCAAGCCTTCCAGATGGAAAAATAGCTGGTAAGTTTGAAGTTCCTGTTAAAGTTGTTTATAAAGATGGATCTGCTGATACAACAACGGTCAAAGTTACAGTAGAACAGCCCCAAAGTAAGTCTGATGTGAGTCATATAGGGCAAGTTGAAAAAGAATATGGCCGAAAAACCTATGCAGAAGACGTGTTGGGAGCAATTAAGCAAGATGATGGTCCTAAAGTTTCTTCACATATTAAGGACAAACAAATTGTTCCAGGGCAAACGCTACCTGATGGTAAACATCCAGGCACGCAAAAAGTACGTGTAAAATTAACATTTGATGATGGTTCCCATAAGGTGGTAGAAGTTACTGTTATTACTAAAGATCCACTTAATAAACAATATGAGCCAGTAGCTACTGAACTTAAAAGACATTATGGCCAACCGGCAACTAATGAAGAAATTATTAAGCAAGTTACAGTTAAAAAAGGTCAGCAAGTTTCTGAAGTAGGACCTGATAAAGATGTAATCAAGATAGAAGTTGTTCCAGGGCAAACTGCTATAGACGGAAAACAACCTGGTACAGTGAAGGTACAGGTTAAGGTAACTTATAAGGATGTTACAAGTGACATCGTTAATGTTCCTGTGACAGTAGCTGATCCTGCGAGTGTTACTTATCCACCAAAGGCTGATGCATTAACAGTGCCATGGGGGACAAAACAAGACGATATTAAGAAGCAGATTGTAAGTAAGGTTACAATTGATTCTAAATATCCTACTGATAAGACTAAACCAAAGATTGAAGTAGCTAAAAATGCTAATGTGCCAGATGGACAAACATCTACTAAAGTAAATGTTCCTGTTGAAGTCACTTATCCAGATGGGTCAGTTGCTATTGTTCAAGTTCCTGTAACAGTAGGCAATAAGCAAGCCGATAATTATGATCCAACAGTGACGCCAATTAAGAAAACTTATGCTGAACGTAAAATTACAGCAGACGATATTAAGAAAGCAGTTACCATTAATGGCTTGGATCCTAATAAAGGTGACTATACTATTTCTGTAGATGATACTATTCCCGCAGATGGCTTTGCTGAAGGACATACTGATGTTGCTGTGACTATCAAATATAAAGATGGTTCTACAGAGAAAACAAAAGTTCCAGTAATTATTGGACAATCTGAAGCAGGTTACACTGAAAATAATTTGCCACAAGCTAAAACTATTTATAAGAATTACGGTGAAGAGATTAAAGATAGTGAAATTACGGGAGCAGTATCTGTTCCAAATTATACTAAGAGTGATAAGCAGACTCCGGGGGATGCAAACAAACTTCAATTTACCATTGCTGAGGGCAGTGCTAAGCCAGATTCACATAAATCAGGCAAAACTTTAGTTAAAGTGGTAGTTACATATGAAGATGGATCAAAAGCTACTGTTGATGTGCCAGTAATCGTGAAGGCTCCAGATACTGAGCAATACACACCAGCAGCTACTCCAGTTGAAAAAGAATTTGGCAAGCAAACTTCAGAAGATGACATTAAAAAGGCTATTACTATCTCTGGTTATCCTGAAGATAAGAAGAATAAGATTCAATATAAGGTTTCGACCGATAAAATTCCAAATGGTCAAACAGCTGGAGACTTTACTGTTCCAGTTGAGATTACTTATGCTGATGGATCTAAAGGAAATATAGATGTACCTGTTAAAGTGAAGTCGCCTAAACCTCAAACCACCGATAATACAGTCTTTGTTGGAACTATTCCTGATGCTTCAGATAGTATTAGTAATAAGGACAAGTATCCAAAGAATACGACATTTGAATGGGAGAAAACACCTGATACTTCCAAAGCAGGTGAGCCAACAGGCAATATTTTAATTCATATGCCAGGTCAAAAAGATCCACTTAAGGTTGAAAATGTTAAGGTTAAGGTTGTTGCAGTTCCCGAGACTCAATCTATTAATGTCTTTGAAGGAGAAACACCTGAGGCAAGTAAAGGAATCAAATCTAAAGAGGGACAAACCACAACTGCAGAATGGCAAAAAGACCCTGCTGGGGTTGCTCAGATTCCTGATACGAGTACAGCTGGAACGGTTAAAGGCAAGGTAGTGGTAAAAGTTCCTAGTGTTCAAACGCCTGCGACAGTAGAAGTTACAGTAAATGTATTACCTGCACCTAAAGGTGGCACTATCAACACCAATGTTAATGGCTCCGTGGATCCTAAATCTGGCGTAAAAGGCAATGACAAGTATCCTAATAACACTAAATTTGTTTGGAAGGATGGCAATCCTGATTTAACTCAACCTGGTATTGTGACTAAGAAGGTCACTGTAACTGTTCCAGGTATGACACCTAAAGAGGTTGAGGTAACTATTAATGTGTTGCCAAATCCAGCTGGTCAGGATCAAGTCACACTCCAAGGTCAAACACCTGACCCAAAGAAGAGTGTTGCTGATCATGAGAAGTATCCAAAAGGAACAACCTTTAAATGGGCAAAAGAACCGTCTACTGATAATCCAGGAGAAACTGCTGGAAAAGTCGAAATTACAGTTCCTGGTTCAGATAAGCCAATACCTGTTGATGCTAAGTTGAAAGTCATTCCTTATCCAACTAAGCAACATCGTGTAGTTCTTCAAGATCCTGAAGGAAAGACACCTCTGAATGCTAAGGATAGTATTAAAAACGCTGATCAGCTACCATCTGATCCAAATAATGCTACTACTTTCACTTGGAAGGATGGTAAGGCACCTGATAACAAAGTACCAGGCAACAAGAATGGTGTTGTTTTAGTCAAAATTCACGGTGTGGATAAAGAAATTGAAGTACCAACTACAATTGAGGTAGTTCCAAATCCAAATGCCAATGATGGTATTAAGGTTGCTAAAGGTGGCGATCCAAAACCAGAAGATAGCATTGCTAATATTGGCGATCTTCCTTCAGGGACAACCTTTAAGTGGCAGAAGGATCATAAGCCAAATACAGAAAATCCAGCTGAGAAGGTACCAGGTGTCGTTGAAGTGACAATTCCAGGAATTGATCATCCAATTGAAGTACCCGTTAATGTTGTTGTAACAGACAAACCATTTATCAATAATGGGGCTGCTACCAATGATTCAGGTGATAAAAATAAGACAGAAATTACAGGAAAATCGCTTCCAGGAACCAAAATTGAAGTTCAAGATGAAAATGGAAAGAAGATTGGTGAAGGTGTCACCGATCAGGAAGGTAAGTTCAAGATTGCTGTTACACCAAAACAAGCTGCAGGCAAGCAATTAAAACTTATTCCTACAAACAATAATCAAACAGGCGATGCAACTACAGTTACGGTTACTGAAAAGCCAGCTAAGCCAACAATTGATACGCCTGAAAACGGTAGTGTAACCATTAAACCAGCAGATAATGCTAATAATGTTTCTATTGATGTAGATATGGTACCTAACACGGTTAATGAGGTTATCGATGAAAATGAACCGCAGCCAAAACAAACTATTGTTGCTCATAAAGACAAAGATGGTAAATGGAAAATAGATGGAGATGTACCAACTGGCGTAACCATTGATCCAGAAACGGGTGCTATTACTATTCCTGCTGAAGCAGTTAAGGATGGAAGTCCAATTTCCGCAATAGCAAAGAATAAGGACGGGCAATCTTCTGATCCTGCTAAGGGAACAGTCGGATTTATCAAACCACAAATCATTAACCAATCGGCTAACAATGATGATACTAAGAATAAGACAATCGTAACTGGTAAAACATTACCTGGTGCTGTTGTTAAAATTGTAGGTCCTAATGGTCATGAATTTACTGATTCCAAGACTCCTGTCAAAGCGGATAAAGATGGTAACTTTACTGTTGAAATTCCAAAACAGGAGCAAGGTACATTGTTGACAATTACGCCAATTAATGGACCTAAGGCAGGTACACCAGTAAATGTAGCAGTAGGTATCTCTATTACTGATCAAAAGGCTAAGAATACTAGCGATAAGCCAGATAAGACAGTAGTAAGTGGGGAGACCGCACCAAATGCTAAGGTTACAATTACAGATACTGATGGTAATCCAATTAAAGATAAATCTGGACAACCAGTTTCTGTTACTGCGGATGATAAGGGACACTTTACAGTGGATATTCCAAAACAAGCTGATGGAACTGATATAGTGTTAACCCCAAGTCTGAAAAACGGAGATAAACCTAATTTAGTAGGTGAACCAGTTAATGCAACAGTGAAAGATACACCAGTAGTTAAAGATGGCAATGCTATCAATGATCCAAAGACGCCAGATAAAACAGTAGTAAGTGGCAAGACTACGCCAAAGGCAAAGGTTGAAGTCAAGGATAAAGATGGCAAGACCATTGGCACAGGTACAGCAGACGATCAAGGTCATTTCACAATTCAAGTACCAAAACAAAATCCAGATACTAAGTTGACATTAGTGCCAACAGCTAATGGAGTTACAGGAGAACCAACTGAAGTTACAGTGAAAGATGTGCCAGTAGTAAATGAAGGTACTGCCCACAATGATCCAAAGACACCAGATAAAACGGTAGTAAGTGGCAAGACTACGCCAAAGGCAAAGGTTGAAGTTAAGGATAAAGATGGCAAGACCATCGGCACAGGTACAGCAGACGATCAAGGTCATTTCACAATTCAAGTACCAAAACAAAATCCAGATACTAAGTTGACATTAGTGCCAACAGCTAATGGAGTTACAGGAGAACCAGCTGAAGTAACGGTAAAAGATGTGCCAGTAGTAAGTGAAGGCACTGCCAACAATGATCCAAAGACGCCAGATAAGACAGTAGTAAGTGGCAAGACAACGCCAAAGGCACAAGTTGAAGTCAAGGATAAAGATGGCAAGACCATTGGCACAGGTACAGCAGACGACCAAGGAAACTTTACAGTTGCAGTACCAAAACAAGATCCAGATACTAAGTTGACACTTATCCCAACAGCTAATGGAGTTACAGGCGAACCAACTGAAGTTACGGTAAAAGATGTGCCAGTAGTGAGTGGAAATTCAACAATTGAGTCAATAAATGAAATACCAGTTATTATTGATGGTAAGGCAATTAATCCTGAAAATGGTTCTGCTAAGACAGTAGTAAGTGGAAAGACGACGCCAAAGGCACAAGTTGAAGTTAAGGATAAAGATGGCAAGACCATCGGCACAGGTACAGCAGATGACCAAGGAAACTTTACAGTTGCAGTACCAAAACAAGATCCAGATACTAAGTTGACACTAGTGCCAACAGCTAATGGAGTTACAGGAGAATCGTCTGAAGTCACAGTAAAAGATGATATTGTTAATAACGTTAAAATAAAATCATCTAAATCTGTAGATAACACTAAGGCAAGTGATACTCATATCAGAAGTGATAAAGCTACTGCTCATGAATTACCACAAACAGGTAATAATAGTTTTGCTTTGACAGGATTATTATTAGCAGGAATTGCGGCAATGCTAGGAATTTCTGGGTATCGTAGAAAAAATAAAGATTAATTTCAAAATTTATCGCTAATTAATCTATTTTGATTAAATGAGTGAAAAGACTTCGAGATTATATAATCTCGGGGTCTTTTTTTACACAAAAAATTAGATTGGACAGTTAACAAATAATATTTTTTTAATCGTCAAAGAAGAACGTTCATCAAATGAAAACGCATTCAAGTTTTATATTTAACAAAGCCCTTTTACTATATTTTTTAGCTATAATTTAAAAGAAAATTAAAAAAGCCTGCATTTCATTCAATTAAAAACTATATCTATATTGATATAGCATATCATCAGTTAGGTATATTGAATTCTTCATATTTATCTTAAAAATAATAAAAAGCTTGAAAGTCGGGGGGGGTGTACTAGAATTTAAATGTATTGACGTCAAAATACGTATTTTTATTTTTTATTATTAATATGGGTTGGACAATGTTTAGGAGAAATTAACATGGGTATTTCTAAGAATAATTTACAAAATAAATTACAACAAGAAGCACGGCAAGTGCCACATTTTGGTATCCGAAAATTGGCTATTGGAACCGCTTCGGTTTTACTATCTACTTCATTGTACTTTGGTGCTATGGGAAGATTGGTGCAAGCTAATGCAAATGTTGCTACTGGAAATAATGTAGAAAATGAAAAGATTAATTCTGGTAAAAAAGATACGGATCGTGCAACAAATGATCACGTCGAACAGCCTAAGAAGAATATCGATGGTGGTCAGTGTTTGTTAGTTAAAGATGGCAAATATGATCAACAACAATGGCAAAATCAATATAATGAAGAAGCCAGAAATCGTATAGAATCTAAGCAAGCGGTTTATGATTTAGAGGATGAATTGTCACAAGTTTCAGAAGCTAAACGTGCTGAATTAATTAAAGAGTTGCAGCAACCGCTTTCTACTGAGCAGAGAAAACAAAAAGTTCAAGAAATCAAAAAAACTATTAATAAGATCGTTCAGGATACATTGCCTAGTGCCAAAAAAGAGGCACATGATAAAGTTCAAAAGATGGAAAATCTAATTGATCCTGATAAAACGCCATATTATAACAAAATTAAACAAGCTAAAAATAAAAAAGAGCTTCGAGAGATTGAACAACAAGCTGAATTAGAAGCCTTAAAAAAGGAAACAAGCGATTATATTACCTTACAATATAATAATTATCATAGTAATGCTGAATTAGATGATAGGCAAAATCAAGAATATAAAAACTGGGCAAACAAAAGGTTGGATCTTTATGCAAAGATTGCATTACACCCAGAAACAGAACTTTCAAGCGAAGCTGATAAGCATGATTTCAATAAATTAAAAGCAGTTTTAGCCTATGCGAGACGTGCAGCAGATTCCGTTATTACAGGATGGGATACTGATCAGGATCTTGATCATAACCAAACGATTGATTATTACTCTCATATTTTTGCAGATGGTCATATGACTGACCGTAAGCAGTATATTGCAAATGATTGGAGTAAAGGAAAGCCGTATAGTGGTCAATTAATTGATCCAAGCAATATTTCTGAACAGATTACTAGACAAGCTGATGGTACTTATGAGTGGCAGGTTTCCTTTAATAATAATAATTTAAAAACCGGTAAAGCTCGATTTTATTTCACAGTGCCGAGAGATCAGGAAATTATTGAGGATCAAAACCATGCTATGGAGGTTTATCGTGATGGTGATAAGAACCACATGTCTATCACTGCAGCTAATATGCAAGGCTTATCCAGAATAGATGATAAAGCCCAGCAATTAACTAACATGGTGAATCAGATAGCAGCTCAGCCTGATTGGGGTTCATTGAAACAAAAATTTGCAATGCGTCATGGTGATACAACTGGAGCTGTGGATCCTGATTGGGATGTGTCTGCTTATAGTGGCGGTAACAGGGTTCCAGATAGAAGAGGTTTTTGGATTAATTCCTTCATTGATGGCTACACTTATAATCCCGGATGGCCGAGATCTGGCCAATGTAAAACATTACAAGGTATTATTTTCGGTTTAAATGATGGTGGGCGTGATCCTAATAAACCTGTTACTCGTCTGATGTTAAATGAAGGCTATGATGTTTCTAAACAACCTGAATTTAATGCTAAGGCCCCTAGACAAGTTGGTAAATCGGTTCGTTTGGTAGGAGATGCTTCTGACCGATTATTAGAGCGGATTAATACCATTCAAAAGCGTCGTGATCTTGTGTTCATGCAAACTATGATAGACAGTGATGCGATGATCTTTAGATTCTATACTAGAAATGTAGATCCAGCTAAGCGAGGTCGTGAACATAAAATTGAATCGGTTATGGGCACACGTTCTTTTGAAAGTAATACTAACCATTCTTTAGTAAAATTAGTTGATACTTATGTAAGTGCACAACGACCAGAACCCGTATTAACTCAGCCAATTACTGTTCCACTAGGGGTAGAACCTGATGTTAAAGATGGTATTGAAAATCTTCCTGAACAGCAAAAATCTAATCGTTTTTCATGGTTAAGCAATAATAAACCTGTTGTTTATGAACTTACTCAAAGTGGAAAACCTGTATTGGGTGAGGCTATTAGTCAAGATGCACATCGTTCTATTGCTAATATTGATTTGCAAATTCCTGTAAATGTTGTAGGAGTTTTCAAAGAAGGTCAAGATTTCAACACTGTAAAGCAAGGTGTAACACCTGGTCATATGATTAGGGTATCCAAGGCGGGAGTGACTGGTGATTTTAAGGCACAAACATTAAATTATGGCTTGTCTATTGATAAAGATGGTAATTTAACAGGTAAGCCTAAGATAACAGATTGGAAACCTGGTGAATGTCAACGTAAGGTTGTATTAGACCTGACTTTTAATGGTAAAGCAACTCAAGTTCCTATTACTATAGTTCGTAGCGAACAGGCACCAGCCGTTACTATTTACGAAGGAAATAAGACTGATTTTGCACAAAATCCAGATGGTAACCGTGTAACGAATACTTATAATAACAGGATTTCTCTTGTGTTTTATAAGGGAGAAAATAAAACATATACAGTAGCTGCAACCGATGATCAGACCATTAAGCAAGCTACATATCAATTAAGTAATAATCAACCACTTAGCAAAGATATCAAAGGATTAAAGATTAGTGATCAAGATCAAGTTATTAAGGCTCAAAGCAATAAAAAAGGGGCTAAAACAGATCCTTATCGCTTTACTATTAGTGGACCTGTAAGTACGGGTAAACATGGAGCAAGTGATTATGTAACACCTGGTCATTATACGCGTCAAATTGTTGCAGTAGATAATGAAGGTCTCAAGACTACTTACACTTTTGATATTGAAGTGCGTGAAAAAGCTCAAGATGCTCGCTTAGCTGGTAATGAACTTCATCGCACCGTTGGAGATACTTTCTCTGAGGTTTATCAAAATAAAGCAGATGCCAACCAATTAACAACAGGTACTAAGCCTGCTGGAATAACATGGGGATTTGAAGGAAAAACGCCATTAGACATTGTTACAAAAGAGGGTAATCAATACAAACATAGTCGTGCTGGTTATTTCGAATATGTAGCAACAGCCACTTTTAGCGATAACTCAGTAGTAAAAACAACTGGTGAGAAAGATCATGAGCACGTTCGTATTACTGTAAAACCACAAACGCCATCCTTTACTGCTTCGGAATTAAATGAAGCTGGTAATGTGAAGAACAAGCAATTGACGATTAATGTCAAAAAAGGTTTACCTAAAGGAGCTGTAGTTACAGTTTACTCAGATCAAGCTGGACAACATGCTATTGGTCATGCCACTGTAGGTAAGGATGATCAGACAAGTGTTCAAGTGACAGTTTCTAAAGTGCCTGTTGGAAAACTCTATGTACAAACGGCAGTTACTGGACCAGATCAATGTTATTTAACTAAACAGCCAGTCACTGTAAAGTCTGATATGGGAGAAGGCACAGCAACTAAACTTGCTGCACAAGCAACATTGACTCTCACGAATAATGGAAATGAAACTATTAAGCCATACACTACTGTAGATAATAAGACTAAGACCATTACGATTATAGCTGGTAAGCAATTTGATATTAATGGTGACGTAACAGATAGAATAGATGTTATCAAAGATACTGTGGTTCAACCTTCTCATGAAAATGAAGGTAAGAGTGCTGAAAGTTGGATGAATCCTGTTGAAAAAGGATCTGATGGAACCCAAGCTAAGCGTGACCGCAATTACCAAAAACAATATTCTCAACGTGATAGTAAGCGTGAATCATTAGGTAGTAAAGCAAATCCATATAAAGTTTCTTTAAGTGGAACAGCACCAGAAAAGATTGGCAAATATTATATTAAATTCCAAACATGGAATGGTGATGATAGAGCTGAAACTACTGAATGGAAAGTTAAAGTTGTTACTCCTGCTCCTAAATTAGAGGGTGGCTTATTTGGTGGTCGAGAAGAAAGTGCTAAGCATCCATGGTATAATCCAAACGGATATTCCATTAATACTATGGTAAGTAAAGGTATTGATCGTTTAACTTACACTGTTACAGATAAAAATGGAAAAATAATTGAGCGTAGTGACAAATTAGATGATAATTTTGTCATACACGAAGACTTATACAAAAATGCTGACGGTAGTTATCGTGAAAATGAAGATTTTACCTTAACTATTGCGGCTAACAAATATGATAATGGTGATGAAGCAGAATGCTGCCTACCGACTGTTAAGACTGTTAAGTTTCAGTGGAAAGATTTCGATATACCAACTTTTACACGTGATGAAAAGCGTAAAGGAACTATTATCTATATCAATGGTAAAGAAAAAGGCTTTATTCCTGATGGAAAACAGGGTGAACAAGGTAAACAGGGTCAAGCAGGAAAAAATGGAACCTCAGTTACTATTAAGAGCATAACTTCAGATAAGTCCGGAAATCATGTAATTACTTTCTCTGATGGCAAGAGTGTAACGGTAGAAAATGGTAAGAACGGTATTAATGGTAAAAATGGTGAATCATTTATAGATCCACATGTCGATAAAAACGGTGATTTGTATGTCACAGTAGTAGATGCCAATGGTAATAAATCGCAAAAGAAGATTGGCCACGTTAAAGGTGACAAGGGTGATCCAGGAAAAGACGGGATCACGTACGCCCCAGTAGTCGAGAAAGGCAAAGATGGCGTAACGACGATTAAATTCTATCCAGTAGATCCAAAGACAGGCGAACCAGACAAGACGAAGCAGCCACTGAAGAGTGAAGTAACAGTCAAAGACGGCAAAGATGGACGCGACGGCAAGAGCATAACGAAAGCCGAAATCGATAAGAACGGCCACTTAATAGTGACAATAGGCGAGGGAGCAGATGCGAAAACAGTAGATGCGGGCCCAGCCAAAGGAGCCGATGGAAAGACGCCAGCGATCGAGGTAGCAGACCTGAAAGACGGCGATAAAGTGATCGGTAAGAAGATCACGGTGAAAGTCGACGGACAAGCAGACCAAGTGTTTGAGATCAAGAACGGCCGCGACGGTAAGGATGGAAAAGACGGGATCACGTACGCCCCAGTAGTCGAGAAAGGCAAAGATGGCGTAACGACGATTAAATTCTATCCAGTAGATCCAAAGACAGGCGAACCAGACAAGACGAAGCAGCCACTGAAGAGTGAAGTAACAGTCAAAGACGGCAAAGATGGACGCGACGGCAAGAGCATAACGAAAGCCGAAATCGATAAGAACGGCCACTTAATAGTGACAATAGGCGAGGGAGCAGATGCGAAAACAGTAGATGCGGGCCCAGCCAAAGGAGCCGATGGAAAGACGCCAGCGATCGAGGTAGCAGACCTGAAAGACGGCGATAAAGTGATCGGTAAGAAGATCACGGTGAAAGTCGACGGACAAGCAGACCAAGTGTTTGAGATCAAGAACGGCCGCGACGGTAAGGATGGAAAAGACGGGATCACGTACGCCCCAGTAGTCGAGAAAGGCAAAGATGGCGTAACGACGATTAAATTCTATCCAGTAGATCCAAAGACAGGCGAACCAGACAAGACGAAGCAGCCACTGAAGAGTGAAGTAACAGTCAAAGACGGCAAAGATGGACGCGACGGCAAGAGCATAACGAAAGCCGAAATCGATAAGAACGGCCACTTAATAGTGACAATAGGCGAGGGAGCAGATGCGAAAACAGTAGATGCGGGTCAAGCTAAAGGAGCCGATGGTAAGACGCCTCACATTAAGGTAAGTGACAAAGTTAATGGTGAAACAACAATCACGATTGACGGTTACAACGATGACGGCACTGCTTATCACAAAGAAGTTAAAGTAAGTGACGGAATCACCTATGCTCCAGTAGCTACAAAAGGTGAAGATGGCGTAACCACGATTAAATTCTATCCAGTGGATCCAAAGACGGGCAAACCAGACAAGACGAAGCAGCCAGTTGGTAGTGATGTTCAAGTTAAGGATGGTGTGAACGGTAAAGACGGCAAGTCTGTTACTAATGCATACGTCGATGCCAATGGACATTTAATGATTACTATAGAAGGTCAAGCAAATCCAATTGATGCAGGTCTTGTTAAGGGTCTTTCTGCTAAAGTAGATATTAAGCGAAATGAAGAAAATACCGGTGTTGATATTACTGTTACTCAAGAAAAATGGGATAACAATGGTAATTTAACCAAAGAGACTACTACTAATAACGTTTATGATGGAGTTGGACCTAAGATTGAAGTAGCAGAACAAGGTAATAGTCACATCATTACGATTACAGATCAAATTCGTGATCGTGAAGGGATCAAGGATAAACCAAATGCTAAACCACAAGTAATTGAGGTTAAGGATGGTAAAGATGGTGAGACTCCAACTATTACTAAAGGTGAAGGCAAGGATGAAAATGGTCATGTGTTTACTACAGTGACATTTACAACCAGCAAGGGCTCAACTACTGTTGTAATTCCAAATGGTAAAGATGGTAGAGACGGTAAAGATTGTCAAGGAACTTGCGGTATTTGTGATAATCGTGACTTTAAACCAGTTAAATTTGATGCAAGGTATGAGGATGGAGCAGATCTTGGTAGAATTCAACTTAGATTTATACCAGTTGAATTAGGTGACCAACCATCCAATGTGACAGCTGCAGTTAAGCATACAAGAAGTCGTCGTTCTTTAGGTGATCAAGAAGTAGCTAATTCAGGATTGTTAAATTTGATGGCAACTTCAGTTTTAGTAGGAAGTGATCGAGAAGCAGTTGATTCTCCTGCAGAAGATAAGACTGTTCAAGGTCCTATAGCTAATACTTATAAGGTAGAAGGATTATTAGATGGTATGGTCTTTAATCCAGAAGATGCTACAATTACTGGTAAAGCTAAGATTACTGATTGGAAAGATGGCGAAACTAAACGTCGTGTACCAATTCGTGTTACAGTTTATAACTCTGATGGCTCAACAAAAGTAGCTGAAAGTGATATAGTTGTGACTCGTACCATAACGTCCAAACCTAGTGTTCAAGGTACATCAACTCCAGATACTTCAATACCTAATCCAGGTAAATCAATGTCATATGTGGGTGTTGTACCAGGAACTAGACCATACTACACACTTAAGATGATTGGTCGTCCTTTGCCTAAAGGGATCAAATTTGATTCAACGACAGGGACATTCACAGGTACTGCTAAGGTTGATGATTGGCAAGATGGTGAAGTTTCACGTATTTATCCATTTGTAGTGACTGTAGTAAATTGTGATGGTAAGCAATATAAGGCAGAAGATTCGATTACTATTTATCGTAAGATTAATCCAGAACCAACGCCAGTTCCAGAGCCAGCACCAGTTCCAGAACCAATGCCAGTTCCAGAGCCAGCACCAGTTCCAGAACCAACGCCAGTTCCAGAACCAACACAAGTTCCAGAAAAACCAGTTTCAACTGACAAGACACCTACAAGTGGTAAGGAAAAATTACCACAAACAGGGGAAACATCCGATATTGCTAGCTTAGTTGCAGCACTTTGCTTAGCAGCCGGATTAGTAGTTTTGCCAAAGAAAAAAGAACAGGATTAAGGACTGTGTTCTATTAAACTGATGATTTATAGATAATCAATTATTAGGAAGTGTATGGATTTTTAAATCCATGCACTTTTTTGTAGCAAGACAATGGGTTAAATAATTTTAATTGACTGCAAAGGTAGATATGCTTTAATCTTAAATATGTGTGCCTTTAAGATAAAAAATACAAATAATAAGGAGATGGAGGAATGGTCTTTAATAGAAGACGAAGTAATCTATGTTATGGAATTAGAAAATTAGCTATTGGTGTAGTTTCTATGGTGATTAGTGTGGCTTTTTTGACAGAAATATCTGTAGCTCAAGCTAAGGAAAATACATCTAATTATCAAGAACACCTAGTAGATAAAAAAGCATCCGTAGCTGATTTAACGAAAACTAGGGAAAAATCAAAAAATCAGGTTGAGTCTTTCAGACCTTTGAATCAGCAGGATATGATTAAGCTTGCAAAAGGACAATTAACGCTGCCAGGAGGTCAGGTTGATCCAAGTTTTTATCATGAGCCAGTTCTGGATGTGGCTGGAGATGATGACCATGATGGCTTAAAGAATGGTCAAGAATTGTATGTTGAAAAGGTTAACAACCGTGAATTTTTGGGCTATCATACTCATCCGCTATTAAGTGATAGTGATGGTGATGGATTATTAGATGCTGATGAGATTAAGAATCATACTGATCCGTTGGTTTGGAATATTTGTGATCGAGATTTAGCTATGATGATGGAGTTGAGTTATCGAGATGATAATTATATTCAACAAGTACTTGATTCGCATCATCCTTTGAAAGAAAAATATAATGGTCGACAAGAATATGAATTAATGCATACGGAATTAGCACCTTTTTGGAAAGCAGAAAAATCTTTCCACGAATCAGATGGATTGGATGCAACTTTTTTTGTTACGCATTCTGATTTACCATATTTGAAGGATAATCAAGTACAGGTTTTGGCAATTAGAGGTACGAAGGGTGGAGCAGATCTTGATGATGATTTGAATTTGACTTTAGGAATGACCCCAGGTCAAGTTGATAGCTTGAACAAAATTTTAAAGCAATTACAAAATGAAGGTGCTTTAACGAATACATATTTGACGGGACATTCATTAGGTGGATATTTGGCAATGACTGCTTTGGTTGAAGCACGTGATAAAGGTTATACTGGAATTAAAAAAGCTGTAACCTTTAATGCCCCTAAAATTAGGGGAAATTTATTCAATAAGAAGATGCAACGTGTTGCTAAAGAAGCAAATTTGTTAACTCAACGAGGAGAAGCGATCCATTATGCTGTTTCAAATGATAATGTGATTTCAGCGGTTGGAAATTTTATCGGTGCGAAATCGGTTGGAAAATCAGCTAATGGACATAGTTCACGTACTTATTTTGAAGATCGCATCATGCAATTCGGCTTTAAGCAGGGTAGGAGAAAATCTTCTATGGCAGGCACTGGAGACCAAGAAGCTAATTTGAAAAAGGTATTAGCTGGCTTTAGTAATCCTGTAGTAGCAACGCAAGCAGATGCATATCCTGCAAAGATTAAAAATCATATTGTCACAGAAGTTGGGGTAATTCCTGATTTAACACAATGTATTTTGAATCGTAATGAACTTCCCTTAGCTAAGGTTGAAGATAAAACAAGCTCCATGCATTTATATCAACCTTATCAAATAGGCAAAGGTCAATGTGGTAGCTTAAGCTTAACTTATCAAGATGGATCAAAGAAAACATATTTTGTAACCATTGATGTGCAAAAAGCCAAGCTCGCAGGTGTAGTAACTAGCAAGGGTGAACCTTTAATGCAAGAAACAAAACCCGCAGGTGTAGTAACTAGCAAAGTCGATCCCTTAGTGCAAAAAGTCAAGCCCGCAGGTGTAGTAACTAGCAAGGGCGATCCCTTAGTGCAAAAAGCTAAACCAGAAGGTGTAGTAACTAGCAAAGTCGATCCTCTGGTGCAAGAAGCCAAGCCCGCAGCTGTAGTAACTAGCAAAGTCGATTCCTTAGTGCAAAAAGCCAAGCCTGCAGGTGTAATAACTAGCAAAGTCGATCCTCTAGTGCAAAAAGTCAACCCAGCAGGTGTAGTAACTAGCAAAGTCGATCCTATAGTGCAAAAAGCTAAACCAGAAGGTGTAGTAACTAGCAAAGGTGAACCTCTGGTGCAAAAAGCCAAGCCCGCAGGTGTAGTAACTAGCAAAGGTGAACCTTTAGTGCAAAAAGCTAAACCAGAAGGTGTAGTAACTAGTAAAGGTGAACCTTTAGTGCAAGAAGTCAAGCCCACAGGTGTAGTAACTAGCAAGGGTGATCCTTTAGTGCAAAAAGCCAAGCCTGCAGGTATAATAACTAGCAAAGTCGATCCTCTGGTGCAAGAAGCCAAGCCCGCAGCTGTAGTAACTAGCAAAGTCGATTCCTTAGTGCAAAAAGCCAAGCCTGCAGGTGTAATAACTAGCAAAGTCGATCCTCTAGTGCAAAAAGTCAACCCAGCAGGTGTAGTAACTAGCAAAGTCGATCCTATAGTGCAAAAAGCTAAACCAGAAGGTGTAGTAACTAGCAAGGTCGATCCCTTAGTGCAAAAAGCCAAGCCCGCAGGTGTAGTAACTAGCAAAGGTGAACCTTTAGTGCAAAAAGCTAAACCAGAAGGTGTAGTAACTAGTAAAGGTGAACCTTTAGTGCAAGAAGTCAAGCCCGCAGCTGTAGTAACTAGCAAGGGTGATCCTTTAGTGCAAAAAGCCAAGCCTGCAGGTATAATAACTAGCAAAGTCGATCCCTTAGTGCAAGAAGCCAAGCCCGCAGGTGTAGTAACTAGCAAAGACGATCCCTTAGTGCAAAAAGCCAAGCCCGCAGCTGTAATAACTAGCAAAGTCGATCCCTTAGTGCAAGAAGCCAAGCCCGCAGGTGTAGTAACTAGCAAGGGTGATCCTTTAGTAGAACTAACAAAAGCAGATCATGCTACAGAATTAAGTCATTTGACAGAATTGCTAGAAAAAAAAGTACCATCTATCAAGCAGAAACAACTTAGTCAACAGATATCATCAGATGTACATATTAATGCTAAAAAACTGCCTCAATTGGGAGCAGATTGTAGAATTTTAGTTTATTTAGTTTCCTTTATGTCAATATTTATAATTGGTTCATCCAAATATGTGATAAATAAAGATAAAAAATAAGTTGATGATTCATTCAAGACGTATCAATTTAACTATTATGGTTAATTTGATGCGTTTTTTGTTTATCAGGACAATGTTATCTTAAATTAGCTAAATGTTGCTTAAAAATGGTATTTTTGCTATAATAATCTATATGTTGCTGATTTAGCTCAGTCGGTAGAGCATCTCCCTCGTAAAGAGAAGGTCGGAGGTTCGATTCCTCTAATCAGCATTAGTTGAATAATCATTTAAGTGATATAGTTTTTGAAGCTATATCATTTTTTATATTTATGATAAGGCTTACATTGCAAAAAATGGATATTAACTTTTAAATTTATGGTAAAATTGAGGCGTCTGAGTTGAAAAATCAGGCAGTTGAAATTTATTATTTATGTTTTATAACAGTGCGTTATTATGGGGAGGATCCATATGAATTTTAAAAAGAAACTGTTACTATTAGCTACATCAGCTCTTGCTATGTTAACCTTATCAGCATGTTCTAAAAATAGTAGTTCAACAGATGGTAAGGTTGCCACAAATATTACTAAAAAGACTACTGTCGTCTTTTGGCACTCTATGACAGGAGCATCTGAGAAATGTATGAAGCAATATGCTGCGGAGTTTGAAAAAAAACATCCTAACATACATATTAAATTGGAAAACCAAGGTAATTATGCAGATCTCCAGTCTAAGATCAATGCAACTTTGCAATCACCTAAGAATCTGCCAACTATTACTCAGGCTTACCCAGGTTGGTTGTATGATGCTGCTAAATTAAATAAGCTGGTTAATTTAAAACCATATATTGAAAATAGCCAAATAGGATGGGGTTCTGTGGCCAAGAGTGATATTAAGGATAAATTATTGCTTGGTGCTCAAATTGGCGGTAAGCAATATGGTATACCATTTAATAAATCTTCAGAAGTATTATTCTATAATAAAGACGTTTTTGATAAATATAATTTAAAAGTACCACGTAATATGTCTGAATTAGCTCAATGTGCTAAAACTATCTATAAAAAGAGTAATCATGCCTTAGTTGGTGCAGGTGTTGATGAATTGGCAAATTACTACATTTTATCTATGAAGGAACAAGGTATTGATTTTGATAAGAATATTGATATGACTTGCCCTGAATCTAAAAAAGCTTTGAATTGGTACATCAAAGGATTAAAAGAAGGTTATTTG
Source organism: Lactobacillus iners (assembly GCF_011058775.1). Taxonomy (NCBI): domain Bacteria; kingdom Bacillati; phylum Bacillota; class Bacilli; order Lactobacillales; family Lactobacillaceae; genus Lactobacillus; species Lactobacillus iners. The sequence continues at coordinate 904,248 of NZ_CP049230.1, read as the reverse complement.
CAAATAGCTTCTGCCAATGGTTATCTTTCAACTGATTTTGGTCACCAAAAAGTTGCAATGTTCATCAGTACATGTGCTAGTGAAGCATATGTTAAAATGGGTATGGGCAAAAACAAGTTTAATTATGGAGTAGCACCACGTCCATCTAAATATAATGTGCAACAAGGAACAGATATTTATATGTTTAATAAGGGAACTGCTGAGCAAAAATCTGCTGCCTTTATGTTTATTAAATTCATGTTGTCTAAGCGTAATCAATTGAAATTAGCACATGCAACTGGTTATATGCCGGTTTTAAAGTCTATTTTAAAATCTGATGATTATAAATGTTCTAAAGATTCAAAGGTTGCTGGTATATTAGATAAAACGACTGCTAATATCTATAATTTGAAGATTAGTAAGAATGAAAATGCAGCTTACTTCCAATTAAAATCTTCAATGCAAGCAATTTTATTGGCTGCTAAGAAAGGTGACAGTGTTGTTCCTGTCATCAAAGCCAATCAATTGAAACTAGCTCATTGCTGGAAACAATAGTTTAATGATAATTTAAAAATACTATTTATATCTCCTATGATTAGATACAATAATCATAGGAGATTTTTTTACACAAAATAATTGATAAGTGTGGGATATATGAAAATACTAATAGTTGAAGATGAAGCAACACTAGCCAGTTTATTGGAAGAAGAATTAGTTCAGTGGGGTTATTTGAGCAAAAAAGCAAGCAATTTTAATGACATTTTAGCGGAAGTTACAGATTTTAAGCCGGATTTGGTCTTAATGGACGTATCGTTACCTTTTTATAATGGATTTTATTGGACAGAAAAAATTAGGCAGATATCACATGTACCGATTATTTTTATTACTTCGCATACTGAATCAGGTGATATTGTAAGAGCGATGCAAATGGGAGCAGATGAGTATATTACTAAGCCGATTGATATAACTGTAACTATAGCTAAAATTCAGGCTGTTTTACGTCGAACTTATGACTATAAAGTAGGCAGTGATAGTATTATGTATGGTGATTTAAAATTAAATTTGTCGGTGGCTAATCTAGAGGGTAAAAATTTTGTTTTAGAATTGACGCGTACAGAACTTTTGATATTGGAGATTTTGTTTAATTTTAAAAATAAAATTGCTAAAAGAGAAGCCATTATTAATTATTGTTGGCAAGGGGATGCATTTATTGATGATAATACTTTGGCAGTTAATATTGCTAGATTGAGGAAAAAGCTTAAAACAGTGGGTTATGATGAATTAATTCAAACGAAAAAAGGAATAGGATATTATTTGAAGTGATTGTATGGAAAAGATCAAAAAATTTGTTAAAACTGAAGTCAAAATTTGCGTAGCAGTGTTTATTGTATTATTAATTTTCTTTTTTGTTTTTTTATTTGCCAATTTGGATTTTTCTTTATTTTATTTATCACTGGAGATAGTGACTTTTTGCCTGTTAATTTACTTATTTATTTGCTGGGTGACTTTTAAAAAGAAGGAAAATTTACAAGAGCAAGTTAATCAGCTATTGATAGAAAATCGACAACTTAAGAATACAATCGACATTGAAAGAAAAGATTTAGAGGAATATTTTTTGCTATGGGTTCATCAAATAAAAACGCCAATTACGGTTTCGGATTTGATTTTACAAAAAGAAAAAAATCCTTATACGTGTCAACTAAAGGAACAAATGTTTTACATTCGTGAATATACTAATATGGCGATCAATTATATGAAATTGAAGGATCGTCAAGCAGATATGGACATTGCAGAAGTTGAAATCGATAAGTTGCTTAAGAGTTTACTAAGAAAGTATTCTGGTTTATTTATTGATAAAAATATTTCGCTAGATTATCAGCCAATTGATACCAAAATAATTACAGATGCAAGGTGGGCAACGATTTTGATTGAACAAATATTAGCTAATGCCTTAAAATATACTAATTCTGGTAAAATTACGCTTAGTTTTGATCGAGATAAAAATGCTTTAAAAGTTAAAGATACTGGAATTGGAATAAAGTCAGAAGATATAAATAAAATTTTTGATAGAGGCTATTCGGGTTTTAATGGACGTATCAATGAAAAGTCAAGTGGCATCGGGCTATATTTGGTGAAAAAGATTGCTATTTTGTTAAATATTAAAATAGAAGTTTGTTCAACAGTGAATGTTGGCAGCGAATTTATTATTTGCTTTCCTAAACAAAGTTACAATTTTGTAAGATAAGCCTTGTCATTGTAAGGTTAAATAAATGCTGGAGAATTTTATATTTCATATAATTAAATCATCAATAATTAAATCATCAAAATATTAGGAGTGATTAAAATGGCGATTTTGGAATTAAAGAATATAAAACGAACCTATAAAACTAAATGTGTTGTAACTGAAGTCTTAAAGGGAATAGATTTTAGTGTGGAAGCTGGTGAGTTTGTTGCCATTATGGGCGAGTCTGGTGCTGGTAAAACTACTTTATTGAATGTTATTGCAACATTTGATAAGCCAACATCGGGTTCTGTTATTTTGAATGGCAAAGAGATTAGTACACTAAAAAATAGTGAAATTTCAACTTTTAGAAGAAATAAGTTGGGCTTTGTCTTTCAAGATTTTAATTTGTTAGATCAATTTAACAATCGGGATAATATTTATTTGCCGTTAGTTTTATCTAATCAAAAACCACAGCTAATGCAAGAACGGTTAGACCAAATTAAAGATCAATTGGGAATTAGTGAACTTTTAAATAAATACCCTTATGAAATTTCAGGTGGACAAAAGCAAAGAGTAGCGATTGCTCGTGCAATCATTACTAAGCCCGATTTAGTTTTGGCTGATGAACCTACAGGTTCGTTGGATTCAACGTCTTCTGAGATTATTTTAAATATGTTTGCCAAAATCAATCAGGCTGGACAAACTATTATGATGGTAACGCATTCTTTAAGAGCAGCTTCGTTTGCTAAAAGAATTTTATTTATCAAAGATGGAATTGTTTATCATGAAATTTATCGTAGCCAAGCTGAAAGTCAGTCTGAATTTATGGAGCGAATTAGCCAAGCTCAATTTATGTTGAAGCGAGGTGAGCAATAATGTCATTTTTAATGGCTAAGAAGTTTGCTCTTAAAAACTTAAAGGCCAACAAAGTATTAGAAATTCCTTTTGTTTTATCATCAGGAATTATGTTCATTTTATTTAATATTATGGTCAGTTTAGCCAGCAATTCCTATGTTATACATCGACATAAATTTTTAATAAGTATTATTAATATGGGTATTGTCATTGTAGGAATTTTGGCTGTGATCTTTGTTTTATATAGTGTATCTGTTTTATTAAAAAGAAAAAATAAAACTTTGGCACTGTATAGTATTTTAGGCTTAGAAAAAAAGCATATTAGAAAAATTATTAGTATTGAATTTATGTATCTCTTTACAATGATTTTAGCTATTGCTACAGTAGGAGGATACATATTTGGTCAGCTAGCTTTTTTAGGATTAAATTATTTAATGCGAGATATGGGAGTAAATGTAATGCATTACCCACTAAGTATCTTGGCAATAGTCTTGACCATGGTCGTTGTAATCATTTTATATCTTATTACGGTTATTAGATTAAGCTTTACAGTTTATATTTCAACACCAACGGAATTATTAAATAAACAACATAGTGGTGAAGGTGAACCCAAGTCACGCTATTTGGTTTTATTATTTGGATTAATAACCTTAAGTGCAGGATATTGGATTGCCTTGACAACTAAGGGTACTTTAGAATCTATTACTAACTTCTTTATTGCGGTACTATTAGTGATATTTGCAACTTATGCTTTATATGTTGCATTAACGGTTGTTGCTCTTAAATTACAAAAGAAACATTCCAGTTATTTCAAGCCAGTTAAATTTTTGAGTGTGAGCGGTTTATTATATCGTATTAAAAGTAATGCCTTATCATTAGCAAGTATAGCAATTTTGGGTTCAGGGGTTATAGTTACTCTATCTGCGGTGACTATGATTTATTATTCAGCTAATATGAATTTTAAAAATGCAATTCCACGGTCATATGAATTAATTAGTGGTGAAAATATTGACTTGCACAATTATAAAAAGGTATCTAATACTTTAAAAAAGCAAGTTGAAAAAACAGTCGATAATAAATCACAAGTTGTTCATTCATACGTTGGTTATAATTGTGAAAGCTGGTGTGAAAAAAAAGGTGATCAGTTAAAAATACTAAATAATGAATCTTTATCTTCTCGAACATCTAAGATGTTATATGTTGGTGATTTAGTTGGATATAATGCCAACTTGCATAAAAAGATTAAATTGCAAGATGATGAGATTTTACTTTGTAATAATAGAATCGAGAAACTTAATGTTCATAAGCTAAGGATTGGAGGGCGAACTTTTAAAGTAAGGACAGTTGATAACTTTGTTCCTGCAAACGTTGCCATAGAATCATATGGTATTATTGTCAAAGATCTCAAGACTATGTTATTTTTTAGCAAACTTTTTGTAAAAGCAACTGGTGGAATGGCTACTAATGCTAAGATTAGTTGTAGTTACAACTGGGATGTTAAGGGTATAAGTTATAAAAAATATTCGAAACGGGTGCATGTACTTTCTGCTAATAAGGTAGAGTTTGTTGATGCCAAAGAATTTTTAACGAGATTTTATGAAATTAATGGTGGATTTCTCTTTATTGGAATTATTATCGGTATTATTTTCTTAGTTGGTACGATATTAATTATTTACTATAAACAAGTTTCAGCCGGATATGAAGATCGTCATAAATTTAGAATTATGAAAGAAATTGGGTTGGAAGATGCTTTGATTAAGAAATCTAATACATCACAACTGATGTTATTGTTATATTCTCCCCTATGTGTGTCGATTATTCATTGTATAGTTGCTTCGAAGATTGTTTTTAATTTGGTGCAAATGTTCGGTGGAATTAAGTGGCAAAATTATAATATTTGTTTAGCTGCAGTGATTTCAATTTTCTTTATTATATATTTATTAGTGTTTAAGATAACATCTAGGATTTACTATAATATAGTTAGATAAAGTATTAGTTAAATTTTCTCTGATTAAGTATGATTATTTAAAATGGCTCTTTCTTTGAAATAAGGAGTCATTTTATTTTTTATATGCTATTATCTTAATAAAGACCTAAAAAATGGGGGCGTTGTTTAGTTATGGTATTATCAATAGCTGATTGTAAATATTTTGCTAATAGAGTTAATGACTTTCTGACTTTTCCTGAATTAGAACAGCTGAATAGTGAACAATTGTGGAGATTGAAGAATCTAGTTAGAAATATCAAAAATATTTCGTATGATTGTTTTAGTACTAGTGTAAAAGCGTATGCCCTGACTGGGGATGCTATCTATTTTGAAGCATTTGATAAATTATTAAGAAAAGATCAATTGCTTAGTCCTATTTTAAATTGGTCTATAACTAATCAAACAATGCCTTCTTTTTTGCTAGATCGTGATGGCCAAATCATCATTAATGAAGGTATAAAGCATGATAGTTGGTATGTTTATGATTTTAAGTATGATTATCATTTAAAGATTCCTGAATTAAAGTCTGTGTGTAATAAATTAGGCTTAACTTCTGCTGAGTTATTAAGTTTAGTTCAAAATTATTCATGGCAAATTGTTGTCAAACTGTTATTTTTAATCCAGCGGTTGATTGTTTCTAAGCATTATTACATGAATTATCTAAATATGGCGTCTATCATAAAAAAAGCAATAGTTGATGATAAAATTGCTTGGTTAGTAAATATTTTAGAATTTGTTTATCAACGAAAGCTAACCTTAATTTGTAAATTTGATGAACAATGGTATATTGATAATTCAGTATATCCACTTGAATTTTGTAAGGAAAATATGCTATCGGGTGATTTGTTGACTGAAGATGACTATAATATGTTGGTACAAGAAAAGATAGCTATAATGTTTCGTAATTATGAACATATGGAAGTACTGAGTGCATTTATTCACGATTATTTAGAAAAATATTTAACTTCTCAATTGACCTATGAAGACGCACGTCTTGATGTTAATAAAGTTATCAATGGTGTTAATTTAAAGAAAAATATAACGGCACTTTCTAAAATAGTAGTTAAATCCATTCCATTGTCACTAAACAAAATTTTAGAAGATGTCATGAATGATACCCAAAGTTGTGATCAGGATCTTTTAGGATTTAATATTTTTGCAGATAGTGATGCCAATCCATATTATTGCAATTACAGCAATGGGTTGAGATATTTTAAATTAGCGACCAAGCATCAATTAGTGCTTAAATATATGCAAAAAGTATTTTCTGATGATAATACTATATATCGTTGGTTATTGTGGTGGCGTTTGCAACAGTGGTTACGTCAAAATAAGGTAGTAGCAAAAGGATATATCACTACTTTTAGTTATATTAGTAAATTACCTGTTGAATTGACAGAATGGATAGAACAAGGTGTTGTACCACAAAAAATAACATTAACTGACAATGTCTATGTAATTATTCCTAAAAGAATTCAAAAACGCTTGCAAAAGTATCCTTTAAATTTGCAGGATTATGAATAAAATTTTAATAAGGTGAGGTATTAAAGATTGGAACCAATTTTTTTAAAACCCTATTTTCGTTCTAAGATATGGGGCTCTCGTAAGTTTGAAAAAATTTTTAATGATTTACCAGAAGGTAAGATTGGAGAAGCCTGGATTATTTCTGGGTATCCAAATTGTTCCTCAACAGTTATAAAAGGTTCATATCAAGGTCTTAATTTGCGAGAACTATATCAGCAAAAACCTGATTTATTTGGTCAACCGCATGCTGCTGAGTTTCCCCTTTTAGTTAAATTATTAGATGCTAATGATAATTTATCAGTACAGGTGCATCCAGATGATGAATATGCCAAAATTCATGAAAATGATTCAGGTAAAACTGAATGTTGGTATATTTTACAAGCTGAGCCAGGTGCGAAGTTAATCTACGGTCATCATGCTGAAACAAAGGAGCAATTAGCAGCATGGATAAAAAATGGTCAATGGAACAAATTGTTACGATATGTGCCAATCAAAACTGGTGATTTTTTATATGTTCCTGCGGGTTGTGTTCACGCTTTAACCAAAGGAATCATGGTTATTGAAACGCAACAATCAAGTGATGTTACTTATCGATTATATGATTGGGATCGGATTGATAATAAAACAGGACAAAAAAGAGAGTTACATATTCAGCAGTCGCTAGATACGATTCAAGTGCCACATGTCGATCCTTATTTAGAAAGAGCAGTTAGCAAGTTTCCTGCTGCTACCTTGGTTCGTTTGGCTAATCCTCCATATTCACCTCATTTTTATCTATGGCAATTGGATGTTTTCGGGGAATTTGAATGGAATATGTTAAATTACCAATATTTGTTGGTTTCAGTGATTAGTGGGCAGGGTAAGTTGATTTTTGATGGCAATGACTATAATTTATCATTAGGTGATAGTTTTATTGTTCCTAACAAATATAATAATTTTAAATTTGTTGGCGAAAGTTTAAAAATTATTATTTCTGTACCTACTAATGAAGAATAGGATGAATAAAAATGTTATATATTGCATGTGGAATTATTTTATTTATGATTGGCTTAATTTGGTTAATATCACCAGCTAAAAAGCCGAATAATCTTTATGGTTATGTGTCATATTTGGCAATGGTGAGCGAAGAAGGCTTTAAATTTGCTCAAAAAAGTGCTGCTAAATATTTTATGCTTTATGGTAGTATTCAATTTGGATTAGGCTTAATCATCCACTTGTTAAAGTGGGATGGTTGTATCGTTTTATGGCTGCTGACTTTTTATTTATTTATAATTTTTCCTTTTATCAGTACAGAAAAAGCATTACAGCGTTTCTTAAAAGCACGTGATTTATTGCCTTATGACTATATTGAGCCGGATAAAGTTAAGCATAAACTAACCAAGGGATTTAAAGATTAAGATGAATATACTATTAATCGAAAAAGAAGAAGCTATTATCCAAATTCTAGAAGCTTTTTTTATGAAGGAAAAGTGGAATTACGATATTGCTACTGATGGGGTTATTGGTACCCAAATGTATAGTTTGAACAAAAATAAATATAATTTAGTCTTAGTAGATGTAGAGCTACCTTCACTTGATGGAGTTGAAGTAGTAAAGTATATTCGCAATATATCATTAGAAACACCGATTCTGGTTTTAGCTGAAAAGAAATTTGAAGAAGAATTGATCTCTTCATTGCAACAAGGGGCAGATGGTTATTTAGCACGCCCATTTAGTCCACTTTTGATGGTTGCGAGAATCAAAGCTTTATATCGCCGAATTAATTTGGAACGTGGCAAAAGAGTTAATCTCAATATTGAGCAAGTTATTTGTACAAAGTATTTAAAGATTTATCCGGAAAAACATAAAGTTATTTTTAATAAGCAGGAGATTAATAGCCTTTCGCCGAAAGAATTCGCTATTTTAACAATATTAGCTAGTAGTCCGACGCAGGTTTTTTCACGTAAAAAATTATTGGAATTGGTATGGGGCAATGAATATTTTGGTGATGCTCGGACGATTGATACACATGTAAAAACCTTACGCCAAAAATTAGAGAAAGTAGGACCGCATGTTATTATTACAGTTTGGGGTGTTGGTTATAAATATGATGAACTAAATTTTGATATTTAGCTATAAAAATGACTATGATAAATTTGTAGTGTTTCCATAAAGCTGGATTAAGCATCTAACTATTTGAGAGCACTATATTTTGATCATAGTCTTTTTTTATATGCAATTTTTTGCACTATTTATTTAGTGGTGCATCTTCTTTTAATAAGTTTTTTGCTTCTTTTCGTGTCTTAATAACATTTGCAGGAAGGTCGAATAATTTATCTTTATTAATTTGGAATGCATCTGTTTTGTACATATCAATAGTTGAACCTCTATTTTCAGAATAAAGGGAAGTTGAATTATTGCCTACCATTTTTCTAATTCTAATCATATTAAGATAATTCAATTGATAATTGAAAGTTAAAGGGTCGACTGGAATGAAACCCTTTGGGGTATAGAAACGTAAAAGATTACGATTATTCAATAAATCGGAGTAACGTAAAGACTTAGCCGCTTGCTTAATTAAATGCTCAATATGGGCTTTTTGTTTATCTGTCAGATTATTGATTTTTTCACCAGTGTTAAAATCGTATATTCGATTAAGATTATTTCTACCGCCCATAATAATATAATGTGGTGTAATGATTGTGCCATTTCTGAAAATAACAAATTTTTGCCGCTTATTAGATAATAGGTCATTACCAAATTGAATGTAGTTTTTAGTATCAATACCTAGTAAGTGAAGTAAAGTTGGTAAAACATCAATTTCGCCAGCAATATTGGATTTGATACCACCTTTTAGTCCGTTCATATGGATCATAAATGGAACTCGTTGCAAGTTAATAGTGTCATATTCACTCCATGGTTTATCAGCTTTGTTGAGAATAGGAGCTAGGGCATTAGTTTCATTGTCTGAGCTACCTACACCATAATGATCTCCATATAAAATTACTATTGATTTTTTGTCTAGGCCCGATTTTTTCAAATATTCAAAAAACTCTCTGATTGATTGATCTAAATAATGAGCAGTTTGAAAATAGTTATTAATGGTGGTGTTGTTAGTATTGGTAGTTTTAAAATCTTTATCTAAATCTTCAGTGTCCATATTATAGGGATAGTGGTTAGTTACTGTTAAAAATTTGACATAAAAAGGTTGTTGCAGTTGTTCTAGATATTTGATACTCTCGGCAAAAAGCAATTTATCTTTAAGTCCGTAGCCAACTTTATCTTTCTTCTCGTTGAAATAATATGATGAGTCGAAGAAATAATTATAGCCTAAATTTTTATAGACTTCATTACGATTCCAAAATGTACCGATGTTTCCATGAAAAACAGCGGATGTGTAGCCTCGTTGTCTTAAAATTTGAGGAGCTGCTTGGAAGGTGTTTTCATTACCTAATGACGAGAATAAAGGTCCATCGGCAATACCAAAAGTGCCAGTTTCTAGCATCGTCTCAGCATCACTAGTTCTCCCTAAACCTACTTGGTGGAAAAAGTTTTTGTAGGAAATAGTATTTTTGCTATGATAAATACTATTTAAAAAAGGTGTTACTTCTTTATTGTTAATCTTTAAATCAATTAAAAATTGTTGGAAACTTTCTAGATGTAATATAATGACATTTTTACCTTTAGCTTTGCCAAAATATTTAGGATTAATGCCAGCATATTTTTTCCTAGTATAAGCTAAAATTTTATTGATTTGGCTAGCATTAATATTTCTTTTGCTACTGCCAGATTGTGCACTGCGTGTTAAATCATATAGCGTATAATTGCTTAAGCCAATGTATTTGACAACGTAAGAACGATCAAAAGTATTACGTAATAATTTTGGTCGAGCTGTTTCCGCTAATGCTAAGTTTAGCAAGGCAATGAAAAGTCCAAATGATGTAATGGCAAAAGAAAAATTAATATTATAATGTCGCTGATCAAGCTTAATTATTTTTAACACCAATAAACAAACAATAACGATGATGTCTAACCAGATTAAAATATCTAATGGTTGCATCAATGCAACAGTACTTTTACCTAAACCTTGCGTCACTTTACTAGTATTTTGAATCGTCTTAAAGGTTAAAAAGTCGTTGAATTGCCTAAAGTAAATAATATTTGAAAATAATAATGTAGTATTGGCGATATCCAACAAAATCATGAAAATATATGACAAAAGTGGTTTAGTAATATAAAAGGCAATACTAAATAAAATTATTGTTGAGCCTAGAGAAGAGATCAATGCAATAATTTGTTGGTAATAATCATTTAGTTGTAATTTAAAATAAAAGTAAAAGGCAAACATGTATTTTAACCAGAATAATATGGTTAGTATCGTTAAAAAACATACTTTACTTTGCCTAAAATTATATTTGTTATTTATCATCAATTTACTCCTTATACTGATATTTTACTGATATTTTTAAAAAACGCCAAATTTTAATTATAAATACTTTTCAACTAGGTTGATTAGTTAGTATTTTAAGTGTTTTCATCATCTAAATGATAATTGTTTGCGGTAACATACGATTGTAGTATTTTTTCGGATTTTTTCTGCTAAAATGAAAGTGTATACAGTTTTAATTCTTATAGAAAGAAGTTTGAAAGATGACAAAAGTTTTAAGTTTTGACGATAGTAAATTGACACCTTTTGTTCATGATAATGAATTAAAGGAAATGCAGGCTATGGTGAACGCTGCAGATCAAGAATTACGTGAAGGAACTGGAGCAGGAGCAGACTTCCGTGGCTGGATTGATTTACCTGTAAATTATGATAAAGATGAATTTGCCCGAATTAAAAAAGCTGCTGCTAAAATCCAAAAAGATTCTGAAGTTTTAATCGGAATTGGAATCGGTGGATCTTATTTAGGAGCTCAAGCTGCGATTGAATTTTTAAATAGTGCTTTTTATGGCAAAGGCAAAGAAAAGTATCCAACTGTTGTTTTCTGTGGTAATTCAATTTCTGGTTCATATTTATATGATTTAATTGAATGGTTAGGTGATAAAGACTTCAGCTTAAATATTATTTCTAAGTCAGGTACTACTACAGAACCATCCATTGCCTTTCGTGTGTTGAAAGAAAAATTAGTTGCTAAGTATGGTAAAGAAGAAGCAGCTAAGAGAATTTATGCTACAACTGATCGTCAAAAAGGTGCTTTAAAGACTGAAGCAGATGCTGAGGGATATGAAGAATTTGTTGTTCCTGATGATTTAGGAGGACGTTTCTCAGTATTATCAGCAGTAGGTCTTTTACCAATAGCAGTTGCTGGTGGTGATATTGATGCTTTGATGAAAGGTGCAGCTGATGCACGCAGTGACTATCAAACTACTGATGTTTTAGGTGATAATCCATATAAGTATGCTGCTTTAAGAAATATTTTGTACCGCAAAGGATTTACTACAGAATTGCTAGAGAATTATGAACCAACATTGAGAATGTTTGGAGAATGGTGGAAACAATTGTTCGGTGAATCTGAAGGTAAAGACCAAAAGGGTATTTATCCATCTAGTGCAAACTTTACTACTGATTTACATTCATTGGGTCAATATATTCAAGAAGGGCGTCGCAATTTGATGGAAACTGTTGTGCGAGTAGAAAATCCAAGTCATGACATTACTATTCCAGATGATGCTGAAAATCTAGACCAGTTAAACTTCTTATCTGGTAAGACGATGAATTATGTCAACGATCGTGCATATGAAGGCGTAGTTTTAGCACATACAGATGGTGGAGTTCCAGTGATGACTGTCAATATTGCAGATCAAAGTGAACATACATTAGGTTATATGATTTACTTCTTCGAATTGGCAGTAGGTATATCTGGATACTTGAATGGAATTAATCCATTCAACCAACCAGGTGTTGAAAGCTATAAGCGTAATATGTTTGGTCTTTTAAACAAGCCTGGTTATGAAGATTTACATGATGATTTAACTAAGAGACTTTAATAACTTATAATTTGCTAAAAAAGATATATGTACATATATCTTTTTTTATTTTCATATGATATCTTTTACTATATGTGAGGAGGCGAATCTTATGTTAACAATTAAGCAGTTAAATAAGAGTTTTGGAAATAAACAAGTCTTATATGACGTTAACTTTACTGCTCAAGATGGACATATTTTGGGATTGATCGGAAAAAATGGATCTGGTAAAACTACTATTTTTCATAGTATTTTAAAATTTGTGGAATATAGTGGTGATATTTTAATTGACGGTCATCCATTCGGAGCAGGTGATTACAATAGTGTGGGTTATTTACCCGAAGAACGTAGTTTGTTACCTAAATTCAAGATTAAGCAACAGATTAAATTCTTAGCTAGGTTAAAAGGAATGGATGATAAAGAAATCGATAAATTATTAGCTGACTGGATGTCGCGACTTGAAGTTAAAGGAAAGGTTGATGACAAAATAAAAAGTCTTTCTAAAGGAAATCAACAAAAAGTGCAAATGATTGCGACTCTTATTCATAATCCACAATTAATTATTTTAGATGAACCTTTTAGTGGATTAGATCCTTTGAATGTTGAAATAATGAAGCGTGAGATTCTTAATCAAAAAAGTAAAGGAGCAACAGTTATCTTCTCAGATCATAATATGTCTAATGTAGAGGAGCTATGTGATGACGTGGTAATGATAGACAATGGTAAAGTTGTGCTTAACGGAAATACTTATGATGTGCGTAATAAATTTGGCCTAACGCGGATATATGTTAGAACCTCTATGGCTATTGAGGACTTAGCCAAAATTGATGGTGTTGAAAAAGCAGAATTACTTAATGATGGTCGAATCAAATTATACTTAACTTCGGCTGAATATGGTTATACGATTTTTGATATCTTATCACAAGGAAAATATATCCAAACATTTGATCAGGAGCCTCCTACTTTGAATGAGATATTTAAGCAAAAGGCGGGTGAAGGTTTATGAAAAAGATATTAATTGTTGCCAAGGAAACATTTTTTCGCCAAATAAAATCTTGGGGCTTTATATTTATGGTATTAGGTCCATTCATTATTGTTGGCATTAATATCATCATTGGTCTTGCTACAGCTAAGAGTGCTCACCAAAAGAATGACACTGATAATAGGATTGCTGTAGTTTGTAAAGATAATTTACTAAAAACCAATTTAAAAGCTAATCCAGATGTTAAACTTTATGACAATCAAGCTACAGCTAGTAAATTATTTGAAAAAGGGAAAATTAAAGGTTATCTTTACTTGACTATAAAAAAGAATCAGCAATTGGATGCAACGGTTTATCTGCAACCAACTGATTCTAGCAATATTCATAAAAGAAGTAGTGTAATTATATCTGGACTACAAAATAATATTAATTTTGCTACAGCTAAGCTATCTAATGAACAAAAAAAGAAAATTATGACAGTACCTGAGGTACATATAAAACAAGCAGAAAAGTCTAAAGAAATCAAGAATGATACAGGTATTAAAATAATCTGTTTCTATGCTGTCTGTTTTATCTTATATTTCATTTTGTTGATATATAATGGTGTTACTACACAGGAAATTGCTACAGAAAAAGGAACTAAGATTATGGAAGTTGTTTTTTCAAGTATGCCTGGTGGTGATTACTTTATTGGTAAAATAATGGGATTAATTGGAGAAGTATTATTGCACATAGGCATTTATCTTGTAGGTGGATATAGCATTTGGCGATTATTACCTTATTTTAAAGAAGGTAAAACATTAGTACATCAATTTGATCCTTTTGTTGGTGCAATTTTAGGTAATATAGGTATTTATAGTCTGATATATGTTGTTGCTGCATTAATCATTTGTCTTATTTTGGCTGCATTATGTGGAGCTTTGGCTTCTAAGCCAGAAAATGCAGGTAAAACTGCCCAATTTATGACAATTTTGATTATTTTGTGTTTTATTTTAGCTACACAATTTAATAATAATGTACATAGTAACTTGTTATTTGTTTTATCATATGTTCCCTTTATTTCTTCATTTATGATGCCAATTAGAATTATTTATGAAGTAGCATCTACGTGGGAAATATTAATTTCAATTTCAATAACAGTAGGCTTTTTAATAGGGATATTGATTTTAATTAGAAGAATATATCCACGTCTAATTTTACAGACTGATGATAGTGTGTTTAAGGCACTTAAAAAGGCTATGATGAAATAATAGTCAATAAAAAAAGCTCTTTAAATAAAGAGCTTTTTTTATGTGAGTAAGAAATCGTAAGATTGGGTTGACCGGGCTCGAACCGATACATTAGGGATTCAGAGTCCCCCGCCTTACCAATTTGGCTACAACCCAGTAATCACCCGTACGAGAATTGAACTCGTAACTCCACCTTGAGAGGGTGGCGTCTTAACCATTTGACCAACGGGCAAAACTAACAATAACTAATATAATTTAATATTTTAAAGATGTCAAGGCTTATAATTAAAATTTTGTATAATCGATGGTAATTTGATATGTATAGCAGGTATGATATATATTAAGTGGGTGATAAATTATGGAGTTTTTAAAGACTAAAAAATTGATTGAAATGATGGTAGCATCCAAAATAGTACCTGGTGTTAATTATCTAATTTTTAAAAATAATGATGTATGGCAAAATACAGTCGGGTTGTCACAAATAATACCGCAACCTGTTCCATTAAAAGCAGATGCAATTTATGATTTAGCTAGTTTGACTAAGGTTATTGGCACAACTAATGTTCTGTTGAAATTAGCAGATGAAGGTAAAATTGCTTTCAATGATACTTTAAAGATGTATTTGCCTGAATTTTTAGATAAGAGAGTAAAATTAAGTGATTTATTAACACATACTAGTGGTATTAAAGGTTGGATTGCTAATCGGGATCAATTAAATGCACGTGAATTATTGCAGGCAATTATTAATCTACCTGTAACAGAAGAGTTTGAACATAAAGTGCGTTATGCTGATACTAATTTTATTTTATTAGGCTTAGTACTTGAAAAAATATATCAGCAAGATTTGCAAGATATCATTATGCACGAAGTAATCAAGCCTGCAGGACTTAAAGCAACTAGTTTTGCTCCTGATGCTAATAAAACAGTCCCTACAGCAATGAATCAGCAGGGAATTATGTTGTGCGGTGTAGTGCATGATCCTAAAGCACGAGTGTTAGGTAAAAGTTGTGGGTCAGCAGGATTATTTTCTAATATTGCTGATTTATATCGATTAGCACAAGGCTATGTTGGATTAAGGGATGATATTTTACCTTTTGGCTCAGCAACATTATCTGAGTTATACAAAATAAAAACCCCCGCTAAGCTGCATGCTCGTAGCTGGGGGTGGGATTTGTGCTTTGATCCATCTGATCATCATACATTGATTTATCATACAGGATTTACTGGAACATTCATGTTACTTGATAAGGTCAAAAAAACAGGGCTAATTGTCTTAACAAATCGTATATATCCTTCTGGACACAATTTGATTTTCCTAAAAATGCGTCAAAAAATTATCGAGTCTTTTTTATTAGAAAACTCGATAATTTAAATTTACATATTTACATTGATTATTTTTCTTTCTGCCATTTTTTTACGCAAGCTAAGCATAGCAGTATAAGTTGATAGAATATATATTTTTTTGCAAGGCAAATTAGGAATTGCATCGATTAACTCGTCATCAGTAGGAGTAGTTTCCATGATTTTAGGATCAAAACCAGCGACTTTTAGTCGTAAATGCATATCTTGGTGGCGTAAACCACCAACTAAGATGTGTTTAATATTTTCTTTGTGTAAGGATTCATAATTGGAATCCCAGATCCATGAAGTGTCAATACCATCTGCATGATTGGCATTCAATAAAGTTATTAAAGAATAGTCGTCATTTTCAGTATTGAGCATATTTAGAACAGAATCTAAGCCAACTGGATTTTTGACTAAAATTAGAATGATTTCCTTATCAGAGTAGTTAATTAATTCTTGTCTCCCAAAAATTCGCTTATTTTTGCTAAATGATCTGGCAATCTCATCATCTGACAAGCCAAATTCTTTAGCTACAGAATAGGCAGCTAAGGCATTATATATGTTATAGGTGCCACCAATAGCCATTTGATATACTTTAGTACCCATTTTAAATGTTAATGATTTAGGCGTTTGTTTGACGATTTCATTGACAGTATATTTTAATTTAGGTCGATGAAAATTACATTTAGGGCAGAAATAGTTACCTAAATTAGCATAGACTATTTCGTGGTAATGTAGAATATTATGACATTTTGCACATAATACACCATCAGTATTAACTGGAGCTAGTAAATCAGTTTTTTGGTCTGAATTATTTAAATCAAAGCCATAGAATATTTTCTGGTTAGTTAGATCGTCTGATGAAAAAATGCTTGCATCACCATTTGCCACAATGGTAGCATCAGGACAATTTTTAATTCCAGTGATAATCTTTTCATAAGTCGTATAAATTTCACCATATCGATCCATTTGATCTCTGAAAATATTGGTTAATACCACTACCTTTGGCTTTAAATAAGTAGTAATAATTTTTAAATAAGCCTCGTCTACTTCTAAGACAGCGATTTTACGTTGACTATGTTTTTTGCGATGAGCTAAAAAGGCAGTTATTATTCCTTGTAACATGTTTGAGCCCGAAGGGTTAGTTAACACATCACCATATTTTTCTTTTAGTGCTTCTGTTATGATAGAAGTAGTCATTGTTTTGCCATTGGTTCCTGTTACAAGTATGACTTCATAATCGCTAGCAAGTTCTTCCAAAATATTGTGGTCAATTTTAACAGCCAATTTTCCAGGAAAACTTGTTCCACCGTTGAAAATATTGTGCAAGACTAAGTAAGAAACTTTACCTAAGAATTTGGCTAAATTAGTTTTAATAAACATATTGATCCTCCATTTCAAACTAGAACATACTATAGCATATGATTAACATTAAAACGATATTTATCTGCAATATTTATTAATTTAATCTATACTTATTTTATGTAAAGAAAATAAAGGGGAGAAATTAACATGCCACAATTATTTTTTCGTTACGGAGCAATGAGTTCAGGTAAAACAATAGAAATTTTAAAAGTTGCTCATAATTATGAGGTGCAAGGAAGAAAAATAGTTTTAATGACGAGTGGATTGGATGATCGAAGCGGTGTCGGTGTAGTTTCTTCACGAATTGGATTACATCGAACTGCTGTTGCGATTGATCATGATATGAATATTTTTTCTTACGTTAAGGAAGAAAATAAAAAATCTTTGAATATTGAGCATGAACCATTAGCTTGTGTTTTAATAGATGAGGCACAGTTTTTAACAAGACAACATGTTTTACAATGTACTCATATTGTTGACGACCTTAAAATACCTGTCATGGCCTTTGGTTTAAAAAATGATTTTCAGAATCACTTATTTGAAGGTAGTGAGAATTTATTGATTTTTGCTGATAAAATAGAAGAGATGAAAACTATTTGTCATTATTGCGGTCATAAGGCAACAATGAATTTAAGAATAAATAATGGAGTACCAGTTTATGAGGGAGAACAAGTACAAATTGGTGGGGACGAGAGTTATTATCCAGTTTGTCGACATCATTATTTTAATCCCGAAAAGTAAATTATTTTTATGATGAAAGAGGAATTTTGCCAATGGATAAAGTTATGGCACAGTTAGAGAGCTTATTAGCTCATTATGAAGAATTGCAGGAAATGATGTCAGATCCTGAAGTTATCAATGATACTAAAAAGTATATGGAAATTTCAAAAGAAGAGGCCGATTTGCGTGAAGTAGTTGAAAAATACAAACTTTTTTGCAATGATCAGTCAGAAATTGCTAACAATAAAGAAATTATATCTCATGAATCAGATTCAGATTTAATTGATATGGCTAAAGAAGAAAACATAGCCCTTGAAGAAGAAGTAAATAAGCTAGAAGAAGAAATAAAAATTTTGATGTTACCTAAAGATCCTAATGACGATAAGGATATCATTATGGAAATAAGAGGGGCTGCTGGTGGTGATGAGGCGTCTTTATTTGCAGGTGATTTGTTGCGGATGTACCAAAAATATGCTGAAAATCAAGGCTGGCAGATGTCGATTATTGACGCTGAAGAAACTGAAGTTGGTGGTTTTAAGCGTGTTGCTGTGATGATTAGTGGTGATAAAGTTTATTCAAAATTGAAATATGAAAATGGTGCACATCGTGTCCAAAGAATTCCTGTAACTGAATCACAAGGACGTGTACATACATCTACTGCAACAGTTGCTGTTATGCCAGAATATGAACAAGTAGATTTAGATTTAGATCCTAAAGATATTAGGGTTGACGTTTATCGTTCATCTGGTGCGGGCGGACAGCATATTAATAAAACTTCTAGTGCGGTTAGAATGACACACTTACCAACTGGTATTGTAGTGGCTATGCAGGATCAAAGATCACAACAACAGAATCGTGAAAAAGCTATGCAGATTTTGAAATCAAGGGTTTATGATTTTTATGAGAGTCAAAATCAGGCTAGTTATGATGCTAAACGAAAAGAGTCCGTTGGTACTGGTGATAGATCAGAAAGAATTAGAACATATAATTATCCACAAAATCGTGTTACAGATCACCGCATCGGTTTAACTTTAAATAAATTAGATCGAATTATGAATGGTGAGTTAGAAGATATTATTAGTGCACTAGTTTTATATTACCAAACAAAACAATTAGAAAAGATGGCTGATGATAATGCCTAGCTTTAGAACATTAAGGACGAAGTTTATTGCTGAAAATCCACAAATTCTAGCAGAAGATGTTGATTTTGTTTTAGCAGAAAGGCAAAATTTGACTCCTAGTCAATATCGTTTGCAATTGGATCAGGATTTGCCTAAAGAACAATTAACTCAAATAAAAAAAGATTTAAATAAATTGCATAAGGGGATGTCACCTCAATATATCGTAGGTCATGCATGGTTTTTAGGTTATAGTATTGATGTTCATCCTGGCGTATTGATTCCTAGATTTGAGACTGAAGAGCTAGTTACATGGGCTTTAGATTATCTCAAGGATAATAGTAAAGTATTAGACTTAGGTACTGGTTCTGGGGCGATCACTGTTGCATTAGCTAAAAAAGCTGAGTGCAAGAATATAAACAATATTGTGTATTATGCTAGTGATATTACTGATTCGGCATTACGGCAAAGTGAGGAAAATTTCCTAAAATTTAACTTGAATGATATCATCACTAGAAAAGCAGATGTCCTGATAGGATTAGAAAAATTTGATTTAATTATTTCCAATCCACCATATATTAAAAATAGTGAAAAAGATTTGATGGATCAAAATGTTATAAAAAATGAACCAGAAGAGGCACTTTTTGCTGGAGCAGATGGCTTAGATTTTTATCGTCGTTTTGTTAAACAAGTTCCAAAACATTTAAACAAAGATGGACATTTCTTTTTGGAGTTTGGTTTTTCACAAAAGGATTTATTGGCTGAATTATTTGCCAAGGAGCTTCCTGAATTTACAATTGAATTTAAAAATGATTTAGCTGGTAAACCGCGAATGGTTCATGGAAGGTGGAAATAATAAATTGGATACACAAATTTTTAATAAAGATAATATTAAACAAGCTGCTCAATTGTTAGCACAAGGCGAGTTAGTAGCTTTTCCTACTGAAACTGTTTATGGCTTAGGAGCTGATGCTACTAATGAAGAAGCAGTCAAAAATGTATATAGAGCTAAAGGCAGGCCAAGTGATAATCCTTTGATTGTAACTGTTGCAGATGAAGCGATGATGAAAAAATATGTTACTGAAATACCTGCTGATGCTCAAAAGTTAATTGACTATTTTTGGCCAGGTCCGTTGACTTTAATTTTATTTATTAAAGAAGGTGCATTGCCTGATGCTGTGACTGGAGGATTGCCAACAGCTGCTTTTAGGTGTCCACAGGATCCTTTAACTAATGAGTTAATTCAGACTTTAGCTAGACCAATTGTAGGTCCATCAGCTAATACTTCTACTAAGCCTTCGCCAACGACAGCAGAACATGTATATCATGATTTAAAAGGCAAGATTGCTGGTATTATTGATAATGGTCCTACAAAAATAGGATTAGAATCTACAATTATCGATTTATCTGTAGATCAACCAGTAGTTTTAAGACCAGGTGAAATTACTCCAGATGAGTTATCAGAAGTATTACATAAAAAAGTTTTACTCAATAAAGGTACAGTTCAAACTAAAGATGTGCCTAAAGCACCAGGGATGAAATATCGTCACTATGCTCCTAGCTCACCAGTGTATATTGTGGATGATCCAGCAGATTTTGCATATATACCGCATGATTCATCAGTAGGTGTAGCTGCATTAGCTGATAATTTGCATGATTTGGGAGATGCAGATAGCTTTTCATTAGGTGTTTCTATTGATGAAGCAGCACATAATTTGTTTGGTGCATTAAGATATTTTGATAGTAATGAGCAAATAAAAACAATATATGTTCAAGGTTTTGCTAAAGGAAATATTAGTGCAGCATATATGAATAGATTAAATAAGGCTGCTTCAGGAAATCATTTTAAAAAATAGGCGAGATTAATTCTCGCTTTTTTTTTTGATGTTTTGAGTTCATTGTATCTAATGTCTGCTAAAATAATAGTCGGATATATTTTTTTACAGGAGGAAATTATGGGAAAGTTTACAGTTCTTAATCATCCGTTAATTCAACACAAATTAACTATTATTCGGAAAAAGACAACAGGTACTAACGAGTTTCGTCAAATAGTTGGTGAGATTGGTGGATTAATGGTGTATGAGATGACACGTGATTTACCATTGAAGAACGTTGAAATTGAAACTCCAATTGGTAAGACCGTTCAAAAAGAATTGGCAGGTAAGAAATTAGTAGTTGTACCAATTTTACGTGCAGGTTTGGGAATGGTTGAAGGTGTTTTGCAGATGATACCATCAGCTAAAGTTGGACATATTGGTATGTATCGTGACGAAGAGACTTTAAAGCCACATGAGTATTTCTTCAAAATGCCCCCTGAAGTTGAACAAAGACAATGCATTATTGTTGATCCT
The DNA here is from genome assembly GCF_011058775.1 of Lactobacillus iners. NCBI lineage: Bacteria > Bacillati > Bacillota > Bacilli > Lactobacillales > Lactobacillaceae > Lactobacillus > Lactobacillus iners. The sequence goes on along the minus strand of NZ_CP049230.1, from coordinate 882,621 downwards.
ATGTTAGCTACGGGTGGTTCAGCTAATTTGGCTATCGGTGCCTTGAAAAAACGTGGCGTAACTGATATCAAGCTAGCCGTTTTGGTTGCTGCACCTGATGGTGTGAAGGCAGTCCAAAAGGAAAATCCTGATGTTGATATATATGCAGCAGCAGAAGATGAAAAATTAATGTCTAATGGATATATTTTCCCAGGGTTGGGAGATGCCGGTGACCGTTTATTTGGAACAAAATAAACAATAACTGAATATTTATTTGAAAATTTAATAAAAACGGGCGTATAATTTTATATGTGTGCATGGTAATAAGCACTGGAAGGGAGGTCACGAAGTGGGTGAGAAATCTATAGTTGTTAATTTTTTAGGATTGAACTTTAATATTACCAATTGCTTTTCAGGAACTTTGGTAGCAATTGCAATATTCGGATTAGTTTATTGGTTATCAGGTAAAGTTTGTTTAAAGCCAGGAAAAAAGCAGAATTTTCTGGAAGCTATTATCGACTTTACAAATGGTATAGTTAAGAATAATGTTTCCGATAGTGAAGTGCAATCAAAATTATCATTGTATGCATTTACATTATTTTTGTTTATTTTCTTTATGAACCAATTGGGTTTATTCCTAGAAGTAAAGATTAATGATCAAATTCTTGTCAAATCACCAACAGCAAGTCCATTAATTACAATGACGATGGCGATGATGACATTGCTTTTATCGTATCACTTTGGTATTAAAAAGTTTGGAGCAAAGGGCTTTATAGCTAATTATGCCAAACCAGTTGGATTTTTGCTGCCGATTAATGTTATTGAAGAGTTTACGAATTTTTTGACATTGTCATTACGTTTGTACGGTAATATATATGCCGGTGAAGTATTATTGAATTTGATTGGCGAGCATCTTGCTAAAAGTGCAGGATGGGCAACAATCTTCGCTTCGGTACCATTAACTATGATATGGCAAGGCTTCTCTATTTTTATAGGCTCGATCCAGGCATATGTATTTGTAACACTTTCGATGGTTTATATTAATAAGAAAGTCATGGAAGAATAATTTTTTGGAGGTTTTTTTATGAAACAATTAGCTGCCGCACTTGTTGCAGGTCTGACTGCGTTAGCTGCATGTTGGGGTAATGGACGTGTTATCTCAAAGACTATTGAGGGTATGACAAGACAACCCGAAATTTTTAATGAATTAAGAACTAACATGTTTATTAGTGTTGGTTTGATTGAAGCTGTTCCTATTTTGGCAATTGTTATCAGTTTCTTAATTCTTTTCTTGTAATTATTTAGCTATGTGTATTTAATTACAGGAAAGGAGGGTTTCATATGCAAATAATGTTAGCTGCTATCAAGCTCGAATTAGGTGATACTTTATATTATCTTTTAATTTTTGCTGCATTGTTGTGGTTAGTCAATCATTTTGCTTTTGGACCTGTATCATCAATGATGGAAAAAAGGCGCAAAAAAGTCATTTCTGATTTAGATGATGCAGAAAATAAGCAAAAGAAAGCAGAATTATTAGCTAATCAACGTGAAGCAGAATTAAAGAATTCGAAGCAGGAAGCAACACAAATCCTTTCTATAGCTAAGAGCAATGCGGAAAAGACCAAAGATGGAATTATCAGTGCTGCTAATAGTGAAGCTGCTTCTATTAGAGAAAAAGCTACACAAGATGCTGCACAAGCAAAAGCTGATGCATTAAATCAAGCTCATGATGCAGTAGCTGATATTTCTGTCACCATTGCTGAAAAGTTGATTGGTAAGAACCTTTCGATGGCAGATCAGAAAGATTTGGTAGATAAATTTATCAAGGGGCTGAATGAGTAATGTCTCTTAGTAGGGAAGAAATAGCTTCCAGATATGGAATGGCGTTATTTGAATATGCTAAAGAAAACGCTAAACTTGCACTTGTTCATGATGAGGTGGATGAGCTGATTAAAGTTTTGCAGGAAAATCCTAAATTTGAATTGTTGATGGCTTCTCCTTTGTTGTCTAGTAACGACAAGAAGCAAATATTAAAGGCAGTAGCTGCTGAAATGACAGTAGAGATGGCTAATTTCTTAAATTTAGTTTTAGAATATGGTCGTTTTGCGGATTTAGGTTGTATTTTGCAAGCTTTTGATAAGTTTTATGATCGAGAGATGAATGAGGCAAGTGGCGTAGCAATCAGTGCTATTGCTCTTGATGATGAACAGTTAGCTGCCATTAGTAAGTCATATGCTAATAAATTCAACTTGAGTAATATTCATTTAACTAATCAAGTAGATGCCAATATTCTGGGAGGTGTGGTTCTTAAAGTAGGGGATCACATAATTGATGGATCAATCAAAAATAAATTGCAGCAGATTCGCAAGCAATTAAGTATAAGTAAAAGAGGTGAGACCATTGAGCATTAAAGCGGAAGAATTAAGTGCTTTAATTAAACAACAACTTGAAAATTACAGTGAAAAGCTCAACGTCGACGAAGTTGGTACAGTTACTTACGTCGGTGACGGTATCGCCAGAGCTCACGGCTTAGATAATGTTTTATCAAGTGAGTTATTAGAGTTTTCTAATGGTTCATATGGTATTGCACAGAACCTTGAAGCAAATGATGTTGGTATTATCATTTTAGGTAAATTCGATGACATTCGTGAAGGTGATCAAGTTAAGCGTACAGGAAAAATCATGGAAGTTCCTGTTGGTGAGGCATTGATCGGTCGTGTTGTTAATCCATTGGGACAACCTGTAGATGGCCTAGGCGAGATAAAGACTACAAAAACTAGACCAATAGAAAGCAAGGCTCCCGGTGTTATGGAGCGTCAGTCCGTTAACCAACCTTTACAAACAGGTATTAAGGCAATCGATGCCTTGGTTCCAATTGGTCGTGGTCAGCGTGAGTTGATTATTGGTGACCGTAAAACAGGAAAGACTGCACTGGCTATTGATACTATCATTAACCAAAAGGGTCAAAATGTAATTTGTATTTATGTTGCTATTGGTCAAAAGGAATCAACAGTTAAAAATTCCGTTCAAACTTTGAAGCGATTTGGAGCAATGGATTATACGATTGTTGTTCAAGCTGGACCTAGTGAGCCAGCTCCAATGCTTTACATCGCTCCATATGCAGGTACTGCAATGGGTGAGGAATTTATGTACAATGGTAAGGATGTGCTTATTGTTTTTGATGACTTAAGCAAGCAAGCAGTTTCTTATCGTGAAATATCATTATTACTTCGTCGTCCACCTGGTCGTGAAGCATATCCTGGTGATGTTTTCTATCTACATTCACGTTTGTTGGAACGTAGTGCTAAATTGAGCAAAAAATTAGGTGGTGGTTCAATGACTGCCTTACCATTTATTCAGACACAAGCCGGTGATATTTCAGCATATATTCCAACTAATGTTATTTCAATTACTGATGGACAAATTTTCTTAGAGTCAGATTTGTTCTTTGCAGGTACTAGACCAGCTGTTAATGCTGGTGAATCAGTTTCACGTGTTGGTGGTAGTGCACAGATTAAGGCTATGAAGAAAGTTGCCGGAACTTTGCGTGTTGACCTTGCTTCATATCGTGAATTGGAAAGTTTCGCACAATTTGGTAGTGATCTAGATCAAGCTACACAAGCTAAGCTTAATCGTGGACGTAGAACTGTAGAAGTTCTTAAGCAACCATTGCATAAGACATTACCTGTTGAAGATGAAGTGTTGGTATTATATGCACTGACACATGGCTTTCTTGATGAGATACCAGTTCCTGATATTCTTCGTTATGAAAATGAATTGTATGATTTCTTTGCAAGTAATCATAATGATTTACTCGATGTTATTAGGACAACTGGTAATTTACCAGATGAAGATAAATTAAAGGCTGCTTTAAAAGACTTTAACGAAGGTTTTTCAATAGGTAAAAATTAGGAGGGAAGGTTATTTAAATGACAGAGTCTCTCCTTGAATTGAAGAAAAAAATCTCTTCTATTCAAAAAACAGGTCAAATTACTGAAGCCATGAGAATGGTTTCAGGTGTAAAACTTAATCGTACTGAAAAGCTAAATCAGGCGTATACAGTATATAACGATCATATTCGTCAAACTATTTCTCACCTTGTTAGTGCCAAAATTTTTGATGAGTTTAACAAGAAAAATGTGGAAATGTGTGACGATGAAATAAATTCCCTTGATTATAGTGATATATTCGAATTGGGTAAGATTGTGGACTTAATTCAACCACGCAAGGAAATTAAAAGTACTGGTTACTTAGTAATTAGTGGTGACCGTGGTTTGGTAGGTTCCTATAATAACCAAGTCATTAAAAATATGATGGATATTTTTAAAGATGCTGAAATTGAAAAAAGAGATGCCAAAATACTAGCCGTAGGTAGTATTGCTGCACAATTTTTCAAAAAGCAGAATTTGAATGTCGTATACGAATATAAAGGAGTAGATGATGTGCCTAATTATAAACAAGTTAGAGACATTATCCAATCTGCGATTAAGATGTATCAAAATGGTGTATATGATGAATTATATGTTTGTTATACGCACCATGTGAATACTTTATCTTCAGCATTTCGTGTTCAGAAGATGTTACCAATTTCTGATTTAGATATTTCTGATGAGGAAGTGGTCCCTAAAGATTATATTGTTGCCCCGAGCGTTGATTCGGTTTTGAGATCGGTTTTACCGCAATTTGCCCGTTCAATGATTTTTGGTGCAATTTTGGATGCTAAAACTGCAGAACATGCAAGTTCTATGACTGCAATGCAAAGTGCGTCTAAAAATGCTGAGGATGTTGTTTCTAGATTGACAACCAAGTTAAATAGGGCTAGACAAGCACAAATTACCACACAGATTACTGAAATTGTTGGTGGTGCTAATGCCCTTGAATGATAAGAGGAATAGAGGTAGATATTTTGAGCAAAGGTAAAATTTTACAGGTTATCGGACCTGTTGTTGATGTTCAATTTCCTGTTGATAAAAAATTACCTGATATTAATAATGCCTTGCATGTAAAAAACACTAATGGTGATATCTTAGTGCTTGAAGTAACACTTGAACTTGGTGATGGTGTTTTAAGAACTATTTCAATGGAATCTACCGACGGATTGAGACGTGGGATGGAAGTTGAGGACACAGGTGGCCCAATTTCTGTTCCTGTTGGTAAAGCAACATTAGGTCGTGTATTTAATGTTTTAGGTGACCCAATTGATGGTGGTCCTGAAATTGCTGATGACGTTCAACGTGATGGAATTCATAAGGATGCACCTAAGTACAATGATTTGAGTACCAGTGAAGAAATTCTAGAAACAGGTATTAAAGTTATTGACTTGTTGGAACCATATGTCCGTGGTGGTAAAGTTGGATTGTTCGGTGGTGCAGGTGTTGGAAAAACAACTATTATTCAGGAATTGATTCATAATATTGCTCAAGAACATGGTGGTATTTCTGTATTTACTGGAGTTGGCGAACGAACACGTGAAGGAAATGACCTTTATTTTGAAATGAAGGCATCTGGTGTTTTAGCTAAGACAGCCATGGTCTTTGGGCAGATGAATGAACCACCTGGTGCACGTATGAGAGTTGCGTTAACTGGGTTAACTATTGCGGAATATTTCCGTGATGTAGAAGGCTTAGACGTATTATTGTTTATTGATAATATTTTCCGATTTACTCAAGCAGGATCAGAAGTTTCAGCTTTGTTAGGACGTATGCCTAGTGCTGTAGGATACCAACCAACTTTGGCTACAGAAATGGGTCAATTGCAAGAAAGAATTACGTCTACTAAAAAGGGTTCTATTACATCTATTCAGGCAGTTTATGTTCCAGCTGATGACTATACAGACCCTGCACCTGCAACAACATTTGCTCACCTAGATGCTACTACTAATTTGGAGCGTCGCTTAGTTGAGCAAGGTATATATCCTGCTGTTGATCCTTTGGAATCAACATCTAGTGCTTTGGATCCTGAAGTTGTTGGTAAGGATCATTATGAAGTTGCTGTTCAAGTGCAGCATATCTTACAAAGATATCAAGAATTACAGGATATTATTTCTGTTTTGGGAATGGATGAATTATCAGATGAAGAGAAATTAATTGTTGCTAGAGCAAGAAAAATACAATTCTTCTTGTCACAGAATTTCTTCGTAGCTGAACAATTTACTGGCTTGCCAGGTTCATATGTTCCAATCAAAGAAACCATTAAAGGGTTCAAGATGATTATTGATGGTAAGTTAGACGATTTGCCTGAAGATGCATTTAGAAATGTTGGTCCAATCGAAGATGTAATTAACAAAGCTAATACTATGGGAGTAGTACCTAGTGACCCTGATGCTAAAGCTATGTTGAAAGCAAAGTAGGTTGATATATCATGGTAGAAGCAGAGAAGCTTTTAACTGTAACTGTTGTTACACCTGACGGAGTTATTTATTCACATCGCTCAAGTAAGATTTCATTTAGAGCGATTGATGGTGAGAGAACAATTTTGTATAATCACTTACCTTTAATTACTCCATTAGCTATTGCAGAAGTTAAAGTTAAGCGAGAATCCAAACATGGAGTTGATCATATAGCAGTTAATGGTGGTTATATGGAATTTTCAGATAACAAGGCTACTATTATTGCTGATAGTGCGGAACGTGCACGAAATATTAATGTTGAACGTGCACAAGTTGCTAAAGAGCGTGCAGAAAAGCATATCCAAGAAGCTAAATCTCATCATAATGATCGTGAGATGTATAAGGCTAAGATTGCTTTAGAGCGAGCACTTAATCGTTTACATGTTCGTGAAAATTTAGGTAAATAATCGTAAAGGATGGGTTTTTGCCCATCTTTTTTTGCTTAAGGAGAAAAAGATGAAAGATTTAGGTATAGGTGCTTTAATAAGGATTATTACATATCTCGTGACAATTGCTTATTCCTTTAAGGTTGTTAAATGTCTTGCATTAGAAAAATTTATCCGTAAAGGGAAGACTAATGAAGTTAAAATCTTATTGATTTTTATTGCCATTTCATTAGGTTATTTAGTGGGACAATTTTTAATTAATTTAATGTATTATTCAATGTTACTGAAATGGTTATTTATTTAATAGCTATTAAATAAAATATATTTTTGTGATACAATTTTTAGTGATTAATTACTGGAGGTATTGTAGTGGCAAAAGACATAGGAATTGATTTAGGTACAGCTAATGTTTTAATAAATATTGCAGGTAAAGGCATCGTTTTAAATGAACCATCTGTAGTTGCTGTTGATACTAATTCAAATAAAGTAGTTGCTGTAGGCACAGAAGCTTATAAAATGGTAGGTCGTACTCCTGGTAATATCAGAGTAATTCGTCCTTTAAAAAATGGTGTGATTGCGGACTTTGATATTACTGAAGCAATGTTAAGTTATTTTATCAATAAGTTAAATGTAAAAGGTTTTATGTCTAAACCTAATATATTAATTTGTGCTCCGACAGGTGTTACATCGATAGAACAAAAGGCTATTATTCAAGCTGCAGAAAAATCAGGTGGAGGAAGAGTTTACTTAGACTTTGAACCGAAAGTAGCTGCAGTTGGTGCTGGTTTGGATATTTTTAAACCGCAGGGAAATATGGTAATTGATATTGGTGGTGGAACTACTGACATTGCCGTTTTGTCAATGGGTGAAGTTGTAACTTCTCGCTCACTTCGCTGGGCTGGTGATAAAATGAACCAAGCTGTTATTAATTATATTAAAAATAATAAGAATTTGTTGATAGGACAGTGTACTGCTGAACAAATAAAAATTCAAATTGGTACGGCTTTTGATGCTGATCCAGAGAAAGTTATTTCAGTAAGAGGTAGAGATATTATAGATGGCTTGCCAAAGCAGACAGTAGTTTCAGCAACGGAAATTCAATCATCATTAGAAGATGGATTGATGTCCATTGTGGCAGCAACCAAAGAAGTATTAGAAAAAACTCCGCCAGAGTTATCGGCTGATATTATTGACCGAGGTATTATGCTAACTGGTGGTGGTGCCTTGTTGACTAATATTGATAAGTTGATCACTTATTATTTACAAGTTCCAGTGTTAGTAGCAGATAATCCTTTGGAAGCTGTTGCTAATGGAACAGGTATTTTGCTAAAAAATATTCAGGAACATTCCAAAAAATAGGATGAAACCTTATTTTTGATTCAAATTGTTGTGTCCTTACTTTTTTCATGGATACATTTATTTCAATTTTTAAATTAATGAAAAAATTACTTATTAATATGGTGATTATTTATCAAAAGTGTATATCACCATTATTTCCACCTACATGTAGATATTATCCGACATGTTCTAAATATATGATTACTGCTATATCTAAACATGGGTGTATTTTAGGAATTATTATGGGCGTTGCACGTATCATTAGATGTAATCCGTTCGTCCGTGGTGGTGTAGATCCTGTGCCAGATTTTTTTACTATCCGCAGAAATCCGCATCCTGAGAAATATATGGATCCAATAATTGCCAAAAAATTTTATAAATAAATTAGGAGATAGTATGTCAAAAAAGCTAGAAAATATTGAAATAGAAGTTAACGAACAGAAAAATGCTTCTGTTCCAACTTGGGAGGTTATTATTCCAGGTAAAAAGAGTGTAGGTATAATTGAAAAAGATAATGATCGATATCATGCTATTACTGCTAAGTCTGGATATAGTATATATTCTAAGACTTTAGAAAGTGCGATTAATGAATTGTTATCATATTTTACACTTCACGAAAAGTAAAAAGTGGTGATAGGTAATGGCAAAAGTAGAAAACAAATCCGACTGGTTTGATAGAGTAGCTTGGGGTATTGTGCTATCTGTTTTTACATTAGCTTTAATCAGTTTGTATGCTATCTGGGTGGCAGCTAGTAATGATCCTAATTTGGGTAGACCAAAGTATATTGTAGCTGTGCAAGGCTTGTGGTATGTAGTATCCATTGCTATTGTTATTTTTATTATGCGATTTGATTCTGAGCAATTATTTAAATTAGCCCCCTATGCATATGCTACAGGAATTATTTTATTAATTGCGGTCTTATTTTTATATAATCGCAGTACCTTTAATGAAACTGGTGCCAAGAGTTGGTTTAAACTAGGGCCTTTAACATTTCAACCTTCAGAAGTTATGAAGCCGGCATTCATTCTAATGCTAGCTCGTGTAGTTAATCAGCATAATTTACGATTTGAGCATCAAATTAAATCTGATTGGCAACTGATAGGTAAAATTATGGCATATCTTTTGCCAGTTGCGATATTGTTAAAATTACAAAATGACTTTGGTACCATGCTAGTTTTTATAGCTATTGTGGGTGGAGTTATTTTAGTATCTGGTATAACCTGGAAAATTATATTTCCTGTGTATGGTGTAGCGTTTTTATTAGGAGCTGTTGCTATATTATTGGTTACTACGCCAGGAGGTCAGGTAATATTAGGTCATTTTAATTTTAGAGCGTATCAATTTGAAAGAATAAATTCATGGCTTAATCCCTTTGGCGATACGTCTAAAGGTGCATATCAATTATGGTTGAGTATGAAGGCAATTGGCTCAGGGCAAATTTTTGGCCAAGGTTTTGGTAAAATAAATGTGTATGTGCCTGTTAGAACATCAGATATGATTTTTTCGGTAATTGGTGAAACCTTTGGATTCGTTGGTTCGTGTGCATTAATAGTTTTATATGGTTATTTAATCTTTAAGATGGTTAGGATTACCTTTGAAACAAAAAATACATTTTATTCATATATTTCAACAGGGATTATTATGATGATACTTTTTCATGTTTTTGAAAATATTGGCATGGGAATTGATTTATTGCCACTTACTGGTATTCCATTGCCTTTTGTATCACAAGGTGGGTCTGCTCTGATTGGAAATATGATTGGAGTAGGTTTGATTTTATCAATGAAATGGCACCATAAAGATTATATTTTTAGTAGAGTAAAAGATTTTTAAAAGTTACATAAGAATAGCGAAAAAAATACACTTAACCTTGCAACGATTAAGTGTATTTTTATTAGAAAAATTATTTATTATTTTTGATATCTTGTTTTTGAGCTAATTGTTGGCGAATAACTAAAACGTCACAGGCTGCAGTACGAGTCACATATTCAGTTACACTACCGATAAGTAATCGCTCAATAACATTTAAACCAGTCGCACCAATGACAATCAAATCAATATTATGCTCATTTGGAAATTCATGTGCAATAATATTTTTTGGAGAACCATATTCAATAGAATAATGAACATGTTTTAAACCAGCGTCAAGTGCTCGTTGATAATAATCTTCGATTTTTGTTTTAGCATCATTGGAAACTTGTTCTACCATTTCAGAATCAAAGCTCGATACATCCTGAAATGCTCTTGTATCAACTACATGCAATATTTCTAAATTAGCATCGTTCAAAATTGCAATTTCAACAGCACTTTTGAATGCAACATCTGCTTCTTTAGATCCATCAATTGCAATTTGAATATTTTTGTATTGTTTTGACATTAGCAATCACCTCAATAATATTTTACTCCAAAACATATAACCTTTATATATAAATATTTATTTTAAAATATTTAGCATCAGTGAAAATAGTACTAAGACAACACTGGCTAAAAATAATGTTATCAAGTTATAGTATTTATCAAAACTGAATAAAATAATTAAACCTAAAATTGCTACTAAGACTAAAATTAGGCTTGTACATTTGAATAAATTTCTTAAATTATTGTTATCTTTAATATTATAAATAAGAAATGTATTCTGTAATTGACACTTATATAAAAAATAAGCGACTAATAATATCAGCATAATAAATAGTAAGATTATCAATTGTAAAATAGACATTAAATTATCCTTTTAAAAATTATTATATATAACTATAAAAAAATCTAAGCATCAAGCATAAATAACGTCGTTGAACCCGAAAGTGTTCAAAAATTGATCCTACGTCGCCGTAAATATGGATTCCTAAAAATTAGGTATTCCGATTTAGTAGTTATTCGTAGAATCTAACGTCAATTGGTTGATCGGTCAACTCTTAATTAATACTTGATTACTTAGATCAATTATATTTTATCAAAAATTAACAATAAGTCAATTTAGTTACTTTTATTTAAATTTTTAGTTTGTAAATCCTTTAATTTTAAATATTGAGCTTTAATTGCTTCTTCAAATTTAGAATTACCTTTAGGTTTAAAAAGAATAGTATTAATTAGTTGATCAGGTAAATATTGTTGTGCTATCCAATCTTTATTAAAATCATGCGGATATTTATAACCTTGGCCATGCTTTAGTTTAGCGGCTCCTTTAAAATGTGCATCTTTTAGGGATAATGGAATATCAATATCCTTTGTATTAGCAACTAAATCAATTGCTTGATTAATGGCTAAGTAAGCACTGTTACTTTTAGGTGAAGTACATAATTCGATAATACTATTTGCTAAAATAATTTTTGCTTCTGGTAAACCTACAGCTTCAGCTGCTTGTACAGCCAAGGTAGTACGACTACATGCAGCAGGATTTGCTAGACCAATATCTTCGTATGCAGTTACTAATAATCTTCGACAAATTGACTTTAAATCTCCAGCTAGACATAGTTCAGCTAAATAGAAAAGTGCAGCATCAGTATCTGATCCGCGGATTGATTTCTGAAATGCAGAAAGGAGATTGTAGTGACTATCACCATTACTGTCAAAATTGTATGATTTGAATTGTACAGAATTCAGCATCTCACTTTCAGAAATAGTCAATTTATTGTGATATTGATTTGTCTGCATTAATTCTTGTTTGGTTGATAATACAGCTAGTTCTAAGGCATTAAGGGTTGATCGCAAGTCGCCATTTCCTTTTTGAATTAAAATATTTCTAGCTTCTGGCGTTAAAGTAACATTTTCTTTGCCTAATCCATTAATTGGATCAAGTAAAGCATGATCAATAGCCTTAGAAATATCTTCTGATTGAAGTGGTTTTAGTTCAAAAATCTGACAACGTGATCTAATAGCAGGTGAGATAGCAATATATGGATTTTCAGTAGTAGCACCGATTAAAATAATCTGCCCGGATTCCAACAGGGGTAATAAAAAATCTTGTTTACTTTTATCCAATCGCTGTATCTCATCTAATAATAGAATAACAGTACCACTCATTTTGCCTTCTTCGGCAACAATTTGTAAATCTTTTTTTGAATCTGTAGCTGCATTTAATTTTCTAAATGCATACTTAGTTGCACCAGCAATAGCTGTAGCAATGCTAGTTTTGCCAATTCCTGGTTGACCATAAAGAATCATAGAAGATAATAATTTGGCTTCTACCATTCTAGTGATGATTTTTCCTGGACCAATTAGATGTTGCTGGCCAACAACATCAGTTAAACTATGTGGTCGCATTCTATATGCTAATGGTTGCATTTTTTGTACATCCTCAATGATATATTTCATAATAAAAAAATCTTTCCATAAAGGAAAGATTCTTAACTGAATATTAAAGTTTCTTATTGTACCATTCAACGACAAGTGATTCATCAATTTCAGGTTCCATTTCGTCACGTTCAGGAAGACGAACTAATGAACCAGTCATTTTGCTTTCATCAAATGTTACAAAGGCAGGACGTGAAACTGTAGCTTCAAGTGCATCTTTAACTTGTTGTAAGTTCTTTGACTTTTCTTTTAAGCTAATTTCTTGACCAACTTTAACTTGGAAAGAAGGAATATCAACACGTTTACCATCAACTAATATGTGACCATGGTTTACCAATTGTCTTGCTTGTTCTCTAGTAGTTGCTAAACCTAAACGGTAAACTACATTGTCAAGACGCTTTTCAAGCATAATCATGAAGTTAACACCGTGCTTACCCTCGCGAATTTTACCTGCAAGGACAAACAAATTACGGAATTGACGTTCATTCAAACCAAACATCCAACGTAATTTTTGCTTTTCCTTTAATTGTTCACCATATTCGGAAACTTTAGTACGATTACCAGGACCGTGATCGCCAGGTGCGTAGTTACGACGACTAATTTCTTTACCAGTTCCTGAAAGTGAAATTCCCAAACGTCTTGAACGTTTCCAACTTGGGCCAGTATATCTTGACATAAAAATATCCTCCATAAAAACATAAAATAATTTCTGGAGTAAAATATAAGAATAAGCTCAACATTCGTGCATCTTAAGTTGAATTTTCACCCAGTGCAGCACGGGTTACCGATTCACTAAACGCCCTAAGATGTTGACGTTCTTGTCGCTTATTGCTGCAATATTTTACACAAAGCACATTATACGGATAATTTTTTAAAAAATCAAGTATTATAGGGCTCTTTTTGCTGTTTATTTGCATTTGTTTTGCTATAATTGATGACAGAAGACGGGGGAAATCATATGTCAGCCAAGCAAACTATTTTGATTGTTTTTTTAGTTGTTTTATTAATGGCAGTTTTATTAGGTGCTATTATAATTAATAAGTATCTTAAGAATGTTATATCTTCTTTGCATGATGATTTAGCTAAGTTAGATGATCCTTTAATTGCTGAAGATATTGATCGATTAGATAAGATGGATTTAGCCGGAGCAAGTCTGGAGAGATTTAGCAAAGATAGAAAGAATTATAATCGCATATTTTCTGAAGATGTTACCAAAAGCTTGGAGTTATTAAATAATGCTGCAGCTGCTAATGAAAGCTATAAATTATATACGGCTTATGAAATTGTTAAGCAAGTAAAACCAAAAGTACAGGAAATTGGTACACAAGTTTTAGCTTTGCAAAAAGGGTTTATGGAATTGTTAAAATTTACCCGAGATAATAAATTACAATTAGATGCTTTAAAAAAGCAATATGATGATAAACGAAAATATATTTTATCAACTTCATATGATTATAGCTTGGCTTTGGAAGCTTTAGAAGATGAGTTGCATGCTATAGGATGCCAATTTGAATCAGTTAAGAATTTAACAATTCAAGGTGATCACGTTGAAGCAAAACGTGTTTTACAAAAAATTAGAAGTGCAATAACTAAACTAGAGGATGAATTACCATTAGTAAAGAAAACAAGTTCTGAATTGTTAGATATTTTTCCAGAACAATTGACTGAAATTAGTACTACATACAAAAGTATGCTTAAAAATAAATTTAGTATTGTTGAAATTGATATTTGCTCAACTGTCAAACAATTAAGAAATTCGATTGAAGAAAGCAAAAAGTTAGTATCACAGTTAAAATTAAAGGATGCAGATAGTAAGAATCATAGCATTAAAGAAACCATTGATAAATGCTATGATATTTTAACAAAAGAGTATAAAGCCAAAGCTTTTGTGGATCAGCATCAAGCTAAGATTGTAAAGGCACTAACACATACTATTACTAATTCCGTGAAATTAATTAAAAATTTGGAACATATTGATAAGAGTTATGAATTAACGCATGGAGAATTAGATGAAGTTAGGGGATTATCAAGTCGTATTCAGCATTTGAATTCTGAATTTGATGTAGATTGTCAAAAAGTTAGTGATGGAGGAGTAGTATATTCCTCCATAGAACAAAAGTGGCACAAATTAATAGATGAAATTATTAAGACAGATGAACGAGAAAATAAAATTTTTAAAGATGTAGATGGTTTATATGATGGTGAAAAGATAGCTAATGCTTCTATTGAAAAATTTAAGCAGAATGTCTCGCTTATTTATAGAAAAATGGAGCGACGAAATCTACCTGGTAAACCAGACAGCTTTTTACAACTATATACTTTAGTTGTGAATGAAATTGCCAAAACTGCTGATAAATTAGATCAAGTTAGGATAAATCTTGAAGAAATATCACATGAATTGATTCAAATTCAAAATGATATTGATCGCTTGGAGCAAGACACAAAGGAAATTTTAGATTCAGCTGACTTAGTAGAGCTGACAATGCAATATTCTAACAAATATGCTAATCGTAATGATATTATTCATGCTAATAAGGTTGCATATGATTTATATAATAATAAGTATGAATATAAAGAAGCGTTGGATATTCTAGCTGCTGCCATTGAAAAAGTTGAACCAGGTTCGTATAAGCGAATTGAGAGTGATTATTATAAAAAGTAATTTTTAGCTGTTGCAGGATTTAATTAATTAAGTTAATATTCATTGTATAGTTAATTTGACGATCACCATGTGGTCGTTTTTTTAGAGAGGTATATAATATTTGATTTATTTTGATAATAGTGCGACTACTCAGGTCAATCCAGAGGCATTGGATACCTATATAAAGGTTACTAAAGATATATGGGGCAATCCTTCTAGTTTACATAAATTTGGGGATCGTTCACATCAATTACTTGAGGCATCTAGAAACCAAATTGCCAAATTGTTGGGAGTAAATTCAACTGAAATATATTTTACTGCTAGTGGTAGTGAATCTGATAATTGGGCTATCAAAGGAACTGCTCTTGCCAAAAAAGCATTTGGTAAGCATATTATTACTAGTAGCGTTGAACATGCTGCAGTATCTCATTCTATTCGCATGTTGGAGAACGAAGGATTTGATGTCACTGTATTACCAGTTGACAGTAACGGTTTGGTTGATCCTAAAGATTTGGCAAATAGTATTAGATCAGATACTATTTTAGTTTCGATTATGGGTGTTAATAATGAAATCGGTGCTATTCAACCAATAGTAGAAATCAGTAAAATTCTGGAAAAATATCCTAATATCACATTTCATGTAGATAATGTGCAAGCTTTAGGAAAAGCAATTTGGTCGCGTGTTTTTACCTCTAGAGTAGATTTGATGAGTTTATCGGCTCATAAATTTCATGCTCCTCGGGGCGTAGGAATACTATATAAAAAACAGGGAAAAATGTTGGTTCCTTTAATTGATGGTGGTGGCCAAGAAGGTGGCTTGAGATCTGGTACAGAAAATTTACCTGCCATTGCAGCTACTGCTAAAGCAATGCGATTATATTTAGCTAATGAGAAAGATTACGTGGCAAGAGAGAACCAAATAAAAGAAAAAATCATTAATTATTTGAGTCATAAGCCTGGTATTCATATCTTTTCGCCAATTAATGATAACTTTGTTTCCAGTATTTTATGTTTTGCTTTAGAAGGAATTAGAGGTGAAACATTGGTTCATACTCTAGAAAAGTATGATATTTATATTTCTACTACTAGTGCTTGTTCTTCAAGAAGTAGTTTAGAAAGTTCAACATTACAAGCAATGCGAATAGATAATAATATTGCAGAATCAGCGGTAAGACTAAGTTTTGATGATACGAATACATTGGAAGAAGCAAAGCAGTTTATTGAGATTTTTGATGGAATCTATCAACATTTTGCTAAAATAAATCATTTGAATTGAGGTGATTAGATTGGAATATACAGAAGTTATGGTTAGGTATGGTGAATTGTCTACTAAAGGAAAAAATAGAAGAGACTTTATAGCCAAACTAGCTGATAATATTCAAAAAGCTTTAAGTACTTTTCCGGCTATTAAAATTTATCCCAAACATGATAGGTTGCACATTATTCTAAATGGTGCACCATTTGATGAAATTGATCAAAAATTAAAAAAAGTCTTTGGTATTCAAACTTATTCTCCAGTCATTAAGACAGATAGAACATTGTCAGCTATTGAAGAAACTGCTCTTAATTTGATGCAAGCAACTTTTAAAGACGGTATGACTTTTAAAATTAATACTAGACGTAGTGATCATGAATTTGAATATGATACTAATCAGCTTAATGCGTTAGTTGGAGATTATTTGTTTGACCATATGTCAGATTTAAAAGTTAAAATGAAGAATCCTGATTTGGTTTTGCGAATCGAAGTAAGGAAAGATGCTATTTATATCTCTAATCAATTGTTACATGGAGCAGGTGGTATGCCTGTAGGCACTGCTGGTAGAGCTGTTATGATGCTATCTGGTGGTATAGATTCTCCAGTTGCATCGTACTTAGCAATGAAGCGTGGTGTGAAAATAGATATGGTTCATTTCTTTAGTCCACCTTATACAACAGACAAGGCATTAGCTAAAGCCGAAGAATTAACTGGTATTTTAGCTAATTATTGTGGAAAAATCAATTTTATCGCTGTTCCATTTACCGAGATTCAAGAGCAGATTAAAGAAAAGTTGCCAGAAGGCTATTTAATGACTGTTCAAAGAAGATTTATGTTGCAATTGGCAGATAAAATTCGAGAGATGCGTGGTGGATTAGCTATTTTTAATGGTGAATCTGTTGGGCAAGTAGCTTCGCAAACATTAGAATCAATGGTTGCTATCAATGATGTCACTAACACACCTGTTTTGCGACCTGTAGCTACTATGGATAAAACTGAAATTATTGCACTGGCTGATAAAATTGGTACTTTTGAGTTGTCAATACAGCCATTTGAAGATTGTTGTACTATTTTTGCACCGCCTAGACCTAAGACCAAGCCTAAACTTGATGAAGCAAGAAAGTTGCAAGATAGATTAGACAGTGAAAGCTTAATTCAGCGAGCTTTGGATAATATCAAAATTATACCTATTTATCCAAATCAAAAATTTATTAATGATCATTTTGAAGATAGTGATAATTTACTTTAATTAATGGTAATTTATAGTTATTATTTATAAAAGATGTTATACTTTATTTAATAAGCAATAGGCGTTGATCAAGAGGTAATTTTTCGTTTACAGAGAAAAGCCAACTAGCTGAGAGGCCAGAAAAATTTAGTAGCTTGAGATGCTGATAGACTGAAATTTAAGTAGGTTTATTTCGGATTGTACCGTTATCACAAAGAAGCGAAGTATATTTTATATACTTAAATCAGGTGGTACCGCGGAGTTTTCGTCCTGGACAATATGTCCGGGACTTTTTTTATGGAGGAATAAGCAATGACAGAGTTAGCACCTAAGTATGATCCTCGAGCTGTAGAAGAGGGCAGATATCAGACTTGGTTAGATGAAGATTTATTTAAACCGTCAGGAGATAAGAAAGCACATCCATATTCGATAGTTATTCCACCACCAAATGTTACTGGTAAATTGCATTTGGGTCATGCATGGGATACTTCTATTCAGGATACTTTAATTCGTTTTAAGAGAATGCAAGGATATGATACTTTATATCTTCCAGGTATGGATCACGCTGGAATAGCAACTCAAGCGAAAGTTGAAGAAAAATTACGTAAACAAGGTCAAGACCGTCACCAATTAGGTCGTGAAAAATTTATTAAGCAAGTTTGGGATTGGAAGGACGAATATGCCTCGATCATTAAAAGCCAATGGGGCAAAATGGGACTTTCTTTAGACTATTCTCGTGAAAGATTTACCTTGGATGATGGCTTATCTAAAGCTGTTCGTAAAGTATTTGTCAAATTATATGAAGAAGGTTTGATATATCGAGGACAATATATTATTAATTGGGATCCTAAATTGGAGACTGCTTTAAGTGATATAGAAGTTATTCATAAGGATGATAATGGTGCCTTTTATCACATTAATTATCCACTAGCTGATGGAACTGGTAGTGTTGAGATAGCTACTACACGTCCAGAAACAATGTTTGGGGATACTGCTGTTGCAGTGGCACCAGGTGATGAACGGTATAAGGATTTAGTGGGTAAAGAATTAATTTTGCCACTTGTAGGGCGTCATATACCAGTGATTGAAGATCAACATGTAGATCCTGATTTTGGAACTGGATTAGTTAAAATCACACCTGCACATGATCCTAACGACTTTTTAGTTGGTAATCGTCATAATTTGCAACGTATTAATGTTATGAATGATGATGGTACTATGAATGAACAAGCCGGCAAATATGCAGGTATGGATCGTTTTGACTGTCGTAAAGCCTTAGTTGAAGACCTTAAAAATGAGGGATATTTGCTAAAGATTGAACCGATTGTTCACTCAGTAGGGCATTCGGAAAGAAGTGGTGTACAAATTGAGCCTAGATTGTCTACTCAATGGTTTGTAAAAATGAAACCACTTGCTGATAAAGTTTTGTCTAATCAAAAAGAAGACGACAAAGTTAACTTTGTTCCAGAACGTTTTGAGGGAACTTTAGAACATTGGATGGAAAATGTGCATGATTGGGTGATTTCACGTCAATTATGGTGGGGACATCGTATTCCTGCATGGTACAATAAAAAAACTGGTGAGATGGTTGTTCAAGAAGAAGCTCCTAAAGATATTGAAAATTGGGACCAGGACAATGATGTATTAGATACTTGGTTTTCAAGTGCATTGTGGCCATTTTCAACTTTGGGTTGGCCTGATGAAGAAGCTGCTGACTTTAAGAGATATTTCCCTACTAATGCTCTAGTTACGGGATATGATATTATTTTCTTCTGGGTATCTAGGATGATTTTCCAAAGTTTACATTTTACTAAGCGTCGCCCATTTGAAAATGTTGTATTACATGGATTAATTCGTGATGAACAGGGTCGTAAGATGTCAAAATCTCTTGGCAATGGTATTGATCCAATGGATGTTGTAGAAAAATATGGTGCGGATTCTTTGCGATGGTTCTTACTAAATGGAACTGCACCAGGTCAAGATACAAGGTTCAGTTATACTAAAATGGATTCAGCTTGGAATTTTATTAACAAAATTTGGAATGCTTCGAGATTTGTTATTATGAATTTGCCAGAAGATGCAGCAGCCGCTCATATGCCAGATGTTGATACATTTGATTTATCGGACAAATGGATTTTTGATAAATTAAATCGAGTTGTTAAAAAAGTAACGCGGTTGTTTGATGAATTCCAATTTGGTGAAGCGGGTAGAGAAATGTATAACTTCATTTGGAATGACTTTTGTGATTGGTATATTGAAATATCAAAAGTAGCTTTAAATGGCACAGATGAAATATTAAAAAAGCACAAACAAGATAATTTAGTCTGGATATTGGATCAGATATTACGTTTAATACATCCAATTATGCCTTTTGTTACTGAAAAATTATGGTTATCAATGCCACATAATGGTAAGAGCATTATGGTAGCATCTTATCCAGTAGCACATCCTGAATTTGAAAATTACGTTGCTGAGCAAGATATGGAATTCCTAATTGAAATTATTAAAGCTGTGCGAAATATTCGAATGGAAGTTAATGCTCCAATGTCATCTGCTATTGATATTATGATTCAATTAGATAATTCAAAAGATAAACATATTTTATTAGATAATCGTGATTATGTAGAGAATTTCTTACATCCTAAGAGTTTAGTTGTTGATACTAATGTGGTTGCACCAAAATTAGCTAAATCTGCTGTCATAGCAGGTGCTCAGATTTTTGTTCCATTAGCTGAATTAGTTGATTTATCAGAAGAAATTGCTAAAATGGATAAGGAAATAGACCACTTGCAAGAAGAAGTTAAGCGTTGTAAAGCTAAATTAGCTAATAAAGGCTTTGTTGCTCATGCTCCAGAAGCTGTAATTGAAAAAGAGAAGGCAAAACAAGCTGATTATGAGAGTCAATTAGCAGGTGCTGTACAAAGGTTGAAAGAATTGAAAGAAAGTAATTAATGAATGAATGTTAAAGCAATAATAGATTTTATTGAACATTTGCCACGAATTCATCAAAAAAATGATTTGACTTATATTCGCCGAATTTTACGAGAATTAAATGAACCTCAAGATAAAGTAAAAACTTTTCATATTACTGGTACAAATGGTAAGGGCTCAACGGCATATTATTTAAGTCGCCTTTTACAAAAGACCGGTCAGTCGATCGGCCTTTTTGTATCTCCATATGTTGAAATGTTCAATGAGAGAATTCAAATTAATGGTCAACCAATTAGTGATGAATTGCTAATTAGTGCATATCAGGCAGTTAAAAATGCGATAAGGAATATTCAAAAAAAATATCCAGAATTTAACTTAGTAACATTTGAATTTGAAACTGCAATGGCTTTTTGGATATTTGCTAAGCAAAATTGTGATTATGCTGTGATAGAAGTCGGCATTGGTGGAGAACATGATAAAACGAATGTAATTGTGCCACAAGCAAGTATTATTACTACAATTGGCTTAGATCATGAAAAGATTATTGGACCTACTATGTTTGACATAGCTCATGAGAAAAGTGGAGTAATTAAAAAAAATAGACCAGTCGTATTAGGAAATGTCCCAGCAAAGGTTTTACCTCTTTTAATGGAGAAAGCCCGCAAAAAAAATGCCCCAGTTTTGCTTTTAGGCAGAGATTTTCAAGTGGAATGCAATGATGATATTGTAGTGACAATTAATAAGCGTCTTTTTCATTTTAAGTTGCGGCCACAAGCTGAAGCTTATGATATTGCATTAGCTTTAATCACTTTTGCTACATTAAAATTTGATATTTCTGTTAGCGATATTGAGGAGACAATTAACAACACTATTATTCCAGCAAGGTACCAAATTGTTCAGAAAAAGCCCTTGATTATGGTAGATGGAGCACATAATATCCAAGCCGTTCATGAATTGATATCATATGTGCGAAAAATTTCTCAGGGTAGAATTTATATTTTATTAGGTATGATGAAAGATAAGGATATTGCTAAAGTTGTTAAATTGTTTGATCCTAAAGAAAAAATAACATTTACTAGAATTTCATATCCTCGTGCTGCAACCAAGAGTGATATTGAAGAGGATTTAAATTGTCATATTAATTTTATTGATGATTATCGCCTAGCTTATGATATTTTAAAAAATAAATTGACTCAAGATGACATTTTAGTTGTTACCGGTTCTTTTTATCTGGCTGGAGCTATTTTGAATTATATACACGGAGATCGCCATGAAGACGAATTTAAATAAAACGTTTAAAGCAGTTATTTTTGATCTTGACGGGTTACTAGTTGATTCTGAGCGACTATATTGGAGAGCAAATATCCAAGCAGCTCAAGAATTAAAAACTCCTATTCCTAGGGATGCATATTTAGAAATCGTTGGTGCGTCACCTGAAAAAGTAGCAGAATTTTATCATGATTTTTTTGCAGATGCATCATTAAAAGATAAATTTATCTCTCGAACTAATGAATTGTTTAGTTTATGGTTGGCAGAAGGTCAATTGCATTTAAAAAAAGGTGTTCTTCAATTTTTACAAAAACTGAAAAAAGATCAGAAAAAATGTGTTATTGCTTCAAGTAATACTAAAGAAGTGATTGAGCAAATTTTACAAAAATTTCATATTGAGAATTATTTTGACTTTTTTATTTGCTATGATGATGTTAAACAAGCTAGGTTACAAGCTAAGCCAGCTCCCGATATTTATTTAGATGCAGTTAAACGATTAGACATGCAATGCGATGAATTAATTGTCTTTGAAGATACTGGGATCGGTGTTGAAGCTGCTCAAAAAGCTGGACTGAGGTGTGTGATGATACCTGATTTAAAGCCAGCTACAATTCAAGATAAAAAACTAGCATATTTAATATGTAATAATTTTTTGGAATTTTCAAAAAATAATTATTGATTTTTTCGTAATAAGTATTGAGAGGGGTTTTTATGGAAAATACTAATCAATACTTATTATCTAACGATGAAGAAATTATCAATACATTTATTAAAGGATTACAAGAAATAAATATTACAACATTTGAGCAGTTACGTTTAGAATGTAAGGCACGAAATATAACAACATTCACTGATTTTTTTGAGTATACCAGAAGTCATGAAGCTCCAGAAACGTTGTCTTTAGGTGCTGAATTATTGCTCAATCGGGTTAAAGCCATTAAAAGAGAAAAAATGGAGTCATTTTGCTCTAGTTCACAAATTGGATATTATTTGAGTAATGTATTATCGGGATGTTATCAAGAACATTTAATGGCAGTCTATGTTGATGTTAAAAATAAAATAATTGCAGAAAAAGTAATTTTTAAAGGTACATTGAATCAAGCAATTATTCATCCGAGAGATATTTTTAGATGGGCAATCATTTATAATGCAGCTGGATTTTTTTTAGCACATAATCATCCTAGTGAAGATTTAACACCGTCAGAACAAGATATCCAAGTTACTAAAAAAATATCTAGTGTTAGTGAATGTATGGGAATACGATTTTTAGATCATTTTATTGTAAATACAGGCAATTATTTAAGTTTTAAAGAAATGGAATTATTATAACTTGAAATCTTAGCGTGTTTCATTTTCTTATGCTATAATAGCATAGACTAATGTTGAATAGTTTAAATATAAGACGTATTAAGGAGAGATTCAACGTGTTTGGATTAGGATCTAAAAATATTGGCATTGATTTAGGAACTGCCAATACTTTAGTATATATTGAAGGCAAGGGTATTGTCTTAAGAGAACCGTCTGTAGTAGCTAAGAACACGCAGACAGGTGAGATTATTTCTGTTGGTTCAGACGCTAAAGAAATGATTGGTAGAACACCTGGTAGCATTAAGGCAATTAGACCTATGAAAGATGGTGTAATTGCTGATTATGATACAACTGCAGCAATGCTTAAGTATTTTATTGAAAAGACTGTAGGTAATTCAAAACCTTCTGCAATGATTTGTGTACCTTCAGGTGTTACAGAAGTTGAAAAACGTGCGGTTATTGATGCTGCCCGTGTTGCAGGTGCAAGAGAAGCTTATGTAATCGAGGAGCCTTTTGCAGCAGCTATTGGTGCAGGTCTTCCAGTGATGGATCCTACGGGTTCAATGGTAGTTGATATTGGTGGTGGTACTACTGATGTTGCAACTATTTCTTTAGGTGGTATTGTTTCATCACGTTCTACAAGAATGGCTGGAGATAAGTTTAATGCAGCTATTGCAGCATATATCCATCAGAACTTTAATTTATTGATTGGTGAGAGAACGGCTGAAGCAATTAAAATTCAAATCGGCTCAGCTTCCGTTGAAAAAGCTAAAGATATAGAATCTATGAGTATTCGTGGACGTGATTTGATAACTGGGTTACCTAAATCTATGGATATTGATGCAGTAGATGTAGCTAAATCTATCCAAGAGGTTGTGCAAAGTATTATCGCAGCTATTAAAGAGACATTGGAAGAAACATCACCAGAGATTGCAGCAGATGTAATTGATCATGGAATTGTTTTAACAGGTGGTGGTGCGTTGCTGAAGAACCTTCAAGAGGTTATTTCAGAAGCAACCAAAGTTCCCGTATTCATTGCACAAGATCCATTAGATTGTGTTGCAATAGGTACAGGTGAATCACTGAAAAATATTGAAGTTATGCGTAGACACTAGAGATAAGCCGGTAGTTCCGGCTTGTTCTGTTTTTTAGGTGAATAATTAGATGAAAAAATTTTTCAAAAATAAAAAGAATGTCTTTATTTTTCTGATTGTGGTACTAATCTTATCTGTCTTAACTTTTTCAACTAAAATGAGAAATTCACGTGAACAGCCTCCTTTTCTACAGCGTATTAGCAATGATGCGATGTCAATTGTTACTAAAGTAGTAACATATCCATTTAATGTAATATGTGATTGCTCAAATTCGGTCGTTGATCTTTTTAATACTCAACAAGAAAATGATCATTTAAAACGTAAAATTGACGAATTAGGTCAAGTTAAAGCTCGTAATACTTCGCTCGAGAATGAAAATCTGGCTTTAAAAAGAACATTAAAGCTTAAGGACACATTGACGGATTATGATTTGGTAATTTGTAATGTTATTTCTCGTTCACCTGATTCATGGACCAATTTGTTAATTATAGACCATGGAGCCAGATCGGGCATTAAGAAAAATATGGCAGTTATGTCAGATTCAGGATTAATAGGTCGGGTAGTAGAAGTAAATTCTACTAGCTCCAAAGTTGAATTAATTACATCTACAGATAAGGCAGCTAACCGATTTGCAGTAGCTGCTAAAAGCAAGAAACATAAAGAAATTCATGGTATTATTACTTTAATAAATGATAAATTAGCTTTTACTCCAATAGAAAGTAAAGTAAAAGTGAAACCGGGTACACAAGTTTATACTAGTGGTATGGGAGGAAAATCTCCTAAAGGACTATTAGTTGGAACTATTTATAAAATATCACGTGATTCATATGGTCTTTCTAATATATTAGAAATCAAACCAGCAGGTAATTTGAATAATCCATCTATTGTTACAGTGGTTAAGAGAAAGGTAGCAGATTAATGGTTCAATTAAAGCGGTGGTATATTGCAATTGCTTTATTCTTTACTATGGTGTTAGATGGTGTGCTGTCTCAAACTTTTACTCGCTTTTTGGGCAATATGAATGTGGCATGTTGGTTATCTATTATATTGATAACATTAATAGCACTAAGTGATACACATAATGTAGCTAATGTTTGGCTGTGTTTAGTAGTCGGGCTTGTGTATGATATCTATTATGTAGGCGTTATCGGCATATATATTGTTGCCTTTCCATTGTTGTGTTATTGTGTTCAGAAAATAGCAAAATATATTCCTGAGTTATTTATTACAAGACTGTTAGTCTGTTTATTAGGATATATTGGAGTTTATTTGTATTTGCTATTAGTCTTAAATATTATTGGTATCATTGATATATCACTATTTGCAATAATGAGACAATTAGTTGAATCATTGGTTATGTGCATCATTTTATATATTTTAAGCTACAATCTTTTGTTAAAATTAATTGTTAAGTACCCATTTTTAAATAAGCAAATATTTTATTAAATAAAAGACTCGTTACTAAGTTTATGTGTAACGAGTCTTTTGTTATGTTGATAGTATTTTTTTATTTGGATAGTAGTGGTAAGACACCTACTACAATACTTGCTAAAGTGATTATTGCCATTAGTAATGCCATAAAAATAGTTAGCAATTGAAATTTTGTTTTTTTCTTTTTACGCATGTTACGACCTCCTATATTAGGAATATTTTATCTTAAAAAGATTATTATTGCAATTTTAACTAACTATGTAATATAGTAAACGGTGTATATTTATCCTTAATAAGGAGCTTAATAATGTTTGTATTGATTTTTTTATTACCATTTATCGGATTATTGTGTGGCATCTTAGTTAAGAATATGTTACCGCATAAAAAAATTAGTTATGTGGAATTGATGCCACCTTTTTTAATAGCTGCGTGCCAATTGATTACATCTTTCCACAAGCTGCCATCTTTTTTACCATATGCTTTTTTATTTTATCTTATTCTGGTGATTACGGTTGCCATTAATTTTGTTAAAAAAAATAAAAATATAGCATTAGGTAGAATTTTATTTTCCTTATGGCGATATCTTATATTGTGTAGTTTTATTTGGTATATCTGTTTATTATTAATCACTATTTTTTTATAAATTATTACTTACTTGATAAATATCTATGATAAAAGATCCTAATTTTAGGATCTTTTTTTGGTGTGGTTATATAGCTTTTTAAATATTTTTTGCCTTTTTGTGGTAAATTGTGGTTACTAGTGGTGAATTGTGGTAAATTATAAGTTGAAAGGGGGGAATGGCCATGTTCATGGGTGAATATCATCACAATTTGGATAGTAAAGGTAGATTGATTATACCGGCGAAGTTTCGTGATCAAATTGGTGATGAGATTATTTTCACTCGTGGTATGGAAGGCTGTATTTTTGGCTATCCGCAGGCGGAATGGCAAAAAATAGAAGCTAAATTAGCCAAACTTCCCCTGACACAGCGAAGTGCACGTAAGTTTACGAGACTTTTCTATTCAGGGGCGATGGAGACAGAATTTGATAAGCAAGGACGTGTTAATTTAACTGCTACGTTGAAGGAACATGCAGATCTTATTAAAGAATGTGTCATAGTTGGTGTTTCAAATAGAATTGAAATTTGGTCTGAGGATCGTTGGCAAAAATTTGCTGACGAAGCTGATGATAACTATGATGACATCGCAGAAGACTTGGATGATATAGAATTGTGATTATGGAATTTAAACATTATAGTGTGCTTTTACACGAAACAATTGATAATTTAAATTTGAAAAATGATGGTGTCTATGTTGATGCTACCTTTGGTGGTGGTGGACATGCATCATATTTACTAAAGCAATTGTCTAATGGGCATTTGATTGGTTTTGATCAAGATGAATATGCTATTGAACTTGCTAAGAAAAGCTTTTCGGAAGTATTAAAAGCCAATAGCAAGCCAAAATTGAGCTTAGTACATGATAATTTTGGTAATTTACAGCAAAATTTAGCAAAATTGGGTTTTATAGATGGCATAGATGGTATATATTACGATTTAGGTGTATCTTCACCACAGTTTGATCAGCCTGAACGTGGATTTTCGTACCGATTTAATGCAAGACTTGATATGAGAATGGACCAAACTAAGGATTTGGATGCGTATAAAATTGTCAATACTTGGTCGCAAAAGGAATTAAGTAATATTTTATTTAAATATGGTGATGAAAAATATGCTAGGCAAATTGCTAAGAATATTGTAGCGAGAAGAGCGATAAAACCCATTACTACAACATTTGAATTAGTAGATATTATCAAAGAAGCGATACCGGCTTTTGCAAGACGAACAGGTGGTCATCCTGCTAAAAAGTCATTTCAAGCTATCAGAATTGCTGTTAATGATGAGTTAGAAGTACTGGAAAAATCATTGTTAGAGGCAATTGAAATTTTAAAGCCTGGCGGTAGGATTTGTGTGATTACTTTTCAATCGTTGGAAGATAAAATAGTAAAAAAAATATTCAAAAAATATTCAGATGTCGATATTCCAAGAGGGATGCCGCAAATACCAGATTCATTAAGGCCAACATTAAAAATAATTAGTAGAAAACCTATTGTTGCAACAGATAAGGAATTAGAAGAAAATAATCGTTCACATAGTGCAAAACTAAGAGTGGCAGAAAAGTTATAATTATTAATTTTTAAGAGGAGAATTGGTATGGTAGATAGTTCAGCAAGAAATTTTAGATATTCAGAGTTAGATGCTGACAACCAACGTAATAAACAAGTGATAGTTAGATTGACTTCTCAAAATGAACCTCTAAGTCTAACAGAAGTGCTTTTTATTGCTTTTGGTGTGGTTATGACTTTAATTATGATGTGTTTTATGATTTCTTCTAATATTTCTGCTACTAATGCACAGCGTAATTTATCTGAAATACAGAAAGATATTGCTACTGTACAAAATAAAAATACTAATTTAAGACAGGAAATTGGCGAATTAACTTCAGCTAATAGAATGAATAAATTAGCAAAACAGTATGGATTACAATTAATTGAGAGTAATATCAGGAATATTCGATGATGAATAATAAAAAGATTGTCCGAAAAGTGTCCAAATCTCATTTTAATCGAAATGTAGTTGGTAGATTGTTGCAAATATCAATTGCATTTGTTTTTTTGCTCTTTGTAGGAAGATTTTTGTATTTAAGTATATCTAAAACCATAGCGGGTGAAAACATCTCTGAAAGGGTTAGCAATTTATATAAACGGGATGAAATTTTAAAATCTGTAAGAGGAGCTATTTATGATAATAGTGGTAATGTAATTGCAGAGGATTCGCATAGTTTTACTTTATATGCAATTTTGGATAAGTCTTCGCTAGATTATAAAGGCAAACCAATGTATGTAGTCGATAAGAAAAAAACTGCTGAAAAATTATCGACTGTTATTCCCTTAAGTGAGAAAAAAATTTTAAAATATCTGCATCCAAAACACAAAGCATATCAAGTAGAGTTTGGTACTGCAGGTTCTGGTATTAGTTTAGCGACTAAAAAGAAGATCATGGCAATGCATTTACCTGGTATTCATTTTGATGAAACTCCTTCAAGATTATATCCAAATGGTAGATTTGCTTCTCATATCATAGGTATAGCACAACCATTTAATGATAAAAAAAATCATTCAATCAATTTAATCGGAACGATGGGGATTGAAAAGTATTTTAATAAAGTATTATCTGGTAAAGATGGTCGTAGAATAGCTTTGGTTGATGCTGGTGAATATCAGCTTCCTGGAGGTCAGCATTCATATAAAGCACCAATTAATGGCAATAATATTTATTTAACAATTGATTCGCAATTACAGATTTACTTAGAAAATTTATTGGATGCTGTTCAAAATAAATACAAACCTAAAGCATTAACGGCAATTGTAGAAGATGTCAAAACAGGAAAGATCAGGGCTGCATCACAAAGACCTACATTTGATCCAGCAACTAGGAAGGGACTTAATGATAATTGGCGTAATATTTTAGTTCAAGATTCATATGAACCTGGATCTGTATTTAAGATACTTTCAATTACTGCAGCTATTCAGGAGGGAAAATATAATCCTAAGGAATATTATCGTTCGGGTTCTATTACATTTAATGGTTCTACAATTCATGATTGGAATTATACAGGATGGGGTGCTATTCCATTTGAGCAGGCATTTCCTCGTTCCAGTAATGTAGGTATGTCTATTTTGGTTAACAGACTAGGTAAGCACACTTGGAGAAGGTATCTAGATAATTATCATATTGGTAAGAAAACTAATATAACATTACCCGATGAAAATTCAGGGTTAATTAATATTCATAGTCAAATTGATCAAGCAGTTACTTCATTTGGTCAAGGTATTAATGTTAATGCACTGCAGATGATGCAGGTATATAGTGCATTGGCAAATTCAGGGCAAATGTTAAAACCACAATTGGTTGAAAAAATTGTGTCTTCTTCTGGTAAGGTCATTAAAAGGTATAAAAAGATAAAAGTTGGTAAACCTGTATATTCTCAAGAAACTGCACAAACTACATTAAAATTGATGCGAGATGTTGTTGAAAAAGAATATGGTACAGGTATGACTTATAAGATTCCAGGAAAAAGTATAGCAGTAAAAACAGGTACTGCTCAGATAGCGGGTATACATGGAGGATACCTTAAGGGCGATAGAAACTACCTATTTTCCGTTGTTGGCCTTACACCAGCTGATAACCCTAGATATTGTATATATATCACTATGAAGCAACCTCAAATTATGAGTGATCCTCCCGAAACAATAATGTCTTTAATTTTTAAACCCCTAATTAACCGTGTTAGCGTATCATCAAAAGTAGATATGATGGATGAACAGATTACTATTCCTAGTGTTAAGGGACAGTCTCGTGAACAAGCGGTTCGATTATTAGAAAAAATGGGACTTTATGTTGAAACAATCGGTTCAGGTCATAAGGTTGAAGCACAAAGCATCTTAGCAAATACCAAAGTAAATCCGAATAGTAAAATAATTATATTTACTGGTGGTATTATTCGATGTCCAAATATGAAGGGCTGGACGATAAAGCAAGTTACTCAATTTGCAAATATCAGTAAAGTTAAAGTGGAAGTGCTAGGTAAAGGAAAAGTTTATAAGCAGAGTAGAATCCCAAGATCTATTTTAAATCGAAATAGTAAAGTAAAAGTTGAATTAAGATGAGGTTAGATATGCAATATGGTTTATATCCCGGTGTGATTAGTTTAGTTATTACAGCACTGGTTTTGCCATTCTTTATTTGTTTTATGAAAATGAAAAAAGAAGGGCAACAAATTCGAGAAGAAGGTCCTAAATGGCATGCAAAAAAAGCAGGTACACCTACTATGGGTGGAATTGTTTTTTTGTTATCAAGTATAATTGCAACTGTCGCAATTTTATTATCTAATGGTAAGTTAAATAAAATAGCTATAATTTTGATTATTGCTTATTTAGGTTATGGAATAATAGGTTTTTTAGACGATGGTTTGAAATTATTATTTCATAGAAATTTAGGACTTAGAGCATGGCAAAAATTATTAGGGCAAATTATAATTGCGTTAGTAATTTTGTTAATCGCTTATAGTGATAATTTTACTTTTAAGATATATATCCCATTATTTGGGACTATTAATAGCTATTTACTATTTGTATTTTTCATTATAATTTGGCTGGTAGGTTATTCAAATGCTGTTAATTTATCAGATGGATTAGATGGTTTAGCAACGGGTTTATCTATTATATCCTATGGTACGTATGCTTATTTAGCATATTTAGCACATAATGCAACTGTGCTTGCTTTTTGTTGTAGTGTTATTGGTGGATTGGTAGCATTTCTTATTTTTAATCATAAACCAGCTAAAATTTTTATGGGTGATGTAGGTTCACTAGCATTAGGTGGTGGGCTTGCCGCAGTTTCGATTTTCTTAAATAGACCATGGTCTTTATTAATCATTGGTATAGTTTATGTTTTGGAAACATTGAGTGTCATATTACAAGTTATTTCATTTCAAACTACTGGTAAGAGAATTTTCAAGATGACTCCAATACATCATCATTTTGAAATGTTAGGCTGGAGTGAATGGAAAGTTGATATAGTCTTTTGGCTTGTGGGACTTTTAGGTAGTATTATATATTTATTACTTGCATTGTGAGGTAGTTACTTTGATGAAGATAATAGATAAATATCAAGATAAAAACATTTTAATATTAGGACTGGGCAAGAGTGGTTATTCAGTAGCTAAGTTATTATTAAAATTAGGTGCAAAATTAACCTTAAATGATAAGAAAAAATTAGATGATAATGCTCAAGCTATAGAATTAGCGTCATTAGGTGTCAAAATTATATCTGGGTATCATCCAACTGATATTTTTGCAAAAGAGCATTTTGATTATTTAGTTAAAAATCCCGGTATACCTTATGAAAATCCTCTAGTCCAAGCAGCTAAAGATGCTAATGTATCAATTATAACCGAGCCAGAAGTAGCTTTAGCAGTAAGTTCTGCACCATATGTGTGTGTTACTGGTTCTAATGGAAAAACTACAACAGTAATGTTGACACAACGAATTATGGAAAATCATTTACATAAATTGGGTGGACATGCTTATGCAGTGGGTAATATTGGTGTTCCAATTTCTGAAGTAGTACTTAAGGCTAATGCTAATGATTTGTTAGTGGTTGAAATTTCAAGTTTTCAACTGATGGGTGTAAATACTATGAAACCTAAGGTTGCTGCGATTGTTGATATTTACAATAATGTACATATTGATTATCACAAGACATTTGAAAATTATGTAGCTGCTAAGTTACGCATTACACAAAATCAAGATAAGTCTGATTATTTTATAGCTAATTTTGATCAAAAAAATATCTTAGAACAAGAACTTTCCCTAACCAAAGCTCACGTGGTCACTTTTTCCGAAGAATCTACTCAAGCAGATTATTATATTGGTGAACAATATTTAGAAAGCCAAGCTGACCATGAAATTATGAAAATATCAGATATTAAGATACCTGGTCGTCATAATCAGCAAAATAGTTTGGTGGCTATTGCTATTTCTAAGATTATGGGTGCGTCTGATGAGGATATTAGAAGTGTGCTGTCAACATTTACGGGTGCAAAACATCGTTTACAATATGTGATGACTTATAACAATCGGCGTATATATAATGATTCAAAATCAACTAATATCGAAGCTGCTAGTGTAGCTATTCCATCTTTTAGTCAACCTGAAGTTTTAATTGCTGGCGGATTAGATCGTGGATTTACATTTGATGAATTAGTACCATTATTGAAAAAACATGTTAAGGCAATCGTATTGTATGGTGAGACAAAATATTTATTAGCCGATGCTGCTAGAAAAGCTGGTATCCGAGATATTGTTATTGTTAATACCTTGCAAGAAGCTGTGCCTAGGGCGTATGATTTAACAAATGATGGTGATGTATTGTTGTTTTCACCTGCATGTGCATCGTGGGATCAGTTTAATACATTTGAAGATCGTGGAGACTTTTTCGTGAAATTTGTTAAGGAGTTAAAAACTAAGTAATTATGAGAATTATTTTTTCCGGTGGTGGCACTGGCGGTCATATTTATCCAATTTTAGCATTGATAGAAAGGCTAAAAGAAAGAAAGTTAACAACAGATGATGATATTTTGTTTATTGGTACTAATAAGGGATTAGAATCTAAAATTGTACCAGCTGCTAAAATTCCATTTAAGACTTTAGCTGTGCAAGGCTTTAATAGAAAACATTTATTGCGTAACTTTAAAACAATCAAGCTATTTTTAAATGCTACTAAAGATGCACGTAAAATTTTAGAGGAATTTAAGCCCGATGTTGTTGTTGGTACAGGTGGTTACGTTTGTGGAGCTATAGTTTATGCAGCTGCTAAGATGAAAATACCAACTTTGATTCATGAGTCAAATTCTGTTGTTGGCTTAGCTAATAAATTTTTAGCACATTATGTTGATAAAGTGTGTTATACCTTTGATGATGTTGTTCGTCAATTTCCAGAGAAGAAAAAGCTAGTTAAAACAGGTAATCCGAGGTCGCAGCAAGTATTAAGCTTAAATGAAACAAAGATAGATTTGAAGAAGAAGTGGAATCTTAATCCTGATGTTTTCACTGTTCTAATTTTTGGTGGCTCACGTGGTGCACTTGCGATTAATAATATCATGGAACGGTCAATTGATGAATTGGGGGATAAGCCATATCAAATTATTTGGGCTACCGGACAAGTTTATTATGGCCAGATTAAAGAGCGGTTAGCTAAGCACAAGATAGCTAAGAATATTGTTATTGTACCCTATATTGATAATATGCCAGGATTGTTGCCACAGATGACATGTGTAGTTTCACGCTCAGGTGCTACAAGTTTGGCGGAATTTACAGCGTTAGGTGTTCCCGCTGTTTTAATACCTAGTCCAAATGTTACACATAATCATCAAGAAAAAAATGCAATGGATTTAGAAAAAGCAGGTGCTGCATTAGTAATTAATGAAAATGATTTAAATCCTAACAATTTTGTTTCCTCAATTGATCATATTTTACTTGATCCTAATTGTGCACAAAAAATGTCAGCAGAGTCTAAAAAATTATGTTGCTGTGATGCATCAGATAAATTGATTTACGAAATGCAAAATCTCATTAATAAAAAATAATTTTTGAGCATAAAGTAGGTGTTACTAGATGTCAAATAGTAAATTAACTAAAAAAGATCCTAAAGAGCAAATAGCTAAATGGACTGAATATAAGAAAACAAAAATAAAAGAAAATATTGATTTACCGAGACTAGGTGCACTTAGAAGGCATGCTTTATGGACTAAATTAGGCAGTATTATTATTTTGTCTGTAGTTGGAATAATTATATGTTTGTACTTTATTTCTTTTAAGTCTAGTGTGAGAAGCGTTAAATTAGTAGGTGCAGACGAGATAGATGGTGCTAAAGTTGCTAAAATTATTGATGTTAGTCCCAAGACCAAGGTGGTTTTTTCATTATTTAAAGGCAAAGAATATAGCAAAAAGATATCTCGTGTTTTTCCTGAAGTTGATACAGTTAAGATTACAGTTACAAATTGGAATAATCTTATATTACATATCAAAGAAAAACGTGTTATAGGCTACGTTAAGGAAAATAATCATTATCGAAAGATATTGTTT
Organism: Lactobacillus iners; assembly: GCF_011058775.1. NCBI lineage: Bacteria > Bacillati > Bacillota > Bacilli > Lactobacillales > Lactobacillaceae > Lactobacillus > Lactobacillus iners. Next base: position 848,373 of record NZ_CP049230.1, on the reverse strand, counting down.
AATGGCAAGGTATCTAGGCAAGATATATCGGAAAAGTTAGTTGATATTAGCAAACCTTTGTTTTTGGGTTATAGCAGACAAAAGTCTATTATTAATGATTTAAAAGTTTATAAAGCTTTACCTCCTTACTTTAGGGATAAAATTAAAATGATCAGTGGAAAAATTAGGCGACCAAATCAGATTATTTTGTTGCTTAATGATCACAATATTATTATTGGAGATGTAAATACTTTTGCTGAAAAAATAAAATACTACGATAGCATAAAAAAACAGCTTACGCAACCTTCCATTATAGATATGGAGGTAGGGGTATTCTCTAGACCCTTAACAGTTAAAGATAAAGAACAATATGAAATTAATTTTTAAAACTATACTTGGTATTATTTAATATGGTAAAATTTATGTAATTAATATATTTGGGGGCAACATCTTGGAAACGAAAGATTTATTGGTAGGTTTAGATATCGGTACAACTAGCGTAAAAGCTGTTTTAGCATCCTCAGAAACAGGAAAATTACGTGTTATTGGTACTTGCTGCGAAGCAACTAAAGGTATGCGACATGGTAAAATAGTTGATATTGAACAAACTGCTAACAGTATTAAAAAAGTATTAAATGGGCTTTCTCAGAAAACAAATACAACATGTGATTACCTAATTACAGCAGTTCCTGCGAATATGTTGCAACTAGAGTCTGCACACGGATTGATTAATGTTGGTGAACAAGGCAAGGAAGTAGACGAAAATGATGTGAGAAGGGTTGTTTCTGTCGCAATTAAGTCTTCCATTAAAGATACTAGACAAGCGTTAACTTTTTTGCCTAGCAAATTTTTGATTGATGGACGTACAGATGTTGATGATCCTAGAAAGATGATTGCACACTCATTAGAAGTTCATGGTGTTTTAGTAACAGCTCCTATTTCAGATCTACACAATATAAGTAGAGCTATTGAAAGAGCTGGATATAATAATAAATTTTTTGTACCTACGCCATTAGGAATTGCCAATGTTGCACTAGATGAAGGTGAGCGAACATTTGGATCCATTATCTTGGATATGGGTGGTGGTATTACTACTGCTACTGTGATTCATGAAAATAAAATAAAATATGCAACTATTGACCTTGAAGGTGGTAGTGATGTTACTAAAGATATATCAGTTGTATTGAATACGTCTTTAGATGAAGCAGAAAAAATAAAACGTGACTTCGGTTATGCAGACCCTGAACTAACTTCTAAAGAAGACAAGTTTCCTGTTAATGTTGTTGGAGCTAATGCCCCTAAAATGATTGATGAAGAATATTTGAGTGAAATAATCAGTGCCAGGTTACATCAGATATTAGATCGAGTAGGTAAAGGGTTAAAGGAACATGCAGCTTTTAATTTACCAGGTGGTATTGTTATAACTGGTGGAAATAGTGAGATTCAAGGTACTGATGATCTTGTTAAGAATAGTTATAATATAAAAGTTAAGATGTATCAGTCAGGACAACCTGGATTAAAAAATGCTATTTACGCTGTAGCATTGGGTGTTATAACTTATGCGTATAATTTAAGTGATATTAATTATTTAGCAAATAGTGTTATATATGGTTCTCAACATACTGATGATGTAAAAGACATTATTAGCAAAAGTAAGTCAGTATTTTTCAAAAAGCAACGTTCTGAGGATGAAAATAATAGAGAATTAGAATATAATGATAACATACAGCAGGGTAGTCATGAAGATGATGCTAATAATGGTAAAGTTAAAAAAGAAAGAAAGTCATTCATTGATTTTATAAAAAAATTTTTTGACTGATGAGGATGGGTTAGGCTAATGGATTTTAATTTTGATTCTGATAATAAAAGTGCAGTTATAAAGGTTATCGGTGTTGGTGGAGCAGGTGGTAATGCAGTTAATCGTATGATTGATGAAGGAGTACAAGGAGTATCATTTATTGCTGCTAATACTGATGTTCAAGCTTTAAATAGTAATAAGGCTGAGAATAAGATACAGTTAGGGCCGAAGTTAACCAGAGGTTTAGGTGCAGGATCACATCCTGAAGTAGGGCAAAAAGCTGCTGAAGAAAGTCAACAGACTATAGAAGAAGCTCTTAAGGGAGCAGATATGATTTTCATTACTGCTGGTATGGGTGGAGGTACTGGTACAGGTGCCGCACCAGTCATAGCCAAAATTGCCCGTGAAACAGGTGCATTGACGGTAGGTGTTGTTACAAGACCATTTACTTTTGAAGGTCCTAAGCGTTCAAAGGATGCTGCGGAAGGTATTAGTCAATTGAAGCAATATGTCGATACTTTGGTAATTATTGCCAATAATCGCTTACTCGAGATGGTTGATAAAAAGACACCTATGATGGATGCATTTAAAGAGGCTGATAATGTTCTTCGTCAAGGTGTGCAAGGAATATCAGATTTGATTACTTCAACTGATTATGTTAACTTAGACTTTGCTGATGTTAAAACAGTTATGGAAAACCAAGGTTCTGCTTTGATGGGAATAGGTCGTGCTAGTGGTGAGAATAGAACTGTAGAAGCAACTAAAATGGCCATTTCTTCGCCATTATTGGAAGTTTCAATTGATGGTGCTAAACAAGTATTGTTAAATATTACTGGTGGGCCTGATTTAACATTATTTGAAGCACAAGATGCTTCAGATATTGTTTCTAAGACAGCTGGTGATGATGTCAATATCATCTTTGGTACATCGATTAATGCTAACATGGGTGACGAAGTTGTTGTTACAGTTATTGCAACTGGTATTGATAATAAACAAGATAATCATCAAAATGTTACTAAAGCAAAATTAAACAAAGAAAGTGTAGAATCATCTACAGCTAATAAGGCTGTTACACCAGCTGATACACAAAAAGATGGTAATGTTGCTAAACCAGATATGCTATTTGATCCAACAAGTATTTGGAAACAAGATAAAACAAGTAGTAATCGAGTACAAGAAAAAGTTAAAGGAGATTCTTGGACTCCATTTAGTAAATCGGAGCAACAAGATGTTTTGGATGTTGAGACTAATCTTGATGATGAAAATGACATTCCATTTTTTAAACATCGCCAGAATAATTAATTTCTAAGAGGGGAGACTATTTATGGCTTTTGAAAAATTGACAAAGATGTTAGGTATTTCAGATGAAGATGAGTATGAGGATGATTCATTTGAAGAATCTGAAGTTAGCTACCAGGAAGATAAACGTAACGACAAGAAATCAAATATAGTTTCTATTAATTCTGTGAATGCAGGTAAGAGTAGAATAGTTTTATTTGAGCCTCGTGTTTATTCTGACGCTAAAGAAGTTTCTCAAAATTTGCTTAATAACCGTGCAGTTATTATTAATTTCTCGCGTATGGACGAAGGTCAATCAAAACGTATAGTTGATTTTGTTATGGGTACAGTTTATGCACTGAATGGAGATATTCAGCGTGTTGGTGAAAAAATATTCTTAGCTACACCACCTAAGTTTGTTACTGATGGAAAAATAGCTGATGCTACAAGCGAAAAAGATAATTTATAATTATGTTGAGATATTTATTTTTTTATTTTTTACTGATTGTTCATTATATCGCATATATTTATGGATTGTTAATTGTTGTTGATGCGTTATTTAGTTGGGTTGATTTTCTATATAGATCTGTAGTTGGTAAATTGATAAATAGAATTGTTAATCCATATATAGCACTATTTAGAATTAAACCCATTATGAAGATAAGTTATAGCTTTGGTATAGATTTATCTCCACTTATTGGAATATTATTGTTATGGATTATTCAGAACATAACATTTAGATTAATGGTTCAGATTTTATAATGATTAGATATCAGTTCAATATATAAAATTGCAAGCTCTTTTTAGTGCTTGTTTTTTTATTTACATAAAATATAAGCTTGAAAAAAGTTCAATTTTAATGCACAATAAAAGTGTTACGTTATTATTGAATGGGTGTGAATATGTCTAATAAAGGTTTATTAATTGTTTTATCTGGTCCTTCAGGAGTTGGCAAAGGTACAGTAAAAACTGAAATGGTGAGGCAACAGGCCTTTCCTTTTGAATATTCGGTTTCCATGACTACTAGGAAGCCACGTCAGGGTGAAGTTGATGGTAAAGACTATTTCTTTGTCGATGAAGAAAGATTTAAGAATGCTGTCGCAAATAAAGAATTATTGGAATATAACCAATATGTCGGTAATTATTATGGTACGCCCTTAGCACCAGTAAAAGAAATGCTTAACATGGGAAAAGATGTTTTGCTGGAAATTGATGTTAATGGTGCAAAGCAAGTGCGAAGCTTGATGCCTGATGGTGTATTTATTTTCTTAACACCACCTGATTTGCATGAATTAAAACATAGAATAGTAAATAGGGGTACAGACTCTGATAAAGCTATTGATTTGCGAATGCAACAAGCTCGCCAAGAGATATTAATGATGCAAGATTATGATTATGCAGTAGTCAATGATACTGTTGCTAATGCAGTTGATCATATCAAGGCAATTGTTGAATCAGAACATGTTCGCATTGCTCGTGTCATTGACGATTATCGAAATATGGTTAAGGAGGATTAAGATGAAAATTACATATCCATCGATTGATAAGTTATTAGATAAAGTTAATTCGCGTTACTCGTTGTCAGTATTGGCAGCTAAACGCTCTCATGAGTTACAATCTGGAGAGCCAGGAGCTCTTTTGTCATATAAATCTTCTAAAGCCTTAGGACAAGCATTAGAAGAAATAGCTGCTGGTAAAGTTACTATTGATCCTGAACACCAAACTAAGATTGATTAATGGTAAAGAAGTGCCTTCATTGTTTCTAGCGATGAAGGCTTTTTTGTAGGTGAAATAATGTTTGCAGAAGTAATTGTAGATGTAGCAGCTAAACAAACTGATAAAACGTTTGAGTATAAGATTCCATCTGAATTAAAAAATGTTGCAGTAGGATCACGCGTTGTCGTACCATTTGGTAGGCGAAAAGTGCAAGGATTTGTTGTTGATATTCATGCAGAAGCTAATTATCAAGGTGAATTAAAAGAATTATCGTTAGTCTTAGATGATCAAATTCCTTTAATACCAGAGTTAGTTAAACTTTCTGAAGTTTTAGCACGTAAATTATTTACGTATAGAATTTCTATTTTGCAGGCTATGTTACCGAGCATGTTAAAAGCAGGATATAAAAAAAATATTGTGCCTTTGACTGATTCAGCTAGAGCATTACCAATTTTTAATGGTAAAGCGATCGATGCTGCAACTGTAAGATCTAATGCGGATATATTATTAATCAATAAATTATTAGCAACTAAGGCTGCCAAAATAGATTATGTTGTCAAAAACAAAGCTAGTCATAAAAAGGATGTAATATATTCAATCAGTAATTCCAAAAAAGACTATTTGGAAATTTTGGCTAATTTAAGAACTAATGCTTTTAAGCAAAAAATATTATTGAATGACGTTATAGAAAATTATGAATCATATCCTAAAAGACAACAAGAGTTGGCTAATTTGGGTATTAAATCAGATGTTTTAAGAAATGCAGTTAATAATAATTGGTTGCAAAAGCAAGAAGTTGATGTATATCGTGATCCAACTGCAGCTGATATGATTCATGCATCAAAAGTTGTGCAATTAAATGCTGAGCAACAAGCTGCTCTAGATCAAATTAATCAACAAATTGTCCGAAAAAATGCTAAAACTTTTTTATTAGAGGGTATAACTGGAAGTGGAAAAACGGAGGTATATTTACACGCCATTGCTGAATGTTTAAAAAATAACAAGAGTGCATTAATGTTAGTTCCCGAAATAGCACTAACGCCGCAAATGGTCAATCAAGTTAAAAGCAGATTTGGAAAAGATGTAGCTGTATTACATAGTGCACTATCTGAGGGTGAAAAATATGATGAGTGGTGTCGAATTCGCAACCAAGAAACACATGTAGTCGTGGGAGCGAGAAGTGCTATTTTTGCACCGTTAACTAACATTGGTTTAATTATTATTGATGAAGAGCATGAAGCAAGTTATAAACAAGATAATACTCCTAGGTATCATGCACGTGATGTAGCTATTTTAAGAAGTGAATACAATCATTGTCCGTTAGTATTAGGGAGTGCAACTCCATCATTGTATAGTAGAGCTCGTGCTCAAAAAGGTGTTTATCAATTACTGCGACTTAATAATCGAGCTAATAATAAGGAACTACCCAAAGTGCAAATTATCGACTTAAAAAAAGCGATGTTTGCAGGGACGCAATTTGATATTTCTGTTGATATGTTGAACGTAATAAAAAAGACCATAGCCAAGAAAGAACAAGTTATCTTATTGTTAAATCGACGGGGATTTTCCAATTTTATGTTATGTCGTGAGTGTGGTTATGTGTTACAATGTCCTAATTGTGATATTTCGCTGAATTATCATAAAGACATTAATCAAATGAAATGTCATTATTGTGGCTATGAAATTAATAAACCATATGTGTGTCCTAAGTGTCATAGCAAGCATATTATTTTTTTGGGTAGTGGTACTCAAAAGATTCAAGAAGAACTTATTAATATGATTCCTAACGTTCGTATTTTACGTATGGATATAGATACGACACGAAAAAAAGGTAGCTATCAAAAAATATTATCTGCCTTTGGACAAGGTCAAGCAGATATATTGTTAGGTACACAGATGATTGCTAAGGGGCTTGATTTTCCTAATGTTACACTGGTTTGTGTTGTTAATGCTGATATTGGCTTGGCTGTTTCTAATTATAATGCTAGTGAAAAAACATTTGATTTATTAACGCAAGTAGCTGGTAGAGCTGGTAGGGCAGATAAAGAAGGATTGGTTTTGATACAAACTTATAATCCAGACCATTATGCGATTAAATTAGCTAGTGTACAAGATTATGAGCAATTTTATCAAAGTGAAATGCGATACCGATATATTGGTAATTATCCACCATTTTATTTTACAACTTTGGTTTCGATTGTCTCGCATAATGAACCTCTGGCTGCTAAGCAGGCTTTTCTTATCAAAAGACTATTGACTAAAAAATTAAGTCAAGCAACGATCGTTTTGGGGCCAACTCCTAGTGCAATTGGTAAAATAAATAATCAATATTTTTATCAAATACTGGTAAAATATAAAAAAGAACCTCATTTGGCTGAAACTTTGAGTTATATTCAAAACTATGCTCAAGATATTGCCAAAAATGATATTAATGTTTATATAGATCAAGAACCAGAAAATATTATGTAGATTTATAGAAAGAAGTGTTTTAATGACATCAGTTATTTTTTTAGGAACTCCAAAATTTGGTGCAGTTGTACTTCAAGGATTAATTGATCAGGGATATAAAATCGAGGCAGTAGTTACGCAACCCGATAAAAAGTTTGGAAGAAAGCAAGAATTACATCAATCGGAAGTTAAAAAAGTTGCCTTAGCTAATAATTTGAAAATATATCAACCGCTACATTTATCAAAATCAGAAGAAATGAATGAATTATTAAGTATTAGACCTGATTTTATTGTTACTGCGGCATATGGACAGTTCTTACCAACTAAATTCTTGCAAACTGCTAAAATTAAGGCTATCAATGTTCATGGCTCATTGCTGCCTAAATATCGTGGTGGTGCACCTATTCAATATTCATTAATTAATGGTGATAAACAAACTGGTGTAACTATTATTGAAATGGTTAAAAAAATGGACGCAGGTGAGATGTATGGTAGTAGGGTAATTGATATTTCTGATGACGATACTTCTGGCAGTTTATTTGAAAAATTAAGTATCATTGGACGGGATTTGTTACTTGAAGTAATTCCAAAGATTATAGCTAATCAAATAGTACCTACTTGTCAAGATGAGGATAAAGTCGTTTTCTCGCCTAATATTTCAAAAGACCAAGAACAAATAAAGACTAGTATGACTGCTACCCAAGCTCATAATTTAGTGCGTGCATTGAATCCACAACCTGGTGCATATATTTTGATGCATAATAAACGCTATAAAATCTGGCAAAGTGAAGTTAGTGCTGAAAAGTGTAGTTTAGAAAGTGGTTATTTAGTTTCTAAAAATAAAGAATTCGCAATTAGTTTTAGTAATGGTACTATTTTGAAGATATTAAATATTCAACCAACGGGCAAAAAGCCTATTGCAATTAAAGATTTTATCAATGGACAAGGTAATCAATTTAAAGTTGGAGAAAAAATAGTTGAAGATTAATGCACGTAGTGTCGCTTTAGATACGTTATTGAAAATTTTTAAACAAAAATCATATTCCAATATTGCATTAAATAATGCTTTGGAAAAAAGCCAATTAAGTCCTATCGATAAAGCCTTAACTACACAAATTGTTTATGGAACTGTTCAATATAAACTTTATTTAGAATATCAATTAAAGTCACTTGTTAAGACTAAATTAAAAGAAGATTATTTGTGGCCTTTGCTATTGATGTCTGCATACCAATATTTTTTTCTAGATAAAATACCTACTGCATCAATTGTTGATGAAGCAAATAAATTAGCTAAGTCATATAGCCCTAAGGGTTCGCAATCTTATCGCTTAGTTAATGGTATTTTGCGTTCATTAGTTAGAAGAGGTGAAATTTTACCAGAAGAAAAAGATGCAGTTAAATATATGAGTATTAAATATTCATATCCTCAATGGTTGGTTAAATATTGCCTGGATCATTTTGGAAAAACTAAGACTATAAGCATTTTACAAGCAGGTAATATGCCGAGCGTTAATAGCATTAGAATTGCTGATATGAGTAAAAAAGATGAAATTTTGCACAAATTAGCTACAGAATATAAAATAAGTATATCTAATTTAACTAATCATAATGTTAATTTGGACCATGGATCTATTACAAATAGTCAATTATTTAAGGATGGATTGATTACGATTCAAGATAGTGCAGCTTCATTAGTAGTCGATGCTTTTAATTTTAAAGGTGATGAAAAGGTGCTAGATGCTTGTAGTGCTCCAGGTGGTAAAACTGCACAGATAGCTGAATATTTAACAACAGGTAAAGTTTTTGCACTAGATATTCATCAAAAAAAATTAAATTTAGTTAAACAAACATTGACTAGATTACACCAAGATCAAAAATTGATCATGAAAGCACTTGACGCTAGAAAAGTTAATGAGTATTTTTTCGGCCAACAATTTGATAAAATACTTGTAGATGCACCTTGTTCAGGATTAGGACTAATAAGAAGAAAACCTGAAGTAAGATATGAAAAACAGATGGAAGATTTAAAGCATCTAAGCGAAATCCAGTATAATATTTTAGATCATGTAGCTGGGTTATTAGCTGAAAATGGTGAGCTCGTATATTCAACTTGTACGATTTCAATAGAAGAAAATGAAGATGTAGTGAAGCGTTTTTTGACTAATCATCCTGATTTTTCCTTGGCTCCATTTGAAGTTGGTAATTTATCTAAGTGTAAAATGATCAAAATTTTTCCGGATGATTATAATAGTGATGGCTTTTTTATTGCCAAATTCGTTAAAAGAGGTTAATTATTTTGGTAGAAGCAACTTATTTTACAAGTGTTGGTAAAGTTCGCAAGACAAATCAAGATTTTGTAAAAACATTTAAAAATCGCAATGGAATTATTATGGGAGTTGTGTGTGATGGCATTGGTGGACATCAAGGTGGAGATGTTGCTTCCAATATGGCTGTTAACCATTTAGGCCACAATTTTATGATGACAGATTTTTGTGAGGCACAAGTTGCACAAAGTTGGTTATCTGTGCAATTAAAAGCAGAGAATGACAATATTTTGCGTACAGCCACAAAATTTGCAGATCTAAATGGGATGGGTACGACAATAGTTTTAGCCATTATTTTTGCTGATCAAGCTTTAATTGCACATTTAGGTGATTCTAGAGCCTATTTATATCGAGATAGGCAACTTACGCAATTAACTGAGGATCATTCTTTGGTTAATGAATTATTAAAAATGGGTCAAATTACAGAACAAGAAGCTAAAAATCACCCTCAAAAAAATATAATTACTCAAACATTAGGTGTCTCTAGTACAGTAGATCCAGAATTTTCTATTTTAGAAGTACATACATCGGATATTTTTTTACTATGTACTGACGGATTAACTAATTCATTGACAGATGAGCAAATTCAAACAATTTTAGTTCCTGATGGTCATAGTTTAAAAGAAAAATGCAAAAAATTAATTGATGAGGCAAATAGATTGGGTGGTGGAGATAATATAACAGTCTGTTTGTTGGATTGTTCAGAAAAGGAGGGTCAATAAAATTGGTTGAGAAGGGCTACTTATTAGGTGGTCGTTATAAAATTCTCCGTCTTTTAGGAGAAGGAGGAATGGCCAATGTTTATCTTGCTGAAGATATAATTTTATGTAAAAAAGTTGCAGTAAAATTATTAAGATTAGATTTACAAAAAGATCCACAAACTATCCATAGATTTAAGCTAGAGGCACAATCTACTAGCGAGTTAAGTCATCCAAATATTGTTTCTATTTTAGATGTAGGTAGTGATGATCAACGTCATTATTTGGTTATGGAATATGTCGAAGGAATCGATTTAGAAGAATATATTCAACGAAATAAGCCACTATCTTTGAATGAAGCTATTCGTATTATGGATCAAGTTTTATCTGCTATAATATGTGCACACCAACATGGTGTTATTCATAGAGATTTGAAACCACAAAATATCTTGATGGATAAAATGGGTAACATAAAGATTGTAGATTTTGGTATTGCTGTTGCTTTAAATAAAAGTACTATGACGCAAACCAACACTGCTATAGGATCTGTACATTATATGTCGCCTGAGCAAGCAAGAGGTAGCATTACTACCAAGCAATCAGATATTTACTCATTAGGTATTATTTTGTATGAGTTAATTATGGGACAGGTACCATTTGGTGGTGAAAATGCGGTTGCAGTTGCTTTAAAACACTTTCAAGAACCGACCCCGTCGATGCGTCAGCAAAATATTGAAATACCGCAACCATTAGAGAATGTAGTGATGCGAGCTACTGCCAAAGATGCACGTGACCGATACAAATCTGTCGTTGAAATGAAAAAAGATTTAGATACTAGTTTGGAACCTTCTAGGCGTTTTGAACCACCATTTGTAGCTGAGCATAATCCTAATAAAGATGCAACTATCGTTTTACCTGTAGTTGATGGATCGGTTAAAAATACAGCCGAGATCAAGCAAAATTTAAAAGATAGTAATAAAAATTCTGCATGGTTATCTAATTTTAAAAAGCATAAGTGGTGGTGGATCACTACTGCTTTTGCATTTATGATGATAATTTTAATTTTCATTTTTGCATTAGGTAGAAAAGATTATGTTAAAGTACCAGAATTAAATAATTTGGATGAAATGCAAGCCAAGAGAGTTTTGATTAGTCGTGGCTTGCGTGTAGGTAAAATTTATCATAAATTTTCTAGCAAAATAAAAAATAATCATGTGATTAATGTAACACCTAATAGTGGAACCTCAATCAAAAAATATCAAAAAGTTAATTTGATCATTTCTAAAGGCGATGGATTAACTGCAGTTCCAAATGTTATTTATGAGTATTTTGAAGACGCACAGGAAGAGCTTCAAGATTTAGGCTTTAAGGTAATAAAAAAGGAGATTCATTCTTCGACGGTTGAAAAAGGTGTTGTGGTAGAGCAGAATCTTTTCCCAGGTAAAAAAGTGGTAGCAGATAAGACTAAAATTGTGTTAACTGTTTCCAAAGGTGGCAAGACACATAAAAAGATAAAATTACGTGATTTAACAGGTTATTCATTAAAGAGCTTGAAGGATTATATCAAAGATAAAGGGTTGATATTAAAAGTCATTGAAGAAGATTCTAGTGCTCCGCAAGGTACTGTAATCAGACAAGATCCTGAAGCTGGTACTAAACTTAGTCGAGGAGATTGCGTAACGGTGGTTGTTTCTAGAGACAATGGTAATATTCTTATTAAGAAGTACGATATCAGATATGATAGTAGTAGTGATCGCGGAAATGGTAATCATATTCAAGTATTTATTTCAGATGATAGTCATAAATTCAGTAATACTTATGTAGATACGTATATTACTACAGATAAAACTATATCAGTGCCTTTAGATTTTAGTTCATCTGATGAAGCTAGAGTTAGAATTGTTCAAGACGGTAAAATAATAGTAGATGAGGATATAAGAAAATAATGCTAGAAAAAATTGCAGGCATTGTTGTAAGTGTTATTTCTGGTTATTATGATATTAAAACTGATAAAGGGATTATTAGATCAAGAGCTCGTGGCATATTTCGTAATTTAAAGCAAAAGCCATTAGTTGGTGATAGAGTGGTCGTGCAACCAGATGATAAAGGGATAAATTATTTAGTTGCTGTAGCTGATCGCACTTGTGAATTGCAACGTCCTGCTTTGGCAAATGCTGAGTATGTTTTGTTGGTAATGTCTGCTACACAACCAGACTTTTCAGTTGATTTGTTGGATAGATATTTAGTTTTTTTTGCATGGAAGAAAGTTAAAGTAGTAATTTTCTTATCAAAAACAGATTTGATATCATCTGATGAGTTGTTGAAGATAAAAAGTAAATTGAATGAGTATCAAAAAATAGGGTATCAATATTTTGTCGATTATCAAGATCTAGAGCAGTATTTACAAAATAATATAGATTCCGATGAGATATGGGTTTTAGCAGGTCAGTCTGGTGTAGGAAAATCTACTTTATTAAATAGATTAAAAAAAGATATCAGTCAGAAAACTGCCGAGATATCTTTTGCTCTCAATAGAGGAAAACATACGACTAGACAGATATCATTATTTGAATATGGTAAAGGTTATATTGCTGATACGCCAGGTTTTTCCTCAATTGACTTGTCCAATATAAAGCTAGATGAATTAAAAGATCTCTTTTATGAAATTAAACATTTTAGCAAAGAATGTAAATTTAGGCAATGTCAACATATCAATGAACCTAAATGTGCTGTTAAAGTAGCATTGAATAATCATGATATTTTAGATAGTAGATATAATTCATATATAAAAATTAGGGAAGAAATTGCTTTGGGAAGAATTCCTGAATATAGAAAGTAGTCAAAAAATGATAGCACCATCAATTTTAAATGCAGATAATTTAAGTTTAAAAGAACAGATTTTGGAAGTTAAATTAGCGGGAATAAAAAGACTACATATTGATATTATGGATGGACATTTTGTTCCGAATCTTTCATATGGCCCAGAACTGATTAAATGTATTACTCGAGATTTTCCTGATATGGAAATTGAGATTCATCTAATGAGTAATAACTTGCCAGTGATGTTACCCTTGTTTGCCAATTTATCATGTGCAGTCTTAGAATTTCATCTAGAAGCTACAGATCAAATTGACAAATGGATAGAATATGTTAGAAATAAAGGTATAAAAGTAGCATTGGCTATTAATCCAGATACGCCTGTTGAAAAAATAGTTCCTTTTTTAGATAAAATTGATCAAGTCTTGTTAATGTCTGTACAACCTGGTTTTGGAGGACAAAAATTTCGTAATGAAGTTATAGATAAGATAGTGTTTCTTAAAAAGATGATGGCAAATCACGGGTATGTGATACCGCTAGAAATTGATGGTGGTATTAATGATGTGACTGCTAACAAAGTTAAGGTAGCTGGAGCGGATATTGTAGTAGCTGGCTCATATATCTTTAAGCATGGCATGATTAAAGATCAGATAGATAAATTAAAGTGTGTGATGAAATGAAAAAAGCTGTGGCACTTTTGGGAGGTCCAGTTCAGCTGTGGCCCACGGATTTAAAAGATCGCATATTAGTAGCTAAAAAAAATAATGACTTAATTTTTGCCAGCGATCGTGGTAGTCAATTTTTATTAGATATGGGAATTGTTCCTGAAGTTGCTATAGGTGATTTTGATTCCTTAAAAAAGGGTGAATTAGCACAGCTAGAAGAATATGAGATCGATTTTAGATATTCACATCCAGAAAAAGATTATACGGATTCAGAACAATTATTTAAAGTTGCTTTTGAAGAATATAATGTGGATCAACTTGATATTTATGGAGCTACTGGTGGAAGATTAGATCACTTTTTATTGAATATTTTTACTTTTAGCAAATCTGAATTAAAAAAGTATTGTGAAAAAATCCGTTACATTGATTGTCAAAATATTATTATGTATATTTTGCCAGGTGTCAAAAAATTTCAAGCAGTCGCAGGCTATAATTATTTTGCAGTTGGTAATTTGACAGCTGTTGATGATTTGAATATTAGTGGTGCTAAATATGAGTTGAAAAATTATTTTTCAGCAAATCCATTCGTCTTTTCTTCCAATGAGTTTGTAGGCTTGCAACCTATTGTAGTAAGTTTACAATCAGGCGAAGGCATAATTATATATAGCAAAGATATTAATAGATTTTATACAGCAAAAAAGCCAAGAAATTAAAACATTCTTGGCTTTTTTATTATGATAACACTGCATTGATTTTGGTTGTTAACATATCAATGGCAACGTTGTTTTCTCCACCTTCAGGTATGATAATATCAGCATAACGCTTGGTTGGCTCAATAAATTGGTGGTACATTGGCTTAACGGTAGCTAAATATTGACTGATGACTGAGTCGACAGAACGACCACGCTCTTGTGTATCCCTTTTTAATCGCCGGATAAAACGAATATCATCATCTGTGTCAACATATATTTTAATGTCCATTAAATTGCGAAGCTGTTTATCAAATAAAGTTAAAATTCCTTCTAGCAGGATAATATCAGCAGGTTCTACGTGAGTAGTTTCTTTGCTTCTTGTATGTTGCGTAAAGTCATATATCGGCATCTCTATAGCATGATGATTAATTAATGAATTAAGTTGATGTGCTAAAAGTTTCATATCAAAAGCATCAGGATGATCATAATTAATCTTGCTTCTTTCAGTCATTGATAAGTTATCATTGCATTTATAATAAGAATCTTGAGTTATTTTTAAAATGCGATCATTATGTTTTCTTTTGAATCGATTATATATTTCCATTGCAATGGTAGTTTTGCCACTACCTGATCCTCCGGCAATACCGATTATAATTGGCTTTTTTTGTGTTTCCATTTTATATCTCCTTATTCAGTTAATTACATGATACATTAAAGTGAAAAAAATAGTAATAATCTTTTTTAAAATATCCTCTAAAAAACTGTTATTGAAATTATAATTTTGTTAAAATGAACAACATATAGTTATTTTGATTATATCATGGAGAAAGTAGTTTATATGAAAAAGTGTAACTTGTTTAAAATTATTGCTAATCTCGCTTGTTTAATGACTTTTTTATGTTTGTTTTCAGCAAATGCTGTAGCAGCTGATCATTCATCCAAGTCGATTTTAACGTGTATAAAAAATAAAAAAGAGTTAGTTGTAGGTACATCAGCAGATTATCCACCATTAGAATTTATTGATAATCAAAATGGTACCAATAAATATGTGGGTGTAGATATTGAGTTAGCTAAAGAAATAGCTAAAGATTTAGGCGTCAAACTTGTAGTTAAAAATATGAGTTTTGATTCTTTATTGGTAGCTTTAGAGACGAGAAAAGTTGACATGGTTATTTCAGGATTAACTCCTACTCCTGAAAGAAAAAAGAGTGTCGATTTTTCTAAAATATATTATCGACCTAGTGGGGAATATTTTTTAATTAATAAAAATGATCGGGCAAAATATCATAGCTTAATTAGTTTTAAGGGACAAAAAATTGGAGCACAAAATGGTAGCTTGCAATATCAATTAGTTAAAAAACAAATGCCAAAATCACATGTTAAAGGATTAGGTAAAATTAACACATTGGTTTTAGCATTACAATCTGGCAAAGTATCCGCAGTGGTTATGGAAGAATTAATTGCTAAAGCATATGCTCACAATAATCCTAGTCTATATTGCTTTAAATCCGATTTAAAGGAACCACAAGCAGGTAATGCAATAGCGGTAGCAAAAAATCAACCAGATTTATTGAAGGAAGTTAATAAAACAGTTGATAAAGTTATTGCTAAAAAATTAGTTTTAACAAAATTCTTACCACAAGCTGCTAAGTCAATGAAAAAATCAACTGCCAAAAAAGATCCATTTAAATATGCACCATATTTCATTAAGGGAATAGAGCTTACTTTAGTTATTACTATATTTTCTGTCTTGATAGGTGTAATTTTAGGTACAATTTTGGCTTTAATGAGATTAAGTAGTCATTTGGCACTTAAGATTCCTGCAATTTGCTATATTGAATTAATTCGTGGTACACCGCAGATGGTTCAAATTTTATTTGTTTATTTTGGAATAGGTGCAATTATTCAAAATATGTCAGCATTGTTAGCTGGTATTATAGCAATTGGTCTTAATTCTGGAGCATATGTGGCAGAAGATATTCGTTCAGGAATCAATTCACTTCCCGTAGGACAAGCTGAAGCTGCTCGTAGTTTAGGATTAAGTAAAGCAGCAACATATCGATATGTAGTTATCCCGCAAGCAATCAAAAATATATGGCCTGCATTAGGTAATGAATTTATAACTTTGCTGAAAGATAGCTCTCTAGTTTCTATAATTGGTGTAGCTGAAACTATGTATCAAACACAATTGGTGCAAACTTCTACATATCAAGGAGTATTTCCGCTTGTCGTTGCAATGGCTATTTACTTTATAATGACATTTACCTTGACAAGAATCCTATCGTATATGGAAAGGAGGATGAATTATCATGACTGATTTAATAAAAATAAATGATCTAAAGAAACATTATGGTAAGCAAAGCATTTTAAAAGGCATTTCAGCAACAGTCGAGCAAGGAAAAGTTATATCAATTATAGGACCATCTGGTGCAGGTAAAAGTACATTCTTACGTTGCTTAAATGGCTTAGAAAAACCTGATGATGGTAGCATTTGCTTTGAAGAAAAGAATATCACTTCAATTAATGAACGCGAGCTAGATAAATTGCGTCAGAAAATGGGAATGGTATTTCAAAATTTCAATCTATTTTCTAATATGAACGTTTTAGAGAATATTAAATTGGCACCGATGAAAGTCAACAAAATATCAAACGAAGCTGCAAATCAGAAGGCCTTATCATTACTTGAGCGAGTAGGATTAGAAGATTGTGCTAATAAAATGCCCTCAGCTTTATCTGGTGGTCAAAAACAGCGTGTTGCAATTGCTCGAGCATTGGCTATGGATCCAGATGTAATGTTGTTTGATGAACCAACTTCCGCACTTGATCCCGAAATGGTAGGCGAAGTCTTAAATGTTATGAAAGAATTAGCAGATTCAGGGATGACTATGTTAATTGTTACTCATGAAATGGGCTTTGCTCAGCATGTGTCTGATGAAATTTGGTTTATGGCAGATGGCTTTTTGCAGGAAAAAGCTACGCCAGAAGAATTTTTTGCACAACCTAAAACGAAAAGGGCACAAGAGTTCTTATCAAAGGTACTTTCTGTTTAGATATATAGCATCATTTTTGCACAAAAAATGTTATATTAATAAAATCAATAAAAATATAAAAAAGATAGATACAATTATGTATAATTAATATTGTGATTTTTATTTTAAAAGGAAAACAATATGACAATATCTTTTAGTAATTTTTTAGGACAGGTAATCACTAATCCGGGATTGGCGATTACCGTATTTTTAACATTAGGTGTTATTTTTGTTAATGGTTGGACAGATGCACCTAATGCGATTGCTACTACAGTTACAACGAGGACTATGCGTCCCAAAACTGCTATTGTTATGAGTGCTATATTTAATTTCTTTGGCGTTTTAATTATGACTCAAATAAATAGCTCGGTAGCTTCAACTATTTCCAATATGGTTGATTTTGGTAGTGATTCTCGTCATGCCATGATAGCTCTATCTGCAGCATTATTTTCAATAGTTGTTTATAGTGTGGGTGCTTCTTATTTTGGTATTCCAACGTCAGAATCACATTCTTTAATTGCTGGTTTAACAGGAGCAGCAATTGCTATGCAAAATGGCTTAAAGGGTGTGAATGGGGCAGAATGGATCAAAGTTATCTATGGTTTATTTCTGAGTCTATTTCTTGGTTTTGTTTTAGGTTGGCTAGTTTGTAAGTTAGTAATTTTAATTTGTCGTAATTTTGAACGGAAACGGACCAATAAGTATATTAGTTACGCTCAAATTTTAGGATCTGCAGCTATGAGTTTTATGCATGGTGCACAGGATGGTCAAAAATTTATAGGTGTTTTATTGCTTGGTATAGCATTTGCTAATGGTCATTCAGATTTGGTAAATACTTTTATTCCAATTTGGTTAATGATGATATGTTCAACTGTGATGGGAGTGGGAACTTCTGTCGGTGGTGAAAAAATCATAAAAGCCGTCGGTATGGACATGGTTAAACTAGAAAAATATCAGGGCTTTGCATCTGATTTAGCAGGTGCTTTGTGCATTTTAATTTCAACTTTAACAGGTGTTCCAATTTCTACAACACATACCAAGACCAGTGCAATTATGGGAGTAGGTGCAGTTAGAAGATTATCTTCTATTAACTTAAGTGTAGTTAAAGATATGATGCTTACTTGGGTATTTACATTTCCAGGTTGCGGAATTATCAGTTATATTATGGCCAAAATTTTTATGGCATTTTTCTAGGAGTAAATTATGGCAAGAGTTAAAGATTCATATTATTTTGAAACATTTGTTGAATGTGCAGATTATAGTTTGCAGGCAGCTAAATTATTAAAAGAAATTATGACAGACTATGATAGTACCATGATTGGTGAAAATACCAAAAAAATTCATTTTATTGAACATCAAGGTGATCAAGTTAAACATAATCTTACTAAAGTATTAGCACGTGCATTTATTACTCCATTTGATAGGGAAGATATTGCAGAGTTAAGTCAAAAAATAGATACAATGACGGATAGTATCGAAAGTGTAGGGATGCGCTTATATACTAATAATATTAAAAAAATTAGACCAGATGCATTGCCAGTGATTAGTTTGTTGATTAATGCTGTAGAAGATGTTAAAACATTACTAAAGGAGATGCCAAATTTCAAACGTAATACAGCTTTCAAAGATTTAATTATACGTGTTAATTCTGTAGAAGAAGAAGCAGATAAATTATTTATTGAAAATATGCATAGGCTTTCTGTTGAAGAGAGCGATCCTATGAAGGTTTTGATGTGGCGTGATATTTACAATGCCTTGGAACGTTCTGTTGATGCTTGTGAATACGTAGCTGATACGGTTGAAATGGTAGTTTTAAAAAACTCATAATAGTATTAATGGTCATCTTCGGATGGCTATTTTTTATCGTAATGGAGAAATAGTAAGAAAATGGCAACATTAGAAATTAAAGATTTACATGTCGAAGTACAAGATAAAGAAAAAAATTTCAAGAAAATACTAAAAGGTGTCAATATGGTCATGCATACTGGTGAAATCCATGCAATTATGGGTCCTAATGGAACTGGTAAATCCACTTTGTCTGAAACAATCATGGGTAATCCTAAATATCATATAACTCAGGGTGATATTTTATTAAATGGCGAAAGTATTTTGAATATGACGGTCGATGAGCGAGCTAGAAAAGGTTTATTCTTAGCAATGCAATATCCTGCTGAAGTACCTGGTGTAACTAATTCTGAGTTTTTGCGGGCTGCTATTAATGCTAGACGTCCTGAAAATGATCCTATTCCCATTAGTGATTTTTTAAGTGAATTGGATAAAAATTTGGCTTTGCTAGATATGAAAGAAAATATGATTGATCGATATTTAAATGAAGGATTTTCTGGCGGTGAAAAAAAGCGAAATGAAATTTTGCAACTGTTGATGATTAAGCCTAGTTTTGCCATTTTAGATGAAATCGATTCTGGATTAGACATTGATGCTTTACGTGTTGTATCACGTGGTGTTAATGCTATGAGAGGTAATCAATTTGGAGCTTTGATGATTACCCATTATCAAAGACTGCTAGATTATATTGTCCCTGATATTATTCATGTGATGATGGATGGTCGCGTTGTCAAAGATGGTGGCCCTGAAATGGCTAAAAAATTGGAAAAAGAAGGTTATGCTGGGTTGCGTGATGAATTAGGTTTGGATATCAAGTTAGTAGATGAAGATTAAGAGGTGTAAATCATGGATGATCAGCAAGCTTCTAGGTTGAGACAAGTAGCATATAATCATCAAGAACCAGCTTGGTTTATTGAAAAAAGATTGGCGGCTCAAAAATTATTGCTTAATAATATAGATTTACCCAAAATGCAAAGATTCAAATTTGATAATTGGCCTTTTTTTAGTAAGCATGATATAGATTTGCAAATAGCAGAATCCATAGAAAAAAATGCAGTAACTACAAATGAGTTTAATGTTTTGCAGATTGGACAGACTACCTGTTCTTTAAATTTGCCCCCAAAATATCAAAAGCAAGGTGTTATATTTACTGATATTTTTACTGCTTTAAAAAAATATCCAGAAATGATTAAAAAGTATTTTATGACAGAAGTCATTAAAATGGATGAGGATAGAATTACTGCTTATCATCAAGCTTTTGTTAATGCTGGATTATTTTTATATGTACCTAAAAATGTTGAGATTAATATTCCGATTAAAGCTGATTTAGTACAAGATAGTAGATCTGAAACATCTTTTAATCCACATCTTTTAATCGTAGCTGGTCAAAATAGTAAGCTTAAATTTGTGCAACATTTAAAAACTATTGGTAGCTGTCATAATACTATGAATATGGCAGTAGAAATTTGGGCAGAAGATGGTAGCCATGTGGAATTTTCTTCTTTAGAAGAAATAGGAAAAAATACTACCTTATATTTTAATAAGCGAGCTAATATAATGCGTGATGCTTATGTTGAATGGGCAGTAGGGTTGATGAATGATTGTAATACAGTAGGTAATATTGATTCTGAGCTAATCGGTGATGGTAGTTATGCTTATTCAAAAGCGATAGCAGTTACCACAGATAAACAACATGTTGGGATTAATAATCGAGTTATCAATCGTGGACCCCATTCTACCGGTCTGATTAATCAACGTGGTGTTTTATTAGATAATTCTAGGTTAATTTTTAATGGTATCGGTCAAATAAAGCATGGTGCTCATGGCTCGAAGGCTGATCAGCAAAATCGTGTTTTGATGATGTCAGATAATGCCCATGGTGATGCTAATCCTTTATTATTAATTGATGAAAATGACGTAATAGCAGCTCATGCAGCTAGTGTTGGACCAGTAGATCCTATTCAGATGAACTATTTAATGAGTAGAGGTATCCCATTTGATCAAGCAGAGCGGTTAGTAATTCGAGGCTTTTTGGGTGCAGTTTTAGATGCTATACCAGCAGTTGATGTTAGACATGAAATGATTAATATTTTGGAAAGAAAATTGATTAATGGACAAAATAGATATCGAAAAGATCAGAAATGATTTTCCAATTTTAAAAAAGAAGATTAACGATGAAAAGTTAATTTATTTGGATAATGCAGCCACTGTACAAATGCCAAAAGAAGTTTTGACAGCTTGTGACAATTTTTATCACGATGCATATAGTAATGTTCATCGAAGCAGTCATACTTTAGCCATAAAAGCTACCCAAATATATGAAACTGTTCGTAAAAAGGTGCAAAAGTTTATCAATGCTGCGGACACTAGTGAGATTATTTTTACTTCAGGTTGTACTGCCAGTTTAAATCTGGTGGCTTTAAGTTGGGGTGAATCATTTATTAGTGCTGGTGATGAAATAGTTATTACAGCTATGGAACATCATAGTAATTTAATTCCATGGCAACAATTAGCACTACGAAAAAAGGCCAAACTTAAATTTATCGAATTAACGCCTGAGGGCAGATTAGATATGAATGATGCTGTTCAAAAAATAACTAGTAAAACTAAGTTGGTAGCTGCAGTGCATGTTAGTAATGTACTTGGTGTGATTAATCCAATTAAGAAATTAGCAAGTTTAGCACACAAGGTTGGTGCCATTATGGTGGTTGATGGTGCACAAGCTGCTGGGCATATTCCAATCAATGTGCAACAATTAGAGGCTGATTTTTATGCTTTTTCAGGGCATAAAATGCTAGCCCCAACTGGTGTAGGTGTTTTGTATGGACGCAAATATTTATTGGAAAAGATGACACCAGTTATGTATGGTGGTGAGATGATTGAACATGTTAGTCGTTTTACTAGTAGTTGGGCAGAGATACCCTTTAAATTTGAAGCTGGAACTCCCAATATAGCAGGTGTGAGAGGATTAGGTGCAGCTATTGACTATTTAAATAAAATAAGCTTTAAAATAATTACTGAATATGAGCAAGAATTGACAGATTATGCACTAAATGCTCTTAAAAAAAATACTGCTTTGACAATCTATGGTCCATTAACTAGTAAAAAACGCTTGCCTATTTTTTCCTTTAATCTGGATAAAATTCATGCTCATGATTTGGCTACGATTTTAGATGCTGAAGGTGTTGAAGTTAGAGCTGGTCATCATTGTGCAGAACCATTAATGACGGATTTGGGAGTTATAGCTACAGTTAGAGCTAGTCTTTATATTTATAATACTGAAAAAGATATTGACATATTAGTTGAAGCAATTGAAAAAGCAAGGAATTTTTTTAATCATGGGAATTGAAAGATTGAATCAATTATATCGTGAAGTTATTTTAGATTATGGGCAACATCCACGCAATAAGCGAAAAATAGAGCATCCCACGTTGACGACTGATGTTTATAATCCTAACTGTGGAGATAAATTGAAACTATTTGTATGTCTAGAAAATGATAAGATTGTTGATGCATCATTTACTGGAGAGGGATGCACTTTAAGTCAAGCATCAGCCGATATGATGACTAAAGTAATTAAAGGAAAATCAGTTGAACAGGCAATTTCTTTATCTAAAACAATATCTGCTATTGCTTTAGGCAAAAAACAGTCTGAATCACAGATGAAAGCATTAGGGGATGCTAAAGTTTTAGAGTCAGTTATGCAATTTCCGGCCAGAATTAAGTGCGTTACTATTGCTTGGTGGGGATTGGATAGAATATTATTAGGATTGAGAAAGGAAGCATAAAATGGCAACAGCCGAGGATTTGGTAAATGATGATGCTTATCAATTTGGCTTTCATGATAATATAAAGCCAAAATTTTCTACTGGTCGTGGTTTAACAGAAGAAATTGTACGAAAAATTTCTGCTGAAAAAAATGAGCCTAAATGGATGTTAGATTATCGATTGCAGGCTTATCAAATTTATCAAAAAATGCCTTTCCCAAGTATTGGACCCGATCTTAGTGGGTTAGATTTAGAAAATATGCTTTATTATCAAAAGGTAACAGATA
Source organism: Lactobacillus iners (assembly GCF_011058775.1). Lineage (NCBI taxonomy): Bacteria > Bacillati > Bacillota > Bacilli > Lactobacillales > Lactobacillaceae > Lactobacillus > Lactobacillus iners. Next base: position 825,030 of record NZ_CP049230.1, on the reverse strand, counting down.
AAAAGTATCGTGATTGGAACGATGTTCCAGAGGATATTAAGTTAACCTTTGAAAAATTGGGTGTACCTCAAGCAGAGCGTAAATATTTAGCTGGTTCTGCTGCACAATATGAATCAGAAATGGTTTATCATAATATGAAAAAGCAATTTGATAAATTAGGTATTATTTTTATGGATACGGATAGTGCTTTAAAAGAATATCCTGATATCTTTAAAAAATATTTTGGAAAAATTGCTCATCCAACTGACAATAAATTTGCCGCTTTAAATTGTGCCGTTTGGTCGGGAGGGTCATTTATTTATGTCCCTAAGGGTGTAAAAGTTAATACGCCTATTCAAGCATATTTTCGTTTAAATGCTGAAAATTCGGGTCAATTTGAGCGAACATTAATTATCGTTGATCAAGATGCTCATCTTGATTATGTTGAAGGATGTACAGCACCGCAATATTCTTCTGATAGCTTGCATGCTGCAGTCGTGGAAGTTAATGTTTTAGAAGGTGCATATTGTCGCTATACTACTATTCAGAATTGGTCTGATAATGTTTATAGTTTAGAAACTAAAAAGGCACAAGCTCAAAAGAATGCAACTATGGAATGGGTTGATGGTAATTTGGGTGCCAAAGTTACTATGAAATATCCCAGTGTTTACTTAAATGGTGAGGGTGCCAAGGGTACGATGTTATCTATTGCAGTAGCTCATCATGGTGTGCATCAAGATTCTGGTGCACGTATGTTACATAATGCTCCTAATACTTCGAGTTCCATTGTTTCAAAGTCAATTGCTCGTGGTGGCGGTTCTACTGATTATAGAGGAACTGTTGATTTTAGTAAAAATTCAAGTGGCTCAAAGTCGCATGTTGAATGTGACACGATTATTATGGACGACATGTCATCTTCTGATACGATTCCAACCAATGCTATTGAAAATTCTAATGTAGCGATGGAGCATGAAGCAACTGTATCTAAAATTTCAGAAGAACAATTGTATTATTTGATGAGTCGAGGTATTTCTGAACGTAAGGCTACCGAGATGATAATTATGGGATTTGTTGAACCTTTTACGCAACAATTGCCTATGGAATATGCTGTTGAACTCAATCGCTTAATTAGTTTTCAAATGGAAGGTGCTATTGGATAAAAAAGTGCATATCATTATGTGATTGTTACGCCTCACGTTATAATTAATATATATTATGAAATACGGAGGTAATATTAATGAAATATCCAAAGACAAAAGAAATATTGAATGAAGCAGTTGCCGATTTAATTAAATTGCACTTAGTTGTACATCAACATCATTGGTATATGAGAGGTGAACGTTTTCTAAAATTGCATCCGTATCTGGATGAGGTAATGGATGAATTATCTGAACAATTAGATTTAGCTGCAGAAAGAATTGTTATCTTAGATGGAAATCCATGTTCTAGTTTAAAAGAAGTCTTAGAAAAGAGCAAAATTAAAGAGAGTGAAGGTAATTATAATTTAACAATTAATGAGAGATTCAGTATTATTGTTGATGATTTAAGACAACTTCGTGATCTATATCAAAAAGGAATTAGAATCAGTGCTGAAGAAGGTGATGATTCTACCAATGATATGTTGATTTTGTTCAATACTTCAGTTGAGAAGAGAATTTGGATGATGTCTGCTGAATTGGATCAAGCACCTAAGAATGACGATTAATCAATAATTTTTTAGCGTAGCAATTATTTAAAGTTGCTACGCTTTTTAATTTTATTTACTAATTTATTTAATAGTATTATATTTTTTTGTTGACCAACAAAGAAAAATATGTAAAAATATGGTTGCCTGGGTGTGTGTAAATATTTTTTAGTTGGGATATGGAAGTGAAGGTGTACTGATATGTCTAAAGTTATTGTTAAAAGTGCACTAATAGTAGTTATAGTTTTAGTGGCATACTTTATCTCCTTTAATAGTGGATTTAGATTTTTGGATCAATACCCGTATATAAAAGCTATATTGATTTTCTTAGCGTTTGTTCTAACATTACATAATGTTATACGAGACGTAAGAAATAATAAAAAATAGTAATTTTATTAAAATCATATTTTGATGTGTGATAGGAACCCCGAAATTGGACAATAATTTCGGGGTTTTTATTATGTCTAAAATTTGAGGTTTATATTACTTTAAAAAAATATAATATTAGTATTGTATCTTCTAAAAAAAGAAATTATAATCTTAGGCAAAAGATTGATTATTATAGTGAGGTTATTAGGTATGAAGTATACTAAAATATCAATATTTTCGATGTTATGTGCTGGTGCATTACTTTCTTTAGCAGATATTGCTATTGGGAATAAGAATATTAGTAAAGTATCTGCTGCTACAGAAATTGCTAATGCCAAAAATATTGAGTCAACAAAAAGTAATATGGTTATTAGTCTTAATGGCACAGGTCGGACAGTTGATAGTGATAAGCAAGTAGCTGTATATGATCAACCAAATGGTAATGTAGTAAGATATCTTAAATCGGGCACTAATTGGAAAATTTTCAAAAAATATTATGATGTGGACAATAATTGGTACAATCTTGGTGGTAATCAATGGGTTCGTGAAAAAGATCTTACAATCAAGTTAGCTTCTTATGTTATTTTTGGTATGAAAGGTATTGCTAATGTCATTAATGGTGATACTAAAGTAGCTGTATGTGATAAGCCTAATGGTAATGTGATTCGCTATCTTGCACCTGGTACTAATTGGAAGGTGTTTAAATGTTGTGATAGTGTAAAAAAATATGGTGATGTACATGCACCTAAATGGTACAATCTTGGTGGTAATCAATGGGTTAGTGAAGATTATGTTGGAATAACGACTAATATTAGAGGTGTTGGTTCTATTTATTCACCGAAAGCTAATCCAACTTCTGTATTAGATAAACCATTTGGCAAAGTTATTAAAGACATTGATCCTAATGTACGGTCTTGGAAAATTTTTAAAATCTATCGATGCCCTTCAAGTATGCCTGGTGTTCAGTTGCGATGGTATAATCTTGGTGGTAATCAATGGGTTGATGGATCATATATGGTAGCTAATATCACAAGTATGGAAGAGGGAATATATGATTTATGTGACTATAGAGAATATGAGGATTGCCCTATTATTAAAGTAAGATGTAATTCGAATGCTGGTATTAGAGTGTGGGCAGCACCAGGTATTAAACCGACAGGTAAGTGTTTGCCTAATGGTTCATCGTGGAAAGTTTTGAAAATATACTACCATAATTCCGATGTATGGTACAATCTTGGTGGTAATCAATGGGTTTCTAAAAAAGGTACAGTATATTTAGAAAATAAGTTTTATAAGTAATCAAAAAATTCTAAAAGCGTGGTAGTGTTCTGACTACTACGCTTTTTGCTGTATTTTAGTTAATTATAATTAAAAATATCGACTTTCAATGCTAGATTTTAATTTTAACTTTGAAAGTCGATATATGATAAAGATATTTTTATGATTTTAGTTTTTAAAGCTATGGATAGGAGCTGGAATCGTACCACCACGAGCAATCATATCTTGGCTTGAGGCTTCATTTACTTGCATAATCGGAGCGTGTCCTAAAAGCCCACCAAATTCAACAAAGTCGCCCACTTTTTTGCCTGGTACAGGGATTACCCGCACAGCTGTTGTTTTGGCATTGATCATTCCGATAGCTGCTTCATCAGCAATCATAGCACTAATTGTACTTGCTGGTGTATTGCCAGGAATAGCTATCATATCTAGTCCGACGGAGCAGACAGCAGTCATTGCTTCAAGCTTTTCGATATTTAGACAATGGTTATTAACAGCACTAATCATCCCAGCATCTTCAGATACGGGAATGAATGCACCTGATAATCCACCAACATGACTACATGCCATAATACCACCTTTTTTAACAGCATCGTTGAGCATTGCTAAACATGCAGTGGTCCCATGTGTACCCACTTGCTCTAAGCCTATTTCTTCTAAAACTTCAGCCACTGAGTCACCTACAGCAGGAGTAGGTGCTAATGATAAATCGACAATACCAAATGGCACATTTAATTTATCTGCAGCAATGGTTCCTACTAATTGCCCCATACGAGTTATTTTAAAAGCAGTTTTCTTGATAGTTTCGGCTACAATATCCATTGATTGACCCTTAATTTTTTCTAATGCTGCTTTTACAACACCGGGACCTGAGACACCTGTGTTAATTACTACATCTGGTTCGCTGATGCCGTGAAATCCTCCAGCCATGAAAGGATTATCTTCTACTGCGTTACAAAAGACAACTAATTTAGCATTAGTCATGAAATTGAGTTTAGAGCCAGCTACGATAATATCTCCCATTTCTTTAACTGCATCCATGTTTATGCCACTTTTTGTAGATCCAACATTCACAGAAGCACAAACATATTTAGTTTCAGCTAATGCTTGAGGTAATGACTTAATTAGGATATGATCACCTTTTTGGTATCCTTTTTGTACAAGGGCACTAAAGCCACCGATAAAATCAATTCCTAATTCTTGAGCAGCTCTATCTAGTGTTTTGGCATATTTAACATAATCTTGATCTTTGCAAGCAGCAGCGATTAGCGAAATAGGTGTTACAGAAACACGCTTATTAGTGATAGGTATACCATATTCTGCTTCGATTTCTCGACCTACCTTCACTAAATTTTGAGCATTCTTCATGATCTTATTGTATATTTTTTGACAAGCAACATCACTATCGCTATCAATACAATCAAGAAGTGAGATTCCCATTGTAATTGTTCTGATATCTAAATTTTCTTGTGAAATCATATTACTTGTTTCAAAAATTTTATTTATTTCCATTTCGATTATTCCTTAAATTAAATTTGATGCATCGCATCGTACAATTCATTATTTCTTAGATTTATTTCGACAGATAAATTTTTAGCTATTTGAGCTAATCCTTGGTTAATAACCATAAAATCAGCTCCCTTTGGTAATTGTACACTCATCATCATGACAAAATTATTTCCCATAATTGTTTGTGACACATCTAATATATTGATTTTTTGCTCCGCAAGATAAGTACTTGTCTGGGCAATAATTCCTACTTTATCTTGACCATAAACTGTTAAAATTGCATTCATATTAATTTTTACCTCTTTTTTTAAAAAATATTAGATATCATTACTTAACTTATGGTATCAAAATTAGTGATAATTTTCGACTATACATATTAATGTTATAATAATCTATATTGATATTTTATAAGAAATTAGTCTTAAATTGGAGTAGATATAATGAAGAAAGTAACAATTATCGGATCAATTAATGTCGATAATATTATGCATATAAAGGCTTTACCTAAACCTGGGGAAACTGTAGCAATGAGTGCATTTTCTCAAGCTGCAGGAGGTAAAGGTGCCAATCAGGCCATAGCTTCTGCTAGAGCAGGAAATAAGACTGTGTTTGTCGGTCGCGTTGGTGATGATAGTAATGGTGAATATATGTTGCGAGAATTTTCTGAAAATGAGATTGATACTGCATATATTAATGTTACTAAAAAACAACAAACTGGTCAGGCATATATTTTATTACAAGAAACTGGACAAAATTCAATAATTATTCAACATGGAGCAAATTATGATTTGACTGAAGCGGATATTATGCAAGCCAAAGATGAAATCCAAACAAGTGATTTTGTGATAGCCCAATTTGAAACGCCGCTTGCTCCTACAATATTAGCTTTCAAATTAGCACATCAGGCAGGCAAAAAAACTATTTTGAACCCTGCACCAGCTAAAGCTAATATACCTGAAGAATTGTTAAAGGTAACAGATTTGATTACCCCAAATGAAACCGAAAGTGAAATTATTACGGGTATTAGAGTTACCGATTTAGAGTCGATGAAAAGGAGTGCTGAGTTTTATCATCAGTTGGGCATTGGTGGCGTTATTATAACTTTAGGTGAAAAGGGATGCTTTGTTTCGACCAGAAAAGTTAGCAAATTGATTCCAGCATTTAAAGTTAAAGCTGTCGATACAACTGCAGCTGGTGATACGTTTATTGGAGCATTATCGAGTGAATTGCAAGCAGATTTTGCAAATATTGAAGCTAGTGCAATTTATGCTTCATTATCGTCATCTTTTGCTGTGCAAAAGTTAGGAGCATTTCCTTCTATTCCTAAGCGAGATATTGTTGAAGCAGCTTTAAAGGAGATTAATTATGCAAAAAACTAAGCAAGATGAATTAAAGCAAGAAGCAGCTAAAAAAGCAGCCTTGATGGTTGAGCCTAATTCTGTGTTAGGTGTTGGCACAGGTTCCACGGTAGCATTTTTTATTGATGAGTTGGCTAAAATAAATAGGGAAAAAGCTTTAAACTTAAAAGCTATTGTTACCACTTCTAATCGCTCTCGTGCTCAATTAGAAAAGCAAGGCTTTAAAGTTAATGAGTTATCTGAAGTTGATCAAATTGATTTAACTGTTGATGGTGCCGATCGGGTTGATCTTAACCTTAATGGTATTAAAGGTGGAGGAGGTGCCTTAACTTTAGAAAAGAATGTAGCTGTTAATTCTAAAAAAAATATATGGATTGTTGATGAAACTAAATTTGTTGATCGCTTAAAAGGCTTTGCATTACCTGTTGAGGTGTTGCCTATTTCATGTGAGCAGAATTTTAGAACCTTTAGTCAAGAAGGATTATTGCCAAAATATCGTTTGGATGACAATGGAAAAAGATATATTACACATTATGGAAATTTCATAATTGATCTACATGTTGATCCTATTCCATTTCCTAATGTGTTAGCACATTATTTGGATAGCGTAGTTGGTGTTGTTGAACATGGCTTATTTTTAAATATATGCAATGAAGTTATTATTGCTCATAGTGATGGAAAAATAGAAATCAGAAAACGTTAGAATTAAAGATGATTATTATAAAGACTGATTGTTATCAAGTCTTTTTTTTTTAATGTTATTAGTGCATAATTAATCTATACAAAGTTTGGGAAGGGATGTATACATGAAGAGAATACCTTTAATTATCAGTACTGATCCTGGTATTGACGATGCGGCTGCTCTTACTATAAGCTTATTTGCACAGGAACTTGATGTGCGTATGATTGTAGCTACATGGGGAAATGTGTCTTTAAAGCATACGCTAGATAATGCCTTGAGATTAGAAACATTTTTAAAAACTACAGTTCCAGTTGTCAAAGGCTCAGCTGCTCCGCTTATTCGTGATGCTATTTCAGCAGCAGATGTTCATGGAGTAAGTGGGATGGTAGGTTATCAATTTCCTGAAGCTGATTTATCATTGCTCAAGAGTGGCAATGCTATTGAGTTAATGCATCAAGAAATTAATAAGCAGAAGGAAAAAGTTACTTTGGTAGCATTGGGTCCTCTGACTGATTTTGCATTATTATTTAAGCAATATCCTGAAGATATTAGTAAAATAGATAAATTATTTATTATGGGATGCAATATAGGTCGTGGAAATTATACGCCGCTTGCAGAATATAATATTGCATGTGATCCAGAAGCAGCTGCAATCGTTTTCAATAGTGGATTAAAGATTGTAGTGGCACCGCTTGAAATAGGCCGTCAAGCTGCTATATTGCCTGATGATATGAGTAGCATTAAAGCACATGGTAGAGTAGGTGAGATGCTATATGGTATTTTAACAGGTATCAACGAAGAAAGCGTGAGTGGTGGTACTGAAATTTATGATGCTACTGCTATTGGTATGTTATTGGATCCTCAAATGTATACATTTAGTCGTGCACATGTTGAGATAGAATTAACTGGTAAATATACTTATGGTGCTAGTGTTATTGATTTTAGTGATAAAGCTTGCACTAAGTACAATGCAGAAATTGCTGTAGCAGTTGATCACAAAATATTTACTGATTGGTTTTTAAAAGTTACACAATCCGCTGAGATGGAGAAAAAATAATGGCTGATTTAGTTTATCGTACAATTATGCACGATATTAAGGAAAAAATTGTTAATAAAGAGTATGATGGAATGCGACTGCCAGATGAGCGTAGTTTAAGTGAGCACTATCAAGTTAGTCGTTCCTCAATGAAGCGTGCTTTGGAATTGCTAGCTCAAGAGGGGATAGTATTTAAAAAAAGAGGTAGTGGGACATTTATTAATCCGCTTTATCTAAAAAATAGAGGATTATTTAAATATGAAGGTTCCAATTTAGGTATAACAGATTCATTTAGTGTACCAGGTAAGTCACAAAATATCGAGTTGTTAGATTATCAAGTAATTAAGACGGATGATGATCTGAAACAAGATTTGTTCTTAACTAGTTCAGATTTTGTTTATAAAATAAGACGTTTACGTTTGCTTGACGATCAGCCATTTTTAATTGAAACTGGTTTTATACCTATCAAAATTGCTCCAGATTTAAATCCTGATATTTTAAAAAAATCTTTATTTAATTATTTAGAGCATCAAAAAAATAAGCGAGTAACCAAGTCGTTTTTAACTATTACTGTAGAACCATCTACTTTAGAAGATCAAGTGAAATTAATGTTAGAACCTAATGAGCCGGTAGGTATTATTGAGGGTATTTTCTTTTTAGATGATGGTACACCTTTTGAAGTATCTAACATGCGTGTTCATTATAAATATATGAAGTACAATAGTTTTGTCAATTTAAATAAGTAATGACAAGGAAAAGTGATATAGAATTAGTATCGCTTTTTTATTATGCAATTCTTTAATTGGTAGGTATCAATTTGCACAATGGTTGATTTGAAATATATGATGTACTATCATGAAAATGTACATAGAGTATAGTGGGGTGTTGTAAGGATGAATTACGATAGTGAAGAATATTTAAAATCTGTTGATGCATATTGGCGTGCTGCCAATTATTTGTCCGTTGGACAACTTTTTTTGATGAATAATCCTTTGTTGAAGCAAGATTTAGTTGCTACTGATGTTAAGCCTAAACCGATAGGTCATTGGGGAACGATTGCTCCGCAAAATTTTATTTATGCACATTTAAATCGAGTTATCAAAAAATATAATTTGAATATGTTCTATATTGAAGGATCTGGTCATGGTGGTCAAGTGATGGTGTCTAATTCTTATTTAGATGGTTCATATACTGAAACATATCCTGAGATTACGCAAGATGAAAAAGGAATGGCTAAGTTATTTAAGCAATTCAGTTTTCCAGGTGGGATAGCATCACATGCTGCACCAGAAACACCAGGTTCTATTCATGAAGGTGGAGAATTAGGGTATTGCTTATCACATGGTGTAGGTGCTATTTTAGATAATCCAGATGTTATTGCGGCAGTTGAAATAGGTGATGGTGAATCAGAAACTGGTCCTTTAGCTACTAGTTGGTTTTCTGATAAATTCATTAATCCAATTCATGATGGGGCAGTGATTCCTATTTTGCAAATTAATGGTTTTAAGATATCAAATCCAACGATTGTGTCGCGGATGTCGGATGCGGAATTAACACAATATTTTGAAGGGATGGGTTGGAAACCATATTTTATTTCTGCATATAATGATGGACAATTTAATGGTTATAAACCGCATATGCAAGTTCATCATGAAATGGCTCATGTACTTGATCAAGTAATAGAAGAAATTAAAGCAATTCAAACGCATGCACGAGAAACTGGCGATAGTTCCTTACCAACATGGCCGATGATTATCTTTAGAGTACCTAAAGGTTGGACAGGTCCTAAGTTTGATTTAGATGGCAATCCAATTGAAAATAGTTTCAGAGCACATCAAATACCAATTCCAGTTAGTCAAAAGCAAATGGAACACAAAGATTTATTGACCGATTGGTTAAAGAGCTATCATCCTGAAGAATTGTTTGAAGATACTGGTTATCCAAAACCGATAGTATTGCAAAATACACTTACAGGTGTACATAGAATGGCTAAAAATCCAATTACTAATGGCGGGTTAAGTCCAAAATCTTTAAATTTACCTGATTTTAGAAAATTTGCTGTGAAATTTGATCAACCGGGTTCTGTTGAAAAACAAGATATGGTTGAGTGGGCTAAATATTTGGATGCAATAGCTAAATTGAATCCCGATAATTTTAGAGGTTTTGGCCCTGATGAGTGCAAATCTAATCGTTTATTCGATTTGCTAGATAATCAAAAAAGACAATGGATGGAAAAAATCCATCAACCTAATGACGAAAATTTGAATAATTCTGGTAGAATTATTGATTCTCAATTATCAGAACATCAAGCAGAAGGATGGCTTGAGGGATATGTATTAACAGGTCGTCATGGCTTTTTTGCAACATATGAGGCATTTGGACGTGTAGTTGATTCGATGTTAACGCAACATTTTAAATGGTTACGTAAAGCTAAAGAACAAGCTTGGCGTAGATATTATCCAGCTTTGAACTTTGTTGATACTTCAACAGTATTTCAGCAAGATCATAATGGATATACCCACCAAGATCCCGGTTTATTGACGCATTTATTTGAAAAGGGACATGCAGATTTGGTTCATGAATATTTACCTGCAGATGCTAATTCGCTTTTAGCAGTATCAGATAAGGCTTTTAAAGATCGTGAATGTATTAATATTTTGGTTACATCGAAACAACCACGTCCGCAATGGTTTAGTATTGATGAAGCTAAACGCTTAGTTGATCATGGCTTGGGATATATTGATTGGGCATCTACAGACCATAATGCTAAACCTGATGTTGTGTTTGCTTCTACTGGAACAGAGCCCACCATTGAAACGTTGGCTGCAATTGATATTTTGCATAAAGAATTTCCTTCATTGAAGATTCGCTATATTAACGTGATTGATGTAATGAAATTAATGCCTACATCTAAAAATAATGCAGCAATTTCCGATCAAGAATTTGAACGACTATTTCCGATAGGCGTGCCTGTTATTTTTGCTTGGCATGGATTTAAACCAATGATGTCATCAATTTGGTTTGAACGTGGTCGTGGTAAAGATGATATTCATATTCATTGTTATGAAGAAAATGGTGATATTACGACACCTTTTGATATGCGTGTTTTAAATGAACTTGATCGTTTCCATTTAGTTAAAGATGCAGTGATGATGACTAAATTAGCAGATACTAATGCTGAATTCATAGAACAAATAGACAGACTTTTAGATAAACACCATGTATATATTAGAGATTATGGTGAAGATATGCCTGAAGTAGTTTCATGGAAATGGCAAGGCTTAAAATAGATCTAACTAAGGTCTAAAAGTCCTGTCAAGCTTTTTATACCTGCTAGTGCTATACTTATTCTTAATAAGAAGTATTCTTATTTATGTAAATACAAGGAGGATATCACAGTGAAATTTGTGATTGTAGGTACTAATCATGCAGGTATAGCTGCTGCAAATACATTATTAGATAATTATGGTAAAAATAATGAGGTCATCATGATTGACCGAAATAATAATCTTTCTTATTTAGGATGTGGTACTGCTTTATGGGTTGGACGTCAAATTTCTAGTTATAAAAAATTATTTTATACTAAACCCGCAGATTTTGAAGCAAAAGGTGCACGTATTTCCTTAGAAACTACCGTTAATAAAATTGATTTTGAAAATAAGATAGTTTATGCAACTACTAAAAATCATACAGAAATCACAGAAACATATGACAAGTTGATTTTAGCTGAGGGTTCAGCTCCAATTGCACCTGATTTGCCAGGTAAAGATTTGGAAGGTATTCATTTCTTGAAATTATTCCAAGAAGGGATGGCAGTTGATCAAGAATTAGATAAAAGTGATGTGAAGACTGTTGCTGTAGTTGGTGCAGGATATATAGGTGTTGAAATTGCCGAAGCTGCTCGTCGTCGTGGAAAGCAAGTATTATTATTTGATGCTGCGAAGACGTGTTTGTCTAGTTATTATGACCCTGAATTTTCTACTTTAATGGATCAAAATTTAAGAGATCATGATATTGAAACACATTATGGAGAATTAGCACAGGAATATCTTGGTAAAGATGGACATGTTTGTGCTTTAAAGACAAATAAAGGTAAGTATCAAGCAGATATAGTAATTAATTGCATTGGTTTTAGACCTAATGCCATTTTAGGCGGAGACCACTTGAAACGGTTTTCAAATGGGGCATATCTTGTTAATCGTAATTTTCAAACATCGGATCCTGATGTGTTTGCGGTAGGCGATTGTGCAACTAATTATTCTAATGCATTGCAAGACACGACTTATATTGCTTTAGCATCCAATGCTGTTAGAAGTGGAATTGTAGGAGCACATAATGCTGCAGGTACCGTGATAGAAGGTGCTGGAGTTCAAGGCTCAAATGGTATTGAAATTTATGATTTGAAGTTGGTTTCAACTGGATTGAGCGTCAAAGCAGCTGATAAATTTGGCTTGTCAGTTAAATATGTTGATTATGAAGATAAGCAATTGCCAGATTTTATGCCAGCATCTGAAAATGCCAAAGTTAAAATTAGAATCGTTTATGAAAAGAAAACTAATCGTATCGTAGGAGCACAGTTAGCTTCATTGTATGATATGCATGAACTTATTCATATGTTCTCGCTAGCTATTCAGGAAGGATTGACTATGGATAAGTTACAATTGCTAGATATCTTCTTCTTGCCTCATTATAATCAACCATATAATTATGTTACAATGGCTGCCTTGAAAGCAGATAAGAATTAATATTATTTTATATATAGAGAAATTACATTAATAATTTACTGATCTGTAGTAGTTTAGCTACTCTCTGTAGATTTTAATGTTTTTTTTTTTATTAGTAAAAAATCATTAAAAATACGCATGATAGCAACAAAAAAAGGTATGCATAAGGTTGATTTGTCAACGATTTCAATGAGACTTGCTCTTTTGCTATTTCTTTACATAGAATTTGGAGTATACTAAGGAGTAGCAACAAAAAATAATTATGGGAGAAGTATTAAAAATGAAGCTATCAAAAAATAATATTCAAAGCAAACTGCAGAAAGAGGCACATCAAATACCTCACTTCAGTATACGAAAGCTTACTATAGGAGCAGCTTCTGTTTTACTGTCGACTTCACTGTATTTAAACTGGAATAATTTAAATGCTTTGGCTGCTGAAAATAGCAGCACCAAGCATGGAACATATGATGTAAATAAAAAGCAGGAAAATCCGCCTGCAGCCAATGAAAGCTTGAAGACCACTAATAAAATGGTAGATAAAAAATTGGTTAATCAGAAGGTAAATCAGACAGATGCTGAACTTAAAGCCCACATAGCAACTGCTGAGAATTTAAATTCTGATAAGATTACCCCAAAAACCAATCAACAACTTGATTTGGCGATAGCTACAGCTAAAACAGCTATTCAGAGTTATTCTGAAGATGCTAAAAAAGATACTGCTCATCGACTAAAGACTGTTGTTTTACAGGCCAAAAAAGAAGCAGCAGAAAAGACAAAAAAGGAATCTGCCAAGTCAGTTTCTGTTGATAATTTAAAAGCTTTATCGGATCAGCTGTTTGATAAAACAATGCACCTTGATCAAACTAAGGCTGATAAGGGTGAGTTACAAAAAATTATTGATTTTGGAATTGAATTAGATAGCTTTTTGAAAAATAAAAATCTTAAGGCTGAACAGCTCAATAATTATGAAACTAATGCAAAGAGAATGTTAGCATTAGTAGATAAATTACCTAAGATCCAAATTAATGCTCATGGCAAGTCCATGCCACAATCTCGCAGTTACGCAGATCGTGATGGTGAAGATCGTGATTTTGATCTTAAGAATTTATCCTTGCATAAGCCATTAAGTGCTAAAGAATTTAATTCAGACCAATTTAAACTGCAACAAGAAAAGAATTCAGCTATTGCTTTCTTACAATATGCTTTGAGCTGGAATAATAATCCACAAAATACAGTTGTAGATGAAACAGCTGGTGGCAATAAGGTTAAAGATGAAGAAATCAAGGAAAATGCCATATTAGGTATTAATGTTGCAAATAATAGAGAGCAAATAAGACAATGGTTGGACTATGTATTTTGGCATAAGCGTGGCATGTTTATCGTGCCACAAAGTCCAGATGGAAATACAACTGGTAATGATGTATTTGCCTTGTATAAACCTGGTACCTTTTTATATGGTACGCATAATAATGCTAAAGAAATACCAACTGTTAAAGAGATTCATAATACTGTTTATGTTAAGAATTCACTAATTAAGGATCAAACTGGTAAGTTAGTAGGTTATCATTGGACAGTTGAATTTAATCATCAGCATGCCGATCGTAAAAGTGGTCACTATTATTTCACGACGCCAAAAGGTCAGAGTATTGTCAGCTCTAACGATTCAAAAAATGGAGTTAAATTTGCAGATGCAGCTATTGTTTCTACAGATGCATCGGGTCATAGTAAAACTTTGACTGGTAAAGGATATACTGTTGATAGCATTTGGCAAAATGCAACTCAAAATGATTTTTTGCCAGCAGATAGAGTGTCAGGTACTGCTCAAGGACCAGAAACATATTATGGTAAGCAAAGTTGGAAAACATATACTAGAAACGGTGTCAATCTGTGGTGGGGCGGTGGCAGTTTTAGCAGATGGAACTATATCGGATCAGCTCATACTTTAAAAGACATTATTTATAAGCATTACTGGCAAGGATCTAATTACCCACAATCTGGTTGTACCAAACTTAATAAAGATGAATGGGGCGATGAAGCAAAATTTACTAACAGCCGTGATGGCATTAAGATGGGTCCATTTATTGATAACTTATATAAATATAAGTATGACTTTAATAAAGGTGAATCTAGTGATTACCAACGTATTGATTATGCACAATTGATTCAAGAAAACACTGACCGTGTTTATATGTTTGAATCTAAACAAGACGATACTAATACATATAAAATCACTTTTGATACTAGAATTGATGACCCTAAATCAACTAATGTTCATAATCCATATTATGCTGCTGGTTACCACTCTTATGAAAATAAAACTACGGTTAATTATATGCAGTGGGGCGGACTACGTTTTAAACCAGAACTAAGTATTACCATTAATGGTAAGAAAAATAATATTTTAGTTGATCCTCAAACGCATAATGATTATGTAGAAGTTCATGAAGGTGAAAAGACTAAGATATCATTGAATAGTAAAAATGATAAACAGGGTCTTGCCATGTGGTCTACTGACTATAAGAGTACGTCTGCATTGTCTTGGCAATTAGGAAAAGCTGATGAAAATCTTTTTAACGCTGATTATAAAGAAACACCTGTTGACGCAGATAATAATGCTGCTAATCCATATGTTCACCAAAATGCAAGAATGGAATTATCTGGTGTAGTTATTGCTAAACCTGGTTCTGAAATGAATATTGCCTGGGCTGGTTCTGGTATGCCTAATTTCACTGATGATGATATTACTAGTATTTATGGTGATAAAACCAAAATGGATGATGGCTTAAATGCCTTTTTACCTAACCGTGAAATCAGATCTGTTAACGTACGTGTAATACCTGCAGCAGCTTATGCTCAGAAAACTAAAATTGCAATTAGATTTAAGGGACAACAGATTGTTCTAAGTGAGCAAGAAAAACAAGATATCAAAAAGACTATCTATGATGCTAATAAAGATCATTATGATATTAAAAATGGTGAAAATGGTATTACAGTTGATAATTCCGGAAATGTAAGCTTTACTATTCAATTTAATGCCGCTAAACATAAAGGCGATCGAGCAAATATGCAGTATCGCACTTTAAAGCTAAAACCTGCAGATACTTTGAGTTATACAACTATTGATATTAAACCAGTAGATGGATCTGCTTCATTTAGTTTGAATAGTAAAAATGGTGTAATTGATCCTACGTTGACTATATATAACCATGAACCATATCAAGTTAAAGTCAATGCAACCGATACGACAAGTAAGATGAACGATTTCTTGACGAATGGTGGTACAAATGTTACAGGTTTATCAACAGATCATAATGAATATCAGAAAAATCATCGCGGGATGCAGGTTGACGATAAAACACCATATGTTTTGACGATGAATGGTCAAGGATTATCTAAAGATGGTAAAACTTACAAGATTAAATTTGAATCTTGGGATGGTAATGATACCAAGACTGTGTCACAAGAGGTTAAGGTAGTAGTCGCAGATCAAGCAGGACGTTATCAGAATAAGGTTAAAGGCAGAACCTGGACTGTAGAAGTTAATGATAAAACTGCTGATCATTTAAAACCTGATAATTTTGTAGACGATAGTACTAAAGCTATGTTAGGTAAGGCACCATCAGGTGTAGCAGGTAAAACAGGAGTTACTTATACCTTTAAAAATGGTGTTCCTGCCCATGATCATGTAACTAAAGGAAATACTCCGAAAGATGTTACGGTTGTAGCTAAATTTACGGATAATTCAACTTTAGAGATTAAGGGTAAGTTAATTGTTAACGATACGCAAAACCCTATTGTTGAGTTTGATACTACAGATCATAAAATTGTCAATGAAGGCAATAATAATTATCGACTAAATGTATATTCAAATGAAAAATTTGATGTAGCAATTAAAGCTCATGATAATAGTAATATTGTGCAAGATTTGCGTGTAAAATATGGAAATACTTTACCAAATTGGATAAGTTCAGATGAAGATCAAGTCCAAACTAAATATAAGTCTGATACAAAAGGTAAGCGTGATAGTAAAGGTACAAGTAATAATCCATATATTATTCACCTTACTGGTACGGTGCCGAATAATATGGTCAATCAAACATATAAGGTATCTGCTACAGCATGGGATGATGTTGATCATACAGGAACAGCCAATTTAGAAATCCATGTTTTACCACAGTGTGACAAATATAAGAATTTATTACAAGGTAATACACAAACAATCGAAGTAAAAGAAGCTATTCCAGATATTAAGACCTTTGTCACAGCTAAGGGAGTCAAATTACCAAATAATGTTAAGTATACTTATAAAGGAACTGGTTTCGATAATACCAATATTAAAGAGCAGAATGCTGTTATTAAGTTGACTTTTGCTGATAACTCATATATAGAAGTTAATGCTAAACTTAATGTTCAAGATACACACTTAGCAACCGTTCAATTTGCATCAACAGACGCTCATGTGAAAATATCAGACAAGAAATACATCCAGTCAACAAAACCAAGTGATACTAAACAAAGTTCAGTAACAATTACTGCTTATGTGAATGAACAATTCGGTGTCAATGTTAATGCTAATGATAATTCAGGTCATATTCAGGACGTACTATTATCAAAGGATAATGGCTCTTTAGCTTGGATGACTTCTAATGAGCGTGATTATCAACAACATAATAGATATAAAGCAGTAAGTGAGAGTAATCCATATCAAATACAATTAACGGGTACGCCAACTACTAAAGGAACAAGTACTGCGGTGATCAAAACATGGGATGGTGCTAATCATGAAGGTGATATTAAATTTACTATTAATGTTTTAGATCAAGCAGCTCAATTTGATGGCGATAAGTTAAATGGTGCTACCAAAACAGTAGAAGTTAATGATAATGTAGTTTTGTCACCGACTGATTTTGTGGATGCTAAAACACAAGCTTTACTTAAAAAAGCTGCAAATGACGTAAAGTATACGTGGACTACTAGTGATGGTAAGCAACCAGCCAATAATACCGTATCAACCAAAACAAATGGCAAGTATCAACCTTCAGATGTTAAGATCATTGCGAAGTTCAGTGATGGTTCAACTAAGACAATTACTGGTCACTTGATAGTGCAGGATACTAAAGCTCCTACTGTAAAATTTGAAGAGACTCCAAATGTTACAGGCAATAAAATTACAATTGGCACTGAAACTAGCAACAATCAAAAGTCAGTGACAATTACAACATATCGTAATGAAAAATTTAGCTTTGATGTTAAAGCCAATGACAATTCTAAGTTGGTAAGTGATGTTAAATTGACTGGTACAACTTTGGAAGGAACATCGACCGACCATGATAGTAAAAAAGATCATGGCACTGATCCATATAAACTCACTATTTCTGGCTCATTTACTCCTACTACACAAACTGGACAATATACACGTACAATTCAAGCTACCGATAAAGCAGGCAATAGTAGTAATACGTCATTCAAATTCTATGTTAAGGAACAAGCAGCTCAATTTGATGGGCAAACATTGACAGGGCAGACACAGACAGTTACTCTTCATACCAAGATAAATCAAAATGAAGTAGAGCGTTATGTTTCTGATGCTACCAAGTCTCTATTAAAAAAGGCAAATGGCAACGTAACGTATAGTTTTAAAGATATGAAGGAATTAAGTACCGATGCAGTGTCTGCTGATGGTAAACAAGTTCATGTAATAGCTACTTTCAGTGACAAATCTACTAAGGAAATTATTGGTACTTTAATAGTTAATGATAAGAATGCTCCAACTGTTAACTTTGTCAAAGGAACTAATTCAGGACCAGTTCAAATTGATAATCAAAGTAAAACTATCACAGTATATCGTAATGAAAACTTCAATATTAATGCTAATGTGAAAGATGACTCTAAAGTTGTTAATGATGCTAAGTTAACTTCTAAAGATACAGCTACACATAACGAATTTACAATTACTACTGATCATGATAGTAATCATAATCACGGTCATGATCCGTATGTTTTGAATATTAGTGGTAGCTTTACTGATAAAGCAACATTAGGTAATTATTCAAGAACAATCCATGCTGTAGATGGTAACAATAATTCTGGTGATACTAATTTCAAATTTGTTGTTAAAGAGCAGGCCGCTCAATTTGATGGTGATCAATTAAATGGAGCAACTAAGACAGTTGAAGTTAACTCAGGTTATACACCTAAGGCAGAAGACTTTATTGATAAAGCAACTAAGCAAAAGTTAGATGCAGCTAATGGCACTGAAAATTATGCTTTTGCAAAACAGCCAACTATTGATAAAGTGAAGACTGAAACTGTTCCAATTACTGTTACATTTAGTGATGGTTCCCACAAGGTAATTAACGGTACATTAAAAGTTCAAGATACTACTGTTCCTTCATTAAAATTAATAAAAACTAATTCTAATAAGAAAAATAGAGTAGGGGAAATAACATGCACTCCATCAGATAGTAAACATAAAAACTCTACTGCAACTGTTGTTGTATATCGTAATGAACAATTTAGTATTCAAGCCTTAGCCACTGATAATTCAAATATAATTAATGATGCACGTTTCCACGGTTCTGCTGCTGATATTACTGATAATCATGATGTATATCAAGCACAGTATCGTGGCAAAAAAGGAAAAGTCAATGATCCATATGTGGTTACTATTGAAGGTGGTTTTTCAAAAGATTTAAAATTTGATCCAAATACTCATACCAAGACAATAGACGGATCTTATGTTCGTGCATGGGATGGTGTTGATAATACCAATGATTTGAAGATCAAATTTATTGTTAAGGACCAGTCTGCTCAATTTGATAATGATAAATTGAATGGAACAACCAAAGTTGTTGAAATTAATTCTGCAAACATACCTCAGGCTCAAGACTTCATTGATCCTGCAACGCTTAAAAAATTAAATTCTGCAAAAGATGGTATAACTTGTACATTTGTAGGTGATAAAGCACCAAAAATTGATACCGTTAAGATAAATGAACCAGTAAATGTCGTTGTAACCTTTAGTGATAAATCTACTAAGACAATACAGGGTCACTTGACAGTTAAAGATACTACTGCACCAGTGATTACAGTATCTAAAGCCGAAAAGGGTAAGTGTGTTGTTAATGGTGATCAGATAACTGTTTATAATAATGAACCATTTAATTTAAATGTAAGTGCTGTTGATAATTCCAATCATGTTTCTAATATAACTATTGAGGGTACACATGAAGGAGTATCGCTGACATCTGATCATAAGGGTGAAGGGTCTAAAGCTAAACCTTATACTGCTGTAATTAGTGGTACTTTTAATGATAAAGGTACACACACTATTACATTAGATGCAACAGATGCAAGTCATAATAAAGGTACGAAGAAATTAACTGTTGTTGTTAAAGATCAAGCAGATCAATTTGATAATCAAACTCTTACAGGTATTACAAAAACAGTTGAAGTAAATGATGATAGTGTATCATTAAAGCCTGAAGATTTTGTATCTCAAGATACTAAGGACTTATTAGGTAAAGCTACAAAAGGTGTTAAGTGGACATTTGTTGATAATAAAGAATTAGATAAATCTAAGGTAACAAGTGCAAATACTGGTAAAGAAGTTCATATTAAGGCTGAGTTTGCAGATAAAACATCTAAAACTATTGTAGGTCATTTAATTGTTCAAGATACTAAGGCACCAACGCTAGAACTTGTGTCAAGTGATCCAAAGAGTAAGGATATTGTGGTTACTAAAGGATCTGATAATAGTTACAATATAACAGTATATCGTGGTAGAGAATTTAAATTACTTGCTAAAGCAACAGATAATTCACATGTTGTTACTGATGTAAATATTGCTGGCGGTGACATTAACGGATTTAGTAATGATCATGATACATATATTAAGAATCTGGCCAAAAATCCTAAAGGAACGAGTAAGGATCCATATGTTCTTACAATGAAAGGAACTTTTGCAAACGACTTTTCTACAGGATTGTATACAAGAACAGTTACTGCTAAAGATGCTTCAGGACATAGTACTACAATTACCATGAAAATCACTTTGAAATCACAAAATGAACGGTTCAAAGATGAATTTCATGGATATAAAGTTTTAGTTCCAGAGCAATTAGATTGGCCACAAATATTTAAGGCTGAAAATCAACCAGTACCGCCTAAAGATTTTGTTGCAATACCTGCTGACGCACCAGATAATTTATCTTATAGATTTGAATGTGACGATAGCGGAAATCCATGTATATATGTAGATTTTGCAGATAAATCATCATTAAAGTTATCATTGGAGACAATCACAGCTGATGCCCAAAATAAAAATAGAGTTGCAGAAACTATTCAACGTAACATCATTATTAGAAAAGACGGGCAATCAACAACTTCGGTACAAAAAGTTGAATTTATTAGATACATTATTTTAAAATCAGAAGGTATTTCTAAGATATCTTCTATAGCATTAGACAAAGATCTTCGTTCTGCATCTATAAGTGATGAGTATGGTCAATGGTTAACGAAGTCTAAGAGTAATGATAATGTAGTTACATATAGTGATAATGCTGAGTTATCTAAATATGATGCTAAAAATATAGTAGGTTATCAAAAGGTTGAAACTGCCAATGATACGTTAGAAGTTAAACCAAATTCTAATGATAGTATTAATAAGTATCTAATTGAAAAGACTGATGAAAATGATTTCTCACCTGCTAAAAAGATACCAGATATAGTTATTGAATATAAGCGGTTAGATGATGTAATCCCAGTCGGACCAAATGTCCAGAAGCCAGCCGGGTATGTGACGGTAACATTCTCCGCCGGCGATCATGGTAAGCTATCCGAGACGGGTCATAAGAGCTACTATGTAAATCCAAAGACCGAGACGGATCTGAGAAGTGAAGCCCCAATGGTCGAAGCCGAGATCGGGTATAAGTTCACGCAATGGGATAAAGAGCTGAAAGGTAAGTTCACGAGTGATACGACGATCACGGCCCAATACACGAAGTACGATGATGTAATCCCAGTCGGACCAAATGTCCAGAAGCCAGCCGGGTATGTGACGGTAACATTCTCCGCCGGCGATCATGGTAAGCTATCCGAGACGGGTCATAAGAGCTACTATGTAAATCCAAAGACCGAGACGGATCTGAGAAGTGAAGCCCCAATGGTCGAAGCCGAGATCGGGTATAAGTTCACGCAATGGGATAAAGAGCTGAAAGGTAAGTTCACGAGTGATACGACGATCACGGCCCAATACACGAAGTACGATGATGTAATCCCAGTCGGACCAAATGTCCAGAAGCCAGCCGGGTATGTGACGGTAACATTCTCCGCCGGCGATCATGGTAAGCTATCCGAGACGGGTCATAAGAGCTACTATGTAAATCCAAAGACCGAGACGGATCTGAGAAGTGAAGCCCCAATGGTCGAAGCCGAGATCGGGTATAAGTTCACGCAATGGGATAAAGAGCTGAAAGGTAAGTTCACGAGTGATACGACGATCACGGCCCAATACACGAAGTACGATGATGTAATCCCAGTCGGACCAAATGTCCAGAAGCCAGCCGGGTATGTGACGGTAACATTCTCCGCCGGCGATCATGGTAAGCTATCCGAGACGGGTCATAAGAGCTACTATGTAAATCCAAAGACCGAGACGGATCTGAGAAGTGAAGCCCCAATGGTCGAAGCCGAGATCGGGTATAAGTTCACGCAATGGGATAAAGAGCTGAAAGGTAAGTTCACGAGTGATACGACGATCACGGCCCAATACACGAAGTACGATGATGTAATCCCAGTCGGACCAAATGTCCAGAAGCCAGCCGGGTATGTGACGGTAACATTCTCCGCCGGCGATCATGGTAAGCTATCCGAGACGGGTCATAAGAGCTACTATGTAAATCCAAAGACCGAGACGGATCTGAGAAGTGAAGCCCCAATGGTCGAAGCCGAGATCGGGTATAAGTTCACGCAATGGGATAAAGAGCTGAAAGGTAAGTTCACGAGTGATACGACGATCACGGCCCAATACACGAAGTACGATGATGTAATCCCAGTCGGACCAAATGTCCAGAAGCCAGCCGGGTATGTGACGGTAACATTCTCCGCCGGCGATCATGGTAAGCTATCCGAGACGGGTCATAAGAGCTACTATGTAAATCCAAAGACCGAGACGGATCTGAGAAGTGAAGCCCCAATGGTCGAAGCCGAGATCGGGTATAAGTTCACGCAATGGGATAAAGAGCTGAAAGGTAAGTTCACGAGTGATACGACGATCACGGCCCAATACACGAAGTACGATGATGTAATCCCAGTCGGACCAAATGTCCAGAAGCCAGCCGGGTATGTGACGGTAACATTCTCCGCCGGCGATCATGGTAAGCTATCCGAGACGGGTCATAAGAGCTACTATGTAAATCCAAAGACCGAGACGGATCTGAGAAGTGAAGCCCCAATGGTCGAAGCCGAGATCGGGTATAAGTTCACGCAATGGGATAAAGAGCTGAAAGGTAAGTTCACGAGTGATACGACGATCACGGCCCAATACACGAAGTACGATGATGTAATCCCAGTCGGACCAAATGTCCAGAAGCCAGCCGGGTATGTGACGGTAACATTCTCCGCCGGCGATCATGGTAAGCTATCCGAGACGGGTCATAAGAGCTACTATGTAAATCCAAAGACCGAGACGGATCTGAGAAGTGAAGCCCCAATGGTCGAAGCCGAGATCGGGTATAAGTTCACGCAATGGGATAAAGAGCTGAAAGGTAAGTTCACGAGTGATACGACGATCACGGCCCAATACACGAAGTACGATGATGTAATCCCAGTCGGACCAAATGTCCAGAAGCCAGCCGGGTATGTGACGGTAACATTCTCCGCCGGCGATCATGGTAAGCTATCCGAGACGGGTCATAAGAGCTACTATGTAAATCCAAAGACCGAGACGGATCTGAGAAGTGAAGCCCCAATGGTCGAAGCCGAGATCGGGTATAAGTTCACGCAATGGGATAAAGAGCTGAAAGGTAAGTTCACGAGTGATACGACGATCACGGCCCAATACACGAAGTACGATGATGTAATCCCAGTCGGACCAAATGTCCAGAAGCCAGCCGGGTATGTGACGGTAACATTCTCCGCCGGCGATCATGGTAAGCTATCCGAGACGGGTCATAAGAGCTACTATGTAAATCCAAAGACCGAGACGGATCTGAGAAGTGAAGCCCCAATGGTCGAAGCCGAGATCGGGTATAAGTTCACGCAATGGGATAAAGAGCTGAAAGGTAAGTTCACGAGTGATACGACGATCACGGCCCAATACACGAAGTACGATGATGTAATCCCAGTCGGACCAAATGTCCAGAAGCCAGCCGGGTATGTGACGGTAACATTCTCCGCCGGCGATCATGGTAAGCTATCCGAGACGGGTCATAAGAGCTACTATGTAAATCCAAAGACCGAGACGGATCTGAGAAGTGAAGCCCCAATGGTCGAAGCCGAGATCGGGTATAAGTTCACGCAATGGGATAAAGAGCTGAAAGGTAAGTTCACGAGTGATACGACGATCACGGCCCAATACACGAAGTACGATGATGTAATCCCAGTCGGACCAAATGTCCAGAAGCCAGCCGGGTATGTGACGGTAACATTCTCCGCCGGCGATCATGGTAAGCTATCCGAGACGGGTCATAAGAGCTACTATGTAAATCCAAAGACCGAGACGGATCTGAGAAGTGAAGCCCCAATGGTCGAAGCCGAGATCGGGTATAAGTTCACGCAATGGGATAAAGAGCTGAAAGGTAAGTTCACGAGTGATACGACGATCACGGCCCAATACACGAAGTACGATGATGTAATCCCAGTCGGACCAAATGTCCAGAAGCCAGCCGGGTATGTGACGGTAACATTCTCCGCCGGCGATCATGGTAAGCTATCCGAGACGGGTCATAAGAGCTACTATGTAAATCCAAAGACCGAGACGGATCTGAGAAGTGAAGCCCCAATGGTCGAAGCCGAGATCGGGTATAAGTTCACGCAATGGGATAAAGAGCTGAAAGGTAAGTTCACGAGTGATACGACGATCACGGCCCAATACACGAAGTACGATGATGTAATCCCAGTCGGACCAAATGTCCAGAAGCCAGCCGGGTATGTGACGGTAACATTCTCCGCCGGCGATCATGGTAAGCTATCCGAGACGGGTCATAAGAGCTACTATGTAAATCCAAAGACCGAGACGGATCTGAGAAGTGAAGCCCCAATGGTCGAAGCCGAGATCGGGTATAAGTTCACGCAATGGGATAAAGAGCTGAAAGGTAAGTTCACGAGTGATACGACGATCACGGCCCAATACACGAAGTACGATGATGTAATCCCAGTCGGACCAAATGTCCAGAAGCCAGCCGGGTATGTGACGGTAACATTCTCCGCCGGCGATCATGGTAAGCTATCCGAGACGGGTCATAAGAGCTACTATGTAAATCCAAAGACCGAGACGGATCTGAGAAGTGAAGCCCCAATGGTCGAAGCCGAGATCGGGTATAAGTTCACGCAATGGGATAAAGAGCTGAAAGGTAAGTTCACGAGTGATACGACGATCACGGCCCAATACACGAAGTACGATGATGTAATCCCAGTCGGACCAAATGTCCAGAAGCCAGCCGGGTATGTGACGGTAACATTCTCCGCCGGCGATCATGGTAAGCTATCCGAGACGGGTCATAAGAGCTACTATGTAAATCCAAAGACCGAGACGGATCTGAGAAGTGAAGCCCCAATGGTCGAAGCCGAGATCGGGTATAAGTTCACGCAATGGGATAAAGAGCTGAAAGGTAAGTTCACGAGTGATACGACGATCACGGCCCAATACACGAAGTACGATGATGTAATCCCAGTCGGACCAAATGTCCAGAAGCCAGCCGGGTATGTGACGGTAACATTCTCCGCCGGCGATCATGGTAAGCTATCCGAGACGGGTCATAAGAGCTACTATGTAAATCCAAAGACCGAGACGGATCTGAGAAGTGAAGCCCCAATGGTCGAAGCCGAGATCGGGTATAAGTTCACGCAATGGGATAAAGAGCTGAAAGGTAAGTTCACGAGTGATACGACGATCACGGCCCAATACACGAAGTACGATGATGTAATCCCAGTCGGACCAAATGTCCAGAAGCCAGCCGGGTATGTGACGGTAACATTCTCCGCCGGCGATCATGGTAAGCTATCCGAGACGGGTCATAAGAGCTACTATGTAAATCCAAAGACCGAGACGGATCTGAGAAGTGAAGCCCCAATGGTCGAAGCCGAGATCGGGTATAAGTTCACGCAATGGGATAAAGAGCTGAAAGGTAAGTTCACGAGTGATACGACGATCACGGCCCAATACACGAAGTACGATGATGTAATCCCAGTCGGACCAAATGTCCAGAAGCCAGCCGGGTATGTGACGGTAACATTCTCCGCCGGCGATCATGGTAAGCTATCCGAGACGGGTCATAAGAGCTACTATGTAAATCCAAAGACCGAGACGGATCTGAGAAGTGAAGCCCCAATGGTCGAAGCCGAGATCGGGTATAAGTTCACGCAATGGGATAAAGAGCTGAAAGGTAAGTTCACGAGTGATACGACGATCACGGCCCAATACACGAAGTACGATGATGTAATCCCAGTCGGACCAAATGTCCAGAAGCCAGCCGGGTATGTGACGGTAACATTCTCCGCCGGCGATCATGGTAAGCTATCCGAGACGGGTCATAAGAGCTACTATGTAAATCCAAAGACCGAGACGGATCTGAGAAGTGAAGCCCCAATGGTCGAAGCCGAGATCGGGTATAAGTTCACGCAATGGGATAAAGAGCTGAAAGGTAAGTTCACGAGTGATACGACGATCACGGCCCAATACACGAAGTACGATGATGTAATCCCAGTCGGACCAAATGTCCAGAAGCCAGCCGGGTATGTGACGGTAACATTCTCCGCCGGCGATCATGGTAAGCTATCCGAGACGGGTCATAAGAGCTACTATGTAAATCCAAAGACCGAGACGGATCTGAGAAGTGAAGCCCCAATGGTCGAAGCCGAGATCGGGTATAAGTTCACGCAATGGGATAAAGAGCTGAAAGGTAAGTTCACGAGTGATACGACGATCACGGCCCAATACACGAAGTACGATGATGTAATCCCAGTCGGACCAAATGTCCAGAAGCCAGCCGGGTATGTGACGGTAACATTCTCCGCCGGCGATCATGGTAAGCTATCCGAGACGGGTCATAAGAGCTACTATGTAAATCCAAAGACCGAGACGGATCTGAGAAGTGAAGCCCCAATGGTCGAAGCCGAGATCGGGTATAAGTTCACGCAATGGGATAAAGAGCTGAAAGGTAAGTTCACGAGTGATACGACGATCACGGCCCAATACACGAAGTACGATGATGTAATCCCAGTCGGACCAAATGTCCAGAAGCCAGCCGGGTATGTGACGGTAACATTCTCCGCCGGCGATCATGGTAAGCTATCCGAGACGGGTCATAAGAGCTACTATGTAAATCCAAAGACCGAGACGGATCTGAGAAGTGAAGCCCCAATGGTCGAAGCCGAGATCGGGTATAAGTTCACGCAATGGGATAAAGAGCTGAAAGGTAAGTTCACGAGTGATACGACGATCACGGCCCAATACACGAAGTACGATGATGTAATCCCAGTCGGACCAAATGTCCAGAAGCCAGCCGGGTATGTGACGGTAACATTCTCCGCCGGCGATCATGGTAAGCTATCCGAGACGGGTCATAAGAGCTACTATGTAAATCCAAAGACCGAGACGGATCTGAGAAGTGAAGCCCCAATGGTCGAAGCCGAGATCGGGTATAAGTTCACGCAATGGGATAAAGAGCTGAAAGGTAAGTTCACGAGTGATACGACGATCACGGCCCAATACACGAAGTACGATGATGTAATCCCAGTCGGACCAAATGTCCAGAAGCCAGCCGGGTATGTGACGGTAACATTCTCCGCCGGCGATCATGGTAAGCTATCCGAGACGGGTCATAAGAGCTACTATGTAAATCCAAAGACCGAGACGGATCTGAGAAGTGAAGCCCCAATGGTCGAAGCCGAGATCGGGTATAAGTTCACGCAATGGGATAAAGAGCTGAAAGGTAAGTTCACGAGTGATACGACGATCACGGCCCAATACACGAAGTACGATGATGTAATCCCAGTCGGACCAAATGTCCAGAAGCCAGCCGGGTATGTGACGGTAACATTCTCCGCCGGCGATCATGGTAAGCTATCCGAGACGGGTCATAAGAGCTACTATGTAAATCCAAAGACCGAGACGGATCTGAGAAGTGAAGCCCCAATGGTCGAAGCCGAGATCGGGTATAAGTTCACGCAATGGGATAAAGAGCTGAAAGGTAAGTTCACGAGTGATACGACGATCACGGCCCAATACACGAAGTACGATGATGTAATCCCAGTCGGACCAAATGTCCAGAAGCCAGCCGGGTATGTGACGGTAACATTCTCCGCCGGCGATCATGGTAAGCTATCCGAGACGGGTCATAAGAGCTACTATGTAAATCCAAAGACCGAGACGGATCTGAGAAGTGAAGCCCCAATGGTCGAAGCCGAGATCGGGTATAAGTTCACGCAATGGGATAAAGAGCTGAAAGGTAAGTTCACGAGTGATACGACGATCACGGCCCAATACACGAAGTACGATGATGTAATCCCAGTCGGACCAAATGTCCAGAAGCCAGCCGGGTATGTGACGGTAACATTCTCCGCCGGCGATCATGGTAAGCTATCCGAGACGGGTCATAAGAGCTACTATGTAAATCCAAAGACCGAGACGGATCTGAGAAGTGAAGCCCCAATGGTCGAAGCCGAGATCGGGTATAAGTTCACGCAATGGGATAAAGAGCTGAAAGGTAAGTTCACGAGTGATACGACGATCACGGCCCAATACACGAAGTACGATGATGTAATCCCAGTCGGACCAAATGTCCAGAAGCCAGCCGGGTATGTGACGGTAACATTCTCCGCCGGCGATCATGGTAAGCTATCCGAGACGGGTCATAAGAGCTACTATGTAAATCCAAAGACCGAGACGGATCTGAGAAGTGAAGCCCCAATGGTCGAAGCCGAGATCGGGTATAAGTTCACGCAATGGGATAAAGAGCTGAAAGGTAAGTTCACGAGTGATACGACGATCACGGCCCAATACACGAAGTACGATGATGTAATCCCAGTCGGACCAAATGTCCAGAAGCCAGCCGGGTATGTGACGGTAACATTCTCCGCCGGCGATCATGGTAAGCTATCCGAGACGGGTCATAAGAGCTACTATGTAAATCCAAAGACCGAGACGGATCTGAGAAGTGAAGCCCCAATGGTCGAAGCCGAGATCGGGTATAAGTTCACGCAATGGGATAAAGAGCTGAAAGGTAAGTTCACGAGTGATACGACGATCACGGCCCAATACACGAAGTACGATGATGTAATCCCAGTCGGACCAAATGTCCAGAAGCCAGCCGGGTATGTGACGGTAACATTCTCCGCCGGCGATCATGGTAAGCTATCCGAGACGGGTCATAAGAGCTACTATGTAAATCCAAAGACCGAGACGGATCTGAGAAGTGAAGCCCCAATGGTCGAAGCCGAGATCGGGTATAAGTTCACGCAATGGGATAAAGAGCTGAAAGGTAAGTTCACGAGTGATACGACGATCACGGCCCAATACACGAAGTACGATGATGTAATCCCAGTCGGACCAAATGTCCAGAAGCCAGCCGGGTATGTGACGGTAACATTCTCCGCCGGCGATCATGGTAAGCTATCCGAGACGGGTCATAAGAGCTACTATGTAAATCCAAAGACCGAGACGGATCTGAGAAGTGAAGCCCCAATGGTCGAAGCCGAGATCGGGTATAAGTTCACGCAATGGGATAAAGAGCTGAAAGGTAAGTTCACGAGTGATACGACGATCACGGCCCAATACACGAAGTACGATGATGTAATCCCAGTCGGACCAAATGTCCAGAAGCCAGCCGGGTATGTGACGGTAACATTCTCCGCCGGCGATCATGGTAAGCTATCCGAGACGGGTCATAAGAGCTACTATGTAAATCCAAAGACCGAGACGGATCTGAGAAGTGAAGCCCCAATGGTCGAAGCCGAGATCGGGTATAAGTTCACGCAATGGGATAAAGAGCTGAAAGGTAAGTTCACGAGTGATACGACGATCACGGCCCAATACACGAAGTACGATGATGTAATCCCAGTCGGACCAAATGTCCAGAAGCCAGCCGGGTATGTGACGGTAACATTCTCCGCCGGCGATCATGGTAAGCTATCCGAGACGGGTCATAAGAGCTACTATGTAAATCCAAAGACCGAGACGGATCTGAGAAGTGAAGCCCCAATGGTCGAAGCCGAGATCGGGTATAAGTTCACGCAATGGGATAAAGAGCTGAAAGGTAAGTTCACGAGTGATACGACGATCACGGCCCAATACACGAAGTACGATGATGTAATCCCAGTCGGACCAAATGTCCAGAAGCCAGCCGGGTATGTGACGGTAACATTCTCCGCCGGCGATCATGGTAAGCTATCCGAGACGGGTCATAAGAGCTACTATGTAAATCCAAAGACCGAGACGGATCTGAGAAGTGAAGCCCCAATGGTCGAAGCCGAGATCGGGTATAAGTTCACGCAATGGGATAAAGAGCTGAAAGGTAAGTTCACGAGTGATACGACGATCACGGCCCAATACACGAAGTACGATGATGTAATCCCAGTCGGACCAAATGTCCAGAAGCCAATAGATAATATTTCTAATAACGATACTATTGGTAACGATTTAATGAATAATACTTCTGATCTAAACAATGAAGCAAATAAATCATTAACTGCAAATAAGCCAAAAGATTTATCCACAACTGAAAAGAAAACTAATTCCAAAATTACTAAACGCTTACCTCAAACAGGTGAAAAAGAAAATTCTGTTTTAGGATTATTGATTATAGGGCTTAGTGGATTATTAGGAATTGTTGATCGTAAGAAGAGAAAGGATAAATAATATAGACTTATTAAACGAAAAGTCGGTAAATTAAAATTACCGGCTTTTTTGTTTGGTATTATCAATGAATATAATTGTTTTTTTGTATAAACAGAAATATCATATAATTTATATGTTATTGTTAAGGTGGTAATGTTGTATGAAACAAAAGGGAATGTTACTAGGACTAGTTCTGATGATTATAGGCATAGTATGTTGGTTAATGGTAAAATATGTTCTATATGATATTAAGGTATTGTATCCTGTAGGATGTATAATTTTATGTGTTGGTGGCTTGATAGTTACGATTAACTTATTTATTAATACCGTTAAGGACGATAAAATATTACGTAGTAAGATTGATCAAAAAAAGGAAAAAGAATAGAAAATGTTAGATTTGTTAGTATCGCCTGCTCAGTGGGCTTATTTTGATAATTGGTATAATTTTATATCACCAACTATATTTTTGGCTTTTGGAGCATGTTTTATTTTTGTAGGTTTATTACCAATTAGTTGCATAAAAAATAAGATTACTATTACATTGTTTATAATCAATGTTTGTTTAGGACTTATCTTGGCAGCGGTTGTTTATGTGCATAATCAAAGTGCAAAAGAGTATTTTAAGGAATCACATTATGTCAGTGCAATGACTAGAACGTATAGTTTTCAATTATTTTCTAAACGATATTATGCTTATGATGACGTTGATACACTTAGATACATTTCTGATCCTAGTACACCATTAGCCATAAAATCAGTATATAAGGCTACTCAAGTAAAAGAACCAATTACATACTTGGGTAAAGACGATGGCTATGTTTATATAAAAATGCACAATCAAAAACTGAAGTTTGGCAAAGATATTTGTCGAAAAGTAAATGGTAATGTTGCATATATGACTGGTTATCGATTTGATATGCGATCAGCTGGATTTAGTAAAATTGGATTTTTAAAATTGCCAAATTATTTTAGAGATAAGTTAGAAATACCAGCCAAATTATGGAATACTAAAGCACCGCAAAAAGTAATTAATAATTATGATCGACCAGGATTGGTTGGACATTGGATAACAGATTCATGTAAATGATAATAGATTACTATTTTATGTATTTGATTAAAAAGGTGAGAATTTGTGTCAATAACTAGTATAACTGCTAATTTAATAGTCATTGGTATAGCTTTTTTGATAGCTATTTTTTTCGTAGTGTCAGAGTTTGCGTTGGTGCAAACACGTTCTAGTCAATTAGAGGATCTTATTGCTAATAAGCAAGGAAATATTAAGAAATTACACCGTGCTTTGCATATGGTAAAAAATCTTAATGAATATTTATCTACTACTCAGGTGGGTACTACTTTGGTAGGAGTCATTCTTGGTTGGGTTGGACAAAGCACTATTGAAAAAGGATTGACTAAGTTATTTGGTATGGCTAACTTGTTTGGCGGAAAAACTAATGCTATTTTAGGAGCAACCGTTGGTGTAATTTTGCTGACTTATTTGGAAGTTGTTATTACTGAGATAGTACCAAAAAATGTTGCTATAGATATGCCAGTTAAATGCTTAATGGCTATTGTCAATCCATTAGTTATGTTTCATATAATCGTGTATCCATTCGTTTGGCTTTTAAATCATTCTGCTGATTTATTTTTAAAATTAATGGGATTACATACTGCTGGTGAAGAGAAAGAGGTTTATTCGCAATCTGAAATTTTGCGTTTATCTCAAAAGGCTGTAACTGGTGGATCACTTGATCAAGATGACTTACTTTACATGGAGCGAGCATTTGAACTTAATGATAAAGATGCTAAAGATATCATGACCGATAGAACTAGAGTTGAAGTTTTAGATGTTAAAGATAACGTTAAGCAGGCATTACATATGTATTTGGAAGAAGGTTATAGCCGTTTTCCTGTTGTACGTGATAATGACAAAGATGATGTTGTTGGTTATGTATACTCTTATGATTTAGTTAAGCAAAGTATAGATGATAGTGATGTTCCAATTAGTCGTTTAATTAGAGCAATTATTACTGTACCTGAATCTATGAAAATTCAAGATATTTTAAAATTGTTAATCAAAAAGCATACACCAATTGTTTTAGTGGTTGATGAATATGGAGGAACGTCAGGTATCGTTACAGACAAGGATATCTATGAAGAACTTTTTGGTAGTATTAAGGATGAAATTGATGATGTTGCTGATGAATACATTGTCAAAGATGAAACAGGTATTATTCGTGTTTCGGGAAAAACTACTCTTTATGATTTTGAACGTTACTTCCATACTAAATTAAAAGCATTTCAGGATAATGATATTATTACCGTGGGTGGTTATTTTATGGAGCAATATCCGGATTTGAATGCAGGTGAATTTGTTGAATTAGAAGGCTTTAAATTCAAATTGGTGGCAATAGAACAAGGTTTTATGCGATGGTTTGAAGTTGAAAAAATAGTTAAAGATACGCCAATTAACGAATAATATTGCCCTTTTTGTCAAATTTATGTGATATTAATACTGATAAAATGTTATAATCACATTATGTCAAAGGATTAAATGAATGGGGATAAGAAATGGCTAATTGCGACAATATTTCTAGTATTATTGATAGAAGATTGTTTACTGAAGAAGATATTAAATTGATGTGTAAACGATTGGGCAAGGAATTGACTAAAGAATATGCTGGCAAGGATTTGTTAGTTATCGGTGCACTAAAAGGTGCGGTATTTTTCTTAACTGATTTGGTTAGAGAAATGGATGTACCTTTGCAAATGGATTTTATGGATGTTTCTAGTTATGGTGATTCTATGGAATCTAGTGGCAAAGTTAGATTGGATGTTGACGTGCAGACAGATGTCAAGGGCAGAGATGTCTTGATTGTTGAAGACATTGTCGATACTGGTCATACAATGAAGTATATGAAAGATTTATTGGCAAGTCGAGGTGCTAATAGTGTTAAGTGTTGTGCTTTATTGAATAAAACCGAGCGACGTGTAGATGATGTTGATGTAGAATATTATGGATCTATTGTTGAAAATGAATTCGTAGTAGGCTATGGTCTTGATTTAGCTGGACGGTATCGTAATTTGCCATTTGTTGGTGTATTAAAGCCAGAAATTATAGCAAAATATACCAAGTAATATAAAGATTGATAGTAATTTGACAGTACTTAGTAAATGCTAAGTGCTGTTTTTGATGTTTAAGTGGAATGTAATGTATTTAAAAGAGATAAGAGAAGTTTTAAACGACGAAAAAAAAGCTAGACCGACATTAATTCAAGAGCGAACATATGATGCTTTGAAAAACGGTGAAAGTATTGTAGGATTGGCTAAAACGGGAACAGGTAAGACCTTAGCTTATGGATTGCCTATTTTAGAACGTGCTAGAGAAATTGGCGGTCTTGCTGTTATTTTAGAGCCGACAAGTGAGTTGGCAGTGCAGACTAAAAATGTTTTGTTACCGTATGTTAAAGCCTTGGGCTTAAAATCTATAGCTCTTGTTGGAGCAGGTAATCGAAATCGGCAAATGGAACAGTTAAAAAAGGAAAAACCAAGTATTTTAATTGCTACACCAGGAAGATTATTTGATTTCATCTCTGCCAAAAAAATTAATTATCAGGACATTAAGGCATTAGTAATTGATGAAGCTGATGATATTTTAGAATTTGCTAAGTTAGATTTGCTATCAGCTTTGGGACAAAATTTGTCCTCGGATGCACAAATTGTATTATTTGGTGCTTCAGAGTCATCGATTACTAAAAATTGTGAAACAATTTTTGAACGGTCATTTTTTCTAATTGATGTACGTTCTGAACAAAAATTGGCAGTTAAACATTATTTCTTACAAGTATCTAATGAATATAAGATTCAATTTTTGCAAAGATTGACTAAACTAGATAAATTTAAAGGCTTAATTTTTTTCAGTTCTAATGAAAGCCAAATGCGTTTTGCTAGAATAGTTGCACATACTAAAATGCGATTTGCTATTTTGAATAATGAAATGGATAAGACAGTACAAAAAAATATACTGACTTCTTTTCAAAAAGGCAAAGTGAATTTGCTTTTTGTAACTGATTTAATTGCAAGAGGGTTAGATTTATCTGAAGTAACTTATGTTGTTAATTTTGAGATACCAGACGATGCAAATACTTATTTACATCGTAGTGGTAGAACCGGGCGGATGAATAATGCGGGTTATGTTGTTAACTTAGGTGATGATCACGATTTTCGTAAATTAAAGAAAATGATCGCACCAGTAGAAGTTAAGCAAGTATACTTTAAGGGTTATCAGCTAGTGACAGAAAAACCGCTGCCCAAAGCCAAGGATAAAAAAGTAGTTTCGACGTCAGAAACTAAGAAAAAGGGCAAAAAGAAAAATAGATGGAAAAAGCAGAAAAATAAAGGATATCACGCAAAAAAGCAGGATAAATAAATCCTGCTTTTTATATAATGATTCGGGTGAGACTCGAACTCACATCTACAGTTTAGGAGACTATCGTTCTATCCAGCTGAACTACCGAACCGAAACCATAGTCTATTATATAAAAAAATCTATGAGTAGTACAAGAGAAAGTTTATTTAAAAGCTGTGTTGAGCATAATGAAAATAAACGTAAAAATAAGTAATTGGCAAATGATGGCAACAAATAACATTTTTTTACGCAAATTTGCATTTTTCTTTTTATCCATGCTAATAACTAGACACACACTAACTATAACAATCAAAATACCTGTCAGATAAATTAAATAAATCATATCATTTCTCCTTAGCAATGTTGTTAATATAATTAAAACACAATCTTTACAATATTTCTTGTTCAAAATTAAATAAAATTAAGGTATAGTAGTATTGATTGTGGAGGTAATTATGAAACAGATTAAAGTAATGACTGTTTTTGGTACAAGACCAGAAGCTATAAAGATGGCACCATTAGTATTAAAATTAAAAGCTGATGAAAGGTTTGATGAAGTTACTGTTGTTACGGCTCAGCATCGTGAGATGTTGGATCAAGTATTAGAAATTTTTGATATTAAGCCTGATTATGATTTTAATATTATGCATAAAAATCAAACTTTAGGTGAAATTACCTCAAAAGTTATGTTGGATTTATCTAAAGTTATACAAGATGAACAACCTGATATAGTTTTAGTTCATGGTGATACGACTACTAGTTTTGCTGCTGGGTTAGCTACTTTTTATGAACAAAAGAAATTAGGGCATGTTGAGGCTGGTTTAAGAACTTGGAATAAATATTCACCATATCCTGAAGAAATGAATCGTCAGATGACAGATGATTTAACCGATTTATATTTTGCACCAACGTCTTTGAGCAAGCAGAATTTGTTAAAGGAGAATCATAATTCTGATAATATTTATATTACAGGTAATACAGCAATAGATGCCCTTAAACAGACAGTTCAAAAAGATTATCATCATGAAGTGTTAGATAAAATCAAAGCTGGTAATAAAATAATTTTGGTTACTATGCATCGTCGTGAAAATCAAGGTGAACCGATGCGACGTGTATTTAAAGTGATGAAGCAGGTGGTTGATTCACATAATGATGTTGAAATTATTTATCCAGTGCATTTATCTCCACGTGTTCAAGCGGTTGCTAATGAAGTTTTAGCAGGAGATCCTAGGATTCATTTAATAGCTCCATTGGACGTAGTTGATTTCCATAATTTAGCTAAAAGATCTTATTTCATCATGACAGATTCTGGAGGCGTACAAGAAGAAGCTCCATCTTTAGGTAAACCAGTGTTAGTGTTAAGAGATACTACTGAACGACCTGAAGGAGTAGCTGCAGGTACATTAAAATTAGTGGGAACTGATGTAGATGTGGTTCGTAAAGAAATGATTACTTTATTGGAAAATAAGCAAGCATATGAGAAAATGGCTAATGCTAATAATCCATATGGTGATGGTTGTGCATCAGATAGAATTATTGAAGCAATAGCATCATATTTTGAACCTAATCTATATTGCAAGCCTTCTGATTTTAAGTAGTCGCCTTCTTGATTTTATAGATAAAAAAATTGACATATTCGGATTGTACCGATTATGCCAATTTTTTTATTTTTTAAAAGCAGCGAGCATTTCTTTGGCTGCGTTTTCAATTAAAATTACATCATGATCGTCAACAGCATTTTCAATTTTAACGGGGTTAGCAGCCTGTGTTGCCCCACATTTTTCAAATGCTTTTTTAAAGTCGTCTACATTTTCGCAGTAATGTTCTTTATAGATTTTATCACCAGATCCCATGACGGCAAATTTTTTACCAGATAAATCGAGTTGGATAAGTTGCTCATAGAAATCATCTAATTCATCTGTAAAAATTCCTTCACCATATGTATAGGTGACCATAATACATAAATCTGCATCTAGGTAAGAAGTAGCATCTGCAAAACTGACGTCAGTATTTGTAACATCAAATCCCAATGTTGTTAACTCTTCGGATAAAATTTCTGCCATATCTTCGTTATTGCCTGTCATACTTGCAAAAACAATTTGTGCTTTCATTGAAAAGTATCTCCTTTAAGATTATCATCTTTATTAATTATACTAGATTAAATAATTAATATATAGAGAAAAACTTTGTAAAAAGCTTTATAATTAAAATGATTATAACATTCAATATAAGGAGAATAAATTTTGATTACAATCAAGTCTAAAAGAGAATTAAAAGGAATGCAAAAATCAGGTCGTTTGTTAGCCTCATTATTTGAGGAATTACGTGAGGTAATTAAACCAGGTATTTCCACATGGGAGATTGAAAAATTTGCTCAAAAATATGTTAAAAGTCATGGTGGCAGATTATCTGAACAAGGCTTTGAAGGATATAAATATGGAACTTGTATTAGTGTAAATGATGAGATAGCTCACGCAACTCCGCGAAAAGATAAGATTTTAAATGAGGGTGATCTAGTTAGTGTAGATGTAACTTGTAATGTTGATGGATATGAAACAGATTCATGTACTACATATCCAGTAGGTAAGATCTCGGCAGAGGATCAACGCTTATTAGATGTGACTAAAAAGGCTATGTATTTAGGTATTGATCAAGCTATAGTTGGTAATAGAATTGGTGATATAGGTTCTGTTATTCAAAAGTATGTTGAAGATGATAACCATTTTGGTGATGTTAGAGAGCTAGTTGGTCATGGCATTCAACCGACTATCCATGAAGATCCAGAAGTACCTCATTTTGGTAAAGCTGGGCATGGATTGCGTTTGAGAGAAGGAATGACCATTACTGTCGAGCCGATGGTTGAAGCTGGCGGAGATTGGCGTATCTTACAAAAGACAGTTGAAGATCCTAATGACGATTGGGTTTATTATGCTACTCCTGATGGTTCTAAGGCTGCACAATTTGAACATACTTTTGCGATTACTGCTGATGGCCCTAAAATTTTAACATTACAAAAACCATATGATGGATTTGAAAAGTATTTACCCCATTTTGATGAAGAGTAATAGATGAAAAAAGGTAGTATAAAACATAGTTGTAGTCATTTTATGTTGATTTTGACACAGATTATGACGCGTGGTGAAATTGGACAAACATCTATTATTATTGCATATTATATTTTATTTAGTATTTTTCCTGTAATAATGATTGTAGGTAATATGTTGCCATTATTACAAATCAATACTTCATCGATTGCAACTTATTTGAACGTTATTTTTCCTGAACAAATAGCACAATTTATTTTGCCAATAGTTAAAAGTCTTTTGCATCAACAATCTAATGGATTTATTTCTTTAGGTATTATTTTTGCTCTATGGTCATTTTCAGGACTAGTTAATTCAATTAGAATAGCTATGAATAAGATTTATGGTGTTTATGAACAGGAAAAAACATGCCCTTGGTGGTATTATTTCGTAACACGTACATTGATGTTGTTGTTATCAATTTTTATGATATATATTTTTTTATTGGCGATTTTTGTGGTAGCCTTTGGTAATCAAATTATGAATTTTTTAGGTGTTACGCTAAATTTTTCAGTTGAATGGCTTAATCAGTTATTACATTATCGCTGGCCATTAATTATTTTAATGACTATTTTGTTTAACACATATATTAATTACACAATACCTAATATTAGTATGAAGTCTAGAATTACATTTCCAGGAACAATTTTTACTACCATATGTTGGTGTGGGCTATCATACTTTTTCGGATTGTATTTGCATGAGTTCGGCATCAGATGGGAAAATTATGGAATAATTGGCACTTTCATCATTTTTTTAATGTGGTTGAATTTAGCTGCTATCTTGTTTTTAATTGGCGTATGCTTAAATGCGACAATTAGTTATATTAAGTATGGTAATGCTCAATATAAGCTTAGACCCATTACAGATTATCTGAAGAGTTGCACATCCAAAGCAAATCGATAATAATATTCTGGAGGTCTTATTGTTTAGGAGGATTTATTAATGAAAGTAAGAAAAGCTGTTATACCAGCAGCAGGATTGGGAACTAGGTTTTTGCCTGCAACCAAAGCTATGCCTAAAGAAATGTTGCCAATTGTTGATAAACCTACAATTCAATTTATTGTTGAAGAGGCAAAAAAATCAGGTATTGAAGATATTTTGATAGTTACAGGTAAATCTAAGAGACCTATTGAGGATCATTTTGATTCTAACCCTGAATTAGAAGCAGAACTGAAAGCTAAGCACAAAGATTCTTTACTAGAACTTACCCAATCTATTACTAGATTAGGAGTAAATATTTATTTCACCAGACAACCGCATCCAGCTGGGTTAGGTGATGCTATATATAGAGCTCGTAGCTTTGTTGGTAATGAGCCTTTTGTAGTTATGCTGGGAGATGACTTAATGTCTGATACAGTTCCTTTAACTCAACAATTAATTAATTGTTATAATAGGACGCACGCTTCAACTATTGCTGTAATGAAGGTACCTCATGAAGAGGTTTCTAAATATGGTGTAATTGCACCTGATGATGAAATTGAACCAAATCTATATAATGTTAAGACATTTGTTGAAAAACCGAGTCTAGATGAAGCACCAAGTGACTTAGCAATTATTGGTAGATATCTACTTACTCCCGAAATATTTGAGATTTTAGCTAGTCAAAAGCCTGGACGAGGTGGAGAAATTCAGCTAACTGATGCTATTGATACTATGAATAAGACACAACGTGTATTTGCTCATGTGTTTACTGGTGAGCGTCATGACGTCGGCAATAAAGAAGGATATTTGGAAACTTCGATTGAATATGGCTTAACACATCCAGAAACCAGCGAAGAATTAAAACAATATATTATCAAGTTGGCCGCTAAATTATCTAAATAAAATTAAAAAAACATAGAAGCATGGATGATCAAACTTCTATGTTTTTATTTTAAAATTATTTGTTTCTTATCAGGTTGAATTTGCATCCCGAAGATGGAATATTCATGATTATTGATAGCAAAGTATACATTAACATTTTTATGTTTTATTTGGCAGCAGATAGTTAGTAGTTGATAGATAGTACGCGGATTAATTGATAGGGATGTTAATATACACTTGTTCTGTGAGAAGATAATTTTACTGATAGGATAATTGTTTGGATGGGTATCTTCATGAAAATAAATTTGATAATTTGAATCAACATCTTGCATTAATTGCAGCAAATTGACTAATTTCATAGAAAAAAACCTCCGTATAGCATATGAATAGTATTTAATGATAGATATAATATTTAATGATAACTAACAAGTATTAGGAGAAAGTTTATGCAAAAAAAACATCGAAAAAAATGTTATATTTGGTTAATTACTATTATAACAATATTCTTTACATTATATTTAGGAGCTGGATATTATTTTTATCAAGTAGCTTTTGTACCAGGGCATAAGAGCTTTTTAAAAAAGCATAAAGCTTTAAGCAAGAGCGACCCTTTATATAAAGAAAAATTGTGGTATTTAAATTCAAAAAAGCAACAATATTCAATAAAATCTGCTGATAATAAATTCCGATTAGTTGCAAATTATTTGCCTGCTTCTTCAAAAAGCTTCAAGACAGTTGTGATTTTACATGGTTATATGGGTAATAAAGATAAAATGGGGCAATATGCAGCTTTATTTCATCAATTAGGTTATAATGTCCTTTTGCCAGATGCTCGTAGTCATGGAGCTAGTCAAGGCAATTTTATTGGATATGGTTGGCCTGAGCGTAATGATGTCAAAAAATGGTCGCAATATATTATTAAAAGGCAAGGTAGCAATAGTAAAATTGTTATTTTTGGATTAAGTATGGGAGCAGCAACTGCAATGATGACTAGTGGCGAAAAGTTACCAACGCAAGTTAAAGCTATTATTGAAGATTGTGGATATACAAGTATTGAGGATGAATTAAATTACGAAGCTAATAAATTGTATAAATTGCCTTCGATGGTTGAGGTGCCAATCGTTAAGTTGCTTAGTCTTAGTGTCAAGATTAAGTATGGTTATTTTTTAAGCGAAGGAAGTTGTATCAAACAGCTTGAAAAAAATCATAGGCCATTTTTATTTATTCATGGTGAAAAAGACAAATTCGTTCCAATGTATATGGTATATAAAAATTATCGAGCATGTAGAGGACCTAAAGAATTGTGGGTAACTAAAAATGCGGCTCATGCTGAATCATTCCCCAAGCATCCCAAAATATATAAAAATAAAATAGCTCAATTTTTAAATAAATATGTTTAAGTTAGGCGTTGAAAACGCTTTAATAACTGACTATAATTTAATTGGAAGGAATGTTACCCATAGTTTTAATCTTCGAATTATAGTGTTTTTTGACAGATTCTCTTATTAAATGAATGACATAATATTATTTAGAAGGTATTTTCCTTCCATGCCTTTTTTTAGCAAGTTGTGTATAACAACTTGTTTTTTTTATATATAAAAAACTCTTTATCATATTGACAAAGAGTTTTAATTATATCAAATTTCTACTTACGTAAAACTAATTTTGCAATTCCTTCCCAGCGAGGGGTTTGGGGCATCATATCTACTGGCTGTATTAAACGAACATCATATGCTTGGCTTAATAGGACTAAATCACGTGCTAAAGTCGATGGATTACATGAAATATAAACAAAGTCTTTAGGCTTGCAAGTTAAAAGCGTCTTAACTAATTGCTTGTTTAGTCCAGTACGCGGTGGGTCTACAATTAAAGCATCTATAGCGATACCATCTTTTTGCATTTGTGGTAAGATTTTCTCTACGCTACCATTGATGTATTCAGCATTTTTTACATTGTTTAAACGACAATTAAATTGTGCATCTGCTATTGCTTCAGGAATGGATTCAATACCAATTACTTGTTTGACTTTTTCACTAGCTAAAATACCTAATGTTCCTACACCAGCGTACGCATCAACAAGAATAGAATTAGCATTTAGTTCGAGATAGTTTAATGCTGTTGAGTAGAGTACTTCAGTTTGCTCAGGATTTAGCTGGAAAAATGCTCGAGGTGAGAGAATAAATTTCTTATTTAATATCTGTTCGGTAATATAATTTTTCCCTATCAGCTTAGTTGTTTTATTACCCCAAACTAATGGGTTATTCCATTGGCTTTCATTTTGAAATACAGATACTACATTTTCTAGTTCAATGATTTTTTCTGCCAACTTATCTAAATTTTTTATATTCTTACCAATAGTAACTAATGTTACTTGAATTTCATCTGTAGCATGAGATTGACGAACAACTACAGTCTTAATACCATCTTTTTTATATCGACTATCAGCGATTGCAATGTGCATTTTTTCAATCAATTTTTTGATAGCAAACTCTACCTTTTGTGTATTTTTTGACTGGGTAGGCATGATTGGTAAGTCAATTATTTTTTGACTCTTTGGAGCATACATTCCTAATGAAATTTTATTTTTAATATTTTCAATTTGGTATTGAGCTTTGTTACGATAATACCATTGCTTGGGTGCAGGAATGGTATTTTTGATTTTTATTTTCTGATAATTACGTGGATGAAATTTTAATAAGCTGTCTTTAATCAATTCTTTTTTAAATAACAATTGACTGTCATAATCAAGGTGGGCTAATTCTAATCCACCAGTTTCTGGATTGACATTTTTAGGAAATGCAACTCGATGAGGTGATTTTTCTTTGATTCTGATTAATTCACCCTCTAAATATTTTGGAAAAGTTTCGGTGATTTTAGCTACAACTACTTCTCCTGGTAATGCATTCGGAATAAAGATTATTTTTTTCTTATAGTATCCGATACCTTCACCGTTGATTCCTAGCCGTTTTATAGTGATAATTACATCTTTTTCAGATGTGATTGGATTATTTTTTTTCAAAATATGCCTCATTTCGTATATATTATATAAGGTAACTATATTAATGATAAGCTCTAATTAAATCTTGAACAAGAGCTTGAAGTAAAACTTTTTAGAAAGAAGAAAAAATGGCAATTATAACTAATGTTAGTACTCAGAAACAAAAAAAACGTTATAATATTTTTTTGGATGGTCAATATGCTTTTAGTGTTAGTGAAAACATATTAATAAAAAAACGACTGTTTAAGGGCACAAATTTAACCGATGAACAAATTGCAGAAATTAAACAAGCTGAATTAGATCAAAGGACTTTAAATTTAGCACAAGACTTTCTTAGCTATCAAATGAGGACGGTCAATGAAGTATGCATTTATTTGCGTCAAAAAGGGGTCAGTGAGACCGCTATTAAAGTTGCTATAGCTGATTTAAAAAAACTAAAGTTATTAGATGATCAAAATTATGTAAAATTATACGTTAATAATAATTTGCAAATCGGCAAGGAGGGTCCTAATAGTATTAGGCATAAGTTACTTAATAAGGGCGTAGACAATAAGTTGATTGAAAATGTATTAAGTAGTTATGATAATATAGATTGGGTTGATCCAGGAATTAGATTGGTTAAATCTATGTCAAATAAGTTAGGAAAATTATCTACTAAAGCTATTATTCAAAAAACTAAGTTAAAATTGATGCAACATGGATTTAGCTCGGATCAATTAGATTTGGTAATTGAACAACTCGATTTATCTAATAATAGTGATGAACAACTTGAAGCTTTAATTAAGGAGGGAATTAAAGCTTACAAGAAATATGCACAGGAGCCTGATTTTAAACGTAATCAAAAAATAAGGCGATATTTATTTACACATGGGTTTGATAGTACAGAAATAGATCAGTTTTTGGATGGGCAAATAATTGATTTTAATAGTCTTGAAGATTATTAAGTGAAAGGAATGTAAAAAAATGGAAATTATACAGAAACAAGCTTGTACGATGATTGGTAAAGTATTTTTACCTACTGATATTGATGAGCAACGATCATATTCTGCAGCCATTCAGCAAGTAGAAAATGATATTAATTTTGTTAACTTTTTAAAAGAAAATAATTTGGAACATCAACGGGCTGCGTTATATGTATTTGCTCCAGATAGTTTTATGTATTGGTATGGTGTAGTTGTGCACCAGCTTCCGAATGAGTTGAAGGGATTAAGACAATTTGGTCTACCATCTTGTAAGGTGGCAAATTATATAACTGAATCACAAAATTTAACTCACTTTTTGTCTCCAGTAAATCAAACGATACCAATGTTTTTAGACAAGTTAAATAAGGAAAATGTAACTTATCATGAAAATTTAGGTGAAAGTGATGTTCCATATATTTTAGAAGAATTA
Organism: Lactobacillus iners; assembly: GCF_011058775.1. NCBI lineage: Bacteria > Bacillati > Bacillota > Bacilli > Lactobacillales > Lactobacillaceae > Lactobacillus > Lactobacillus iners. The sequence goes on along the minus strand of NZ_CP049230.1, from coordinate 780,672 downwards.
GATTTGGATACAAAAAAACTGACACAGTCGCTATATCTGGATGCCAGTGATTTAAGTAAATAAATTTTATATTGATAAGTTATCATACTCGATATACGCACCAATGCAGGTTGATATGAGCATGATTAACAAGATGATGCCAGTAACTTTATCGATTATAATTGATAAAGGTAAAATATGGCGAATAATAATAGTTGCTAATAAGCATAAAATGAAGTCTAAGGCGATATTACCTATCAAAAATATTTTGCGGCGTCTAATACTAAAAAAACGAAATATTTGTTTGAGTAGTTGGCTGGAAATATTTTCTGATACTAAATCTAGAGGTCGCTGAATAGTTGCTTTGATAGCAAACATAATCAAGGCACCAATAAATGCTCCTACAGCACTACGCCATGCATTTGCAGAATGATAAACTAGGGCATTATAGCAGGAACCGATAAGAGCTAGACTACAAAGATATGGTATTAGTAATAAAAAAACAAATACGAGATAAATTCTTACTTTTTTCATAAATATAAAACCTCATTTCTTGACATCATTCTAACATATAACCTCTTTATGATATAATATTTTTAAACATTGAATATTTATTTTTGTACAGAAAAGAGAGAAAAAACAATGAGTACAGACCCCGGTGCGGGAGATTTTTTTAGTAAATTACGAGCAAAGTTTCAAGCAGATGAAGATATTGATGCAGATCAAGAATTAACGTTGAAATTGGATGAGTTTTATAAGGCTCATGCAATTGATGAGCTTGAATATTCGATGATTCAGGGTGTTATTAATTTTAAAGAAAAAATAGCACGTGAAGTCATGGTTCCTAGAACTGATGCTTTTATGGTTGATAAGCATGATGATTTTAAAAAAAATTTAGTCGAGATTTTGCGTGAACCATATTCGCGAGTTCCCGTTTATGATGGTGATAAAGATAAGATAGTGGGGGTTATTCATATTCGCACTGTTTTAAGAAAAGCATTTGAATTAGGCTTTGATCATCTTAGTTATGAAGATGTGATGTTTGATCCGCTTTATGCACCTGAAACCGTTGAATTAAAGGATTTATTGATTGAAATGCAACAAACCCAACGTCAATTAGCTATTTTGACTGACGAATATGGTGGGGTTGTCGGACTTGTTACAATTGAAGATTTGATTGAAGAAATAGTCGGTAATATTGATGATGAAACTGACGTTGCACAGGTACTATTTCACAAAATATCAGAAAATAAATATGTTATTAGTGGCAAGATGACGTTAGATGATTTTAATGAGGAATTTGATACTGATCTTGAAATGGAAGATGTTGATACTATTGCTGGATATGTGATTACTAAATTAGGATTGATTCCTGGCAAGGGCGAAAAATTGAGTGTTAAGTTAGATGACGGTATAATTTTAACTACTAGAAGGATGAGGGGTTCACGATTACAAACATTGTTATTAACTTTGCCTAAGACAGATACAAAAAATACAAAGGAAGATATTGAGGATTAATGAATAAGTTAACAGAAAAAGTAAATTCACGTCGTACATTTGCGATTATTTCTCACCCAGATGCTGGTAAAACTACAATTACTGAACAGATGTTATTATTTGGTGGTATTATTAGGAACGCTGGAACTGTTAAGGCTCGCAAGAGTGGACATTATGCGACTAGTGATTGGATGGAAATTGAAAAAAAGCGTGGTATTTCCGTAACCAGTTCAGTAATGCAATTTGAATATGACAATAAAAGAATTAATATTTTGGATACACCAGGTCACCAGGACTTCTCTGAGGATACATATAGAACATTGATGGCAGTTGATGCTGCGGTGATGGTTATCGATAGTGCCAAAGGTGTTGAACCACAAACTAAGAAGCTTTTTAAAGTTGTCAAAAAACGTGGTATACCTATTTTTACTTTTATGAATAAGTTAGATCGTGATGGACGTGATCCATTAGATTTGACAGCAGAACTGGAAGATTTGTTGGATATCGAATGTGTTGCTATGAATTGGCCTATAGGAATGGGTAAGCAACTCAAGGGCTTATATGATCTTGCCAATAAACGTGTTGAACTATATCGTCATGAAGATGATTCAGATCGCTTTTTGCCACTTAATGAAGATGGCACTTTGGATAATAATATAGCATTAAGTCATGACAGTCTCTTTGAATCTACTTTAGCGGACATTGAATTGTTGAAAGAAGCTGGAAATAATTTTGATCTGGATAAAATATTAAGAGGTGATCAAACTCCTGTATTTTTTGGATCGGCTTTGGCTAATTTTGGTGTAGAAACATTTTTGAAAAGTTTCGTTGAGTTAGCTCCTGCTCCTAAAGAACATGAATTAATTGATAATACTACAATTGCTGCTGATGATGATGAATTTTCGGGCTTTGTTTTTAAGATTCAAGCTAATATGAATCCCAATCATCGTGATCGAATTGCATTTATCAGAATTGGTAGTGGTGAGTTTCAAAAAGGCATGGATGTTACATTAGCTAGAACTAATAAAGTTATTCGATTGAATAATGCTACAGAATTCATGTCAAGTAGTAGAGTGCAAGTTTCAGAAGCTGTCGCTGGGGATATTATTGGTTTATATGATACTGGTAATTTCCAGATTGGTGATAGTATTTATGCTGGTAAGAAAAAAATTGAATATCCAGAATTACCACAATTTACACCAGAAATATTTATGAGAGTTACAGCTAAAAATGTGATGAAACAAAAGTCATTTCACAAAGGAATGACGCAATTAGTTCAAGAAGGTGCCGTTCAGTTGTATCGTGGATATGCGACAGATGATTATATATTAGGTGCTGTTGGACAATTACAATTTGAAGTTTTTGCATTTAGAATGAAGAATGAATATAACTCGGAAGTAGAATTAACATCACTTGGCGGACGTGTAGCACGTTGGATTAATCCGGACCAATTAGATCCAAAAATGTCATCATCTCGAAACTTGTTGGTGAAAGATAGAGAAGGAGAACCTTTATTTTTATTTGAAAATGCTTTTGCTGAACGTTGGTTTAAGGACAAATATCCTGATGTGGAATTGACTTCCAAACTATAAGATTTATACGCAGTTAGAAATATAGAATGCCTTGATGTGTTTTATGTTTCTTTTTTTGCTCTAAATTGTAGGAAAATAGGTGAAAGAAATATAATATAATAAGATATGACAGCATTGTTTGTTAGAAAGTCAGATATTATGAATAAGTGTAATTTTAATTCTAAGCAATTTTATAATCAATTAGTTGATGAATTGATTGTTTCACAAAAAAATAATTCCCTGTTTTTTTTGATAGGTGCGGGTGTTTCAAATCAGCAAGGTTATGGTGATTGGAACGATTATGTGCGTAAGTTAGCTGAATATTGGGGACTTAGGAATAAGAGATATGCTGATACATTAAAATATATTTCTTCTTTAGCAGGCTTGAGTAATAAGCGTAAGATTGATTTTATCAATCAAATTATCAAAAAAATTTGCAATAGTGATGAGCAATTTAAGATTCGCTGTTTAGATTTTGAGAAAAAACATTTTGGCAATCATCAGTTACAAATAAACAATGACATATTGAGTACCTTAATTAAATTTAGTGCGATTTTTTTTACTACAAATTACGATTATGAAGTTGAAAATGCTATTGGCTCTAATTCCATTATTAAGGATTATATGGAATTGAGTGAAACAGATGAGCTTTTGCCAAACTTTGTCGTGCATTTACATGGTGAACCTAATGGAAATGTATCAAACTTTATTAATACATCTGATAAATATTTGAAATTGTATGCTAATTTAGATAATTTACAGCATAAACTTACGATGTTTTATAAGAAAAAGAAAAATCCGGTATTAATTATCATTGGATCTGGATTACAGGAAGATGAATTATTATATTCGATGTGTCCTGATAATGAAATTTCAGTTTATGCTTTATGTAAATATGATAATTGTGGTAATAATGATACTATTTCAGCTGATTTAGCAAGCATTAAAGAAAAATTTTATCTAGAAAAAAATATCAAAATTATTTGGTATGGTAAGGAATTTTCTGATTTAAGTGTATTTTGTAATCAATTATATGATGATGTACAACATAAGATAATGAAACGATGTGGATTTATTACGCCTGATGAATTAATTTCTGAAGCTATAGCAAGTAAAGATTTTAGTGAATGTTATTGCCTGCATAAGGTTATTGAGCAAAAAAATATGGATTTACTTGATGCATTTTTCACTAATATTAGTAATGATTATTTTAAAAAATTACTTAATGATAAGGTATTTATTGAGCAATATATAGCTAAAAATTATTTATCTTCTGTGTTTTTAGAAAGAAGTTTAGCTTTATTTAATCAAATTAATTATCATACACGAAAAGTAATTGAAAATTCGATTAAGTTAGGCAATACATGGGCTAATAAAAGTGCTTCTATCAATATAATTGTTGCCGAATCCAATAATTATGTTGGTACAGATAAAATTGCATTCATGGAAGAATATTTATGTAATATATTGACACAAATAACACGTCCAGATGAAATTAAAAATAGTGATGTTAAATGTTTATATTTATTACAAATGCTACAAAATGACAAGATATTTTTAAATACTGAAGATTATGATTTATCAGAAGCGTTTTATAGTAGATTTTATCGTGTACTAATAAATATTGATTATTGTTTAAATGTAGATCAATATAGTTTCAACGAATTGCGTGAACATTGTATTGTCAAAAAATTGTATACACTTCTTTTTAATAATAAGTTGAGATTTTGTCATAGTAAGGCTTTTCCAGAATTTTTGTTTAAAAGCAAACTTATTAGACGATTATTAATTAACATAGATTTGATTCATGATTTATCAAATACAAATTTATCAAATTTGATTAAATATTTTGATTATAATAAACAAATTCAAGGTTCAGAAGTAAATATATTTGTGACAAAGCATATTAAGCAAATCAAGACTGATGCTAAATATATTAATTTATCTGTTGCTATCAGGCAAAAAATACAAAATGGTAATTATTATTTAGATGGTAATATGTATTTTAATAATAATAAAGATCTGATGAGATGGACAAATATAGATACATGTGCTCGATATATTGCAAAAGCAATTAATAATAATAGTTTTGATATCAATTGCTATCAAATTTTTCATAGTATAATTAACCAGCAAATAAAAGATGATTCTTTATTAAATCAATTATTATCGTTTGATATCTGGAAACTTAAATGTGATTGCTCGAATATAATTAATATTTTGAACTTTTTTGAGACTGATTTAGGTAGATATATCAATATATTAAATGAGTTGGAAAATACTAGACCGCAATTGCTAGCACAATGTCGAAGTAAAATTATTAATAATTTGTCCAGATTTAATAATAAAAATATTTGTGATTATTTACGAGGTAAGTATTTACCATTAACTGGAGCAAATATTAGATGTTCAGTTAATTACTTGGTGGGCTATGCACATAGTCATACCACTGCTGTTGATTATAAAGATGAAACAGTCTTTAAAGAGCCTGCAATTGTATTGGCTAATTGCACTTTCAATGATGACTATGCTTTATTAGAAATGATAGTTAAGATATTAATTGCGACTGCTAATCCTAATTGTATTGATTCGCAAAAAAATAATTCTTTATTTAATCGTAATTTAGATCGAATTGTATTGATTGTTTTGTTAAATTTCCATAAATTTTATATATCATATAAAAATCAATTGTTGGCTTGGATCGATTTTTTATGTTTGCAAATTGGCCTTGATAAATTTATTGAAAAAATATTCTTAAATATCAAATATTTGAAAAATAATGATTTAAATATACTTTTTGGTAATTTGAAATCGATTATTAATAATCTTGATTCTAATTTGATTAGTTTACAATGTCTAAACAATTTGACATCTTTGGATGATAAAGAACAGGTCAATATCATTATCCAGTTTTTAATTTATGCCAAAGCAAGTAATATAATTCCTTTCTCGGTAGATAATTCGTACATTTTGGCACATATGTTAGATTTGTTAAATAGATACGATTATGTGGCTGAAATGAAGAATCTATATGAATGTTTTGAAAATATTGTGCCCAACCATGATTATGCTTTTTTAGGCAATAAATATCATATTAGGACAAAATGTTAAAAGATTGCTAAAATAGCAATAGATTATATATGTTAAGGGAGACAAATTCTTTGAAAAAATTACTGCTTATTGATGGTAACTCTGTAGCATTCAGGGCTTTTTATGCACTATATAAACAATTAGATAAGTTTAAAAGCCCTGAGGGATTGCATACAAATGCAATATTTACATTTAAAAATATGCTGGATGTCTTATTGAAAAATATACAGCCAACGCACATGTTAGTAGCATTTGATGCAGGTAAAATTACTTTTAGAAATAAAATGTATGCTGATTATAAAGGCGGGAGAGATAAGACACCAAATGAATTATCTGAACAGTTGCCAATTATTAAAGAATTGCTTGCTTATTTAGGCATTAAATCATATGAATTAAGTAATTATGAAGCGGATGATATTTTAGGTACAATGGCTAAAATGGGCACCGATTTAGGCTTTGAAGTTACGATTGTAACTGGAGATCGGGATTTAACACAATTAGCTGGGGAACATGTTACGGTCATGGTAACAAAAAAAGGTGTCAATGACTTAGAAATCTATACACCAAAACATATGCAGGAAGTATATGGAGTAACACCCAAGCAATTTATTGATGTGAAAGCTTTAATGGGGGATGCATCTGATAATTATCCTGGCGTAGAAAAAGTAGGAGCTAAAACAGCTAGTAAGTTAATTAATCAATATGGTTCCGTTGAAAATCTTTATGAAAAAATTGACCAAATAAAAGCCTCAAAAATCAAAGAATATTTAATCAGGGATAAAAATAATGCTATTTTAGGTAAAAAATTGGCCACAATTGATTGTACATCACCAGTAGATTTAAAAATTGATGATTTAGAATTACAAGCACAACAATTAACGCAATTACGTAGTTTCTATGAAAGATTAGGATTTAAAAAGTTTTTGTCAGAATTGCCTGATGTTGAAGAAATAGATAATAAAGTTCAAGATGAATGTCATTATGAAATTTTGGATAAAGATAATTTATCTGAAATTTTTGCTACTGATTTTGATCATATTTCTTTTAATTTGGAAATGATAGGTGATAATTATCATTTGGCTCAATATGCTGGTTTTTCTGTGAAGATCAAGCAAAAAATATATGTTTGTGATGATGTTACGCTATTGCAAGAAGCACCACTAAAGAAAATATTAGAAGATAAGAATATTGCTAAGCAAGTTTTTGATTTGAAACGCAATTATGTAGGTCTACAAAGATTAGATATTACTTTGTCTAATGTTACAGATGATATTATGCTTGCATCTTATATTGCTGATAGTGAAAATAATGCAGGAGATTTAGGTGTATTAGCTAATTCTTATCAAGAATTTTATGTTCAATCTGATGAAATAATTTATGGTAAGGGAAAAAAGCAACATAGTGTGGATGTAGACACGTTGTATGCTCATATGGCAACTAAAGTTGATGTTTTAGATAAATTAAAAGCAAAAATTATGCCAGAATTGCAACAGCATGAACAACTGCATTTGTATAAGAATATAGAAATTCCTATAGCCGTAATTTTGGCAAAAATGGAAATAGCTGGAATTAAGGTTCAAGCAACCACTTTAGTTAAAATGAAAAATGATTTGGATGTGCGAATAACTGATCTAAAAAACAAAATCTATCAACTAGCTGGTGAAAAATTTAACATCAATTCACCCAAGCAATTAGGTGTTATCTTATTTGAGAAGTTAAAACTAACACCAGCTAAGAAAACCAAAACAGGTTATTCGACTTCTGTAGATGTTTTAGAAAAATTAGAATATCAAAGTCCGATAGTTGCTGATATTTTGGATTATCGCCAAATTTCCAAAATCCAATCAACATATATTAATGGCCTGTTGGATTATATTCAAGCGGATGGAAAAATACATACACGCTTTTTACAAACTTTAACTACTACAGGACGATTATCATCTGTAGAACCAAATTTACAAAATATACCTGTCAAACTTGAGGAAGGCAAGCAAATTAGAAAAGCGTTTGTTCCTTGTAAACAGGATAGCTATCTTTTTTCGTGTGATTATTCTCAGGTTGAACTTAGAGTTTTAGCACATGTATCACACGAAAAAAATATGTTGGAAGCATTTAAAGAGGGATATGATATTCATGCTCATACAGCTATGAAAATTTTTGGCTTATCAAATTTAGATGAAGTTACACCATTAATGCGTCGACATGCTAAAGCTGTTAATTTTGGTATTGTTTATGGGATATCCGATTATGGTTTAGCTAAGAATTTAGGAATTAGTCGTCAGGAGGCTCAAAATTTTATTAATAATTATTTTGAACAATATCCTCAGATAAAAGATTATATGAAAGCAGCTGTTAAATTGGCACGTGAAAAGGGATATGCTGAAACTATCATGCATCGTCGCCGTTTATTACCTGATATTCACAATAAGAATTTTAATATTCGTTCATTTGCAGAACGAACTGCAATTAATTCTCCAATTCAAGGTTCTGCAGCAGATATTATTAAAATAGCAATGATTAAAATGCAATCTGAGTTGGAACGGAGAAAATTGAAAACAAAAATGATTCTACAGATTCATGATGAATTGCTTTTCGATGTTCCTAGCGAAGAGCTAGATTTAATAAAGACTCTTGTCCCTAAGATTATGCAACAAGCTGCACAATTAGATGTTCCATTAATTGCTGATGCTAATTGGGGCCATAATTGGTATGAAGTTAAATAGAGGTGATCTTAAATGCCAGAAATGCCAGAGGTAGAAACAGTTCGTCGTACGTTGGAGCCACTGATTAAGGGAAAAATTATAAGTAATGTAACAATTTGGTATGATAAAATCATTGTGAATGATGCCGATTTTTTTCAAAGAAAAGTAGTAGGTCAAAAAATTTGGGCTATAGACCGATATGGTAAATATCTTTTAATAAGATTAACTAATAATCTGACTATAGTTTCACATTTGCGGATGGAAGGCAAATATCATTTTTTAGATAGTGATGCACCTAAGCAGAAACATGAACATGTACAATTTACTTTTTCTGATAATACATATCTTAGATATGATGATGTTCGCAAATTTGGTAGGATGCAATTGATTGAAACTGGTACTGAACGAAGAAATACTGGTATTAAGAACTTAGGATTTGAACCAAATAGTGAAGATTTTACCCTAGATTTTTTTCTAAACAAGGTAAAAGCTAGAAAAAGAGCGATAAAAAATGTATTATTAGATCAAAGTATTGTTTGTGGATTAGGGAATATTTATACAGATGAAGTTTTATGGCAGAGCAAAATACATCCCTTAAGTATTGCAAATAAAATTGCTCAAGATAGTTTGGTAGAATTATTTTATGATATAAACAATACAATAAAAATAGCTATTCAATACCATGGTACGACTTTTCATAGTTTCTTAGATGCTGATGGTCATACTGGTAAGTATCAATCAATGCTAAAAGTTTATGGCAAAAGTGGTGAACCTTGCAGCCGTTGCAATACTACTTTAGAAAAAATTAAAGTTAATGGTCGAGGAACAACATTCTGCCCATTGTGTCAGGTGGTTTATAAATGACATACTTTTTGGGATTAACTGGTGGTATAGCTACTGGTAAGAGTACTGCATCGAATTTCTTTAAAAAGCAAGGTATACCAGTTATTGACTCCGATTTGATAGCTCACCAGCAATTAAGTAAGAGAAATGTTATTGAAAAATTATCTCAATTGTTTGGAAATATGATTTTAACATCTAGTGGACAGATTGATCGCAAAAAATTGGGAGCGATTGTTTTTAATGATAAAAATTCATTAGCTAAGTTAAATGCTGAATTACATCCATTGATTTGTCAGCAGATAAAGCTCAAGATAGCTGAATATGAACGGATTGGTTGTCCTTTTGTTGTTTTAGATGCTCCTTTGCTTTATGAACTTAAATTAGATAAAGTTTGTAATGCAGTTTTGGTGATTAGTTTAAATTTTGAATTACAAAAGAAAAGATTAAAAGAACGTAACAATTTAAGCGACCTGGAAGCAGAAAAGCGGATATATAGTCAGTTGCCACTAGAAATTAAAAAAAATTATGCCAATTATGTGATTGAAAATGATCAGTCAGTAGAGATATTAGAAAATAAATTAGCAACTTTATTGAAAAATATAAGGAGATAAATTATGGAGTGTCCTAATTGTCATGAAAATGCCTCAAAAGTAATTGATTCTCGTCCTAGTGATGAAAATCGCTCAATTAGAAGACGGCGTGAATGTGAAAATTGCGGTTACCGTTTTACTACATTTGAAAGAGTTGAACAGACGCCATTATTAGTAATAAAAAATGATGGTACTAGGGAACCATTTAATCGTGAAAAAATATTACGTGGGGTGATGATGGCTGCTCAAAAAAGGCCGATTTCTAGTCAGCAATTAGATACATTGGTTGATCATGTAGATAATGCTGTACGTAAACAAGGTGTATCAGAGATTTCTTCTAAGGAAATTGGCGAGATTGTGATGGATGAATTGGCTAATTTAGATGATGTTGCATATATAAGATTTGCAAGCATTTACCGTCAATTTACTGATGTTTCTGGGTTTATGGAAGCAATGACAGATATGCTTAAAAAACAACATGGGGAGGACTAATACATGTATTCATGTACTAATCCTAAACAGCCGTTTTATGTAGCTAATAATGTTACGATTACTGCTGATGGTCAGAAAATATTATCTAGATTGTATCAACCATTAATTGGACATTTAGGTATGAGTATATATATCACATTGGCTAATGAATTTAATTCTTTACCTTTATCGATTGATTATAAAGTGTTATATCAACTCCAAGAGCAATTAGATTGTGGCTTGAAAGATATTTTTGATAGTATTCATAAGCTAGAAGCTGTCGGTTTAGTTAAAACATATTTAGGCGATAATCCTAGGTTAGGTTCAATAATTATTTTTAAATTGAGTGAAATTACTAATGCTCAGGAATTTTTTTCAACTTTTTTGTTGTCTAGTCTATTACAAGAAAAGGTAGGTATAGTCGCTTTTGATAATTTGGTAAAAGATTTTACGCCATCTATTTTTCAAGGATTAAATGATGCCCAGGATGTTTCCAGTGGATTTTTTGACGTGTTTAAGCTAACAGGTGATCATGCAATTGAACCTACTAAAGAAGTTATGGATGCTAAGAAGGTTATTGCTGCTGATAGTAATTCTAAGGTTGATATTAAGATGGGTAAAATGATTCAAAAAATTGATTGGCAATTTTTGGAAGATCTTTTACTTAAATACCATATTCCGGCAAATGAGGTAGATAGTCATAGAACTGAAATCGCTCAATTGATGACTTTTTATCAATTAGGTGAGCAAGATTTTACTAAGCTAGCTACAATGTGTTTGCATGCTGGAGATAAAAAATTGGATATGAAACTAATTCAGCGGATGGCTCATAATCAATTAGGACAACAAAAATTAGTGCATACTGTTGAACAACAACTATCTGAAACTAAGTCTGAAGATAGTTTAATACCAGATTTTGATAACGATGAAAAAAAGTTGCTAGAGGATGTTAATAGTAATCAACCACTAGATTATTTATATAAAATTAAGGAAAAAAAAGGTGGATATGTAACCGCCAATGAGAAAAGGGTTGTATATCGTTTGGAAAATGAATATCGTCTACCTAGTGAGTTGATAAATGTTTTGATCAAAACATGTCTTGATTATACATCTGTATTAACATTAAATTTAGCAGATAGAATTGCTAATAATTGGCTGCAAAATAAAATACATACAGCTCAAGAGGCTATTGCTTATACTAAAAAATGGCAAAAAAATAGGCAAGTACGTAGATTTAATAATAATTCAACAAGAAAACAAGCTAAAACCGATTGGAAGAATTATGATGTTGATAATGGTAAAAATACCGATGTATCATTGTCAAATGAAGAGTTGAATAATATTTTCAATAATTTTGGACGAAAAGAATAGAAAGAAAATAAGGCCAATGGAGAATATTTCTAGTATGTTAAAAAAAATAATCGCTAATCATAAATGTCAAATTAATCAAGATCAAATTATCGATTTAGTCTTAAATAATGCAAGTGTCCAAGAATTTTTACAAGTACATAAACTTAAAATTACTGATGATATATTTAAAAGATCACTAAACAATTTGTATATCTATATTCAAGAATGTGAGCATCCTTCTAAGGTAAATCAGGGATATGAACCATACTTATTCGTTAATGGCAACATGATAGATTTTGCTTATCGAGCAACACTTCAAAAAAGGATCGATGATCGTAAAAAGTATGTACAGAATTTAATTCATTTAGTAGATTTACCATTGTCATTAAAAAATGTGGAATTGTCAGCTGTTGATAAAACTCCTGAACGAATTAAAGCCTTGCAGGAAATTGGTTTATTCATTCAACAATATCATGTAGATAAACATGCAAAAGGTTTATATTTAGAAGGCGATTTTGGTGTAGGCAAAACATATATGATGGCTGGATTAGCTAATGGATTAGCTCAAGAAGGAAATGAAGTGGTATTTTTGCATGTACCATCTTTTATTGCGGGATTGAGTGATCATTTTAAAGATAATAGTCTTACCGATAAAATTATGAAAATTGCTACGGCTACTATTGTTATTTTTGATGATATTGGTGCTGAATCTTTAACCGAATGGTCTCGTGATGAAGTTCTAGGAGTTATTTTGCAAAGAAGAATGGATAATCAGTTACCAACCTTTTTTACATCAAATATGAACTTTGATGCATTAACGATTCATTTCGCACAAGTTAAAAATTCATATGATGATGTGAAAGCAAAAAGATTAATGGAAAGAATACGTTGCTTGAGCAAAGAAGTATTTGTAGGTGGAGAAAATAGAAGGCGTTAATTCTTTTATTTAATACTTGCATCAAACGTTTATGCTAGTATAATGTAGATAATAAGAGACATGACATCTGCACCTCAGAGATAAAGGCCAAGTTCTGGAAGCCTTTTAATTGTAAGATGTCCCAACTTTTATTTTGTTAGATTAATATGGAGGCTGGATACCTTTATCAATCTGAATGAGGAGTTTTTATACTCGAATTTGGGTGGAACCACGCTTTTAACGTCCCGGCATTTTATTTAGTGCCGGGATTTTTTATTTGGAGGTAAAAATGAGTTTAGTTATTACATTGCCTGATGGCTCAAAGAAAGAATTTAATCATGCATTAACTATTAAAGAAATAGCAAGTTCAATTGCAACGTCTTTAGCTAAGTCTGCTGTAGCTGGTAAAGTTAATGATGAAATAAGACCGCTTGATTTTGTAGTTGATACAGATGCTAGAGTTGCTATTATAACTGATAAAGACGAGGAAGGATTACAAGTATTAAGAAATACTGCTGCCTTTGTGTTTGAAATGGTAGCAAGCAAACAATATCCATCAGTTAGATTAGGAACATCTGAATTAGAAGAAGATGGTTTCTTTGTTGATACTGATAAAGAAGATCAGATAAAAGCATCTGAATTACCTGATTTAGAAAAAGAAATGCAAAAAATAGTTAAAAATGGTGAAAAAATAGAATACAAAATAGTATCAAAATCTGAATTATTAGATTTATTCAAAGATGATCCATATAAACTAGAGTTATTGAAAGAAGAAGCAGACGAAGTTGCAGTTTACAAATTAGAAGATTTCGTAGATTTTGGCTTTAATGCTCTTTTGATGAATACTGGTAAATTAAAGCATTTTAAATTATTATCTGTAGCTGGGGCTTATTGGCAAGGTAAATCTTCTAATCCAATGCTTCAAAGAATTTTTGGTACAGCTTTCTTCAAAGAGGCAGATTTAAAGGCTGATTTACAAAGAAGAGAAGATATAAAGGAAAGAGATCACCGTACAATTGGCCGTGACTTAGATTTATTCTTTGTTGATCCCAAAGTTGGAGCTGGATTACCATATTGGATGCCTAAAGGTGCTACTATTAGACGTGTTATCGAGCGTTACATTATAGATAAAGAAGTTGCTGATGGTTACCAACACGTTTATACACCCGTATTAATGAACTTGGATGCTTATAAGACTTCAGGACACTGGGCACATTATCGTGAAGATATGTTCCCACCAATGGATATGGGAGATGGTGAAATGCTAGAATTACGACCAATGAACTGCCCATCTCATATTCAGATTTATAATCATCATATTCGTTCTTATCGTGAGTTGCCAATTCGTATAGCAGAATTAGGTATGATGCACAGATACGAAAAATCAGGTGCTTTGTCAGGTTTACAACGTGTTCGTGAAATGACTTTAAACGACGGACATACATTTGTTGAATTAGACCAAGTGCAATCTGAATTTGCTAAAATTTTGAAGTTGATCATGGAAGTATATCGTGATTTTGATATTACAGATTACTACTTCAGATTATCATATCGTGATCCTAAAAACACTGATAAATATTTTGCAAATGATGAAATGTGGGAAAGATCACAAAAGATGCTTAAAGGTGCAATGGATGATCTAGGATTAGAGTATGTCGAAGCTGAGGGAGAAGCTGCTTTTTATGGCCCTAAGCTTGACATTCAGACTAAGACTGCATTAGGAAATGATGAAACCATGTCAACTATTCAATTAGACTTTATGTTACCAGAAAGATTTAATTTGTCATATGTTGGTAAGGATGGAGAAGAGCATAGACCTGTTATGGTTCACCGTGGTATTGTTGGTACCATGGAGAGATTTATTGCATATCTTACTGAAATATACAAAGGTGCCTTTCCAACTTGGCTAGCTCCATTGCAAGTAAAAATTATTCCTGTAAATAATGATGCACATGGTGAATATGCACAAAATGTTAAAGATCAGTTAATGAAATTAGGCTTTAGAGCAGAAGTTGATTTCAGAAATGAAAAATTGGGTTACAAGATTCGTGAAGCCCAAACTCAAAAGGTACCATATACGTTGGTATTGGGAGATGACGAGTTGCAACATAATAGTGTAAATGTTCGTAAGTATGGTAGTGAAGATCAAGAATCTAAGGCATTATCTGAATTTGTTTCTGAATTATCTGCTGATGTTGCATCTTATTCAAGAAATAAATAAAAAAGTTTGACATAATTAAATTAGTCGCTTATAATAATTAAAGTTGAGAACAAGAAGAAGCACCCGCTTCTCGCCTAAGTTTTAAACCTCTAGGCTGATATGATCATTTAAAAAGCGGGCTCTTTTGCCCGCTTTTATCTTGTCCTCGAAAATTCAATGCGGAGGTGAATACCCATATCAAAGAATATAATCTTAAACGAAGAAATTCGTGCTCGTGAGGTTCGTTTAATTGGTGAAGATGGAGAACAAATCGGTGTTGTAACTAAGAGTGAAGCATTACAACGTGCTACAGAAGCTGATTTGGACTTAGTTCTTATTTCTCCTAATGCTAAGCCACCAGTTGCCAGAATTATGAATTATGGAAAATACAGATTCGAGCAACAAAAGAAAGAAAAAGAAAATCGTAAGAACCAAAAAGTTACTGCAGTTAAAGAAATACGCTTAAGCCCAACTATAGAGGGCAATGATTTTGATACTAAATTAAAGCATGTTCGTAATTTCTTAGCCAAAGGTGCAAAAGTTCGAGTTTCTATTCGTTTTAGAGGTCGTGCTATTACTCATAACGAATTGGGCAAAGAAGTATTGGAGAAAATGGCCGAGCAAGCTAAAGATTTATCATCTGTCACTGCAAGCCCAACCATGGAAGGTCGTTCCATGTTTTTAATATTATCTCCTTTGAGCGATAAGGACAAAAAGAAAAAGTAGTTAATTGGAGGATTTGTACATATGCCAAAGCAAAAAACACACCGCGCTTCAGCTAAGCGTTTCAAGAAAACTGCTAGTGGTGAATTAAAACGTCACCAAGCGTATACAGGACACCGTTTTCACGGTAAGACAAAGAAACAACGTCGTCATTTGAGAAAAGCTGCTATGGTTTCAGCAAGTGACTTAAGACGCATCAGACAGATGCTTTCCCAAATGCGTTAATTATAAATTGAAAAGACTTTTGAGGAGGAATTTTAGATGCCAAGAACTAAAGGTGGAACCGTAACACGTAAACGTCGTAAGAAGATTTTAAAGTTAGCTAAAGGTTATCGTGGTGCAAAGCACTTACAATTTAAAGCTGCAAGTACACAACTTTTTGTATCACGTAAATATGCTTTCCGTGATAGAAAGAAAGTTAAGAGTGAATTCAGAAGATTATGGATTGCTCGTATCAATGCTGCTGCAAGACAAAATGGTCTTTCATATAGCAAGTTAATGCATGGTTTGAAAGTTGCAGGTGTTGATATTAACCGTAAGATGTTGGCTGATATCGCTTATAATGACGAAAAGACATTTGCTGAGTTAGCAGCAACTGCTAAAAACGCTCTAAATTAGAATTATTAACACTCACGTAAATCACGTGAGTGTTTTTTTATCTTCTTTTGATTAAAAGTGATTAAAAATAATCATTATATTCAAAAATATGATTGAAATTGATTGCGTAAACGGTTACAATATTAATTGAAAGTGTGGTAGAAATGTTAACTCAAGAAAGACATCAAATAATTGTTTCGCATTTGAAGAGTAGAGGTATATGTAGTGTTAAAGAATTATGTTCTGTTACTAATAGCTCGCAAGCAACCATTAGGCGTGATTTATATGAATTACAACAAAAAGGAAAGTTAATAAGGGTTCGTGGAGGAGCACGGAGTCTGGATGAATTTTCCAGCGATGTAGAGCAGACAATTCGTTTTAATTTGCATGTAGAAGAAAAAAAGCAGATTGCCCAAGCAGCTGCAATGCATGTAAGAGATGGTGACAATATATTTATTGATGCAGGAACTACAACATATGAAATGATTCAATTTTTACGAGATAAAAAGGATCTCACAGTAGTGACTAATGGAATTGATGCTGCTATTGCATGCATTGAATTGGGCATTCGCACCAAAATTTTAGGTGGCACCATTAAGAAAAAAACACATGCTACTATTGGTACACAAACTTGTCAGCAGTTAATGCAATTCAATTTCAATGCGTCATTTTTAGGCTCAAATGGTTTAGGAAGTAATGGATGTTATACTACGCCAGATTGTGCGGAGGCAGATATAAAAAAGCAAGCAGTGGATTGTAGCAAAGTAACATTTATTTTAATGGATAAATCTAAAATTGGAATTGAGAGTTTTGTTAATTTTGCCAAAGTAGAATCGGTTACTCTAATAACAGATCAATTAACTGAGATGGATAAAAAGAAAATACCCAAAAAAACAAATATAGAGGAGATTAATTAATGATTTATACAGTTACTGTAAATCCAGCACTAGACTATGTTATTCAGTTGGAGCAATTTAACAACGGTGACATCAGTCGTTCTAATAATTGTAATTTCTTTGCTGGTGGCAAAGGAATTAATGTATCACAAATTCTTAATCAAATTAATGTTGAAAATACAGCTTGGGGATTTGTAGGTGGCTTTACTGGCAAGGAACTTGTTCGCCAATTAAATACTAAAAGAATTGTAAGTGATTTTGTAAAAATAAGTGACTTAACTCGAGTTAATGTCAAAATTCATGCCAAATCTGAATCCGAAATTAATGCTAGTGGTCCTAAAATTTTTCCAAAGGAAATTGAAGCATTTAAAATGCGTTTGGAAGATCTAACTAGCGAAGATATTGTTGTATTGAGTGGTAGTTTGGCTCCTAGTTTACCTGCAGATTTTTATAAGCAATTGCTACCAACTATAGTTGAAAAAGGTGCAAGTTTTGCTGTTGATACTACTGGTAAAGCCTTGTTAGAAACAATACCATATAAACCTTTAGTTATTAAACCAAATCATCATGAATTAGCAGATTTATTTGATATTAAAATTGAAAGCAAAGAACAATTATTTGAGTGTGCTAAAAAATTATTGGATATGGGTGCACAAAATGTGATTGTTTCTATGGCTAGTGAAGGAGGGTATTTGATAACTTCTGATCATATTTATCATGGTATACCTGCTGTTGGTAAGGTAGTTAATTCAGTTGGTGCAGGAGATTCTATGCTGGCTGGATTTGTAGGTACATATACTATGACAAAAGATGTAATCGAATCCTTTAAAGTTGGTATGGCTTGTGGTGCTGCAACAGCATTCACAGAAGATATTGCAATTAAAGAGCAGATTGATGCAATATATCCTCAAATTGGTGTTGAAACAATAATATAGTTAGTAATTTAGAAAGAAGGAATGAATATGAAAATAGAAGAGCTATTAAATCCTAAGTTAGCAATTTTAAATTTACAAGCTAATGATAAAGATTCAGCAATTCGAGAAATGGCTGATATGATGGCTGATCAAGGAATTGTTAATAATGAGGAAGAGTTTATCAAATCAATATGGGATCGTGAAAATCAAACTACGACTGGTATTGGTGATGGTATTGCGATGCCTCATGCCCGTAATAAAAATATCAATAAAGCTGCTGTCTTATTTGCCAAGAGTGAAAATGGAATTGATTTTAAATCACTTGATGGTAAGCCTGTGCATCTGTTTTTCATGATAGCAGCTCCAGAAGGTGCAGATAATGCTCACTTACAAGCTTTAGCAAAATTATCAAGCTTGTTAATCGATCCTGAATTTGTTGATGAATTAAAGAAAGCTACGAGTGGTGAAAAAGTAATTTCTTTGTTTAAACAAAAAGATGCAGCAATCACTAATGAAAAAAATAAAAAGCCTAAAATATCTTCTGAAAGACCATTAATTGTTGGTGTAACTGCATGTATTAATGGAATTGCACATACATATATGGCACAAGAAGCTTTGATTAAAGCAGGTGAAGCTTTAGGCTATAATGTACATATTGAAACTAATGGTTCTGAAGGAGTTAAGAATAAGCTGACTGCAGAAGATATCAGCAAAAGTGAAGGCGTTATTATTGCTTCAGATAAGAAAGTTGAAATGGCTCGGTTTGATGGTAAACCGCTAGTTTCTGCACCTGTTGTAGCTGGGATTAATAAACCGCAAGATTTGATTAAGCAAATAGCTGATCATCAAGCAAGCATCTATAATGCTGGAGGTCAAACTACTAAGCAAGCAGATAAAGCTGAGATTAGTGTTGGCAGTACCATATATAGAAATTTAATGAATGGTATTTCTCATATGTTGCCATTTGTTATTGGTGGTGGTATATTAATTGCTTTATCATTTATTGTTGAACAATATGCAGGTGGTGCTAAGAGTCCGCTATTTGTATTTTTAAATACAATTGGTGGTATGGCATTTACATTCATGGTACCTGTTCTGTCAGCATATATAGCAGAATCAATAGGTGATTTGCCTGCATTGATGCCTGGTTTTGTTGGTGGATATATGGCATCTAATGTTATTAATAACGCTAAGTCTCCCGCTGGATTTTTAGGCGGATTAGCAGCCGGTTTTATGGCAGGTTATATTACATTAGCATTAAGAAAAGTATTTAGTAAAATTCCTAAGTCGCTTGAAGGTATGAAACCAATGTTGCTTTACCCTGTTTTGGGATTACTATTAATTGCTGCTATTATGTACTATATAGTTAGTCCGATCTTTTCTGGCTTGAATTTTGCAATTACTAATTTCTTAAACCACATGGGTACAGGTAATTTAATTATATTAACCAGTATTTTAGGTGGTATGATGGCAATTGATATGGGTGGTCCTTTTAATAAAGCTGCATATGTATTTGCATCCGGAGCGTTTGCTAATAATCCACATGATCCAGTTAACGCAATTTTAATGGCTGCCGTTATGGTAGGTGGTATGGTTCCTCCATTTGCTACTGCAATTGGTACAGTTTTGTTTAAAAATAAGTATACAGAATCAGAGCGTAGAGCTGGTATTTCTAATTGGATTTTAGGTTGGTCATTTATAACTGAAGGTGCTATTCCATTTGCAGCAGCAGATCCTGGTCGTGTAATTCCTTCATGTGTCTTAGGATCAACTATAGCTGGATTTATTGTTGGACTTACTAAAGTAGGTATACCTGCACCTCACGGTGGATTCTGGGTTGCACCATTAGCTACAAACATTGTATGGTACTTTATCGCAGTGATAGTAGGATCTTTAGTTTCTGGTGTAGTGTTGAGTTTATGGAAAAAGGCAGTTAAATAAAGTGAAAATACACATAACGGAAGTTATGTGTATTTTTTAAGGAAATATATATACATGATTTTCTTATTTTTCCTTATAAATTCTGTTAATATATAAATAGACGATTAGGGAGATAATTATGATATTTAGACCAACATATACAATTGATTCAATTTATAATTTAGATATAAATGCTCTTAAGAATATGGGAATTAAAGCTATTTTTAGCGATTTAGATAATACACTTTTGGCATGGAATAATTTTGAAACTGATGATTCTTTACAAAAGCTTGAACGTCGGCTAGCCGATGCAGATATAAAATTAATTGTAATTTCCAATAATAGTAGTGAACGCATTAGTAAAGTATTAGATGTTTATCGTATTGAATTTACAGCTAGAGCCAGAAAACCATTACCTATTGGCATCAACAAGGCAATTGCAAAATACAATTTGAATAAATCAGATGTTTTAATGGTTGGTGATCAGCTTTTAACTGATATAGTAGCTGGAAATTTAGCAGGTGTTAGAACTGTTTTAGTTAAACCTTTAGTTAAAACTGATAAATGGAATACACGAATTAATCGTTGTGTAGAAAAGTTTATTTTTTTTGTTTTTAGATTTACTAATCCAATTAAGTTTGAGGAGCATTTAAAGTAATGTGTGATGAAGAAATAAGATGTATAGGCTGTGGTAGTATATTACAAGATAAAGATAGTAAGTTGTCGGGTTATATGCCACATTCAGCTTTTAATAAAATGATTCAAGAACCTGATACAAGTGTATATTGTCAAAGATGTTTTCGCCTAAGACATTATAATGAAATTACACCAGTTAATGAAAATAATGATGATTTTTTAAGATTATTGAATTCATTGGGAAATAAAAAAGCACTAATTGTTAATGTGGTTGATTTATTTGATTTTAATAATTCATTAATTGCATCCCTTGATAGATTTATTGGTGATAATGAGTTTGTTCTGGTTGGAAATAAAGTTGACCTTTTTCCAAAAAATTCTAAAGAATCAAAAATAAAAGACTGGATGAGACAAGAAGCTAATAGAAATGGGCTGTTTCCTAAGAAAATATTTTTATTGTCTGCCATAAAAAAAAGAAATATCGATGAACTAATTAATTATTTAGCTACCAAAGGAAAAAATGAGGACATTTATTTTGTAGGGACAACAAATGTTGGCAAATCAACTTTAATTAATGCAATTATTGAGACACGCAGTGAATATAAAAATTTGATTACCACCTCTAAATTCCCTGGAACAACATTAGATTCGATCAAGATACCATTAAATGAGGGACATTATTTAGTAGATACGCCTGGAATTTTAAGTAAAAAACAAATGGCATCTAGGTTAACTGGCAGTGAGTTGGAATTAGTAGCTCCTAAAAAACAACTAAAGCCAGCTACCTATCAATTGTTGCCTGGGCAAACGATATTTTTAGCTGGATTAGGTAGAATTGATTTTATCAAAGGCCCAGCTAGTGGTTTTACCATATATGTTGCTCGTGATTTATATTTACATCGAACAAAAACTATAAATGCAGATGAATTTTATTTAAAACATAAGTCAGATTTATTGAATCCACCTTGTGATAGTGATGATTTAGGAGCATTAAAAGGTCAACTTTATTCGACAAGTGAAAAAAGTGATATCTTATTTGGTGGTGTAGGATTTATTACTGTTCCTTCAGGAGTAGTTATTAAAGCTTACACGCCAGAAGGGATAGGATTAGGTATTAGGAGAGCGTTAATTTAATGTCAGAAGTATTTCTAAAAACAAAACCTAAGGTACTTTTAGTTCGGAAAAATCTAGAAGCTAAACAAATTGGAATTATGGGAGGAACATTTAATCCCATTCATAATGCACATTTGTTAATTGCTGATCAGGTAGCTAAAAAACTTAATTTAGATGAAGTTTGGTTCGTACCTGATAATATCCCTCCACTAAAAAAAGTTGCAGATAAGATAGATGCAAATGATAGACGTACAATGATAGAATTAGCAATAGCTGGTAATCCAAAATTCAGTGTTAAATCATTTGAACTGAAAAGAGGAGGTATTTCATATACTGTAGATAGCTTGAAATATCTTAAGAAAGCATATCCTCAATATAGATTTTATTTAATTATGGGATCTGATCAGGTAGCTCAATTTAGCAAGTGGAAGGAGCCTAATACAATAGCTACTTTAGCAACGTTAGTAGGTGTTAATCGGGCTAATTATTCTGCTAATACTAATTACCCTATGATATGGGTTGATTGTCCAAGTTTCGCAATAAGTTCGACACTGATTAGACAAAATATTAAAACAAACAATTCAATTAGATATTTAGTACCAGAAGCAGTACGTGAATATATTAAAAAAAAGGGGTTGTATCATGAATAATTTTAAATTTGAAAAAACATTTTCTATTTTTACAACTGAACAGTTGGTAGAAAAAGTAAAATCAAATATGGATGAAAAGCGTTTTCAGCATTGTATTAGAGTAAGTGAAGAATGTAAAAAGTTAGCTAGGTTGAATGGATATCATGATATATATAAGGCACAAGTAGCTGGTTTTATTCATGATTATGCCAAGCAGATCAGTGTGGATCGCTTTATAAAAATTATTAAAGAGCAAGATTTTGATCTGGATTTATTAAATTATAATCGTGTAATTTGGCATGGTATAGTTGGAGCGTATTTTATACAACATGAGTTAAAAATTAATGATGATGAAATTCTGACAGCTGTTAGAAGACATACTACTGCAGATGTTGAAATGTCATTATTAGATAAAATTGTTTTTGTAGCTGATTATATTGAACCAGGAAGAGATTTTGAGGGAGTAGAAGAAGCTCGAAAAGTAGCATATGATAATCTGGATGAAGGAGTAGGATATGAATTAGCTCATACTTTAGCATATTTAGTAAAGCAACGAAGTAAAATTTATCCCAAAACAGTTTTAGCATATAACAAGTGGTCAGTTATCAATAGTAAAGAATAAGAGGTTTTAGTGTGGAAAATACAGAATTATTAGATTTAACATTAGAGGCAATTTCTGAGCGTCATGGTGAAGAAACAAAAGCGTATGATATGCGAGGAATCAGTATATTAGCAGATTATTATGTAATTACTACGGCAGGTTCTAATCGTCAATTACATGCTATTGCTAATTCTATTATTGAAAAAGTTCATGAAAAAGGTAAAAATGATTATCGTATAGAAGGATCCAGAGATTCTAATTGGCTATTAATCGATTTGGGAGATGTAGTAGTTAATATCTTTACTTTCGAAGCTAGAGGATTTTATGGCTTAGAAAAATTGTGGTCCAATGGTAAGCAACTGGATATTGAGGAATGATAATTATTGATGGATGCTGTAGGAATTATTGCAGAATATAATCCGTTTCATAGTGGTCATGAATTTCTTTTAAATCAGGCCAGATTAATATCACAAAATAAACCGATTGTAGTCTTAATGTCAGGAAATTATGTTCAACGTGGTCAGATATCAATATGTGACAAATGGAGTAGAGCTAAATCTGCATTGCTATCAGGTGCAGATTTAGTTTTTGAATTACCTTTTTCTTATGCTGTACAGCCTGCTGATATATTTGCCTATGGTAGTATGAAAATCTTGGAGCAGTTAGGTGTTAGTGATCTTGTTTTTGGTGTAGAAGACGATCAGATTGATTATATGAACTTAGGTGTGAAAATTTCTAAATTAGCACAATCGAGTCATATTTTTAAAGATTATACGCAAACGTATTCTACGCAATATAATCAAATGTTGATTGAGCAAATCGGTTATGATTTAACACAACCTAATATTACTTTGGCAGTTGCGTATGCAGTGGCTAATTGTAGCTTAAGTAGACCATTACGTCTGCATGCAATTAAAAGATTTGGTAGTGGTGGACATAATGATAAATATATTCAGGACATTGTAGCTTCTGCTACTGCTATTAGGCGACAAATTTTGTATGAACTAAATGGAGATTTTTCTAAATTAGAAAATTATTTGCCTAAAGAAGAATTATTATGGTTAAGTAAGCAAGCAGTTTTTCCTAATTGGGAGATGATGTTTCCATTTTTAAAATATCGATTAGAAAGTACAAACATTAATCATTTGCAATCTATTTATCAAATGAGTGAAGGATTAGAATATAAAATGAAGGCCGAAATCCATCAATCACATAATTTTGAGGACTTTTTACATAAAATCAAATCTAAAAGGTATACGTATGCCCGTTTAAGACGCTTATGTTTATATACTTTGTTAGATATAACATGTGATGATATTGAGGAAGCCAATCAAATTATTACTCCAATGTTATTAGGGTATAGTTTGCGTGGCAGAAAATATTTAAAAAAGATACGCAAATCGACAAATTTACCAATTATTTCCAAAGTTGATAAGAAAAATTCAGAAATTGGTAGTTTGCGATTCCAGATTAAAGTAGATAGATTTTTTGAACAGTTAATAGGTTATGATCAGAATTTTGGTCGTAAGCCATTTGAGGTAAGATAGATGTTAACATATTCGTTTCTAAATATTGAAAATAGTAAAGAACCATTAGTTTATGTAGATCAAGATGTTAAATTTGAAGCAGATTTTTTTGATAGGGCTAAAGATTTTATTTTAGATATTAAAAATGTACATATTAAAGGGCAATTTTTTTATCAAGATCCATTTGTAACTGGAAATTTTGAAGTTGAATATGATGTTATTGTACCTTCAACTCGTAGTTTGAAGCCAGTATCTATAAAAAATAGCTTCACATTTACTGAGAATTACGCTGAGGTGCTTCCTAGTGAAGATGAAGATGCTGGTACTGTGATTTTGATAGAAAATGATATTATTGATTTGCAAAAAGCAGTTGAAGATAATTTATTATTAAATTTGCCTACTATTAATTTAACAGATGCAGAAAAAGAAAATGGCGAGTTTCCTGAAGGTGAAGGTTGGACAGTTATATCAGAGGAAAATTATAAAAATAGACCTAGGAATACTATTAACCCTCAATTTGATAAGTTAAAAAATTTATTTAATAAATAAAATTATTAAAAATGCATTGAAAAAATAGTATTAAAAATTTATCATTAATAATGAGATCGTTTAGATATGTTACTTTTAATGTGTACTGATTTAATGAATAGATGGAGAAATAAAAATGAGTAAAATTTTAATTATTGAAGATGAAAAAAATTTGGCACGTTTTGTAGAATTAGAATTACAACACGAAAAGTATGATACTACAGTAGAGTCAAATGGTAGAAAAGGACTAGATTTAGCATTAAGAGATAATTATGATGCTATTTTGTTGGATTTAATGTTGCCTGATTTGAATGGTCTAGAAATTGCACGACGTGTTAGACAAGAGAAGACAACTCCTATTATTATGATGACTGCAAGAGATTCAGTTATTGACCGTGTTTCTGGATTAGATCATGGAGCAGATGACTACATTGTTAAACCTTTTGCAATTGAAGAGTTATTAGCTCGTTTACGTGCAGTGCTACGTCGTGTTCAAATTGAAAAAAGAGCTAGTGGTGAAGCTGCAGGTGTTCAGCGTGTTATTCGTTTTAATGACTTAACTATTGAGACGGCTAATAGAATTGTACATCGTGGTGATAAGACTGTTGATTTAACTAAGCGTGAATATAATTTATTAATGACTTTAATTGAACACAAAAATAATGTTGTAACACGCGAACAATTATTAAAGAAGATATGGGGATCTGATTCTAAGATCGAAACTAATGTAGTTGAAGTATATGTTAGATATTTGAGAAATAAGATTGATGTTCCTGGTAGATCTTCTTACATTAAAACAGTTCGTGGTACAGGTTATATGGTAAGAACAGATGAACTTGATGAATTTGATACATCATTATAACAAAAAAGAGACCAGGAGATCTTCATTAACACTTAAGTGGGTTGCGATTGTTGCTACTACAATCATGGTCTCTTTTGTTATATTTTCGCTAACGATATATTCATTAATTAAGAGTCAATCATTAGAACAAGAAAGTGATGTAACTAAAAATGTTGTACGTACTTTTGAACAGCGATTAGTAAATATTAATGAACCCTTTCAAGTTTCTAATGTTGTAACTACTTTATCGCCTAATACTTTACGATTAATTTCAGGAAATTCACCTAATTATAATAGAAAAGAAAATGGCGTTTTTGATGATGATATTTTGGCTACTTTAACTAATAAAGACATAAATATTTACATCTTTGATCCGCAAAAGAATCTCGTATTTTCAAATTCAAATTGGGTAAGTAATGAGGATTTAAAGTCTGTTAATCAAAAAAAAGCGTCCGAATTAATTTATAAGACCAGAGGCGGAATGCATTTTAGAAATGCAGAACGTATTTATTCTAATGATAATCGAAAATTATTAGGTACGTTAGTAGTAGATAATCGGATGGTACAAACTAATAAATTGTTGAAACAATTACAGCAATCTATGGTGTTTTTATCAATTTTAGCAATTATTTTCTTTTTAGTAGCATCCTACTTTATTGTAGATGGTATTGTTAAGCCGATTAAGCGAATGACTAAGATTTCGCGTGAGATTGACCAAGATCCTAATGCTAGAGAACGAATGCCTAATATTAGACGTAATGATGAATTAGGTGAATTGGTTGTTAATTTTAATAAAATGCTGGATAGGATTCAGAATTATATCTTGCAACAAAAGCAATTTGTAGGTGATGTGTCACATGAATTGAGGACGCCAGTGGCAGTTATTCAAGGGCATTTGAATTTGTTAGAAAGATGGGGTAAGGATGATCCCCAGATATTGGAAGAATCTATTCATGCTTCTTTGCAAGAGACTGATCGTATGAAGCATTTAATACAGGAAATGTTAGATTTAACTCGGGCAGAACAAGTTGATATGCAATTTCCTGATAAAGTGTCAGATGTAAATGAAGTTTTAATCCGAACTGTTAATGATATGAAAATGATTCATAAAGACTTTACAATCAATTTGGATATAACTGACTTGAAACCTGATACAATTATTAAAATGTATAGAAATCATTTAGAGCAATTATTAATTATTCTGATTGATAATGCAATTAAATATTCGACGGATCGAAAAGAAGTAAATGTTAGTGCTTCAACTGAAAACAAGTCGGTAATTATAGCTGTTCAAGATTTCGGTGAAGGTATAGATAGCGTCGAACAAGAAAAAATATTTAATAGATTTTATCGGGTAGATAAAGCCAGAACACGTGAAAAAGGTGGTAATGGGTTAGGGCTATCTATTGCTAAAAAATTAACTGAAAGTTATCATGGTACGATTGGTGTAACTTCTATTTTAGGAACGGGTAGTACCTTTAGATTGAAATTCCCTTTGCTTAAGAAAAAATCTTTAACAGGTTCACAAGCAACTAAATAAAAATAAAAGATTCTATTGCTATATAGAATCTTTTATTTTTTTATTTATTTCGATTTTGTTTGCCTGAATTACGTTTGCGTAATTGCTCATGTAAATTTGTTATCTCGTCAGATTTATTTTGGCTCATTTGATCAGTTGATTCATTAAGTATTTGATCAATCATTTCCTGATTAATAACTTCTTTAATAGGATTTTTTGTCAATTCTTTATCAACATCAGCTCTTACTTTTGGCATTAAAATAAATGTAGCAATCAATTGTTGAATCACAATGACGATACCACCTACTAAAAAGTATAATCCCAAAGCACCAGAATACATGATTGAAAATACTAAAGTCATTAGTGGACTAGCAATAACTGTTATCAACATGGTTTGTTTTTGCTGCTCACTAATACCTATTAATGATAAATATCCTTGTATTAAGTATAAGATAGCAGCCACAACGGCAAAAACAATAGAGGGTTTACTTAAAGATATTCCCATAAAACTTGCTGATGCTAAAGTTTTTGAATATGCTACAGCTTGATAGATCCCAATCATAATTGGTAATTGGATAAGTAATGGTAAGCATCCCATTCCACCAATCATTGACATATTGTTATCTTTGTAGATCTTCATTTGCAATTGGCTTAGTTGCATTTGCTTGTTACTATTTTTTTTCATAGCAGCTTGAATTAAGCTTAATTGCGGTTGTAGCCTTTTAGTTTTTTCCTGTTGTTTAATCATCTTACTTTGTGAGGAAAGTCGTAATGGTAATACTATTAATTGAATTACGAAAGTAATAATGATAATTGCCCAACCAGCACCATTTGTACCACCTAAAAGGTTGCTAACATGTAACATTATATTTTGGAGTGGATGACCAAACAAATTGTAAATCCATGCATATGGTCCTACTAATGGGGGAGTCCAATTACCAGTATTGGTTGCACAGGCAGTAGTAATTATGGCAATGATAGCTATCAGAGCTGATGTGATTGTATATTTTATTTTTTTCATTAAATTTAATATCTCCTTCTTTAACTGGTATCAGTTTACTATATTATATGTAATACAAGCAACTATGTATTATCACTATTAATATTGTTTTTAGACCTTACTTTATAAATTGTTAATTTAGTATAATAAATACGAGGTAGGTATGGATATGAAAGAAATTAATTCAGTAAATAATAGTATTATTAAGCAAATTCGCAAATTAAAGCAAAAAAAATATCGCAAAGATCAAATGTCTTATTTAATCGAAGGCTTTCATTTAGTCAAAGAAGCTTTGGATATGGAGCAAAAGTATGAATATGTTATCGGTACTCAAGAGACGATTAATAAATTGAAATTGACAAATAAAATTTTTGATAAGTCAATAATTTTGGTTAATCAAGCAATTTGTGATCAGTTGTCTGATACGGAAAATAGTCAAGATATTTTTATGGTGTTACCGATTAATCAACCTCATAGTTTTTCTTTTAAGTTTGGAAAATGGGTCATATTAGATAATTTAACAGATCCAGGCAATGTAGGGACAATTATTAGAACAGCTGATGCTGCAGGTTTTGATGGTGTGATTTTGTCCAATCAAAGTGTAGATTTATATAATTCAAAAGTGCAACGAAGTATGCAAGGTAGTCAATTTCACTTACAAATTGTACAGACAGATATTGAGCAAGTTTTATTAGATTTTAAAAATAATGGCTTACCATTGTATGCAAGTGTATTAGATAAAGATGCAGAAATACTTTACAATTGCAAGGCAGTATCACAATTAGGGTTGATTATTGGCAATGAAGCACATGGCGTTAGTCGTCAAGTCCAATTAGAATGTGACCATAAAATATATATACCAATTAAAGGGAAAGCTGAATCATTAAATGCGGCAGTTGCAGCTGGCATTATGATTTATTATTTTTCTTAGTTTGTATAAACATAAAATAGATATATAATATTAGCATATGTATTATTAGCACACGATTTTAAGGAGGATCATATGACTGACAAAAGTATGGAAATAACGGAAAATGCACAGCCGGATCCTAAAGATTATTCTTTATGTGGCCATTTAATTAATGCGTTCAGCATAATAGGTAAAAAATGGAACGGATTGATTATTAATGCATTATGTGATACTGAAGCAATGCGGTTTAGGGATTTAGCTCGTTGCATTAGTAGATGCAGTGATCGAGTACTAGTTGAGCGATTAAAAGAATTGGAACAAGAAAATATTGTTCAGCGGCAAGTTGATCACGGCATTATTTCGTATAGTTTAACTACCAAAGGCAAAGAGTTAAAGCCTGTATGCGAACATGTACATAATTGGGCTGATAAGTGGGCATAATTTAGTTGCAAGTTGATATGAAATGCATTAAAATTCTAAATGTATTATAAATGCTAAGATTGAGACTAGTAGTATTTTTTATTTTCAAGAGAGGACTTTTTTTGCTGTGATAAGTTTAAATAAAAAATATGAAATTCACCTCAGGAGCAGAATCCAATCAATTCCGGTATTTTCCCGTTAAAGAAATAGAGTGTAAATTTTTATTAATTTGAAAATTTAAACTAGGGTGGTACCGCGGAGCTTCGTCCCTTTTATGGGGCGAGGCTTTTTTTGTTAAGAAAGGAAAAATTATGAATTTATTTGAACAGCTTAAGTCTTTACAAGAGATAGGACTTGAAAAGATAAGAAACTCAAAAGATATTCAAGAATTAGAAAAAGTCAGAGTAAACATAGTAGGAAAAAAGGGACAACTTACTGAAATTCTTCATTCAATGAAAGATGTTTCTAAAGAAGAACGTCCTAAAATAGGTCAACAAGTTAATAAATTACGTGATATTTTTCAAAAAGAACTGGAAGAAACTAAGCAAAGTTTATTACAAGTAGCCTTGAATAAGCGATTAGAAGGTGAAAAAATCGATGTTACTTTGCCTGGTCGCAGAATCATGGCTGGTGCTAAGCATCCTATAAATATTATATTAGATGATTTAGAAGCATTTTTTATCGGTATGGGATATCAAGTAGTGCAAGGACCAGAAATTGAGACAGATCATTATTGTTTTGAAATGATGAATTTACCTAAAAATCATCCTGCTCGTGATATGCAAGAAACTTTTTATATTGATGAAGAAAATTTGCTACGTACGCAGACTTCTGGTGATCAAGCTCGTGTACTTGAGGTTCATGATTTTAGTAAAGGTCCACTAAAAATGGTAGGGCCTGGTAAAGTTTATCGTCGTGATGACGATGATGCTACACATTCACATCAATTCCAGCAAATGGAAGGATTAGTAGTTGATAAAAATGTGACTATGTCTGATTTAAAAGGTACATTAGAATTAATTGCTAAGCATGAATTTGGTGCTGATAGAAAAACTAGATTAAGACCATCATATTTCCCATTTACAGAACCATCTGTTGAAATGGATGTATCATGTTTTAATTGTAATGGTACGGGATGTGGCATTTGCAAAAATACTGGTTGGATAGAAGTATTGGGAGCTGGTATGGTTCATCCTAACGTTTTAAAAAATGCTGGTATTGATCCAGAAGTGTATGGTGGATTTGCATTTGGTGTAGGATTGGATAGATTTGCTATTTTGAAATATGGCGTTTCAGATATTCGTGATTTTTATACTAATGATATTCGTTTCTTAAGTCAATTTCGTAAGGAGGAAGATTAATGTTAGTTTCATACAATTGGTTAAAGGATTTCTTAGATTTAGATATTG
Organism: Lactobacillus iners; assembly: GCF_011058775.1. NCBI lineage: Bacteria > Bacillati > Bacillota > Bacilli > Lactobacillales > Lactobacillaceae > Lactobacillus > Lactobacillus iners. The sequence goes on along the minus strand of NZ_CP049230.1, from coordinate 749,281 downwards.
AACCTAACGAGTTAGCTGAAAAAATAACACGCACAGGTGTTGAAATAGCTGATGTAATACATCCTCAATCAGGGTTAAAAAAGATTGTAGTAGGACATGTTCTAACTTGTGATATTGTTGAGGGAACACATTTACATGTAACAAAAGTTAATGTAGGTGAAGCTGAACCCTTACAGATTGTTTGTGGAGCACCTAATATTGCCGCAGGGCAAAAAGTTATTGTGGCTTTACATGGGGCCCGAATTGCTGGAAATGAAAAAATAAAGCGTGGAAAAATTAGGGGCATTCAATCTGAAGGCATGATTTGTGGATTACAGGAAATAGGTTTTGATGACAAAGTAGTTCCTGCCAAATATGCAAATGGGATTTTTGTATTTGATGAAGATACTGATGTTCAACCTGGTGATGATATTTATGAAGCATTAGGTATGGATGATTATATTTTAGATTTCGATATTACGCCTAATAGGGCAGATACTTTATCAATGGAGGGAGCAGCATACGAGGTTGGTGCAATCATTGATCAAACTCCAAAGATAGAAGAAATATCGTTGAAAAGTGATGGTCAGGATTGGACAAATTCTTTAAAGGTTAGTGTAGATCCAGAGCTTGCAACTAAGTTTTATTTACGCAAAATAACTGGAATCAAGATATGTTCTAGTCCACTTTGGATGCAACGCCGTTTATGGAATGCAGGGATACGTCCCATAAATAATGTGGTTGATGTTACAAACTACGTTATGCTTCTTACAGGTCAGCCTTTACACGTTTATGATGCAACTACATTTAGTAATGGCTTATTAGAGGTGAGAAGAGCTCATGCTAGCGAGACTTTGCAACTTTTAAATGATAAATCTGTTGAGCTAGATGAAAATGATATAGTGATTACTGATGGAAACAAGCCTGTAATGTTAGCTGGTGTTATGGGTGGCAAAGCATCTGAAGTAACCGATCAAACGACTGACATTATTCTAGAATCTGCGATTTTTAATGGCTCATTGGTAAGAAAATCTGCATTAAGACACGCCAATAGAACAGAAGCCTCTAGCAGATTTGAAAAAGGTGTTAATTCAGATAACACAATGAAAGCCTTAGATATTGCTGCTTTATTATTGAGAAATAATACTGATGGAACTATTTTGAATGGTATCATTAAAGGTATAGATAAAATAGCAGAACCAGTAAATATTCGTACAACTATTTCATATATAAATAAAACTTTAGGCACGAATCTCAAAGATCATGATATTATTAAAATTTTTGATCGCTTGAATTTTCCAATTAAAGTTAATGGCGATGAATTAGTAGTAAATGTACCACATAGACGCTGGGATATATCTATTGCTGCAGATTTAGTAGAAGAAGTGGGGCGTATTTATGGCTATGATAATTTGATTTCCACACAACCACTTTTAGCCGAAACACATGGGGGATATAGTCCAACTGAATCAATTATTCGTCGCATAAAAAAGATAATTCAAGGACAAGGGATGCTGGAAGCTATATCTTATTCATTGACTACTTTAGAAAAAGCTACTAGCTATGCATTAAATCCCAAACCAACTGTCAAAATTGCAATGCCATTAAATACTAGTCGTTCTGTAATGAGGCAAAATTTAATTTGTGGTTTGCTAGATGCTGCAGCTTATAATATGGCTAGAAATCAAAGTAATATAGGAATTTATGAGCAAGGTCGTGTCTATTATAAAGATGACGGTAATTATATCGAACATGAGCATATAGCTGCTTTATATTCAGGCAATATTTATGCTGATAATTGGCAACATCTAGATCAAAATATTGATTTTTATTATGTAAAAGGTCAATTAACAAATATTTTTATAGCACTTGGTCTTGATTTGCATGATATTGTTTATAAAGCGGAAAATATCAAAGGGATGCACCCTACACGTACAGCAGCTATTTATTTGAAAAATAAGTATTTAGGTATGATTGGGATGTTATCTCATGAAGAATTGTATAGTGAAAAGGCACTTCGTGGTAATGAAATTTATGTCTATGAATTAGATCTTGATGTACTCATTCCTGAAATTTCTAAGGGTGTAACAGCAAAATCAGCACCTAAGTTCCCTGCAATTAATAGAGATTTATCATTGTTGATTGATGCACATATTACTAATGATGCTATCATTTCTAATATTAAGGCTAATGCTGGAAAATATTTAACAGACATAAAAGTTATAGATGTTTATGAGGGTAGTCAGATTGAAGCAGGTAAGAAATCAATAGCATACTCTTTGACATTTAGAAATGAGAAAGAAACATTAACCGATGAAGTTGTTAGTTTAGCAATTGCGGAGATTACACATAATTTAGAGTCAGAACTTGGAGCAGTTGTTCGTTAATATTTATTTAAGAGGTACAACAATTGTTTGATCAGGATACAAAAAAACAAAATAAGCTAAAAAAAGAGGCCAGTAACAAATTATTACGATGGATTTTTACCTTTTTAGGTGTTTTTGTCGTCTTGTTTATGTTGGTTGCAACAGTGTTTACAATTTATGCATTGCAACCTGTAGATTCGCAAAATCGTAGTCACGTAGTAGTACATATTCCAGTTGGTGCAGATAATAAAGAGATATCTAAGATATTGGAAAAAAAGCATTTGATTAGAAGCTCGATAGTTTTTAATGCTTGGATGAAGATTAAGTCTGTTAAAGGTTTTCAAGCTGGTGATTTCTATATTTCTCCTTCTATGAATAATAATCAAATTGTCAACCAACTACAGGGTGCTGGCGGACGCATTGTTAAAAATCATCTCCTTGTTAGGGAAGGAGAGCAAATTGATGAAATTACGACAGCTGTAGCTAGTCATACTAAGTATAGTAAGAGCAGTTTTATTAATCTGATGAATAATCAAGAGTTTTTGCAAGAATTAGCTCATAAATATCCTAAGTTATTAAAGAGTTCAATGAAGTCTAAGAATGTTAGATATCATTTGGAAGGATATTTATTTCCAGCAAAATATGATGTTTATCAGTCTATGAGCTTAAGGGAACTTGTAGACAAAATGGTAGCGAAAACTAATGAGACACTTAAACCATATTATACTGATATTAAAAAGCTAAAAATGACTGTTCATCAAGTATTGACTTTAGCTTCTCTGATTGAAAGAGAAGGCGTCAATAAAAAAGATCGGCGTATGATTGCTGGAGTATTTTTGAATAGATTAGATGCACATATGCCCTTGCAATCGGATATTGCTGTTATGTATGCCTTAAAGAAACATAAACATCGTTTGAGCTTGAAAGACATCAAGGTTGATTCACCATATAATTTATATGTTCATAAAGGCTTTGGACCAGGTCCATTCAATAATCCAAGTTTGGATTCAATTAGTGCTGTGTTGAATCCGTTAGAGCGAAACCGACATTATCTGTATTTTGTTGCAGATTTAAAAACAGGCAAAGTTTACTTTAATCGTAAATATATTCAGCATTTAAATAAAAATAATAGTTTAGGTCAATAAGACTTGACAATTGTTTGATAAAAACATAAGATTTTGTTTGCATATGAAAGAGAGATAGGAGTAATTATAGATATGGCAGAGAAAGTCTATCCTATGACGGCTGAAGGTAAAGATAAGCTTCAGAATGAATTGAAAAATTTAAAATTAGTTAAACGCCCTGAGGTAATTGAAAGAATAAAAGTAGCTAGATCGTTTGGTGATTTATCTGAAAATTCCGAATATGATGCTGCTAAAGATGAACAAAGTGCTGTAGAACATCGTATTGCACAAATTGAGGAAATGTTGAAATATGCTCAAGTAATCGATGCAGGTAGTGTGGATCCTAATGAAGTATCTATTGGTAAGACAGTTACTTTTACAGAAGTTGGTACTGATGATTCTGAAATGTACACAATTGTTGGATCTGATGAATCTGATCCACTTAGTGGAAAAATTTCTAATGATTCACCAATTGCTAAAGCATTATTAGGCAAGAAAAAAGGCGATGTAGTTTCAATTAATACACCTGGTGGTTTATTTGAAGTTACTATTGATGAAGTAACTACGTCTGGTAAGTAGTAAGAGGGCTGATTCACTGAGGAATCAGCCTTCTTAGTTAGTGAGGGAAATTCTTTGAAAACATATAAGAGAAAAAATAGTTTAAAGAGTAAAATTGCAAGTACCTCCCTAAGATTAAATATTATTTTAGGAATTATTTGTGTTCTATTTTTATTATTAATAGGTCAATTGGCATATCTGCAATTGATTTATGGTGGACGTTTTCAAACAGAGGTACAAAAGACTGACAAAAAAATTGTTTGCAATAATGTCCCTAGAGGTGTTATGTATGATTCTAAAGGAAGAATCCTAGTAGGTAATAAAGCAAATAATGCTATTACTTATACGAAAAATTCTAATCTTACTACAGCTAAGATTTATGATATTTCGGAAAAATTAAGTAAATATATTAGACTTAACGATGAAACTCCCACAAAAAATCAGCTATTTGATTATTATTTGGCGAATAGTAAAAACGCACTGAAAATTAATCGCCAACTACCTAGAAATCAAAGATATGATGAACATGGTGATGCTTTAGATGATCATATAGTATATCAAAATACTTTGAAGTATTTGAGAAGCAAAAAACTTGTGTTTAGTAAAAGACAAAAAACAGCTGCTTTAATTTTTAATAAGATTTCAGGAGCATATACTTTGTCGACTATTTATATTAAAAATAAGCATATCACTGGTAAAGAATTAACGTTGGTTGGTGAAAATTTATCAGAATTGCCTGGTGTAGGAATCGGTACAGATTGGTCTAGAGATTATCCAAATGGAGAATTCATTAAAAGTATTATTGGATCTGTTTCTTCTGAGAAAGCAGGATTACCTAACACTAATTTGCAATATTATTTATCTCAAGGTTACTCTCGTAATGATCGTGTAGGAACTTCATATTTGGAAGAAAAATATGAACCATTATTAAAAGGAACAAAATCAAAATCACAGGTTATTTCTAAACATAAATCAGATAGTATTGATCAAACTAAAACTATATATAAAGGTGAAAGTGGAGCAAGTTTAATCCTAACAATTAATTCTAAATATCAAAAGAAAGTTGATAAGGCATTAAAGACAGTTTATAACGAAGCTCAAAGAGCGGGTGCTACACGATATTCTAGTGGTGCGTATGCTGTTGCCATGAATCCAAAAACAGGTGCATTATTGGCGATCACAGGTCTTATGCATAATACTAAGAATAATAAGATTGTTGATAACGCATTGGGTGTAATAAATCAAGCATATGTAATGGGTTCAGTCGTCAAAGGAGCTATGGTATCTGGTGGGTTACTGAATAATGTTATCACTCCAGCGAATAATACATTACCAGATGTACCAATTTATTTGCCAGCGACACCAGTTAAGAAATCTATTTATCCAATTGGTACATTTGGTGCCTTAAACGCTCCTACAGCGTTAGAGGTATCTAGTAACATATATATGATGCAATTAGCTTTACGTTGGCTACATGCTAAATATGTACCAAAGTCGTATATTTCTGTACCTAAGAATGCTTTTACCATTTTACGAAGAAATTTTGCTATGTTTGGATTAGGACAAAAGACAGGTATTGATTTACCAGGTGAAAGTCATGGTATTACAGGAAGATCATTTGATAAAAATGGTAACATTTTGTCTGGTTCTGTTCTTGACCTTTCATATGGAAATTATGATGCCTATACTCCCATTCAACTTGTTCAATATATTTCAACTATTGCTAATGGCGGATATCGTATGAAACCTTATTTAGTACAGTCAATTGGTAAAACCGATCCTCACAACAATAAAATTTCTATTCTGTATAATACTAAGCCTAAAGTGCAGATGTGCGTCCCATATAAAAAGGACCAATTAGATGTTATTAAAAAAGGGTTATATCAAGTGGTTCATGGAACTAATGGTTGGGGAACAGGACGTTTCTTGAAAAAAGAAAAACCAGCTATTGCCGGAAAAACTGGAACTGCTGAAACATTCTTCTTTGATCCAGAACATCCTGGTAATATTCATGCACCTGAAGTAATTAATTCTACATTTGTGGGCTATGCTCCTGCAGATAATCCTAAGATTGCAGTAGCAGTTGTCTTTCCAGGATTAAATCCAAATTTGGAAGGTACATTTACTTTACAGGTTGCTAAAGCAATGTTTAATAATTATTTTAAAATGTATAAATAAAATTATATGAGTAAAAATGGTGTATATATGGATGATGCAAAAGATAAAGTTTTAACTTATTTAAATAACGTTTCAAAAAGTATGACGACTGTAGAAATAGCAAATAGTTTAAATTTATCCAGATCTGTTATAAGCAATTATTTGAATACACTATTTAAAGAAAATAGAATAAAGAAAATAAGCGGAAGGCCAATTAGATGGAGCAAAAACTGTGCTGATGTAAGTGAACGTACAAGTTCTTTTTGCAATTTTATAGGATATGATGGATCTATGAAACATGTGATTGAACAAGTTAGTGCAGCTGTTGCTTATCCTCCTAATGGATTAAATATTTTAATTACAGGTAATTCTGGTGTTGGTAAAAGTTTTCTAGCTAAAAAAATTTATGAATATGCTAAACAAATAAAAATTATTAGATCAAATTCGCCATACTTTGTTTTAAATTGTGCTGATTATGCTAATAATCCAGAATTAGTATCCAGTATGCTATTTGGTTATGTTAAAGGTGCATATACAGGTGCTGATTCTTCTCATAATGGATTACTTTTGCAAGCAAATGGTGGATACTTATTTTTAGATGAAGTTCATAGATTGAGCAGTGAAAATCAAGAAAAATTATTTAGTTTTATAGATAATGGGCTTTTTTATCAAATAGGTGATAATAGTCATCCAATTAAGTCAAATGTAAGATTAATTATGGCTACTACAGAAAGGCCAACAGATACTTTGTTGACTACCTTTTTAAGAAGAATACCTATTCATGTTACTATTCCTGATTTTTTAAAAAGATCTATCGATGAAAGATTAACATTGCTTAGATATATAATTTACCAGGAAGCAGTTAAGTTAAATAAAAAAATATATGTGAATAATCAAGTGGTTTCTGCGTTGGTTCAAACTAATAATCGAGGAAATATAGGTTATTTAAAAAACTTGATTCAAATTGCTTGTTCGATAGCTTATAAAAAGCAACATGGATTGGACCAAATTGATTTAAGTATGGATTCTTTATTAATAGATAAGTTGCCTAATTTTGAAGATTATGGTGATTTATTAATAGATGGTCAGGCCGCATTTATTTTTAATGAAAAAAATAGTTTAAAAAATGCTAAATTTGCTCAACTGATGACTGAATTTCATAAATTAACTGTTGATTTTTCGTCAGATAACGTCCAAAAGGTTAAAAGTAGTATTAGGAAAATAAATCAGTTGCTGGAAAATAGTTGTCCTAAGACAGGCTTATACTATAGGCATCAAGAATTATTTAAAAAAATTATTGAACAACAATTTGGATTAAATAAAACCTCATACTTAGAACCATTAATGTTTTTGTTTTATGAAGCAAAGTTTTGCATTGATAATCATGATCTTGAGCCTCTTTATCATCACATAAATATTTCGTTTAGTCGCTCATTACATGTAGCAGTCTGCTTTTATAAAAATCTGGATATTGAAGATAAGGTTAAGCAAAGTTTGATTATTGTGTTGGCCATGCTTTTAAGTGATCACGTTGATGAAAATATTACTATTAGAGGATTAATGATTGCACATGGTAAAAATACTGCTACTAGCATACAAACGGTAGTAAATTCTTTGTGTGGCAATTATTTATTTGATGCTATAGATATGCCAATTAATGTAGGTGTATCTTCAATTATCCAAGAAGCTAATGCATTAATAGATACTTTTAATACCACTAAAGGCTTTATTTTGATGGTTGATATGGGATCCTTGAGTCAACTTTATTCTGAGATTAGCTCCCATATTAATGGTGATTTATTAGTTGTTAATAATTTAACAACAATAACTGCTTTAGATTTAGCATTAAAAATGCAACAAAAAATGACATTTCAGGAAATAACTAATCGAGTAGATCAAGGATATAATATTGATACCCAATATTTTGAAGGTGTGTCGCAAAATATTAACATTTTGGTTTCTTGTGTTTCAGGGTTAGGTATAGCAGAAAAGATCAGCGAATTATTTCAAACGCTAATGCCAGATAATATTCAAATAGTACCAGTAGATTATAGTACGTTGAAATATAAAATTATGAATTGTGACTGGAATTATTTTAAACAGACTATCCTAGTTTTGACAACAGTTGATATTGATGATAAAATCCCATTTGATCAAATGAATATATATGATTTATTGGATGCAACAGGTGAACGAAAGTTAAACAAATGTTTATCTCAGTATTTAAGCCAAGATAAATTGAAAAAATTGAACAAAAAATTATTACGATTTTTCTCCAAAGAGGGAATATCAGAAAAACTTAGCTTTTTAAATCCAGACGTTATCTTAAAAGAAGTAGAGGATGTTAATAGCAAATATGAAGATTTTTATCATTTGAAATTAGATGGAAAAATAAAATTGAATTTATATTTGCATATAGCATTGATGATTGAAAGGTTAATTGTCCATAATACAAAAGATATTTCTATTCAGGCAATTAGTAATGAGGAGAAGGATTTCTTTAAAATAACTAAAAGTATATTCCAGCCACTAGAAATGAAATATAATATACATATTCCTAATTATGAACTTTCACTATTATATGAATTATTTAGGCAATTTATTAAGTAGTGTTTAAACGTCCAAAACAGAAGTGTTTAATTATTAAACACTTCTGTTTTTTTGTTGATATAGCAACTGTAATAATACTTGGTACACTTTTTGCTAATAAATAAGTGAAGGAGTTAATCGGAGGTGAAAAATATGACAGATATTTTAATTGCAAGTCATGGACATTTTGCGAGTGGGTTAAAAAATTCTATCAAAATATTAACTGGTTTAGATAGCCACATTCAAACTATTGATGCTTATGTTGATGAAAGAGATTATGTTGCTGATATTAAAAAATTTGTTAAAAATGCAAAAAAACCTGCTGTAATCTTTACAGATTTGAAAGGTGGCAGTGTTAATCAAAAAGTTATGCTAGAAGTTGCTTCGCATGATGATATTTATGTTGTTACCCAAATGAATCTAGCAATAATTATTTCCATATTGCTAGATAGTGAACCTTTAAATAAAGATAGGTTAAAAGAATTAATATCTCAAAGTCAAGTTGAGCTAGTTGAAATTAATAGCTCTGATAATGATCAAAGTGATGATTTTTTTAGTTAATTTTAAGGAGGAAAAAAATGATTGCACAATTAAGAGTTGATGATCGATTAATACACGGCCAAGTAGCCTTAGTTTGGACTAAAGAGTTAGATACCCCAGGTATAGTTGTTGCAAATGATAATGCTGCCAAAGATGCAATGGTGCAAATGACATTGAAGATGGCAACACCTACAGGCAAAAAATTATTAATTAGATCTGTACAAGATGCAATTGCAGTCTTTAATAATCCTAAGGCAGCGAATATGAGAATTTTTGCATTAACTAATTGCGTTGAAGATGCATTGGAGATTGCTAAGCATGTTTCAAATATTGAAGGTATTAATGTTGCAAATGTCGGTCGATTTGCTAATGGTCAAGGAAAAGTTACGCAATTAACTTCTACTTTGATGTTAAGCGATGAAGAAATGGTAGCATTAAAGCAATTATCTGAACTTGATATTCCTGTATTTACTCAAGTAGTGCCAAGTAATGCTAGAACATCAATTGCATCATTATTAGCAGAAAAATAAAAAGGAGGAAATATATATGTTACAAATAGCATTATTGGCCTCATTATGTGTTTTCATCTGTTTTGGTGGAAATTGGTTATGGGGTCAAACTATGATTGAGCGACCATTGGTTGTCGGAGCTGTGGCTGGCTTAGTATTTGGAGATTTACAAACAGGTATTTTAATTGGAGCTTCTTTGGAAGCAATCTTTATGGGTGCAGTAGATATTGGTGGTGCGTTATCTGCAGAACCAGTTACTGCCACTGTTTTAGCTACAACTTTTGCTATTACATTAAATGTTAATATGAAAGCTGCCTTAGCTTTAGCTGTACCAATTGGTGTATTTGCTGCATTTATTTCAATGTTTTTAAAGAATGTTGTTATGAATATCTTTGCTCCATTAGTTGATAAAGTAGCTGCCAACGATGACTCTAAGGGATTAACTAAGTTACATTTTGGGATGTGGTTTATTAATTATTTTGTTTTCTCATTAGTAACATTTTTCTCCGTTTTAGCTGGAGCACAACCAGTTCAACATTTGGTTAAACAAATTCCTGCAAATCTGATGGCTGGTTTGGCAGCAACAGGTGGATTATTACCTGCAGTTGGTTTTGCCATTTTATTAAGAATGCTGTGGAGCAAGAATTTATCACCATTCTATTTCTTAGGATTTATTTTAGCTGCATATGTTAACTTACCATCTGTTGCTATTGCAGCTATAGGTATTATTATCGTAATTTTACAGTGGAACCGTGATAAACAAATCATGGATTTGGAAAATAAACAAAAGAATATTAATACTACTCATGTTGCAGAGACATTAGACAACAAAGATCAAGAAGAGGAGGAATTTTTCTCATGAGATTTACAAAGAATGTAACGCCTGAAGACAGGAAAATGCTTAACAGAATATTTTTACGTTCCTTTACAGTGTTTGCCAGCAGAGCTGGTGCTACTAAAACACATGCTCCTGGTTTCATGTATTCGATTATGCCTGCTTTAGACAGATATTTTAAAGATAATAAAGCTGAACATAGAGCAGCTATGATGCGTCATACCACTTGGTATAATATTACCCAAAATGTGGGTACCTTTGTTATGGGACTTGTTGCTTCCATGGAAAAGAAAAAGGCAGAAAATAGTAAGTTTGATGCTGAGTCTACAGTTGCTATTAAAACTTCACTGATGGGTCCATTATCTGGTATTGGTGATTCAATCTTCTGGGGTGTTTTAAGAGTTATTGCTGCTGGAATTGGTATTAGTTTAGCTAGCCAAGGCTCAATTTTTGGACCAATTTTGTTTTTGCTAATTTATAATATACCATCTATTTTAACGAGATATTATCTTACATATGCTGGTTTTACATTAGGTGATACTTTTATCCAAGATATGTATGAAAGCGGTAGTATGAAGTTGCTTAATAAAGCTGCATCTACTTTAGGTTTGATGATGATCGGTTGTATGACTGCAACTATGGTTAAGTTCCAAACTAAATTATCTATTCCTATTAAGGGTGGAAAAGCGATTTTAATGCAAAGTTATTTGGATCAGCTTTGGAAAGGTTTAGTTCCATTAGCATTAACATTATTATGTTATTGGTTATTATCTAAGAAAGTAAATGTAAACTGGATTTTATTAGGTATTTTAGTTTTGTCATTAGTTTTAGGTTTAGTAGGGGTGGTATAATTGGAAAATTCGATAACACTTGTAGAAATTATTTTAAGATTATTTTTATCGGTAATGATTGCTGGTGTTATCGGTTTTGATCGTGAACATAAAAATCGACCGGCAGGAATTAAGACACATGCCTTAGTTTGTGCTGGAGCCTGCTTAATTGCCTTATTGCAAAAACAGATTGGTTTTGATGCATTACAATTAGCAATTTTAAGACCAGAATTATCTGGAATATTAAGAGCTGATGAAGCAAGATTAATTGCACAAGTTGTATCAGGTATTGGTTTTCTAGGAGCAGGCACTATTTTAGTCAATCATCGTGTTGTTCTAGGATTAACTACAGCAGCGAGTTTATGGGCTGTTGCAGGAATAGGTCTGTCATTCGGTATGGGATACTATAATATTGGTCTTGTTGGAGCTTTATTTGTTATTTTAGTACTGGTTTTTTCTAAAAAGATTATTCGTGTTAATACAATAAAAAAACTAGAAATAAAGTATAGACACAAATTTGAAACCAAAGAATTTATTCAAAAGTATTTTGAAAATAAGGGAATTATTGTATCAGACGTTAATTTTAAAGTAACTCAAGATGCTGATAAAATTATATATGTTAATGTTTATGAAATTGAAATACCGCGTGATTTGAACTATGCCAGCATTATAGAGGATATCTCTATGAATAAGAATATTATGTGTATTCAAATGATAAGTATATGATAGGAAATGTTTGATGAAATATAAAAATGGATTATCCTTGCGATTGAAAGAATCGCTAATTACCAGATTGTTTTTATCCCCCAAGTTAAAGCAGGATCTGGATATATTATCTTATAATACTGAAGATTTATTAAAAGTGTTACATGATATAGCAGAAACCAATCCATTTATCGATTTAAAATATACTAATGCAAATACAACTACTTTAGATTGGGTGCAAGATCCGTCTCAAGATAGTTTAGTAGAATATTTAATTAAGCAAATTCAGCTTTCAGCTTGGTCGAATAATGATAAAAAATTAGTTACCTTTTTGATTTATAAGCTGGATAATAATGGTTATTTACGTTTTACATGTAAGCAATTAGCAAATGAGATAGAGTATAGTGAAGCCGATATTCAAAATGCTAAGAATTTATTACATGAACTGAGTCCATTAGGCGTAGGAGCTTATGATTTAAATGAATGCTTATTGATTCAGGCCAAAAAATTAATGCATTTTAATCCAATTGCATTAGCTATTTTAGAAAAACATCTATTAGAACGTCTTGCAGATACCAGTAGCTGGAATTCATTGCCTTGGAAAAAAGAAAAAATTTTAGAAGCATTAAAAGAGCTACGAAAATTAGAGCCCACGCCTGGTGCTAAATTTGATAATTCCACTAATATTCAATACCTTATTCCAGATTTGATTTTTGAAATAGATAATGGTCATGTTTTAGTTAAAGATTCTAAGTTTAATTTACCAGAGGTTGTTTTTAATGAAGTAGAATATACCAACTTAAAAGGATCTTGTGCTACAAATGAGGTAGAGTATTTTAATGCACAGAAAAAGCAATTTATGGATTTACAATTATCTTTAGAGAGACGACAAAAAACTTTAATTAGATTAGGTGAATATTTAGCTAAATATCAACTTGCATATTTAAAAACTATGGATAAGAAACAATTGAAAGCTTTAAATATGAACAATGTTGCTCAATCTTTAGGACTTTCAGTTAGCACGATTAGTCGAGCGGTTAAAGATAAATATTTTGAATGTAACAATAGGATTATCAGTCTCAAAATTATGTTTATGAAGTCGTTTAAAAATAATATTACTGCCATGAAGGTGACAGATACCATTGAACGATTAATAAATGAAGAAGATAAATCACATCCATTAAGTGATCAAGATATTTGCGATCAACTATTATTACAAGGAATCAATATTAGTAGAAGAGCAGTTACTAAATATCGAACGAAAATGAATATTCAAAATAGTTATTGGCGTAAGCTAAATGATTGTAATAAATAGTATGTTATATAAAAATGGCTTAATTTGATTTTTGATCAAATTAAACCATTTTTTGTTTGCCTAATATATAGATTTATTTTTGTTGAAATGAAATTGAACACTTAGTTAAATCAATTTTGTATTCTTCGCTTTCCAATGGTCGTTTAGTCATAGCTTGATCAGTTGAATAGATAATTAATGCTAGTTGACTGCCAGCTGGTATACGATAATAAGTTGGTTGCAGTTGAAATTCAAAATCATACATTGTATTTTCTTTTATTTGAGAAGCTTTTTTCAAGTCTGCATAATTTTGCATATTTATGTGAGCTTTAGTGATTAACTTAGCTGGTGTAGCTTTTGTTAAGGTAAACTCTTGTAAAATTTGTGAGCCAAAACGATAACCAAATTCTTGATTTTGATCTCTAAAGAAGGATGGCGTATCAGTTAAACGTTTTCTAGTTCCTATTTCTACCAAGGCAACGGAAAGTTGGCCAGTGGTCTTGGAACATGAAGCACTAAGTTTAATTGTTGGTCGACCTGTGATAGTCGTTGTATGAATAAATTCATCAGTTGTGAACCTTAGTTGCTGATCTAGCCAGCGTTCGTTACCAGCAATGAATTCATTTTGCCATTGTTGTTCTGAAATTTTTGCTTGTTTAAAAATTTTTCCGCCTTGGTCGGTGAATTTTTGCTCTTTTGCTTGAGTATCAGGTGCTTTTTGTAATTCTCCATCTTGATGTAAGAAATATGTGCTTGTTTGACCATCTACATTATTCCAGTCTTTTGCCTGATGCCATAAATCAGCTTGTAAATTATCTTGAATCATTACTGTTGGCCATTGATTGTATGCATTGTTTTGCAAATTCAATAATTCATGACAGAACCATAAATTCATTAAATCTGTAAAGTCAATAGAAATTAAATTGTTCATATTGTAATGTGGTCCTTGGTGTAAGAAGAGGTGATGTTGGATTGGTAAATTTTTAACTTTTTGCCAAATCTTATATACATTCTTGGGCTTAACATTCCAGTCATTTAAACCATGTACGCTGATCCATGAACATTTAATATTATCTGCACGATGTCTGTAGTTACGAGCATCCCAAAAATCAGAATATTGACCAGTATTACGTTCAGATTTTTTCAGAAGATCTTGTTGCATTGCTTCATATTTATCTTTTATTTTTAAATAATTGCCAGCATCCCATAGGTTAGATTGACACGTCTCAGCCAATAAGTCTAAATCTTCACCTTGGCAGGCTTCAGGTGCTACAACAAGACCATGTTCGCGATAATAATCATACCAAGAAGAAATTGCCGCTTCGCTGACTACAGTCTTTAAACCAGCAACACCTGTGGTGGCAATTGCAATTTGTAAAGTTCCTAAATATGAACGTCCTGTCATACCAATTTTATGGTTACACCAATCAGCTTTTACTTCTGAAGTTCGATTGCGATCAGTGTAGGCAATTCGATCACCATGTAGCCATTCGATAATTGCTTTGGCACTTTCTGTTTCTTCAGGAGCACCAGTAATTCGTAATCCATCACTTCCACGAGTACCAATTGCACCAGCAAAGACACTAGCAAAGCCTCTTGCTAATAAATATTCATTTAATGCATAAGAAGATTTATGGATTGCTTCTTCAGTGGCTTGATTATTATCTGAACTTGGCTTGTTGGCAAAAACATGTGGTTTTGCAACATATTTTGGATAGTTGGATAATGTTGCATCTTCTAAGTTTTCATCGACATTATGATTTTTGGCTTCGTTGGCAATAATTCCACCAAAATAGGGGCTGGCTGTATATAAGGCTGGAACTGGGATTATATTACTTTCGTCTGGTCGAAAGATTGTTGTCTGTAATAAATCAGGTTGACCATCTTCATCAGTATCCAGATCACTTTCAACATAGACAACCTCACGGATAACTTTTGAAGTATCAAAAACTGGTAGTGATTTGCCATTAAAGAATAAAAATTCATTTTTACCCCAAAATTGTGTAAAGTAACCCTTTGCGGCCATCACATCGATTAAGATTTGACCATTTGCTGAGCGAGTATTCAATAAACGATAGAATACCTCAGGTAATTCATTAAGAGTGAATTCTTTTTTATCAATATAAGGCAAAGCATGCTTATTCAAACAATCAATCGGGTTATTTAAATCGTAATCGTAAATAACATGATAACCTAATAATTGTAACGCTACGTTATAAAATTCATTTTTAGTTATTGCTTGCGGATTTTGGGATAAGAAAGTAGTTAGCGTTTCATTTTCGTTAATAGCATATTCTGAAAGTTTGGCTGTTTTTGCTTCCGGTGTTTTGGCTTCTGCTAATAAATTTTTAAATAAAGTACCTAATAAATCAGAAAAATCATATTTTTCAAAGTTTACTGGTAAAAAATTGATATTTTTTAATTCTTCTATTTGTTTTTTGGGATCGATTTCAACATAAGCGTATTGATTGAACTTCATCTTATTTCTCCTTAGGTTTATTTAATATTGATTTTACTAGTTTTAGACGTTAATTAGCAATAATATCAAAAATAAGATTACAATACAGTAGCAAAATTCTGTATGAATACTTATAATTTATAACTATAACAGATAAAATACGGAGGATAAATGTATATGGGGAAAAATAAGCGACTTTTTGATGTTTTTGTTCCAGAACATTATGATATTTTTTTGGATGTAAATAGAGAACATAAAACAATATCAGGTGTATCTACTATTACAGGAGAAGCTAAAGCTAATCAAATTCAGTTAAATCAAAAATATTTAACTGTTGAAGATGTAACTGTTGACGGTAAAAAAGTAGAGTTTAATTATAATGATAAAGATGAATTAATAACAATTTCATCTGATAAAATCGGTAAAATTAAGTTAGTAGTTACTTACAATGCCAAATTAACAGATACGATGATGGGGATATATCCGTCATATTATGAAGTTGATGGTGTAAAGAAACAATTAGTAGGTACTCAATTTGAAACTACTTTTGCTAGACAAGCATTCCCATGTGTAGATGAACCAGAAGCTAAAGCAACTTTTAATTTGGCTGTTAAATATGATGAAAAAGATGGCGAAACTATAATTTCTAATGAGCCAGAATTTAAATGTGAAAATGGTATACATTATTTTAAAGAAACTGTTCGCATGTCTACTTATTTAGTTGCATTTGTATTTGGTGATATGCAGAAAAAATTAACTAAGACTAAATCAGGTGTTGAAATAGGTGTTTTTGCCACCAAAGCACATAAAGCTAACGAATTAGATTTTGCTTTAGATATTGCTAAACGTTCAATCGAATTTTATGAAGATTTCTATGGAACACCATATCCTTTAGAACATTCATATCAAGTGGCTTTACCTGATTTTTCAGCGGGAGCAATGGAAAATTGGGGATGTGTAACTTATCGTGAAGCTTATTTATTAGTTGATCCTGATAATACATCGTTAGATATTAAACAATTGGTTGCTACTGTGATAGCACATGAGTTAGCCCATCAATGGTTTGGTGATTTGGTTACTATGAAGTGGTGGGATAACTTATGGCTTAACGAAAGTTTTGCCAATATGATGGAATATGTCGCTGTTGATGCATTAGAGCCTAGTTGGAAAATATGGGAAACATTTCAGACTATGGAAACAGCTGCTGCATTGAGAAGGGATGCAACTGACGGTGTACAATCTGTACATATTATGGTTAATGATCCAGCAGAAATCGATTCTATTTTCGATAGTGCAATTGTTTATGCAAAAGGTGCCCGCTTGTTGGTAATGGTGAGAGCCTTGTTAGGTGATGATGCATTAAGACAAGGTTTAAAGAATTATTTTGCAGAATATAAGTATGGTAATGCTCAAGGCCAAGATCTATGGGAATATTTAGGTCAAGCAAGTGGATTAAATATTGGCGATATTATGGATTCATGGTTAGAACAACCTGGATATCCTGTTGTTAGAGCTGGTATTGAAGATGGTAATTTAGTTTTAAGTCAAAAACAATTCTTTATTGGTACAGGTGAAGATCAAGGCAGATTATGGCAAATACCATTAAATAGTAATTATCTGCAAGTTCCAAAAATAATGAAAGACGAAAAGATGATTATTGGCAATTATGAAGAATTGCGTGCTAAAAATGGTGTTGCATTTAGGCTTAATGTTGGAAATAATTCTCACTTTATCGTTAAGTATGATCAACAATTATTGGATGATATTTTGTCTGAAATGGATCATTTGAACAATATTGATAAATTACAATTGCTCCAAGACTTAGGATTATTGGCTGAAAGTCAAGAGATTTCATACGCTGATGTTTTACCACTATTAGTCAAAGAGGCAGAGTCTACTTCAAATATTGTAAATAGCAAATTATATGGAACATTAGCCAAGATTAAAATTTTTGCAACACCTGATAGTGCAGAAGAAACTTCAATCAAACAATTTAGTAAGCAGTTGTCTGAAAGCAATTCTGAACGCTTAGGCGTAGAGCCACATGCAGAAGAGAGTATAGATGATAATTTAACTAGACCTTTAATTTTAAGTGCATCCCTTTATGGAGATAATCCGGTAATTATAGCTAAATTACATGAATTATATCTTGCCAATAAAGATAAATTAGCAGACTTAAATTCTGATATTCGCTATTTTGTCCTCTTAAATGAAATTAAAAATTTGGAAAATGAGGATCTATTTAAGATGCTATTTGACAAATATGCTAAAGAGGTTGATCAAAATTATAAGAGAGACATATGTTTAGCATTAACTTCAGTGAAAAATCCTGATTTATTGCAATTATTGATTGATAAATTTAAGGATGCATCTGTAATTAAACCTCAGGATTTATTGAGGTGGGTTGCAGGCATTTTGCGTAATAATCATGGACAGCAAAAAGCATGGGATTGGATGCGTCAAGAATGGCAATGGCTTGATAAAACAGTTGGTGGTGATATGTCATTTACAGCGTACATTTCAGTAGTTGCATCGACATTTGATACGCCAGAGAGGTTAGCGGAATTTAAAGAATTTTTTGATCCAAAAATCAATGTATCTGGATTAACTCGTGAAATTAAGATGGATACTTTAGTAATTGAAAATAAAGTAGCATTAATTGCTAAAGATAAAGTAGCAGTAAATAAGGCTATTAAGGCTTTGTTAGGCTAATTTATTAAAAAAACCAAATTATTTATAAAAAAGCTTTGACAAAATCATCTAGTTTTTTATATAATATTATTTGGTTCGGTTCGGTAGCTCAGCTGGATAGAGCAACGGTCTTCTAAACCGTGGGTCGTGAGTTCGAATCTCACCCGAATCATTGTTAGGACACTTATCGTAGGGTGTCCTTTTTTGTTGCTTTAAATAAAAATATCATGATTATATTGATTAGATAAAAAACATAATTGCACTTTTTTGAATATTTGATTTGTAAAATTAGCTAATAAATGGTATAGTAAAACAGTTAAATAAATATTATAGGTGGTGGAACAAATGGCAGAGCATATTATCCTTGAATGCACCGAATGTGGCGATAGAAGTTACTTGTCAGAAAAGAATAAGCGTAAGCATCCTGAACGTTTATCTTTGAAGAAGTATTGCCCGGTTGAAAGAAAAACAACACTTCATCGTGAGACTAAGTAATTCGTAACAACAGGTTCGCCTGTTGTTTTTTTATGTAAATTTTTATTATTTATAAAATGTTAATAAATAAAAATGAATTTCGCAAACAACAGTTAGCAAAATTGCGTGATTTTTCGCAATCTTATCAAAAATTGCAGGAGGATCAATTTTTACAAGAAAAATTGATAGCAACGTCAGATTTTAAAAATTCTGTATCTATAGGTATTACTATTTCAACAATGGATGAAATTGATACCAAGTTAATTATTAATACTGCTTGGCAATTTAATAAGCAGGTTTTTATACCTCGTTGTCTGCCTGGACGTAGGATGGAATTTACGCAAATAACTGATTATAACCGGCTTACTAAAAATAAATTCGGTATATTAGAAAATTGGCAATCACAGTCTACCATTAATAATGAACCAGATATAATAATTGTTCCAGGGTTGGCATTTAAGTCAGATGGATATCGATTAGGCTTTGGAGGTGGTTATTATGATCGTTTCTTAGCTGAACACGATTTAATGTCTATCAGTATGGTAGGATCTTTAAGATTAATTGAACAATCATGTTGGTCAATAAATGATTATGATATACCAGTAAAAAAATTAATTACTATCGAATAGGAGTTTGGCATAATTGATACATATTGGTATAAAACGAAAATATAGAAAATATACTAGTAGAATATTTACCTGGTCTATTATTGCAATTTTAATTATTGTATATGCAATAGAACTTTTTTTTGATGTCAATAATGATATCAATAAATTATTAGATTTTGGGTGTATGAATAATATTGCTGTAGTTACAAAGTTGCAATTCTGGCGTTTATTTACGGCACAGTTTATTCATGCAGGATTCTTTCACATCATATGTAATATAGTTATGATCTACTTTTTTGGAATGTTTCTAGAACAATTTTTAGGTCATATTCGTTATTTGACAATATATTTACTTTCAGGAGTCGGTGGAAATTTACTTTCTTTTGCTCTTGGTCAAGATAATGTGATTTCCTGCGGTGCTTCTACTGCAGTATTCGGACTAATGGGTTCCGTTCTTGCACTATATTTTTTAAATAATGATAATATCATAGCGGTTATAATAGGCAGACAGGCATTTTTATTGCTAATTTGTAATATCGTTGTAGACTTTTTCATGCCTAGTGTTGATATAATAGGTCATATAGGTGGTACTATTACAGGATTTTTGTTGACGATTATTCTGGGTAGCATTTTTTTCAAAGATGCCCCTTCTAAAATTAGGGTACTTTTCTGTGTAATTTTTATTATTTATTTAGTATATTGTTTACGTCAGGGAATGGTGATCAACCTTTAATGAAGAATTTGTACGATGTGCAACAACTATTGAAAAAATTCAATATTCTGGTTTATGTTGGTAAAAGAAAATGGGATATTGAATTGATGGCTCTAGAATTAGATAATTTACATAAAGCAGGTGTCATTAGTAATAAAAATTATATGACTGCTAAGCTGATATTAAATCATGAACATGAAATTGAAGTTGCTAAAGAGTCTGGTCAGTGTAAAGATTGATTTGGTTAAATAAGTAAATGGAGGGATATTAAAGATGGACAAAGTTTTGATAATTCTCAATGTGTTATTGACTGTTATTATTCTAGCTCTAGCTGTTAATTGGTTATGGTTAAGGTGGCAAGCAAAAAGACTTGGTGGTAAATTAACACAAAAACAATTTGAAGAAGGAAAAAGAAAAGCACAAATTATTGATTTGCGAACTAAGGATGCCTTTAAAAATAAACATATTTTAGGTGCTCGTAGTTTACCTTTTTCGATGATTAAATATCAATATAGTGAAATTAGATCTGATTTGCCCGTTTATTTATATTCAGATTCATTAATGATCAATATTAGGGTTGCTAAATTTCTCAATAAGAAAGGTTATCATAAAGTATATTGGTTGGAAGATGCGTTTGCAAAATGGGAAGGTCAAACTAAAACTTCTAAATATTAAAAAATAGAGGATTAAGATAATCCTCTATTTTTTGTAAAATAAGCAATTAACCAATTATGACTGATGTGCAGAAAAACTTTTTCTATTAGCTTTGCGGCGGTTATCAGCAATTCTTGAATCTTCTTTATCTTCAGGATCTAATACTTTCTTTTTATAAGTAAATAGACCGACAGCTAATGCACCTAAAGTTGTTAAAATACCAGTTGCTACACCAGTCCCAAATTTTTTGGACATCTTAAATTCCTCCTTAATTGTTTCTTATACTTAAATTTTATCAAGTTTATTCTTTTTTTAAAAGGAGAATGATTATGCAAAAAATAATAGTTATTGTTGGCCCCACAGGTATTGGTAAAACTGAATTAGCAATCAAGTTGGCTCAAAAGCTAAATGCGGAAATTATATCTGGTGATTCGATGCAAATATATCAGGAAGTTAATATTGGCACAGCTAAGCCGACTTCGGCAGAGCGTGCAGCAGTTAAACACTATCTTGTTGACCAACAATCAATTTTTACGGAATATTCTGTTAAAGAGTTTGTATCCCAAGCAAGTAAAGCGATAGATGAGATTACGGCTAAGGGCAAAATTCCTTTAGTTGTCGGTGGAACAGGTTTTTATATTAATGCATTAATAAATAAATTACAATTAGGCGAACGGGAAAGCTATAACGATAGTGTAGATTCAAGATGGCTTGAATTACTTAAATCTGAGGGTGAACATGCATTATGGCAAAAATTAAATGAAAAAGATCCTATCACTGCTGCTAAAATACCGTATCAAAATCATAGACGTGTGCTTAGAGCGTTGAGTGTTATTAGTAGAACTGGCAAACTTTTTTCTGATCAGCAAGTAGATATTGAACCTAGATACGATGCTTTAATCATCGGATTAAATAGTGATCGTCAGCAAGTATATGAGCGTATCAATAATCGGATTGATAAGATGATAACTAGTGGATTGTTGACAGAAGCTGAAATGATATATCACAATCTTGATAAATGTCATCAAGTTGTACAAGCAATAGGTTATAAAGAATTTTTTCCTTACTTTAAGCATGAGGCAGATTTAAGTTATTGTGTAGATAAGTTAAAGCAGGCTTCTCGTAAATATGCCAAGAGACAAATAACGTATTTTAGACATCAATTATGCGTTAAATGGTTGGATCCTCTAAAAGATGATCATATTCTTGATGATATGTTGATATTATCAAATAATTTTATTCATAAAAAATCAAAAAAATATTGACGATACCAATTAACACTGTTATTATTTTCGTTGAGTAAACAAACGGGTTTATATGCATTTCAAGGACTATACCAATTTTTGCTTTACTCTAGATTGGATGGATTATGAAGAGAATATTGACGGCTGATGATATTAAAATGAGTGTGAAGGATAACGATGTTTGTTTTTTGCGGTTAGCATTTACGGATATTAATGGAACAATGAAGAATGTTGAAGTTCCGACAAGTCAATTGGATAAAGTGTTGGCTAATGAAATTCGTTTTGATGGTTCTTCAATTGATGGATTTGTGCGTATCGAAGAAAGTGACATGGTGTTATATCCTGATTTATCTACATGGATGGTTTTGCCATGGCAAGATGGCACTTCAGGTCGGATCGGTCGCTTGACATGTAGTGTACATAAAGTAGATGGAACACCATTTGAAGGAGATCCTCGAAACAATTTAAAACGCATTTTGAATGAAATGAAGTCAATGGGATATACTGACTTTGAAATTGGATTTGAAGCTGAATTCCATTTGTTCAAATTAGATGAGAATGGTGGCTGGACTACTAATGTTTGTGATCATGCATCATATTTTGATATGACTGACAGTGATGAAGGTGCTAAATGCCGTCGTGAAATTGTTGAAACTTTAGAAGGCATGGATTTTGAAGTTGAAGCTGCTCACCACGAAGTTGGTAATGGACAACAAGAGATTGATTTTAAATTTGATGATGCATTAACAACTGCTGATCGTGTTCAAACTTTTAAAATGGTAGTTAGGACAGTTGCTAAAAAGCATGGACTTTGTGCTACTTTCATGGCTAAACCATTAGAAGGTGAAGCAGGTAATGGTATGCATACTAACATGTCTATATTTAAAGATAAGCGTAATATCTTTTATGATGCTAATGGTAAATATGGCTTGTCCAATGAAGCTTTATATTTCTTAAATGGTATTTTAGAACATGCTCGTGCAATTACAGCAATTGGTAATCCAACAGTTAACTCATACAAGCGACTAATTCCAGGATATGAAGCACCTGTTTATATTGCTTGGGCTAACAAAAATAGATCACCACTGGTTAGAATACCTGCAGCTGAAGAAGTTACTACTCGTTTGGAATTGCGTTCTGCAGATCCAACAGCTAATCCATATCTTTTATTAGCAGCAACATTGAAGGCAGGTTTAAATGGTATTAAAGAAGCTAAAATGCCTATGGAACCTGTAACAAGTAATGTATTTGAAATGTCTGAAGAAAAGAGAAAAGAACTCGGTATTAAGCCTTTGCCGTCTACACTTCATAATGCTATTAAGGCATTTAAGGCTGATAAATTAATTCAAGAAGCATTAGGAGAACATTTGACCAAGAGTTTCATTGATTCCAAGGAATTGGAATGGGCACGATATACTCAAAGTGTTTCTGAATGGGAGCGTCAAAGGTACATTAATTACTAAATTATTATTATCTTTACTAAGGTTTGCATATAAGCGTGTGCAAGCCTTATTTTATTGATATAATTAAATTGCATTCATTGTATCAATAGTAGGAGTAGTTAATTGAAAAAAACAAAGTCAATTTATACCGTGGATGTTATCTTAGTAATGGCAGCATCCTTTTTATTTATGTTTTCTGTTATGTTTGTTACGCCTTTAATTAATGGTTATGCATTAAGCTTAGGTGCAGATTCGATTTTGGCAGGCATCATAACGGGTTCTATGAGCATTGTTTCAATATTTTTGCGTCCAATTGCTGGCAATTTAGTCGACCTTTATTCAAAATATTGTCTTTCATTAATTGGTGGAATATTAATATTGATTGGCGTATCTGGTTACTGGTTAGTTAATACTAGTGGACTATTAATTTTATTTCGTTTAATAAATGGTACAGGATTTGTCTTAGCAACGATATGTATGACAACGTGGCTAGCATTTTTAGTACCACGAAGGTTTGTAGGGGAAGCAATGGGTTTTTATGGATTAATGAATGCCTTAGCTATGGCTGTTGCACCACTGATTGCCATTAATTCATATAAGGTAATCGGATATCGCTATTCGATGATGATTGCTAGTTTAGCAGCAGTAATTATGTTAATTATGATTAAGTTTGTTAAAAATCATGCTATACCACAAAATAAGTTAAGCCTTAAAAATATTAAGCACATTAGGATAATACAAAAAGATACAATCCCCGTAGCCTTATTAATGCTTTTCTTTTCGATACCATATTTTGCAACACAAGCTGATTTAGTTGAATATGTTGCTATGAGAAAGCTATCTGTTAGTGTAGGATATTTTTTCTTGATATATGCACTGTCGTTGTTAATTATTAGAATATGGCTTAAACGTTTCTTTGATACAATTGCATTTGGTTTTTGGTTTTGGCTAAGTTTAATTGCTATGATTATTTTTCTAATTTCAATGGCATTCATGAAAAATAATTTCATCATGTTAATTGCAGCAGTGGCACTATCCATTGGCTATGGTGTAATCTATTCAATTAATCAGACTACCGCATTATTGCTTTCTCCTTTAGATCAGCAAGGCTTAGCAAGTTCAACAGTTTATTTAGGATTAGATTTAGGAATGGCTAGTGCACCGATTTTAGGTGGTATTATTGCTTCTACAATACCTCATTTTTACTTTTACCCTATTATGTTGATAATGGTTCCTTTTGTTTTAGTTATATATTTTATTTATCGTAAAAAACTAAATGGTGCTATTCAAAATCATTAATATGTTTTATTTAATATAAAATTTTGTGTGGAGAATTATATGATAGAATATCAAAATGTTTCAAAAAAAATTAATAGAAAAACATCTTTGAAAAATGGATCTTTAAATATCAATAATGGAGATTTGCTGGTTATTGTCGGTTCTAATGATAGTTGTAAAAAAATAATTATTAGACTTTTGAATCGCTTAATCGAAGCTGATGAGGGTGATATATGGTTTAATCATAAAAAAATTACTGATTATACTATTAAGGATCTTAGATCAAAAATTAGTTATGTTAGTACACAAGCTAATTTGTTTAATAATTTAAATATTTACCAAAATTTGACTATTAGTTTAGATAAAAATATTTCTGGTCAAGATAAGCAAACCATAGCCAATACATTGTTAGAATTGATTGATATGGATAACCAATGTTTGAATATGAAACCGCACGAATTGACATATTTTGAACAAAAAAAGATTAGTTTAGCACGTGCTTTTGCAATTAATCCGCAAGTAGTTTTATTAGATGATAGTTTTGATGAAATGGATAAAATCAGTCAAATCAAACTTCACGAATTGTTGGTTAGGTTAAAGAAACATTTTCATACTACTATTTTGATGACAACTGACGATATTGCTGATGCATTAAAATTGGCTAGTTCAATTGTTATTGTTAATGGTTCAAAAATTGAACAAGTAGGTACTGCACGAGATATCTCACAACATCCAGCAAATCTATTTGTTAAGCAATTATTAGAGAACAATCATATTGGCGTCTCATTTGATTTGGAAACATTGTTAAAGAGTGAATTAGGTGTTAATCCACGTTATTATCCTAAAACTGATATGCTAGTTAGGTATCATGTATATAATTTTAAAGATCTAGTTAAAGATTGTTCAAATCATCCAGATTCTTTATTTATTGCTGAGACAGATTTTGGTGAATTTTTAATTGAACCAAAGCGTGTTTGGAATTTTCTATTAAAGAGGTTGTCTACCAATGATTGATAATATATTTAATATATTAAATTTAAAACAAACATCTATAGTTTTGAACTTTTTGATGGATGAGATGACTATATTGTTTGTTTCTTTTGTTGTTTCTAGTTTATTGGCATTATTACTGCATAAATGTGCTCGCTTAACTAAGGTTATTAATTGGTTATTTAAGTTAATTTTAGTTGTACCAATCTTTTTGCTTATAGCTTGGATCTTTATTAAACATAATATAGTTTTAACTATATATCTATATTGGATTATAGGATCAGTATTTGCTACCTGTGTGTTATTTCCAGTTATAAACAATGCTTTTACAAAAATAAATCCCGAATTAAAAACCACGGCGGTTGCTTTGGGGCTTAGCAAAAAGAAAATTTTATTTAAAATAGAGTTGCCATTAGTTATTGCTGATATTATTGGCGGTTTAAAAAAAATAGTGTTTTATTCATCCATTTGGTTGATGATAATCAACTTGATTAGTATTAGAAATTGTAATCAAATTAGTTTAATTCATTTTTCCAAAATTCAGTGTAATATTGCTATAGTTTTGACATTATCGGTTTTATTACTAAATTTCATTTTTTGCTTAGTTAAGCTTTTTAATGCAAAATTTCAGTGGATGTTTTTAATCATAGTTCTTCTTTTCGGTATAGTAAGTTTAGGAGCATATTCATTAAATAATATTAAAACTGTTGCAAATAGTGCAAAAAGTGAGCAAATAATCATTGCTAGTAAAGATGATAGTCAATTTGATATTATTGCTAATATGTACAAGATATTGCTGGAAAAAAATAAAAAGTATCATGTTACTTTTAGTAGAAGAAAAGATGATCGTCAGATTTTAAAAGAATTAAGAAATGGAAACATTGATATTTATCCTGAAGAAACTAGAAAGGTTTTTTCATTAATTGATAATAGCGACAAAAAATTTGCTAACATTGATGAATTATATCGTTATACAAGAGATATTTTGTATAAGCAAGATTTGATATATATGACACCGATGGCTTACCATAACAATTATGTTTTAATTGCAGATAAAGAATTTGCCAAGCAAAATAAGATTACAAAAATTAGTGATTTACAGAAATATAAATCTAAATTGGTAGTAGGGATGTTTAAAGATTTTGCTTATGCTTCTAATGGATATGAGGGATTGAAAGATGTTTATAAATTGGATTTTCCAAAAATGAGTGTGACAACAGCTGATCAATGTTATGAGAAACTAAGAAAGCGTCAAGTCAATTTAATTGCGGCAACGTCTAATGATCCAGAGATTAAGAAAAATAACTTATTGATTTTAAATGATGATAAATATTATTTTGTACCTTATCAAGTAGCACCGATTATTACTAAAAGATTTGCAAAAAAACATCATCAAGTCGTTAAAATAATTGAAAAATTAGCAGGAAAAATTACAGATGATGAGATGATACAATTAGAAACCCAAGTTAAACTTGAGCATAAAAATGCTGCTAAAGTAGCTAAAGCATTTTTGCAAAGAAATAAATTAATCTAGAGTGGTGACTATTTATTAAAGAGCTGAGGCTCTTTTTTTATTATAATTAATATATTGCATGGTGTATGCATGTGTATATAATTAAAGTAAGCGTTTTAAAAACTGAAGAAGGGTTTTTGGAAAAGGTTATGGAAAAGCATGTATTGAAAAAATTTTACGGATTAACTTCTCCTGAATTTGATAGAGAAAATTACTACGGTGGGTCTGATTTAGGACTTAGTTTTGAAAAAGACAAAGTTATCTTTAAAATATGGTCGCCAATAGCTGATACAGTTACTGTTAGACTTTATCATGATTTAAATAATAATAGTATAAGTGATCATGAAATTACCCTGGATAAGGAAAAAGCTGGAGTTTGGACTTGTATGATAAGCTCAAAATACATTGGTTGGGCATATGATTATAAATTCACATTTTGTGATGGCACTGTAACCTATGCGAATGATCCATATGCAGTCGCAGCTACAATCAATGGAGTTAGAAGTGTAATTATAGATATTGCTAAGATTGAAGTAAATGATCTAGTTAAGTTGCCGTCATTTACTAATCCTACTGATGCCATAATTTATGAAACCAGTGTACGTGATATTACTGCAGATGAAAATGGTGGTTTTAAATATCCTGGATTATTTTTAGGCCTTAGTGAAAAAAATACACATACGGCACAAGGATATGCTACAGGCTTGTCATATTTAAAATCATTAGGTATAACTCATGTTCAATTACTACCTATGTTTGATTTTGGTAGTTTAGATGAAACTGATCCCAATCATGGTTATAATTGGGGCTATGATCCAATTAATTACAATGTACCTGAAGGAACTTATTCGACTGATCCAGCTGATCCTGTATGTAGGATTAAAGAAATGAAATATATGGTTAATGAATTGCATCGGGCAGGAATAAGAGTTGTCATGGATGTAGTTTATAACCATGTTTTTGATATACATAAACAAGCCTTTGAACAGGTTGTACCAGGATATTATTTTAAGCATGATGAAAAAGGAAATATGATTGATGATATCGGAATGGGTAATGCTATTGCTAGCCAGCGATTAATGGTGAGAAAGTATATTGTCGATTCAATTATATTTTGGATAAAAAATTATCATATAGATGGTTTTAGATTTGATACAATGGGAGTTTTAGATGTCGACACTATGAATTTAGTAGTAGAAGAGGCACATAAAATTGATCCTGGTATTTTAATTTATGGCGAAGGATGGAATATTAAGCCAATTGAACGTCCATTAGAATCAGGACATGATCATGCAAGTTTGATGCCTAACGTCGGTTTTTTTGGCGAAAATCTTCGAAATGCTGTGATTGGTGAAAGTGGGGAATATGCTGACTATCGTCCTGGTTTAGTGCAAGGTAATTTAGCTGAAGTTGGTGCAAGTGGTAAAAAATATTATGAGCAAGATGTATGCGAATTTGTTAAAGGCTTTATGGGTAGTAATGGTTTTCATACTTATATAGCACCTCACCAACTCATTAATTATTCAACATGTCATGATAATTTTACATTATACGATGCTTTAATTGCTCATTTGCCTAATGCCAGTCGTTCAGAGATTATTAAGCGAGCCGAAATGTCTTTGGCTATGATTCTGCTGGCAGAAGGTGTCCCATTAATACATTCTGGTCAAGAATGTTTACGTACTAAAAATGGCAACGTAAATTCATATAATGCACCAATCGAGGAAAATAAAATAGATTGGTTAAGAGTTGAACAAAATCAAGATCTAATCGAGTTTTTTAAGAAATTAGTTAATATACGTAAAAAATATTCGATTTTCAGAATTGATGATTACCAAGAAATAAGTCGCATTGTACGACCATATGTTCTAAAACAAAATGGAATTTTTGCGTTTGAATATACTATGCCTACATGCAAATTGTACGTTTTGTTTAATATTAAAAATGAAACGCAGCTATTTAATCAAATTGATTTGACTGGTGCAAAAGTCATATTGAGTAATGATAATGATTTGCTCTTATCTCAACATTCATCTCTTGGTGCATTAACTACTTCCATTGTCATTGTGAAATGATAGTTTTAGTTTTTAACAGTTATTTTTTTGTAAATTACGTCAATAATTATTGCAGCTAATAAGCTAAAAAGAATGGCTAATCCAATTTCTGATAATGCTAATTGCTGAATGCCTAGACCTATTGTTGTTATTATTAATGTAATGACTATATTGATTAATTGTGTAATATATACATATTTTGAAGGCAAGCTTTGCCAGAAATATGTTTTGGATCTAGTAATTAAAACTAGTAGCATAGCACTAAAAACTAAATAAATATATATAATAGCTCCTATTTTTGCAGGGGCTATTTGTTTTTGAGTGCAAAAGTACAATAAAGCTAGACCTGACAACATAAAACCACTAGCTAGAGAGAATGCTCGTTTAGCTAATTTTAATATATCCCAATTTTCTGGATGATAACTTACATAGGTATTATCAGTTCCAATCATCATTGTGACCATATTATTCATGATTGTATATATTACCATTGCATTTAGTGCCATCGGAATATAATTTAAGCAAATAAACCCTATGGTTAAAAGCATTGTTAATTCTGCTGTTCTTGATAATTTGGTAAGTGACCAAGTAGTCATGCGATGATAAACTCGATGACCAGCATCTAAAATTTTAATAATCGGTGATAAACCGTCTTGCAATAAAACCATTTTGCTACTTTTCTTGGCAATATCGGTTGCATTATGCATAGCAATGCCAACTTCGGCTTGTTTTAATGCAGGAGCATCATTAACGCCATCACCAGTCATCCCAACTATAAAGCCTTTTTGTTGTAACAATTTTACTATAAATAGTTTATCTTCTGGTAATACATCAGCAATTCCGGCTAGTTCATGAATATTTAGATTTTCGGTGAAATTATTAATTGAGATTACTTCACCTTGTAATCCAACTTGAGCAGCTATACTTTGTGCAGTTTTTTGATTATCGCCAGTTAGCATAATGGCTTTGATGCCACGATTTTTAATTTCTTGTAATGTTGTGATAGCATCAGGGCGAATTGTATCTTTTAGGATGAAAATCCCAGCTAATTTATTATTGATTAAGAAAGCTACGCTACGTCCGTTTTCAAAATTTATTTGACCAATTTTTTCAATTGACGTTGTATCCAATTGGGAAAGTTGTTTAAAAGAACCTAATTTTAAGTCTAAATTACCAACTTGAGCCTGTGAATAGCCTTTATCAGATGTAAATGAAATATACTTATCTGCTTTAATTAGTTTAATATTTTTCTGCTTGAGAAAAGTAAATATAGCATCGTCAATAATCCCACTATTTTTTTCGTCTAAGGTAGCACTAACATATGATAGAACTTCTTTGTCAGCTTTTTGGCATAAGTTGTACCATTTAAAAACAGATGTTTTATTTTCAGTAATTGTACCTGTCTTATCCAATAAAAGTAAATTTAGATTAGCTGCATCTTGAATGCCAGTTAAGTCAGCTGTTAAAACACCTTCTTGACTTAATTTAGTAGCTTCAAAAGAGTTAGAGAGTGCAAATGTTGATGGCATAGCGACAGGAATAGAAGCTATAAACATCATCGCTAAGAAGGGAAGCATATCTAAAATATTTTTACCATGAATAATTGCAAAAAAGATTAAAATTAAAGTTAAAATCCCATCTAATAGGCAAAGATAATATATTATTTCGGTTAAAAGTTTTTGTAAATGACCAGGAGCTGCGGAAGTATTGATTAAGTTGATAGTTTTACCGTTGCGTGAATTTTTTCCTGTAGCAATAATAGTTGCTAAAGCTTCGCCTTTGATAACTATACTTCCACCAAAAATGGTTTCTGTTTCTTTTTTGTCAATTAGGTTGCTTTCACCACTTATGGCACTTTGGTCTACTTGAAGATTTCCTTGTACAAGTTTGGCATCTGCACCTAATATATCACCCTTTTTTAAACTAATTAAATCGCCCACAACTAAAAATTTTGCATCAATTTGCTTCCAAATATTATCTCTTTTAACGATAACTAGGGGATTTAATTTGTGGGCAATCATATTAAGTACTTTACGTGATTTCTTTTTCTGTGTAGCTCCGTTAAATGCTGCAAATAATAGCATTAAGAGTACAAAAAATGATTGGATCCATTTACCTAAAAAACATTCTAGTATTAAAGCAGCTTCCAATATCCAAGCAGATATATTCCATAATTTAGAAGCAAATGCTTGCCAAAAATTGTATTTTGGATCTGGTACATCATTTAGACCATCAATGTTCAAACGCTTATCTGCTTCTTTTTGTGTTAAACCTTTAATTTCCATAAAAACCTCAAACTTTTTCAAATGCATGACTATTAGATAAGTTTAACGCATATTTTAATTTTTAACAAAAATCTTTTATTGCCATTTAAATGAAAATTGATATAATTGGTAGTGTCACACATGGTGAGTTGGCAGAGTGGTAATGCACCGGACTCGAAATCCGGCGAACCGATTTTATCGGCGCGCAGGTTCAAATCCTGTACTCACCTTAAGATTTGAGGAGGTTATCATTTGGATGTTAACCTCTTTTAGTTTTTTACTAGCTTTACATAAAAAAGATTATGTGTAGATGGAATTTTATCATGGAATTATTTATATTGATTTTAGTATTTTGGCATCTTGTAATGATTAATAAGATGCAAAATATGGATGATGTAACCAAAATGTCAAAAGAGGTAACTGTAAAATTTAAGTTGCTATGGAAAATTATAACCTATGTATTTTCGCCTATTGATATTATGTTAGCTTGTATATTTGTCAGTACGATTTTATGGATAAATGGAAATACGAAGTTAGCATGTTGGTTTTTATTATCGCTGATTTTGACTGATGTAGTAGGGATAGCATTAAAAATTGCAATCAAGCAAAAAAGACCGACCAATAGCATATGTCATAGGAAAGGTTATAGTTTTCCTAGTGGTCATGTTTTATCAGCTATGACTTTAATATATTTGCTGATTTTTACTTTTAATCTCGAAAAAAATATAATTTTGGTTTGCATATTTATTACAATTTTGCTGGGTATTATTTCGTCGCGAATTTTTTTAAGGCAACATCATTTACTAGACGTTATAGCTTCTTTAGTTTTAAGCAGAATTTGTTTTTTGATAGCTATTTTTATATGGCGAATTTTGTAATTAATTATTTTAGCATTTACATATTGACAATCTAGGACTAAAATATTGACTGTAAGTTAAGTGGGTGTTAATCCCAAGTGACGATAGAATAGGTTATATTTTAATCTTTTCTTCGCCTCGATTATAAGGAGGACTTTTTAAATAATGTTAAAATCAGTAATTGAAAATGTTCATGGTAGAGAAATTTTTGATTCACGTGGTAACCCAACTGTGGAAGCACAAGTTACACTTTCAAATGGTGTTGTAGCTATTGCTGAAGTTCCATCAGGTGCTTCAACTGGTGAAAATGAAGCTGTTGAATTACGTGATGGTGATTCACGTCTTGGTGGTAAAGGTGTTATGAAGGCTGTTAACAACATTAACACTGAAATTAATGCTGCATTAAAAGGTATGGATCCATATAACCAAGCATTAATTGATCAAACTATGATTGACTTGGATGGTACTCCAAACAAGGGTCGCTTAGGTGCTAATGCTATTTTGGGCGTTTCTATGGCTGTTGCACGTGCTGCTGCTTTAGATTGTCACCAACCATTATATAGATATCTTGGTGGAACTGATCTTGAAATGCCACAAACTTTCCACAATGTTATTAATGGTGGTGAGCATGCTGATAATGGTATCGATATTCAAGAGTTTATGATTACTCCTGTTAAGAAGACATCATTCCGCGATGGTTTTGAAAAGATTGTTAATACATACCACACTTTGAAGAAAGTGCTTGAAGAAATGGGTTATGAAACTGGTTTAGGTGATGAAGGTGGTTTTGCACCTAACATGAAGAACTCTGAAGAAGCATTAAAAGCATTGCACGAAGCTATTATTAGAGCAGGTTACAAGCCTGGTGAAGATATTGCAATTGCATGTGACTGTGCTGCATCATACTTCTACAACAAAGAAGACGGTAAGTATCACTTGGAAGGTAAAGTATTAGATGATGAGGAATTAGCAGAATACTACGATAAGTTGTTAGCAGAATTCCCAGAATTAATCTCTATGGAAGATCCTTATGATGAAAATGATGTTGAAGGTATGGTTAAATTTACTCAAACTCATAAAGATCGTTTACAAATTGTTTTGGATGACTTCATTTGTACTAACCCTAAACTTTTAAACAAAGCTATTCATGAAGGTGCTGGTAATGCATCATTAATTAAATTGAATCAAATTGGTTCTGTTACTGAAACATTGGAAACTGTTCGTCTTTCACGTAAGAATGGTTACAACACTATGATTTCTCACCGTTCAGGTGAAACTGGTGATACATTCATTGCTGACTTTGCTGTTGCAGTTAATGGTGGTCAATTAAAGACTGGTGCTCCAGCTCGTTCAGAACGTGTTGAGAAGTACAACCAATTATTAAGAATTGAAGAAGAACTTGGTGCTGGCGAAAGATTAGCATTCTTCCCTGATAATGTTGATTTGGATTAGTTTATAGCTTAATTAGTAAAAAAACTTCCTACTTTTAGTGGGAAGTTTTTTTGCAATATTATTTTTATACCAGTATAATGTTAATACGTATATTGATGTTAATTACCATTTTTAGCAAAAAGGAGCTTTAATTATATGTTATCTATAGATGAAATACAATCTCCTGAGTTTGATATGAAATATTTTTATGATGTGGATGATTTGGGAGCAACATTTTACGATGATAAAATAAAATTACGCTTATGGGCCCCAACAGCTGAGAAAGTTTGTGTTAATTTATTTGCTAATTATCAAAGTGATGCACCTAAATTAGCTTCATTGGAAATGGCAAAGTCAGAAAAGGGCACGTGGCTTATTTTTTTAGATAAAAAATATTATGGAAAAGCTTATACATATTGTTTGACATTTGACAATTTTACCACTGAAACAGTGGATCCATATATTCAAATGGTCACAATTAATGGCAAATATGGTGTCTTATCTGATGCCAATAAGATAAAACCTGAAAACTTCGATAGGATGTCACCTTTTTCTAAGGCTACAGACGCTATTATTTACGAAACTAGTGTGCGAGATTTTACAATCGATGTTAATTCGGGTGTTAAAAATAAGGGTAAATTTTTGGGGATGATAGAGTCTGACACTGAAACACCATTAGGTTTATCAAGTGGGTTGGATTATTTAAAAAAATTAGGTATCACTCATGTCCAATTTATGCCGATATATGACTTTGGAAGTATTGATGAGTCTATTCCTGATGCATATAATTGGGGCTACGACCCTGCAAATTATAATGTTCCTGAAGGTAGTTTTGCTTCAGATCCAGCAGATCCAGCTAGTCGTATTATGGAAATGAAACAGATGATTAAGGGATTGCACGATGCTGGCTTACGAGTAAGTGTGGATGTCGTATATAATCATGTTTACATTCGGAGAATGCATGCCTTAGAAAAAACTGTTCCAGGTTATTTCTTTCAATATCGTGACGGAAAACCCACTAATGGTTCAGCATGTAGAAATGATGTTGCCAGTGAGCGGTTAATGTGTAGAAAATACATATATGATTCTGTTATGTATTGGGCTAAGGAATATAAATTAGACGGCTTTCGTTTTGATTTGATGGGTATATTAGATGTAGATACTATGAATCAAATTAAGCGTGGGCTTAATGAGATAGATCCAAGCATTCTTGTTTATGGTGAAGGATGGGATATGCGTCAGACTAATCATGAAATTGGTGCAGGACAATATAATGCAAATAAATTGCCAGGAATTAGTTTCTTTAGTGATGATTTCAGAGATAGTATACGTGGTTCTGAATTTGCTGGTGTAGAGCCTGGTTTAGTATTTGATATGGATCATTATGGATATTATCGAGCTTCTAGAATGTTTATTGCTGGTTTCTTAGGTGGAAAATTTTATAGTTCTTTATCAAATCATCCTTATCAGTCACCTATGCAGACCATTAATTATGTAGAATGTCATGATAATTATACATTATTTGATAAATTGAAATTATTGATGCCTAATATTAATGAAAAGGAAATTCATCGTCGAGCAAAGTTAGCTTTAGCTATGGCGATTTTGGCTGAAGGTATTCCTTTTATTAATAGTGGTCAAGAAGCTTTTAGAACTAAACAAGGAGATCCTAATAGTTATAGTAGTGGCGATCAGATTAATAAAATTGACTGGAATAGGATGTCAAAAAATAAAGATGATGTTTTATATCTCAGTGAATTATTAAAAATACGCAAGAAATATGATGTTTTTAGGTTAGATGATTATAGTGAAATTGAAAAGCGAATCAAGTTATTAATTGCTGGGCAAAATGGCCTATTTGCATTTAGCTATGATCAGAATATTATCGTTATTTTTAATGTGTTTAATGATCAGAAAACAAATTTAGGTCTTGATATGACAGGATTTAAGAAGATATTTTCAAGTGATGCAGATCAAGATTGTCACACAGTTGCACCGTTGTCTGTAAATGTATTTGTTCGTAAGTAGTAGAAGGAGAATAATATTTGATTACAGTTAATAATTTAAGCCTTAATATGGCAGGTCATACACTATATGAAGACGTTAATTTGAAATTCACTCCTGGTAATTGTTATGGAATTATCGGAGCTAATGGTGCAGGTAAATCAACTTTTTTGAAATTACTTGAAGGAAAAATTGAGCCAACTACAGGTAGTATAACAATTGGAGCAAATGAACGTATTTCTAGTTTAAATCAGGATCACTTTGCATTTGAAGCATTTACTGTTATGGAAACAGTTATTCAAGGTCATAAGCAATTGTACGATGTTATGAAGCAAAAAGATGCCTTATATGCAAAAGCTGATTTTAGTGATGCTGATGGGGTTTTGGCTGCTGAATTGGAGACTAAATTTGCAGAACTCGATGGATGGAATGCTGAAGCAGATAGTGCTAAATTGTTGCAATCATTAGGCGTTGCTGAAGAGTTGCATCAAACTATGATGTCAGAGTTACCAGAATCTGTTAAAGTTAAAGTTTTATTAGCACAGGCATTATTTGGTAATCCTGATATATTATTGCTAGATGAGCCTACTAATGGTTTGGATGTTCACACTATTGAATGGCTGGAGAATTTTTTAGCTAACTATGAAAATATTGTTATGGTAGTATCACATGATAGACACTTTCTTAATCAAGTGTGTACACAAATGTGTGATGTTGATCGAGGAAAAATCCAATTATATGTTGGAAACTATGATTTTTGGTATGAATCAAGTAAATTAGCTACTGAATTAGCAAATAATCAGAATGCTAAAAAAGAAGAGAAAATCAAAGAATTACAAACTTTTATAGCAAGATTTTCTGCCAATGCATCTAAATCAAAGCAGGCAACATCACGCAAAAAGCAATTAGAAAAGATCACTCTTGATGATATTAAACCCTCTTCACGTAAATATCCATATATCAAATTTGATATGCATAGAGAATTGGGCAATGATTTGGTTAAAGTTGAAAATGTATCGTATAGTGTAGATGGTCGTAAGATTTTGGATAATGTTACATTTTCTGTACGTCCAGGTGATAAAGTCGCATTTATATCACGTAATACAGTTGCTATTTCGATATTATTGCAGATTATTGCTGGTAAATTAGAGCCAGATACAGGTAGTGTTACTTGGGGTCAAACTACAGCTTTTAATTATTTATCTCGAGATTTAAATGCTAATTTTAATGATAGTGAATTGACTATTTTAGATTGGTTACGTCAATATGCAAGTAAGGAACAAGAAGATAATACATTTTTACGTGGATTTTTAGGTAGAATGTTATTTTCTGGTGATGAAATAGATAAAAAGATCAAAGTTTTATCTGGTGGTGAAAAAGTTAGGTGTCAATTATCTAGGTTGATGTTGCAACCATCTAATGTCCTAATTTTAGATGATCCTACCAATCATTTAGATTTGGAATCTATTACTGCTTTGAACGAGGCCTTAAAGGCTTATTCTGGTTCGATTTTATTTACATCACATGACCATGAGTTTATTCAGACGATAGCTAACCATATTGTGGAAGTTGGATCTAAAGGCATTGTATCTAGACAAGATATTACTTACGATGAATTTATAGACCATGAAATTGTTCAACAACAGATCAAAGACATTTATTAATTTATATGCTTGACAGTATATTTTAAAACATGTAAAATAAATACAATAATTATTTTTAAACATTATGTTAGCAGAGTAGAAGTGATATTTGTTCTCAGAGAGCTTACGACTGGTGAAAGTAAGTAACGATTAGCTTCGAACATGGGCTAATAGAAAGTGGCAATAACGAATTTTTAGTTATTGACGGGGTTGTTTTCGTTAATCAAACAAGGTAATTCTCATATTATTGGGAGCTACTTGCTGAGATTGATTATGTGAGTAATCAGTAAATAAAGGTGGTAACGCGAGCATTCGTCCTTTTGGATGAGTGCTCTTTTTGTTTACTCAAATAAATACGAAATAATGGATAAAAATAAGGATTGATATTAAGGGGGATTATTATGGCAAAGCAAATTTCGTTAAAAGATATATCTGTAATTTTTGATGGAAATGTTGCAGTAGATAAAGTTAGTTTACAAGTTGAAAAAGGTGATATTTATGGTGTTATCGGATTTTCTGGTGCAGGTAAATCAACTTTAGTCCGTACTATTAATTTATTGCAAAAACCTACTAGTGGTTCGATTACTGTAACAAATGACATTTTGTTTGAAGATGGAAAACAGAAGATTGATGCTAAACAATTACAGGAGAAACGTAGAAAAATTGGTATGATCTTCCAGCACTTTAATTTGCTTAATGAAGCTAAAGTAATTGATAATGTAGCCTTTGCATTAAAGCATTCGCAATTATCTGAAAAAGAAATTCATACTAAGTGTTTACATTTATTAGAATTAGTTGGATTGCAGGATAAGGCAAATTTTTATCCTGCTCAACTATCTGGCGGTCAACAACAGCGTGTTGCAATTGCAAGAGCATTAGCTAATGATCCAGATATATTGATATCTGATGAAGCAACTAGTGCTTTAGATCCTAAGACAACCAATCAGATTTTAGATTTGCTATATGAATTGAATCAAAAATTACAATTAACGATAGTTTTAATTACACATGAGATGGATGCTGTAAAAAGAATAGCTAATAAAGTTGCTGTAATGGAAGATGGTAAATTAATAGAAAATGGTAACCTGCTTGATGTATTTTTACATCCTAAACGGAAATTAACCAAACAATTTGTAGGTGGTGCGTTAGAAGTTCAACATATTTTGAATACCTATAGCTTAAATGAAATTGCACCAAATGATCAATTATACCAATTAGTTTATGGTATCGATGATGTTACAAAGTCTGTAGTAGCTGATTTAGATGAAAAAGTAGGTACTAAAGCAAGCATCTTGTACGGAAATGTTGAAGTATTAGGCGGAAAATTAATTGGTACTTTGGCAATTTTGCTCAAATTAGATGCTAATAAAGAGCAAGAAGCTTTGCAATTTTTGAGAGATAGAAATGTGATTGTAACTAAATTGGATAAGGATGTGTTAAGAAATGTTTAATATACTTGAAAAATATTTACCTAATGTTGTAGCTCAAGGATGGAGCGGCGATGCCGGTTGGCAAACAGCCATTTTACAAACCTTATATATGACTTTCTGGTCAGCATTATTTGGCGGATTACTTGGTTTAGTCTTTGGTCTTGGTTTGGTGTTAACCAGACAAAAAGGTATCTTGGAAAATAAATTGCTTTTTAGCATTATTGATAAAACTGTTTCAGTATTTAGAGCAGTACCATTTATTATTTTATTGGCCTTTGTTGCTCCATTTACTAAGGCGTTGGTTCATACTCAAATCGGCGAAACAGCTGCATTAGTACCATTAACTTTGGGTGTTTTTCCATTTTTTGCACGTCAAGTGCAAGTTGCATTAGAAAGTGTTGATCTTGGTAAAATTGAAGCTGCTCAAGCATTAGGTGCTACGACGCTCGATTTGATATTTGATGTATATTTAAAAGAAAGTCGCAGTGAACTAATTAGAGTATCAACGGTTACTTTGATTAGTCTAGTTGGATTAACTGCTATGGCAGGTGCAGTAGGAGCTGGCGGTTTGGGAAATACTGCAATTTCCTACGGTTATAATAGATTTAATAATGATGTAACTTTTGTAGCAACTATATTGGTATTACTATTAGTATTAATTATTCAATTAGTTGGAGATTATTTAGCTGTTAAATTTAATCATCAAGAACGGTAACGAGGTCAAGCTATTTTACATAAAATAGCTTGGCTTTTTTATGTTTTATATAATAAAGTGTTAAGTCATTTTATTAATTTTATGTTAAAATTTTAAATGTAATAATTTATGTGAGGTGGCTAATGAGTAAGAAAAATAGTAATATGAAACACGAAAATTGCTCCAGTAATAAATGTCATACCTTATCACATCATCATCATATGCGTATTAGATGGCATGAGTTTTTTAACAGTAAAAGTTCAACTTTAGCTAAAGAAGCAACATTATCTGAAAGGTCTGTTATTGTTGGTCATGTAGGTATGATGTTGCTATCGTTTGGAACTGGTGCATGGAGAGTAAGATCTGCTATGAATACCATGGCTCGTAACTTAAATATGACTTGTAGTGCTGATATAGGGCTAGTATCATTAGAGTACACTTGTGTTGATGAATTTGGTCACAGTTATACGCAAGCCTTGAGTTTACCATCTACGGGCGTTAATACTGCTAAACTTAATAAAATGGAAGCATTTGTCAGTCAATTTGAAAAAGATCATGGTAATTGGACAATAGAAAAAATTCATAATACATTAGAAGAAATTACTAAACAAAAAGCTTCATATCAACCATGGCAAGTAGCACTTGCTTCTGGAATTGCTTGTGGTGGATTTACATTCTTGCTGGGTGGTGGAATTTTTGAAGTTATTTATGCTTTTTTCGGTGCTATGGCGGGAAATTATGCTCGGCGTAAGATGATTGATAAGCGTATGACTGTTTTAGCAAATGTAATAGTTGGAGTTTTAGTAGCATGTTGTGTCTATGCTTTAGCTTTTTATATAAGTAATCTTTTCATGCATGTCAGTGCTAGACATTTAGATGGCTATATCGGTGCTATGTTGTTTGTGATACCAGGTTTTCCTTTCATTACTTCTGGATTAGATATCTCTAAAGTTGATATGCGTTCTGGTTTGGAAAGAATGGCATTTGCATCTATGATTATTGTAGTTGCTACAGCAGTAGGATGTATAATTGCTCTTGTCTTACATTTGCATCCACAAGATTTCTTACCTTTAAACTTAGAACCAGTTATTTTAACTATCTTACGTTTATTTGCTAGTTTTTGTGGTGTGTTTGGTTTCTCGATCATGTTTAATACTGAAGTTAAGATGGCTATGCTAGCTGCTGTATTTGGTGCTATTGCGAATACTATGCGACTTAGTTTGGTTGATTTTGTAAATTGGCCACCTGCTTTGGCAGCCTTTTTAGGAGCATTTTTAGCAGGTATCTTGGCATCGATAGTTCGAAAGAAAATTGGTTATCCTAGAATAGCGTTGACAGTTCCAGCGATTGTTATTATGGTTCCAGGATTATATATGTATCGAGCAATGTTTAATTTGACTTTAGCATCGTTTGTGCAGGGTGAAATTTGGTCTATTAAGGCATTGTTGATTGTGATCAGTTTACCTTTAGGATTAATTACTGCACGTATTTTAACAGATCCTAAGTGGCGTCATGCAGGATAAATAAATCATACTTACTAAAAAAGCCTTTTTGTGCCTTAACACAAAATAGGCTTTTTATTTATCTAATAAATCACAAAAAGTTGCATTCGTGAGTGTTGCCAAATCGGTAGGGTTTAATTTAACGCTTCTACCAACTTCACCGCTTGAAACAGCAACTAATGGTTCATTTTTCATACTATTGTCCAAAAAAATCGGATAATGAAATTTTTCATAAATTCCTATAGGAGTATTGGCACCGTGAACGTATCCTGTAGTTGATAAAAGTTTCTTTAGAGGTAATAGTTCACATTTTTTATTATTTGAGATAGTTGCCAATTTTTTCATACTTAAATGTTCAGTAACGGGAACTACTGCTATAATAGGTGAATTTTGGTTACCTTCACAAACAAGAGTTTTGTAGACCAAATGTTCATCTTCAGCTAAAATAGTAGTATCAATCTGCTTAACATCACCATGTTGAGTAACGTTGAATTGAAGTTGGCTATAAGGTATTTTATGTTGATCTAAGATTTTTTCGACCAAAGTTTTCTTTAAATTTTGTTTTTTATTTTTTTTCGACATTTTTATCACCACTAGCTATAATAAAACATAAATTTAAAAAAAGTCAAAAGGAAGTATAAAATTGCAATTAAATGGTGTTCAAATTATGTGTTCTAGTGAGTTGGAAGAGCCACTCACTTATTTTTTGCAAAGCGATTTAGCAGCAAAAGGAATTGAAGTGCGTCGTAGAAGTGATTTTGATGACGTATTAACTGCTAATATCTTAGCTCAAGATGCTAATGAAATTCCTGATGATATGGAATTGACAGCTTATTTTGCAATTGGAATTGAAATAAGTGACATAATTTCTCAAATAAAAGCAAAGTTATTAGAGCTAAAAAACTATGGGTTCAAAACTGATAACGTTGAATTTAAAGTCATTCAAGTTTGTGATAAAATGTGGCAAAATCAGTGGGAAAAATTTTATCATAGAGTTGATTTCTCACGTAGTTTAGCCATAGTACCTGAATGGGAATGTCCTAAACCATTAAATCCTCATCAAATTGTTATTAAAATGAATCCTAAGCAAGCTTTTGGTACAGGTACACATATTACTACCCAATTGATGTTGATGGTTATGGAACGTGTATTACTTAGTGAGATGTCTGTGTTAGATGTAGGAACTGGATCGGGTATTTTATCTATAGTTGCGTCCAAATTTGGTGCATCTAATGTTTGTGCTACAGATATCTCTGATGATGCAATAGCTTCAGCTAAAAAAAATCTGGCTTTGAATGATATTGACAATGTTGAATTAAAACAAGCCAATTTATTAACGGGCGTAAAGGGGAAATATGATTTAATTTTGGCTAATATGTTAGCAGAGATTTTGTATCAGCTAATTCCTCATTTATCTGATCACTTGGCTCGCAATGGTAGTGTAATTATGTCTGGGATTGATTGTGAGCAGCTATCTAGAATAGAAAAGTTACTATCTGAAAATGGATTTACTGTTAATTTGAAAATACAAGAAAAAAGATGGTTTTGTATCTTAGTAAGTCAAAAATCAAATTAAGTGATAAAATTATAAAAAAGAAAAAAGGTTGAGTGTATGAAAAAAGTTTTACATAAAATATCAGAA
Source organism: Lactobacillus iners (assembly GCF_011058775.1). Lineage (NCBI taxonomy): Bacteria > Bacillati > Bacillota > Bacilli > Lactobacillales > Lactobacillaceae > Lactobacillus > Lactobacillus iners. Next base: position 706,210 of record NZ_CP049230.1, on the reverse strand, counting down.
ATTATATCTGTTGAATTTTGGCACAAATTAAATCAGAAAAGTTATATGTCTATTGTATTTTTGGCAATGTTTTGTATCATTTTAAGTCTTTTGTGTTCATTGGCACATTTAAGAAAAGTATGGTTAGTAGCACTTATTTTTCTTATTTTTAATAGTTATATATCATTTCAAATAGGGTGCTTGATTGACTTTCATAAACTTAGCAAAAAATGGTTATTATTTTTTCCAATTATTTTTGCCTTAATGGTTACTATTCATTTTGCAAAATATAATTATTTCTTTTGTTTAATTTATTTATGTTTTGAACTTTTTGGTTTATGGCATAACGATCTGTATCAGGTTAGAAAATAGGGTGATAAAATGTCTAAATATGTGGAAATGACACACGATGAGGTTATGGCAGCGTGTAAAAAATATATGAATGAAGAACATGTAGCATTTGTCGAAAAAGCATATGCTTTTGCCAAAGATGCACATGAGGGTCAATTTAGAGAATCAGGGCAACCATATATAATTCATCCAACTCAAGTTGCTGGTACTTTAGCTAGTTTGGGTTTAGATCCGGATACAGTTGCTGCGGGGTATTTGCATGATACTGTGGAAGATACACCCGTAACTAATGAAGATATCAAAAAAGAATTTGGTAAAGATGTTGCTTTTATTGTCGAAGGCGTTACTAAATTAAAAAAAATAAAATATAAATCGAAAACTCATGAAGAGTATTTAGCAGACAATCATCGAAAAATGTTAATTGCAATGGCTAAAGACTTACGTGTAATTATGGTTAAATTAGCAGATCGTTTGCACAACATGCATACTTTGGATCATTTGCGACCTGATAAACAACGACGCATTGCTGATGAAACATTGGATATTTATGCCCCACTAGCTGATAGATTAGGTATTGGAACAATTAAGTGGGAATTAGAAGATATGAGCTTGCACTATTTAAATCCCCAACAATATTATCGGATTGTTAATCTCATGCAGTCTAAACGTAGTGAACGTGAAAGATATATTTCCAGTGCTATTTCTACCTTAAAGGCTAATTTAGATGATTTAGGTATAAAGTATGAAATTTTTGGTCGACCTAAACATATATATTCAATTTATAAAAAGATGGTCAACAAACATAAAGAATTTAGTGAGATCTATGATTTGTTGGCAGTTAGAGTTATTGTAAAAACCGTTCGTGATTGTTATGCGGTTTTGGGAGCTGTGCATACCAAATGGACACCAATGCCAGGAAGATTTAAGGATTATATTGCGGTGCCTAAAGCTAATGGATATCAATCCTTGCATACTACGATTATTGGACCTGGTGGTAAACCGCTGGAAATACAAATTAGAACGGAAAAAATGCATCAGATTGCAGAATATGGTGTTGCTGCACATTGGGCATATAAAGAAGGTGTACAAACTGCAGTAACTGAAACTCCATCAAGTAAGAAAATTGATATGTTCCGTGAGATTCTTGAATTGCAAGATGAAACTAAGGATTCTCATGAATTTATGAATAGTGTTAAGACTGATATTTTTTCTGATAGAGTTTATGTTTTTACTCCTAAAGGTGATGTTTATGAACTTCCTAAGGGATCTGTACCATTAGACTTTGGTTATATGATTCATTCGGAAGTAGGTGCCCATTCTGTAGGAGCTAAAGTTAATGACAAAATAGTTCCTTTGGATTACCAATTAAAAAATGGTGATGTAGTAGAAATGCTGACGCAAAGTAGTGCCACACCATCTAGAGATTGGATAAAATTAGTAAAAACTTCTAGTGCTCGTAATAAGATAAAACGATTTTTCAAGTCTGAAGATCGTGAGAAAAATATCGAAAAAGGTATTGAATTGGTTGAACAAGAGTTACAAACACGTGGTTTATCATCCAAAACTTATATGGATAAGTCGCACGTCAATACTGTAATTGAGCATTTTAATTATCATAATGAAGAAGAATTATTTGCAGCAGCTGGATTTGGTGAGATATCACCTGCAAGTATCGTTAATCGGTTGACACAAGATTTACGTAAACGTGAAGAAAATGAGCGTAAACGTCAATTAGAAGCAGAAATTATGAATGCCGGACAGCAGAAAATTAATCCGGTTTCTGAAAAGCACGAATCTTCTAATGGAGTTATGTATATTAAGCATAATAATGGTGTAATGATTCAAGGCGTTTCAGATTTAATGTTGCGGTTAGCAAAATGCTGCAATCCTGTTCCAGGCGATGAAATCGTCGGTTATGTTACTAAGGGGCGTGGTGTTACTGTCCATCGAGCTGATTGTCGCAATATTAATGGAGCTGCTAAATCACAAGGTCGATTAATTGAAGTTGCTTGGGAGAATATCGGTGAAAATAATACAGCAGAAAACTTTAATGCTGATATTGAAATCTACGGCTTTTCTAGATCTAAATTTTTAAGCGATGTGATTAATGCTCTAAACTCTAAGACCAAAAATATTATCAATATTTCAGGTAAAACAGATAATAATAATATGGCACATATTTATGCGACTGTTTCAGTGAGGGATACCGCACATTTAGAGGAAATCATGGGACGATTACGTGATATCGCAAATGTATACGAAGTAAAAAGGTCTGTTAATTAATGAGAGTAGTAGTTCAAAGAGTTTTACAAGCAAAAGTAGAAATTGATAAAGAAGAAATAAGTTCAATTGATAAGGGGATGTTACTTCTCGTAGTCATTGGCATGGATGATACGAGAGATATTGTTAAAAAAATGGCAGCTAAGATCTCAAAAATTCGTATTTTTGAAGATAATTGTGGTAAAACTAATTTAAACATCCACGAAGTTAATGGGAAAATCTTAAGTGTTAGCCAGTTTACTTTGTTAGCAGATACCAAGAAGGGCAATAGACCCAGCTTTGTTAATGCTATGAAGCCCCCAATGTCCTTAGATTTGTTTAATTATTTCAATGAATGTTTAGTTAATGACGGTAATGTTGTTGAAAGAGGGCAATTTGGTGCGGATATGCAAGTAAGTCTAATTAATGATGGTCCTATGACGATAGTTTTAGATTTATAAAAAATGTCTTGATGTTTGACATTAGTACATAAAAAAAGTAAGATAATTAATAATTATTAATGACGAAGAATGAGACTAGCGGTATTGCAGAGAGTACTTGTTTGGTGAAAAAGTACATAGCATGAGTCGTGACCCTTCAGCAGATAATGTCGTATGGCGAGCGTTAATCGTAGCATTTTTAGAGGTGGTACCGTGCATGAAAGCACCCTTGTCTTGTAAGGGGTGCTTTTTAGTTTGGAGGTAATAATGCGAGTTCAAAAACCAAAAGGAACAGTTGATATTCTACCTGATACATCATATCAATGGGATAAAGTAGAAAATATAGCTAAAAATTTTTTTAGAAAAGCTAATTATCAAGAAATAAGAACACCAATGTTTGAAAATTATGAGATATTTTCACGTTCCAGTGGGGAATCATCTGATGTAGTAGAAAAAGAAATGTATGATTTTATGGATAAAGGTGATAGACATATTGCTTTACGACCTGAAGGTACAGCAGGTGTAGTAAGAGCGTATGTGGAAAATAAACTTTACGGACCTGAATATCCTAAACCGTATAATGTTTTTTATATTGCTTCAATGTTTAGATATGAACGACCACAGGCAGGTAGACAGCGTGAATTTCATCAGATTGGTGTAGAAAGTTTTGGCTCTGATAATGCCTTGGCAGATGTTGAAACGATAGTTTTAGCACATGATTTGCTTTCTACTTTAGGTATAAAAAAGTATGAGTTACATATTAATTCTTTAGGTAATGAAGCTGTCAGAACGGCTTATCGTCAAGCCTTAGTAGATTATTTTACTCCTATTAAAGATAAGTTATCTGATGATTCACAACGTAGATTGAAAACTAATCCATTGAGAATATTAGATTCTAAAGATGAAGAAGATATAGAATTTGTAAGTAATGCACCGCGAATTAGAGATTACTTGGATGATGAATCTAAGAAAAATTTTGAATTTATCATTAGGACATTATCTGAACTAAAAATTGATTATGTGTTGGATGATGATTTGGTGCGTGGATTAGATTATTATACAGGTGTCATTTTTGAGTTTATGGTTGAAGACACTTCATTATGGCAGTCTAAGACTACCATTTTGGGTGGTGGTAGATATAACCATTTAGTTGAGGAATTTGATGGACCTAAAACACCAGCAGTTGGTTTTGGTATTGGTGAAGAAAGGTTAATGCTTGTATTAAAGGCTCAAAATCCTGAGCTATTAACTGATAGCAATATTGATTTTTATATTACCAATATTGGTGAAGAAACAATTACTAAAACTGTTGAAATAGCTAGAGAATTGAGAAAGCAAGGTCTCAAGGTTCAATATGATGTTGAACAAAAGAAGTTAAAAGCTCAATTTAAAAAAGCAGACAAAGCTAAAGCTAAGTATGTTATTACCTTAGGTGTTCAAGAAATTGAGGAGAATACATTAAATATTAAACGTCTTAGTGATGGTAAGAGTTATGCATTTAACATGGATGAGATTGCAAATGTGAATGATCTTTTGCAAAAATTGGAGAGATAATTATGGAAATGAGAACGGATTATTGTGGTAATATTACCAGCAAGTATGAAAATCAAAATGTGACTATCTATGGATGGGTACAACGTGTTAGAAAATTAGGTAAATTAATTTTTATTGATTTGCGTGATCGAGAAGGTATTGTTCAGGTTGTTGTTAATCAAGATTCTGGTGATGCTTTAATGGATGTTGCTCAAAAGTTGGGCAATGAATATGTAGTCGAAGTACAAGGTAAAGTAGTTAAAAGATCGAATGTTAATAAGGAAATCAAAACTGGTGAAGTAGAAATTAATGCTACTAACATAGTTGTTTTGAATGAATCTAAGAATCCACCATTTGAAATTAAAGATGATGTAACAGCTGCTGAACAAACTCGTTTGAAGTATCGTTATTTAGATTTGCGTCGTCCATCTTTACAACATTCAATTATATTACGTTCAAAAATTTTGCACGCAATTCATGATTACTTTGATCAAGAGGGATTTGTTTATATTGAAACTCCTACATTAGGTAAATCAACACCTGAAGGTGCTAGGGACTATTTAGTGCCCTCTCGTGTTTATCCTGGCAGTTTCTATGCTTTACCACAGTCACCACAATTATTTAAGCAGTTATTAATGGGTGCAGGCTTTGATAAATATTATCAAATTGCTCGTTGCTATCGTGATGAAGATTTACGTGGTGATCGACAACCAGAATTTACGCAAGTAGACTTAGAAACATCATTTTTGGATGAAAAAGGTGTTCAAACATATACTGAGGGATTACTTAAAAAAGTAATGAAAGATGTAATGGGGATTGATATAGTCACTCCAATTAAACGTATTACTTGGGATGAAGCCATGAATAAATATGGTTCTGATAAGCCAGATATTCGTTACGATATGCATTTACATGATTTAAGTGACATATTTAAAGATAGTGAATTTAAAGTATTTGCTGATACATTATCAAATGGCGGTGTCATAAAAGGAATTGCTGTAAAAGGTGGAGCTGAGGCATATTCACGCAAGAAAATAGAAGAAAAGCAAGAATATATTAAACGATACCACGCTAAAGGTATAGCATGGGTTAAATATGAAAATGGAGAATTCACTGGACCTATCGTAAGATTTTTAACTGAAAATCAAAAACGTGATTTGATATCTGAATTTGAACTGACTGGTGGAGAATTGATCACTATCATAGCAGACATTTGGAAAGTAGTTACAGATTCTCTAGATTATTTACGTAGAACATTTGCAAAAGAAACAGGCATCATACCTCAACATGAGTTTAAATTTGCTTGGGTTGTAGATTGGCCACTTTTTGAATATGATGAGGGTGATCAAAGATGGATTGCTGCACACCATCCATTTACTATGCCTGATGATAAAGGAATTGAATTGTTAGAGACCGAACCACATAAGGCACATGCTCGTTCATATGATATTGTATTAAATGGTTACGAATTAGGTGGAGGTTCGATTCGTATACATAAACGAGAAATTCAAGAAAAGATGTTTAAGGCTCTAGGATTTACTAAAGAACGTGCATATGAACAATTTGGATTTTTACTAGAAGCATTAGATATGGGATTTCCACCACATGCTGGTCTTGCTATAGGTTTGGATCGGTTTGCCATGTTATTAGCAGAAAAAGATAATATTCGTGATGTTATTGCCTTTCCAAAGAATGCTTCTGCCTCTGAACCAATGATGCATTCGCCTGCACCAGTTGCTGATAAGCAATTAGCTGATTTAGGAATCAATGTTATGTCAGAGCATGTTGAAGCTAATGCTGAAATTGAAGCAAGATTGAAGAAAGAAGCTAATGATTTAGCCGACAAAAATCGTACTTGGTAAATTATCAAGCAAATCATTTGCATTTTTTAATTAAATCATTCAAAGTAAAAGTATTAGAAGAGAAGGATGGTTAATATTTAATGAAAAAAGATGTTGTTGTGTTAGTTGGTAGTTTGCGTGAACAATCTTATGCTCGAAAAATTGCTAAAAATGCTATTGATATGTTTAGCGATGAATTTTATGCAGAAATTGTTGAAATTCGTGACTTACCTTTGTATGATGCAGATTATGATGATATAAATAATACAAATAAGCCATTACCTGAGTCATATGTACAATTTAGAAAAAAGATTAAAGATGCTGCTGGAGTATTATTTGTTACTTCTGAAAATAATAGAACTATACCAGCCTGCTTAAAGAATGCAGTAGATGTTGCATCAAAACCTAAAGGCGATGTTGCGTGGACCAATACACCTGTAGCTGTAATTAGTCATTCTGTAGGTGCTATGGGAGGTTATAGTGCAAATAAAAATTTACGTTTAGCTCTTTCATATTTTACGATGCCTACAGTACAACAGCCAGAAGTATTTTTAGGACGTTCTCCTGAGCTTTTAGATGAATCAGGCAAATTTAACAATGAAGCTACATTCAATTTTGTTAAAAAATATATTGAACAATTTGAAAAATTAATCAAGGATAATCCTAAGGATTAGAAAAATAAGTACTCATGTTGAGTACTTATTTTTTATGTCATCAAATTCTTTTTTAGTTAAAACTTGTTATTATAGCGTAATATCTTTAAACTAGTATTAAAAACAAAAAAGGGGTTATTTTGATATGGATCATTTCGAGCGCTTATCGAGAAGACACAATTTTATTTCCAAACTATCTGCAGCATTTTTTTATGCATTGGCTGTAGCAGTAGCCTTAAATTTCTTTTGGCATCCCGGTAAAATATACGCATCAGGAGTTACTGGATTTTCGCAAGTATTGGAATCTCTGTCTAGTCGGTATCTGCCATTTACACTAACTACATCGTCTATGTATTTTGTATTAAATATTCCACTATTTATTTTAGGTTGGTTGAAAATAGGGAAAAAATTTACTTTATTTACTATCATTGCAGTTATTTTGGCATCAATTATGATGAAATTAATTGCACCAATAAAGCTTAGTTATGATCCTATCATTTGTGCTATTTTTGGTGGTGTAGTTAATGGTGTTGGTACAGGTATTGCATTAAAATCTGGCATATCTACAGGTGGTATTGATGTTTTAGGCATAATTTTGAGAAGAAAGACTGGAAAAAGTTTTGGCCAAATAAATATCTTTTTCAATTTAATTATTGTAATATGTGCTGGATTTGTTTTTGGTTGGACACGTGCTTTATACACTGCTTTAAATATTTTTATCAATGGTAGTGTCATTGATGCAGTCTATACACAACATCAAAAAATGCAGGTAATTATTGTAACTGAGCATCCAACAGAGATTGTTGAACAGATTCAGGAAAAAATGCATAGGGGAATTACAATTCTACATGATGCAGAAGGTGCATATAGTCATAATGAAAAAACAGTGTTAATAACAATCATTGATAGGTATGATATGTATGATATTTACAATATTGTTTCCAAAAACGATCCATATGCATTTATGAGCATGAGTGAAGTATCTAAGATTTATGGTAGATTTATTGAGCAAAAACCAGTGTAAATAAAAACGGTGTATTCATTGAATATACCGTTTTTGTTATATAGATATTAACTATTTTGAAAAATTGTCAATTCCCAAATGTGACATGATTAATGCAGCTGTTTCTTCTATAGATCTATGTGCAACATTAATAACATAACATCCCAACTTATCATATAATTGTTTAGCTGAATTAAGTTCTGCATTAATAGAATCCATATTAGAATAAGTAGTATCTGGATTTAAACCATATGAAATCATTCTTTGACGTCTGATTTCATTTAAAACTTCTGGATCGTTAGTTAAACCAATAATTTTTTTAGGATCAACTTTATAAATTTCATCTGGAATATGTGTTTGTGGTACAAGTGGCAAGTTAGCAACTTTGATATTTCTATTTGCCAAGAATAGGGAAAGTGGTGTTTTAGAAGTTCTTGAAACACCAAGCAAAACAACATCAGCTTCCAAGAAACCTTTAGGATCTTTACCATCATCATACATTACAGCAAATTCCATTGCAGAAATACGATCGAAATAACGTTGCCCCATATGGTGTACAGCTCCAATAACATGTTTAGGGTCTTCCTTAGTTATTTCATGTATCTTATCAATAATGCCTGATAATAAGTCAACATGTTTCATATTATGTTCACGAGCAAATTTAATTATCATTAATTGCATTTCTTCATTCAGAAGAGTGAACGCAATCAGAACATTTTTATATTGCACTATTTCATTGAGAACATTTTCTAATTTTTTAGTATCAGTTATAAAAGGATAGCGACGATAATTAAAAGTTGCATTAGGATATTGAACAGCCCCCGCTTGTACCATATTAAACGCTGTATCTCCAACTGCATCAGAAATGATAATTAAATTGACTTCGACTTTATCTTTATTGCACATAATTTTCACCTCAAGTTAATTTTAGCATAGAAAAACCATAAGAAAAAATCTTTATTTACAATAATGTTAAGGCTTACATAAAAAGCCCAAAAAATGATAAAAAATAATTATTTCTATTGACCACCATAAGTGTCTTAGATATAATATATACTATATTGTTAGGCACAGTGTGTGCTAAGAAATGGAAGGAGGGATCTCACTATGGCAAAGACTATCGTTCATGAAAACGAGTCTATTGATGATGCTCTTCGTCGTTTCAAACGTTCCGTTTCTAGAAGTGGTACTTTACAAGAATACCGTAAACGTGAATTTTACGAGAAACCTAGTGTTCGTAGAAAATTGAAGTCCGAAGCTGCTCGTAAGCGTAGACATTATTAATATGATTGCTCTGGTAGGAATTTTTTCTATTCAGAGCTTTTTTTATCTAAAAAGTTTACAATGTGATTAGAATATATAAAGTTAGGAGATATAAAAATGACTTTAATTGAAAGTTTAATGAAAGATATGAAAGCTGCTATGAAAGCACAAGATAAGGAGACACTTACTACTATTAGATCTTTAAAAGCAGCTGTTATGTATTACAAAATTAAGCAAGGACATGAATTAACTCCAGAAGATGAATTAACGGTTTTGGCTAGTGCTATTAAAATGCGCAAAGAATCTTTAGAAGAATTCAAAAAAGGAGGTAGAGAAGATTTAGTTGAACAAACTGAACACGAATTAGCTATTATTGCAAAATATATGCCAAAACAATTAAGTGAAACTGAATTAGAACAGGTAATTATAGAAACTATTTCAGAAGTTGGTGCGTCTGGTAAACAAGACTTTGGTAAAGTAATGAAAGTATTGATGCCTAAAATAAAGGGTAAAGCCGATGGTAAATTAGCTTCTGAAATTTTAAAGAAGAAATTAAGTTAGAATATGAGGGAATTTTGTGGTGATATCTAACAATGTAGTTACCTTTACTCCTAGCGATCCAAAAAATATTGTTAATTTGGTAGGAATTAATGATGCAAATCTTAAATTGCTTGAAGAAACTTATGATATTAGTATCGTTGAAAATGGCAATACAATTCAATTATCAGGTGATGAATCTACAGTTGCTAGTGCAGTAGCAGTATTAAATGCTCTAGATAAAGTTATTACAGATGGTATTATGATTTCAGCTACTGATGTAATTAGTGCTAGTAAAATGGCTGAAAAAGGTACTTTAGAATACTTTGGAGAGCTATATAATCAGGTATTAATAAGAGATTCTAAAAAACGACCAATCAGAGTAAAAAATATGGGACAAAAACGCTACATTGATGCTATTAGACAATATGATGTAGTTTTTGGAATGGGACCTGCAGGAACAGGCAAGACGTTTTTAGCGGTTGTCATGGCTATATCTGCTTTTAAAAAAGGTGAAGTATCTCGTATCATTGTTACTCGTCCTGCTGTAGAGGCAGGTGAATCATTAGGATTTTTGCCAGGAGATTTAAAAGAAAAGGTTGATCCATATTTACGCCCTATTTATGATTCGCTTTTTACGATTCTAGGTGTTGAAACAACTAGTCGCTTAATGGATCGTGGATTAATTGAAGTTGCTCCATTAGCATATATGCGAGGTAGAACATTAGATGATGCTTTTGTAATTTTGGATGAAGCACAGAATACAACACATGCACAAATGAAGATGTTTTTAACTAGATTAGGATTTAATTCTAAGATGGTTGTTAACGGTGATCAGACGCAAATTGATCTACCTGGTCGTGCTAGGAGTGGACTTTTAGAATCTGAAAAGATCTTAGCTAATGTTGAGCAAGTTAAATTTATTAAATTTAGTTTTAACGATGTGGTAAGACACCCTGTTGTTGCTAAAATTGTAAAAGCATATGAAGAAGAGGAAAATCGATGACCGAGATAGATATATCTTTTAATGATGAAGTTGATTTCTTAAGTGATACTCGAAAAAATTGGAAAACTTGGATCGAGGAATTGATTTTAAGTGCCAAAAAGAATATCAAAAAAACTAATCGGCAAGAAATGAGTATAAATTTTGTTGATATTAACAAAATTCATGAGATAAATAAAAATTATCGTGGTAAAGATAGACCAACTGATGTAATTTCATTTGCTATTGAAGATGGAACAGATAATGACTTGTTTGCACAATTTATAGAAACACCAGACTTCGTTGAGGATATTGGTGATTTATTTATTTGCCCAGAAGTTGTTGAGAAGCATGCTACAGAATATGAGACGGGATTTTATAGAGAATTTGGTTATACTTTAGTTCATGGCTATTTACATTTAAATGGTTATGATCATATTAAAGATGATGAAGCTGAAGTGATGTTTGGGATTCAAAGTAAAGTGCTTGAAGAATATGGTCTGCCATTACATCCTGATCAGGAAACACATGGTAAACAAATACACTAATTAAGGGAAAATGATATGCAAAATAAAGAATATAAGTCAGGTTTCGTAGCCTTAGTTGGACGTCCAAATGTAGGAAAATCTACATTGTTGAATTATTTGGTTGGTGAGAAAGTTGCCATTATGTCTAACCAACCACAAACAACTCGTAATAAGATCTCAGGAATTTATACTAATGATAATGAGCAAATAATCTTTATAGATACTCCTGGCATCCATAAGCCGAAGAATAATTTGGATGATTTTATGGATAAATCATCTTATTCTGCATTAAATGATGTCGAAGCTGTATTATTTATGGTTGATCCTGAACCAGCAGGTAAGGGAGATATGTTTATTATTGATTTGTTAAAGAATGTAGCTTGCCCTGTATTCTTAATAATTAATAAAATAGATACTGTTCACCCTGATAAATTATTACCTATAATCGATTCTTATAATAAATTAGTTAAGTTTGCGGAAATAATTCCAATATCAGCTCGCCAAGGTAATAATATCGATGATTTAATTAAAACATTAGTTAAATATTTACCAGAGGGTCCTCACTATTATGATAGTGAGCAATTAACAGATAAGCCAGAATATTTTATAGTAGCTGAACTAATTAGGGAGCAGATTTTACAACTAACTCATGCAGAGGTACCTCATTCTGCGGCAGTATTAGTCGATAAGATGTCTGATTTTGATAAGGGAAAGCTACAAATATTTGCTACCATTTTTGTTGAAAAAGAAGGGCAAAAGGGCATTATTATTGGTAAAAATGGACAAATGCTCAAAAATATTGGTATGCATAGTAGAGTAGAGATTGAAAAATTATTAGGTGATAAAGTTAATTTACATCTTTGGATTAAAGTGCATAAAAATTGGCGATCTGATCCAGTATTTTTAAAGAAAATTGGTTATAATGTAAAGGATCTATAATTTGTGAGTAAAGAACTGATTGAAGTTTCAGGTTTAGTTTTTAAACAAAAAAAATATAAAGACTTTGATGTTTTATCCAAAATTATGACAGCGGAGAATGGCATTTTTACTTTATTGATAAAAGGCGGATTAAAACCAAAGTCACGTCTTTTACCTGCCACAATTAATTTTTCTTACGGAAATTATTTAATTAATACAAATTATTGCGGCTTAAGTGTTTTGAGAAATTACAAAGTTGTCCATCAATTAGAACATATCTATTTCGATTTTAAAGGAAATGCTTATGCAAATTATTTGTTGGATTTAGTGGATCATGCCTATGCGGATTATCAACCATTAGGAAAAAATTATTATTTAGTTTTTAATGCACTAGTGAAGATAAATGAAGGTATAGATAATGAAATTATATGTCAAATGGTAGAATTGAAATTGCTATCTGCCTTTGGTACAATGCCAGAGTTTAGGCATTGTGTTTTTTGTGATGCTAGCCAAGGTATATTCGATTTTTCTTTACAGTTGGGTGGCATTGTTTGTAAGAATCATTTTGGGAGTGCAAACACGAGGATGTGTTTAGATGCTAAAACCATGGGTCTTATTAGGACATTAGCCTTGATTGATATTCAGCAGCTTGGTCAAATAAATATTAGTGATAACTTGAAGCAGCAGAGTAGAAAATTTATAGATATTCTTTATGGACAATATTTAGATTTACACTTAAAGACCAAAAAGTATTTAAAAGAAGTTCTTTGAGTGGATTATATCTATTTTTTTAATGATATTAGTGTTAAAATATAGCATGTATTGGCAAGTGAAGGAATAGAAAAGTACTAATTAAGCGAATGTGGTTTGGTGTGAGCACATTTAGGAAAAGGCCCTTCAAAGCCATTAATTAAGTGCAGGAATTTTTTTGTCCTGAATTAGGGTGGAACCGCGAGATCTATCGTCCCTATGCAATTTTTTTTGCATAGGCTTTTTTTATAGCCTATGTTTGAGGAGATAATGTTATGGAAGAAAAATTGAATGTTCAAAATATGATTTTTAAGCTGGAACAGTTCTGGGCTTCTAAGGGCTGTATGATAATGCCTTCTTATGATGAGCAAAAAGGTGCTGGAACTATGAGCCCTTATACATTTTTAAGAGCCGTTGGCCCTGAGCCATGGGCAGCTTGTTATGTAGAACCTTCAAGAAGGCCTGCTGATGGAAGATATGGTAATAATCCTAATCGTTTATATCAACACCATCAATTTCAGGTTGTTATTAAGCCATCTCCTAAAGAAATTCAGCAATATTATTTAGATAGTTTGCGTATTTTAGGTATTGAACCTTTAGAGCATGATATTCGATTTGTTGAAGATAACTGGGCTAATCCTTCTATGGGATGTGCTGGTGTTGGTTGGGAAGTTTGGTTAGATGGCATGGAAGTATCGCAATTTACATATTTCCAAGTTGTAGGTGAATTAGACGTAAAACCTACCATGAGTGAAATAACATATGGTGTTGAAAGATTAGCATCATATATTCAAGATGTAAATTCTGTTTTTGATTTGGAATGGGCTGATGGTGTTATATATCGTGATATTTTTAAGCAGCCTGAATATGAACATTCTAAATATGCTTTTGAAGCCAGCAATCAGGCTGAGTTATTAAAATTCTTTGACACATTTGAAGCTACAGCTAAGGAGTTATTAAACCAACATTTGATACATCCAGCTTATGATTATATTCTCAAATGTAGTCATACATTCAACTTATTGGATGCTAGGGGAGCTGTTTCAGTAACAGAGCGTGCAGGGTACTTAGCAAGAATTAGAACTTTAGCACATATGGCAGCTAAAGGTTTTGTGGAAGAAAGAGAAAAGCGTGGTTTTCCTCTTTTAAAACATCAAGAAGAAAGTAAGAAGGAAGATTAATATGACTAAAGATTACTTATTCGAAATTGGTACCGAAGAAATGCCTGCACATGTTGTTGCTAAAAGTGTTAAGCAATTAGCAGATCGTACAGGAAAGTTTTTGAAGGACAATGGCTTATCCTTTAAAAATATCAAAACATTTTCTACTCCTAGAAGATTAACAATTTTAGTTCAAGAATTAGCAGAAAAACAAGCTGATATTGATGAAATCAAAAAAGGCCCTTCTAAAAAAATTGCATTAGATAAAGATGGTAATTGGTCCAAAGCAGCTGAAGGCTTTGTTAGAGGCCAAAATATGTCTGTAGATGATATCTATTTTCAAAAAATAAAAGATGTCGAGTATGCATATATTCATGTTAAAAAAGAGGGCAAAAAAGCTACCGAAATTTTACTAGGTATGGATCAAATAGTAAAAGAATTAGCTTTTCCTACAAAAATGCGTTGGGGGAACTATGATTTAGAATTTGTTCGTCCAATTCACTGGATAGTATCATTATTTGGTAGTGAAATAATTCCAGTAAAAATTCTTGATATAGTAGCAGGTCGTAAAACATATGGCCATCGCTTTTTGGGTGAAAGTCTTGTTTTAGCAACTAGTGATGATTATGAATCGGCTCTGAAAAGTCAATTTGTGATTGCGGATGCTAATCAACGTAAAAATATGATTTTATCGCAAATCAATTCTTTATGCGAAAAGAATAATTGGCAAGTTAAAATTGACAGTGGCTTATTAGAAGAAGTTACCAATTTAGTTGAATATCCAACTATTTTTTCGGGTTCATTTAATGAAAAATATTTAAATATTCCCAAAGAAGTATTAATTACATCTATGAAGGATAATCAAAGATATTTTGAAGTTTATGACCATGAGGGAACTTTAATTAATCATTTTATTGCCATCAGAAATGGAAATAGTGATTATTTAGATAATGTTATCGCAGGTAATGAAAAGGTTTTAGTAGCTAGATTAGATGATGCTCAATTTTTCTATGACGAAGATAAGAAATATCCGTTGTCACACTTTGTAGAAAAATTATCAAGCGTTTCATTCCATGATAAAATAGGTTCAATGGCTGAAAAAATGCTTCGTGTTAAGTTGATTGGTGAATATATAGGTAAAAAAATAAACCTATCATCCAGTGAGCTAGCTGATTTTGATCGTGCAGCAGATATCTATAAATTTGACTTAGTTACTAATATGGTTGGTGAATTTGCTGAGTTGCAAGGTATTATGGGAACTCATTATGCAGAGTTAGCAGGAGAAAGAAAAGCTGTCTCACAAGCTATTAAAGAAAGCTACTTACCTTCAAGTGCTGATGGTGATTTACCAATTACCAAGATTGGTTCATTACTTTCTATAGCTGATAAGTTAGATACTATTATTGCCTTTTTCGGTGCGGGCATGATACCAAATTCTTCTAACGATCCATATGCCTTAAGAAGAAGTGCGTATGGTATTGTTCGAATTTTAATTAATCAATCATGGAATATTTCTATTGAAGATGCTTTGAAGGATATCATTGCTTTATTAAAGGGAAAGACAGTTGCAAAATTGCCTAATGATGAAGCTACACAAGCTGAAATCTCAGACTTTATCATTAATCGTGTTAAACAATTATTACAAGTTAAAAAATATTCATATGATGTTATCGATACAGTTTTAGCATCTAATCAACAAAATGTTGCCAATATTTTGTCGATTGCTGATATTTTGCAGGAAAACCACGATGATAGTAAATTTAAGAAAGTAGTAGAAAGTTTAACAAGAATTGCAAATATCTTGAAGAAAGCTGATTTTTCAGAAGCTGGTCAAATTAATCCAGATTTATTTGAAAACAATAGCGAAAAAGCATTGTACGATAAAATTAATTTGTTGATAGATAAATCATTAGATGTAAAAACTCTATATAGCGAATTTGTGCAGCTACAACCTGTGATTGATGAGTATTTTGACAGCAATATGATATTAGACAAGAATGAAGCTGTCAAAATAAATCGTTTATCGCAATTAAAACTTATTGATAAGCTAGCTTTGGAATTTGGTGATTTATCTAAATTAGTTATTAAATAGTTATAAAGAAGGTTAATTATGATAGGGCATATACCTAGTAATTTAATTGATGAAGTACGTAGTGCTGTCAATATCGTTGATATCATTAGTCAATATGTTTCTTTAACCAAAAAAGGCAAGGATTACGTTGGATTGTGCCCTTTTCATCAAGAAAAAACACCTTCATTCACCGTCAGTGAATCTAAGCAATTCTTTAAGTGCTTTGGTTGTGGCAAGGGCGGTAACGTATTTAAATTTTTGATGGATAAAGAGAATATATCTTTTCCCGAAAGTGTAATATCTGTTGCTAAGATTGCACATATTACAATTCCTGGTGAATATAATAATGATGCGATCTATAAAAAAAATCCGATCAAACAAATTTATTCTGATGCAACAGAATTCTACCAGCATATTTTGTTAACAACTAAATTAGGTGAAGTTGCATTAAAATATGTTCAAGAGAGGGAATTAACTAGTGAGATAATCTCTCATTTTAAGATAGGGTATGCACCAAAAGCAGATAACATTTTGTATATTTTTTTGAAACAAAAAAATTATTCTCAGGATCTATTGGAACAAAGCGGATTATTTATAAAGAATGAAAAAGGAAAATTATTGGATCGCTTTCGTGACAGATTGATGTTTCCATTGTGTGATGAATTAGGTGATCCGATTGCTTTTTCAGGTAGAAGAATTTCAAATGATAGTCAAATTGCCAAGTATGTGAATAGTCCAGAAACTCCATTATTTACCAAGTCTAAATTGCTTTATCACTTTTCAGAAGCCAAGCATGCGGTAAATGTTGAAAATCATTTGATTTTATATGAAGGATATATGGATGTAATAGCAGCTTATAAGTGTGGAATTAAAACTGGTGTCGCCTCAATGGGAACTAGTTTAACTTCACAACAAGTTTATATGCTGCGACGAGTAACACCGAATATAATAATTAATTATGATGGTGATGATCCCGGGCAACATGCTATGGAACGTGCGATTAAATTATTTAACTACCCTAATATAAATCTTGGTATCGTATCTTTACCAGAAAATTTAGATCCAGATGAATATGTAAAAAAACACGGTCCTGAAAAATATGTTAATGAAGTTAAAGCAGCAATTACTTCAACGGAATTTTTGTTACAAAGGATGGCCAAAAAGTATAATTTGTTTAATGATAGGGATAAACTTGATTTTATTAATGAAAGCATCGCTTTAATCGCTAAAAATGATGACCCTATAGAAATTGATATTTATATCCAAAAATTGGCACAAAAGTTACAAGTATCTGTAGAGTCATTGAAAGCTCGCCTATTACGTGAACAAAGAAAAATCCGAACTGCAATCAATCATCAAAAACAAATACAAGCCCTTTATCCAGCTGATGAAGTTACACCAAAACAATTAGATAATGTTCATGATTCTTCAGCTAGTTTTACTGAGCAAAAGCGATTATTGTTTTTATTTATACATAATGATAATGCTAGGCTTTATTTGTTGACAAAAAAATTTATTTTTCCTAATGAAAGTTATCAGCAATTAGCTAATTTATGGTTAAGTTATTTAGAAAAAAATCCGAATCCTAATATTTCCGGTTTTGCAGATTTTATTCCTAAAGACTTACAGAGTATAATTGTTAATATGGAATTAACTGATATGCCTTATACTTTTTCAGAAGGAGAAATTGATGACCAAATTGCGTCATTAATTAAACAAAAAACTATCTTGGAAATGCAACGACTATATGATCAAATCAAGGTCGCACAGCAGAAGAATGATAGTCAATTAATAATTCAATTGACACAAAAGATTATAGAATTGAAAAGAAAGATTATTTGAGGAGGCTTATCATGGCAGAAAACAATACTACCAATAATGGAAATCAGAATTTACAAGCTTCAAAGGCTTCCACCACTACCCTTAGCCAGGTAGTTAAGAATATTATAAAAGAAGTTAAAACTAGCAAAGAAATAAAAGAGGATGATTTCGTAGCAAGAATGGTTAAGCCATATCAACTGGAAGGAAAAGCCATTGATCAATTAGTTCAAGAATTTGAAGATAATGGTATCTCGATTGTTGATAATGATGGTAACCCTTCTAATTTATCTTTGAAAAAGCAAAAAGATGTTGAAAAAGCCGAATTAAACGACATGACTGCACCTTCTAGTGTCCGCATGAATGATCCTGTGAGGATGTATCTAAAAGAAATTGGTCGTGTTCCATTACTTAATGCTGATCAAGAAATCGATTTAGCTAAAAGAATCGAGAACAATGATGACGAGGCTAAGCAGGAATTAGCTGAAGCAAATCTTAGATTAGTTGTTTCTATTGCAAAACGCTATGTAGGACGTGGCATGTCATTTCTAGATTTAATCCAAGAAGGTAATATGGGTTTAATGAAGGCGGTAGATAAATTCGATTATCGTTTAGGATTTAAATTTTCAACATATGCTACATGGTGGATAAGACAGGCAATAACTCGTGCAATTGCTGATCAAGCTAGAACCATTAGAATTCCAGTCCATATGGTCGAAACTATTAATAAATTGATCAGAATTCAAAGGCAGTTATTACAAGACTTAGGTAGAGAACCTACACCAGAAGAAATTGGTGCGGAAATGGATATGTCTACAGATAAGGTTAGGGAAATACTAAAAATAGCCCAAGAACCAGTATCTTTGGAAACTCCAATTGGTGAAGAAGATGATTCTCACTTAGGTGATTTCATTGAAGATAAAGATGCAACTTCACCAGAACAACATGCTTCTTATGAATTATTAAAGGAACAACTAGAGGAAGTTCTGGACACTTTGACTGATCGGGAAGAAAATGTTTTAAGATTGCGCTTTGGATTAAATGATGGTCGTACACGGACGTTAGAAGAAGTGGGACGTGTATTTGGTGTTACTCGGGAACGTATTCGTCAAATTGAGGCTAAAGCATTACGAAAATTGCGTCATCCAAGTAGATCTAATCAGTTAAAAGACTTTTTAGATTAAACAAAAAGAACTTACTTTTATGTAAGCTCTTTTTTGGTATTTTACATTCAGGAGTTAGTAATGGAAGAACGATTAAAACAGATAGCTTCATTAGTTGATGATCAGGCAAGAATAGCCGATATCGGTACCGATCATGCATATTTACCAATAGAATTAGTAAAAGATGCCAAAATATCTTTTGCTATAGCAAGTGATATTGCACAAGGTCCGTTAAATAATGCCAAAAAAGATATCTTAGCTGCAGGCTTAGTTAATCAAATCGAGACTAGATTAGGTTCTGGTTTATTGACGATACATTCTGAAGATAAGATTGATACAATTGTAATGGCAGGGATGGGTGGCACCTTAATGGTTAACCTACTAAATGCTTCGCCAACGCAATATCCGACATTGATTTTAGAACCCAATGTAGGGGAAGCAAATGTCCGTTTATGGTTGATGAATAATAATTATCGAATTTTAGCAGAAAAAATAATTGAAACGGCTGGCCATATTTATGAAATTATAAAAGCTGTAAAGAGTACTACAGCAATTCCATTGACAGAAATGGAGATTAATTTTGGCCCAGTTTTGATGCAAAATAAAAACAAAGTTTTTTATAAAAAATGGTCAAATCAATTATTATTCCAACAAAAATTATTACATAATTTGAAAAAAGCTAAAATTATTGATGATTTAAAAGTTAAGCAAGTTACAAAGTTAATTATGATGATTGAGGAAATGATTAAAGATGATGAAAGTTAAAGATATTATTACTATATTAAATAAAGCTTTTCCTGAAGATATTGCTAGTAAAAATGATCCTGTAGGACTACAATTAGGTTCAATTAATAATACTGTTAGTAAGATAATGACTACTCTTGATGTTAGACCAGAAGTAGTAGATGAAGCTGTCAAAAACAAAGTGGATTTAATAATCAGTCATCATCCATTAATGTTTTTTCCTGCAAAAAATTTAGATTTTGCTAATCCTCAAAATGCGATGTACGCTAAGCTAATTGCAAATGGCATAACTGTATATTCGATTCATACAAATTCAGACAAAGCATTGCATGGCTCTAGCGAGTGGCAAGCAGATCAATTAGAATTACACGACATTCAGCCTTTTTGCTTAGATGACGATTCGATTGCTATCGGGAGAAAAGGTCAATTGCCTGAGCCGATGACTGCCTACAAATTTGCCTATTATGTAAAGCAAAAAATGAATATCAAAATGGTGAGATTAATTACAGCTAATAATGAAAAGCTAATTAATAGTGTGGCTTTCATTTGTGGAGATGGTGGTAAATATTGGAGACAAGCCTTAATTGAAGGTGTAGATGCCTTTATTACAAGCGATATTTATTATCATGTTGGTCATGACATTATTTCATCAGGATTAACCGTAGTAGATCCAGGTCATTATACTGAAGAACTATTTAAATATAAAATAGCTGAGCAATTAAAAACTTGGTTAGCAAATGCAGATAGTTCTATTTCTATTATGGTTTCAAAAACTAATACTAATCCTTTTCAGGACTTATTTTAAAAAAGTGGGGGTTTATATTATGGAATATCCAACATTATTACCAAGATTCTTAAAATATGTGAAAATTAATTCACGTTCAGATGAAAATAGTCAACGTTTTCCATCTACTGAAATTGAAGAAAAGTTTCAAAAGATTATTTTAAATGATTTGAAAGAATTGGGGCTACAATGTTATTACAATCAAAAGAGTGGTTGTGTAATCACAACAATTGATAGCAATGTAGATTATGATGTACCTACCTTTGGATTACTGGCACACTGTGACACTGCCGATTTTGAATCAAATAATATTAATCCGCAAATAACTCATAACTATGATGGTGTATCTAAAATTAAATTAGGTGATACTGATTTTTATTTAGATCCTGCAATTTTTCCTCATTTAAAAAAATATAAAGGGCAGACAATTATTTCAACGTCAGGTGATACACTTTTAGGCGGTGATGATAAATGTGGCGTCTCAGAATTATTAACTTTTGCAGAGTATTTAGTAAATCATCCTGAAGAAAAACATGGTGAAATAAAACTTGCATTCACTCCTGATGAAGAGATTGGAACAGGAGCTAGTCATTTTGATGTAGAAGATTTTGGTGCTAAATTTGCTTATACGGTAGATGGTGAGGGACCTGGCAAATTAGATTGGGGTACTTTCTCAGCTGCTCAATTTTCACTTGATATCCAAGGAATTGATGTTCATCCTGCTCAAGCAAAAGATAAGATGATCAATGCTATTAAACTAGCAATTGATTTTCAAAATCAGTTGCCACAAAATGAAGTGCCAGAAAAAACAGCAGGTGAAGAAGGATTTTATCACTTATTAAAGTTTGATGGAACAGTTGATCATGCACATTTAGAGTATATCATTCGTGATTTTAAGCGTGATAATTTGGAAAAACGTAAGGAATTGGTACAAAATATTGTCAACAAAATTAATGACCAATTTGATCAAAAACGTGTAGTCCTTAAGATGGCAGACCAATATTATAATATGGCTGATGAATTAAAGAAGAATATGGAAGTCGTAGATTTAGCAAGAAATGCCTATAAAGCATTGGGATTAACTATCAATGAAGATCCTGTTAGAGGTGGTACAGATGGTTCGCAATTAACATATATGGGATTACCTTGCCCTAACTTATTTGCAGGAGAAGAAAATATGCATGGTAGATATGAATATACTGTTCTGGAATCAATGTGGTTGGCTGTGGATGTCTTAAGAAAAATAAATGAATTACATTTAAAAAAATACCAAAAATTAATTTAGTGAAACTTTTTTACCGATTTTAGGCAAACAAAAAATATTAAATTTAAATTTTGAATGAATAGAAGTACTGATATAACAATACTTCTATTTTTTTAAAATTAAAAATATTATAAATATAGTTTTGCACTAAGGTAATCAAATTGCATATGATGCGTGCTTTTTACTTTTATATCAACGATTGTACATTTTTTTCTGATAGACGTAACAAATATATTTATATGTGAAACAAAAAATGATATTGACAATAGATAGTATTGTACTATACTATCAATATAGTACAAGGTAATAATAGGAGCGTGGTATATTTAATATGAAATTTGAAGATAATCTACCAATTTATTATCAAATAGAGCAGCAGCTTTATTATGATATAGTTTTAGGAAAGCTACAGCCAGGTGAAAAGATGCCATCGGTGAGACAACTTGCACTAGATTTTACAGTTAATATCAATACTGCACAACATGTATTATCTAATATGCAAGATAAGGGAATTATTTATTCTAAACGTGGCTTAGGTTCATTTGTAACTGATGACGTTAATTTGATTTTAGTTTTAAAAGACGAAATTATCTCAAAAATGTTCTCTGATTTTTTGTCAAAAACTAAGAAAATAGGTTTATCAAATCAAGATACGATAGATAAATTACAGACTTTTGTTTTGAAAGAAGGTCCAAAAAATGAGTGAGATACTGAAAATCAGTAATTTGAATTATAAAAAAAACAACAAGATTCTAATCAAAAATATCAACCTTACAGTAAATAAACCCGAAATAATTGGTTTATTGGGAGAAAATGGTGCAGGTAAGACAACGCTTTTCCGACTGATTGCAGGTCTAGGAAAAGGGTACACTGGCAGCATAGCAGTAGCCGGAGAAACTTCAATTGATAAAATCAAGGAAAATATATCTTTTAATGATAAATTAGATGCTTTTAATTTATACACCAAATTAAAAGAAATCAAAGATTTTTATGCTAAGTTTTATAAAGATTTCGAACTCGAAAAGTTTGACAACATAATTTCGCTCTTGGACATAGATATGTCTAAAAGGTTAGGAGAATTATCTAAAGGTAAAAAAGAAGGCTTTATAGTAGCGTTATCCATTGCACGAACAGTCAAAATATACTTATTAGATGAACCTTTTTCTGGCATTGATCTCATGTCTCGAAAAAAAATACTACAATCTATTATCAAATGGTTGCCACAAGATGCAACAGTTTTCCTTTCTGATCATAATATAGAAGAAGTACATCAAATTATAGACAGAATTGTCCTAATTAAGGATAAAACGATTGTCGCTGATGAAACTGCAGAAAAAATCAGATCAAATGGTGAATCCATTGAAGAATTTTATCTAAAATTTTATTAATATAGGAGCTGATTATTATGTTTAACAAATTATTCTTTTACCTATTTAAGCAGAAAGCTAAAACCGTTTTATATTGCCTTTTATTGAATATCATATGTACAGTTGTTATTGCATTAACTGCAACTCATAAGATTGACTATTTAATTATTGTTTTTATCTCAACATCTTTCTTTATGAACTTAGGATTTTTAGTAAATTGTTCAGTGACTGCAAGTAAATTCCTTAAAAAACAAACTTACAGGTTGTTGCCTATGAAAGATGGTTATTTATATCTAGCTAATACAGCATCTGACTTTCTAAATGGACTATTATTAATAGCAATAGAATCCATAATTGGTATATTAATAGTACATTTTATTAGTTTTAACTTCTCAAAAGTGTTAATTGGCTCATTTAAATTATCAGTAAATACAATGTCTATTGTACTTACTACTATCTCTATTTTGTTATTAAGCTCATTTATGTTATATTGCATGCTTATCACTTGTTTATTACTAACCAAAATATGTATGGACTTTTTACCTATCGTTTTGCAAAATATCCGCAAATTTATTAGTGTAATCATTTATATAATTATGTTATTAGTGTTTAGCCGCATCATAGAGTACTTTAAATCGTTATTATATAATGAGAGTAATCAATCTACGTTAGTATTTTTTTACATCATAGGCATAATTATTATTATTGGTATTAACTACTTCATCTTTAACAAATATCATGAAGCTGATGTAAATAATTAAACAAGACCCCGAAATTCGAACAAGGATTTCGAGGTTTTTATTATGTTCAGAAATAATTTACAGCTGGTATAATGTGATTAACTATTTAATTTTTGGGGTGTAACTATGAAAAATAGTAAAAATTTCAACCTTTTTTTAATGGATGGAGAAGTTACAGGCAGAATAAAATGTACCTTATCGAATTGGACAGGTTTAGCATATAAAGTTCCAAGATCATATCTTGAAAAATGTAAGGATAGGCAAGATTTAAAGCAAAGTGGAGTATATTTTTTATTTGGCACGAATGATGACGGAGATAATGAAGTATATATTGGCCAAGCAGGGATACGAAAAAATGGTGAGGGAGTTTTATTTAGAGTAACAGAACACCTCAAAGATGAAATTTATTTTTCAGATGCAGTTATGTTAACTACTCAAAACAATTCATTTGGCCCTACAGAAATTTCATATTTAGAGAATAAATTTACCAATATGGCAATTGAAATAGATAGGTATCAAGTAAGAAATGAAAATGATCCAAACCCTGGAAATGTAACAGAAGAAAAAGAATCGGAGTTAGAAGATTTTATAGAGTATTCTAAAATGGTTCTTGGAGTTTTAGGATACAAGATTTTCGTTCCTATAGTAAACAAAGAATGGAAAAAAGAAGATAAAACAGATGATAACGAAATACTATATCTAAGTACTAAAACAAAAAAATCAGAAAAAAAGATAAATGCCAAATGCCAAAGAACAAGTGAAGGATTTGTTGTATTAAAAGATAGTATGATAGAGCTCATAGACTCAAAAAGCTTACCAAAGAGTATAAAAGAAATGCGAGATAAGTGTAAGGCTAACAATGAAATAATCGATGGAAAAATAACAAAAAACTATTTATTCAATAGTCCATCATATGCCGCAATGTTTGTACTTGGGATGAGTAGAAATGGAAAAACTGATTGGAAAACTAAAGGTGGAACTACATTAAAAGCACTAGAAGAAAATAAAAGTCAATAAAACTTCAGCCTTAAGATGATAATCTTAAATATTATTAATTCTTATCTAAAATCAGCAAATATTATAAATACGAAGCCTTGAAATAGTAATCTTATTTGTTTGTAAACTCTGTCATTCAACGATGCACGCTAAGCGTGGCTTCCCGCACAGAGTTTGTCAAGACCTAGCTTTTTGATGCGTTTGTAGTCCTTATGAAACTTGGATGTCGTTTTAAGTTGAAACATATAACCTAATCCTCTGCATTGAGTGCTTGAATAAACTCATCTGTAGTTTTATAGGATTTTGCTTGAATCTTACCGGACATGATGTCACGTGCTTCTTGCATTGCTAATGTTTCAGCATTAAATCTTGGTTTCCTGATCGTGAAAGGGAAACCACCTTCCATAATAGATGTACGCAAGAAAATATTGATGGCATCTGTTACAGAGATACCAAAGCTACCAAAAAGATCTTCAGCTTGTTGTTTAACTTCAGGTTCAATACGAACATTAATGTTTGCAGTTTTAGCCATAATTTTGCACCTCCTACTACTTATATTGTAGTTCAAAAGTGAAACAAATGAAGCCAAAATGATGTATTGCACCCTGAAAAAAGCAATTATCCTGACGAAATACGAAAAAGTGAAACATGCTATATACGACAATCTATTGCAATATGGGTATGACAAAGATAAGATTTATAAAGAAGTAGACGACATCTTTAGCATTATGGAAAGGCAAAAGGAATATGATCAGTAGAACGGCGTTGATTGGTGGTATTGAGGTGCAGATAACTAAAAAATCAACTCTAAAAAATCTCTATATTAGAATAAATCCGCCAAAAGGCAATGTTACGATAAGTGCACCGCTACTTTATCCTGATGATGACATCAGCTTATTTGTGCTAAAAAAACTACCTGAAATCAATGCAGTCCGAGCAAGAATGCGTTCACAGTCAAGACAAACCAAACGAGAATTTATTTCAGGCGAGGGTCATTATTTAT
Organism: Lactobacillus iners; assembly: GCF_011058775.1. Lineage (NCBI taxonomy): Bacteria > Bacillati > Bacillota > Bacilli > Lactobacillales > Lactobacillaceae > Lactobacillus > Lactobacillus iners. Next base: position 680,064 of record NZ_CP049230.1, on the reverse strand, counting down.
GGGGCAAGCCATACCGCCTTGATGTGGCAGTTGGCACTAAAAAATACAGTATTGAAAAAATGCCGCATAAGATATTATTTTCAGTTCCTAAAGGAGCAAGTACTGAGAATAAAGAAAAAGTATTTAATGAATGGTATCGTAGCGAGTTAAAAAGAGTCATGCAAAGTTTGATTCCAATTGTCGAAAAACGCATGAATCTTAGTGCCAATGAGTATCGCGTCAAGAACATGAGAACAAGGTGGGGTACGTGCAACATTGATAAAAAACGCATATGGATCAATCTTCAGCTTGCCAAAAAGCCAATTGAATGTATTGAATATGTCTTGGTGCATGAAATGGTTCATTTGCTGGAAGCAAATCATACGCATAAGTTTCACGCTCTTGTTGGCAAATATTATCCTACATGGAAAGAAGCCAAGAAGACATTAGAAAAGATGCCTCTGGATTACTTAAAATAATAACAACCGCATACAAAAAATCCTACCTTGTGCATGTGCATCTGTAGGATTTTTAATTATTGATATATGCACTAAATAATGATAATATACACTAGAAAAATTGTTATGAAATTACGCATAGATCAATATTTGCTAGAAAAGGTGGAAGGTTCTGTAAGGCTTTACACTGCACGCTCAATGATATTATGGACTTTATAGCGGAGGATGATAAGTATGGTGAATCTATCACAAGAAAAGCGTAAGCGAATGATAGCGTTTTTAAAGAAAATAAAAGAAGAGCATAAGGACGATGATGAAACTCTTATTGCTCTGGATGAGATTGAGAATGAACTCAACTCAAAGAAATACGGTCTTGTTTGGTAAAAACACGAAGAAAAAGTTGACCGTATGATGCAAGACAATATACCTGTGTTCACTGAAGTAAAAGAACGTGAAATTAAAGCAAAGGATGAAAACTCTTATAACTTTCTACTGGAAGGTGACAACCTGCATAGTTTGAAGTTACTTGAGAAAACACATGCGGGAAAGATTGATGTAATCTATATTGATCCACCTTATAACACGGGCAATAAGGACTTTATTTATGATGATTCATTTGTAGATAAAACAGATGGTTATTCACACTCTAAGTGGCTCTCTTTTATGAGTGAACGATTAGAGATAGCAAAGCTATTGCTTTCTGAGGAGGGTGTTATCTTCATTTCTATTGACGATCATGAGCAAGCACAGTTAAAATTGTTATGTGACAGTGTTTTTGGAGCAGACAATTTCATTGCAGAAAGCATAGATGCATCTAACTCATCAAAAAACAATTCTAACTATATAGCAGTAAACCATGAGTATTTACTATGCTATGCCAAAAATATTTCAGGAGTTAAAAAAGGATGGCTTGTTAAGAAAAATCAAATCGACGAATTTGAAAGACGAGCAAAAACATTACTTAACATGAACCTTTCTCCTGAGAAAATACATAATGAATTATTGCAGTTGGTAAAGTATCCATGTTTTTATGATTTTGACCATTACACATATGTAGACCAGCATGGAGTGTATGGCACTTTTGAACCTGGTGGTGTTAAAAATGGTAACTTTGATACAGAAATCCTCCACCCAATTACGGGAAAACCGTGTGTGAAACCAAGTGGTGGCTGGCGTTATAGTGAAGCCACTCTGCAAGAGCTCGTTAAAAAGGATGGAATTAATTTTGGAAAGGATGAAACGGTAATACCTCGCATAAAACGATATTTACATGACTATCCTATGCAGGTTCCGAAATCAACACTCTTTTTTGATTCGCAAGCCACCACTAAATGGCTTAAAAGAGAAAACATAGCAATTGATTTTCCTAAATCAATTGACTATATCAAGCATATTTTATCTTATACGCAAGATAATTCTGCCACCGTCTTCGACTTTTTCGTCGGATTTCGTGTCATAATAATGACACAGGCAAATAGTCAAGTAAATATAAGGGTTTTAGAGCTTCTACCAAAGTTTAAAATCAAAAAAATGAATCGTTGGTGTGCTGTTTAGAGCAGTTATTACGAAAATAAATGTTGTAAACAGTACATCAGCATAAAGGAGGAACTCACATGTCTAAGGCAAAAAAAGACACGATTGAAGCAAAAGGTGTTGCTATTCAAATTTATACTGAAGACTTTAAAAACGACTATATAAGTCTAACAGATATAGCTAAGTATAAAAATACTGATGATCCGAGGTTTGTTATTCAGAACTGGATGAGAAACAGAAATACGTTGGAATTTATCGGACTATGGGAAGTTCTGAACAATGAAAATTTTAACCGTGTGCAATTCGACACGTTTAGAAATGAGGCAGGACTTAATAGATTTACAATGACACCACAAAAATGGATTGATTCTACAAATGCTATTGGCATAATTTCAAAGTCTGGAAGATATGGTGGGACATATGCACATTATGATATAGCAATGGAATTCGCTTCATGGATTTCACCAGAATTTAAGTTATATATTATTCAAGACTATAAGAGACTTAAGTCAGATGAAAATTCAAGGATGTCACTGGGATGGAATCTGAATAGGGAGATTTCAAAGCTTAATTATAAAATTCATACGGATGCAATCAAAGAATATCTCTTAAAGGATCTTACCAAAGAACAGTTATCTTATAAGTATGCAAGTGAAGCCGATATGCTCAATGTTGCTTTATTTAACAAAAGAGCAAAACAGTGGCGTGAAGAAAATCCTGACTTAAAGGGTAATATGAGAGACTATGCAAGTCTTAATGAGTTACTTGTACTTGCAAATATGGAAAGCTATAATGCGGTTCTTATTGGTAAAGGTATGGAACAAAAAGAAAGAATGATAGAACTAAGAAAGCTTGCCAGAACTCAACTTATGTCAATTGAAAAGTTGAACAATACAGGTATTAAGAGCTTAGAAGATAAGTCAAAGAAATAGAGAGCTATGTTATGAGATGAGCATTGAAAATTATCTTATTTCCAATAATATTGCTCTTGTCGATACTAATTGCTTTTCTAAAATTTATTATAAAAGTTAGTGGAATGATTTTATGTATAATATCTTTTCTAGTGTTTATCGGAGCAGTAGCATGCTTTATACAAAATGATATGGTAACTGGAATGGTAGCATTACTACTAGCTTTCTTAATCAGTCCTTATGGACTACCTAAAATTGCACTGTGGATTACAGCATACCTTGAAGTAGGGAAAGATACATTAAGGGAAATATAAGAGATATAAGACGATGGAATATAAATCTATCGTCTTTTTCTATGCCTAAATTTAAGAGAAAGGAGGCGATAGTATGAGTATGTATTTGTTTGATGAACAGCCTATACTAGCAAATAAGGCGTTAGCCAGAGAATTAGGCTTAAATGAAGCTCTTGTGCTTCAACAAATAAATTACTGGATTGAAATAAACAAGAAGTCTGGCAACAATTATCATGATGGCAAGTATTGGACATATAACTCAATAAGAGCATGGCAAGAAAAAGATTTCGATTATTTAAGTGTTGATACAGTTAAACGAACTTTTTCTAAGATTGAAAAAGCGGGCTATCTTTTAGTTGAAACTATAATAAAGATCCTAGAGATAAAACGAAGTGGTACACAATAAATGAAAATAAATTAGAAGAACTTTATCTTGAACTAAATCAAAGAAAACAAGAGAAAGAAAAGTATTAGAAGAGGACAAAATCAACCAATGCAATGAGGTATTTAGCACTGATGCATTTGATGAAAATCAACCAGTGCATTATGGTAACTTGCATGAACCACCATTACCAGAGATTACTACAAATAATTCATCAAAGATTACTTCATATATTTCTACAGAGAATTCCTCCCACCTACCCATCTGTGAAAGAGATCTGTTTTATTTAAGGGACGGAATGGAGGAAGGATGCAAAAAAATAAAATCATATAAATCTTGTCTATAAGAATTAAGAGAAAGTACAGGGTATAACGAACACATGAAGCTAGGTAATAAGATTATTGCTAAAACCTTTGATGAAATAATTAAAGTTTTAGCTGATGTTATGCTATTAAATGTAGAAGATACTGTAACAATAAATCAAACAAAATTACCAGCAAATGTTGTTCAAGAGCGATTTAGAGAACTATATTCTTCGCATATGGAGTATCTTGTAAATGCTTTATCAGAGAATGAATCAAAAATAAGAAATGTAAGAGCATTTATTTTAACGGCAGCATATAATGCACCAAGCAATATGGATACCTATTATACAGCACTTGTTAGTTATGATATGAGGGAAGGAGGTTACTGATGATAAATGAAGAAATTTCTAATAGAGTAGTTAATATTGAAGTTAATGTCTTAAAAGCAACATATCAAGAAATATTGAGTCAAGTAAAGAAGTTGCAACAGAGATCAAAACAACATGGTGGCTTAGATAAACTTATCAAGGCTGAGGGAATGAGGTCAAACTCAAAGATAGGGTTAAGAAAGGTCAGCTTGAAGAAATCAATGTTAAAGATAGTGAATTAAAAGAACTAAAAAAAGAATTGAATAAACATGGTGTTAAATTCTCAGTGATGAAAGATAAGGAAAGAGGGACACATTCAGTATTCTTCCAAGCAAAAGATATAAAGGTTATGAATAAAGCTTTTCAAAATGTGCTTTCAAATATTGATAAGAAAGAGAAAAATAAGGAGTCAATTCACAAGAACATAGAAAAATTTAAAGAGTTGGCAAAGAATACTATTTCTAAAGACAAAGTCAAGAATAAACAAAAGGAGCAGAGCCTATGATAGATAAGATACTAAAGGACATCAAAGGCTTATTTAAGGTGCAAGATAAGGCAAAGTTTTTCAAGCGGAACATTCCCTATCTTGCATTTTTCTATGTTGGTAATATTTTTGCTCACCATGTAAGAGCATATACTGGTGGCGATGTGATAGACAAAATCTTTCAGGGAATATTAGAGCTTAATACCATGAGCTTACTGCCAAGTATTCATCCAACTGATATTTTAATGGGCGTGGGAGTAGTAGCTTTAATTAAGTTTGTTGTTTATACCAAAAGTAAAAATGCTAAAAAGTTTAGACATGGGAAAGAGTATGGCTCAGCACGGTGGGGAACTGCAAAGATATTCAGCCTTATGTAGATGAGAAATTCCCAAATAATATCTTGCTTACTCAAACTGAGCGATTAACAATGAATGGAAGATCGGCAAATCCAAAGTATGCAAGAAACAAAAATGTACTTGTTATAGGTGGTTCTGGTTCAGGAAAAACGAGATTTTATGTAAAGCCGAACCTAATGCAAATGCACTCTTCATATTGTGTTACAGATCCTAAAGGAACAATAGTCATTGAGTGTGGGAAGATGCTTGAGGATAATGGATATGAGATAAAAATCTTAAATGCCATCAACTTCAAAAAGATCATGAAATACAATCCATTTGCCTATCTCAGAAGTGAAAAAGATATACTAAAATTAGTGCAAACAATCATTGCTAACACCAAGGGAGAGGGTGAAAAAGCAGGCGAAGATTTTTGGGTCAAAGCCGAAAAACTTTACTATACAGCTCTTATTGGATATATCTTCTATGAAGCTCCAAGAGAAGAAAAGAACTTTGCAGTCAAGCAATATAAGAAGTACAAACTTGCTGCTGGAAAAACAGCAAAGTCTATTCTTGTATCATGTGGTGCAAGGCTTGCACCTTTTGATATTCAAGAGCTTAGGGACTTGATGAAAGAAGATGAACTTGAACTTGATACACTTAGAGATAGAAAGACAGCACTGTTTGTTATTATATCTGATACAGATGACACCTTTAACTTTGTTATATCTATTATGTACTCACAGCTATTTAATCTACTTTGCGATAAGGAAGATGTTGAATATGGAGGAAGATTACCTGTTCATGTAAGGTGCTTACTTGACGAGTTTGCGAATATCGGTTTAATTCCAAAGTTTGAGAAGCTAATTGCAACAATCCGTTCAAGAGAAATATCAGCAAGCATAATACTGCAAGCACAATCTCAATTAAAAGCAATTTATAAAGACCATGCAAATACAATAGTCGGTAACTGCGACTCTACACTCTTTCTAGGAGGAAAAGAAAAAACAACAGTAAAAGAGTTATCAGAAACCTTAGGCAAAGAAACCATAGACCTATATAACACATCAGAAACAAGATCCAACCAGAAATCTTTTGGATTAAATTATCAAAAAACTGGTAAGGAACTTATGAGCCAAGATGAAATAACGGTTATGGATGGTAGTAAGTGTATTTTTCAGTTAAGAGGTGTAAGACCGTTCTTATCAGATAAGTTTGATATTACAAAGCACAAGAATTACAAGCTACTTGAAGATTATGATAAAAAGAATGTGTTTGATATTGAAGACTATATCAAGAGAAAAGGCAAGGTTAAGCTTAATAGAAATACAGTAATTACAAGATTGTAATATTTTTTGTTATAGCTTTACTTGGTATGGGGATATTTGATTTAATAGAGTAAATTAGAATCTAGAGAGGTTTTTAGCGAATGTTAGGATATGAAAAAAATGAAAAGTTAGAATTTAATTATAAAAAATCTTGTGGGTTATGGTTAATTGCGGTTGCCATTGTTATCGTAGTTGCTACCATAATAGGCGGACAACAAATAATAAATATGCAAGTGTTTAGCATAGGTTATATAGTTTCCTTTTTTTCAATTAATATGAATAAAAACTTACTGAAAAAACTATCTACTGGATCATCGACTAAATTTCAAAATAAGGTTTCTCAATACTCAATAATATTACTTTTTATATTAATGATATTTTTAGGTGGTCCATTTTTTGCTACTGAGAATTGGAGATTGATATGGTTGGGAGCATTATTAGCCACAGCATTGCATTTTTTCCCATTCTATTTTGTACATGGAAAATCAATGATTTTATTAGGAATTATGTGTACCATTAATATTATCATGGGATATATTTTTTCTGATGTTTCTTTGGTATTATTTGTCTATATTGATGCAATAATTAAATTTATATTTGGAGTTTATTTATTATTTTTTTCAAAAGTGACAAAGCAATAAATTTAAATTTGTCTAATTAAATACAAAACACAAAGACGATAGAAAAATCAAAAATCTATCGTCTTTTTTCATGCCTATTTTCAATTTATATTGCGATCAATAAATAGGAAAAACTCGTAGAGAAGCTAACTAGTATTTCAAATGCCTCTCACTAATATATACACGACAAAATGATAGTTCCCTTAAATATGTTACAGAAAGTAAAGGAGAAAAGATGATAAGGATAAGAAGCCCTACCTAAAAGACAACTAAATATACAAATACTTGGCGATTGGAGTTAACTTTTCAGTCGCTTTTTTAATGGGTGTAAAAAATGAAGTAGAATATCTAACCAATGCTTATCGTGAGTATACATCAGGATATGCGACAAGTATTATTCGTTCAACATCTGAGATGCTCTTTGAGAAATATTGCGAAGCAAAGGATGATATTGAATGGATTTATAAAAATGGAGATACAGGTAAACAATATTTCTCTATTGTCTATATTGATGGATTGCAACATCAATGGCTCTTTTATGCTGACTATATTGTCAAAAAGAAAGATGGCAGCATCTGGGTTATTGAAACTAAGGGTGGGGAAGCTCATGGACAAGATAAAAATATAGATATACAGATTGAAAACAAATTCAATGCCTTTAAGAAGTACGCACAAGCTAAAAATCTTAACTGGGGCTTTGTACGAGATAAAGATGATGAGCTTTATATTAACAATACTGTATTTGCTGAAGATATGGCAGATGATAGTTGGAAACCGCTATCTGAGAAATTTTAATATGTAGAAGTGCACTACACATACATTTTTACATATTAAATAATAACAACCGCATACAAAAAATCCTACCTATGCATGTGCATCTGGTAGGATTTTTATTTTTTAATTCTTTTCGATATATTGTAAAATACGATTCATATCATCGTCTGATATGTTATTATTGCCAGTAGTTTTCAATTGATGGATTTTTTCAACTGATATGTGACTTTTAAAGGCTAAAGTATTATCTGTTAAATTATGCTGCAACTCATAATTGATAATAAGATCTGCTATATTTTGGTTAAGCATTAATATCCACCTCACTTATTTGAATATTTGTATTTTGTTGATAGGGAAATAACGTAATTTAACTTCCCCAACGATATCCTTTTTCTTAATAAATCCGATAATTCTAGAATCTTTAGATATATTTCTATGATCTCCCATAACAAAATATGAATTTTTAGGTACTCGTGAGACATTAAACAGCTTCTTAAGGCTAAAATTGTTAGTATACAATTGACCTTTAGGTAATGAATTTTTATATTCATCTAAATATTTTTCACGTAATGGTTTACCATTGATATAAGTGATATCATTTTTGGATGAGACAGTATCACCAGGCATCCCAATAATTCTTTTAATATAAAATGCTCCAGGATTATCTGGTGCTTTCAAAATAACTACATCACCACGTTGTAAATTCGTATGTCTTACAGCGATTAATCTATCATTATTTTCAAAAGTTGGTTGCATAGAGAGACCAGATACTGATTCATTTGCTAATACAAATGTAAATAACAGGTAATAACATCCTAAAAAAATGACTGATAAAAAGATAACTTGTAAACAACTTTTGTAAAAAGGAACTGCCTTTGGCTCTTCTTTTTGATTGTTTGAGGCGTGCTTTGCTTGATAATTATTCATTAAATGACTCCTAACTAAGTTAATATATATATTATAACTTTTTTTTAGGCAATTGAATGTTAAAATCTAACTATGGAGAAAATAAAAATGACTAGCTATTTAAATAAAATGATATCTTTAGTTGAAGAACTGCATTTACCGTTTGTTGATGAACAGGTGCTAGAAATAAAATTTATTATTAAGTGTCTTGATGCTAAAATACCTCTACCTAGTGCACCTAATATGTTGGGAATTGAACCTGATGTGATGGATTTTTATAAAGAAAAACTTAGTGCAATAGATTATCAAAAATTAGAACTAGTTAATCAATTATTAAATAACTTTCGGAGCTATATTTCCAGAAAATATGGCGTCTGGTCATTAGCAAATTTAAATACAGCCAAAGAAATTGTTGATAAATATAATGTTCATAGTATTTTAGAGATTATGGCTGGTAATGCTTATTGGTCGGCTACATTTAGTAAATTGGGAGTAAAAGCAATTGCTACGGATAATTTGGAGTGGGCTAAGGGATCATGTACTGGTGATTTATTATTCTTTCCAGTCAAAAAATTATCTGCTGTTGATGCTATACATAAATATAGGGATGTTGATATAATAATTTGTTGCTGGGCTCCTAATTTTGGCTCGGCTGATATGGATATTATAGAAGCTTATAATACAATTCAGGGTAAAAAACCTAAGTTGCTATTTTTAGGGGAAAAGAATTGTGCTACCAATACAGCTAGATTTTGGAAATCTGCTAAATTTAAGAAAAGCTGCGAATTAAATAGTATCAATCATACTATTTCGTCATTTGACTTTATTGATGAGAGGTTTTTTGAAATTAAATAACATGAAAAAATTTTTATTAATCGTAACAATATTTTTAGCATTTGTAGGACTTGCATTTACTATATCGATCAAGCAATCACAAAATGCCGATATAATTTTAACTAATAATGGTCTTAGTTCATCTTATTGTGTCTATCGGCCAAAATTAAAATTAAAAATCCGCAAGCTTTTACAATATTTAGACAAGAATTGTAAGTCGAGCAAACTCCAAGTACAATTCAAATCAAAATATGATGTCGATGAAATCTTGGTTTGGGCAAACTATAATATCAAAGGACAACCTGTAATAGGTGATAATGCTAGATATTTTAATAAAGCAGAATTTAAAGGTAATGTAACATTTGCAGTTATTTCGGCACATACACCAGTGGCAAATATTGTGACGTCGCAGAATAATCGTTACTTAAAATATGAAGGGCAATACATTTCAATTATTGGACAATTAAAAGCCAATGATCAAAGTGAGATACAACAATCTGCATATTATTTAACTACTGGTATCCAGCAACAAACCGGTAATAATAACTTAAATAATTACAAAATTATTATTGATGGCTTGAATAAAAAGCAGGCCAAAAAAGTAGGACACTTTTTAAAAGCAAAAGCCATATGGGTAAATTTTGCTCAAACATATAACTTAAAACATAGAATAAATCCTACAAAAAAATTAGTGTTTGGAATTATTTGTATACTCTTTATCTGGGGAATAAGTGCTATGATTGCCTATAATTGTAATGTTAATAGACGAGATCTAGCAATGAAAAAAGGTAAGCATTCAATGATAGTGAATATCTTACAATTTAATATAATCAATTTTATCATGATATGTATAATCTACTTCATCGTTCCTATGGTTTGGTTTTATAGTAATTCAAGTGCAGTATTAAAATTATTTATATTCATATTTATTATTCAATCTGCTATATACGACGGTATAATATTTTTTCGCCCAAAAAGGAGACAATAATGTATAAAATTCCAACAGAATTTATTGATAAATTTACCCACCTTGTAGGTGAAAAACATGCTTCAGAATTAATGTTGGCTTATCAAGAAAATCCTAAAAAAGGGTTCAGACTAAATCCGATAAAGTATGATTATACTAATGTTAAATACAATTTAGATCATAAAATTCCCTATATAGATAATGGCTATTATGGCGAAATAAGCGGAAATGATAGTGAATGGATTGGTGGTTATGTGTATTCACAAGATCCATCTGCGATGTATCCTGCTACCATAGCTGATATTAAGCCCGGAGAATATGTTTTAGATTTATGTGCAGCACCTGGAGGCAAGTCTACAATTATTGCTAGCAAGCTAAAAAATGAAGGTGTACTCGTAGCAAATGAAATATCAAGCAAGCGGGCAAAAGAATTGAGAGAAAATTTGGAAAAGTGGGGAACAAGTAATGTTATTATTACTAATGAATCACCAGAAAGACTAGTGAAAAAGTTCAAAAATTTATTTGATACTATCATTGTCGATGCCCCATGTTCAGGTGAGGGGATGTTTAGAAAAAGTGATGATGCTATTAAATATTGGTCACAAGAATATGTCTTAACTTGTCAAGCTCGCCAACAAAATATTCTTAATTGTGCAGTAGATATGCTTAAAAATAATGGTAAATTGGTATATTCAACTTGTACATATTCACCTGAAGAAGATGAACAAATTGTATCCTGGCTGATGAAGGAAAAAAAGCTAAAAATACAAACTATACCTAAGAGCCAAGGGATTTCTGATGGTCATCCAGAATGGACAATTGAAAAATTTAATGACATAAAAAAAGCGGCTCGGTTTTGGTTACAGGATAAAATCGGTGAAGGTCAATTTGCTGCTCTTTTGAAAAAAGATGTCCCTCAATGTACTGATTCCAATTTAGATATGATAACACTACCAAGCAAAAAGATACGATCTAATATCAAAGATCGGATCCAAGTAATTAGTAAAGATGAGTTTAAATTGATTAATGATATTTTGCATCAATTTAATTTGCCACTTTATTTAAGTAAACAGTTAGGTAGAGCAATCAACAAGAATAATCATATAGTGATACCAGCACTTTCTGATGAGAAATTAAAGTCACTTCACGTTATCAGCAATGGGATTGAATTGGGTATATTGAAGAAAAATAGATTTGAGCCGTCTCATCAATTAGTTTATATTTTAGCTCAAGTTAAGCAAAATAACGTATATAATATCACGAATGAATCTGATTTTAAAAAGTATTTGCATGGTGAAACTTTGCAAGTTGAGCATCCCATTACGTATGGTTACGTATTAGTTGCATTTGAACACCATATTTTTAGTTTTGGCAAAATTGGAAAAGATAGTATTTTAAAGAATTATTACCCGAAAGGGCTACGCAGATAAAAAAAGTTTGTACTTTTATATAAGTACAAACTTTTTATATTTGATTTAAAAAATTAGTTAGTTCCAGTGATAAATAATATTTAACTTTTTTTACATCGTCTAATTTATTTATCCCAAATAATGCCATTAAGATAATTAATTGGTATTTTAACTTTTGGATTTCGCTAATAAGTGCGGTACCATTTTTATCTTGCATAGATAAATGTAGAAAATGGTTAGCAATTCCAACATACTTGGCACCTAAAACCAAACTCTTGAAAATATTAATGCTACTATTGATACCACCCGAAGCAATAAAATTTACATGAGATATTTCCTGAAGGTTACTCAACAGGGATTTTACTGTCGATAAGCCTAGATCATCTAAAAACAAATTATCTTTATTAGCAGTCCGTTGATTTTCTATATGTACAAAATTTGTACCACCCATACCACCAACATCAAAATAATTGATTCCTAGTTTGGCTAATTTTTTGACACTAAAGGGATCTAAACCCATGCCAACTTCCTTAATGATTAACGGCACATTAACAAGCTGCTGGATTTCTAGAATATTATCTAGCCAGTGAAAATCACGATCTCCTTCTGTCATAGCCGCTTCTTGCACTGCATTCAAATGAATTTGCAATGCATCAGCTTGTAATTCTTTAACTATCTGGTCGGCTACTTTTGGTTTAGTTAAAGGATTAATATTCGCTAAAAGAATCCCAGTTGGATTTATCTCTCTAGCTATCACAAAACTTTTTAATTGCTCAGGTTCTTTTTCTAAAATGCTAGCAGAACCTAAAGCCATCGCAATATTTTCCTTTTTAGCACAGAATGCTAGCCGACGATTGATTTCATAACTTTCATCACTGCCGCCAGTCATGGCTTCAATAAAGAATGGTGCACTAGCAATCTTATGGAAAAAATTAGTTTGAATCGAATCAGAAGATATTTTGCTTTCTGGCAGGGCAGGGCGTATAAGATTAATACCAGAAAAATCGGCATCAGGATGGGGTAGATAATATTTATTTGCTAAATCAATATGATCTTTCTTTCTTTGTGAACGCTGTGACATATAGTTATTACCTCACTTGATAGAATGAATTACAAAATCTAAGGGCTTAATATCATTAAGAATCCACATTTCTTTTAATTTGCTGATATTCGTAGAGCTATCTGCAATAACAATACCGCAGTCGCCATTACCAGCTCCTGACGTTTTAGCTGCTCCATTATATTTTTCTGCAATTTCAATTAAAGTGGTAAGTTTAGGGATTTCAATTGAAATATTATTCATCCTAGCAAAGTTAGCTAAAATCTTACGATTTTCTCTGATATGTTCTTGAATAGTTTTAATATCGCCTGCATTAAAGGCAGCAATCATCTCAGAAACACAAATCCTTGAATCATTAAGAAATTGGTTATATTTTTCCTTAATAAATTTTTTCTTGGCATTAGTTTGATCAACTAATTGAGCTGTAGAAGCTGGCTGTTTACTCCAACCGATTAAAAGCTTCAATTCTTTAGGTGGAGTTAAGAGCTTGATATCCAAACCAGGCCATTGTTCTTTAACTATCTTGCTAAGCTTATTATTTTTTAGTTCGTCTTTAAGCCACTGCTTATCAAATGTTTGATATGCTAACCAACCACCATAAACACTGGCAGCAATATCTCCAGCAGATCCATTTCCTTGAACAGTATAATGTGCAATAGCAGAAAGTTTAAATATCAGAGATTTATCTAACTCTATCCCATAAAAGTGCAAAATTGCCTTTACAGTTGCTACGGTTACTGCTGCAGAAGAACCCAATCCAAATTTTTTTCCGTCAGGAGAATCTAATTCAGAATTGATGTGCAAATCATAAATGGCTAATGTAATACCTTTTTCTAAACAATACATTTCAGTAAATTTAATAGCAGATAAAATGTATTCGAAAGGATTATCTCGATTATTGATAATCATCTTATTACCACGACGAGACCAATAAATGCAATTTTGAGAATACTGTTTTGAGTGGATCACTCCCGTCGAACCCTGGCTTTTATTAATAGAAACTGTTACAAATTCATTTAATGCAACTAAAATAGCGGGACAATGTTGCTCTAATACTGCATATTCACCTGCAATATACAATTTTCCAGGAGCTTTTTCTGTAATCAATAATAATTCCTCTAATCATCACAATTAATTATTTGAACACCTGGTCCAAATTTTGACTTTATTATTTTAACACTATCTAAGGTATTATGAATAGCTTTACAAATATCTTCTACACTTTTATCTTGACATAATATTTTTACATTAGGTCCAGCATCTATAGTGTAGTAGCATTCTATGCCATTCTTTCTTAAATTGCGAACTAAATTCATGATGGTAATAGTTGTAGGTTGAAAATATGAAAAACTTGGCATAGCGGTTAAATTTAAGCTATGCATTTCGTTGGCAGATAACTCACTAAGTTCACCTAAACGTGTAAAATTATTATTTTTGATAGCTGATTCCATTTCAGAAATTTCTTGTTTATTGCGATTTAGCCAAGTCTGATAAAAAGGGGAGGTCTGGGCTATTTTCATCCCACAAGTAGAAGAAATTTCTTTTGGACTTACGTCTAATTCGATTGCTAACATCGTAAGATCCATTTGAGGATGTTCATTTATTGGAAAAGCAAATGAAGTTTGATCATCATAACCTTTTTGCCATTCAACAAAACCACCAAAAATAGATCTAGTAGCAGAACCGGACCCAAGTCTTGCAATACGTGATAATTCCTGCCGATTCAGATTCAAGTTATAGCTAGCAGCAAAACTAGTTGCTAATGCAGCAAAACCAGATGCTGAAGATGCTAATCCAGCGGCAGTAGGAACATGATTTTCAGTTTTTATACAAAAATGATCGTTGAAACCATATATATCCTGTAATTTTTTAACATAATTAATAATTCTGTAACTGGCTTGGTCATTAACTGCTTTTCCATTCATAATGACCATATCGTTTGCTAAATCAACATTATGTGTAAATTCAGTTTCTGTATAAAAAGCATCTAGTGTCATAGATATACTTGACATCAAAGGGATCTTTAATGAACTATCAGCTTTGCCCCAGTACTTAATTAAGGCAATATTAGTATGAGCACGTGCAATTATTTTCATATAAAATATCCTAACTAAATTTCTTCAATCCAATAATTTTCATAATTATTTATAGCAAGTTGAGCAATACTAGATGCAACTTCTTTATTCGGACATAAAGCTATCACAATACCTCCTAAACCGCCACCTGATAATTTACAACCATATGCACCATTTTGGTTAGCGATGTTACATAAATTATTGATACGAGTCGTAGATAGGCCAAAGTTTGCAAGAATATGTTGAGCTTCATTAAAGATAGTTCCTACCATTGGTGCATCTTTTTTAAACCAATAATCTTTTGTTTGATCTGCTAAATAACCTAATTTATCAATAGCTTCTTTTTTAGCAATATCGTGTTCTATTTGATATTTAACAGATGATACAGCTTCTTTAGTATTACCTAATTCACCAGTATCCATAATTAAAAGGGTAGCACCTAATTTTTCAGATAAAACTTTTGGTCCCATATTTTTGTTGAAAAACACTAAATAATCAGACTGTACTGTAGCTGCATCCAGACCCGAAGCCTTACCATGATTAATAGTTTCAGCTTCATTAGTGATATCAGTAATTTCTTTAGATGTCATCTTTAGTGCAAAATATTCATTTAAAGCTCTAGCAGTACCCAATGCTACAACAGCACTTGATCCCAATCCTCTCTCCATCGGTATTTCTCCAGTATATGTAATTTTGATCGAGCAGGGCGTAGGTATTTTGGATAGTATTTTTTTGACGACATGTTTTAAGCCATTATACTCTGCAGGTGCAGTTAAATATGGTCCTTGATATCTTAATGTATCCATCCAAATTCCATCATGATAAGCTTCTACGCTAGTAGCAATATTTAACGCATGAATAGGCAAAGCCATCGCATCTTTTCCATAAACTACAGAATGTTCACCAATTAAAATTACTTTTCCATGAGTTTTTACTATTACTTTTCTTTTATTCATAATTTTTCTATATTCACCTTTCTATAATCAAAGTATATGCTAAAATACCGAATGAGGAGATTAAATATATGATAAATATAATAACTAGTACACAGGCATATGATTTACAAAATGAAATTTTAAATATGGCCGTAAAGACATATCTAAATAATAAAACCAAAAAGACATTTGTTATTGTACCAAATCATGTTAAGTTTACAACAGAAATAGCTACTTTGAAAAAAATAGCTAACATCAATAAGCAAGATAGCGTATCAGTAACAAATTTACAAGTATTATCCTTTTCACGACTTGCTTGGTATTTTTTGCGTAATCAAAAAATAGCTTTACCAGAAATCATTGATGATGCTACTAGCTTAATGATTTTAGAAAAGATAGTCAAAAATAAAAAAGATGAATTACTACTCTTCAATAATTCTAATAATGGTAGTTTGAAGCAAATTTATGAGTCAATTATTTTAATTCATCAAGGAAATGTAGATTTGAATTCTATTAGTCATGAAGCAATCACTGAAGAGACGAGTAGGAAATTACATGACTTACAAATAATATATGACGAATTTATCCAGATGCTTGGTGATCATTTTACTACCAAAGATGGTATTCAATTAATATTAAAGACAGTATTGGACAAAAAGTTGTCAATTGATAATATGAATTTCTTTTTCTGCGGTTTTTCATATTTTTCATTATCAGAATTAAATATTGTCAAAATAATAGCTAAAAAAGCCCACTTGAGTGTATTTGCTTTCAAAACAAAGGATGCTCAAATTAATGATAAAGTGATGGAAGGCGATTATGATTACATCGTTCAAAGTACTATTGCTAAGTTAATTAATTTTTTTAACGTAAACTCATTAAAATTTTCTACTAAAGAATATGGTTATAATATCAATTTAAATAATAAGGAAAAACTCAATGCTATTTGGACTGGAAATATTCCGCAACAAGGATTAGATTTAACAAACTATGTGCATTTAATTAAAGCTGATTCACGTTATGCAGAAATTAATTTTGTAGCTCAGACTATTTATCAGCAAGTTGTCTTTAATCATTACCGATATAAAGATTTTTTGGTTTTAGCTCCTAATTTAAGTGAATATGAAACATATTTAACGCCAATTTTTAGCCAAAACAATATTTCAATGTTTAATGACTTACAAAAGCAAATGAAATTTCATCCCTTAGTGGTTTTGATTGAAAATATTGCTGATATTAATGATATGGGATTTAAAACACAAGATATAATAACCATATTGAAGACAAGACTATTAATTCCAGAATGGTATACAGATGATATAAAATTTATAGCTGATGTTGATTTATTAGAAAATTTTGTTTTAGCTCATAATATCAACCATCAATTATGGAAAAAGAGTTTTTATGACTTTGTTGACAATAATATCAGTCATTTAGACCAAATCAATGAAAAAGTTGAAAAGTTAGATAAATTAAGACAATTCATCATTGAAAATATAGATGATTTGATTACTCAATTACATAAACTGACCAATGTACAAGAAGCTGTGACATTATTTTGGGATTTTTTATTAAAGAACCAAATAAATAAAAAACTCGAAAAATGGCGTGATACTGCTATTAACAACGGAGATTTGCAACTTGCTCAACAGCCTGAACAAATCTGGGCACTTTTGAACAAACTATTGAAAGACTACGTTTTGATTGCAGAAGAATTTAATACTGAGAATTTTTTTGATATTCTTATTTCAGGATTTAGTGAAGCTAACTTTTCTCAAATACCATCAGTTTTGGATGCAGTAACAGTTTCAGAAATTGGAATGGTGCAAAATAATTCATTCAAGCAAGTCTTTATTATTGGAGCTGTAAATAATTCATTACCTAAAATTCAAAATAAACCTGGATTTTTAAATATAGAAAATATTAATGAACTTAATAATTCCATAGATGATGAGCAACAGTATATTGAGAATAATCAAGAAGTAAACAATTTAGATCAAACTTATCAATTTGGTGATGTATTAAGTTTAGCTAGTGATGGTGTATATATATCGTACCCAATTATCAATGTATCCAATGAAAAAATGGAAGCTTCGATTTTTTACCAAGATATTAAAAATACACTTAATCTGACAGAATATGTACAACATGATTTACCTGAAAATCAACAACAGTTATTATCATTCATTACTACGCCTCAAGCTAGTTTAGGGTATATAGTTTATTTAAAAAATAAAACTAATGATGATATTAGTAACTTGCTAGCTTTGACACCATCTAATCAAGCTCTTTTATTTGACAATGTCATTCAAGCAAGTTCATTTAAAAATAAGCCTGTTAACTTAACTCCAGCGTTAGCACAAGAACTATATGGCAATAATATCAATATTTCCATTTCTCAATTAGAGACATTTTATGCTAATTCATATGAATATTTTTTAACTTACGGTCTACATTTACATAAACGTTTTGAAAATGAATTAACAAATATCCAATCAGGTAACTATTACCATGAAACCATGGATAGATTAGTTAAATATCTAAAGCAGCATAAGTTGGATTTTGCAGAGCTCACTAAAGAAAAAATATCTGTCATTTTAGCTAATATTCAGGATAAATTAAAAACAAAAGGATCTTATAGAGAATTATTAGGTGATCCCTTTAATGAATTTTTATTTAAGTGCTTAGATAGGACAACAAAAAAAGTTGTCAATTATTGGCATCAAAATATGTTTCAAACTAAATTTTCCCCATTATATTCTGAATTAAGTTTTGGAAATAAGGAGTATATTGCAGGATTATCATACCAATTTATAGACAAACAACAGAAAACACATCATATAAGCCTTAGAGGAAAAATAGATCGAGTAGATCTTTTAAAAGATTGTGATAATGAAATCTTACAATTGATTGACTATAAATCATCTGCTAAGAAATTCGATTTTAATTTATTTAAGAACGGAATTTCGATGCAAATGTTGTCATATTTATCAGTTTTGCAGGATAATAGTCATATTTTCTCAACTAATCCAGTTAATATATTTGGTGCATTTTATCAAACGATGACCCAAAAAGTTGAACATCTAAATAATAAAGCAAATATTTCCAGCTCATTTGTTACCAAACGGACACCTGATGAATCAGTTAATAAGCTCAAATATAATGGTTTATTTATTTTGGATGATGATCTTAATATTAGTCAAATTGATGCTAATTTAAATACACCATCCACATATTCCAAATTATATTCGAATTTAAGAATCAACAAAGACAATAATCTAATTTCTGCGAATGGTATCAGTCGAAATGATTTCAGTTTACTAGAACAATACAATAAATTATTAATTATTAATGCGGCCAAATCTATTTTAAATGGTGATATCAAATTAAATCCGTACAAATATGCGGATACGACTCCTCTAACTTTTTCTGACTATAATGATATTTACTTTTTTGATGATATGTTACCAGAAAATAATTACCATCATATTTTAAAGGCGGATAAAAAAACAATTATCAGTGAGATCGTTGATGAGATAGAAAGGAATAAAACTAATGACTAGTTTTACAAAAGAACAAGAAAAAGCCATTTATGACAGTAATATCGATATTTTGGTATCAGCATCAGCAGGATCAGGTAAGACTACAGTTCTAGTTGAACGAGTAATTGAAAAAATATTACACCATCAATCTATAGAAAACTTATTAATCATTACATTTACTAAAGCTGCGGCTAGTGAAATGAAATTGAGAATAAAAAATGCTATCAAAAATAAAATTAAAGAACAACCAGATAATTTGTTCTTAAAACAACAATTAGCCAAAGTAGATATTGCAAATATTTCGACTATAGATTCTTTTTGCCTAGAAGTAATACGTAAATTTTATTATGTAATTAATTTAGATCCTAATTTTTCAATAATGACCGATGATACGCAATTATCCTTACTAAAAGAAAAGGCTTTATTGAATACAGAAAAATATTTTTTTGAAAATAAGGATCAAGAATTCATAGATTTTTATAATAACTTTGCAGGAGATAGAGAAGTTGAGGCGGCAAGATCAATGCTCTTAGAACTATATTATGTCACCTTAGCTCAACCAAACTATGAAGCATTTTTAAAGAGATTAGATTTTTTCTATCAAATAGATATCAATAAAAATGACATTATTTCTTCCAACTTGTGGCAAGAAAAAATTAAGCCATTGCTTTTGACAAATTTGCAAAATATTATCAATAAAATTAGCCAGTACATAACTAAGGCGGAACATAATTTTAGTGATTTGAATAAGTTAATCGAGCAATTAAATCTGTTCATGAAATCACTTAACTATTTGCTTGCAGGTATTGAGCAAAATTTAAATTATGATGAAATTAGATCAAGGTTTAGTAATTGTAATTTCGTAGGTCGTTTAAGACGAAGCTCTAACTGGGATGAATCATCTACAAATTTATATCAAGAAATTTCTGAATTCAAAGCTAAGTGTCAAGATCAATTAAAAAAACTCTTTGCTAGTTTTTTTATAACGGATGAAAAAGAACAACTAGAACTTTTAGCAAAAGCTCAAAAATTAGTTAAGACCATTTCTAAAGTAGAACTTACATTTATTAATGAATTTGGCAAATTAAAGCGAAACAATAATATCATTGATTTCAATGATATGGAACAATTCGCGTATAAAATTTTAACTTCTAATTCAAATAATTCAGATTTAGCACGAAGTTATTACCAAAATAAATTTTCAGAAATTCTCGTTGATGAATACCAGGATGTTAACGAATTACAAGAGCAAATTATTCAAGTTATCAAAGAAAAAGGTAAAAACAATTTATTTATGGTAGGGGATGTAAAGCAATCTATTTATGGATTTAGACAAGCTCAACCTCATTTGTTTTTGCAAAAATATCATCAATTTAGCAATGAAGTACAAAGTGAACGTATCATTTTGTCTGACAATTTTCGCTCAAGTAAAAATGTTACACAAATAGTTAATAATATTTTTGATGCATTACTGACTGAGAACTTTGGTGGAATCAATTACCAAAAAGAAGGTCGCCTACAATATGGTGCTACATATTATCCTGATGATTTGGGAACATCTACAGAATTTATTTTTTCAACTTCAAATGATGATAAACCATCAATTGCTGATGAGGAGGAAGAAGTTAATGATCTTGATGAAATAAATTTAGTAATTACTAGAATCAAAAAATTATTTAAAGATGATTATCAAGTATATGATGTCCATTCCAAATTAAAGCGATCAATCAAATTTTCTGATATAGCTATATTAACAAGGACTAAGAGTGAAAATTTGAAGCTCTTTCAAGCTTTTGCCAATGCTAAATTACCACTGTTTGTTAGTGATATTCAGAATTATTTTAAAGCGTTTGAATTGGTTATAATTACTAACTATCTAAAAATAATTGATAACCCTCAGCAAGATATACCATTAGTTTCTGTGATGCGATCACCACTATATGGTTTTACAGAGCCTGAATTTGCAAAAATCAGAATTGCCTCACGATCAACTTCTTTTTATGATGCTATTATTAATTATATTCAAACCTCTGATGATGAATTAAGCATTAAGTGCAACAATTTTATCAATGAACTATCACACTTTAGAAATTTTTCGATTGATCATAGAATTTCTGAATTAATATGCGATATTTTTCAAAATACACATATTATCGAACTAGTTTCTGGGATGGTAAATGGGCCACAACGTCGGGTTAATTTGGAATCACTTTATGAAAGGGCACAAGCCTTTGAAACATCAGGCTTTAAAGGTTTATACCAATTTATTAATTTCATTAAAAGAATGCAAAAAAATAAATACGATTTTTCGCAACCTTTATCAAGCAAAGATGCTCAAGATGCCATTAAATTGATGACGATACATGGATCAAAAGGTTTGGAATTTCCAATTGTATTTTTAATAGGTCTCAATCATAAATATCAACAAGCAGATACCACTAATAATTACGTAATTACAACTAAAAGTGGCTTAGGATTAACTATAACTACAGCAGATTATAGAATTGATTCCTTAGTTAAGAGCTACTGTAATTTTGAAAAGAAATTGCAGAATTTAGAAGAAGAAATTCGAATTTTATACGTCGGATTGACCCGTGCTAAACAAAAGTTAATTATGGTATCTACAATGGCTAATGAAAATATAATACCTGATTTTCAAAATAAATTAGATGCTCATAACCAGCTACCTTTTATTGATAAAAGTAATGCTATATCACCTATGTCATTTTTAGGACCTGAATTATTTGCTAATCAAGTTAATACTTTATGTTTAAGCGATATTGATAGGGAACTTGATAAAGAAGATAAAGTACACTATATCCAAGTTATGCAATTAAAGTCACAAGCAAGTGTTCAGATATCAAATCAGTCTCGTTCTGATCTTAGTGATAAATTATTGGCTACTGTAAAAACACTTTATAATTTTAATTATCCTTTTCAAGCTGCTACTACAACTACATCATATCAAGCAGTTTCTGAAATCAAAAAAGCCTTTGAATATCCTAATGATAAAGAATCGGATAATTCCAAATTGATTAATTCTGCAAATAAATATTTAATGCCAATAAGTGATCAGCCTGCATTTTTAAAGAAAGCCAATTTTACAGGAGCTGAAATTGGAACAGCTATGCATTTGTTATTACAGTATTATGATTATACAATAGAGTATAGCCCCACAAATGTAGATGACTTAATTGAAAATTTAGTCTTACAAAATAAATTAAATCCTGATATCATCCCTCATCTTTCTAAACATGATATTAATTGGTTCGTAACTTCAAATTTTGCTAAAGCATTTTGGGAAAAAAGCGATAATTTATATCGAGAAATAGAATTTTCTAGTTTGATATCTGCTAATAATTTATTTCATAATTTTAATGACGTTAATGATAAAATACTGGTTCATGGTACGATTGATGGATATTTTATAGATGATGATGGTATTATTTTATTCGACTATAAAACAGATTTTGTAGATAGATCCAATTTGGAACTAGCTATTAATAATCTTAAGAAAAAATATGCTGGTCAATTAAGTTTATATGCCTCAGCATTAAACAATTTATCAGATAAAAAAGTTAAAGCGAAATATTTGATTTTATTAAGTATAAACAAAATAGTGAAAGTTGATTAAGTCTTTAGGGAGGAATGGATATAATGGTGAGTAGAGCATTCGAACATGATGTTTTTGCTGTAGTGGATCTTGAAACTACTGGCACTCAAATTAAACAACACGATCGAATTATTCAATTTGGGTGTGCGATTATTAAAGATAGAAAAATAACAAAAACATATTCTTTTTTAATAAATCCTGAAAAGACCATTCCCCGAGCTGTAGAAAATTTAACTGGTATTAGTAACCAAGAAGCATCTAAAGCACAGACATTTTCTTTTTATGCAAAAAAAATTCAAGAAATATTGGAAAATACAATCTTTGTAGCTCACAATATTAACTTTGACTTACCTTTTCTAAATTATGAACTAATAAACGCAGGCTTATCACCATTTGCTGGAAAAGCTATTGATACAGTTGAATTAGCACAAATTGCTTTTCCAACAATACCATCCTATAAGTTGCAAGATATAACTAATACTTTACATATTAAACATGCTAATCCACATAGAGCTGATTCTGATGCACTAGTAACAGCCAAAATGCTATTAAAGATAATTGATAAAATAGAAATGTTGCCCACTGCAACTTTGAATTCATTGACTTCTATGTCAAGAGGATTATTGAGAAACACATATTATATATTTTCACAAGTTAGTACTTATGCTCGTCAAGAAAAGCGACCATTAAATAATGACCTTATCCAAATAAAAAATATCGTAATTAAAAAACAAGATAAGATTTTAGGAAAAGAAAAAGTTAAAAATATAGCATTTCCTAAAAGTGATCTTGAAAAAAGAAAACTATTTAAACATTTCATCAAATTTAGGAGAGGTCAAGTTTCTCTAATTAATCGAATACATGAATTCGTTATCAATGATAGTGAAAATAACTTGATAGTAGAAGCTCCTAGTGGTAGTGGAAAAACTTTTGCGTATTTAATGGCCTTTGCATATAATCTATATTCAAGTCGAAAGTTAGTAATTGCTGTTCCAACTAAAATCTTACAAAGACAACTGATTTCGCAAGAAATTAAGCAACTACTAAAGATCACAAATTTAGATTTGAACGCTGAAGAAGTGAAGTCTAGTAGACACTATTTAGATTTAGATGGTTTTTTCAATTCTATTTATCAAACAAGTAGTGATAGACAGACATTAATATTACAAATGTCAATATTAGTTTGGCTAACTAGCACTGAAACTGGTGATTTAGATGAATTACAATTAACTAATTATGATGCTCAAATATTTAAGCAAATTACACACCCTGGGGATGCAAGAGTAGGTACCACTTTTTCTGATTACGATTTTTGGAATCTGGTACGTTCTAAACAAGAACAAGCTGATATTTTAGTGACTAATCATGCATATTTGGCCAATAATTACAGTGATTCAATCTGGGGACAAAATCCTTTTTTGGTAATTGATGAAGCACACAGATTTATTGATAATTTTAACAATTCTCGTAGCAATAGCCTCCAATTCGAATCTTTTTGGGGTGCATGTACCCATCTGCAAAATATTTTATTTTATGATAAAAATTGTATTGATAATCGTTTTAGCAATGATTCACGATATAACATTTATTTAGAAAATCTTAAATATGCAATTGTTGATTTAATCCATCAAATCAATCAAATA
Source organism: Lactobacillus iners (assembly GCF_011058775.1). NCBI lineage: Bacteria > Bacillati > Bacillota > Bacilli > Lactobacillales > Lactobacillaceae > Lactobacillus > Lactobacillus iners. The sequence continues at coordinate 655,310 of NZ_CP049230.1, read as the reverse complement.
CAGACCGAATTATTTGCTAGGATAGCTTACAGCCAATCTAGAGTAGATAAAGGTAATAATCGGGTAGATGTGATATTTAATGGTAGTGAGTTATTTTCAGATGTAGCAACATTTAAACAGTTATTTAATTTATTGCAAAACAAAATAGAAGTGGTTAGAAAAAATACTAATGAAATATTATTTTTGTTATATGAACAAGAAAATAATATTGTAAATACTGATGAAGCAAATATTTTAGAATTACAAGAATCAATTGACCGCTTTGACTATTATTCTGAACAAATATATATATTACTTGATCAATTAAATACGAAACTATCTTTGGAAGAAGAAGGCTATGTTTTACAAATTAGCAATATAAATGATCCATTAACTACTAATATCAACTGGTTAATGGTTAATTCAGTATCTGAAATCAGCTTATTGTATTCTTATTTTACAAAGAAGCTATTTATATCTGCTACGATGTCTCAAAATAATAATTTTGATTACATTAAACAAGACCTATTTTTAGCAAATGATACTAATTCTTATTTAGCAAAGAATACTTTTGATTTTAGCAAGAGGTTAAATATTATCGGATTAAAAGATTCGCAAGTAGCTAGTGATCCAAATTCAGCGGAATTTACTGATTTTATCGCTAAATTTATTACGCACTCAGTTCAAAAAATGGATCATATCCTTGTATTATTTACTAATTTAGATACAATCAAAGAAGTATTTTTGCAAATCCAAACAGCCAATGAACTTAAAGATTTTGAAATTTTAGCACAAGGATTAACAGGATCTAATGAAAGACTAGCCAAACGATTTTCTATTGCCAAACGTTCCATTCTTTTGGGTGCTAATAGTTTTTGGGAAGGGATAGATTTCAAAAATTGTAATATCAATCTAGTGGTTGTTACTAAATTGCCTTTCGAATCTCCTGATCAGGCCGATATAAAATTACGTGAGCAAAAATTAAGAAATATCATGACACCTTCTCAGATTTTCGAAAATAGTACTTTACCACGAGCTATTATCAGATTTAAACAGGGGTGTGGCAGATTAATCAGAAATGAGTATGACAAAGGCACTTTAGTTATATTGGATCAACGTTTATGGTTAAAAAATTATGGAATAAAATTTGTAGAAAACGTACCAGTTACTGTAGAATACAAGACATTTAAAGATTTACAGAAGGCTTTGAGCAAAGATAAATGATAAATAAAATCGATATTAAATTTAAAATTAAAAAAGCAATTATTATATGCATCAGTACATTGTTATTAATTAGTTTAATAACATGCTTATTCTTTTTTATTAGTGGACATTCTAAGCGAAAAGCTGCCCAAAATGCTATTAAAATAGCATTAAATAAAACACCGATTACTAAAATAGATGAAGTTTATCATTTAAGTAGAGATATTACTAGCGATAGCGTATCGGGTAGAGATAAACATAATCATCGCTATTATTTTGTATATATTCCATCGAAAAAGAAAGCATATTATTATTCAGCAAAAGAGGGGATGAATAAAGCAAAAATATCTTCATTATTTGAGTATTTACATCCTAATCAAAATACATATAAAATAAACTTTGGCTGGTATAAGGACTTACCAGTTTGGGAAATATCATATAAAAAAAATAATGGTAATTATGGCTATGCAATATATAGCTTTAAGACTGGTAAGGAAATTTTTTTCGTTGATAATATATAAACGATATTTTTCTTAACTTTAATTAATATTTTAAGTATAATAGTTATAGTATATTCAAAAAGGTTGGTTAATGATGACAAAATTAATTTCGATTAAAGATGCGCCAAAATATGTAGATCAAGAGGTCAAGATGCATGTTTGGCTTACAGATAAAAGATCAAGTGGTAAGATAATGTTCTTACAATTTAGAGATGGTACAGCATTTTTTCAAGCAGTATTGTTAAAGAAAAATGTTTCAGAAGAATTATTTGAACAAGCTAAAAACTTACGTCAAGAAGCAAGTTTATATGTAACAGGGACAATCAATAAAGATGAGCGATCACATTTTGGTTATGAATTGCAAATTTCAGATTTTCAAGTTGTAACCAATAATGATGGTTATCCAATAGGCAATAAGGAACACGGTATTGATTTCTTATTAGACCATAGACATCTATGGTTAAGATCTAAGAGACCTTTTGCTATTATGAAAATTAGAAATGTTGCATTCAAGGCAATTGTAGATTACTTTGAAGATAATGGTTTCATTAAGTTTGATGCACCTATTTTAATGCATTCAGCTCCTGAAGGAACTACCGAATTATTCCACATCGAATATTTCAATTCAGATGCTTATTTATCACAATCTGGTCAATTATATGGCGAAGTTGGTGCACATGCATTTGGTAAAATTTTTACATTTGGTCCTACATTCAGAGCAGAAGAATCTAAAACACGTAGACATTTAACAGAATTTTGGATGATGGAACCAGAAATGGCTTGGATGCATCAGGATGAATCTTTGGAAATTCAAGAAGGTTTGTTAAAATTTGTTACTAAGAGAATTTTAGATAATTGTGAATATGAATTAAGTATTTTAGGTAGAGATCCTGAGAAATTACGTCCAACTACTGAAGGTAATTTTGCAAGATTGTCATATGATGAAGCTGTAAAAATGTTACAAGATGCTGGTCGTGACTTTAAATGGGGCGATGATTTCGGAGCACCTGATGAAGCATTTATTTCCGAACAATATGATCGTCCTGTCTTTATCTTAAATTATCCTACAGCTATTAAGCCATTTTATATGAAGAAAAATCCTGAAAATCCTTTAGAATACTTATGTGCTGATGTTTTAGCACCAGAAGGATATGGAGAAATTATTGGTGGTAGTGAACGTGAAGAAGATTACGATACTTTAAAAGCTCAGATTGAAGAAGCTGGCTTAGATCTTAAGGATTATGAATGGTACTTAGATTTACGTAAATATGGATCTGTGCCACATTCTGGATTTGGTATTGGTTTTGAAAGATTCTTAGGTTGGATTTGTAAGTTAGATCACATTCGTGAAGCTATACCATTCCCTCGTTTGATTAATCGATTAGAACCTTAATAGTAATATTAATTAAAAGTTGAACTCACATGAGTTCAACTTTTTTAAGGAGAAAATAAATTGGTCTCATTTGCAAAATATCAAAAATTAGGCTTTACTACGGTATCAAATGCCTTACTACTTTATTATCATAAGCTTAATATTAATGAAGTAGAATTAGCTTTATTATTACACTTGGAATCTTTTAATCAAAAAAATAATCGCTTTCCCAGTGATGAAATGATAGCTAATAGAATGAATTTTAATGCTATTCAAGTATCACAATTAATTCAGCAATTAATAGATAAAAAATTAATAGAGTTAAAGCAACAAAGAGATGAAAATAAACGTATTACTAATTATTACGATTTATCTATGTTGTATGAAAAATTAGATACAATAGTTGATAAAGCAACATATGATCAAACTATAGATTCTGTACAATTAGATTACCAAACAACTGATAGTCCACTACAAAATATTATCAGACAGTTTGAAATTGAATTTGGAAGGTTACTTAGTCCAATAGAAAAACAGCAAATATCATCTTGGCTAGTTATTGATCATTATAAGCCTGAAATTATCAATTTAGCTTTAAGAGAATCAGTTTTATCACAGGTTTATAATTTTAAATACATTGATCGTATTTTATTAAATTGGCAACGCCATAATTTAACGGATATTAAGCAGGTAAAGGCTTTTTTAACTAGATATTAAGATAGAAAAGAGCTAACTTAAAAAAATGACTTCAAATAATCTAGTAAGCATTACAGAAGCTAGGCAAATTTTATATAAAATTATTAGTTTGTTCCCTGATGCCAAAGGAGAACTAAAATGGAGTACACCTTTTCAATTACTTTGTGCAGTTTTAATGAGTGCTCAAACGACAGATAAAATGGTTAATAAAGTTACACCGATTTTATTTAAAAAATTTCCAAATTCTAAGTCATTAGCAGCTGCTAATATTTCTGATATCGAGGCTTGTATCAAAAATATAGGTCTATATCGCACAAAAGCAAAGCATCTTAAAGCTACAGCTACCTTAATTGAAAATAAATATCAGGGGATAGTTCCAAAAAATAAAAAAGCACTATTAACTCTGCCAGGTGTAGGTATTAAAACTGCTAATGTAGTACTAGCAGAAGCTTTTGGTGTACCATCTATCGCTGTCGATACACATGTTATGCGAATAGCTAAACAGTTTAAGATTGTTCCGAAGAGTGCAGAGCCATCTCAAATAGAAACAATACTTGAAAATATAATGCCACAAAAAGATTGGATAAAACTACACCATGCTATGATTGCTTTTGGAAGATATAAAATGCCTGCTAAATATCGAAATGAAAATCCATATGACTTTTTAAAGTAAAAAAGATCCTACTTGTTTTATATACAAGTAGGATTTTTACATGCAATTATTTTAATGATTTACTGATGAACTAGTAGAAGTAGAGTCGGAATGATTATCAGTAGTAGTACTGCTACTATCTGTTGCATTAGAATTATTATTGTCACTATTACTGCTACTATTTTTACCTTTATCACCATCACCTTGATTGTTATCTGTCTGATTATCATCATCTTTAACGTCATTATCTTTATCTGCATCTTCATCAGCAGTATTAACTTTGTCATCAGAATCATCTATATTATCAACATCATCATCATCATCATTATCATCTGGTGCTGGAGCATGACCCTTCACAAATAATTGCCAAGTATAATTTTTGCTATGCTTAGGTGCAACTTTGCGTTCTGTTCCATTAACAATCCGACATCTAACCACAGTAGATGGTTTTTTCCAATTGCTATTAGCTTTATTTTTCATAAGGTAGGTCATCATTTTTTTATAAAATAGTTGAGCTGAATTTTCACCAATGCCTGAAATAGTTCCATCTTTCAAATTATCATAACCTGTCCAAATTCCTATAGAATAAGCCTTAGTATATCCAATAAACCATGAGTCCTTAGGAGTATGTGCATAAGATGGGAATTTAACTAAATCTTCATCGGAATATTTAACAGTTCCCGTTTTACCAGCTTCATAAATATTATCACACTTAGCCATTGTACCTGAGCCCCGAGTCAATACACCTTTTAACATATCAGTAATCATATAGGCAGTTGATTCTTTCATGACTTTTGTACTTGAGCTATCATAATTTCTCGTGATACCATCAGGAGTTTCTATTTTTGATACAAACTGAGGCTTGTAATAACGACCATTATTAGCAAAAGCTGCATACGCACTAGCCATCTGTAAGGTTGATGCGTTAGCACCAATACCTACAGAAAGACCAGAATCGGAAGGAATATTGATGCCCATTTTTCTAACAAAAAGTGATGCACGGGCTAAACCAACTTTTTTGAGTGTTTTAACAGCCGGAACATTACGTGATTGCTCTAATGCACGACGAATACTCATTTTTCCTTGATATACATTATCCCAATCATATAACTGTATTTTTGTACCTGGATATATATATTTACTATCATTAATAATATGTGATGTTGACCATTTCAAATATTCAATAGCTGGAGCATAGTCCAAGACTGGCTTTATAGTTGATCCTGTTGATCTAGCAGTTTGTACAGCTCGATTTAGTCCTAATTGAACTGCAGGTAATTTTCTACCACCCAAAATAGCAACTACATGACCATTATTTGGATCGATTATTGTAGCACCAATTTGCATTTTATCATTGGTAAAAGGTACCTCTCCATTATTAGCAAGATCATACAATTTCTGTTGAATATGTTGATTGATATTAATAGTAATTTTTAAATTATCATTGTAAGGATTAAATCCTTTTTCCTTAACCTCATTGATTACTTCTTTGATGTATGGATCATCAACTTTACGCAAATTAGAGTTAACTTTATCTTTTTTCGAAAGCAAGCCATCAGTAATTGGTACTTTTACTGCAGCATTATATTGAGCAGAACTAATCTTTTTATTTTTTAGCATGGAATATAAGACAATATCACGACGATATTTTGCTTTTTTCGGATAAACATATGGATCATAGCTAATAGGAGCATTAGGCATACCAGCAATTAATGCCGTTTGAGCTAAATTCAAGTCTTTTAATGGTTTGCCATAATAAAAGTCTGCAGCCGTACCCATGCCATAATTTCCATAGTTCATATAGACTTTGTTAATATAAAATTCTAATATTTGCTTTTTTGAAAATTCTCGCTCAACTTTCATAGAGAGCCAAGCTTCTTGTGCTTTACGCTTCAAAGTTCTTTGCGACATTGCAGTAGAAAAAACACTTAACTTAACTAATTGTTGAGTAATAGTAGAACCACCAGCTGCAACACCTTTAGCTCTAGCATTAACTAAGACTGAACCAACTATTCTAACTGGGTCAAGACCAAAACCTTCACTATAAAATCTTTTATCTTCTACAGAAATAACAGCATCTTTAAGTTTTTGGGGTATATGTTTATCATCCACATATATTCTTTTTTCTGATCCGAGAGATAATAGAAATTTACCATCAGTCGTATATAAACTGGAAGTACCACCACTTTGCAGCTGTGCTTTAGAGATACTTGGAGCATCCTTTGCATAATAAGCAAAAAGTCCAACTCCTGATACAATGATTACTACTACAAATAATAAAATTAGTTTTAAAACTAACCAACCAAGATGTTTCTCCTTTTTATTTTTATGATATTTACTTGATCTAGTATTGCGTTCTGACGAATTTTTATTTTCAGACATAAAATCAAATCCTATCTATAATAAATTTATCTACACCATCCAAATAAGAAAGGGTAGGATTATATCCACTTTTTATTTCATATGAATTATTTATAATATCTATCAAACTAAGTGACTTCTTACTATTACTGTACCACATTCTAATAAGGTAGCTAGCAGGAGTAATAAAATATCGATTTAAAGTGACAAAACGGATGATCGCAAAACAGATACCTTTTTGTTCTAAACACTTTTGTAAATGAATTATTTGATGTTCATGAAAATTTTTTAACGGAAAAGATTTTCTATTTTTTGTTTCCTTAGCTTCAAAATCTAAATAATAACCACGATATACACCATTATAATCTGTCGTAGATGCTTGTCTAAAATACGCTTCCTTGATAACTGCACGAGATCTTCTGGGATAATCAACCTTAACAATTTGGATAGGGGTTGGTTTTTTATGAATCACAGCAATATTATGATTTAAATAATATTCATTTGATTCATTAATTTGCTGTTCCAAAGTCATTCCACGATCAGAAAAAATAATCTTATTTTGATGTGATATACTATGTTCAATTGATGAAAAAATACCTCGAGGATAATTTACCATATTTATTTAACCTCCTTGTGCACATTATACCAATAATTGTCAAAAAAATATATTATAGAAAGAAAGCTAAAAATGCACTGTATATGGATTTCTGGATATCGAAGTTATGAATTAAATGTTTTTAATAATAATGATCCCAAAATAAAAGTAATCAAAATTGCAATTAAAAACTATTTACAACAGAAATTGGAAGATTGCTGTTTAGATTGGGTAATAGCTGGACCTAATCTGGGTGTAGAACAGTGGTCGCTGGAGGTTGCTAATGATTTGCGTAATTTTTATTCTGATCTACACACTGCTTTAATTTTTCCATATACTAATTTTGGAAATAATTGGACTCCATCTAAGCAAGAACATTTATCAAATTTGCGTTCGAATGTAGACTTCTATACAGAACTATCATCGCAAAATTACCAAAATCCTAAACAATTTATCCAGTTTCAAGAATTTATGTTAAAACATACTGAAGGTGCATTATTAATTTATGATTTAGAACATAAAGGTAAAACTTCCTATGATTATCAAGCAATTCAATTTTATCAGACACAAAAAAATTATTTTTTAGATATCATTGATTTTTATGATTTACAAGATATTGCATCTGAATCTTAGTAAGATTTTAAATACTTTATATTTATTTGTAGCAATTATTTTGATAGTATATACAAGTAAAGAGAGGAAATTTTTATGACTAGCAAGCAAAATATACAATTATCAGCAGAAGACATTTTAAAAAAAGAATTTAGTACAAAATTAAAAGGGTATGATCAAGAAGAAGTTAATTCATACTTAGATATTATTATTTCCGATTATGAGCATTTTAACCAAATAATTGACGATCAACAAAAACAAATATCAGAATTACAAGAAGAAATTAAGAATTCTGAATTAAGAGACCGCCAAAATCCTTACGAAAACTTAATCAAGACTGAAACGACTAATGTATCGATGATTCAGCGAATTTCAACTTTAGAGAGAAAAGTCTATGCCCTCGAACAACGTCTTAATATGAATAATCAAACATATTAGCTTTAAAATTTTTTATAAAGTATGTTATAATAGGACACGCAAGTTTTGAGCAATCGCGATTAACTGATGTTAGTTGAGGAAAGTCCACGCCCGCACAAACTGAGATGTTTGTAGTGATTGTACTCAGCCCAATAAGCTGGGGGATTTGTTTAAATTACGGCGGAAAAAATGCTAAATTCTCTATGAACATGCATTAGTATCCTGAAAGTGCCACAGTGACGAAGCATTAGAGGAAACTCAAATGGTGGAACGAGGTAAACCCTGCAAGCGGGCAACCCAAATTTGGTAGGGGCGTTTCGTCTAAGAAAATGAACTAAAGACGAAATCATTAATATGAAGATAGATGATTGCTAATTGTTAAAAATACCATTTTAACATGAACAGAACGTGGCTTATAGAAACTTGTTGGTAGAGTTGAGCACAATTGGGCTCAACTTTTTTATTTGATGATTAGTGAGTAAAATTTAAGTTATGAAAAATTATGATTTATATGCAACAATGGGCACTGGTTTTGAAGCCGTAGTTGCCAAAGAATTACAAAATTTAGGTTATAATACTACTACCGAAAATGGACGGGTGTTTTTTAAAGGCAATATAGGGGATATTATCAAGACCAATATTAATTTAAGAACAGCAGATAGAATTAAAATTTTGCTAAAAGAATTCAAGGCCTTGGATTTTGAAACCTTATATGACCAAATATTCAATTACGATTGGGCTCAATTGCTTCCTGTAGATGCCAAATTTCCTGTTTCTGGACGCAGTGTCAAAAGTAAACTACATTCAGAACCCGACATTCAGTCTATTGTCAAAAAAGCTATAGTTGACAAGATGACACAACAGTATCATCGACGTGGTTTTTTGCCAGAGACTGGTAATTTATATCATTTGGATATTTATATAAATAAAGATATAGCTAGAATAAGTTTGGATACAACAGGAGAAAGTTTGTTCAAAAGAGGCTATCGCGTAGAACATGGTGGTGCTCCTTTAAAAGAAAATTTTGCAGCAGGGTTACTAAAATTGACCCCTTACAATGGAACGCATCCACTAATTGATCCATTTACTGGTTCTGGTACATTGGCTATTGAAGCTGCATTGATTGCACGCAACATTGCTCCTGGATTATGGCGTAATTTTGCCTTTAATAATTTCGATTGGGTAGACAATAATTTATACAAACAAGAAATAGAAAATGCGAAATCAAAGATAAGCAAAAATCACGCACCAATTATTGCTAGTGACATAGATCAATCTATTTTAGAAATTGCTAAAGTTAATGCAAATAATGCTGGAGTATTAGACGATATTCGCTTCAAACAAGTTGCAATTAAAGATTTTGCTACAGATTTAACTAATGGAATAATAATTGCTAATCCTCCTTATGGTCAAAGACTAAAAGATAAAACTTCTGCTAGAAAAATATATCAAGAGATGGGCAATGTATTAGGTAATTTATCAAGTTTCAATCAGTACTACTTGACTTCTGATGTTGAATTTGAAAAATATTTTGGTAAAGTAGCTAACAAAAAAAGAAAACTATTCAACGGAAATATTAGAACTGACTTTTATCAATATTGGCACACTAAAAAATGATAAGCAAAAATGATCTAAGCTTATAAATAGCTTTTATCATTTTTTTTGTTATAATCTAATATAGTTATTTTAATTGATAAGGATAATGATCTATGAAAAAACATTTTATTTTTTTGGGAACTAATGGATTAATATACTATTCATGGTTATTTATTATCTTGTTTATGTCGATCATATTTCAACAAGAAACCAGTAAAAATATTAGTTTAGCTTGTATTGTTTTAGGGTCAATTTTTATAATTTCTCTAATCTATACATTGCTTTTTTCATACATTGAATGTAAGAATCAGACTTATTTTTTGAAATTACCATATCTTAAAAAAAAGCGGGTGTTTAAACCAGAATTTATAAATCGGTATTTAGGTTTATCATTCTATAAAGTAAATGTTGCAAATAGTAATTATTTTATAGTGATTGTTGAAAAAAGGAGTAATGCTTAATGTATTCAGATATTGAAATTTCACAAAAAAACAAACCAATTAAAATTACAGATATTGCACATAAGTTAGGATTATCTGGTAATGATTTAGATTTATATGGAAATTATAAAGCTAAAATTCATTGGGATGCTATAAAAAAAGCTAAGCATAATTCCAAATTAGGTAAACTTATCCTCGTAACATCTATTTCTCCTACACCAGCAGGAGAAGGGAAGACAACGATTTCGATCGGATTAGGTGATGCGATAAATAATCAATTACATAAAAAGACTATCATTGCTCTTAGGGAACCATCATTAGGCCCAGTTTTTGGATTAAAAGGTGGAGCTACTGGTGGAGGATATGCACAAGTGGTTCCAATGGAAGATATTAATCTTCATTTTACTGGTGACATGCATGCACTAACATGTGCAATAGATACTCTAGCTGCATTAGTTGATAATTATATATATCAAAATAATGAATGTAATCTTGATCCTAATAGCATCCTACTAAAACGGGGAATAGATGTTAATGATAGAACTTTGCGTAAAATTATAATCGGCCAAGGTTCCAAGTTTAATGGTATCGAACGACCTGCAAGTTTTGCTATCACTGTAGCTAATGAGTTAATGGCTATTTTATGTTTATCAAAAGATATTAACGATTTGAAATACAGAATTGGTAACATCTTAGTCGGCTTTTCAACAACAAATAAACCAATATATGTACATGATCTAGGATTTGAAGGATCAATTGCGGCTTTATTAGGTGATGCTTTAAAACCTAATTTGGTACAAACTCTTGAAAAAACTCCTACCCTTATACATGGTGGACCATTTGCTAATATTGCACATGGAGCAAATTCTATAATTGCAACTAATTTGGCACTACACTTAAGTGATTACGTTTTAACTGAAGCAGGGTTTGGAGCTGATTTAGGTGGACAAAAATTTATGGATTTTGTTTCGGATCATCTAGAAAAAACTCCAGATGCAGTAGTCATTGTAGCAACTGTGCGTGCTTTAAAATATCAGCATGAAAAATCTACAACCAACTTGGCTAATGAAAATATAGAAAGTTTGACAGCAGGATTTGTTAATTTAAAGCGTCACATGCATAATATGAAGCGATATAATATTCCTGTCATTGTTTTAATAAATAAATTTGATACTGACACTGATGCCGAATTAAGAACTTTACAAGAATTAATTAGAGCAGAAGGATTTGAAAGTGAAATTGTTAATTACCATGATTTAGGCTCAAAAGGTGGAATAGTAGCTGCACAAAAAGTAATTGATCTAGCAGATAATAATACCAAAGAAATTATTAAAACTTATGATCCAACAGACAATATTAAAGCAAAAATTGAAAAAATAGCTAAAAATATTTATCATGCAACAAATGTTGTCTATTCAGAAAAAGCTGAAAAGCATCTAGAAAATATCAAAAAATTAGGAAAAGATGATCTCCCACCTATAATGGCTAAAACACAAATATCATTTACAGATGATAAAAAGCAATTGGGAGCACCCGATAATTTTACACTACATGTCAAAAATCTTTCATTAAAAAATGGAGCAGGATTTATTGTAGTATATACTGGAAATATTGTTGATATGCCAGGTTTACCTAAGAAACCAGCAGCCTTAAATATCGACATCGACAATGATGGAAAGATCTCAGGATTATTTTAAATGAAAAAATACCATATTATTGATAATTGTAAATATCTTATTATTAGCATATTAATAATTGTTTGCGATCAAATTTTAAAAAGATATATAATTGATAATTTCAAATTAGGACAAAGTCGAGAAATCATTCCTGGTTTATTATCATTTACTTATTTAAGAAATACTGGTGCAGCATGGAATTTGTTAGCAGGTAAAATGAATTTATTTTACCTAATCAGTATTTTGGCGTTAATAGTAGTAATATATTATTTATTCAGTTTGAAATACTCGCACCGAATTTTTAAATTTGGTCTCGCCATGGTATTAGGTGGCATAGTGGGTAATTTTATTGATAGATTAATATTCAAATATGTTATTGATATGTTTGACTTAGATTTTATCAATTTCAATATTTTTAATTTGGCAGATTGTGCTATTACTTTTGGAGTTATTTTTATTTTTTATTATTTTGTCTTTTTAGTAGAAAAGGAAAATTAATTAGTAGATGAATGATAATATATCATACAATTTAGTTGTCAAGTCTGAAGAAAGTGGGGTTAGACTTGATAAATATATTGCAACACATATTTCCACTATCAGTCGAACACGTGTGCAAGAATTAATTAAGCAAAAACTTATTACGACAAATGGTTTACAGACCAAATTGTCTTATAAAGTTAACACTAACGATAAAATAAATATTGAAATTCCTTCTCCGCAACCTTTATCATTAGATCCAGAAAATTTAAATTTGGATATTATCTATGAAGATGACGATGTTATTGTAGTAAATAAACCGCAAGGAATGGTAGTTCATCCATCTGCAGGTCATCCAGACCACACATTAGTTAATGGCTTGATATATCACACGAAAAATTTAGCTGAGTGTGACGAAATATTCAGACCGGGTATTGTACATAGAATTGATAAAGATACATCAGGTTTGCTGATGATTGCAAAAAATGCAACTGCTAGGATATCATTAGAAAAACAATTAGCTAATAAAATAAATAAAAGGGAATACATAGCCATAGTACATGCTAATTTTAAACATAGTAGTGGGGTAATTGATGCCCCGATTGGTAGGAATCCATATCAAAGACAACAAATGGCAGTAGTAGCATCTGGAAAGAAGGCTATTACGCATTTTACTGTATTGGAGCAATTTCCTGGTTATAGTTTAGTTAAATGCATTTTGGAAACGGGCAGAACTCATCAAATTCGCGTTCATATGTCATATATTGGTCATCCCATTGCAGGTGATCCTCTTTATGGTCCAAAGAAAACATTAAATGGAAATGGTCAATTTTTACATGCAAAAACTCTAGGTTTCTATCATCCAAAAACCAATCAATGGTTGGAATTTTCTATCTCAGAACCTCAAATTTTTGCAAAACAGTTATATTTATTGAGAAAAAAGTTAACAAATAACTTGGTATAAAAAAATGGCAAGATATTTAATTTTAGAAGATGGTACAGCATATAAAGGAACAGGTTTTGGATCATTAACAATATCTACAGGTGAGTTAGCTATCCAAACTGCTAATTTCGGTTATCAAGAGGCAATATCTGATCCTGCAAATTTTGGAAAAATACTAGCTTTCACTACTCCTATGATCGGTGGCAGTGGAATTAATGCGATTGATTACGAATCTATTGTTCCAAGTATTAAAGGCATCGTTGTTAATGACCTAGCTCCTCAAAGTTATTTTGAAGGAATTGATACTTATCAATCATTAGATAATTTCCTAAGTGAGAAAAAAATACCTGGTATTTATGGCATCGATGTAAGATCATTAGTCCATAAAATAAAAGAGCATAAAACGATTAAAGCATCTATTATGGATACTGATGATAACCATGCATTTGATCAAATTAAAGCTTTAGTATTACCTAAAAATAAAACTGCTCAAATTTCAACCAGCAATGCTTATGCAGCACCAAATGTTGGAAAAACTGTAGCAGTTATTGATTTAGGTATCAAGCATTCTTTGTTGCGTGCTTTGTCACTGAGAAAAATAAATTGTGTTGTATTACCATATAATGCATCTATTAATGATATTAATAATATCAGACCTGACGGAATTATTATTTCTAATGGCCCTGGTAAAGTTGAAGAATTAATTAACTACATTAATCCTATTTTCGATTACTTTTATAAGAAATTACCAATTCTAACAATAGGATTGGGCTATTTGCTGTTGAGTAATTATTTGGGCTTGGAATTATTTTATATCTTTCCACCTTATAATGGATCTAATTTCCCAGTTATTGATCAAAATACTCATAAAATCTGGCAAACATCCATTAATTTAAATAGTTTAGTTATGCCAGTTGATACCAAACTTTCTTTTTCCAATATATATTATGATTTAAACTCCGATTTAATCGCAGGATATTCTTTATTACAAGATAAAGCTATCGGTGTAGCATTTAATCCTGAAGGATCTCCTGGAACCTTTGACGCAAAAAAAATTTTTGATGATTTTACAATGATGATGGAGTAGAATGACATGCCTTTATCTAGAGAAATAAATAAGATTTTAATTTTAGGTGCAGGAGCAAATATAGTCAACAAAGTTTCCGATTTTGATATTTTGTGTCATCAAGCAATTCAAGCATTATGTGAAGATAATGTACAAATTATTTTGATTAATCCTAACCCCGCCACAATTCAAACGGATACTTGCAAAAATATACATGTGTTCTTAGAACCGCTTACTACAGATTTCGTTAAAAGAATTATCCGCATGGAAAAGCCGGATGCAATTTTAACAGCATTCGGCGGAACACCAGCTATCGAATTAGTAAAAAAACTACAAAAAGATGGCATCATTCAAGATATGAATATTAAGCTTTTAACTATTAATGATCTCTGCTTAAAGATAAAAGATGCTCAATTTCTGTATGATTTTTTATCAGAAAACCAAATTCCAGTTGCAGATCAATGGCTATTACATAGCGTTTCTGATTTAAGTAATGTTTTAAAAAATGCTCAGTATCCACTTCTAATAACGAAATCAGTAAAGTATCGAACAGATAAAGTTTGTTCTGTTAATAATTTTGGAATGGTTAAAGACTACTTTCAGCAAGAAGCTGAATCAACTAGGTTTAACCTAAAAAATTATAGAATTAATGAAGACCTATCTTCATGGGAAGAATTGATTTTTGATGTAATAAGAGATAACACTGGAAATTGTTGCTTTATTAATTCTATGAGTAGTCTTGAGCCAGTAAGCGTGAACTCTCATGATTCTATTTTAATTGCACCAATTTTAACTCACAATAATAATCAGATACAGGAGCTAAGACATTGTTGCAATAAAATAGCTAATCTCTTAAATATCAATGGCATATTAACTATTCATTTTGCAGTCAAAAAAGAGGGAGATAGCTTTGTTTATAAAGTGCTAAGTGTCAAACCTCGATTAACACACACTAGCTTAATTTCATATAGAATTAATATTTATAGTGTAGGCTATGTAATTGCAAAAATTGCTATTGGATATAACTTAAATGAAATAATTGATCCACAATCCGGATTAAATAGTGCTATTGAACCTATTAATGATGCATTCGCAATTAAAATGCCTTATTGGTCATTCACTGAGTTGAGTAGCAATTATTATGAACTAGGAAACAAATCTACATCAAGTGGATTAGCACTAGGCATCGGTAGAAATTTTGAAACTGCACTCATGAAGGCTATTCAATCTACTACCAACATAATGCAAAATAAGAGAATTTATTTTAATACTTTAAATAATGCCTCCGATGATGAGATTATTAATAAATTACAACATGTTGATAACCATCATTTATTAATGTTGATTGTAGCTATTTCTAAAGGAATATCCTTATCAGATATTCAATTACACACCGGTATTAATTGTATTTTTCTACAAAAAATTGCACATATAGTTAATGTTGGTAAAAAGTTCAAACAAAATCCTGAACAAGTCAATAATTTAATAGCAGCTAAAAAATGCGGATTCTCAAATAAATTACTATCGATGATAGCTAATATAGATGAAAATCTTATCGATGAACTGTTAGATAAGCATAATATTAAACCATCTTATATTGGAATAGATGGTACAGCTGGATTACATGCACCTAAAATTAACGCTTATTATTCTGGATATGATGTAGAAAATGAGATTATACCTTTATCCAAACAAGACAAATGTCTGATTATCGGCTTAAAATCATTTCAAATATCACAAACAGGTGAATTTGATTATATGATTTATCATGTCGCCCAAACATTGAAGAAACATAAGATGCAAACAGTGATTATTTCCAATAATCCAGAAAGCATAAGTAATTCTTATGATCTATGCGACAGGGTATATTTTGAACCAATTACCTTAGAAAATATTTTATATATTTGCAAAAAAGAAAATATTAAATATTTAATTACTCAATTTTCTGGCAAACAAATTAATCAGTATAGACAGCGATTATTAGCACACGGCCTAAAACTGCTAGGACAAGACAATTTAAGTGACGTTTTACAACAAGATAGGAAACAACAAATAGTTAATGCTAACGTTAACCCAGTACCAGCACTGATTACAACTAATCGTAATGAAGTTTTATCATTTATCGAAACATACAAATTTCCGGTATTAATAGGTGGCTTTAAAAATGATAAAAAGCAAAAATCCGCTGTAGTATTTGATAAACCAGCATTAAATCGTTATATAGACGAAAATGATTTAGATAAAATTTCAATCTCGCAATTTATTGAGGGGAACAAATACGAAATTACTACCATATCTGACGGAAAAAATGTCACTATCCCAGGTATTATTGAGCACTTTGAACAAACTGGCTCTCATGCATCTGATTCAATAGCTGTATTCAGACCTCAAAATTTGACCAGTAATAAGCAACGATTGATTCGTGACGCTGTAGTTAATATTGCTCAACAAATACATCTAAGAGGTCCTATTAATTTACACATTCTACTAGCTAATGAACAAATATATGTTTTACAAATTAAAACGTATGCTGGTCATAACGTCGCATTCCTTAGCAAATCATTACAACAAGATATTTCTGCAATTTCTACTGAAGTCTTGCTAGGTAAAAATTTAGATGAACTAGGATTAGCTAATGATGTTTGGCCTTCCAACAATTTAATTTATATCAAAATGCCTGTATTTTCTTATCTGAGTTATAATAGCGTTAATACATTTGATTCAAAAATGAAAACATCAGGATCTGTAATGGGGCGTGCTAATCGCTTACCATTTGCACTATATAAAGGATATGAAGCAAGTAATTTAACGATTCCAAGTTATGGCACTGTGTTCATATCTGTTAAGGATTCCGATAAGAAATCTGCTATTTCTGTAGCTGCACGCTTTCATAAATTAGGTTTTCAATTATTAGCGACTGAAGGTACTGCAAATATACTAGCAGAAGAAGGTATAACCACTAGTATTGTTGAAAAGCTGCAAACTGGTAATAATAGTTTATTAGAAAAAATTGCTCAACATAAAATTAATTTGGTTATTAATGTCACAAATTTATCGGACTCTGCAAGTCATGATGCCATAATGATCAAAGATCAAGCATTAAATACCCATATCCCAGTATTTTCAAGTATACAATCAGCTGAAAATATTTTAAATGTTTTAGAAACAATGGCAATGTGTACACAACCATTATAAAAGGCACATAACCATAGAAACGAAAAGTATTTCTATAGTTAAATGCCTTTTTTCTTTATTAAAATTTTTAATTATCTCGTTTACAAAGTATATCCTCTTTAATAGGAGTAACCGATATAGATTTTTGGCCAGTATAAATAACAAATCCTGGTTTAGCTCCCTTAGGTTTTTTTATTTTTTTAACGGTAATATAATCAACTACAACATTAGCAGAATACCTTGCCTTAGAAAAATATGCAGCAATTTCAGCGGCCTCTTTAATGTCTGCCATCGTAGGTTCAATATCTTGTAAAATTACATGCGATCCTGGTATGTTTTTAACATGTAACCATAAAAATCTTTTATCTGCCTTTTTGAGAGTTAACCAATCATTTTGATAATTATTTTTGCCGACCCATACTTTCTTGCCACTAGTTAATGTGAAACAAGCAATATTATCTGCTGTAATTTTCTTCTTTCTTAAGTTATTATTTTTATTATGCTGTCTAATATATCCTTGATTAATTAATTCTTCGCGAATCAAAGCAATATCCTGTGGCTCTGCATTATTAATGGCTGTTTGTATGGTATCAAAATAAGCTAAATTATCTTGCGTTAATTTAATCTGTTCTTTAATAAACTTTATGGAATTACGTAATTTTTGATATTTTACAAAATATTTTTGAGCATTTTTAGCAGGGGACAAAGCTGGATCTAATTTAATATTAATTGGTTTATTTTCATCATAATAATTTGGTAATGAGATGGTTGTTATTCCAGGCTTAACGCTAGATAAATACACATTTAAAATTTCACCTTTAATTCTAAATTCAGTTGAATTTTCGGCAGAATCTAGCTGCTTCTGCAATTTAATCAATTTTCTAGATAATTTCTTATTCTCATTATTAACGACATTTTCAACTGCTTTGGCTTTTTGGCGAACCCATTCTTTATTTGCCATATCTTGATAAAAATCATCTAGTGCCTTATTGATATCTTCGCTTTGCAATACAACATATAAATTCAAATAACGGGGACGATAGCAAAAAAATTTATTTTGATGATTTACTGTTTGTAATACATAACCTTGTGGCTTATCAAAATTACTCATAAATAGTTTTAAAGCATCGAAAGAAAAATCATTATTGAAATAACCTAATAACTCTTTCTTATCATCACTGTCTAAACCGTTAAATTTATTAACCATATCTAAAGGGGTAGTATATTTTGCCAATAATCTGCCAAATTCACTTTGTGTAATTGTTGATCCATCAATACCAGTAATAAGGGGAGGTAATTGATAATCTGCATGTGGCAAAAGTAGTCTAACACGGTTATCTTCAGGATTAATTCTTTTTAATAAATCAATTATTTTATTTGTCGCTTTGTTATACAAAATAACGTTACTATGTCTTCCCATTAATTCCACTGATAACACAAAATTAGTTTCATCACCAAATTCATTACGATTGGAAAAATATAAATTAATAATTCGTTCCATTCCAACTTGTTTTATTTCATTTAAAATAGCACCTTCAAGATATTTTCTTAATACCATAACAAAAGTTGAAGCAGTATCTGGATTAATAATATTTTTAGTGGTGATATGCATTCTAGGATGTTGGGCATTAATGGAAATTAAGAGTTTATAATTGATACCTTGATTTCTAAAAATAAGAATCAAATCATTGTCAAAGGGCTGATAAATTTTGCTTAATCTTGCCTTTTTTAAATTTGTAGTTAATGTTTTTAATAAGCTATGAATAAATAATCCGTCAAAAGGCATAAGTTATATCTCCTTTAAATTAAAAAAGCTTTTATACAAATTAGGAACATAAATAAGCATATCACATTAATTTTTATTAGTATAATATAAAATGATATTTAAGCTCTTGCAAATTAGTTTTTGTGGTATAATTTTTACATATATAAAAATCTATGCACATAGAAAAATAAGATCAATAAAGGAGTTCCTTGTAGTGAAAATTGCAATAGTTACTGATAGTACTAGTGATATAACGGTGCAAGAAGCAAGTGATAACAACATATCAATTCTACCTATTCCAGTTATAATCGATAATCATACATATTTAGATAATATAGATATATCTACCAAGCAATTATTTGATATGCAAAGAAATGGCTCGGGATTTCCTCAAACATCTCAACCTGTTTTAGGAGATACTATGGCATTGTTTGATAAATTACATAATAGTGGATATGATGCGATAA
The DNA here is from genome assembly GCF_011058775.1 of Lactobacillus iners. Taxonomy (NCBI): domain Bacteria; kingdom Bacillati; phylum Bacillota; class Bacilli; order Lactobacillales; family Lactobacillaceae; genus Lactobacillus; species Lactobacillus iners. The sequence goes on along the minus strand of NZ_CP049230.1, from coordinate 635,319 downwards.
TTGTAATTACTTTAGCTTCTACTATTTCTGGTTTTTTTCAAACAGTTAACACTATTTCAAGTGAGCATCCAGAATATAATATTATCCCATATGATTCAGGTATAACTGTCAGATTAATGGGATACTTAGCTCTAACTGCTGCACGGTTAGCAAAAAAGGGAAGCACTCCAAAAGAAATTATAGATCATCTAGATGCTCTTTCATCAACTATTGATGAAATATTTGTAGTAGATGACCTCAAAAATTTAGTGCGTGGTGGTAGATTAAGCAATGCCAGTGCATTTGTAGGATCTATGCTACAAATTAAGCCCTTACTAACATTTGATGATCAATCACATAAAATAGTAAGTTTCGATAAAGTTAGATCCATGAAACGAGCTCTAAAGAAAACTATCTCGCTAGCAGAAGATAAAATTAATCTGGTAAACGAGAATCAAGATTTAAGAATAATGATTTATCATTCTAATGATATCCAAGGTGCTGAGTCTTTGTTTGAATACTTTAAAGAAGCTTATCCTCAAAATAATATTGAAATCCAAGAATTTGATCCAGTTATTGCTACTCATTTAGGTGAAAAAGCTCTAGGAGTTACTTGGATAAAAGATATTGATAAAATGTAATGTAAATAAAAAAATGCAATATTTTCCAATGTTGCATTTTTTATTTTAATATAACTTTACATAATATATATTATACGAAGTAATACTTTTAATTCTATTCTTCTACTATGTTGATGATTTTTATATCTTCAAGAGGCTTATCATTAGCACGATCTCGCGGAGCCTTAGCAATTTGATCAACAACATCCATCCCTTTGATTACTTGACCAAAAACTGTATGACGATGATCTAGCCACGGAGTTCCGCCATTTTTATATGCATTAATAATTTCATTAGGATATCCAGCGGATTCCATATCCTTTAAATAACGTTTAGGCATTGTCTTATTTTGAACAATAAAGAATTGACTGCCATTAGTGTTAGGACCAGAATTAGCCATCGATAATGCACCTCGGATATTAAAAAGAACATCTGAGAATTCATCTTCAAATGAATGACCCCATATACTGGTTCCACCAGTTCCATTTCCTTTGGGATCACCACCTTGAATCATAAAGTCTGATATAACACGATGAAAAATTGTATTATTATAATAGTCTTTTTTGGCTAATTGTAAAAAATTTTCAACAGTCATAGGGGCTTCTTTTTCAAATAACTTAATTGTAATATCACCATAGCTAGTTGTAATACGAACAACAGGACCTACTTCTTGTTCTGGTGCAATTTGTGGAAATACGTTTTCTTTTGACATAAATATAAAAACCTTTCAAAAAAACACTTTGCTTATTTGCTACATAAATAATATATAAACATCAAAAGAAAAGTGTTTTTTACTTAAATTAATTTAATTCAATACTTTAACTCAAAACTTTTAATTTGCAAAAGCCTGCGTTAAAGGTGGAACAACTTGTTTTTTACGAGAAACTACTCCTGGTAAAGCTACAGAGGAATCAACCAATTTTTTATCAAAAGCCTTTTCAAATAAAAGCTTGCATTCATCTGTACCGACAACAATTGCTTCAGAATTAGAATCTAAAATATTAGTTATAACAAGCATAAACATTTCATAATTATCTGATGCACTAGCATTTTGCATTTCTTTCATAAATGCTGCTTTTCTTTCCATAGCTTCAGGTAAATCTACAGTATTAATTTGTGCAATTCTAACAATATGACCATTTAATTCAAAACTTTTAGCATCTAAATTAATTAATTCTTTTTCAGTCTTAGATGCAATATTGGTACCAGCCTTTAGTAAGCTCAAACCATACTCTTGATAATCAACACCAGCTACTTTAGCTAAAAACTCGACAGCATTTTTATCATCTTGGGTAGTTGTAGGTGATTTTAATAATAATGTATCAGAAATAATAGCAGATAACATTATACCAGCTATATTAGCAGGAATTTCTACACCATTTTCCTTATACATTTTCCATACAACTGTACTTGTACAACCTACTGGCTCAGCACGATAGTATAATGGGTTAGCAGTATTGAAATTCATAATCCTATGATGATCAACGACCCAACTAACGTTAACTTGATCAATATCAGCTACACTTTGTTGTGGTTCATTATGATCAACTAGCATAACAGAATCCACTTCATTTTTAACTGTTTTTACTACCCTAGGTGCTTTAAAGCCAAACTTATCTAAGGCATATTGCGTCTCATCATTTGGATTACCTAATGCTACAGCTTCAGTATCATAACCTAATTTATTTTGTAAATATGAAAATGCAATGGCAGTACCAATCGCATCAGTATCTGGATTTTGGTGTCCAAAAATCAATTCTTTTGTCATATTGAAATTACTCCTTTTTTTAACGATACACTATTATTTTAAAATAACATTCAACTAACGTCTAGTAGAGATAATCAGCTAATCAAATAAATCACTAACATCATGCCCAAGTTCTTCGGCTAATGGCATACCTAATTTTAGAGCAACAGGTACACCATCAGAAGTAGTATCAACTACAAATGAGCCATTAGAATACCTATCTCCTACTGGATAATCGTTAGTTCTGATCTTAATCGTACGATCACTAGATGTTTTTATATTAATATCATGATTTTGAGTATATATAAGTGCAGCTACTATTCTATGTGGTTTAGTTTTGAGTTCACGCAATATCATACTACCACGTTTAGCACGCGTAAATTTATTTACCAAATCAACTTGCAATTGCTTAAAAGCTCCTCTTTGAGTAACAATTCCTAATTTGAGTGAATTCAAACATTTGGGATCAAAAGTTATAGCACTAACAACATAATCATCATCGTTTTTTAAATTAATTGATTTTACACCAGCTGCTCTAGGACCAACTAATGGAACTTCATTAACATCAAATCTTAATGCATATGCATTGTTGGTTACGAGCAATATTTCATTATCACTATCAGATTTTAATTGCTCTACCATTAATACATTGCTATGATCATCTTTTAATTTAATCACCATAATAGCTCTTGATTTATAAGTTCTAGTAGGTTGTAAATCGCTTAAAGCAACTTGCTTAATATAGCCATCATTAGTAGTAATTAAAAATGTCAAATCACTATTTAAATTATTAATATCAAATACACTGATGATTCTCTCATCATTAGTTAAAACTATTTCTTGAGATAAATGTTGTCCTGTCTCTCGCCATTTTGTATCAACTAATTCGTATACAGGCCTATAAATTAAATTGCCTTTATTGGTAAATATGTATAAATTACTCAAAGTTGATACAGTTTTATCAAAAATAACCTCATCACCACTAGGTAGCCCATTATCAGCACTATCTGTCGATTGATAAGAACGCAATGATGAGCGTTTCAAGTAACCATTGGCACTAACTAATACACGAACATCTTCTTCACTAAGCAATGCTTTTTCATCAATCTCTATTTTTTTGTATTGCTCAACTATTTGTGTTCTACGTGCTGATCCAAACTCTTTTTTTACATCTTCAAATTCTTTAACTATTACTGCTTCCAGTCGATTTTTATTATTAATAATATCTAAATAATCTAAAATATTAGCCTCTAATTGTTTCTTTTCAGATAGCAATTGATTAACATCTGTATTGGTCAATCTATATAATTGTAAAGATACAATTGCTTCTGCTTGTTTTTCTGTAAAGCTATAGTTATTCATCAAATTAACTTTTGCATCTTTTTTATCTTTAGATGCTCGAATAGTTTTGATGACTTGATCTAAAATATTTAACGCATAGATTAACCCTTCAACTATTTCTAATCGTTGTTTAGATTTTACTAAATCAAAATGTGTCCGTTTTAATACAACGCTTTTTTTATGTTCCAGATATGAAGATAAAATACGTTTCAATCCTAATTGAACAGGTGCCATGTAATCAATAGCCACCATATTAAAATTATAAGAAATTTGTAAATCTGTAGATTTAAATAAATAATTAAGAATATTTTCGCTATCTACTTCCTTTTTCAATTCAATAACTATTGATAAACCATGACGATCAGTTTCATCTCTAACTTCAGTAATACCATCAACATCTTTATTTAAACGAATTTCATCTATTTTTTTGACTAACATAGCCTTATTAACGCCAAAAGGTATTTCGGTAATTACAATTTGTGGTTTTTGTCCTTTAGTTACTTTAATCTTAGTTTTTGCACGAACTTGTATTCTGCCTCTACCAGTTTCATAAGCATCTTTAATGCCTTGATTACCAATGATTAACCCACCTGTAGGAAAATCTGGTCCTTTTATATAAGTCATTAATTCATCAATTTTAGCATCAGGATGTTTTATCAAATAAATTAATGCATCAAGAACTTCAGATAAATTATGAGGCGGAATTTCAGTCGCATAACCAGCTGAAATTCCAGTAGATCCATTTACCAGTAAATTAGGAAAATGGGCAGGTAAAACTGTCGGTTCATACTCTGTATCATCAAAGTTTAAAACCATTTGAACAGTATCTTTATCAATATCCTTCAGTAATAAGTTAGATATTTTGCTTAAGCGTGACTCTGTATAACGCATAGCTGCCGGTCCATCACCATCCATAGAACCGTTATTTCCATGCATTTCAATTAATGTTTGTCGCATTTTCCAATCTTGAGACAAATGTACCAATGCACCATAAATTGAACTATCTCCATGCGGGTGAAAATTACCCATAACATTTCCCACTGCTTTAGCAGCTTTCTTATATGCTTTGTCAAAGGTATTGCCATCTTTGTACATAGCATATAAAATTCTCCTCTGTACAGGCTTAAGTCCATCCCTAATATCAGGAAGTGCACGCTCTTGAATAATATATTTTGAATAGCGACCAAAGCGTTCACCCATAACTTCTTCTAAAGGCATTTCTTTAATTCGTTCATTAATTTTAGTATTAGTCATTAAAAATATTTATCCTCTTAAAATATTATTGATTTTCTAAAATAGATGCATCTTCACCTAATTTAAACTTGACATTTTCATCTATCCATTTTCTTCTTGCAGCTACTTTATCACCCATTAATGTAGTAACTCTACGCTCTGCTAATGCAGCATCATCTATCTTAACTCTAATTAAAGTACGAGTATTAGGATTCATCGTTGTTTCCCATAGCTGATCAGCATTCATTTCACCTAATCCTTTAAATCTCTGTAAAGAATAACCCTTACCAAATTCTTTAACATCCTTTTGCAACTCTTCATCTGTCCAAGAATACTTAATCTCTACATTCTTTCCTTGGCCTTTTTCCAATTTGTATAAAGGTGGCAATGCAATATATACACGTCCCGCCTCTATCATTGGTTTCATATAGCGATAAAAGAAAGTTAATAAAAGAATTTGAATATGAGCACCATCAGTATCTGCGTCAGTCATGATAATAATTTTATTGTAATTCGCATCAGCTATTTCAAAATCAGGTCCTACACCAGCACCTATGGTATGAATCATGGTGTTTATTTCTTCATTTTTAAAGATGTCTTGTAACCTAGCTTTTTGCGTATTCAATACTTTTCCACGCAACGGTAAAATAGCTTGGAATTTTCGATCACGACCTTGTTTAGCCGAACCTCCAGCTGAATCCCCTTCGACCAAGAATAATTCATTTTTTTCAGGATTTCTAGATTGAGCGGGAGTCAACTTACCAGATAAAACTTCTTTCTTTTTTCTTTTCTTACCAGATCTACTCTCATCTCTAGCTTTTTTGGCTGCTTCACGTGCCTCCCGTGCTCTTCGAGCTTTTTGAACTAATTTTTGAGCAAATTCACCATTTTCCATCAAATAATATGACAGTTGCTCATAAATAATATTATCAACTACACTTCTAGCTTGAGGTGTACCTAATTTTCCTTTAGTTTGACCCTCAAATTCCAATAATTCTTCAGGTATTTTAACAGATAAAACAGCACTAAGACCTTCTCTATAATCTGATCCTTCCAAGCCCTTATCTTTTGTCTTTAACAATCCTTGTTTCTTAGCATAATCATTAAATGCTCGTGTAAAGCCACTACGTGCTCCTGCTTCATGACTTCCACCATCAATTGTTCTAACATTATTAACAAAAGATACAACATTCTCAGAATAACCATCATTATATTGACCAGAAAATTCAACTTTAATATTGTCGATCTCGCCCTCAAAATAAAAAATATCTCCTATAGTATCTTTATCTTCATTTAAATAAGATACAAATGATTTGATTCCATCATCATAATAAAACTCATCTTTACGTTGAGGATCACGTTCATCAGTCAAAGTGAAACGAACACCTTTTAAAAGGAATGCAGCTTCTCTCAGTCTCTCCTGAATAGTTTCATATTTATAAATTGTAGTCGAAAATATCTTGGAATCAGGTTTAAAAGTAATCAATGTACCTGTTTTATCAGAAGTTGCTCCTAATTTTTTTAATGTTCCTACAGGCTTACCACCATCAACAAATTCTTCTTCAAAAGCTTGACCATCACGAACTACTCTAACTTTTAACCATTCTGATAGAGCATTAACTACAGAAGAACCTACACCGTGTAATCCTCCTGATGTTTGATAATTCTTTTCAGTGAATTTACCACCTGCATGTAACACTGTTAAAATAACTTCAATAGTAGGTAACCCTGATGCATGCATTCCTGTAGGCATTCCACGGCCGAAATCCTGTACCGATACTGAATTATCTGGATGAATAGTCACATTTATTTCCTTGCCATAACCTGCCATAGCTTCATCAACAGAATTATCTAATATTTCATATACTAAATGATTAAGACCTTGTCGATCAGTCGAACCTATGTACATACCTGGTCTTTTTCTAACTGCTTCCAATCCATGAAGTATTTGAATTGAAGAATCATCATACGTATTATTTAAATTAGTCAAACAATTTTTCCTCCATTTCAAATCAAACTCAATTAATTCTACACAATTTGGATAATTTTATAAATTTTGATAAAATAGTTTTATGTTTAATTGAGGTTGATGATAACATTATGTCTGTATTTAATTCTAATATTATATTATTTATTTTAGCATATTTATTAGGTTCATTTCCTAGTGGACTAATCGTTGGCCTAATATTCTTTAAAAAGGATATTAGAAACTTCGGATCAGGAAATATTGGTACAACAAATACATTTCGAATCTTAGGTCCTAAAGCAGGAATAGCTGTATTATTCGCAGATGTCTTTAAGGGATGGTTAGCAGTAAATATGTTTAAACTATGCCATATCCATGTTGTAAATTTGGTTTTACTGATAACAGGTTTATTAGCAATTTTAGGTCACACATTCTCCATATTTTTAAAATTTAAAGGTGGAAAAGCTGTAGCAACAATAGCTGGTGTTTTGTTTGCATATAACTTTAATTTTACTTTAGTATGTGCAACTATTTTTTTACCTATGATTTTTATCACTAGTTGTATTAGTTTATCTGCTCTAATATCTATTGTAATTATTTTTATTGTGTCCTTTTTATTTCATGACATTTATTTATCTATATTATTAGGATTTCTGGTTTTACTAGTCTATATTAGACATAGATCTAATATTATCAGGTTAATAAATGGAAAAGAAAATATTATCCCCTTTGGATTATTTTATTGGTATAGAAAAATAAAATAAAAAATTCTACTGTTCATCAGTAGAATTTTTTATTATTTTGTTTCATCATGAAATGCCATTGAAAATCCATTACTCCACGTTTGACCGGCAGCAACTCTATTCATACCTATTTTATCTTCTAATTTACCATTAGTATCTTTGGTATCTGCAATTCCCCACCATGGCTCTATACAAATATAATCGGCTGTAACAGGATATTGTGACCATAAACCAACATAAGGTGCATTATCGATGTGAACATTAATATGGTAATTACTTTTATCTGTCTTAATTGACACTTTTGTAGGATGATTATCTAACTGAAAAATCCAAGCGTCCTTTTCAAAAAGTTGATCATTAATTTCAAATAAAGAATTAGTAGAAACAAGTGATCTGTTCTCCCAATCTAGTAAAGGAGCTTCCAAAGGAATTCTTACATGATCAATTGAAGGATCAAATTTAAAATAATAGTCTTCCTTTTTCAAACCTTGGTTAGTTGGTAAATTAAATCCAGGATGACCACCAACACCGAAAATCATTTCTTCACTACCTGTATTAGTGACGATAAAATCTTCCTTAATCAAATTGTTAACTAAACTGTATTTAACCCTAAATTCAAAATCAAAAGGGTACTGTTTTTTAGTCTCTTCATCAGACTTTAATAACAAAGTTATTGATGTATCGTCTTGTTGATCAAGCTCAAATTCCTTTTTATGAGCGAAACCATGTTGTCCCAAATGATATGTTTTATTCTTATAGGTATATTGATCATTCTTTAATCTACCTACTATCGGGAATAAAACAGGTGCGTGCTGTGGCCAAACTTCTTTTTTAGCAGTCCAAATATATTCACATTTGCTATTATTGTCAACAACACTCTGTATCTCAGCCCCTAAAGTTGATACAGTTAAAGTTAAAAAACTGTTTTTTAATTGATATTCCATTACATTAACACCCTCTTTATAATATGAATTTCGTTAAATCCTTATTAGTAATAATATCGCCCAGTTTTTTATCAACATACTGTTCTGTAACGGTGATTTCACCCTCTGACATATCAGGACCATCAAATAAAATATCTTCAAGTAGTTTTTCTAAAATTGTAGCTAATCTACGTGCACCAACATTGTCTGTTCCTTGGTTAACATCATAAGCTATTTTAGCTAGTTTACAAATGGCTTCTTGCGTGAAAATAAGATTTATACCATCAGTCTTCAATAATGATTCATATTGCTTCAACAAAGAGTTCTTTGAATCTTTTAAAATCCTAACAAAATCAGATTCTCTTAAAGGATTTAGTTCAACTCTGATAGGGAAACGTCCTTGTAATTCAGGAATTAAATCACTTGGTTTGCTTTCAGCAAAAGCTCCAGCAGCAATAAATAATATATGTTCAGTATTAACAGGTCCATACTTCGTTGAAACTATTGAACCCTCAACAATAGGCAAAATATCTCTTTGAACACCTTCACGAGAAACTTGACCAGTAGTATTTTTATCACCTGCCACTGTTTTATCTATTTCATCTATGAAAATAATACCATTTTGCTGAGCTTGTACAACAGCCTTTTGATATAAACTATCATAATTAATAAGTTTTTTTGCTTCCTCTTGAATTAAAAGTTCGCGTGCATCTTTAACAGATAGTGTCCTTCTAACGCGTTTTTTAGGCATCAAACCACCCATTAAACTAGACATATCCATTCCCATTTGCCCTATCATGTCGTTCATTTGATTAGCTTTAGTAGCGGATTCAACATAAAGTGTAACTTCATGATTTTCCAACAAACCTTTTTTAAGCTTATCTGCAACAGATGCTCTTTTATCTATAATTTGATCATCTAATTCTTCATCGTCTTCATCGTCATCTTCATCATCCAAAGTGTCGGAAAAAAAGTCAACCCATCTCTCTGAAGGATCATCCTCTTCCTCTTCATCTCCGAAACCTGGCACTAATAATTTTATCAATCGATCATTGGCATGTTCAGTTGCTTCAATTTTAACTCGATCAAACTCTGCTTGTTCTGATATTCGGACGGATTCTTCTACCAAATCACGTACCATTGATTCAACATTACGTCCAACATATCCAACTTCTGTAAATTTTGTTGCTTCTACTTTTACAAAAGGTGCATTAACAATCTTAGCTAACCTACGAGCAATTTCTGTTTTACCAACTCCTGTGGGTCCCGCCATTAAAATATTTTTAGGTGTAATTTCTTGTTGCAAATCTTTTGGCAATTGCAATCTACGATAACGATTATATAATGCAACTGCTACAGCTTTCTTGGCAGAATCTTGTCCAATTATATAATTATCTAATAACTCTACTATTTGTTTTGGGGTTTTTACCATATAATCTCTCCTAAATTTCATCACTAGTTATTTTATCGTCTGTAAATACATCTATTCCTGCTGCAATCAAAACTGCTTCTTTAGCTATGTCACAAGCATCCATATCAGAACTATGTCTAATCATTGCTAATGCTGCAGCTTGTGCATAATTGCCACCTGAGCCTATAGCTACTACATCTTCATCTGGTTCCAATACTTCACCATTACCAGAAATTAATAGTAGATCCTGGTCATTAAATGCTATCATCATAGCTTGTAATTTAGCTAAGGTAGGATCTTTTCTCCAGCCTTGAGCCATCTCAACAGTAGACCTACGTAAATCTCCAGAATAAGTCTCTAGCTTACCCTCTAGCATATCTTGTAAACTTACTGCATCAGCAACACCGCCAGCAAAACCAACTACAACTTGGTTATGATATATACGGCGTACTTTTTTAGCAGTTGATTTTGCTATAACCTTTTCACCTAAAGTTACTTGACCATCTCCAGCAATTGCTATTTTTCCTTTATGTCTAACTGCACATATAGTTGTCATTTTTTATTTCGCCTCATTTTCTTTATTATCTCTAGGAAAATACTTATGATAAATATCACATAAATGTTGTTTAGTTACATGAGTATAAATCTGTGTAGTAGAAATAGATTCATGTCCTAATAATTCTTGAACAGTTCTCAAATCTGCACCATTATTCAGCATCTGCGTAGCAAATGTATGTCTCAACATATGTGGATGAACACTAGCAGATATACCAGCATTTAAAAAGATATTTTTAATAATATATTCTAGTCCTCGACTTGTTATCCTATTGCCATTAGAATTCAAAAAAACATATCCATAATCTGTTTTATGTAATAAAAGTTTTTTTCGAGCTTCCACAAGGTAGTTATTTAGAGCAGTCTTTGCTTCTTCTCCAAATGCAACATATCGATCCTTATTTCCTTTACCATGTACCAATATTAAATTCAATTCAAAATCAATTTGATCTAGTTTCAGGTTTGAAATTTCACTAACACGCATACCAGTTGCATAAAATAACTCTAACAAAGCCATATTACGCAAACCCAATGGCGTAGTCGTCGAAATAGATTTTAAAACCTTGACCATTTCGTCACTATACAAGAATTCAGGTAAATTTTTATGATTTCCCCTCAAACTAATTAATTCTACAGGATTAACGGGAATTATATTTCTCTTATTAAGAAATCTGTAAAACGAACGTAAAGTTGAAATTTTTCGACTTTGGGTGCTACGCTTATCTTTTTTTTGTGCTAAATATTGTATAAAAATTTCAATATCTCTTGATGATAATTTTAGCCAATCAATAAAACCACCATTTTCAACAAAAAAGGTTCGTGCCTCTGACAAATCGTCCATATACGCCTTACAAGTATTAATACTATAATTTCGCTCATTTTTCAAATAATTATAATATAATTTCAAAAAATCATCTGCTTGTTTCAACTTTATAGCCCAACTTTATTTTTAAACTCGTTTAATTCGTCTAATGCTATCTTAGATTGCATTAGATGTCTTTCTTGTTTGTTACGAATCTTCTTTTCCAACTGTGGCATCAACGAATAAGATGCATTCATTGGTTGGAAATTTTTAGCTGATGTAGATGTAATATAATTTGCCATTGATCCTATCGCTGTATTTTTTGGAAAAACAATAGGTGATTCACCGATAGCACGCAACGAAGCATTAATTCCAGCTACTAATCCAGAACCTGCACTTTCAACATATCCTTCTACACCTGTCATCTGACCCGCAAAAAATAAATTCTCACACAATTTTGTTTCATAAGTAGAATTTAAAACTTCCGGACTAGAAATATATGTATTACGATGCATCTTTCCATATCGAACAAATACTGCATTGGCTAACCCAGGTATCAATGAAAATACTCTTTTCTGCTCACCAAATTTCAAATGCGTTTGAAAACCAACAATATTATACATTGAAGCAGAAGCATTATCTTGACGTAACTGTACCACAGCATAAGGTAATTTGCCTGTTTTTGGATCTTCTAACCCTACTGGTTTCAATGGGCCAAATAACATCGTTTTTTCTCCACGCTTTGCCATTACTTCAATAGGCATGCATCCTTCAAAAACATTATTTTTTTCAAACTCATGTAATTCAGCAGTCTCTGCAGTAATTAAATTGTTATAAAAATTAACAAACTGTTCTTTATCCATTGGGCAGTTTAAATATGCAGCTTCGCCTTTATCATAGCGAGATTTTTTATAAACAATGTTATAATCTATCGATTCTGCAGTAATAATAGGAGCAGCAGCATCAAAGAAATGCAATGACTCACTACCACAGAATTCTTTTATTTTCGTTGCTAGCGAATCAGATGTTAGCGGACCTGTAGCAATAATATTAATTCCTTCTTTAGGAATATCCTTAATTTCCTCATTATGCACATGTACATTAGGCAATTCATTAATTATTTGCGTAATCTTTTTACTAAAACTATCTCGATCTACTGCCAAAGCACCACCGGCTGGAACAGCAGTTTCATCTGCTACTCTCATGATCAAAGAATCTAATTGTCGCATTTCTTCTTTTAATAAACCTACCGCATTAGACAACTGATTTGATCGCATAGAATTTGTACAAACTAACTCGGATAAATTGCCAGTTTCATGAGCAGGTGTCATTTTAACAGGTCTCATTTCATATAAGTCAACTTCAATTCCACGCTTGGCCAATTGCCAGGTTGCCTCACTACCAGCTAATCCGCCTCCAATAACCGTAACCTTTTCAGGCATAAACAAATCCTTTCTACCACTAATACCATATCAATCAAAAATCTGGCAACTAGTTACTTTCTTCTTGATCTTCCCTATAATCACCATTAGGACATAAAACAAGCAAGCCTTTTTTAGTTTTCTTTTGAACGAGAAAATGACCATCATTTGGGCAAGTTCTAGCAATAGGCTGATCCCATGAAACAAAATCACAATCAGGATAATTGGAACATCCGTAAAACTTGCGATTTTTTTTGGATTTTTTCTCAATAATATCGCCCTTACCACACTTAGGACAAACAACCCCAACTTTTTTAGTAATAGCTTGTGTATTCCTACAATCAGGGAATCTTGAACAAGCATAAAATTTACCATACCTACCTAATTTGATAACCATAGGTGCACCGCAAACTTCACAATCAAACTTAGCATCTTCATCTTTTATTTGAATTTTTTCCATTTGATCATCAGCTTTAGCTAATTCTTTGGAAAAAGGTTGATAATATGCATCAACAATCTTCACCCAATCTTTTTTTCCAACTTCAACACTATCAAGATCATTTTCCAGTTGTGCCGTAAAATCGACATTAACAATGTCTGGGAAAAATTTCTCAATTAATTTATTAACTATCTCTCCCAATTCTGTAGGAACAATAGATCTTCCTTCTAATTTTACATAATACCGTTTTTGAATAGTATCTATAGTTGGTGCATACGTAGATGGTCGGCCAACACCATTCTCCTCTAACGTATGAACTAAACTAGCTTCAGTATACCTTGCAGGAGGTTGCGTAAAATGCTGATCTGTTGACATTTTGACTAAATCTACTAACTCTCCTTCTACTAATTCGGGTAAATCTTTGTTTTTTTCGGAATTGGAGTCATAAACTTTAGTAAATCCTGCAAATTTCAATTTCGAACCAGTAGTTCTAAATGTAACATCATTTTGAACTATATCAGCTCTTACAGTATCATAAATTGCTGCATTCATCTGGCTAGCAATAAATCTAGACCATATCAAATTATATAAACGATACTCTTCTGGTGTAAGATAATCTTTTATAGACTCAGGTGTTCTAAAAGCAGAAGTTGGTCTAATAGCTTCATGTGCATCCTGTGCATCCCCATCATTTTTGAAATTTTTAGGATTATGTGCAGCAAAAGCATCCCCAAATTCACTTTTAATAAAATCAGCTGCTTCCTGTTTAGCAACGTTAGCAATACGTTTAGAATCAGTTCGCATATAAGTAATTAATCCTACACTACCTTTGCCCAAATTAATTCCTTCATAAAGTGATTGAGCAATCCGCATAGTTCTATGTGTTCGATAACCCAATCTTTTATTTGCTTCTTGTTGCATTGTTGAAGTAGTAAATGGTGCAGCTGCTTGTCTCTTGCGTTCTTTTTTGATCACTTGAGTAACTTCAAAAGGCTGTTTTTTGTCAATTTTAGCTAAAATTTTTCTAACGTCATCATTATTGGTCAAATCAATTTTTTTACCAGCTAATCCATAAAAATCACCATTAAACGTTGATTTTTGCTCATTTTTTTTGAAAGTTGAAGAAATAGTCCAATACTCTTGAGGAACAAAATTAAGAATTTCCTTTTCTCTATCAATTACCAATTTTAATGCAATGGATTGAACTCGTCCTGCTGATAAGCCTTTTTTAACTTTTGCCCATAAAATAGGAGATATAGAATACCCTACAAGTCTGTCTAAAACACGTCTAGCTTGCTGAGCATCTACAATATTCATATCAATAGCCCTTGGTTCTTTAAAGGCAGCTTTAACAGCATCTTTAGTAATTTCATTAAATGCTACACGATTCATATCTTTGGGATCTAAGCCTAAAATATGTGAAATATGCCAAGCAATCGCTTCACCCTCACGATCCGGGTCAGAAGCCAGATATACATTTTTGGCTTTTTTGGCTTCAGCTTTTAATTCCTTAATGGTAGAACCTTTTCCTCTAATAGAAATATATTTGGGTTCATAATCATTATCAATATCAACGCCCATTTGAGACTTAGGTAAATCACGTACATGACCCTTAGATGCAATAACATGATAATTACATCCTAAATATTTTTCAATTGTCTTAGCTTTGTGCGGTGATTCAACTATCACCAAATTCTTCTTTACTTTAGCAGTAGGCATACTCCTAATTGACCTTCCCTTAATTATATTCTATAAACTATAAATTACCAGAAAACTATTTCTTGTCAACTATATAGTATCATCCAAGAAATAATCAATAACTGGTACAGCACCAGCAGCAATTAATTCGTTTGGTCCTTCAGATAAATTACTATTTATAGGTCCTGGAACAGCAAAAATATTACGATTAGCTTCTAAGCCTAAATTAGCAGTTATCAAAGAGCCGGATTTTTTTCGTGCCTCTGTTACTAAAATATTTTCACTCAAACCTGCTAATATCCTATTTCTTTCTGGAAATCTAAATGGTAAAGGCGGTGTATCTGGTAAATATTCACTTAATACTAGTCCTTTTCTAAAAATTTCTTGTTGGAGACCTTCATTTTGATGAGGATAAAAATAATTAAGTCCATTACCTATTACAGCAATAGTATCCCCGTGATTAGCTAAAGTTAATCGATGAGCTAATTCATCAACTCCTTTGGCCAATCCACTAGCAATTACCCAACCATCTTGTATTATATTTGGTATTAATCTCTGCAATACCTGTTCACTATACTTAGTAGGTGTCCTAGAGCCTACTATAACAGTAATTCTCCTCTGCAATAAATCTAAATTACCTCTAGCAAATAAAACTAAAGGTGGATTATATATTTCTTTTAAGCATTCAGGATATATATCATCAAATATAGTTATAACATCACATTGACTACAAATTTTATCTATTAATTTAGAATAATTTTCATTATCAAACGCAGATAAAACAAGACCTCTTAATTCAAAATCAATATTTAATTCATTAATTAGTTGATATGTTATTTCCTTTTCTGAACTAAGTTGAAAAAGAATCTTATACATATTTTTATAGCCAATCTTTTTTTGCAATTTTAGTCGTAAACACAATTCTTTAATATTCATAAAAACCCCTTAAAATATTTACGCTAAAAAGTGGAGTTTTCATTTATATTATCTATAAGAACTAACTGGTTCAAAACTGAAACGATGGATAGGTGTAGGACCATATTGTTTTAATGCAGACAAATGTTTGGCAGTACCATAACCAGCATTATGAGCAAAATCGTATTCCGGATAAAGCTCACCATACGCATCCATCAAACGATCACGAAAAACTTTCGCTACAATACTTGCTGCTGCAATAGAATTTGACTTACTGTCTCCTCTAATCAATTTTAGTTGTGGTAAATCTACAGGGACATCCATAGCATCTACCAGTAAAGCATCAGGTTTTACCTTCAATCCTTTAACTGCACGTGCCATAGCTACTCTATCTGCTTCGTATATATTGATTTTATCAATTAAATCATTATTAGCTAGACCAACGCTCACACACACTGCCTTGTCTAAAATCATTGGAAATAATTCATTACGTTTTTTAGGTGTTAATTTTTTAGAATCATTAACATCTATCAAATCGAAATTTTTATCCAAAATAACAGCAGCTGTCACAACTGGACCAGCTAAAGGTCCTCTACCAACTTCGTCTACACCAGCAACTAATTTGTTTTGACACCAAAATTCTTTTTCATAAGAAAATCTTGTTTTAAATTCTAAAAATGCCTTTTCTTTTTTAGCTTTTTGCATTTTGTAGCTTTTAACTAAACGTTGAACGCCTTGTCTGGAATCATTCTCTAATTTTATTAAAAGATCAGTAGACACATCACCAGAAGACAACAATTTTTTTATTTCAGCAATTGTCATGGTAGATCAAAAGTTATCCTCCCTATTTTGCCTTTACGTAGACGTTGCAAAAAGAAAATCGAAAAACGTTCATAATCATCACGCATTCCAAACAACTGTGTCATAGCTAGCAACAAATCAATATCATTTATTTTTTCTATTTTTTCGGCACTAGTTTTACAAAAGTCAACTAATAAATCTAAATATTGTTCTCTTAAGTATTTTAAAACAAAAATTGATACATCATCAGCATGAAATACGCTATCTTTAATAGCACCGCAAGCAGCTAATTTTAAGCCTATATTTCTATCATCAAATTTGGGCCATAAAATACCAGGAGTATCTAATATTTGAATATTTGTATCGGTTTTCAACCAATTTTGCCCCCTAGTGACACCAGGTTTATCTCCTACAATAGTTGCATTTCTACCAACTAATCGATTAATAATAGTTGATTTACCGCAGTTTGGAATTCCAGCTATAGCAACTTTAATCACAGGTTCTTTAGCTCCCTTGGCTATAATTTTATCTACCTTATCTTTTGTAGCAATTTTAATCAATTTAATTAAACCAGACATATTATTACTATGCTGTGCATCCATAGGTAAAACAAGTATTCCTTGTTTCTGAAAAAACTTCACCCATGCTTTGGTCTTAATTGCATCAGCTAAATCTGCTTTATTCAAAATTATTATGTGAGCCTTATTAGCAATCAATTTGCTAATCATTGGATTTTTGGAAGACATCGGCAATCTTGCATCTAAGACTTCTATTATGACGTCAATTAAATCTAATTTATCTTCTAATTGATTTTTTGCCTTATTCATATGACCTGGATACCACTGAATATTAGCCATTATCATTCTCCTTTCATAATAAGTATAAAACTAATTTATTACACAAGATTTTATTTTATTTAAATTAAATCAAAAAATAAATTACTACCATAAAAAATAGTCGAACACCGAATATTATATCACTTATTTTTTACTTTGTCTGTTATTAAGCATTATAGCTAACACGACTTAATTATATTATAAAAGAATCTCAAATAAGCCCTTTAATGGAAATTAAAAATCAATTGATAACGCTTTGGATACAGTCACATCATCATTATAAAATTTATTATATGCTGCTACATAAAGAGCATATCTAATATCTTTATTCACTATTCCAGTAACTTTAAGATTATTGTCTTTTTGAAACATTTTAACTGAATTCAAAGTAGCATTGTCATACACACCGGTTAAATTATTAGATAAGTAACCTAATGCCATTAAATATTTTTGCAAAATTGCAATATCCAACCCCATCATATTGTATTTGAGCAAAGTATTAGTTTGAAATTTAGGTAGATTTTCAATAGCAGAAACAGGTGTCTCATAAGTAGGCTTAATACCACGCTTATTAATCCATTTTCCTCTAGGTGTCAGCCATTTTGCGATAGTAAACTTATACTCAACATTATCATCGGCTCCAACTTGTTGTACTGTACCCTTACCAAAACTATGTTGACCAACAGTAACAGCACATCGATTATCCACTAAAGCTGCAGTAAAAATCTCACTAGCACTGGCTGTATGCTGGTTAATTATAATTATCGGTTTTAACTTTGTTCTAAAATTATTCGATAATTTTTTATTTGAACGAATAATTTGGTGCTCATTTCTGCCTTCATATTTCATTATAATTTTTCCATATGGTACAAAATATGCCGCACAAGTCATAGCCTGCTCCATAATACCACCTGGATTATTACGCAAATCAATAATTAGTTTCTTTGAATGTAATACTTTTGCATTCTTAAGTGCTTCCCTTAGATCTTTAGCTGTATTAACATCAAATTGTGATATAGCAATGATTGTAGCTGAACCTTTTTGTCTAACTGATACTGTAGATTGCTTGATATTGGCTCTAACTATAGTTACATCAAATTTTTTATTATTACGTATCAAAGTTAGAGTAACTTTAGTTCCTATTTTGCCTCTAATCATTTTGGATAATTCCATGAAATTTCTAGCATCTACATTTTTACCATTGACGCCAATAAGTTCATCATTCACCTTAATATGAGCCTTAAAAGCAGGTGTATCACGTAACACTGAGCAAATAACGATTTTATTATGAAAAACTTGCATCTCTACTCCAATGCCACCAAAGCTATTACCAGTCAAAACACCATTAATTTGCTTTAAATGATTGCCTTCTAATTTTTGTGAATATGGATCACTTAAACTATTAAGCATTCCGTCAATTGCACCAGATATCAATCTTTTATCGGAGATATCACAATAGTATGTTTTCTTTAATTTTTGATAAAAATTATTTATTTTGCCCAAAGGCGATTTTTGCTGATAAATAGTCATTGCACTGTATGTAGATATACAGCCCAGAAAAATTCCTATTAATCCTACAATAAACAAATACTTATATTCAGATAGCTTTTTTTTCATAAAATTACATCATCTTTTCCTGATACATTTGATAAGCCCGATCAAAAATGGTCATACTAACCAGATAGGTTGCATTAAGTTCCAAATATTCCGATAATTTTTCATAATCCTGTTCTTGTCTAGGAAAACTACTGTCAAATTCCGCATTATTGGCAAATTGCACTACTTCATCAGTAGAATTATGATCTCGCAAGGTCATTAAAAACCTATAAAAACTTTCATGATATGCCATAAACATACCTACTCCGTATAATAAATAATTGCAATAGCACCACTACCAGCATGCGAACTTATTATCGGACTGGTAATATTACTTAAAACATTAATATCTGAATTAATTAAATGTATCTTCTCAGCAATTTCTGCTGCAATATCAGGAGTATCAACGTAAGATATACCCACTTCAGAAATTCGATTTTTATTTGCCTCGATATCTGCTAATACCCTTTCTTCAAAATCTTTAAAGAATTTTTTTCCACGACCTTTTTTATATACAGACAATTTTCCATCTGTCATCTGCAAAACTAATTTAATATTTAACAATGTGGCAATCTTACCAGAAATAGAGCCCAATCTTCCACCCTTGATTAAATTATCCAAATTAGAAACCATCATCTCTAAATGCTGATTTTTCTTAATAGCTTCAATATGCAATTTAATTTCTTGTAAAGTCTTACCTGCTATAAGATCTTTAGCAGCAGCTAACACTTGCAACCCTAATGCACGGTCAGTCAACCCTGAATCAATAATAGTAATATTATCACCAAGATTCAGCAAATCAGCTGCTTGTTTAGCAGCGGAAATCGTACCACTTAAACTTTGAGTTAAAAAAATACCAAGTATATGACTACCATCAGATGCTAAGTCCTTAAAGACATCTTCAAATAATCCAATAGAAGGTTGACTTGTTTTAGGTAGTTCATCAGCAGATAACATTTTCTTTACAAAGTCTTCTCTACTGATGTCAACGCCATCAGTGTATGTCTTATCAG
The DNA here is from genome assembly GCF_011058775.1 of Lactobacillus iners. NCBI lineage: Bacteria > Bacillati > Bacillota > Bacilli > Lactobacillales > Lactobacillaceae > Lactobacillus > Lactobacillus iners. The sequence goes on along the minus strand of NZ_CP049230.1, from coordinate 615,280 downwards.
AAAAAGTTATTGATAGTGGAACTATATGGATATCATATTTATTAATTTCATCTATTGTCAATTGAGCAGAGGAATCTGTAACTATTTTTATTTTTTTCATCTAAGGTCCTTCATTTCGTAACATAAAATGTATTTATGTCAATATATTATGTTAAAATTTATCTATCGATATAACTATTAGTATATCAAAAAAAAAGATTTTAAGTGAGAAAGGTGGAATAATTTTATGACCTTCAAAAAACTATGGGAGGAACCTAAAAACGTATCAACAAAATACTTTATTTTAAATAATGTTTTTAGTGCAATAACTCACTGTATAGGTTTTGGATTAGCAATTGCAGGATTAGTCATTTTAATAATACGATCAGCAAGTACAGGTAATGCGATAAGAGTTGTCTCATTTACTATTTTTGGTACTAGTTTAGTCATCTTATATTTATTTTCTACTTTATATCACAGTCTAGTATTTACTAAAGCAAAAAGAATTTTTCAAATATTTGATCACTCTTCAATTTTCATTTTAATTGCTGGTTCTTATACACCATATGCATTAGTAATGATCGGTGGCTTTAAAGGCTGGCTTTTATTTGGAATTATCTATACGCTAGCAGTAATCGGAATTTTATTTTGTATATTTAACAAGGGTAAGCGACCATTGGGCGAGATAATTTTATATATCGCCATGGGATGGACAGCATTGACATTTGGTAATACGATTTTTCCTCTACTTGGAAAAAGTGGATTTTTACTTCTATTGTCAGGCGGTCTTGCTTATACTATAGGTGCTTTATTGTACACAATGAAAAGAATTCCATATATTCATGTCATATGGCACTTATTCGTCATATTAGGTTCGGCATTAATATATTTTTCAATTCTATTATATGTTTGATTTAAGCTATAAATGAAAAAACTTGATCAGCTATGAGTGACTCTCCTTATAATCATAAGGTTGAGATAACATCACTACATGCTTTTCAAGCTTTTTTTTATTTATTATTCAAGAAAACATCTATTGCAGAAATATTATTTTCTAATTTTCTTTCTAAAATTGCTTTCTTTATTTCAATTAATAACTCTCCTATCCTAGGTCCAGCAGGTATTCCTTTTTTCAATAAGTAATGACCATCTATTACTAATTCTGATTCATTTTTCAATGGTAATGCTTCATATCTATCTATTATTGCTTGACTATTAACGGGTTGCCCTAAGATATTAGACAAATCAAGCGTTTGCATAATAGTATCTAAATTAGTACTAAATAATTCATAATTTGACGGAATACGATAACTAAGTAAATCAAAGAAAGTCACTATATCATAAACGCAGTGCTCCATGGCATTAGAATTTTTCCAAGCACGCATAAATTTAGCTATTTCATTATTAGGTAGCTTTAATAAAATAATTATAGTTGCCCAAAATGTTTCCTCCGTAACAGGCGAAAAATTCAATTTAGAAAAAACACTTAGCTGTTCTTTCTTATGTTCTAAATATGGTACTTCATTATACAATTCTGTATCTAAAAAGACTTCAAAAGCACGCTTACTAGACTTACCGACACCCATTTTAACAAATTCATCACGAATACGTTCAATGGAAATTTTACTCAGCAATTCATGATTATCAAAAATTGCTTTTTTGGTATCCAAATCTAATTCAAAACCTAATTGGCTCATGAATCTAACAGCCCGCATCATTCTCAGTGCATCTTCATGAAATCTATTTTCGGCTTTACCTACAGCTTTAATATTATGAACAACTAAGTCATTCAAGCCATAAAAATGATCTATGATTTTGCCTTCTGCATCCATAGCTAATGCGTTAATAGTAAAGTCTCTACGCTTTAAATCTTCAGATAAATTTTGGACAAAAGTAACCTTATCAGGTCTACGATAATCTTGATAACCAGATTCAGTCCTAAAAGTAGTTATTTCATAGCTTTGACCTTCATATAAAACTGTAACTGTACCATGTTTAATACCAGTATCTATTGTTTTCTCAAAAATTTGTTTAATTTCTTCAGGATATGCACTTGTTGCTATATCAATATCATGAATATGCCGATTAAGCAAAAGATCGCGAACACATCCACCAACAAAATATGCTTCATAACCCACCTTATTTATTTTATTTAAAATAGGTAAGGCTGCTTTAAAAACATTAGGTAATTCAGTAATATTCATTATTGACTTCCTTTCATACTCACTATTAAATTTTACCAGATTTAAGGCTAAATTTGGTAAAATAAGATAATAACTATTAGTTTTAGAAAGGAAATGATATATATTCATGAATTTTTTGCCAAATAATTCAAAAACAAATTTTTCAAAATCCATTATTAAATCTATTTTAAATACTAAAACCATAAAAGATTTATTATTCATTGCACTTGGTGCTTCTATCTATGCATTTAGCCTTGATGCAATCAATATCAAAAATCAATTAGCAGACGGTGGTATAAGTGGTGTAACATTGTTACTACGATATTGGTTTAAAATCAATCCTGGTATTTCTACCCTTGTTCTCAATATTCCATTAATCATTATTGGTTATAAATATATGGGACGAAGAATGTTAATTTTAACTATCTGGGGAACATCCTGCCTATCTTTTTTCCTAAATTTTTGGCTACATACGCCTTTTATTCATCAAATAAACTTAGATCATGATCTTTTTTTAGCTGGATTATTAACAGGATTGTTATCTGGTCTAGGTATTGGAATTGTATTTAAATTTGGTGGTACTACTGGTGGAACGGATATTATTGCCAGAATATTAGAACTAAAATTAGGCATTCCAATTGGTAAAACATTATTAGGACTAGACGTTTTAGTACTTGGTATTTCATTATCATACCTAGATACCAAACATATGTTATATACATTAGTAGGTAGCTATTTCTTAGCTAAAATCGCTGATTATGTTCAAGAAGGCTCTTATGCAGCTAAAGGTGTAATCATTATTTCAGATAAATATTTAGATATAGCTAAAATGATAAATTTAAACCTAGACAGAGGTTATACATATTTATTAGCTGAAGGTGGATATCAAAATGACACCAAAAAAATTATATATTGCGTTGTTTCACCACGTGAACTTTCCAATTTAAAGTCTATAGTCCTTAATGAAGATAAAAAAGCCTTTGTTTCGATTATTGATGTTCATGAAACATTGGGAGAAGGTTTCACTTACTTACGGAAGAAAAATAATATATTTGAAAATCTAAAAAAATAAAGTAAAAAATACTAACCATGTAGGTTAGTATTTTTTTGCAATTAATGCCTTCTTATACCTTTTTATCACAATGAAACTATGTGCGTTTTTAATAATCCATGTTCTTCAAAATCTTTAGCTACTTGCAACAAACGATATTCATTACCTTTTAAAGATGAAATTTGTACTCCTATAGGTAGACCATTAATCGTTTCATAAACTGGTAAACTTATTGCAGGATCTCCAGTCAAATTCATTAATTGTGTAAAAGGCGTCCACCTATAAGTATTATCAAAAGCTTGTATAGCCACATCACGTTGTTCCCTAATAGACATGCTTTGAAGATTTGATAATAAATTTTTAAGTGTCTGAGGCAAAGCACACTCTGTTTGTTTTTTAGCAACACTTATTGTAGTAGGTGTCAAAAATAGGTCATAATTTTGATAAAATTTAGCATTTTGCTCTATCAATATATCTTGATCTTTAAGCATACCGCTATATTCATAGGCAGAAATTTGTGGTCCTATCTTATAAGATAGCCAAGCAAGATCACCTAAAGCTTTGCATAATACCCTATCACTCTGATCTTTAAAATTAGCTAAGTTTCGTCCTGTTTCTACTAAACACGTTGTATAGTAAAAATGAAATAGTTTTACTATATCAATAGCTGGAGCATCCTCTATTACTTCATGCCCCATCGCTTTCAAATAAGAGACTATACTTTTGATGGCTTTAATAGCATCGCTTGACGTAGGCTCATCAGACAAACTTTGAACACTATAAGCAATCTTTAAAGGTTTAGTTAACGATTGGATTTTTTCTTCTTTTATAGTCGGTAAACTACACATTGCATAAGGACTATAAACTGATGCATTTTTTAACATGGTAAATACATCTCTCACAGACTTAGCTAAGGCAAACTGTGTAGATAAACTATTAAAGCCCCGATAAATACCGGGGCCTGAAGCAATGCGTCCCCTTGAAGGTTTTAAACCAATAAGCCCAGTGTATCCTGCTGGAACACGAATGGATCCTCCAGCATCACTACCCATTGCAATAGGTACTATACCTGCTTTAACTGCAGCTGCTGCCCCTCCACTTGAACCACCAGGATTACGAGTTATATCTTGAGGCAAGCAAACTGCACCAAAAGCATTAGAATCAGCAACAGTCTTTAATCCAAATTCTGACACATTGCTACGTCCTATTGGTAGAAAACCCATCTCTAAAACTTTTTGTACATAAGCATCTGTGCGTGAGCTCACTTTATCACGCATCAAGGCACAGCCATTAGACGTTACTGTCCCTTCCCAAAATTCTGTCAAATCTTTTAATAAAGTAGGAACGCCATAAAAAGGTGGCAACTTTTGTCGCTCATCCTCTGTTAAATACTGTAATTGCCGATCCATCTTTTTTGCTTGACATAAGGCCTTATCAAACCAAGTAATTGTAATACAATTTAATATAGGTTGAAGTTTAATGGCATTGTCGATAGCATATTCCACTAATTTTAAACAACTTATTTTTTTATTTTTAACAAGGTCTGCATAATATGTCGCATCTTCTGTAAATAACATATAGCCTCCCTTTAATTCATAACTCTCTTTTTTAGATTTGATATTATAATTCAGTTAACAAATCTTGCATTTCAATATCTTCAGGCACCATCTCAATATATTTTTTCAAAACTAATTTAAAGTTATGAGTATCTCCTATTTCATGGAAGAATAAAGCCATTTGACGCAAAAAGTCAGCATTATTTTTAAAATTTGGATAAGCTAACAAAAATTGCTCTTTGGCCTTTTGATAATTTTCCGTCCTTTGATATGATATAGCTAAATTCCAAATCAATTGTGGATCATGTTGATTATCATCATGAGACAATAATAATATATTGTTCTTATCTTGATTGGTTATGATATATAGATTGGATAAATCTAATTTTAAATCATCATTATTAGATAATATATCAACACCTTTTTCTAAAATTTGCTGTGCCTGATCATAATCCTTCAAAGATAAAGCTGCTTTAGACCCAATTCTATATAAAGAAATATCATATTCGTTATAACTAATGCCTGCATTAGCAACGTCAAGTGCCTTATTTAATTCACCAATATTAAAATATGCCTTTGCTAAATTTGGATATACATTAACATAATCGGATTGACTATCAATAACTGCCTGAAACAATTTTATAGCCTGCTTCCAATTGCTAGTAGCCATCATAATTAATCCAGCGTCATATTGGCTATCAATATTTAGTAAACTATCCATATTATTTTGGATGATTTCAGCTGCTTCTTCATATTTACCCATCTTAGCTAAACATGACATAATTCTTTGAGAAATTGCAACCTCACCAAAGGTTTTGTTACCTTGATCTAATAATTCTTGATAATATTGCATAGCCCTATCATATGAGCCTTTTAAGTAATTAATTTCAGCACAGCCAAAAATAATAGCTGGTTCATCTTTTCGCAATGCTAATGCCTGCTTTAATTTGTCTTCAGCCACATCAAAACATCCATTTGTTTGATAATAATCTGCCTGAGCTAATAAGCTTTCAATATAACCACTACTATTAGGTTTAATATCATATAGTAATTGTAATCCTTGGTCCTCATCACCATCATTTAATAATATTTCTGCTAAATAAACCTTAAATACACCTTCATCTGGGAATGTTTTAATTAAATGCATATATACTGTTTTAGCTAAATCTGTAAAGCCAAAACCTAATAAATTTTCCGCCAAATCTATTAATACATTATTATCATCATTCTGCAAAGCTTTTTTCAATAGAATATTATTATTTGAAAAATTATGTTTCTGTATCTCATCTAATAATTTTTCTGAATATGACATATAAATTCACCCGTTTAATATATTTAAAATTAATAACAAAAACATCAGACCATAAAAGATCTGATGTTTTAAATTGAATGAAAATCCAATTATTTAACTGCTTCCTTAAGAGCCTTACCAGGCTTAAATGCAGGAACTTTAGAAGCTGGAATTTCAATTTCAGCTCCTGTTTGAGGATTACGTCCTTTACGTGCAGCACGCTCACGTACTTCAAAAGTACCGAACCCAATCAATTGAACTTTTTCATCTTTAGATAAAGTCTCTTTTACAAAGTTAAAAACTAAATCTACAGCATCAGCTGCTTCTTTTTTACTTAACTTAGTATTTGATGCTACCAAAGAAACCAAGTCAGCTTTATTTGCCATTTGCTTTCACCTCCTGAAATTGAACTTCATTTAAAAGTTCAAAAATTCATCTCCAAACGGGATAAATGAAGAATGACGAAAAATAAACATCATGCCCCTGCATTTAAAAATAGCATATAAAGAGCATAACGACAAGCTTTTTTTCCTATTTTCTTTTTCTAGCCAATATTTTAATGGGAGTTCCCTCAAAATTAAAATTCTGTCTCATTTGATTAATCAAAAAACGTTTATATGAAAAGTGTAATAGTTCAGGATCATTAACAAAAACAACAAATGTAGGTGGGACAACAGCTACTTGCGTCATATAATATATTCTTAATCGTTTACCATTTACTAATGGCGTAGGCGTAATCCTAGTTGCATCTAATAATAAATCATTTAAAACACTGGATTGAATTCTTCTTTGTTGATTTTCTTTAACATTTTTAACTAAAGAAACAATATCTTCAATTCTTTGTCCCGTTTTAGCTGAAACAAATACAATTGGAGCATAATCTAAATATTGAAATTCTTGTCTAATAACCTTAACAAAATCTTGCATGCTTGTAGTGGTCTTAGAAGGCACATCCCATTTATTAACAGCAATAATTACGCCTTTTCCAGCATCATGTGCATATCCAGCAATATGTTTATCTTGTTCTATAATACCTACACTAGCATCTATAACGATAATTGCAACATCACTTTGTTCTATAGCAGATATAGACCTCATAACTGAATATTTTTCAACTTTTTCATATACCTTACCTTTACGTCTTATTCCGGCTGTATCAACAATGGTATACTTTTGACCATCTTTTTCAAAAATAGTATCAATAGCATCTCTCGTTGTACCTTCCATGTCAGCCACAATAACCCGATTTTCACCTAAAATAGAATTAACTATAGAAGATTTACCCACATTAGGTCGTCCAATGATGCTAAAACGTATATTATTATCATCATCAGTCGTATTATTTCCATTGAATTTTGAAACAATAGCATCCAAAAGATCACCTAATCCCGTACCATGACTACCTGATACTGGAATAGGATCGCCTAATCCTAAAGAATAAAAGTCATATATATCATTTCTTTGTTCTGGATTATCAGCTTTATTAATAGCTAGTATTATCGGTTTCTTAGCTTTATATAAAATTTTAGCAATGGTTTCATCCAAATTAGTCACATGTCCAGTAACATCACTTAACATGACAATTACATCAGCTTCATTGATCGCAATCTCCGCTTGAGTCTTAATTTGCTCTTCAATTACATTATCTTCAAAAGTAATACCACCAGTATCTACTAAGACAAATTGCTTACCCATCCATTGAGCATTAGCATAAATTCTATCTCTAGTAACACCTGGTTGATCCTCTACAATAGCTACACGTGAATTTATAATTCGATTAAAAATCGTTGATTTTCCTACATTAGGTCTACCAACCAAAGCTACTACAGGTAAAGACATATTATCTCCTCCTTTTAACAAAAAAAAGAACTGAAATACATCAGCTCTATTTTAATGGTAAATAAGACCTAATCCTTCAATTGATCTCCAATAAGATCTCCTAAAGCAAATCCATTATCACCATCACTCATATACTTTTTAGCAACATTATCCTCATGACGTGGACGAGATTCATTACTCTTATTATCTGATTCAGTTTGCTTAATTGAAAGAGAAATTCTCTTATCACTAGGATCGATACCTAATACTTTAACCTTAACAGTTTGACCAACCTTCAAGAAATCACTAGGCTTTTCAACACGCTTATTGGAAATTTCTGAAACATGTACCAATCCTTGAATTCCACTAGCAACTTCTATAAAAGCACCGAAAGAAGTCAAAGATTTAACTTCTCCATCAATAACATCGCCTTCATGTAACTCAGAAGTTGCTTCTTCAAACGGAGATGGTAAAGTTTGCTTAATTGAAAGGGAGATTCGACGTCTATCATCATCAATGCCAATAACTTTTACTTTAACTTCTTGGCCAACTTTCAAAACATCACTTGGCTTATCAATGTGCTTGTATGAAATTTCTGAAATATGAACCAAACCATCTACACCACCAACATTGATGAATGCACCAAACCCTGTTAAACGTGATACTTTACCTTCTATAGTATCACCTACTACTAATTGATTAGCAACAGATTCAAAAGCCTCTTCACGTTCTTCTTCAATTAAATCTTTTCTAGAAAGAATCAATCGGTTCTTATTAGGATCAATTTCTGTAATCTTTAAGTTCATCTTCTTACCGATATATGGCTTAAGATCAGAAACATAACGATTAGAAATAAGGGATGCAGGTAAAAATCCACGAGTTCCAACATCTACCAACAAACCGCCACGTACGGCACCTGTTACAACACCTTCTACAGTGTTACCCTCAGCATAAACTTTCTCAAGTTCAGAATATGCTTCTCTTTCTTTCAATCGTGTAACAGAGAAGAAGAACTCACCATTTTCTTTATCACCGCCAGCTTTTCTAAGAACTAAAGCTTTAAACTTATCACCTGGCTTAACCAAGCTTTGCAAATTGGCATTACGATCTGCAGTGAATTCACGCTTGATGATAATACCTTCTACACCTTCATTAACAACACCAACAGTAAGTTGACCGTCTTCCACATTTAGAACTTCCACTTCTACAATGCTTCCAACTTCAACTCCTTGCATTTGCTTCAACGCATCTAAGAATTGATTACTATTATCTGACATATTTACCTCCCAATATCATCTTCCATTTTATAGGAAAACGAATGTTTTTTCTACACTTTTATTTATTTTTTTTATTTTTTTTAATTATTTGGGTCAACTTGTTAACAACTTGATCAATAGACATATCTGTCGTGTCAACCTGATATGCATCTTCAGCCTTTCTTAAAGGAGATATTTGCCTATGCATATCCTTATAATCTCTATCTGCAATATCTTTCTCAATATCAGTTAAATTTTGATTAATGCCCTTTTCTTTAAAATCCAAATATCTTCTTTTAGCTCTAGAAGCTACACTGGCAATCAAAAATATCTTAACATCAGCATTAGGCAAGACTGTAGTCCCAATATCTCTACCATCCATAATTATATTATTCTCACCAGCAATTTTTCGTTGAATTTCTACCATTTTCTTTCTAATTTCTGATAATGCTGAAACTTGCGATACATTTGCAGTTATCTCTGGAGTTCTAATATCAAAAGAGACATCTTTATCATTGATATAAACTCTTTGATCATCATTTATATTTTTAAAAGATATAATATTATTATTTAAAGCTTTCAAAATTCCACTTTGATCATCATATGCTAAGTGATTTTGTTTAGCGACTAAAGTACATGCACGATACATTGCACCTGTGTCTAAATAAATATATCCCATATTTTTAGCTATTATTTTAGCTACTGTACTTTTTCCTGCAGATGCAGGTCCATCAATTGCTACTTGCATTAACTAAAACACCTCATGTTATTATCTAGTTACTGATTTTAACATAAATATATGGAAAAATATTACAATTTTAAAAACAAGTTATCATTAACAATTTTTTTCTATAAACTTTTGCAAAGTAGGTATTATTTTGTTGGATAATATCAAAAATAATATACCATTAATAATTCCCTTTATAAGATTAAATGGAGCTATTAAAAATAATATGTAAGCCATTAAATCATTTATTCTAAAATTAACCAGTTGCATATACAAAGGAAGCAAAACATAGTAATTAATTATTGACATTGATATTGTCAACCCACATGTACCTAAAAGAATACCTATGATTTTATGCTTTAACATGTACATTTTATTTTTAGACCAACAATATATGGGAAAAATATAGCATAAACTCGCTACTAAAGCTGCTATTTGAACTAATAATGCTATTAAATTAAATCCCCCTATTATTAAACATAATATCCCCCTAACAATAGCTACTGTAGATCCTACAATAGGATTAAATACGAAAAATGAAACCATAATAATAATGTCTGAACAATCAAGTTTCAAAAATGATGCCCCAGGAATGATCGGAATAGATATTTGCATAACTATAAAGGAAAAAACTCCTAACATCATCGACAATAATAGTATTTTCAATTCATTAATATTATTAACTTTTTGATATCGCTTCATAAAAAAAACCTCCTAAATAATAAAAAGTCCGTCGTCCAAAGAACAACAGACTTTAATTACATATACTAAGTAGGTAAAAAAATGTCTGTCTTCTTTCATCTAGACTATACTATCGGTATCCTTGTGGATTCTGCTAAAAAGCTCGCGGACTGATTTACCGCCGGTCAGGAATTTCACCTTGCCCTGAAGACAACATACTTTTTTTATTATAATAATATATATTTCAACAAATGTAAATTAAAAGTGTGCAGATGTACTGCACACTTTCGATTATTTCTTATTTTCAGAAGACTTTTCTTTCGACTCTTTTTCCGTATTAGATGATTTAGCACTATCTGACTTTTTATCATTTGCATTGGATTTCTTATCATCTTTTGCTTTGTCATCTTTTTTACTACCATTATCTTTGCCTTTTTCAGATCCCTTGTCGACTTTATGCTCGACCTTGGCCTTAGAAGTTGCAGCCTTACTATGACTAGCCTTAGCACTCACACCTTTATGTTGATTTACATGAGTAGTTTTAGTAGATGCAGCTGAACTATTACTGTTATGACTACTATCTTGGGTATTATTAGATGCTGTAGTGGTTGAACTGTCATTACTTTTTTCATTAGATGAATCGTCACTAGACGAATCATCCTTATCTGCATCATCATCATCATCATCAGACTTTTTCTCGTGTTTTTTCTTTTTATGACTGTCTTTTGAGTCACGGTTATGCACCAATTCCGACTTTTGACTATCATTATCAGAGCGTGATGTAAAATGTGCTATAACTAAAGGAACACACACCAAAAATAATAAAACTAATGTAGCTAAGACCAATATACTGCGTCTTTTACTTTTTCTCTTAGCAACTGTAGATGAAGGAACAGATCGTATTCTGCGTTTAGTATTTCCTGCCGATGAAGTTTTCTGCACACTACCTCGAGGAGTACTTGGTCTTTCATAATGTTTAATAGGTTCTTCTGAGTCTTTATTCATAATAATATCTCCTATATAGACTTAATCTCCCTTATATTTTAACACATACAAAAAATATATATGAAATTAATTTTCACTATGTTTTAATTTGTTAATTTCTTCATGTGTCAACTCTCTATATTCACCCGAAATCAATGATTTCAAAGTTAGAAAAGCATAACGTTCACGTGATAATTTATCAACCAAATGATTAACTGCTTTAAACATATTTTTTACTTGATGATAATGACCTTCATGAATAGTCAACTGAACCAACTGAATATTGCGATTCTTATCTGTTTTAATGATTTTGACTTTAGCTGGTGCTGTCTTCCTACCATCAATTGTTACACCATGTTTTAAATCATATATCTCACTAGCAGTTAAAAAGCCGCTAATTTTAGCTACATAAACTTTTTCAATTTCATTTTTAGGATGCATCAAACGGTTAGCAAGTTCACCATCATTAGTCATTAATAACAAGCCAGATGTATCATAATCCAACCGCCCTACTGGATATAATCTATAAGGTAAATCTTTAAAAAAATCGGTTACTGTTTTTCGACCCTTATTATCACTTACAGTTGATACAACATTACGTGGTTTATACAAAAGATACGTATGTAACTGTTCTTTATGGATAGGAACTCCATTAACTTCAATTTTATCGTTATCGTCCACTTTAGTTCCCAATGTCGTAACAAGATTTCCATTTACTGTAACTTGGCCCGAGGTAATAAGTATTTCAGCCTTTCTTCTTGATGCTATTCCTGCTTCAGCAATAACTTTTTGCAATCTTAATTTCATATTTACTCCTCTTATTAATTAAATATCGTCACTATTATTAAATAGTTCTACTTGTTGACTATCTATAACTGAATCTGAAAAACTTTCTATCAAAGGCAGATCGTCTAAAGATTGATAACCAAAATATTGCAAAAAATATTCAGTAGTAACATACAAATTTGGATGCCCTGCTACTTCTTTCTTGCCACTGATTTCGACTAATCCTCGCCATATTAATGTTTGAATTGCACCTGCAGAATTAACACCACGAATATCATCAATCTCAATTCTTGTGATTGGTTGTCTATATGCAACAATAGATAAAACTTCTAAAGCAGATTGACTAAGGTTTTTATTCAAATCTTTTTGGAAATATTTACCTACAATGTCTGAACATGAATTTTTTGTTACTAATTTTATAACATCATTAACCCTTAAGATACTCAACCCACAATCGTGATCATCTTCTAATTTATCTTTGGTCTTTTTTATTATCTCATGTAATTGCAAAGCAGGAATATCTAATAATTGCGATAACTGATCTTCTGTAATACCTTCATCTCCTGCTAAATACAATATTGCTTCTAATTGTGCCTCTTTACTCATTTTATGCAACTAAACTTTCTATCACTAAATCTTCAAAATCACTTTCTTGATACACTTTAATCTTTTGATTTCTACATAACTCCAAAATTGCCAAAAATAATGATATTAATTCATCAACTGTGGTTAGTTCTGCACTTAATTCAAAAAAACTTAATTTATGTGCAGAATGTAATTTAGAAGAAAGCCATAGAACCATATCTTCAATCGATACTTCTTTAATATTAACTTCACCAACATTATTTTTGTGTTGAAACCGTTGCAAAACAACAAAAAAAGCACGAGCTAATTGCTTACTTGAAATTTCTCCAAATGGCAATAAACTAACTTTCTTTTGCGAAGCAACAGATGGCTCTTTAGCTACAGTGATAGGTGCACTTTTCTGTCTTTCATCTAAAAATTCTGATATTTTCTTAAATATCGAATATTGTACTAACTGTTCTACTAACTCTTCTCTAGGATCGTCATCTTCTATTATTTCATTATCAAAATCATTTTTAGGCAACAAATATTGCGATTTAATTTTAAGCAATGAAGAAGCCATCACAAAATATTCACCAGCAATTTTTAAATCCAAAGTTTGCCACTTACTTAAGTAAGCTAAATATTGACTTGTAATCTTAGCTATCGGAATATCATAAATATCAATCTTCTGTGATTTAATTAAATGTAGTAACAAATCTAACGGACCTGAAAAATTAGGCAGTTCAAGATTCAAATTAGTATCATCTATCATGTATCAGATTCCTCTATATATTTCATTAAATATGCATAATCAGGCATCGTACATAATAATCTATTTTGATATAATTCATGCAATTCCTTCATAATCATTTCTATTATCTTTTCACGATCATAGCTAGGATTAATAGATACATATCTAATGACAACAAACTCAGCTTCCACTTGCACACAAACTACGCCTTGAAAATCAACTGTGGGATTACTACGATATAAATAAACAGTATATATATCACTTTCATTATACAATTTTATTTCTGCAAGCAAATTTTTTAAAATCTTAAACTCATCAAAATAGGACAAATATCCCATAACTATTTTTTCATAATTGTTTTTATATTTATATAACATAGCAACTACCTTAAATACGAGGATGTGTACGTTTATAAACATCCATAATATGTTTTTGAGTTAAATTAGTATAAATCTGTGTGGTAGAAATATCACTATGGCCCAAAATTTCTTGAACAATACGCAAATCTGCACCATTTTCTAATAAATGTGTTGCAAATGTATGGCGTAATGTATGTGGAGTAACATTTTTATTGATCCCTGCTAATTGGCAATAACGTTTTATCATTTGCCAAACGGCCTGTCTAGTAATTTTTCCTCCCCTACTATTTAAAAATATTGCTTTTTCAAATTTGCCAGATTCTAAGAGCGTTTTATTTCTCACTGTAATCTGATACTTTTTTATCCATGACATAGCAACATTACTGATAGGTATGAGTCTTTGCTTTGATCCCTTACCAAATACTTTAATTAAATGCAATTCTTCATGAATACTATCCTCATTTAGATTAATAACTTCACTTACTCGCATACCAGTAGCATACAAAGTCTCTAAAATTGCACGATCTCTAATTCCTAAATCTGTTGTAGTATCAGGCATATTAATCAATTTAGTCACCTCTGTAGTACTCAGAGCAGTAGGTAACCTTTTTTCTTTTTTCGGAGAATCAATTCTCAAAAGAGGATCTTGTTTAATCAAATTTTGTCTAAACAACCATTGATAAAATTTTCTCAAACTTGATAACATACGACTAATACTTGCAATAGCTTTTCCTTTATCACGCTCTTGTGCTAAAAACGAATCGATAATTAAAGCGTCTACTTCCCATGTAGTAATACCCAATGATTTTAAAAATGAGAAATACTCCAATAAATCTTGCCGATAGGATAATAAAGTATTATTACTCAATCCACGTTCAATTTGGGCAAAACGCAAATAATCTTCAAGACTATCATTCATCATTTTCAACCTTATCAAATAAACTAATAACGCCAGCGTCATTATCAACAGTAATTAATTTTGCTTTCAGCAAATGACCTAAAGCACGCTTAAAGGCTGATTTAGAAATACCAAAATGTTGTTTAATTAAGTTAGCATCTGATCTATCACAAAATGGTAAGGACTTTGTGCTTTCACGATTTAAACTAACCAAAATCATCTGTGCATCATCATCTATTTCTTCATAATTACGTGGTAACACACTCATATTTAACCTACCATACTGACTATTACCAATTACCCGTCCAGTAACTTGTTCTCCTAGACGTAACGGTCTATATGATTGTGATTCATGAATAAACGCTAAATAAAAATCGGTTGTTATTAAAAAGGCACCAATTTCATATGTCAAATACACTGTACCAGTTAATTCTTTATTCATCAAATTATTGGGATAATTAGCAGCTAGTTGAGTAAATACATCACCATCAGCTAATTTTGCCCATATTCTATCTTTATGGTCTGTCTCTAACCTGACTAATAAACGGTCACCTTTCTTAGGCCATCTACTTTTATCTAATGGCAAATCATCTAACGAAAGTGCAACATCCTTATCTTTCAATCCTATATCTAAAAACACACCCAAATCTTTTCTAACTTCTGTAACAGTTGACCATCCATATTGATCTTCTTGAGCAAAAGGATAAAATTGCGTCATCACATGCTTATGATTTTTATTTTCATAAACAAATCCTTTAACTATGTCACCGAGTTTTAATGGTTCTTCTTGTGTAAGTTCAACATTATTCAACTCAAAGGTCACACCTGAAACCTGAACAAAAAATGCATTAGTATTTTTATCAATTACTTTACCAGAAACAATTTTTCCAAGCATATTATTCCTCATCTTTACATAATCATTATTATGATAAGTATAAATTAAAATCAAGAAAAATAAAAGAATCTAGACAACATATCTAGATTCTTTATTATTTTAAATTACTCTAATTTAAATATTTGAGGCTTCGCCTAAGTATACTGCTCCACGACGTGCATCAACAGTGATCTTAGAACCATCTTTAACCTTGCTTACAGCATCAGTAGCACCAACAACAACAGGAATTCCCAATGAAAGTCCTACAACTGCTGCATGACTAGTTAAACCAGATGCTTCAACTACTAAAGCAGATGCTTTCTTAATAGCAGGTAAATAATCTTTGTTAGTAGTCTTAGCAACTAAAATATCGCCTTCTTGTACTTTGTTATTTGCATCTTCTGCAGAATCAACAACAACAGCACTACCTATAACTGATTGTTCACCTACACCTAAACCTTTAACAAGTTGTGTACCGATTAATTGTAATTTCATCAAGTTTGTAGTACCAGTTTGACCCAAAGGCACACCTGCTACGATGATTACTAAATCACCATCTTTAGCAAGTCCAGATTCCTTAGCCAATTCTGCAGCTTTATCAAACATTTCTTCAGTAGTCTTTGGCTTTTCAACCAACATTGGTTTAACACCCCAAACAACTCCCAATGAATGTTGTGTCTTTTCGTCAAATGTCATAGCAATAATATCTGCATTTGGACGATACTTAGAAATCATACGTGCAGTATAACCTGATTCAGTAGCAGCGATAATAGTCTTAACGCCCAATTCTTCTGCAGTTCTAACAACGGATTCACCAATTGCTTCAGTAACATTAGAACCTTGGTATTCTTCAAATCTTTGAAGAGCCAAGCTATTACGCTCTGCAAGTTGCTTTTCAGTACGCATATCAATATCAGCCATAGCTTTAACTGAGTTAACAGGGTAAAGACCATTAGCAGATTCACCTGAAAGCATAGTAGCATCAGTACCATCCAAAACAGCATTAGCAACGTCAGTAACTTCAGCACGAGTTGGACGTGGATGTTCTTGCATAGAGTCAAGCATTTGAGTAGCAGTTATAACTGGCTTACCTAATCTGTTACACTTCTTGATCAATTCTTTTTGTACAAATGGCACATTGATAAATGGAATTTCAACACCCATGTCACCACGAGCAATCATCAAACCATCTGATACTTTCAAAATTTCATCAATATTGTCAATACCTTCTTGAGATTCAATCTTAGGGAAGATCTTTACATATTCACAATGACCTTCTTCAAGTAATTGTCTGATATCCAAAACATCTTGTGCTTTACGAACAAATGAAGCAGCAATAAAGTTAATACCTTGTGTTAAACCAAATTTGATATCATCAGTATCTTTTTCAGTAATACCTGGGAGGCGGATTTCAACACCTGGTGCATTAACACCTTTCTTAGAACCAATTTTACCTGTGTTTTGAGCTTCACAAACAAGTTCTTGATTAGCTTCATCTTTTTCTAAGATAAGCAAGTCTACTAAACCGTCATCGATTAAAACATGACCGCCAACCTTAGTATCACTATATAATCCTGGATAAGTAACATGAATCTTGTCTTTGTTACCTACTTTGGTAGCATCCATTGAGATTCTAATCTTATCACCAGTATTGATAATAAACTTACCGCCTTCTTGATCAGTAGTTCTAATTTCAGCACCTTTGGTATCAAGAAGAACTCCTAATAATAAGCCTGTTTTCTTCTCAATTTCACGAACCATTCTCATACGTTCAGCATGTTCAGGGTGATCACCGTGTGAAAAATTGAAACGGAAAATGTTTGCACCAGCTTCTGCCAATTTGGTAATTGTTTCAATATCATTTGAGGCTGGTCCTAAAGTACTAACAATCTTAGTTTTCTTCATCTATAAAATCTCCTATAAAATATTTATTAATGCAAAATTACTTAGCCATATCTTTATTTAAAGAATATAACGAATAATCTCCTTGATGCTTAGCATCAAACAAGTCTAGTATACTATGTGCAATTAACTTGTTATTTTCGATACCGACAGCTAAACCGCCTTTACCATCGAGCAATAACTTAACTGCATAAGCACCCATCTTGCTTGACAATACACGATCACGAACAGTTGGATTTCCACCTCTTTGCATATGTGCTAATACATTAGCACGAGCATCGAAATCACCATACTTCAAAAGTTCATTTTTGAAGTCTTCTGCATTCATGACACCTTCTGCAACAACAACAAGACCATGTTTCTTGCCATTAGCAAAACCTTGTTTCAAAGTTTCAGCAATTTCTTTAATGTCATATTCTTCTTCTGGAACTACAATAGCATCTGCACCAGTAGCAACACCTACATGAAGTGCAATATCCCCACAATCACGACCCATAACATTTACAACAAATACACGTTGGTGACTTGTAGCAGTATCACGAATCTTATCAATAGCTTCCATTGCAGTATTACATGCAGTGTCAAAGCCAATTGTATAATCAGTGTAAGGAATATCATTATCAATTGATCCAGGAAGACCTATGGCATTATAACCATGTTCTGTTAATCTTAATGCACCATGGTATGAACCATCGCCACCGATAACAACAAGTGCTTCAATACCATGTTTCTTTAACTGCTCAATTCCCTTTAATTGCACTTCTTTTTGTGCAAATTCTGGGAAACGTGCAGAATAAAGAAAGGTACCACCACGCTCAATTTTATCTGCGACAGTTGCAGAAGTCATTTGAAATATATCACCAGCTACTAATCCTGCATAACCATAACGTATTCCAAATACCTCTACTCCATTAGCTAAAGCTGTTCTAGTAACTGCTCTAACTGCAGCATTCATACCAGGAGCATCACCACCACTAGTTAAAATACCAATTCTTTTCATGAATTCACCTCTACGATAATTCTGAATTTTACTCACATCATCTTTATATTACCATTTTTTTTGATAGTTGTCTTATACTATCTAAAAGTTGAATTTTTATGTTATCGGTATCATTATTACATTATTAAATAAATCATACTATTTAAGATCAATTTGTTTAACTGATAGCAATATAAACTTGAATTTATTAGCATTAAACTTATCAGTTTGCGTTTCAATTTTCAACAAATAAACTTTTCCAACAGACAAAATAGACTTAATAGATTCATAAACTGCTGGAAAAATAACAAAATCAACAGTTTCATGCAAATCGTTAAATTTTGCAAAAGCCATTTTCTTATTATTTTTGGTAGTAATTACTTTAATATCCATCATCTTTCCAACACTAACACCTTCATCATAAAAAGTGAAGTCTGAGAAAGGCTTAAAACCATACTTTTTAGCATATATCTGTGCAGCTAAAATAGGATCGATTTGCGGACTAAACCCCAAAACAGATGTCTCCCACTCTTCTTTTTGAGCATTAGAAGGCATTTTTATATCTAATTCCTTAGGTTCTAAAGCTTGAAATAAAACATTATTACCACCTGACATTTTAATGCAAATAAGTAAATCCTCGTAACTAGCTAACAAGGCCGAGCGATTTTTATGTAACTTATCAAAAGCACCAGATTTAATCAAATTGCCAATCATATCAGGCGATAAATATTTAGTATCAATTTTCCATAAAAAATCAGTTAAGGATTTAATAGGTCGTTGCAAGTTCATAATTTGCTCTACAAAATCCATTCGCAAGCCTATAATAGAATCCAATCCCGTAACAATTTCACCTTTATCTGATATATAGAAATTTCTTTTTGAATAATTAATATCAGGCAGGGTAATTTTAATATTATCCATTTTCAGATCCATAATATATTTTGTGACCTTCTGTTTATCATAAATATTACTATTCAGCAATGCCACATAAAATTGCTTTGGATAATGTACTTTTAAATAAGCAAGCAAATAGGACATTTTACTATAAGCAACAGAGTGCGACTTATTAAATCCATAATTTGAAAATTTCAAAATATATTCAAATATTGATGACGCTGCAGAAGCTGAATGCCCCTGCTGTACAGCTCTATTCACAAAGTCAACACCGATTTTCTTCATTTCCATAGAATCTTTACTGGAAATAGCTCTTCTTAATAAATCAGCTTCACCTAATGAAAATCCTGCATAAATTTGTGCAGTTTTCATAACTTGCTCTTGATAAATAATAATGCCATAAGTTGGTTTTAGTAAATTAATAAGTACGGGATCTGGATATACCACCTTTTCTTCCTTATTTTTTCTTCTAATGTAACTATCTATATTTTTAATAGGACCAGGTCTATATAAAGCATTCATAGCAACAATATCATCAAAACTATTAGGCTGCATCTTTTTCAAGGCATTTCTAATGCCTTGAGATTCAAATTGAAAAATATCATCTGTCTTACCTTTTTGAAAAAGTTTGATAGTGGCTGGATCGTCTAAGGGTATCTTATCCATATCTAATTTTATACCCGACATTTTTACTTCATTGAATGCATTATCCAAAATAGTTAAATTACATAATCCTAAAAAATCTATTTTTAAAAGTCCTAAGGCTTCAACATATTTTTTGGTTTGCTGCGTAACCGGAATGCCTAACGACCCATTTTGCAATCCAACCGTTTTAGCAATAGACATATCACTAATAACAAGTCCAGCTGCATGAATAGAATAATGTCGAGGCAGACCTTCAATTTTCTTTGCAACTTCAAAAAATAATTTATTACTTTCTGTAGCATTAACCAACATCCGAAAATCTTTAGATAATTTGTATGCATCAGATAAAGTGATTTTCGACTTACTTTTAGGTATAGCCCTTTGCCAGCTATTAATAGTAATTTTATTAAAAGAAAATGCATTGCCAACATCGTGTAAAACTTGTTTTGCTGCAAAAGTACTAAATGATAAAATCTGTGCAACATGATCCATACCATACTTATGGAACATATATAAAACAACTTCATTTCGCCTATTATCTGGAATATCTAAATCTATATCTGGCATTTGATGACGTGCAGGATTAAGAAATCGTTCAAAGAGCAAATCGTACCTCAAAGGATCAACTCGCGTAATATTCAAACAATATGCAACCAAACTACCAGCAGCTGATCCTCTTCCTGGACCAGTTAATATACCTATACTGTGGCAGTAATTAATAACATCCCATACAATCAAAAAATAATCATTAAATCCCATTTCATCAATAATTTTCAACTCATATTTTAATCTATTCAGATATTTGGCTGGGATATCATGCTTATTAAATTTAGCTTGTAGTCCTGTCATAGCTAGATGATGCAAGAACTCATAAGACGTATCAAATTTATGCTGAATAAACTTAGGTAATTGAGGCATAGTAAATTTAATCTCAACATTTGAATCATCAAAAACTTGTTTAGTATTTCTTAAGGCCTCTAAAATACCTAAAGAATTATAAGACTCACATAATTTATCTTTGGTTTTTAAATAATGGTTGCCCACATGTTTTAACGTCAATTCATAGCCATCTCTAATAGACTGATTATCATCTATAGACTGCAAAACTTCTTGTAAAAAAACATCATGTGGATCAATATATTGAACGTCTTCCACAGCCACTAACTTAAGATTAAACTGCTCACTCAATGACTTAACTGAATTAATATAATTTGATTCACTTTTATCAGCAAAAACACCTAGATAAAGATTACTTGATTGGGGCAATATTTTTGCTAACTTCCTGATATAATCGGGCATCAAATCAAAGTTATGGTAGAACAAATCACGCAACTCACTATGTTGGTTGGCAGTAGTGATAATATGTAAATTACCTAAATATTTTTGAAGCTTATTTAAGGTAACATCTATTTCTTTTTTTCCATTTTCTGTAATTAAATTCACCGCACTAGATAATCGCATTATATTTTGATAACCGACATTATTTTTAGCTATAACAATTAAATCAAAATTTTGATTTTCATTAATTAAACCATTAATCCGCAATTGCATACCTAATAATGGCTTAATACCCTCAGATTTCGCTATTTTATAAAAATCTATTAAACCATAAGTAAAGTTGATATCCGTCAAAGCTATAGCCTTATAGCCTCTTTTTTTAGCTGAACCTATAAGTTGTTCGACACTTATTGGGCTTTTTAATAATGTGAAACTTGAAATATTTTGTAACCCAGCAATTTCCATCTGTTAGTATATCCTTTCACATCAAATATTTAATAATTCATATTACAATTATAATACACGATTTTAATTAATAATATCTGCAGATAATGAGATCTTTAAAGCAAAATAGTCACTTCACATGTATAAATTTAAAAGATATTGTTAACTTATTCTTGATAAAAAACATTATTTTTGTTAAGATACGAACGGAAGAAGGTATTTTTATGCGTTATATTATCACCACGGTATGGGCCGTAATTTTCGTCGAAATAATTGGATTTATTGGATCAAAATTAACACAAATGGCATTTAATCCCTGCGAATCAGCTTTAATAGGTGCTGCATTTGGACTATTATTTACAGCAATTATTCCTACAGTTGCAATTATCAAAAAAAATGATAGTAAAAACGCATCTGATGTAGTTAAGTAAAATTTATAATATTAGTAAAAACTTCGAATTAGTAGAATTTCGGAGTTTTTTTTGTATGCTTAAAAAAGAAGAAAAAAAAAGCACCTTACTAAGGTGCTTTGAAAATTACTCGTTATCTTCTTTTTTTGTTTCGTTAAGAACTTGCTTACCTTTGTAGAAGCCCTTAGGTGAAACACGGTGACCCAAACGGTATTCACCAGTAGTTGCATCATAATGCATTGCAGGCACACTCAATTTAATGTGACCACGACGTGAACGTTTCTTTTGCTTAGAAGTTTTTCTTGCAGGAACTGCCATTGAATAGATCTCCTTTATTATAGAATTGAGATTTACGGACCTATGTTAAAGGTCACTTATACTCACATAATTAATATAATACATATATATACCCGATAAATCAAGCATAATATTCTATTAGTGCTATTTTTTACTTGCAAATTTAATGCTAGCCCAATCACCTAAGGTTGGACACAGCTGATATAATTTAGCTAATGCTGCTAAACTAAAGGGAAGATTTAATTCTCTAACAGAACAACCGAATAATTTTACAACACGTTTAGCAACATAATCAGAATTCAACATAAATCTATCAACGTTGCTTAAATAATTACCACTTTTATCAGCAATATTGAAAAAATTAGTTTTCACTGGACCACAATTTACTGTCAAAACTTTAACATTAAATGGCTTCAATTCTAAACGCAATACGTTAGAAAATTGAATAACGGCTGCCTTAGTTGCACTATAAACTGCTGATTTAACAGTCGGGATTTTACCTGCTAACGAGCCAAAATTTATAACTTGACCATTTCTTTGATCAATCATCATTCCCGCCAGCAAACGAGTTAAATACATCAAGCCAATTACATTAGTTCGAAACATATCTTCACACGTATTAATGTCCATATGCATAAAATCTTCCAATATGCCAAAACCTGCTGCATTAACCAAATAATCAACTCTACCAACTACATGCTTAATACGATCAACCGTCATATCTATCTGATCAACTTTACTAACATCCGTAGCATATACATATACTGGTGCCTGAGATAAGGATTGTACAGCTTTTGCTACGCTATTTAATTTTTCTACACTTCTAGATATAAGAATTAAAGTTGCTCCATTTTTCGCACATTCTAATGCAATTGATTTACCTATACCACTAGAAGCCCCAGTAATAGCAACCACCTTATTATCTAAAGTCTTTTCCATTTAATCAATCCCTCGCTTTAATTTCATAAGAATCAAAATCATTAGCCAATTTAGTATTAGAAAAAATCTTCTGTGCTTCTTTTTCAAGAATTCTTGAATTTTTACCTATGTAACGAGCTGATATATGAGTTAAAAATAATCTTCTGACATTATGTTGAAGTGCCACTGTAGCAGCGTCTACACAAGTAGAGTGATAATATCGATGTGCCATCTTACTATCTATTCCACTAAATGTTGATTCATGAATTAAAACATCAGCATCTTCGGCTAATTGACCTATTACATTTGTAGGCCTAGTATCATAAATTATGGATACTATACGTCCTAACCTAGGTTTTCCTAAAAAATCTTTGCCATTTAACACGTGACCATTATATTCGACTGTCTCACCTGCTTTAAGCCTGCCCAAAATGGGGCCATTGGGTAAATTATACTGCTTTAATTTATCCATTTGTAACTCTCCTGGTCTAGGCTTTTCTACAACCCTAAAGCCATAACTTTCAATTCTATGATCTAACTTAGCTGTAAAAACTGCAAATTGTTTATCTTCAAAAATAATACCATCATCCTTCAAAATCACATATTTAATTGGATACGTAATTTTAGTTTTAGAAACTTTTAGCGATATTTGCACAAATTGTTCAATACCAGCTGGACCATAAATAGTAAGACCACCACTATCTCCCTGAAAAGATCTTGATGATAATAATCCTGGCAAGCCAAAAATATGATCTCCATGATTATGAGAAATAAATATCTTAGTAATCTTTCTGGGCTTAATATTTGTTTCTAAAATTTGATGTTGCGTTGCTTCACCAACGTCAAAAAGCCATATTTCATTTAATTCGTCTAAAAGCTTTAATGCTGTACTTGAAACATTTCTACCCTTAGATGGTTGTCCAGCACCTGTACCTAAAAATTGTATTTCCATAATTTATTAAAACTTTCCATGTTCAACAAGATATTTAGTAATCATTACCGAATAGTACTTAGAGCCTTCCACATTCGGATGTGTATGATCAGCATATAGCAATTTACTATGATTTTTTGCAAAGCCATTCCAATTAATTATATAAAGATTTTTATATTTTTTCTCTGCTTGAGATAACAACTGATTGACTGGCTGTTGCCATGAACGAGAAGGAACATACACATTAACCCAAAATACTCTGCGTTTATCACCCAAAATTCTCATCAAATTATCTACATCACTCATCTTAAATGGACCGTTGGTGCCTAAGCCGATCAATACATTTGGATATAATGCTCCATTTTGTTTATATTTTTCAAATAAATTAATAGTAGGAACTAATTGTCTAGAAACTGTAGCATCAACAAGAGAACTAGGAATCATTTTTTTGAGATTTTGACTGGAGCCTGCCATCACTGAATCACCAATTGCAGTTACACATAATTTTTGAGCTAATTGCAAATCCAATTGTGATATACCGTAACGCTCAAAATCCTTGTTAACAATATTGGCTTTCATTCTCCTTTTCGCCCAATTAACAATTTTTTCTTTACCAGCTAGTTTCACCTTATTTGCTTTAGCTTTGGCTATTATTTTTTTATTATCTTCCAATTGCTTACGTCTATTTTTCTTAATTTGTCTAGCAAGTGGTGAATTATCTGCATTTTTAGCTTTTACAGTAGGAGCGGTAAAAATTGCTATTGTGCCCAATATAAAAATAATTAAACCCACCATAGCTACTAATTTTTGGCATAAGTATCTTTTATTAATTGTCAAAATTTTTCTCGTAAAATCATGCACTTGATTCCACTTCAGACTGCCAAATGGTTTTTCAATCAAACGATATGAGAGCTCTGAGATAAGCAAAATTAATATAATTTCTGAAACTCTGTAAAAGAAAACGTTATAGGCTAAATTTTTGGCCTGGCTTTCAAAAAAAATCATAATAGGAAATTGATATAAATATATTCCATATGAACGCGAGCCAATCCAATTAAAAATGGGATTAGTTAATACTAAATTCCAATGACTATGAGGGTTAGCTATAATTGCAACCATTATTGCTGTCAATATTGAAAATATAAACATACCACCCATGTATGGAAATGCCTGCATTGGGTTCATACATTGATTTGTAGCTAGGATAAACATTCCTATAAAACTAACTGCACCTAAAGAATCTAACAAAATGGTATTATTTTTCTTAATACCTATTCTTAGTCTATTTGTAGGACAAACAATTGCTAACAACGCTCCTATACCTAGAGCAAAAAATCTAGTATCTGTTCCATAATAAATTCTACTGGTATCTACGCCTGGCTTATATAATAGTGCCATTTCAATAGCAGACAATATAGTTAACACAGAAATCGTAATAAAGAGCTCTTTTTTTGTTCTCAATTTATAAACTAAAATGTACATTATAATCGGCCACAATAAATAAAACTGACCTAGAATTGACATTGTCCAAAGATGTACGAATGGCGATTCGTTAGATGCAAAACGCTCAAAGTAACTTTGACCATTAAATATCTGCCAAATATTATATACATTAAATAAATTAGCTAAAACAATCTCATTAAATTTTGATAGAATATCACGCTGAAAAATTAAAATATAGGCACCAGATATCCACAAAACTGAGATTAATTGCGGATATAATTTTTTTATTCTTTTTAAATAAAACAGTCGATTCGAATATTTACCATATGTTTGATAGGAAAATAACATATGATCAGTAACCAAATAACCAGATAAAACGAAAAAGATCAAAACACCGAGGTATCCACCAATGAATACGTTGGGATTTAAATGATACAATATCACACCAATAACAGCTAAACTTCTCAATCCAGAATAACCAGTAATAAAACGATTTTTATTTTTCAAAGTAATACTCCAATATTTATTCTACAAACTCAAAAGTAAAGTTACCAATTGTAACCTCATCACCATTCTGAGCACCTTTTTCTCTTAATGCATCATCGATACCCATTCTTTTAAGTTTGCGAGCAAGCATCATAACACCATCTGTATGATCAAGATTAATTCTCTGAACAAGTCTTTCTAATTTATCTCCACTTATCACAAAATAATGTTCATCAACTTTTTCAACTACAAAATTATCATCCAATTTCTTATAAACATATTCTTGTTCGCCTTTATCAGCTACAACTTGAGCAGTTTCAGCTTGATCATTTGCAGCATATACAATGTCTGCTGCTTTGATCATTAAATCTCTTACGCCCTTATGGGTTATGCTAGAAATAGGGTATATAATTTTGTCATTTAATTTTTTCTTTAATTCTTGTAATTTTTCTTCACTACCTGGAATATCCATCTGACTAGCTACAACTATTTCTGTTTTCTTAGTTAAATCATTAGTATATCCAGCCAACTCTTGACGAATAGTCAAATAATCTTCATAAGCATCCCTGCCATTATTAGGATCCATAGAAATTAGATGTAGGATAACTTTTGTTCTTTCTACATGACGCAAAAATTGAATTCCTAATCCAACACCCTGACTTGCTCCCTTAATTAGACCAGGTAAATCAGCCATAGAAAAATCTCGACCATCATCTAAAACAACCATACCTAAGTTAGGTGTAAGTGTCGTAAATTCATATGCAGCAATTTTAGGTTTAGCTTTAGTTACAACTGATAGCAGTGTAGACTTACCAACAGAAGGAAAACCAACTAATCCCACATCAGCCAAAACCTTAAGCTCTAAACGTAATGTTCTAAATTCTCCTGGTTCACCATTTTCTGCAATCTCAGGTGCCGTCCTAGTAGAGGTAGCAAAGTGAATATTACCACGACCACCTCGACCACCACATGCTACTCTTAACTTTTGACCATTGCCAACCAAGTCACCCAACAATTCATTGGTATAAAAGTCATATACTGCAGTTCCCATAGGAACTTTTAAGAAAACATCTTTAGCTCCCCGACCATATTGTGATTTAATACGACCATTTTCACCATTTTCAGCCTTGAATTTACGTCTAAATCTAAAATCCATCAACGTACGTAATCCAGAATCTGCAACTAAATAAATACTGCCTCCACGGCCACCATCTCCACCAGCGGGGCCACCGAGTGGGGCATATTTTTCATGACGAAATGCTACAGCACCGTCTCCACCATTTCCTGCTTGAACTTCAATCTTAGTCTGATCAACAAACATATATTACCTCCTTCATCAATAGATTTTTTTGCATAAGATACCTTACTATAATAACATATGACTATTTATATTAAATATAAATTTATCTTAGTTTTGACTATTTTCTAATACCAATTTTACGGACTGTGCTTGCGTTAAAGTTAATCCTACACCCTTCAGGTCTTCAATACTTGCTTCTCGTATTTTTTTTAATGAGCCAAAATTCTTTAACAATTTATTTCTACTTTTTGGACCAATACCTTTAATTTCATCTAATTTGCTAGCTAGAGAATTTTTATTATGAAGATTTCTATGAAATGTTATAGCAAAACGATGCACCTCATCTTGAATACGTGTAATCAAATAAAATGCTTGCGACTTAGAATCTAATGGTATAGTACGCAATTCTTCACCTACAGTAGGATCACCAAAAATCAAATGATTAGTCCGATGGCAATTATCCTTAACCATACCTGCAACTGGAATATTAACATTTAATTCGTTTCTTAATACATCTAAGCATGCATCCACCTGTATTTTTCCGCCATCCATCAAAATTAAATTGGGTAGCACAAGATGCTCTTTTAACATCCGACTATACCTACGCCTTACTACCTCTCTAGTATTTTTAACTTCATCTGCACCATTTTGATGTTCTATTTCACCTTTTAATTTAAACTTACGATACTCATGTTTAGCAGGCATACCATCAATAAATACTACTAATGCAGAAACAGGATCCGTCCCTTGAATATGTGAATGATCAAAGCTTTCAATTCGGGATCCATAAGGTAACCCTAAAGCGTTAAAAATTTCTTCTTGTGCTCCCTTAGTTTTAAGATTATTCAACTCTAACAATCTTATTTTTTCATCCAACTTAATTTTGGAATTTTCATATGCCATATCTAATAAAGCCTTTTTCTGCCCTCTGCTAGGTATTTTAACTCTAACCTTTAATACAGCTGCAAGTGAACTAGCATTTACTCCCTTAGGAACTAAAATTTCATTGGGAAATAATCTATTTTTTGCATTATAAAATTGTACAATAAATGATTCAAACTCATCTTTTGCCTTATCAATATCAGTCAAATTAAAAATCTTCGTCTCACGTCGCATTAATTTAGATTGTCTAATAAAAAGAATCTGAATAGATATCCATCCTTGGCTTACATAAAAATTAAAAATATCACGTTGTAGTTTATCATTTAGCATTATTTTTTGTTTTTCTACAGTCTGTTCAATGTAAGATAATTGATCTCTATATTCACTTGCTCGTTCAAACTCCAAATTATCAGAAGCAATTTGCATTTTTTTTATTAATTCAGTTTTAGCCTTAGTAATATCACCATTCAAAAAACACTTAATCTGCTTAATTTGATGATCATACCTATCAGATGATACTTCCTTAAAACAAGATCCTAAACACTGACCCATACTATAATATAAGCATGGTCGTCCCAATTTACCACTACACCTTCTCAAAGGCCACATTTTTTGAATAAATTTCAATGTTGCTTGAGCTGCATAGACATTAGGATATGGGCCAAAATAGTATCCCTTATCTTTTTTGATTATTGATGTTAATTTGACTTCAGGATCTCTTTCATTAGTAATTTCAATAAATGGATACCCCCCACCATTTTTTAATTGCACATTATAATATGGTTGATATTTCTTTATTAAAGTAATTTCTAAAAGAAAAGCTTCTTTATCAGATGAAACTACTATAATTTCAAAATCATTAATGTCTCTAACAAGCTCTGCTCGTCGTCCAACTTGTTTGCTTTTGAAATAAGAACGAACTCTATTTTTTAAATTTTTAGATTTACCAACGTAAATAACTTTACCATTTAAATCTTTCATCAAATAGCAACCAGGACAGTCTGGCAATAACTTTAACTTATTTTCAATATTTTGATTAGCCATTTGAAATCACCTTTCTCATCTGTTACTCAACATTATAATATTCATATAGACTTTTGTATTTTTTTATTTTACTTTTAGCTCAATTACCTTAAAATAATACTTAGATATAGAGAAGGGATAATGCATATGAAAAATATATACTTTAACCATGATGGAAATATAGACGATTTAGTATCATTACTAATTTTATTACAAGCACCCGATATTAAATTAATAGGTGTTTCAGCTATAGATGCTGACGGCTACATTGAGCCAAGTGTTGATGCATGTAGAAAAATGATTGATCTTTTCAATCTACGCAATGATAATTTAGAGGTTGCCAAATCAACATCTCGAGCTGTTCATCAATTTCCAAATGAATGGCGTATGGCTACATATTCATTTAATTATTTTCCAATGCTTAATGAATCTGGAACCATTAAAACTCCAATTGCCAAATTACCTGCACATTTAGACATGGTAGATAAAATTAAAAAAGCTGATGATATGGTAGATTTAATCATGACAGGTCCTATCACCGATTTGGCACGTGCATTAAAAGCCGATCCTTCAATACAAGAAAAAATCAATAAAGTATATTGGATGGGAGGTTCATTAAATGGGCACGGAAATGTAATGTCAGTAGATGCTGATGGCACACAAGAGTGGAATGCTTTTTGGGATTCTCAATCTGTAGCAACAGTTTTAGAGTCAGATTTAAACATTCAGATGGTTGGACTAGAAAGCACTGAAGAATTACCTTTAACAGATGAATTAAGAATGCATTGGGCTAAAATGCGTCAATTTCCCGCTATTGATTTAATAGGTTTGGGCTATAGTTTGATTGTTTCTATACCTGGTGCAGAGTTATACCTTTGGGATGTTTTAACTACCATGTCAGCTTTATACCCTGAAGTAGTAACTTCATCAATTGAAGCAAAAGCCAAAATCATCACCTCTGGCTTAGCTGATGGACGTATGTACAAAGCTGATGACGGAAAAAAGTTAACATTAGTTACTAGTGCAAATAAAGAATTATTCTTCCAAAAAATGGATGAAATATTGAAACGTAGTTAGGAGTAATAATCATGGGATTAACTATGAAAAGCAACAATGAATTAGAAAAGTTATTTAATAAATTTGCTATCCTGCCAGATGACAAAGACAAGAAAAAAAATAGCAAAAATAAAGATAATAAGAAATAATTGTTACCATAATCTTAGTAAAAAAGGATGCTCACTCTGTTGGCATCCTTTTTTTATACTTACTTCAAATATGATAAAGCTACTTGCAATTGTGCTAATTGATTAAGTGCCAAGGGAAGTTCATCTATACTTACTTCCATAAAAAATTCCCCAGTTTCCTCATCAATTTCAAATCCGGTACCGATTATAATATCCACTGCTTGATTATAAAAATCCGAATCACTCATATCAGGATCAAGTTTAAATAAAAACCAGCCGCCATCACTTATTAAATAGTATTCACCCTTTTTAATAATAAAACAATATATATTCTGACCGAATGAATCTATTAAAGGTGTTTCAACTTCTATTGTTTGACTGTCCATTCGATAAAAATTAAGATTATTTTTTAACCAAGCTACACTTTGAGCTTTTATTTCATTTAGTTCGTTATCCATAATTTACCACTTTACATAATTTAATTTATGTTTGTACTAATGTACACCTAATATCATTTTTGCTTCTCTACTTAATCTATCTGGTGTCCATGCAGGCTCCCATATAAATCTAACGTCAACATTTTTTATTTCCGGTATATTTTTTAATTGCTTAATAACCATCTTTGCTAATACATCTGCTAGTGGGCAACCCATTGTAGTGAGCATCATTTGCACTAAGCAGATACCATCTTCATCCAAATCAATAGCATAAACTAATCCTAAATTAACAATATCTATATTCAATTCAGGATCTATTACTTTTGCTAGTTGAGCAACAATTTCATCTTTAATAATATTAATATCCCGCATTTTATACATCTTTTCCAAAAATTTTTGCCTTTATAGCTTGTCCAGTAGCAGTACTTGCTAACCCACCAAGGCCTGTCTCTCGCAATTCTTCGGGCATTAATTTACCTACATTTGACATCGCTTGAATACATTCGTCAGGTGGTATTAAACTCGTACAGCCAGCCAAGGCTAAATCTGCAGAAATTAATGCATTAGTGGTACCAATTGCATTTCTTTTAACACATGGAACTTCAACCAAACCAGCAATCGGATCGCATACCAGACCTAACAAATTAGAAATCGCTATAGCAAGTGCTTGAGCAGATTGTTCAGCACTTCCTCCTGCAACTTCTACTGCTGCTGCAGCACCCATGGCAGATGCACTGCCAACTTCGGCTTGGCATCCTCCAGTAGCCCCTGCTATACCTGAATGGTTAGCTATAACTAACCCTAATCCACCAGCTGTAAATAAAAATCTTAACATTTGTTCTTGATTTAAATTAAGTTTTTTCTTTAACAAATATAAAACACCTGGCAATGTTCCAGAAGATCCGGCTGTTGGCGTCGCACAAACAACACCCATTGCTGCATTAACTTCATTGGTTGCCATAGCTGCTTCTACTGCAATCATCATATCATCACCAGATAATGACTTATTCAATTTTCTATATTTTTTGACTTTAACAGCCTCCCCTCCCGTTAATCCTGTTTTAGAAAATACGCCCTGACCTTGAATACCACGTTCAACACTAGCCAGCATAACTTCTAAATTACACTTCATTTTTTCAAAAACTGCATCACGTGTTAATCCAGAAAGGGTACACTCTTGTTCAATTATTAATTCAGAAATTGGTTTTTTAGTGGACAAACTATTCGCTACAATTTCGCTAATACTATCATACATATTTTGTTCACCTCTATTTTTTTAAAGACAGATAATGCCCGGATATTTTTTATGTAATGAATTTACTATTTGGGGCGATATGTAATTAATAATATCAAACTCATACAAAACAAAACCTGTACCATTAAATGATTGTTGCTTATTATAAGGTGCAACTTTATTTAAATAATTCATTAATTCCGTCGCACAATATAACTTATTGGACGGAATTTTATAAATAATGATGGGCAAAGGACCAGCAATATCCATTTTAATTCCAGATATCTCTATACCCCTAATTTCAATTGTACCTCCACCTATAGAACAACCAATCAATTTCACCCGGTGATTATCTGCTTTAAGATCTAACAACGCTGTGTTAGGATGTCCAATTGGACTATTACCGTCTTCTTCAACAAACCTGATATCTATACCTCGTTTACGAGCTAAATTGATAGCATTAGGAACACGATAATCATCAGCAGCTAATCCCATAATGCCTGCAGCTATAGCATAATCTGTTCCATGACCTCTATGTGTTTGTGCAAAAGAGCCATAATAATAAACGGTTACTTTTTTAGGAATACCACCAAAAAGTTTATTACCTGCCTGCCCTATAGCTACCGCACCAGCAGTATGCGAACTCGACGGACCAATCATAATTGGCCCAATAATATCAAATACACTACGATATTTTTGATTCACAGAATCATTCACTCCAATTTAAATTTAATTATTAATCAAACACCAATATAAGTATTATACTAAAAAATAACCTATAATCATTACAATTGATTATTATGTTTTTTCAACAAAATGACAGCAATCCAGGCAGAAATAAATGATGGTAAGATCATCACTACAAAAACGTCTGGATTTAACAAATTACCAACCTTAATGTATATGTCAATATCTTTGACTTTTTTCAAATTCTCAAAAATAACCTGATAAATAGTAACATAAATTAATGTCCACTGAATATAATATTCAATTATTGATAAGATAGTTGAATTAAGTGGAAATATCCAATTAAGCAATAGCAAATATAAATATAAAATTAGGCCAGACATGATTATCATTAATCCGAGTAAAATAAATAAATTACCAGCCTTCAATCCGTTATCAATATTGAGAAAATTATATTCTAAAAGCAAAAAAATAATAAAATTAATGGTACTACCAATTATTAAAGCTAAAAATAAAAATAGAGCCTTAAAAAAGATAAAATGATTTTTATTTCTAAATAAGGATACTAAAAATATAATAATTAAAATAGCTCCTAAAATTATATTAAATATTTTCATAAAATAAATACATCCTTTTACAATATAATAAAACGCTATCATCTGTATTATAGCAGCTGTAGCGTTTTTTACTATTTTATACTGTTTTCAATCCATTGCCAAAACTTATCAATATTAATTTTGGTTTCACTAGAAAAAGGTAGAAAAGTAACTTGACTTTGTGTTAAATCTAAAGACAAACCAATTTTTGATTTTAATTGACCAATTGCAGACTTTTTCAATTTATCAATTTTAGTAGCAACTACCAAGATTGGAATATTTAAGCATAAAGCATAATTAAACATATTAATATCATCTACTGTTGGATCATGTCTTGCATCAACTAATAAAACCAATCCTTTTAAATCTGCTCTAGTTTCTAAATAATCTTGAATCATCTCACCGAATTTTTGACGTTGTTCTTTAGATACCTTGGCATATCCATATCCTGGCACATCGACAAAATATAAATCCGTATTTACTAAATAGAAATTTAATGTTTGTGTTTTACCTGGTTGTTGTGAGGTTCTGGCCAAATTTCTCCTATTTAAAACAGCATTGATCAAACTTGATTTTCCAACATTAGAACGTCCAGAAAGTGCAATTTCAGGTAAATCATCTTGAGGATATTGCTTATCAGATACTGCACTAATTACAAACTTACTATTATTAACCTTCATCAATAAGTTCTCCCTCATCAGTTTCTAAATCGTTATTAGTTTGTCTATCATCAAATACTATAATAGGATCACTAGCTTTAGTTATAACTGATTCTGTGACAATGACTTTGGATATATTCTTCTCACTAGGGATGCCATACATAATATCCATCATTGCATTTTCCATGATTGATCTTAAGCCACGTGCTCCCATATTTTTATTTAAAGCCATTGTAGCAATTGCATTAAGAGCATCGGAAGAAAATTCTAGCTCTACTCCATCAAGACTCAACAATTTCTTATATTGCTTAACAAGAGCATTTTTGGGCTCTGTTAAAATTCTAACTAGATCATCTTCAGTTAATTTATCTAAAGTTGTAATAATAGGCACACGACCAATAAATTCAGGAATAAGACCATATTTTACTAGATCATCAGTAGTAAGATGCTTTTGCCAGTTCTCAATATCTGCAATACTATTATTCTTTGAACCAAAACCTATAGTTTTCTTTCCTAGACGATCATTAACAATATTTTGAATTCCATCGAATGCTCCGCCAACAATAAAAAGTATGTTGGTAGTATCAATTTTTATCATTTCTGCTTGAGGATGTTTTCTACCACCCTGTGGTGGCACAGAAGCAACTGTTCCTTCCAATATTTTAAGTAAAGACTGTTGCACACCCTCTCCTGATACGTCACGAGTAATCGACAAGTTTTCTGATTTTTTAGATATTTTATCTATCTCGTCGATATAAATTATTCCTCGTTGGGCTCTATTAATGTCATAATCTGCATTTTGAATCAATTTCAATAAAATATTCTCAACGTCTTCTCCGACATAACCAGCTTCAGTCAAGGTAGTAGCATCTGCTATAGCAAAAGGTACATTCAAAATACGAGCTAAAGATTGTGCCAAATATGTTTTTCCTGAACCAGTTGGACCAATTAATGCAATATTAGATTTTTGTAACTCAGTATCAGAATATGCATCTGTGTCTATTTGACTAATTCTCTTATAATGATTATATACAGCTACAGACAACACTTTTTTAGCACTATCCTGACCAACCACATAATCGTCTAAATGCTTTTTAATCTCAATTGGCTTAGGTATATCTTTGATTTCATTGACTGAATCGAGTTTTAACTCTTCATCAACCAATTTTTTTGAAATATCAATACATTCGTTACAAATGTACACATCCTGGCCGGCTATTATTTTACTAACTTGAGATTGTAATTTACCACAAAAAGAGCATCTAATCTCCTCGTTATCTCCTCGTCTATTAGTCGACATTTTTACCTCCATTACAATAATGCATACGTCTTACCTAAATATGATTATATCAAACCATGCAAACAAAAAAGACGACTAAAGAGCCGTCTCTGTATCTATAAGATTTATTACTTATCAGAATCTTCTGAAGTGGCTGTCTTAGTTGAACTCTTCTTAGCAACTTCCTTAGCGTTATCAACTACTAATTTGATTGCTTTTCTAATAGAAATATCGTGCTTTAGCATATCATCAGATAGAGTACGACGAACTACTTTTTCATCCATATTATAATCTGTTGCTAAATTCTTAATCTCTTGATTAATTTCTTCAGCTGTAACTTCAATGTTTTCTGCAGATACTATTGCTTCAAGAACTAAATTAGTCTTAACACGCTCTGGTGCATCAGTTGCTAATTGTTGACGTAATTGTTCTTCAGTAGTTCCTGTTAATTTGAAATAAGTCTTAGGATCTATACCTTGACGTTGCATACCACCTAAATATTGTTTAAGTTGATTATCAACATCTTCATTAATCATTGCTTCAGGAATCTCATCTACAGAAGCATTATTAACTGCTTCTTTTACTGCAGCTTCTTGAATAGCATCTTCAGCTGCTTCTTCCTTTTGCTTCTTTAAATCTGCTTTAATCTTTTCTTTTAATTCGTCCAAAGATTCTACAGAATCATCTATATCCTTAGCAAATTCATCGTCAATCTTAGGCAAATGTTTAGATTTAACTTCATGAATTTTAGTAGCAAAGTGTGCTTCTTTACCAGCTAAATCTTTAGCACTGTAATCTTCTGGGAAGGTAACTACTACGTCAACTTCATCACCAGCAACATGATTCAATAATTGATCTTCAAATCCTGGAATAAATGTCTTAGAACCCAATTCCAATGAATAGTTCTTAGCAGATCCACCTTCGAATTTGGTACCATCAACAGTTCCTTCGTAATCAATAGTAACTGTATCACCTTCAGCTGATTTGCCATCCTTCAATACTAATTCAGCATTTTGTTCTTGACGCTTCTTAAGTTCAGCATCAACATCCTTTACCAAAACACGCTTATTTTGTTTTGGAACTTCAACACCTTTGTAATCACCAAGCTTAACTTCTGGCTTAGTAGAAACAATTGCTTTAAAAGTCCATGCCTTACCTTTTTCCATTGATACAGGCATAATTTTAGGTTGTCCAACAACTTCAGCTTTAGATTCTGCTATAGCATTAGCATAAGCTACTGGCAAAACTGCGTTAACAGCATCTTCATATAAAGCTTCTTCACCATAAAATTGATCAAAAACAACACGAGAAACATGTCCCTTACGAAAACCAGGTACACGTAAATTCTTTTTAACACGCTTAAAAGCAATGTCTAATCCCTTACTTATCTCTTCTGTTGAAATTTCAAAAGTTAATTCACCGGTAGTTTTTCCGGTTTTTTCCCATTTTGCAGACATTAATTACTACCTCCGATGTCAAATTTGGGTTTGTCTTGCACACTCAATTATCTTACCTTAAATTGACAAAAAAAACAAATTTTAAATAAAAAAAAAGCATGTCACAAAGACATACTCCTTTTTATATTAATCAACAATGTCAGTAACCTGACCAGCACCAACAGTTCTACCACCTTCACGGATAGTGAACTTAGTACCTTTTTCAATGGCAACTGGCTTGATCAACTCTACAGTAAACTCTACGTTGTCTCCAGGCATAACCATTTCGGTTCCTTCTGGTAATTCAATCTTACCAGTAACATCAGTTGTGTGGAAATAAAATTGTGGACGATAATCTGAGAAGAATGGAGTATGACGTCCACCTTCATCCTTGTTCAAGATATAAACTTGACCCTTGAATTGTTTATGGGTTTGAATTGAACCTGGCTTAGCTAAAACTTGACCACGTTCGATTTGATCACGGTCAATACCACGAAGCAATACACCAACGTTATCTCCGGCTTCACCTAAATCAAGTGTCTTACGGAACATTTCCAATCCAGTTACAGTTGATTTTTCAACTTTATCAGTCAAACCAACAATTTCAACTTCGTCACCAATCTTAACAGTACCACGATCGATACGACCAGAAGCAACAGTACCACGACCAGTAATTGTAAATACGTCTTCTACTGGCATCAAGAATGGCTTATCAGTATCACGTACAGGTGTTGGAATGTATTCATCAACAGTATCCATCAATTTCTTGATAACTGCTTCTTGTTCAGGATCGCCTTGAAGTGCCTTCAATGCTGAACCACGAATTACAGGTACATCGTCACCAGGGTAACCGTACTCTGATAACAAGTCACGTACTTCCATTTCAACCAAGTCAATCAATTCTGGATCGTCAACAAGATCTACTTTGTTCAAGAATACAACTATATAGTTAACACCAACCTGACGAGCAAGCAAGATGTGTTCACGAGTTTGTGGCATAGGACCATCAGTTGCAGCAACAACCAAAATAGCTCCATCCATTTGTGCAGCACCAGTAATCATGTTCTTAATGTAGTCTGCGTGACCTGGAGCATCCATATGTGCATAGTGACGCTTTTCAGTTTCATACTCAACGTGAGCGGTATTGATAGTAATACCACGTTCCTTTTCTTCTGGTGCAGCATCAATACCTGCATAATCCTTAGCTTCTGCTAAACCTTCTTTTGCTAAAACAGTAGTGATAGCTGCTGTTAAAGTCGTTTTACCATGGTCAACGTGGCCGATGGTACCAATGTTTACGTGCGGCTTAGTTCTAACGTAATGTTCTTTTTCTGCCATTAAAATGACCCTCCTGTATATTTGCAAGAAGTCCGTCTACAAGTAACGGATATTTCTTTCTTTTATTATTATACTACTTTCAAAGATAAAAGCATAGCAATTACCGCTTTGAAAATATCCTTAACTGATATTATCACACAGAATTTAATTGGGCAATAGTTATATCTTATTAATTATTTTTTATTTTGTAATTGTAATTAAATCGATATAATTCTGCATAAACATCATTTAATAATTTAGTATATTCATTGATATTATCAGATTCTCCATTTATATAATCTATAAAACACCTAGCAAATTTATCTGCATCGATAATATAGAATTCTATACACGGAAAAATAACTTCACAAAAAATTGTAATTTCATTGACTAATAAATTCAATTTACTTGGATTATTTTCATAGTGATGCTTCAAGAATGAAATTAAATATTTATAAATAGAATTTTGATAAAAAATACTCGTATCGGCAGGCACAAAAGACTGCATTTGACCCAAAATTCTAATATTGATTTTTTGGCTTACTCCCAGCTTGATAAAGTCATTACACAAAGTTGCTTTAACCATAAAGTTAGTAGTGGGATCTAACAATAAACTTTTGGAAAATTCAATAAATGTTTCTTCATCTAGACTATACAATTTAATATAATCTTCTTGCGTAATTATATTAAGCTTATGAAAATCCGACATTATTTTATCTGCATCAAATCCTACAATAGGCACTATTTCAATAGCTAGAGGTTTACCCAGCAAATAGGATACCTGTTTAGCTTCAATATAAAAATGTCGTTCCTGAAGAACTTTCAAATAAAATTTAAATAGCATATCATCAGAAAAAAGATCAGATTCATCTTTTAAAAGTTTATAAGCTTCATCTGGTCTTTTTTCTTGTAAAAATATATTTCCCAATGCAATAACGCACTTTATATCATGTTGTACACTCAAGTATTGTAAATAACAATTCTTTGCACGTTCTAAATCACCTATAGTTAACGCTTTTTGTGCCAACTCAATTAATTTTTTTAGGTCTGAAACGGACATTTTTTATATCCCTTTTTATCTTAATTTTTCTATTATTAAATTTATATTTGGAAACTGCAGCTGAATTACTATATGTGCCTTTTTTAACAATCTGACTAATAACGTTTAAATTAGAATTAGCTTTAACAACTTCAATATCATCATGATCAGCAGATACATTTGCTTGACGTCTTACCATAGCACGATGTCTATTTTGATTTACTTCCATCACTATGGGTAAAACAACGGGTCTACGTCCAGTTTCCTTATATAAAAATTTCTCTAAATTAGTATGTAAATCTTGTTTTAACTCTGTCCAATCAAATTTCTTATGATTGAAATTATTACTTATAGTCGTTTTAATTACATCCGATGCTCCATCCATCACATCATGACTTTCCTTAATATAAATGAATCCTCTGGTAGAAACTAATGGTTCAGCAACGATTTTTTTCTTTTTTCTGTCAATTGTAACAGCTGCAATAAAAATACCGTCATCAGACAATATTTCTCTATCTCTCAAAACAATATTTCCAACATCACCAACACCCGAACCATCTATCATGGTATCTTCTGCAGGTACAGGATCTGTCAAATAAAACTTATCATCATCAAGTAATAAACAATCCCCATTTTTTGTAATATATATATTTTCAGGATCCATGCCAGCCTCTACAGCTAAGTTTTTATGTATTTCCAATAAGCGATACTCACCTATTACTGGAATTAGATACTTAGGTTTTAACGTATCAATAAGCATCTGTAAATCTCTACCCGTAGCATGACCACTAGTATGCTTATCATACCCTAATTGCTTAACAATACCACCCGATCTATAAATAATATCACTAGTTTGAGCAACCATAGTTTCTACAGAATGTGATGGTGTAGTAGCTATAAAAACTAGGTCTCCATTTTTTATTTTGATCATTCGATGCCTATTAGTTGCCATTTTTTGCAATGACTTCAACGGCTCGCCCATCCTACCTGTTTCTAAAATTAATATATTTTTGTCAGGTATATTTTTTAGATCTTTACCATGAATTAAGATATCTTTTGGAACATTTAAATATCCCATTTGCATGGCAGTATAAACGATTCTACCAATATCTCTACCTGTCAAAAATACCTTTCTTTCAGTAGCTGCTGCTGCTTGAAAAATCTCTTGTACACGTACAATATTAGAGGCCTTAGATGCAACGATAATCCTACCATCATGGTTTTTAAATACATTCAAAATATATTTTTCAATATCTGGTTGTTGATCATTCTGCAGAACAGATTCAGAATTGGTTGAATCACTTAATAAGGCTAATACTCCCTTACGTGAAATATCAGCTAATCGAACAAAATCCATTCTGTAGTCTTTTTTAGCAGACGGATCAAATTTAAAATCACCAGTATAAACTATTTCACCTTTTTCAGTAGAAACGTCAATTCCTAAAGAATCTGGCAATGAATGCGTTGTTTTGAAAAATGAAATAGTAACATTATTGAAATCAATCTCAGTATCTTCATCGATAACATGAAATAAATCATCATTACATTGTTTGTTTTCATGTTGTACTGCAATCTTAGCTAATTCAATTGTTAATTTAGATCCAAAAACTGGAATATCATAATCACGCAAAATATATGGCAATGCTCCAATAGCATCTGCATGACCATGCGTAAGAAAAATACCAGCTACTCTATCTCCATAATCTGCAAAAAATTGCAAATCTGGTATAACAATATCTATCCCGAGCAAAGAACTATCTGGATACTTAAGACCTGCATCAAGTACAAAAATTTCATCATCAACTTGTACACCATACATGTTCTTACCATTTTCGCGTACTCCGCCCAGCATCATTATTTTTATTTGTTGTGTCATATAATTTTCTTCCTTTTCAGATTGATAATATATTTGGATCTAATAGATCAAATTGATTATGTTCACGACCATTTTAACATATTACACAACTATTTTAAAAGATTAATGATTTTTGATTATTTATCGCAAACAAAAAAGTCCAATAACATCAATGACGATGATTATTAGACTTATATTATTCATGTATTAACGACGTAAACCTAACTTAGTAATCAAATCACGGTAACGTTGAATATCCTTACCCTTCAAATAACGAAGTAAGTTACGACGGTGACCAATCTTCTTCAACAAACCAACATATGAATGGTGATCTTGCTTGTTCAATTTTAAATGATCATTAAGATTGTTGATATCTTCAGTCAACAATGCGATTTGCACTTCTGCTGAACCTGTATCGCCTTCATGACGTGCAAATTCTTTAACTAATTGATCTTTCTTTTCCTTTGTAATTGCCATAATAAATACCTCTCAATTATAAAATGCCATTAACAACGTTGAGCGATGGCACCGCTTAACAGCGCTAATGGTTCTAACAAATATTTATGTTACTAAATTTTTTTTAGAAATGCAAGTATATTTTTTCTTGCACCATACTTAACTATTTAGTACAATTAACAAGTAAACCTATATTTAATCGAGGTGATTTTGATGCCACAAATTAAATCAGCAATTAAACGTGTAATTACTAGTGATAAGGCTAATAAGCGTAATGCATCTGACTTAAGTAAGTTAAGAACACAAGTTAGAAAGTTTAAAGAAGCTGTTGCAGCTAATGCAGATAACGTAAATGATTTGCATATTGAAGCAGCTAGAGCTCTTGATAAAGCAGCTTCTAAAGGTCTTATTTCTAAGAATAAGGCTAATCGTGATAAGTCACGTTTAACTAAGAAAGTAGCTAAATAATTTAGATGGTACTAAAAAAACAGATAATATATTGATATTATCTGTTTTTTTTATATGTTTAATAGATATACTTTTAAAAAGGATTCACCTGTATAAGTACCATTTTTATATCCATAATCTAATTTTATCGCATACTTAATACTCTGCTTTAGACGAGTAATATCTAACCTGTTGTTTAAAGCATAATATATTCTATAAGGATTGGCGTCTAATTCATCAACAATTTGATCTTTAATCCATCCTCTTTTTTGTAAAATCTTAACACACAATAAAAATTCCAACTGGCTCTCAAAAATTGCTAATAATGCAATCGGTGTCAGTCCATTATTGATTTGGTCGTCTAATCTACGATTAGCTTCAACATAATTTTTATTAAAGATAGCAGTCATAATCTCAAAAACATTTTCAGATAAAGACTGATCGATATTACTTTTAACAACTTCAGGTAATATTTCTTTACCTTCAACAATATTTTTTAATTTTAAATAATTATTTAAAGCTAGCGAAAAAACATTGTCACTTCGCTTAATTAATTCCGTAAATGCATCCCCAATAAATTTTATTTTTTCTGCAGCAGCAATAGATTTCAAAATTTTAGCCACTTCTTGAGCTTTAAAATTGGTTTCGACAACATTTACATTTTTAATTAACAACTTAACAATAGCTTTACGTTTATCAATTTTTTCATAATTAGCCACAAAAACTATCAAATCATCTAAAATAGATAAATTATCAATTAACTGCTTTAATTTTTCTAATTGTTTAGAATCCTTAACTACAAATTTAGTACTCAAAAATATTGGATTTTTAACAATAATTAGCCTTTGCAAACTAAATAATGAGGACTCACTAATTGTGGCAATTAATCCATCTATCCCAGATTCTAAAACATCAACATATATAAGATCGTAATTGCTAAATTGTTTTTGTTTAACAAAATCTGTCATTATGTAATTATTAAGTAAATCATTGGTACCATAAATTAAAAGATGGTTTTTATCTTTATTAGATTGTTTAAATAATGATATTAATGTCATAACCTACCCTTGTTGAAACATGTCTTAATTGTTTTCTTATTCCATAAATAATGTCTAAATATGATTGTACCATTATCTTGCGTATTCAAATATGGAATTTTACATTCATTTAATGTTTTCAGCGTTTCCGCATGAGGATGACCAAAACGGTTATTTCTACCAGAAGAAATAATTGCTAACTTTGGTCTTATTTGCCGTAAATACTTAGGATCAGTCGCTGTTCTACTGCCATGATGGCCTAATTTAATATAATCAGCTTTAATATTAAAGTTATTAATAATTTTGACCTCACCTGCACGATCAAGATCACCAGTAAAAATCCAATTATCACCTGATAGGTTAAACATCAAACTTAAAGAATCTTCATTCTTACCAACCGATTTTTCAAAAGGGTAAAGAATATGAAATTTAATATTTGCTTCTTGAACTAAATTACCTGCTAACAAATTAATTAACTTAGTATGTGCTACTTTTCCAGCTATCCGTCTTTTAAAAGAATTATTATCCAATAACCCATCACCTAAATATATTTTTTTAACTCTTATATAACTTAAAAGATCTCGCAAATTTCCAACATGGTCAGCATCTTGGTGAGACAAAAAAATACCATCTATTTTATTAATTCCTTGAGAATACAAAAATGGTAATAATATTTTTTCAGTTTGCGATATTCCGCTATTACCTTTCTTACCGAAATTAACTTTTCCTCCTACATCTATTAAATAACATTTGCGATTGAGAGGTGTAGTAATTAAAATGCTATCACCCTGCCCAACATCAATGAAAGCAACTTGCGAATAGAGCGGAAAATGTATCAAAATGAAAAATAGCAGATACCCTAAAGATAGCCAATAGTAGATACGTAATTTAAATAAAATCATTTTAGGTTTAATGATTAATATAAACGTTAATATCAACAAAAGTATAGTTTGCCACCAATTTATTTGTCCAAATATAATTATTCCAATTTTAGCACGTGCTACCGTTTCTATAACCTTAGTTATTGTTTGCATTATCATTTCAAATAAAAAAGATAACTTCGGGATAATAGCAAACGTAACTAAATTTATAAAAGTTATCGGCAATAAAACAAAATTAAAAATTGGTACAATAAGGAAGTTAAATATAATCGTTAGAATATTCATCTGAAAAAAATAATGCAACAAAATTGGCAAAATAGCTAGATTAACAAAAATATTTTGCATTATCATTGAATATTTTTTGGTCGCTATTATTGCAACTACCAATAAATAAGATAAAATAGCACCAACATTTAATAACAATGAAGGTTGCAAAAACAAATGAAATATAAAAACTAATGATAATATATCTAACAAACTTAAAGGTATTTTTTTACTTTTAAAAAATGAACTTAATAAAAAAGTTAAAGTCGCTCTAAAAAAGCCTGGTTGAAAAGCAGATAAAAAAAGTTCCACGAATAATATTACTGTACATAAGATAAAGCACTCTCTTTCAGTTCGTTTTATTATAGAACAAAACTTACTAATAATCATAGTATATAGACTAACATGCAGACCTGAAATACTTAATAAATGAATAACTCCTAAATTGCGATAACTATTCAAAATATCTTTATTATTAACTT
The DNA here is from genome assembly GCF_011058775.1 of Lactobacillus iners. Lineage (NCBI taxonomy): Bacteria > Bacillati > Bacillota > Bacilli > Lactobacillales > Lactobacillaceae > Lactobacillus > Lactobacillus iners. Next base: position 570,397 of record NZ_CP049230.1, on the reverse strand, counting down.
TATCTGGATTTTCAGCCAAAATTAACTCATGTGAGAAAAAAGATAGTAAACGTGGCATTTTACTAAGATATTCTTTTATTTTATAACGTATCAAATAAAACAAATCATATATACTTGGTTTTCTATTTACAATTGTGAAGTGTTTTATCTGAATTTGTTGTTTTATCTCTCTACATAAGCCCCACTTTTTAAAATTAAACTGTCCTGGAACTGTATTAGGCATTAAGCTATTAATTTTACTATCATCAACTTTTATCCAAAAAGGAATACCTTTTTTAAATTTCTCAATGAATTGCTGATTAGAATTTATACTTATATATAAATTACTATTTTTATATTTTGCACAACCAAAATATAGATTTTCACTATGAGATAATTTATCTGGATACACTTTAATTGGACTATCTATCTTCTTATATTCACTTATATTTTTTCTATAAGAGCCCCATAAAAAGAAAACCAATAATATGCAAAGTATGGTTAAAAAAGCTTCTTTAAATTTAAAATAAAATACAAATAACAAATATGCTATAAAAAAAATCGAAACTAAAACTTGCCAAATATTTGTTGCCAAAAATAGTGCTATAGATTCTATAGCCAAAATCAGTGCTAATAAGAATAATTGCCCATTTTTTAAATTATAAAACGAGATGTGGTTTAAGCTTTTCAATAGTTTTTACACCTATTCCTGACACTTGTTTTAAATCATCAATAGACTTAAATCCTCCTATACGCTCACGACATTCAATAATTTGTTCAGCTCTTTTTTGACCAATACCAGATAATTTTTGTAATTCCTGTGCAGTAGCAGTATTTATATTTATTTTATCTTGCTTATCATCAGAGTTAACATTATTTGCTTCGGCAGCTGTATCAGCTACCTTCTCTGTTTTATCTGGAATATAAATCTGATCCTGATCTTTTAAAATACGTGCTCTATTAATTGCACGTAGTTGTGCATCTGATCTTAATCCACCCGCTTTTTTAATCAAGTCATTTAACCTAGAACCAGATTTCAAAGTATATACACCGCTTTTATTAATTGCACCTGAAATATCACAAGTTATAAATTTCGAACTGTGTGACGAATGCTGTTTATTATCAGAATTAGTTTTCTTTTGGTTTGCATTTTGTTGCACCAAAGGTTCATTTTCAATCATATTGTCATCTCTTACTTGAAAATAAAGAAAAATACCAAATAATATTAATCCCCCAATAACACATATCGTCTTTTTTTCATCCAAAAATTTCTTAATTTTATCAAAAAACACAATTTTCACCTCGTAACTTATATACGAAAAATTGTGTCTTTTTTATTTATTATTTTTTAAATAATTGATAGCATCCCTAAAATTATATACTGGAACAATTTTCATCTTCGTCTTTAACTTTTTAGCTGTTTTCAATGCTATTTGATAATTAGTTTGTGATTTTTTCTCACCTTGCAGGCGTTCAGCTGGTACTAAGAAAATATCTGCATTTGCACGTGCAGCAGCTATCGTTTTCTGCTTAATACAACCTATTGCACCAACATGACCATCTGCTTCGATTGTACCAGTACCGACGATTTTTTTATGCATACTTAATCTTTTATGTGTAAATACTTGATAACATGCTAATGTAAACATAAGACCTGCTGAAGGTCCACCAATGTCAGGCGTACAAATTTTCAAAGGAGTCTTCGTTATAATCTCAGTATTATCGAGCAAAGTTATCCCTATACCATGTTTTTTAAGACGTGGTATATTAATTAATTTACCATCAACCTGCTTTTCTTTTTTGTTACGCAAAATGGTTAATTTTAGTTTTTTATGTAATGGATATTTTTTCAAATATTCAATCAAAGCTGCACTCGATCGGATATTCTTTTTATTGACTTTAATAATCATATCGCCAATTTTTAACTTAGAATAAAATCGTGACTGAGGCAAAACATCCAAAACATTAACACCTTGATAACGAATTTTAAACTTCATTCCTGCTGATTTAGCTGCAATATAGATAGCGTTATTTTGACTAGATTTCATATAACATTTTTGCATTTGATCATATTGATTATCATTTGTATCGCCCATGATCTCTTTAGAATAAAATCGTGATTCATCACTACGCAATAAAGATAGCAAATAATCAATCATATTAGCTTTGCGGCCATAAACAGTTACTAAATATAAATTATGGCTTACTTTATTTTCTTTTGTAACTAAATAATCACTTACTCTGTCAACTTCTCCAGGCGATTCAATGTAATAATTGGTTGGCCAAATAAAAAATATCAATAAAATTACTAAACAAAACCCGATAATAAGAAATTTTACCTTTATATTAATTTTCTTTTTAAACATATTATTTATTCAATTTCTTCTTTAACGCTTCAGACACTATATCGGGTACAAGTTTGGTTATATCGCCACCAAAAGTTGCTGTCTCCTTAATCATAGTAGAAGAAATGAAACTATTTTCCGGTCCTGTTAACAATAATATTGTATTCAATTGTGGTGCTAAAGTTTTATTAATTGCTGCTATTTCCCTTTCATAATTAAAATCTGCATCATTACGTAAACCTCTTACAATCGTATTGGCACCCAATTTCATAGCGACATCGACAGCTAATTCTTGAGGTCTAGCTATAACTTCAACTTTTGAATTATCTTTAAAAACAGTTTTAGCTATTTCCAAACGTTCCTCTTCAGTAAATAAATATTTTTTATTAGTGTTGGTCATAATAACAAAAAACACTTTATCAAATATCGTTGTAGCAATATTAACTGTCTCTACATGACCATTTGTCAGTGGATCAAAGCTACCAGGAAATATCGCTTTTCTCATATTATTTTCTTTCATAAATTTTAAACTTAGTTCTTCCTAAATGATGACTATTTATTAAACTATAACCTTCTACATCAGGTAACTCTACATTTTCATCAGTTTCTGCTACTATCAATGCCTTTTCATTCAAAATATTTGCATCAAGCATAATTTTCATTACCTTGATTATTTTTTCTTTAGCATAGGGTGGATCTAAAAACACCAAATCAAAATGATAATTTCGAGATGCAAGAATACTGATAGCTCTTAAATCACTATTTTTAAAGATTTCAAATCTTTCTCTTTCTTTAGTCAATAAAATATTTTTTTTAATGATTTCACATGCTGCATAATTTATATCTACAAAAACTGCACTATCATATCCCCTAGAAACGGCTTCTAATCCTAAAGCACCACTACCAGCATATAAATCTAGTACACGACCTCCATTAAAAAATTGACCCATTGCGTTAAATAAAGATTCTTTTACTTTGTCACTCGTAGGACGAGTTAAATTACTTTTTAATGTAAATAGGTTTCTCCTAGCATATTTTCCAGAAATAATTCGCAAAATTAAAATTCCTCACCATTCTTCAACTTGTTTTCTGCTGTTGTTTTTAAATTATTCATTAGCTCAGTTGTATGTTCAGAAGAAAAATCTAAATCATTATATTTAGAAATTTCAACCGATTTAACAAATTTATTTTCAGTCAGCATTGTTATAATTTTTTGGGCTTTAGATTCACTTATATACATGATAGCATAATCGTTTTTTTGGGAAGCGTAGATTAGATTTCCGAATTTATATAAGAAACTTTTTTCATAGTTTTTATTAAGATACACTATGATAGCAACTCGATCACCTATTTGCTCAACTTTATTTTTATCTTGAAAAACTAACCCCATTCAGTATATCCTTTCTTGCACGCATAATTTTTTCATTTGCTTCAATATTTAAAACTACAGCTACTGCCGCAGTCAATGCCATGATAGATGATCCACCATATGATATAAAAGGTAACGTAACTCCAGTTATTGGTAACATTCCTAATACAGCACCCACATTAAAAAATGTTTCTGTAAATATAATTGTTGCAATACCAAAACATAATAATGAATTGAACTGATTTTGAGTATGTAATCCTACTTCCGTTATACGCCAAACCAAAAAGAATAAAATAGCTACAACGGCAATTCCACCAATTGATCCTAATTCCTCTGAAATAATAGACAAAATGAAGTCAGTATACGGTTCTGGCAAATATCCTCTTTTTTGCATAGAATTACCTATTCCTACGCCAAATAAACCACCATTATGAATCGCATAATAAGAGTTAACTAATTGTCCTCCTGAAGTTTTCTCTAACTCAAAAGGATGTGCAAAAGCCAATAAACGTTGAAATTGATAATATTTTGTAATAAAAGCAGGTTGAAAATGTAACAAAAGAAACACAATAGCTAATACAGCAAAAAGCAAAATCAATAACCCACCTACAGCATATTTAATGGGCATCCCTGAAACTGAATACATTATACAAACAATTAAAAACAAAATAGAAGTACCACCAAAATCAGGTTCCAATATTGTTAAAAACAACATTAACCCAACTAACATAGTCGGTTTCTTTAAATTTTCAATAATTTTACCTGGTATTAAATATCCATCTTTCTTAGATAAAACAAAAGCCAAATAAAATATTAATGCTAATTTTGCAAATTCAACTGGTTGCACATTAATCGGCCCTACTTTAATCCAACCAACAGCACCATTAATTTCTGCTTGACCATGAGATACTATTTTTAAAACGATTAGAAAAAATAACATTGCTATAGCAATAACAAGAAAAATAAAGACAAAATTTAGTCGTTTTAAAAGTTCTAATTTTATAGTAAAAAATGGTACACCCAAAGCAAAAAATGCAAGTATAAAATTAATAATTTGCTTACGCATATATACCATTGGAGAAAATCCATTAACTAACAAAATATCCGAACTGGCCGAATATATCATAACAATACCAAATAAGGATAAAAGCAAATATGGTATTAGAATGCTATAATCTAAATATTTCAGTTTCTGTCTCATGCTCGATTCTCCCTAACTCATATTTATTGTATTATATCACTTAAACATACATCATTTATATTGTAACGAATATCTTAACTCAAAAAAACACCACACAGTCAATCATTATCATGTGCGGTGTTTAATTTGTATAATATCAGATATTAATCTTTGTCACGTTTTTTATCTGCTTTTTTACGTTCATTAGTATTCAAGATTTTCTTACGTAGTCTAATACTCTGAGGTGTTACTTCACAATACTCGTCATCATTTAAGAACTCAATAGCTTCTTCCAAGGTTAATGTTTTCGGTGTCTTAATTGCTGCAGCATGATCCTTACCAGCTGCACGTGTATTTGTTAGGTTTTTACCCTTAGTTACATTAACTGCTATATCACGTTCCCTTGAGGATTGACCAACAATCATTCCTTCATAAACTTCAACTCCCGCACCAATAAATAATTGGCCACGTTCTTCAACTGATTGTAGAGAATATGTAGTTGAAGGACCTTGGTTAATAGAAACTAAAGCTCCATTTCTACGACCTGGTGCCCAATTCTTAATTACAGGACCATATTTTTCAAAAGTATGGTTAAGAATACCATATCCAGCAGTTTGTGACATAAACTCGTTGTTATATCCTATTAATCCACGAGATGGTACTAAAAATTCCAATCTGGTTTGACCATTACCAGTTGATTCCATATTTTTCATTTCTCCTTTTCTTTGAGAAATTGAATCAATTACAGAACCAACATATTGGTCAGGCGTATCAACTTGCACAGCTTCAAAAGGCTCACACATCTGTCCATCAATTTCACGATAAATAACTTTTGGACGAGACAATTGCATTTCAAACCCTTCACGACGTAATTCTTCGACAAGAATAGACAAGTGTAATTCTCCACGACCAGAAACTGTCCAAGAATTAATTTGATCGGTTGATTCAACTTTCAAAGAAACATCGGTTCTTGTCTGTTTAATCAATCTATCTTCCAACTTCTTTGGAGTAACTTGTGTACCTTCCTTGCCTGCAAATGGTGAATCATTTGCTACAAAATTCATTTGCAATGTAGGTGGATCAATATGTAATGGCGGTAAAGCTTCAGCATCCTCAGCAGACGCAATTGTTTCACCAACGAAAATATCATTAATACCAGATATCGCAATAATATCCCCTGCTTTGGCCTCTTGGATTTCATTTCTATTTAACCCAAAGTACCCAAATAATTTTGTAACACGAAAGTTTTGCTTAGTACCGTCAATTTTCATAACGGTAATATTATCTCCGACTTTTACTTTTCCTCGGTAAATTCTACCAACTCCAATTCTTCCTACATAATCATCCCAATCTAACATAGTAATTTGAAATTGTAATGATTCATCAGAATTATCAACTGGTGCTGGTATATTTTTACATATAGTTTCAAAAACAGGAGCCATAGTTTGTTCCTGCTTAGCTGGATCATCTTCATACGAAGATGTACCATTAAGGGCACTAGCATATACAACTGGAAATTCTAGTTGATCATCAGATGCACCTAATTCGATAAACAACTCTAATACTTCATCTAGCACTTCAGCTGGACGTGCACCAGGTCTATCAATCTTGTTAATAACAACAATAGGTTTTACGCCGGCTTCCAAAGCTTTTTTCAAAACAAAACGCGTTTGTGGCATAGTTCCTTCATAAGCATCAACTAATAGCAATGCACCATCAACCATATGCATAATACGTTCAACTTCTCCACCAAAGTCAGCGTGTCCAGGTGTGTCTAAAATATTAATTGTTGTATTTTTGTACTTAACAGCTGTATTCTTGGACAAAATAGTTATACCACGCTCACGCTCTATAGCATTGGAATCCATAGCTCTATCTGCTATTTGAATATGCTCCGGTAAAGTATCTGATTGCTTTAATAATTGATTAACCAATGTCGTCTTACCATGGTCAACATGGGCTATAATAGCAATATTTCTAATGTCGTCTCTTCTTTGCAAAAGATATTCCTCCCTAAAACTAACGAAAAAGCCGTGACTCCAGTCACAGCTAATAAAAATCATGCATTTCGATGAAGCTTTACATTAACTATAGTTACGTTATGGTATTTTAAACAAAAATTTAGCAAACGTCAATATAAAATGAGCATTTACCACATAAAAATATTTTATTTATATTGCAACAGGGTTGTTGTATAATAATCATCTGATATACATATTTATTAAAATTTTTAAAAGGAGATTTTTTCATTGATACTCATGCACGATATTGTACGTGATGGCAATCATGTACTTAGACAAGTTGGTAAAGAGCTAACCTTTCCATTAAATGATAAGTATAAAAAACTAGCTGAAGATATGATGCAATATCTAATAAATTCTCAAGATCCCAAAATTGCTGAAAAGCATCAATTGAGAGCTGGTGTAGGATTAGCTGCACCACAAGTAGGTGAAAGTGTCCAAATGGCTGCCCTACTAGTTCCCGATGACCAAGGCAATATTATCTTCAAAGAAACTTTTGTTAATCCAAAAATTATTTCAGAATCAGTTAGACGTACCTGCCTATCTGAAGGAGAAGGTTGCTTAAGCGTAGATAAAGATATTCAAGGCTATGTACCTCGAGCATACAAATTAAAAATAAAATATCAGACAGTAGATGGCGAGCAAAAGCAAATATCTCTCAAAGGATATCCCGCAATCGTTGCTTCACATGAAATTGATCATTTAAATGGTCATTTATTCTACGATCGTATTGACAAGAAAAATCCGTTTTCATTAGATGAAGACACTGTTGTAATTTCTTAAACAAAGAGCTGCTTGAGGCAGCTCTTTGTTTAAGCTTAATTTGTATACTTATTTATACATTTATGATAAAATTTTGTTAGCTGTTGGTTTTATCCAACATTTAGACGTTTATTAAAATTAAAAAGGAGATTACATAATGATCTACAAAGTTTTATATCAAAAAGACCAGATTGTTAATCCAAGAAGAGAAACAACACAAACTTTATATTTAAAAGCAGATAATTTAGTTGAAGCTCGCAAATTGGTTGAAGACAACACCCCCTACAACATTGAGTTTATCCAAGAATTAACGGGCAATTCCCTTGCTTATGAAAAGCAAAGTCCGGATTTTAAGCTTTCAACTTTTCCATCAAATAATTAATTAAAATCTTGAAATTAAAAAATGATGAAGTAGGCATTTTCGCCATAGGGGGATTAGGCGAAATTGGTCGAAACATGTATTGTGTACAATACCAAGATGAAATTATCATAATGGATTGCGGAATCAAATTCCCTGAAGATGGTGAAATGGGAATTAACTATATCATTTCTGACTATTCATATTTGATTAAAAACAGAGAAAAAATAAAAGCCTTAGTGGTTACACATGGACACGAAGATCATATTGGTGGGATTCCATTTTTACTCAAAAAAATACCAGAAATACCTGTATATGCCACTCCTTTCGCACTTGCATTAATAAGGGGTAAATTGGATGAACATGGTATTTTAAAAAATAGTGTGCTACATGAAGAATACGAAGATACAGTTCTACAATTTTCAAAATTGTCTGTAACCTTTTTCAGAACAACACACTCTATTCCTGATACATTAGGAATTGCTGTTCATACACCACAAGGTACTGTTATCTTCACTGGCGATTTTAAATTTGACCTTACACCAGTAATGGATCAACCAGCACCGGATTTTCAAAAAATGGCTAAACTAGGAGAAGAAGGCGTACTTGCCTTACTTTCTGATTCAACCAATGCAGAAGTAGCTACATTCACAAAATCTGAACGATTTGTTGCAAAATCCCTGCATAATATTATAACGGGTATTAAAGGACGTATTATTTTCGCTACTTTTGCTTCAAATCTGTATCGTGTATCTACTGCGATTAAAGCTGCTGTAGCTACCGGACGCAAAGTGGCTATATTTGGTCGTTCTATGGAGAATGGTATTCAAAATGGTATAGATTTGGGTTATCTTGATATACCTGAAGGTACAATTGTTGAAGCATCTGAAATTAATAAATTACCTCCTGAGAAGGCTATGATATTATGTACAGGTTCGCAAGGTGAACCCTTAGCAGCACTTTCTAGAATTGCCGACGGTTCACATAGACAGATTAGTATTAAACCAGGCGATACTGTTATCTTTTCTTCAAATCCAATACCAGGAAATACCACTAGTGTTAACCATTTGATTAACAAATTATATGAAGCTGGTGCTGATGTTGTGCACGGAAAAATACACAATGTTCATACTTCTGGACATGGTGGTCAAGAAGAACAAAAAATGATGATCGAGCTAACTAAGCCTGAGTACTTCATCCCTGTACATGGTGAATATCGTATGCAAGTAATACATACAGAAACTGCCCAAGCTACAGGAATGGCTAAGGATCATACTTTTGTACTTGAAAATGGTGATGTACTAGCGTTAACAAAGACTAGTTCTAGAATAGCTGGAAAAATACAAATACCAGATGTTTTCGTTGATACTTCTAGCACATCTGAAGTTGGTGACATAGTAGTTCATGACCGTAAAATACTTGCAGAAGAAGGCTTAGTGGTAGTGGTCGCTACGATTGATTATCAGCATCAACGAGTTCTTGCAGGTCCTGATATTTTAAGTCGTGGTTTCGTTTATATGCGTGAATCAACTGACTTAATTACCGCTGCACAAAAGCATATATATCACCTACTAAGAGTAGAAATGGCCAAAGAAACTAAATCTGATGAGCGTGAGTTAAAAAAGAATATTATTGAAACTTTACAAGATTTTCTATATTCCAGAACAGAACGTCGTCCTATGATTTTACCTATGATTATTGAAAAGAAGTAATAAAAAAGCAATTGCAAAATAACTCGCAGTTGCTTTTTTTATATATCACTCAATCGAACATCTTCCATACCAATCATTGGATCAATTTTATTAGAATATATCAAATCAGGCGTTAAAATATAATTTTCAGAATGATTATCAGCATTATCAATCTCATTTTCTTGTAACTCAATATCATTTTTATTGAATATACACTGAATTTTACTACACAAATCAGTTTGTCGATCATTGCCTTCAGTTTTTAATGCCATTTGATATGCTTGTTCTTCACCAATCATAACCAAATTTTGTTGAGCACGGGTAATCGCAGTATACAATAAATTCTTCTTTAACATAATATAATTTTGCATCGTTAATGCTAAGATAACCAGTGGAAACTCAGAACCTTGTGATTTATGAATAGTAATAGCATATGCTCTTGTTAAATCTGATAAATCATTAGATGTAAGCATTACTTCGCGATCATCGAATCTAACAATCAATTTGGCCGATTTTTGTGAATCATCAATACCAACTACTTTACCGATTTGCCCATTATAAATTTCTTTTTCAGGATTATTTTGTAATTGTAAGACACGATCACCTATTCTAAAAATTTCATTATGCACTTCTACTTTTTTGGAATCAATCTTAGCAGGATTCATTATATTCTGTAACAAATCATTTAAGCTATTTATACCACTTACACCATTATACATAGCTGTCAAAACTTGAATATCATCAGCACAAAAGCCCTTTTCTAATGCAATATCAACTATCTTTTCTATAGCATCAGCAATACTATTAGGATTGCAAGATATAAAGGAATAATTAGGCGTTTTAGTAAATATATTTGCTTGAGCATTATTCTGATTAATCTTATGTGCAAGATCGACAATATATGAATCATCACTCTGTCGATGTATCATACTTAATTTTGTTGTAGGAAAAGCACTAGAATCTATCAGATCACTAAAAATGTTTCCAGGCCCTACTGAAGGTAATTGATCTTTATCACCAACAAATACAATATGTTTTAGTTGAAAAATGGAACTAACTAAATTCTTAAATAAAAACATATCAACCATAGACATTTCATCTACAATTAAAATTTCTCCATTTAGTTCATTCATATTTTCTTGATTTAAATCAGATATGCCTAATCCTAATAAGCGATGTATAGTTTTAGCATCTATACCTGTTAATTCGGACATTCTTTTTGCAGCTCTACCAGTTGGAGCTGCTAATAAAAAAGGAGGATCATCAGTATAAAGGACATCATTTGGAATTTTTTCAATTTCCTGCAAAGTAGCTAAAATACCTCTAATAATAGTTGTTTTTCCCGTACCAGGTCCACCAGTCAGAATAGAAATTGAATTATTCAATGCTGTTTTTATAGCCTTTTTCTGCGTATCATCGTAACTTATATCAAACTTTTGTTCAACGTGCTTAATAGCAGAATTTAAGTCGTCATCTAGATATGGTATATCCCTTTTATTGCTATCACTAATTCTTTTTAAATCATTAGCAATATCTTTTTCTATCGTATACATATTTGTTAAAGATACTTTATCATCAAATATGACTACTTTGTTATCTTTTTTTAAATTATTGACTTCATTAGCTAGCAGATCGAAATCATCTATATAAAGCAATTTACTAGTATTTTCTAGCCACTTATCCATCAAAAGATATGTATTTCCATCTTTTAGAGCCGAATCTAATAATACCTGCATAAGTGCACCCTTTAGACGCCTGCTATCATCCGCTTTAAAGCCTAATTTATTTGCAATACTGTCTGCAATTTTAAAACCATAGCCACGTGTTTCAGCAATTAAAGCATATGGATCTTCTTCTATCTTGGATAATGTCTCACCTTTATATTTATTATACAAATCAGTAATAATACTTTTATTAATCCCATATTGCACCGCTTGAGTTAATATCTCACCCAATTGATCCATATGCAAAATTCCATTTAACAAGCTTTGACGTTGCTTATCTGTTAATTTTAGATCTTCTACAACCTTGTTATTATCTTTAATTTTGGTAAAAAGATCTTCCCCCAATTGTGAAACTATTTTTTCAGCTGTTTTTTTTCCTATTCCTGCAAATTTATCTGAAGCTAAATAATCTACAATCGCATTATATTCCGCAGGCATTATGGCTTGATAACTTTTAGCCTTAAATTGCATACCAAATTTTGAATGCTCAATTATTTCACCTACAAACTTATATCGAATTGACAGATCCATCTCTCCGAAATTACCCATAACTCTAATAGAATCATGATCATATCCAGCTATTTTTCGAATTATATGAACATCCAATATTTTAAACAATTCTTCATTGTTTTCATAAATAATTCCCTCTACCATTCCTATTAACTGTAATTCTGCCATATTAACTCCTAAGAAATATATTAAATCTTATTTTTTAATCATATTAACAATCGAATTATATTGTTTCTTAGCTGAATAAAAATATTTTTCATCCTGCTTTTTCGAACGTTCAAAATATTTTTCTGCTTCAGCTCTATCTTCAGGAAAGTAGGTAACACCCAATAAAAAATTAATCTTAGCCGATCGTATCGAGGCCTCTATCTTTTTATACTCTAATCTTGCTTCGACTAACTTACCCTGACTTAACCAGCAATCTCCTATTAATTCATATGTACGCATACTAGGTTTTTTAATAGTAATAGCATACGCCAAAGCTTTAGCATACTGACCACTTTTTATTGCAACTAGGGCTTTTTGATAAAGAGTCGCATCATTATTAGGCATGCTATCTAAAATTTTACCAGCAGCTTGATAATCCCCTAGCATATAAAAGCAAATGGCAATATTGTAGTCCAGCGACGAGGTATCATCATTAGTACATGCTTTAGCCTTTTGCAACAATTCCAAAGCCTGTTCTGGAGAATTATTTTCTATCAAATATGTAGATAATTCTAAATAATTATTTACATCACTCGGAGCTGCATCTATTTTACAAATCAACGAATGAATGTACGCTTCTTGCTTATTTGATGGTAATACTTTTCTTATTTTCTTATTCATTATATTGAATCTCTACTAGTAATTTTTCTTCCTAAATAAGATGTCTCATTCCATCTTAATTCATTAAAATTAATACTATCTTTAGTTTCTAAAATAGTTAAACTAGTATTAATTAAACCTCCACGCTTACGCAAATCAGCTAATCGATAACCTTCCAAACTTCTAATCAATGCACATAAAGCAGCACCATGACTTACTAAAAGAACCTTATCATTATTGCCACTATACTTAGAAGTTATTTCGTCAATCAACAGTTTTCCTCGCTTAATCATATGACTAAAACTCTCACCATGAAATTTACGAGGATCATACAAGTCAGGTTCATATCTAAATGCCTTAATTTGATCAGGATATAATCTCTCAGCTTCGGAAAATTTCATTCCCTCCAATTCTCCCAAATCAAATTCACGCAATCGATTATCTGCAATCACAGGAACATCTATATTCATATTTTCTTTAATCTTTAATGCGGTTTGCAATGCACGCTCCAAAGGACTAGCATAAAAAGCTACAAATTTCGTATCCTTTAAAAAAAGAGATAACCGTTTAATATCTTCATAACTTTCGGGTAACAAAGGAGAATTACCATGGCATCCCTGATACCTACCCTCTAAATTCCATTCTGTTTTACCATGTCTGACAAAATATAATTGCATACCTATTCCTCGATAACTAAAAATAACCTTATATTAATTGCAATTGATGATTACCTCTATATGCCTTATCAATGATAGCACCACCTAAACATTCTTCGCCATCATAAAAGACTATTGCTTGACCAGGAGTCACTGCTCTTGCCAATTCATCAAATTCAACATGAACAGTATTATTAGCCTTATTATAATTCATTGTAACTGCAACATCTGGTTGTCTATATCTGAATTTTGCAGTGCAATGAATCGTAGTATCATTAGAAGGCAAACCAGTAAAAAATGAGACTTCACTGGCATCTAAACTAGATGCATATAATAAGTCACTATCATATCCTTGTTCTACAATCAATTCGTTTTTTTGTAAATTCTTGCCCACAACAAACCATGGTGCACATGAACTTTGATTCCCGCCTAATCCTAAGCCAGAACGTTGCCCAATAGTATAATACATAAGACCACTATGTTTACCAACAATACGACCGTCTGAAGTTACAATATTACCGCCCATAGCTGGTAAAAATTCACTGAGGAAGTTTTTGAAATTTCTTTCGCCAATAAAACAAATACCTGTAGAATCTTTCTTTTTGGCTGTAGCTAAGCCAGCTTGTTCTGCTATCATTCTAACTTGCGGTTTACTTAAATCAGCTAAAGGGAAAATTGCCTTTTTCAATTGCTCCTGAGTTACCTGACTTAAAAAATATGTTTGATCTTTATTACCATCTTTTGGTCTCATCATATGGACTACACCATTTTTATCAGTAACAGTTTTCGCATAGTGACCCATGGCAATATAATCGGCATCTAATTTCATTGCAAAATCTAAAAAAGATTTAAATTTTATCTCCTTATTGCACATAATATCTGGATTAGGGGTACGTCCTCTTTTATATTCACTTAAAAAATATTCAAATACCTTATTCCAATATTCCTTTTCAAAATTAATAGAATAATATGGTATCCCTATCTTATCCGCAACTCGTTTAACATCTTCAAAATCCTCTGTAGCAGTACAAACACCAGAATCATCAGTATCGTCCCAATTTTTCATGAAGACACCTACTACATCATACCCTTGTTCTTTTAATAAAAGTGCAGATACTGATGAATCAACTCCACCACTCATACCAACAACGACTCTAATATGACTGTTATCTGTCATTATGTTCCCCTTAATTTTCTACTATAATTTCTTTTTCTTCCAAATCTTTCAAAACAAATTGTAGTAATTCGACCATAGATACCAACTGCTTGTTTTTAAAAATATTTACTTTAGTTAACCCATTTATATCTGTTACTACCATAGTTAAATGATTTAACTCTTTATTAATAGTCATTTTCAATTTAGCAGTAGCATTATATGGAGAATCTTTATATAAAGGGTGCTCATAGGTATAATTACCATTCACTGTTTTTTTAAATCCTGCATCAATTAATGCATATATCTTGATATTTGAACTTAATGTATATTCTTTATTGCTACCATTAATTTTCACTGTATTAGACATAGTATCTCCTTACTTATCAAAAATACTAACTTACAACCTAACATATGTTAAAAAACTATAGTTATATTTATTTTTAGTATCTTTACAAAAATCTTCTCTATTTATTAACTTATACCTATTATAATCAATAATTGCCATTTTAGTATCAGCTTTAAACCTATTTTGAATAATCGTTTGTTCTAATCGATCTGGTATGTCTTTTAAAGCATCAAATAAAGAAAAGCCACCAATTATATATATAGTTTTTTGCTCATTTAAAAGCCATTTACGCAAATCAGTTAAACTATTAAAAATAGTTATTTGATCATTATCTTTATAATAATTAGTAAATTCTGCGTCTGTTGTTAAAATCACATGGTGTCGATTCTTAAGTAAGCCCGGAAAACTATCAAAAGTTTTTCGACCCATCACTATAGTATGATTTTCCGTCAATCTTTTAAAATGTTTTAGATCAGCTGGCAAATGCCATGGTAATTTTCCCTTATTACCAATATTGCCAGCTAAATCCTCTGCCCAAATAAAAACAATCACTAATATACTTACCTCTCACAATTAAACTGCAACTGGTGCTTTAATAGTCCCATGATGATTATAATCTATTAACTTTATATCTTTCATTTCAAAATCTAAAACTCTGTGTTTCAATGGATTAAGCCATAATGTAGGAGAATCATATGCATTCCGTGATAATTGCTTGTTAACCTGATCAAAATGATTCTTATAAATATGTGCATCACCCAAAGTATGCACAAATTCACCTAATTCCAGTCCAGTTTCTCTAGCAACCAAATTCAATAATAAAGAATAACTTGCAATATTAAATGGAACACCTAAAAACATGTCACCAGATCTCTGATACAACTGCAAACTCAATTTATTATCATTAACATAAAATTGAAATAAAACATGGCATGGTGGCAATGCAACATTAGGAATATCTTCAGGATTCCATGCACTAACTATTAAGCGACGTGAATCTGGATTAGTCTTAATTTGTTCAATAACATTACCTAACTGATCAATAGTATCACCCCTACTAGTTTGCCAACGCCTCCATTGAGCACCATAAACATTACCCAAATCACCATATTTTTTGGAAAATGTTGCATCACTTAATATTTTCTCGGTAAATATATTCATTTGTTCTTGATATTTTATATTAAACAATTCATCGGTTTGTTGTCGCAAGCCAAAATTTGTCATGTCGGGGCCATTATATTCAGTAGAACTTACCCAATTCTTAAAAGCCCACTCATCCCAAATATGATTTTTGTGTTCCAACAAAAATTTTATATTAGTATCGCCCCTTAAAAACCATAACAATTCACTTTTTATTAAACCAAAAGGAACATGTTTTGTGGTAATTATAGGAAATCCCTCGGACAGATCAAAATGCATTTGTGCACCAAAGATGCTGCGTGTGCCAACACCTGTGCGATCAGACTTATCATGCCCTTCCAACATTATTTTTTGTAATAAATCTAAATATGGCTGTTCAAGCTTAGTCAATTCAATAATCCTCCTAAAAAAAAATCTAAGCATTTATTAAACTTAGATTCTTAGAAATAATATTTATTCGCCGTGATATTTAACTAAAGAATATATATCAATATCACTAAATTTTTCTACGCCTTTTAAATCAACAAGTTCAACATAAAATGCTGCACCTACTACTTCACCACCAAGTTCTTTTACTAATTTGACAGTTGCATGCAATGTTCCCGCAGTTGCCATCAAATCATCACAAATCACAACTTTTTGACCCGGTTTAATTGCATCTATATGCATTTCCAAAGAATTAGAACCATACTCTAAGTCATATGAAGCTTTTTTAACTGCACGAGGTAATTTATGTGGTTTACGTGCTGGAACAAAGCCAATACCTAATTCATTTGCTACAGGACATCCTACAATAAAACCTCTAGCTTCAGGACCTACAATAACTTCTGCACCCTTGCTCTTAGCAAATTCTGCCAATTCATGTGTTGCAGCTCGATAAGCCGTACCATTTTGTAAAATAGGTGTTATATCTCTAAAAATTATTCCTTCATTGGGAAAATCCTTAATACTAGCTATATATTTTTTAAAATCAATTGCCATAAAATCACAAACCAACTTCCTATATGCAATAACATTTACTCACACTATATGTAAAAGTATTATAACATTCTACTTTTTGTTTTAACAAATTCATATTATAAATTACTATTATGATCCTTAATATATTTTAACAAACTATCTGAAGACATGTTTTTTAACATATCTGTAAATGTCAATCGTTGACTAATCGCCTGGAAATACTTAGAATCAGTAATTTTAGTAACTTTAGGACTAGTTATAGCCTTAATTAGCTCATTTTTAACATCATAATCAATCCAATTCAATTCCCAAAATACACGCAAAACAAATTTGATACAATCATAATTTATACCTAAGTATGTAGCAACTAGCTTATAATCAGACAATGATAAATTTGGATGATTAACAATATAGTTGAATATACTTTCAAATAATTCTCTATCTGGTAATTTTGATATTGGATATGGATCAATCAAAAAACGTAAATATATTTTGTTAAAATCATTGTTAAGCACCCTATCGAATTGTTCTTTACTTGTAGGAGTATCTAAAAAAACAACACTCTCATTATTTTGCATATAATCAGTTGCCAAAATAATTTTATCAGATGATATATTATCAATATTATTAGCTATTTCTATACTATTTTTGTCAAAAAGCAGATATCTATCTGCAAAGCCCATAATATAATTTTCATTACGTAAATCGACAATTCTAACACTCGTCAACGATGGCGGAGCAGCAAAAATAAAATCGCTGATAATTCCCTGTAATTTAGCTTTATTATTCCACTTATTTATGCCTAAAGTTACCATAATCATATGAACATATGGCAATATATTTGTATCTAAGTAGCTCCTATCAAATCCTATTAAATCAAGCTCATTGGAAAAGTTGCTCACACACATTTTAATATGATTTTTATTCTGGCCTATTTTAATTAACTTAGATATATGTGGATTAGTTATAGAAAAAACAGGTTCTGGATTATCCGTTCCAAAAGGACCTACTTTAACCATTTGACGGTAAGTATCCAATGTCAAATCGTTAAGATTTAACTCATCATCATACATTTTTACGAGTTCACTAGTAGCAACAGGCTGAAAAGAACTCTCAAAACAATCACGCAATTTTACTAAAGAATCTTTTTTTAATGAAAGACCACATGCAAACTCATGACCACCAAATTTTGTTAAAACTGTACCTTTAAGTTTTATAAGTGCATTGAATAGATTGAATCCTACAACAGACCGACCTGATCCTTTTAATTCACCATTATCGGCTTCAGTTAGAATAATAGTCGGTTTATGATATTTTTCCGCTATTTTATTAGTTACTAAGCCCAATACTCCTTCGTGAAAATTATGATCGTATAAAACTAATGTCTTTTTAGATTGCCATCCATATTGCTGAATTTGCTTTTCACATATCTCAAATATTTCCTGAGTTAATTGTTTACGTTTATCATTCAATTTTTCAACTATTGATGCCAATTTTTCAGCTTCTTCTTCGTCATCACACAGCAAAAGATTTACCGCTAAATTTGCATCTGCTAACCTACCTACAGCATTAATTCTAGGACAAATAGCAAATCCAACATCACTAGCATCAATAGATCCCAACTCTAATCCTGCATTTTTGATCAATGCACGTAATCCTGGCCTTTGAGTATTATTTAAAATTTCAAGCCCTTGCTTAACTATTATATGACCTTCACCAGATACTTTAACCATATCACCTATGGTACCTATCATAGCTAAATCCAATAACTCAGACATATTATCAGTCATTAGTGCACGACAAATAGTATATGCTACACCAGCACCACAATAATCATCAAATGGGTAATCTTGATTAGGATAATTACAATGAACTATTGCATATGCATCAGGAATTTCATCTTGAAAAATATGGTGATCAGTCACAATAGTATCTACCCCACATTTTTTGGCATAATTCACTTCTTCAATTCCTGTTACGCCATTATCTACTGTAATTATCAACTTAGTACCATTACTTACCAATTCCTGATAACGTTCCAAACTAGGTCCATATCCATCATCAAACCTATTTGGAATAAAAAAATCAACATCAGCTCCTAAGATACTCAAAGTTTCGACCATAATACTTGTCGCAGTAATACCATCAGCATCATAATCGCCATATACTGTAATTTTTTCACCCTTATCGATAGCCTGATTAATTCTATCGACTGTCTTTTCCATATCATGCATTAAAAATGGATCAGCTAATTTACTTTCATCGGCATTTAACCAAAAATCTAATTGTTGATCAGTATTGATGCCTCTAATCGCAAATAATTTAGCTTGTATAGGACTTAATTTATACTTTGCAATTAAATCTTTATCTAAAGATTCTGCTTGTTTTTTCTTCCATATCATTGTCGTAACTTAAATATCCTCAATTTTTCATCAGTAGCTTTAACTGTTTTTATTAAAGACCCTCTGATAGCCCATCGATTAGCTCCCCAATCAGCACACGTTATTAATGTAACTATATTTTTTCTAGTATCATCCACTAACCATACAGCAGTAGGTGGAACTTTTTTCTTCATATATATTTTATAAATATAAACTTTTTTTAAATCTGTTAAATATATTAATTTGCCCTTTTTTACTGATTCTAATGGTGAAAAGAGGCTACCATTAGCAGTCATGTAATGACCAGCTAATGGATAATTACCATGACCCATTTTTTGATCTGGACGCATAGTGCCACCACCTGTAGATAATGAATCATTACTTAATCCTTTTAGAATTGGTAAATACATATGGACACTTGGAATTGCAATAGCACCCACTGCTTTAGCATTATTTTTGATCCGAGATTTAGTAACCTGGGCAAAATCAATACTTTTAACCTTGGAAAAATCAAATTGACCTTTAGATTTCTCATTCTCTCTAATCTTATCCTTATTAAGATTATGCAATACTTCATTTTGGGACTGTTTGGCAATAAATGATGTTATTTGTGGACTAAAAATTAAAGCTAGACCTACAATAAAACAAATAAATGCTAAAATATAACGTAAATTTATATTTCTACGTGTTTTTTTATCTGCCATCTTATTTTCCTTTTATATCGTCATCATCCATTTTCAATACAGCCATAAATGCATCTTGGGGAACTTCTACTCGTCCAATAGCTTTCATTCTTTTTTTACCCTTGCGTTGTTTTTCTAACAACTTGGCTCTTCGATCTGGATCTCCAGTATGAATCTTCCATGTAACATCTTTACGATAAGGTTTAATAGTTGCTCTAGAAATAATCTTAGCACCAATAGCACCTTGAACATCAACTTCAAAATTTTGACGAGGAATAAGTTTCTTTAACATACTCGTCATTTGTCGTGCTCTGGTTTGTGCTTCATCATTATGTGCAATAAAACTCAATGCATCTACTGGTTCATGATTTAATAACATATCTATTTTTACTAAATTTGTCGATCGATAGCCTATAATTTCATAATCTAAGGACGCATAACCTTTTGTGAAAGATTTCAAATCATCAAAGAAATCATAAATTATATCAGCTAATGGCATTTTATAAATAACATTAACCCTAAACTTATCTAGATAATCCATAGTCTGAAACTCGCCATGTTTTTTTTGACATAATTCCATAACCGCACCCACAAAATCATTTGGAACCATAATTTCCGCCTTCACAAATGGTTCTTGAACATCTTGATATTCACCCGCATCAGGTAAATCTGAAGGATTATCTATCAACTTTACAGATCCATCATTCATAATCGCATGATAATCTACACTAGGTGCCGTCATAATCAATTGCATCCCGAATTCCTGCTCTAATCTCTCTTGAACAACATCCATATGCAATAATCCCAAAAAACCACATCTAAAACCAAATCCTAGTGCTTGTGAAGTTTCAGGCTCAAATTCTAATGCAGCATCATTCAATTGCAATTTTTGCAATGCTTCCTTTAAATCATCATATTTTTGATTATCAACTGGATACATACCTGAATATACCATAGGTGGAATTTGTCTATAACCTGGTAATGGTGTAGCCGTAGGATTGCAACTACTAGTAATAGTATCACCTACTCGCGTTTCACGTACTGACTTAATATTGGCAGTAATATAGCCTACATCACCAGCAACCAACATTTCCTTTTTTACAGGATATGGACTAGAAACACCGACTTCAGTAACTTCAAAATCCTTGCCAGTATTCATAATCCTAATCTTATCACCTGGCTTTACAATTCCATCTTCTATTCTTACAGATAATACAACTCCACGATAATCATCATATTTTGAATCAAAGATAAGTGCTTTTAACGGTGCCTTTAAATCACCTGAAGGAGCTGGTATATCTTGAACAATTCTTTCCAACAAATCAGGGATTCCTATACCAGTTTTGCCTGAAACTTCAACAGCTTCAGTGGCATCCAATCCCAACATTTCTTCTATTTCATCCTTACACATATCTGGATCAGCTGAAGGCAAATCGATTTTATTTATAACTGGCAAGATTTCCAAATCACTATCCATTGCTAAATATGTATTAGCTAAAGTTTGAGCCTGTACACCTTGGGATGCATCAACAATTAATAATGCACCTTCACATGCTACAAGTGATCGCGAAACTTCATATGAAAAATCTACATGTCCTGGCGTATCAATTAAATGAAAAAAATAAGTTTCTCCATCCTTAGCACAATATTTAACTTCAACAGAATTTAGCTTAATGGTAATACCACGTTGTCGCTCTAATGGCATATCATCTAACAATTGATTTTTCATTTGGCGTTCACTAACAGTATCTGTTAGTTCTAAAATTCTATCAGCAATGGTCGATTTTCCATGATCAATATGTGCCACAATGGAAAAATTTCTAATATGCTTTTGATATTCTTTCAATTTATCAAGATCCATGTATTCACCCGTTTAATTCTTTCTATCACTAGGAAATTATTATAACAAATAAAAACATTAATTAAAATAAATAATAGTCTTAGATAACAAACTTCACCTTTAACTACAAAAGGTCTGATTCTGATTATTTAATATCAAAATCAAACCTTAAAATTTAATACTGTATCTCAGTTACTATCTTAAAAAACTTTATGATAACTTATCTTTCAATCTTTCAAAGAAATTTTTTTCCTGAGGTGTAATACTTCCACCACCAGCTTTAACAAAATCAACAAGGGCTTCTTTTTGCTTATCATTAATTTCTTTTGGTATCACAATATTAATCAGAACTTCCTGATCACCATTACCCTTACCATTCAAGCGAGGAACACCTTCACCACGCAATTTAAATCTTGTATTTGGTTGTGTACCTGCAGGTATTTTTAATGAAACCTTACCATGAACGGTATCAACTTGAATATAATCACCCAAAGTAGCTTGTGCAAAGGAAATCTTGGCTTCAGAATAAATTGTTGTGCCTCTACGTGTAAATTCAGCACTTGGTTTTACTTTAAACACAATATATAAATCACCATACGTGCCACCATTTTTACCAGCTTCACCTTGTTCACTTAGCCTAATTTGTTGCCCATTATCAATACCAGCTGGAATATCAACCTGCAAAGTTTGTTCTTTATCTATGCATCCCTTGCCATGGCAAGTATTACATGGATGTTTAATAATTAATCCTTTTCCTCCACATTGATCACAACTAGCTTGCTGTCTAATAATGCCAAATGGAGTTTGACGAGTAATATTTATAACACCCATTCCTTTACATTTTGAACAAGTAATTGGATGTGTACCTTTTTCTGCTCCATTACCATGACAAGATGAACATATTTCACTTCTAGTATATGTAATATTTGTTTTCTTGCCTCTAATAGCATCCATAAAGTCAATTGTAAGCGTATAATCCAAATCTTGACCACGTTGCGGTGCAGTAGGATCTACATGTCGTCTACCTGTACCACCACCAAAGAGATCACCAAAGATATCGCCAAAACCATCAAAGCCACTAAAATCACTATACTGAGTGCCACCGCCGAAACCACTTTGTCCATTAACACCAGCATGTCCAAATTGATCATATTGAGCTCTTTTTTGCTTATCATGCAAAACTTCATATGCTTCGTTAACTTCTTTATATTTTTCTTCCGCACCCTGTTCATGGTTTATATCAGGATGATATTTTTTAGCTAATTTTCGATACGCTTTATTAATTTCAGCATCACTAGCAGTTTTATCAACCCCTAAAATATCATAATAATCACGTTGTGACATTTAATTACTCCTTAACTATCAAAAGAAAAGAACTACAACATGGCAGTTCTTTTCTTTATAATCGACAACTATTTATCAGGATCAACCTTGTGGAAGTCACCATCTACCGTTGAATTACCATTACCATCCGTACCTTTATCATTACCATTACCATTTTCTTTAGTACCAGATTGACCTTGGGTATTTTGTTTTTGATACAACTTAACTGCTAAATCTTGTGCAACCTTTGACAAAGCATCTTTCTTTTCCTTCATTGCTACAAGGTCATTATCTTTTTGAGCTTTCTTCAAAGCTTCTAATGCATCTTCAACCGGTTTAATATCATTGTCACTAAGTTTACCTTTTACTTCTTCCAATGTCTTATTAGTACTAAAGATAACTTGATCTACTTCATTACGTAAATCTGCTTCTTCCTTTTTCTTTTTATCTTCTTCTGCATGTTCTTCTGCTTCTTTTTGCATGCGTTTAATTTCTTCATCAGATAATCCAGTAGAACTCTTAATAGTTATCTTTTGCTCTTTACCAGTACCCATATCTTTAGCAGACACATTAACGATACCATTCTTATCAATATCAAACGTTACTTGAATTTGTGGAACACCACGTGGTGCAGCAGGAATATCAGTTAATTGGAATCTTCCTAAAGTCTTATTATCTGCTGCCATAGGACGTTCACCTTGTAGAACATGAACATCAACGGCAGGTTGATTATCTGCAGCTGTGGAGAAGATTTGACTCTTTGAAGTTGGAATAGTAGTGTTTTTATCAATTAACTTAGTAAATACACCACCCATAGTTTCTATACCAAGAGACAAAGGCGTAACATCAAGCAACACAATATCTTTAACATCACCAGTTATTACACCACCCTGAACGGCAGCACCCAAAGCAACAGCTTCATCAGGATTAATAGAATGATCAGGATCCTTCCCAGCCCATTGCTTAACAGCTTCTTGAACTGCTGGAATACGAGTTGAACCACCATTTAAAATTACTTTATCGATATCCGAAACTGATAAGCCTGCATCCTTCAATGCATTGTCAAATGGTATCTTAGTTCTAGCAACTAAATCATGTGTCAATTCGTCAAACTTAGCTCTACTTAAATCAGCTTCTAAATGCAATGGACCTGATTCTCCAGCTGAAATAAATGGCAATGAAATATGTGTAGATGAAATACCTGATAAATCTTTTTTAGCCTTTTCTGCAGCATCTTTCAAACGTTGTAAAGCCATCTTATCGGATGATAAATCAACACCATTTTCCTTCTTAAAGTTTTCAATTAACCAATCGATAATGGCATTATCAAAGTCATCACCACCAAGGTTAGTATCACCATTTGTAGACAAAACTTGGAAAACGCCGTCGCCTAACTCTAACACAGAGACGTCAAACGTACCACCACCAAGATCATATACTAAGATCTTTTCATCTTTTTCATCTTTATCTAATCCATATGCTAATGAACTTGCAGTTGGTTCATTAATAATTCTTTGAACATTTAATCCAGCAATTTTTCCAGCATCTTTAGTAGCTTGTCTTTGAGCATCGTTAAAGTAAGCAGGAACAGTAATTACAGCATCCTTTACTGGTTCACCTAGATAATCTTCAGCAAACTTTTTGATATATTGCAAAATCATTGCTGATATTTCTTGTGGAGTATATTCCTTACCATCTACCTTAACTTTATATCCTTCTTCACCCATATGACGTTTAATTGAAGAAATAGTATTTGGATTAGTTATTGCTTGTCTTTTAGCTACTTCACCAACTTGAATTTCACCATTCTTAAAAGCAACAACTGATGGTGTAGTACGATTACCTTCAGGATTAGTAATAATCTTAGGTTCTTTTCCTTCCAACACAGCTACAGCTGAATTAGTAGTTCCTAAATCTATTCCGATAACTTTTGACATAAATTAACTTCCTCTCTTATTTTGTTACAACTACCATAGCAGGTCTTAAAGTTCTATCTTTGTACAAGTATCCTTTTTGCAATACTTGTACAACATGATCAGGTTCCTGATCTTTCACTGCATCAACAGTTTGAACAGCTTGATGTAATTTTGGATCAAATTTTTCACCATCAGCTTTAATTTCTGATATTCCATGATCACTTAACGCTTTAATCAACGCATCTAATGTCATTTGAACTCCCTTTTTTAACTGAACAGTCACATCGCTATCACTTTCGACCATTAATGCACGCTCAAGATTATCCAATGCAGGAAGAATATCTTTAGCTATACTTTGTGACTCATACTTTATCAACTGTGCACGCTCCTTGGAATAGCGATTTTGTGCATTTTGAATTTCTGCTTCACTACGTAGATATTTATCTTCCAATTCCTGATTTTTTAACTCCAGCTCTTGGATCTTTTTAGTGTATTTGCTTACATCTTCTTTATTAGAAGACGTTTTTGGTTTGGTATTATTTTTTTCTTTTTTACTATCCGCTGAATTATCTTTATGTTCTTTCACAACTTACCTCCTCACTTAAAATCACCATAATACTCCAATAACTTATTAGCTAACTCGTTTCTAAAATATTCAAGTAAGCCTATCATCTGCGAATATGGCATATTACTTGGACCTAACAATGCTATCGTCCCTGTACCATGTTTGCCAACACTATAATCGACAGTCAATAAACTGCAATCTTCTAATAACTTTGATGGCATCTCAGAACCTAAATGGACTCTAACATTAGTATGTGAATTATGATTTATAATCTGATTAGTATCAAATCCAATAAAATCTGACATTAATTGTTTTTGATCTATCAACTGATAAAGCGATCGTAATTTATTAAGATCATTAATCCCAGAATTATTTAACAAATTTATTTGACCATTTACATACATTTGCTCACTAGCTGCATCTTTTATAACGTCTTGAAGAAGATCTAAAAATATTGTAGCAGAGCCACGAGAAACTAACTCTTTAGCAATTTGATTTAAACAGCCACTATTCACATCAGTTAAAGATTTACCAATTAACTGCTTATTAATTAAAGCAACGGCTTTTTCAACTTCGTCACCCGAAGTATGATGGGGCAAAGTATATATCTGATTTTGAACATTTCCATCATCAGTAACTAAAATGGCCATCACCCTGTTGGCAGACAATGGAACAATCCTAAACCCAGTAATATAAATATCAATATTTTCAGGACCTGCAGCAAATGCTGTATAATTAGTCAAATCAGATAAAATTTTTGTCGCCTCTTCAATAATTTCATTTACTTGATGAAAAGGTTGATCCAATTGCTTAATAATTTGGTGATATACAGAATCTGAAATTTCTATAGGATCTACCAAATAATCTAAATAATATCTATATCCGGAAGCAGACGGTACCCTACCGCTAGAAGAATGTGTTTTTTCCAAAAATCCAAAATCTTCTAATACAACCATTTCATTTCTAATTGTTGCACTAGAAACCTTGATAGGTAATTGTAACATCACCGTTTTTGATCCTACCGGTTCATGCGTCTGCGTAAAATCATTAATGATAGTCTCTAAAATCAATTCTTGGCGTTCGGTTAACATCTGATCCCCCCTTTTAATTAGCACTCAAGATGTTATTGTGCTAACAATTAATATAATACTAGATTTTAGCATTTTTTCAAGTAAAGTATTCAATTTTTTCAAAAATTATTTAACAAGGATTACTAATTGCTGTTAAACTAAGTCAACATCCAAATAGTGTGTCATAAATATCAAAAATTTTACAATATAAAAAACTGACCGCTCAAGAATGGCTGAAGGTCAGTTTTATTACATATATAACTAATACATAAATTATTATTATTTATTATTTTTAGTTTTACTTAAATTCATAAACAAAGTAACAATGGAAACAATGGTCAATATCAAAACAATAAATAAAAATACTGCCAACATTTTTCCACTATTTTCAACATCTGCATAATTAGTAAAAGTAGATATTAAACTACTAAAAGAATACTTTCCACCTAATATGCTGAATATTTTATGACAAACTACGTGCATAAGTACTGTAACTACAACTGTAACTGCTGGAAAAACAAATGTTGCTTTTTTCCACTTGTTTCCATCTTTTAGCTCCGAAAATTTAATTACAAGTGCAGCAATAGCACAAAATACTACAAAATTTTGAAATGCAAATGCACTACTAAGATTTGATAAATAACTTAACATAGAATATATACTTGCTTTGTATTGTGAACTCATATATAAAATATAAATAATATTTAAGCCCAACACTGAAAATATAGCGAGCAATATCTTGTCAAATAAATTATTGACATCGTATTTAACTATATTATCTATAAATCCTTGCACCCCTTCATCATTTGAAATTTTGTTAGTAAAGTCACTAACTTTATCTGATAAATTAGAAGTTTTAGGTGTTTTTTTAGAAAATATCTTCTTATCGCCCATTTCATACATTTCAAATTCATCACCAACATGAACAGAGCAATCAAAATCCGAAATAGGAACTTCTTTGGCTGTTCCGTCAGGAAATCCTAAAATCACGCTCTTCTCCGTTACTTTTATTGCTTTAATCATAATTTAACCCCTCATATTATTATAATTAATTAATATTATACGACATATTCTTTAAAAGAAAAATATAAAAATAAAGATGTTATATATATTTTTTAAAAAATATATATTTTGACTAAATATACTTCTAGCTATCTTTTTTGGGCAAAAAAACTAAAAAGTGAGCTCCTTTATATAATTATTTTACCTAATATTTATGTTTAATGAAACTATGTATTCGTGTACACAGCAGAATGTTTGAATAAACCATATTTTAATTCTATATAATGTACACATGTCCCCTAACCCTAACTACTTAATTTTGTGCAAAATAAAATCGCCTTACTTTAGGTTGGCGGTTAGTTATCTTGCTCTTGTAATATTTTAAGAACTTCTTTTAATTTTCTTCTTCGTTCTTCTGCTAGCTTTCGTTGTTCTTCATTTTCTGGTTGACGCATTTCAGAATATACAGACCATCATATTCTAATTTTTCTAACTCTAGCCCTGTATTAAACAAGAATTCTCTTTACTTTTTGAATTTTCCCCAGCTTAATACTTCAACGTAAGCTCCTAATGTGCCTTTAGGAACTATAATTGCAATATTATGGTTACTACCAAACACTCCCTTAGTAGTAACTGAGGTACTAAGAAATTTATCAATAGCCTTTCTAGGTTTAATTTTGTTTATCTTGTTGTTTTGCTAGTCTTTCTCTTTCTTCAAATAATTTTTTTTGAATACGTAAAAATTTTTTCATTTCTCTTTTATTTTTTTCGAGCCTTTTCTTGGATTTGATTCGCCCGAATATCTGATCTGGTGATGCATCTTCATGCCATCTTTTAGCAGAAAACGGCTTTTGTTTCTGTTCTTCCATTTTATTATTCCTCCAGCATAACTACAGTCATAATTCCATTTTGTTCATAGGTTTTAACTATCCTAAATTTGGTATTCCTAGGGAAAATAACTTCTTGTTCATTATAGTTGTATTTTGACACATCCCTAGCCGACTTGCAATGTTTAATAATCATATGAACTTGCTCTGTTCCTTCACCATAGTGATCTTTAGAAGCTGAAAGATACGCTTTATCTACAAAAACAACGTTAAAGAAGCTACTGCAAATAAAACAAATATCAATTATCAAAAACAATTAAAAGCGATTTTAATACTTTATCGTAAAACCTAAAACAGTACAAATGCTATTGGGTCACTCTGATATAAGAATTACTTTAGATATTTACACACACATCACAAAAAAGAACCAGGATGATGCAATTGACGCACTTAAAAAATTAGATCTGTAAATAAAAAAGCACTTTGTTAGCCAAAAAGTGCTTTTTTATACTATAAATGTTGATATACTACAATTATTTGCTTTAACTACGGAGATTGAGAGATTCGAACCCTCGCGCCAGCCTTAGCCAACCTACACCCTTAGCAGGGGCGCCTCTTCAGCCTCTTGAGTAAATCTCCAATGGGCCTAAATGGACTTGAACCATCGACCTCACGCTTATCAGGCGTGCGCTCTAACCAGCTGAGCTATAGGCCCATTTTAAGCGGGTAACGAGAATCGGACTCGCGACTAAAGCTTGGAAGGCTTTCATTTTACCACTAAACTATACCCGCTTTTTCCTATAAATGGCGCGGGACGGAATCGAACCGCCGACACAAGGAGCTTCAATCCTTTGCTCTACCAACTGAGCTACCGAGCCATTCTACGGTCCCTACCGGATTCGGACCGGTGATCTCCTCCGTGACAGGGAGGCGTGATAACCCCTACACCAAGGGACCAATTGCGGGAACAGGATTTGAACCTATGACCTTCGGGTTATGAGCCCGACGAGCTACCAGACTGCTCCATCCCGCGATATTTACCTTTTTATAAAAAAAACAAAGATCTCTATGGACCTTGTAGGACTCGAACCTACGACCCGACGGTTATGAGCCGTCTGCTCTAACCAACTGAGCTAAAGGTCCAACTTACCTTTTATAGCGGCGGGGGGGATCGAACCCTCGACCTCCCGGGTATGAACCGGACGCTCTAGCCAGCTGAGCTACACCGCCATTCATTTCCTTGTAACCTTGTTACAATCGGGAAAACAGGATTCGAACCTGCGACCCCCTGGTCCCAAACCAGGTGCTCTACCAAGCTGAGCCATTTCCCGTTATGGTGCACCCTGAAGGATTTGAACCTTCAACCTTCTGATTCGTAGTCAGACACTCTATCCAGTTGCGCTAAGGGTGCATCATTATATGCCGAGGACCGGAATCGAACCGGTACGGTTGTCACCAACCGCAGGATTTTAAGTCCTGTGCGTCTGCCAGTTCCGCCACCCCGGCATTATAATGATAAGCGGAAGACGGGATTCGAACCCGCGACCCCCACCATGGCAAGGTGATGTTCTACCACTGAACTACTTCCGCATTATGCCGATTAAAGGATTCGAACCTTCGACCCCCTGTTTACAAGACAGGTGCTCTAGCCAACTGAGCTAAATCGGCTTCCTATTCTTTTTTTCTGTTTACTCACAGAATACGGGTGATGAGACTTGAACTCATACGTCCGGAGACACTAGAACCTAAATCTAGCGCGTCTGCCAATTCCGCCACACCCGCAAAACTTGGGTCTAATGAGTCGTGGCAGGCTCGAACTGCCGACCCTCTGATTAAAAGTCAGATGCTCTACCAACTGAGCTAACGACTCGATGGAGGATACAGGGCTCGAACCTGTGACCTCCTGCTTGTAAGGCAGATGCTCTCCCAGCTGAGCTAATCCTCCATTGCACGGCAACGTCCTACCCTCGCAGGCAGTTTCCCACCAACTACTCTCGGCGTTAAGAACCTTAACTTCTGTGTTCGACATGGGAACAGGTGTTTCCTTCTTGCTTTCGCCACCGTACTCTTCCTTGAGCTTTTACACTCAAAACTGAATATAATCTCTGCTTCTTCCGAGCTCTCTTTGGTCAAGTTCTCGACTTATTAGTACCGGTCCGCTCCAAGCATCACTGCTCTTCCACTCCCGGCCTATCTACCTCATCGTCTCTAAGGTGTCTTACTGCTTTCGCTTCGGAAATCTCATCTTGAGGGGGGCTTCGCACTTAGATGCTTTCAGCGCTTATCCCTTCCATACATAGCTACCCAGCGGTGCCTTTGGCAAGACAACTGGTACACCAGCGGTATGTCCATCCCGGTCCTCTCGTACTAAGGACAGCTCCTCTCAAATTTCCTACGCCCACGACGGATAGGGACCGAACTGTCTCACGACGTTCTGAACCCAGCTCGCGTGCCGCTTTAATGGGCGAACAGCCCAACCCTTGGGACCGACTTCAGCCCCAGGATGCGACGAGCCGACATCGAGGTGCCAAACCTCCCCGTCGATGTGAACTCTTGGGGGAGATAAGCCTGTTATCCCCAGGGTAGCTTTTATCCGTTGAGTGATGGCCTTTCCATGCAGTACCACCAGATCACTAAGCCCTACTTTCGTACCTGCTCGAGTTGTCTCTCTCGCAGTCAAGCTCCCTTCTACCTTTACACTCTGCGAATGATTTCCAACCATTCTGAGGGAACCTTTGGGCGCCTCCGTTACTCTTTAGGAGGCGACCGCCCCAGTCAAACTGCCCACCTGACACTGTCCTCTCACACGCTTAGTGTGACGAGTTAGAGGATCCATCAAACAAGGGTAGTATCCCAACATTGCCTCTGATAAAACTGGCGTCCTATCTTCTCTGGCTCCTACCTATCCTGTACATGTTTAACAAATACTCAATATCAAGCTACAGTAAAGCTCCATGGGGTCTTTCCGTCCTGTCGCGGGTAACCCGCATCTTCACGGGTATTATAATTTCACCGAGTCTCTCGTTGAGACAGTGCCCAAATCATTACACCTTTCGTGCAGGTCGGAACTTACCCGACAAGGAATTTCGCTACCTTAGGACCGTTATAGTTACGGCCGCCGTTTACTGGGGCTTCAATTCTAACCTTCGCTTTCGCTAAGCTATCCTCTTAACCTTCCAGCACCGGGCAGGTGTCAGTACCTATACGTCATCTTACGATTTTGCAGATACCTGTGTTTTTGATAAACAGTTGTTTGGGCCTCTTCACTGCGGCTGATTTCTCTTCAGCACCCCTTCTCCCTAAGTTACGGGGTTATTTTGCCGAGTTCCTTAACGAGAGTTCTCTCGCTCACCTGAGGATTCTCTCCTCGACTACCTGTGTCGGTTTGCGGTACGGGTACTCGCTCTCTGGCTAGAAGCTTTTCTTGGCAGTGTGACTTCATGACCTTCGCTACTTTGATTTCACTCCGCATCACGTCTCAAAATTGGCTACAAGCATTTGACTCGCATCCTTCCTTAACGCTTACACATGATTCCATCTCCATGCGTCATTAGCCTCCTGCGTCCCTCCTTCGCTCTTATCGATTACGAATAGTACAGGAATATCTACCTGTTGTCCATCGGCTACGCCTCTCGGCCTTACCTTAGGTCCCGACTTACCCTGGGCGGACGAGCCTGCCCCAGGAAACCTTAGTCTTTCGGCGGACAGGATTCTCACCTGTCTTTCGCTACTTATACCGGCATTCTCACTTCTAAACGCTCCAACAGTCCTTTCGATCTGCCTTCTCCGCCTTTAGAACGCTCTCCTACCACGCAGCTAACTGCATCCACGGTTTCGGTACTATGCTTAGCCCCGGTAAATTTTCGGCGCAGCGTCACTCGACTAGTGAGCTATTACGCACTCTTTAAATGGTGGCTGCTTCTGAGCCAACATCCTAGTTGTCTGTGCAACTCCACATCCTTTTCCACTTAGCATAGATTTTGGGACCTTAACCGGTGATCTGGGCTGTTTCCCTTTCGACTACGGATCTTATCACTCGCAGTCTGACTCCCGTGCATTGATATCTGGCATTCGGAGTTTATCTGGATTCAGTAACCCCTGACGGGCCCCTAGTCCAAACAGTGCTCTACCTCCATTATCATTCACACGAGGCTAGCCCTAAAGCTATTTCGGAGAGAACCAGCTATCTCCAAGTTCGTTTGGAATTTCACCGCTACCCACAACTCATCCCCGCAATTTTCAACTTGCGTGGGTTCGGTCCTCCAGCGTGTTTTACCACGCCTTCAACCTGGTCATGGGTAGGTCACTTGGTTTCGGGTCTGCGTCATGATACTATCTCGCCCTCTTCAGACTCGCTTTCGCTTCGGCTCCGTCTTTTCTGACTTAACCTTGCACCACAACGCAACTCGCCGGTTCATTCTACAAAAGGCACGCCATCACACTTTAACGTGCTCTGACTACTTGTAGGCACACGGTTTCAGGTTCTCTTTCACTCCCCTCCCGGGGTTCTTTTCACCTTTCCCTCACGGTACTGGTTCACTATCGGTCACTGGTTAGTATTTAGCCTTGCGAGATGGTCCTCGCGGATTCAATCGGGATTCCTCGTGTCCCGACCTACTCAGGATCCTGCTCACCTCGTTTCCGGATTTCGCTTACGGGGCTCTCACCCTCTTTGGCTTATCTTCCCAGATAATTCTGCTATCCTTCCATTCGGCTTTTTACAGTCCTTCTACCCCTAATGGCAAGCCATTAGGTTTGGGCTCTTTCCTGTTCGCTCGCCGCTACTTGGGAAATCGATCTTTCTTTCTCTTCCTGCAGCTACTTAGATGTTTCAGTTCACTGCGTCTTCCTCCTTAATGCTATCTATTCACATTCAAGGTGACACCTCGCGGTGCCGGGTTCCCCCATTCGGATATCTCCGGATCTCTGCGTACTTACCGCTCCCCGAAGCATTTCGTCGTTTGTCACGTCCTTCATCGGCTTCCAGTGCCTAGGCATTCACCGTGCGCCCTTCTCTACTTGACCTATTCAAGTTGAGCTTCTCTCTTCTCGGTCGCTCTTTTTTCAATCTGTTCTTTGATTGTCTCGGTTTTTGCTTTGATTATATTCAGTTTTCAATGTCCTAACTCTTGAGTGCTTATTGCCCTCAAAACTAAACAAAGTTTCTTTGTGTGCTTTCCGCTTGGCTTCTCATATCCTTCTCTTAGCATCTCTGCTCTCCAGATACTTTCGCCTTCCTTAGAAAGGAGGTGATCCAGCCGCAGGTTCTCCTACGGCTACCTTGTTACGACTTCACCCTAATCATCTGTCCCGCCTTAGACGGCTGACTCCTTTCGGTTATCCCGCCGGCTTCGGGCGTTACAGACTCTCATGGTGTGACGGGCGGTGTGTACAAGGCCCGGGAACGTATTCACCGCAACGTGCTGATTTGCGATTACTAGCGATTCCAGCTTCATGCAGGCGAGTTGCAGCCTGCAATCCGAACTGAGAACGGCTTTCAGAGATCCGCTTGCCTTCACAGGGTCGCTTCTCGTTGTACCGTCCATTGTAGCACGTGTGTAGCCCAGGTCATAAGGGGCATGATGACTTGACGTCATCCCCACCTTCCTCCGGTTTGTCACCGGCAGTCTCATTAGAGTGCCCAACTTAATGCTGGCAACTAATGACAAGGGTTGCGCTCGTTGCGGGACTTAACCCAACATCTCACGACACGAGCTGACGACAGCCATGCACCACCTGTCTCATAGTCCCCGAAGGGAACATCTAATCTCTTAGACTGGCTATGGATGTCAAGACCTGGTAAGGTTCTTCGCGTTGCTTCGAATTAAACCACATGCTCCACCGCTTGTGCGGGCCCCCGTCAATTCCTTTGAGTTTCAACCTTGCGGTCGTACTCCCCAGGCGGAGTGCTTAATGCGTTAGCTGCAGCACTGAGAGGCGGAAACCTCCCAACACTTAGCACTCATCGTTTACGGCATGGACTACCAGGGTATCTAATCCTGTTCGCTACCCATGCTTTCGAGCCTCAGCGTCAGTAACAGACCAGAGAGCCGCCTTCGCCACCGGTGTTCTTCCATATATCTACGCATTTCACCGCTACACATGGAGTTCCACTCTCCTCTTCTGTACTCAAGCTCGACAGTTTCTGATGCAATTCTCCGGTTGAGCCGAAGGCTTTCACATCAGACTTATCGAGCCGCCTGCACTCGCTTTACGCCCAATAAATCCGGACAACGCTTGCCACCTACGTATTACCGCGGCTGCTGGCACGTAGTTAGCCGTGACTTTCTAATTGATTACCGTCAAACAAAGGTCAGTTACTACCCCTGTCCTTCTTCACCAACAACAGAGCTTTACGAGCCGAAACCCTTCTTCACTCACGCGGCGTTGCTCCATCAGACTTGCGTCCATTGTGGAAGATTCCCTACTGCTGCCTCCCGTAGGAGTTTGGGCCGTGTCTCAGTCCCAATGTGGCCGATCAGTCTCTCAACTCGGCTATGCATCATCGCCTTGGTAGGCCGTTACCCTACCAACTAGCTAATGCACCGCAGGTCCATCCAAGAGTGATAGCAGAACCATCTTTTAAACAGTTGATAGGCATCATCTGTTGTTATCCGGTATTAGCATCTGTTTCCAGGTGTTATCCCGATCTCTTGGGCAGGTTACCCACGTGTTACTCACCCGTCCGCCGCTAGCCTGTATCTTGTTTCACAGAGTGCAAGCACTCCGATCTTCAAGGCAGACTCGCTCGACTTGCATGTATTAGGCACGCCGCCAGCGTTCGTCCTGAGCCAGGATCAAACTCTCAATTTATTTTTAAATTGAACTGTTCTAGCTCATTTTCGATTTGTTTGATTTGTTATCTCAAATTTATTGCTTGCGAAATTGACTTCGCTTTTGTTTGGGGTCTTACCCCCGCACACAATTAGCGAAACTTTGTTCAGTTTTCAAGGTACTACGCACATCTAGTGCTTGTTTAGTTTATCATACTTAGTTCTGTTTGTAAAGAACTTTTTTCTCATAAACCTGCCGCTCACGTCTTATCCGTGACGACATTTAAAAATTATACATGATTGAAAAGTGTTTTTCAACTACTTTTTTCAATTTTTATGTCATCTGAAATGTAATCATTCAGACAACTTCTTTATGTTACTCTTTTAATCGAATTTTTGCAAGAGATTATAAAAAAAATGATTTAAATTTATTAGCTACTTAAAATTCAAATCATTTTTTGTTATTTTTTGTCGAAATATCGCTGTATATTTGTTTTATCTATATTTAATTGATTAATTAGCGAATTAATATCATTAAATTTAATATTATCTCGGATAAATTCATACCAATATAAAATTATTTTTTCGTCATATATATCTTCGCAAAAGTCGAATATATAAGTCTCTATTGTTTTTTTACTATTATTAAAAGTGTCATTATAACCCACAGATGTCATAGAATTATATAATTTACCTTTTATTAACGTTTGTGTTGCATACACACCATTATAAGGCAGTATTTTTTTACAATTAATGCATAAATTAGCGGTAGGAAAGCCCAACATATGTCCACGATGAAAACCATGAACTACCACACCTGACATGCTATATGGACAACCCAATAAATCAGCTGCCAATTTTACATTGCCATGAGATATTGCTTCCTTTATTTCTGTAGAACCAATTTTTTCACCCTTAAATGTTGCCTCAGGCTCTATCACCAAATCAAATTTTCCTTTAGAGTAGGTCAACAAAGTCTGAATATTGGCAATTTTTTGTGGACCGTATGTATAATCATACCCAACTACAACGACACTGGGATTAAACATCAGAATTACATTATCAATAAAATCAGCTGGTTTTAATCTACACATAGATTCATTAAATTTCATTACCACTAATAAATCTACGTTAAATTTTCGCATTTTTGCCGTTTTTTCACTCAGGGTATCGATATATTTAAAATTTTTATCATCTAGATACAATTCTTTAGGATGTTTATCAAATGTCAAAACAACTAAAGGAACTTGTTTATCATCAGCAATTTTTCTAGCCTTAAAAATTATTTTTTGATGTGCAATATGTACTCCATCAAAAAAACCTAGTACTACAACAGCATTTGAACAAATCTTTCTACTATCAATAGGATTATCCAATAATATCGTTTCCAATATCTCTAACCTTCTTATTAATCATTTTGTAAAAGCATTAATTGTGGTTTATAAACATTTAGTTTCTTTTCATATATGGCCTTAATTTTACCGCTATAAACTAATGCTACTTCATTGCTGGAGGCATTTATTTTCAAAGCTGCTCCATTTCTAACCTGGTCATATTGTTCTGAATTCAAAACAAAATGCTCTACATTATCAAAAAAACTGTCAATAGGCTGTAACCAAAACTGAGGTTGATCTATTTGTCTGCTAATATCTTCTAATGTTACTGCATCTGTAATATTATAGCCAGAACTAGCAATTCGCGTTAATTTAACCATAACTGCAGGTACATCCAATATAACACCTAAATCATTTACTAATGACCTAACATAAGTTCCTTTAGAGCATGTAACAGAAAAATCAAACGTTTGTTGCTGCTTTTCACAATCATAAGTAGAAGTATTAACTAAATTATAGCTCTTTACTGTTACATCTCTCATTGGACGCTGTACTTCAATATTTTCCCTAGCATATTCATATAATCTTTTGCCATTGACTTTGACTGCAGAATATATGGGAGGCATCTGAGAAATATCACCAACTAATTTTTTCATCCCAGATTGAATCTCTTCATCCGAGAAGGGAGTTATGATTTTTTTCTCTGCTATTTTCTTACCAGTTACGTCATAACTATCGGTAGCAAAACCTAATAAGCCTACACCTATATATTTTTTATCTTTTTCATGCATTTTTTCTATTAATTTAGTTGCCTGCCCAACTGCAATAGGTAAAACACCATTTACCTCTGGATCTAGCGTCCCAGCATGCCCTATTTTCTTTATTTTTAATAGTTTTCGTAATTTATAAACGCAGTCACTACTTGTTACTCCACGTGGCTTATTTAATACAATAATCCCATTTAGCATATATAAATATATCTCCTTACACTAAAAGACGTCCAATGGGCGTCTTTTTTAAAACAAATATTATCTTTTTTTATCTTGTTCTTGCACTTGCTTAATCAATTGATCAATTTTACTACCATATGCAACAGAATTATCACGTTTAAAAATCAATTCAGGTACTTTAAATAAGGTTAAATTATTACTTAACAAATGCCTCATTAATCCTTTTGCTTTTTCTAGCCCTTGTGATACTTCTTCTTCTCTCACAGAATTATCTGTTAATAAACTATAGTAAATAGTAGCATAAGAAAAGTCATTAGTACACTCAACAGCTGTAATAGAAATTTCTCTTAATCTTGGATCGCTAATTTCTTTACGTAAGATCTTAGTTAATTCACGTAAAATTTCTCCTTCAACACGACCTATTCTATGCTTCATTTATAAGCTCCTTTTATAATTTATCAAACTAATTTATTTAACTGGAACCTCTTGCATCTCATATGCTTCCAGTTGATCATCGATTTTAATATCATTAAAGTTTTCGATAGTAATTCCACATTCAAATCCTTGTTTTACTTCTTTAACATCGTCTTTAAATCGTTTCAGAGATGCTACTTTACCATCATATTTAACAATACCATCGCGAATAACACGTACGCCAGAATCCTTAGTAATATAACCGCTATCGACCAATGCTCCTGCAATTGTACCTACTTTAGAAACTTTCCAAGTTTCACGAACAGTTAAACTACCAACCACTTTCTCTTCATAAGTAGGTTCAAGCATTCCCTTCATAGCTGCTTCAACATCATCTATTGCTTTATAAATTATATTATAAAGACGAATATCCAATCCTTCATTATCCGCTTGACTTCTAGCAGTAGCTGTAGGTCTCACATTGAATCCAATGATAAATGCATTAGATGCACTAGCTAAAGTTACATCAGATTCATTAATTGCTCCAACACCTGCGTGAATAATATTAACACGAACTCCTTCAACATCAATTTTTTCCAATGATTGTTGTAAAGCTTCAGTAGATCCTTGTACATCTGCCTTTAATACAATACCTACTTCCTTCATATTTTCTTTCTTCATAGTGTCAAACAAATTATCTAAAGTTACATGCTGTGTATTTTCACGTTGTTTTTCTAGTGAATTTCTAGCTCTTTGTTCACCAACACTTCTAGCAGTCTTTTCATCTTCAAATACTACCAACTTATCTGCAGCTTCTGGCACATCACTCAAGCCTGTAATCTCTACAGGTGTTGATGGCGTTGCCTTTTTTACTCTGCGACCCTTATCATTGGTCATAACACGTACACGTCCAAATGTATCACCAATAACGATTGGATCACCTATATTCAAAGTACCTTGTTGAACTAAAACGTCAGCTACGGGGCCTCTTCCCTTAGATAATCGTGCTTCAATAACAGTACCTATAGCTTTTTGGTTAGGATCTGCTTGTAATTCCATCATATCAGCTTGCAATAGAATCATTTGTAACAAATCATCAACATTTTCACCAGATTTAGCAGAAATTTTAACGAAAATTGTATCTCCACCCCAATCTTCTGGTACAAGTCCATATTTCATCAATTGCTCCATAACATGATCGGGATTAGCACCTGGTTTATCTATCTTATTAACCGCTACAATAATAGGTACACCTGCACTCTTAGCGTGATCTATTGCTTCTACGGTTTGTGGCATAACTCCATCGTCTGCAGCAACTACTAAAACAACAATATCAGTAACTTCAGCACCACGGGCACGCATATTTGAAAATGCTGCATGACCTGGAGTATCCAAGAATGTAATTAAACGATCATCCAATTTAACTTGATATGCACCAATTTTTTGTGTAATACCACCAGCTTCATGTGCAGAAACATTGGTGTTACGCAATCTATCAAGTAAAGTAGTCTTACCATGGTCAACATGTCCCATAATAGTAACAACTGGTGGTCTTTTTACCAAGTTTTGCGATTTTTTTGATACTTCCATTTCATGCTCATATAGATTATCAATATCTGATATATCTTCATGAACTTTTTCTTTGGATTCAATACCATATTCTGCAGCAAGTAATTCAATAGTATCTTTACTCAAAGATTGATTTTGATTAGTCATGATACCCAACATGAACAATTTTTTGACAATTTCTGCTGGTTCACGATGAAGTAATTTACCTAAATCCTGAGCATTCATACCCTCTTCAAAAACTAATATTTCTGGTAATGGACGATCTTTTCTTTGTGTTGGTTGTTTTTTTATTAAATCAACTTGTTGTTGACCCTTGACTTTTCTATTCTTACGACGTCTAGCTTTATCAGATTGCTCACTTCTTTCAAAATCAGCATCATCATCACGTTGCTTCTTACGCCCAGTTTTACCATATTCTTTATTACGCAATTTACGGTTCTCTTCTGGTGGCACTGGACTATCAGAAATAACTGCTGAAATATCCATACTTTTAGTTGCTTTTGCCTGTCTTGGTCTAAAATCACGTTTAGCATTACTATGTTTAACTTGATCATTTTTAGCTTCGTTATCAGCCTTTTGACGAGCAGGAGATAATTTTATAATTTTTGGACCAGCAACTTTCTTGGCAACTTTTACTCTAGCTCTCACAGCCTCTGCACCTTCAACTGGCATCTTATTTTCAGTCGCATCAACTTTTTTGATTTGTTCCTCATGCCATTGCTTTTTTGAACGCTTAACTTGCTCTTCTAATGCTACAGATTCTTGTCTTTGTTTTTTCTGCAATTTATTTAATAAATCGCGTGCTGCTGGTTTTGGATTATTTACTTTTTCTTTTGGAGAGTTTGTATTTTTAGTTAAATCAGCCTTTTTTTTCTTTTTATTATTATCTTCATTACCATTGGTACGACGTAATGCACCTACAGATACTTTTATCTTACTTTTATTTGGTCTCTTTTTATCAGATTTATTTTTGTACAATTCACGTATCTTATTAATTTGATCATCAGTTAATGAAGACATATGACTTTTCACATCAAATCCTAACTCTCTAGCCTTTTCCACAATAAATTTATTTTCGATGCCTAATTCTTTAGCCAATTCATATAACCTAATCCTAGTCATCAAATCACTCTCCTTCATTTATTTTTTTCATAATTGCTTTGGCAAAACCACTATCAGTTACAGCTAATATTTTTCTATTTTTGCCCATAATGTGGGATAATTCAGCAGTGCTGAATTGCCGACACACATTTATATTATTTTTTTGGCATACAAATAATACTTTTTCCTTAGTATTATTACTAATATCACTTGCTATAAATACTAATATTGCTTTTTTATTTAAAATAGCTATATTAGTTGCATCATAGCCGCCAACCATTTTTCCTGCCTTTTGGGCTAATCCCAGCATATTTAAAGCTTTATTATTCAATCTATTTATCACCAAATAATTCTTTTCTTGCTCTCTGATGTTCTACATAAGCATATAATTCATCATAAAATTCATCTGAAATCTTGATACCTAAACTATTTTCAAGAACTCTTCTTTTTTTGGCCTGCTGAATCTTTTCAGGTTCTAATGAAACATATGCACCACGCCCAGCTTTTTTACCAGTAGGATCAACAAAGATATTCTTTTCTTTATCAACCACAATACGAACAAGCTCTTTTTTGGGCATCATTGTATTAGTAATCAAATCTTTTCGCATTGGTATTTTTCTTTTTTTCACAAAAGATCACCTATTCTTTTCTATTTAATCTGCAGATTCAACTTCTCCATTTGCGGAACTATCCTCATCAACAAATTCCACTTGAGATTCTGG
Organism: Lactobacillus iners; assembly: GCF_011058775.1. NCBI lineage: Bacteria > Bacillati > Bacillota > Bacilli > Lactobacillales > Lactobacillaceae > Lactobacillus > Lactobacillus iners. Next base: position 528,923 of record NZ_CP049230.1, on the reverse strand, counting down.
CTTAATATCAATTTTATATTCTGTCAATCTTGCTGCTAAGCGAACATTTTGACCTTTTTTACCAATAGCCAATGATAATTGATAATCTGGGACAATAACCAATGCACTCTTATCATCATTAGCCTCACCAAACTGGACTGCTATTACTTCTGCAGGATTCAACGCATTAGCTATATAATCTGATGGATCTTCTTCGTACTTTACTACATCAATATTTTCACCAGATAATTCATTAACAATATTTTGTACTCTAGATCCTTTAGGACCAACTAAAGTTCCAACTGGATCAATATTAGGGTCACTACTCTTAACTGCAATTTTGGTTCTATCACCAGCTTCTCTAGCAATAGAAATAATTTCTACTGTTCCATTATAAACTTCAGGAACTTCTTGTTCGAATAAACGTTTTACTAAACCTGGAGCAGTTCTTGAAACAGTGATCTGCGTACCTTTAGCATCAGAACCAACTTTTGTAACTAATACTTTAATCCTATCTTGTGGCTTATAAACTTCACCAGGCATCTGATCATTATGGGGCATAACAGCTTCAACGTTGCCTATCTTGATATATACAAATCTATTATCTACCCTTTCTACAGTTCCTGTGATCAATTCATTTTGATATTGAGAATATTCTTCAATAATATGTGCACGTTCAGCTTCACGTAATCGTTGCATAATTACTTGCTTAGCTGTCTGTGCAGCTAAACGTCCAAAATTTTGAGGAGTAACTTCAAAACGAATCTCATCTCCTACTTCATAAGCCCGATTTATCTCAAGAGCATCTTTTAAACTGACTTGTTGTCTATCATCTTGGACTTCATCAACGACAGTTTTAACTGCTTGAACTATAAACTTACCTTTGTTCTCATCAAAAATAACCTCAACATTTTGTGCCTGATTATAATTTTTTTTATAAGCTGCAATCAATGCAGCTTTAATTGCATCAACTATTTCTTCTTGTTTAATTCCTTTTTGTTCTTCTAAAGCCGTAAAAGACTTAATTAATTCTTTGGACATTATTCTAATATCATCCTTTCTAAAATTTAATGGCAAATCGTATATTAGCTATCATATTACGTGGTATAGTAATCTTTTGTTGTTGAGTTTTTATTTTTATTTCTAAAATTATTTTATCCATATCATAATCCAACAAAGTTCCTTCATAACTTTTCTGCCCATTAATTTTTTTATAAAGTCCTACATGAACATAGTCATCCTTAGCTTTACACCAATCGGCTTCAGTTTTGATGGGTCTTTCTACACCTGGTGATGATAATTCCAAAATATATGGATCTGGTAATGGATCTGGATTTATTAAGTCGAGTTGTTCTGAAACACTTTCACTTAAAGTAGCTATTTCATCAATATCAATTCCATTAGGTTCTCGATCAACATAAATACGTAAATAATTCTGATTATTTTCTTTTACATACTCAATATCAACAAGTTCATCTCCTCTAGCGTGAACTAATGGAGTAATAACTTCTATAACTTTATCTATATTTTTGAACAAAATAATCCTCCGCAATAAAAAGAGTGAGCATCCCTGCTCACTCGAACACATTATTCGAATTATATGTTTAATTATATATCATATTTGTTCATTTGTAAATTAAAAACTTACCCTTAATAGTCTAAAACAATGATAATTGATTTTGATCTGGTAACCCGTCAAGGACACCATTATTTTCAAAATATTCCATAATTGTCTGAGAAACCTTACCTCTAATAGATAAATCTTCCTTAGAAAGAAATGGTTGTTCATCTCTTGCAGCAACAATCTGTTTAGCAACATTATCACCCAAACCTGGCACAGTATTAAACGGTGCTAAAATATTATGTTCATCAAGAATTTTAAAATTCAACGCATCCGATTTTTCAATATCGACCATATTAATGTTGATTCCTCTCTCTAAACATTCATTAGCAATTTCTAAAACTGTTAACAAGGTTTTATCTTTAGTAGAAGCATTGTTGCCTTGATCTCTAATTTTCTTCATAGCTGCTTTAACAGTATTTTTACCATGACTCATAGCTACAATATCAAATAAATCTGCACGAACAGATAAATATGATGTGTAATAAATAACTGGATAATAAACTTTAAACCATGCAATTCTCAGAGCCATTAATATATATGCTGTTGCATGTGCTTTAGGGAACATATACTTTATTTTTAAACATGATTGAATATACCAATCTGGGATATTTTTGTTTTTACTCAGTATAGCCATATTTTCATCACTAATACCCTTACCATGTCTAACTGATTCCATCGTTGAAAAAGCGACTTCTGGTGGAACATCCCAGTGAATTAAGTCTGTCATAATATTATCACGACAACCAATTACATTTTTTAACTTACATATACCTTTATTAATTAAATCTTCTGCATTTCCTAGCCAAACATCTGTACCATGTGACAATCCAGATATTTGTAATAATTCTGAAAATGTAGTTGGCTTAGTTTCCTCTAACATTCCACGGACAAATTTAGTTCCAAATTCAGGAACTCCCAACGTACCAGTATTAACACCAATTTGTTCAGGTGTAACACCCAAAATATCTGTACCAGAAAATAAAGACATAACTCCAGGATCACATGGAGGTATTGTTAAAGGATCTACGCCTGATAAATCTTGTAGCATTCTAATCATAGTAGGATCATCATGACCTAAAATATCAAATTTTAAAATATTATCATGAATAGAATGAAAATCAAAGTGCGTTGTTAACCAAGCTGCATCTAAGTCATCTGCGGGGTACTGTACTGGAGTAAAATCATAAATGTCCATATCATTAGGTACTACAACGATTCCGGCTGGATGTTGCCCTGTTGTTCTCTTAACTCCACTAGCTCCTTGAGATAAGCGATCTAATTCTGCATTTCGCAATTTCAACTCATTTTCATCTTCGTAATGCTTTACATATCCATAAGCAATCTTATCTGCAACAGTTCCAATAGTACCTGCACGATACGAATTATCTGGACCAAACATTACTCTTATATAACTATGAGCAACAGGTTGATAATCTCCTGAGAAATTCAAATCGATATCAGGAACTTTATCACCATGAAATCCTAAAAAAGTAGCAAAAGGTATATCTTGACCATCCTTGGCTAAATCAGCATTACATTTTGGACATTTTTTATCTGGTAAATCATAACCAGAACCATATTCTCCTTTTTCAAAGAATTGAGAATATTTACAATTGGGGCACCTATAATGTGGAGCTAAAGGATTAACTTCTGTAATTCCTGACATAGTAGCAACTAAACTCGATCCCACAGATCCTCTAGAACCAACTAAATAGCCATCTTTATTTGATTTTGCAACTAAGCGTTGTGATATCAAATATATAACTGCATATCCATTGCTAATAATTGACTTCAACTCATATTCAAGCCTATCCTTGACTATTTTAGGCAACGGATTTCCATATAACTCATGAGCTTTGTCATAAGTCAATTGTTCCATCTCTTTATCAGCATTTTCAATATGTGGTGGATATAGTCCGGATTTTATAGGTTCTACATTTTCAATTTTATCTGCAATTATATTAGTATTTTTAATAACTATTTCTTCAGCAATTTTGGGATCTAAAAAACTAAACGCATCTAACATTTCTTGCGTAGTATAAAAATGTAAATCTGGCAATTCATAATTTTTACCTCTATTAGCTTTTTGAGCAGATAGTAAAATTTTACGATAAATTGCATCTTTTTTATCTATATAGTGAGCATCACTCGTCGCAACAACTGGAATTCCTAATTCCTTACCTAATTTATAAATGTTAGTAATAATCTCTTGTAATTCTTTTTTATCTTTTATTAGCTTATCGTCCAATAAATGTTGATATGCGGCTGGAGGTTGCACTTCAAGAAAATCGTAAATTCTAGCTTTTTCTCTTGTAGCATCATATCCTTTTTGCATCATACTTATAAAAACATCACCCTGCAGACAACCACTTCCATATAGTAATCCTTCATGTAACCTTTTTAATTCTGATAATGGTGTTCTTGGAAGACGATAAAAATACTTAGTAGAAGCTAAAGAAACTAACTTATACATGTTTTTTAGACCAACTTTATTAATTGCCAATACCGTCATATGATTAGGTTTAGCTCTCTTATATACTTGTCCAAATTTAGCATAATCATTCATTTTACCTAAATTAGCTTCTTGAAATCTTTCATAGAAAGCATCTAGCAATTTGAACATTAAATAACCTGTAGCTTCTGCATCTTGATTGGCACGATGATGATGCTCCAATACAACATTGTATTTTTTAGCTAAAGAATCTAACGTATGTCTTGTCTGTTCTGGATGTAATAACCTAGAAACTTCTAATGTATCAACGACAGGTTGCGTTATAATGTCCATATTGCACCGTCTTAAAGCGGCATTTAAAAATCCGATATCAAATTGTACATTATGTCCGCACAATGGTAAATCTTGATAAAATTCTTGGAATTGCCTAATAACAATATTCTCATCATCCGCATTTTGCACCATCTCATCAGTAATGGAAGTCAAATTAATTGTAGTATCACTTAATAAATGATGTGGATTAATAAATTTATCGAAACGATCAATTACTACACCATCTTTCATTTTGACCGCACCTATTTCAATAATGGTATCGTAAACCGATGATAGACCCGTAGTTTCAACATCAAAAATTACATATTCTTGACCACGATAATCCATATTAGCAGGGTTTAAAACCAACAAAGCTTGATCATTAATCATATTAGCTTCATAGCCATAAATGATTTTTAATCCATTCTTTTTGCCTGCCACATATGCTTCTGGAAAGGCTTGAACATCCGCATGATCTGTAATTGCAATAGCTTTCTGATCAAATTTTTTCGCTGCCTTAACAAAATCTCCAGCAGAATTCGTTGCATCCAACTGCGACATATTGGTATGTAAATGTAATTCTACCCTTTTTTGTTTACCCTCATAGGTCTCTTGCCTACCAATATGTTTGATCAACTTTATAGACTTAATGTTCAGTACTATTTCATGTTGAAATGTATCATCTAAAACATTTCCTTGTATCTGAACCCACACACCTGGCTTAATATCCTCTAAATCAGCCAATTTATCTTTGCTAGATAAAAATTTTTTAAAACTTATAGAATCAGTATAATCAGTAATTTCTCCCGTCAAAATGACTTTACCTGACTTTAATTCACGAGATTCTACGTTAAAAACATGCCCTTCAACAAAAATATCTTTATTACCATCTTCCAAATCTTTGATTTTAGTAATTTCCATATTATGTTCTGGATTATATTCTGGACTTTGTTCTGGATTTTGTTCATACATTTTTTGCATAGCATTTTCATGCTCTAATTGCTGCTGTTCTAGCTGCTTAATATCTTCCTTAGTCTTATCTTCTAAATTAATATTAAATCTAAGATCTTTAAATCCATATTTATTAAATTCTGAAGCTAAGGCATCTAAAACCTCTGAAGTAAACATAGATTGAACAAAATTATTTTGACAAGTAATTTGCCAATTTGCATCAAGATAACAAGGCTTAGTATGTATCAAAAATTCTTTAACTGATGCAGATAATTTTTCAACATGTTCAATACCAAACTCCCAATAATTGTTCAGTTCACTATTATCATCTAATTGGCATCGCACAACTAGATCCACATTAACAAATGGATCAAATGTTTTATGCAACGCCTTATATAACATGATATATGTATCAAATTCTAACACTTTAGGTAAAAAAACGTGGATTACCCACTTACGCTCCTTAGCATAAACATCCACGTTTTCTATTTCGCCTTTTTTTAAGTCAGAATTTTGAGCAATATTATCAATAATTTGTATTTGCTCTAAGAGCCTTAAAAATAGCTTGTTTTTATCTTCCACAACATTACCTTAATTCTTTTGAAATATATTCAGTAAGTGAATCCAAAGACATTTCAACAGATTCTTGTTCTGTTGATTTTTTAACTTCAACAATCTGTTCGCTCACACGACGACCAACGATAATTCTAATTGGTGCACCAATTAAATCTGCATCATTGAACTTAACACCCGGACGCTCATTTCTGTCATCATAAAGAACATCATATTTATCACTAAATATTTCTTCTAATTTCTTTGAAACTACAGTCTGTTCATCATTTTTCATATTCATTTGAATAATATGGATTTCAAAAGGAGCAACTTCTTTTGGCCAAAAAATACTATTATCTGTAGAATGTTGTTCTACAATAGCAGACAACATTCTAGTAACACCGATACCATATGAGCCCATGATAATTGGTTGGGTTTTACCATTTTGATCCAAAAACTTAGCATTCATTGAATTGGTATAATATGTACCTAACTTAAATATGTGACCTACTTCAATACTGGTTGTAAATTTCAAAGGTAAATGATCTACTGGATCAGGTTCACCCGCATTTGCCGTACGTAAATCAGCAAATTCATTTACTTTGAAATCACGATCTATATTTGCATTAATATATTGGTAATCACTCTCATTAGCACCTACAACAACATTATATAAACCTTTGACTGTTTCATCAGCAATAATATAATCGGCGTATGCTGCATTAACTGGACCTACACCACCCTTAGTTGCTTTAACTACGGATAATAATTCCTCATTTGTAGCCACACGTGGTTCAGAATCGGCATCAAGTGCATTTTGCAATTTTACTTCGTTTACTTGTTTATCACCACGTATTAATACTAATACTTTCTTATCGTCAACAATATATAATATACTTTTTACTATTCTCGTATTTGGAACATGTAAAAATTCTGACAATTGTTCTATAGTTGCACAATCAGGAGTTGCAACCTTTTCAAGCGGTTTTAATTCTTCTTTTTCTGGTGAAAATGTGTCAATACTTCGTGCCATTTCTAAGTTAGCTGAATATGTACCAGTTTCATTTGTAGCTATAACATCTTCACCTATAGATGCTGGTGCTTGAAATTCAGTTGAATTCTTACCACCCATAGTACCGGAATTAGCAATTACAGGGTATACTTCAACACCACAACGCTTAAATATCTTTTTATATGCATGTTTTTGATCATCAAATTGCTTATCTAATTGTTCTCTAGTAGCAGCAAAGCTATAACCATCTAACATAACAAATTCACGACCACGCAATAATCCAAAACGAGGTCTATTTTCATCACGAAACTTAGTTTGAATTTGATACAAAGCTATCGGCATTTGCTTGTAACTCTTTATATTTTTACCAATAATTTCAGTAAAAGTTTCCTCATGTGTTGGCCCTAATAAACTTTCACGACCATGTCTATCTTTCAATCTAAACATCTCTGGGCCATACTTAGGTAATCTACCAGATTCTTCCCATAAAGTAGCAGGAAGAAAATGCGGCATTATCATTTCTGGAACATTAATATTCTCCATCTCTTCTTCGATAATTTTTTCAGCCTTACGTAAAACCAAATATGCTAATGGTAAATAAGCATAAACACCAGCTGTAACTTGACGAATGTATCCACCACGTAACATAAGTTGATGGCTTTTAGCCACTGCATCACTTGGTACTTCCTTAAGAGTTGGTATAAATAAAATAGATTGACGCATATTTTCCTCCAAATAATCATTTAATAAAGAAACGATATATATCATTTCCTGTAACAGCTATAATCAATATCAATAAAAAGACAAAGCCTATAATATTGACTAATTCTTCTTTTTCTGGTGAAAGTGGTTTACCTGTTACTAATTCAACCACATTCAATAACAATTTTCCGCCATCAAGGCCAGGTATTGGTAATAAATTAACAATACCCAAATTAATTGAAATCATTGCTAAAAATGTTACTACATATGCAAAACCTAAATCAGACATTTTTCTTGTCTGTGAATAAATACCTACTGGTCCAGATAATTTATCCAAACTAAAATGTCTAATCAAGCCAGATAATGCATTAAAAATCAAGCCCATAGTCCTTAAACTGGTTTTACAGCCATGTGATAATTTGCTGAACAAATTATTATCTAACTTACAAATAAAGCCTAATTGATAAAGCGTTTGCCCATTATCAACAACCTTCATTGGTTTTATTTTAAATTTCCGGTAAGAATTATTCCGTAGAACTACAACTTCAACTTTTTTTCCTTTGTATTCTGCAATAATTTTAGAAATATCTTCTAACTGACTAACTTTTTGATGTTCTATTTCTTTTACTTGATCACCATTCTTTAATCCGATTCTCTGTGCAGGGCTATTATCTATAGTCTTATTAATAATAGTTGTTGGTGCACCAGGTCCAGAAATTGATAGTCCAATAAAAACAATAAATCCTAAAATAATATTCATTAATGGACCTGCAACATTACTTGCTATTTTCTTTAAAACTTTAGCATTTTGAAACTGTGTATCTTCAGGTGCAATAATTAATTCGCTGCCATTTTTTTCAATTATAGTTGCATCATGATTAACAGAATAAGTAATATTTTCATTCTCATCGCCATTTTTATAGCCACGAATAATTAATCTATTAACCAAATCACTTTCAATAACTTGAACAGGTATTCCGGAAATAGGCATTTGTGAGCCCGAGTTATCTATTCTAACTACCTCACCATTATCATTAAATTGTAATACAACTGTTGCACCCGGATCTATTTTAGCAATATCATCTGGTCCTGCAAATCGTACATATCCTCCAATTGGTAACCATCTTATTGTATAAGTAGTTTTCTTTTTCATAACTTGAAAAAGTTTTGGCCCCATACCAATAGAAAATTCTCTTACCAGTATTCCACATTTTTTTCCTACAAAAAAATGTCCAAATTCATGCACAAATACTAATATTCCAAATATAACTAAAAATATTAAAATACTCTTCATAAATAAAACCTACATAATTCCTATATAAGCAACAACTGGTAAAACAAATAATAAGCTATCAAATCTATCTAAGATCCCACCATGTCCAGGTAAAATCTTTCCAGAATCTTTTACACCATAAAATCTTTTTATAGCTGATTCTACTAAATCTCCAATTTGACCTACAACTGATAGTACAATTGATAGACCAATTAATAATAATTGATTTCTACCTGTTGGAACAATCAGCACATATATAGTAGTACATACAATCGCACATATTATACCGCCTATTGATCCTTCCCACGTTTTGTTAGGGCTGATAACTGGCCAAAGCTTACGCTTACCATATTTTCTGCCAAAAACATAAGCTCCAATATCACTCGCCCACACTACAATTAATGCAAATCCTAAAATTGCTAATCCATATCCATCATTTATGTTCCTAATTGCAGCTAAATAATGAAAACCGGCACCAACATATATGCTACCCAATACATAAGTTCCGACATCATCAAAGGACGTTTTATTTTTAGATAATACTGTAATTGTCAAAAGAAGCATATTCAAAATACAGAATAATTGTATTTTGCCTAAAAATACAGGTAAAAAGTTAAAGAACTTATCAGGCAATGTCAAAGTTAAAGTTGCTAACAAACTTATCAAAAAATTAATTGATATTAAAATTTGTTTTTTCATTATAAAAATTTCGCTAATCGCACAGCAAGCTAATAAGCAAGCCATTACATCTATCCAATAACCACCCAATAATAATACTGGAATAAAAAAGATTAATGCAACTAACGCTGTTATTATTCTTTGTTTCATATATTTTCATCTCTTATTTAAATTTTTCCGAAACGTCGGTCACGATGCTGATATTCTTCTACTATTTTTTTAAATTCATCGGTAGTAAAATCTGGCCAATATGTTTTAGTAAAATAAAATTCTGAATAGGCTAATTGCCATAACATAAAATTAGATAAGCGTTCTTCACCAGAAGTTCTAATTAACAAATCAGGATCAGCATAATCTCCAAATTTTGCCGTCATTAAATAATCTGATACCAATTGCTCATTTATTGAATCAACTTCAATTTTTTTATTTTGAATATCTAATGCTATCTTAGAAATAGCAGCAGTTATTTCTTGCCTAGAGCCATAATTAAAAGCAAAATTCAATATCATACCATCATTGTCAGCAGTTTCTTGCTCTGCTTTTTTTATAATTTCAGCAGTTGCTAGAGGAAGCTTATCATTAAAACCCATAATATTGACTTTAATATTATTTTTCTGCAACTCTGGCATAAATTTATCAAAAAAATTAATAGGTAACTTCATTAAATAGTTAACCTCATCGCGAGGTCTTCCCCAGTTTTCTGTAGAAAAGGCATATAAAGTTAAAACTTTAACTCCTAACTCGTTAGCTACTAATGCAATTTCCTTAACCTTATTCATTCCACTACGATGACCAATAATCCTAGGTAAGTGCCTTTCTTGAGCCCATCTGCCATTGCCATCCATAATAATAGCTAAATGATCTAATCTTTTATTTTCTTGCTTCATGCTACTTGGTAATCCTTATGCTTTAGTAATTTCTTTACTCTTCTTATCTGCTAAAGCATCTACATCTTTTGTAGCATCATCAGTTATTTTTTGAATATCTTTCTCAAATTTATGCAAATCGTCTTCAGTAATTTCGCCATCTTTTTGTTGCTTTTTTAAAGCATCTATACCTTCTCTACGAATATTTCTAATTGCTATTTTAGCTTGTTCAGCTAACTTACCTACTTTTTTAGCAATCTCTATTCTTCTTTCTCCAGTCAATTGGGGAATTACTATTCTAACTACACTACCATCATTTGCAGGTGTAATTCCCAAATCAGATGCCAAAATTGCGTGTTCAATATTATTAAGAGTTGTTTTATCAAATGGCGTTATCATTAGCACACGTGCCTCTGGAATTGTAATACTAGACATTTGTGTCAAAGGAGTAGGAACACCGTAATATTCAACTTTTATACCATCCAACAAACTTGCATTAGCAACACCTGCACGTATACCGCCTAATTCTTTTTCAAAAACAGAAATAGATTTACTCATATTTGCTTTTGCTTTTTCAATAATTACATTCGACATTATTTACCACCTTTTATTACTGTACCAATATTTTCGCCTTCAATTACTTTCTTGATATTACCAGCTTCATTCACATTAAATACAATTAAAGGAATATTGTTGTCCATAGACAGCGAACTAGCTGTTCTATCCATAACCTTCAAATCTTTTGCAATAATATCAAGTTGTGTAAGTTCATCAAATTTAACTGCTTCTGGATAGATTTTAGGATCTGCAGAATATACTCCGTCAACACCATTTTTAGCCATTAAAATTACATCTGCATTAATTTCAGCTGCACGTAATGCAGCAGTAGTGTCAGTTGAAAAGTACGGATTACCTGTTCCACCACCGAAAATAACTACTCTACCTTTTTCTAAATGTCGTATAGCTTTTCTTCTTATGTACGGTTCTGCAATCTGTCGCATTTCAATAGATGTTTGCACACGTGTAGGAACACCCAAATTTTCCAAAGCATCTTGTAAAGCTAATCCATTCATAATTGTAGCTAGCATTCCCATATAATCTGCTTGGGCTCTCTCCATACCTAAGTTTGCTCCAGTTTCACCGCGCCACATGTTGCCACCGCCACATACAATGCCTATCTGAACGCCCATATCATGAATTTTTTTAACTTCCATAGCTAAATGTGCAATAACTTCTGGATTGATACCCCTACCTTCAGAACCTGCAAGAGCTTCTCCTGAAACTTTCAAAATTACACGCTTATACTTTAATTGACTCATGTTGATCCTCCTCTATAGCTCCTACCATTTTACCATAACAATACTCGTAATTATATGCTAATTTATAATGCTAGTTTTTTTCTCTACTTTTAAAATATAATATCTAAAAAAAAAACTCAAAAATACTAACATAAGTATTTTTGAGTTGATTAAAATTTATCTCATTTGTTCACGAACTTCAGCAGCAAAATCTTCTTGTTTCTTCTCGATTCCTTCACCAACTTCATAACGAACAAAATTCTTAACTTCTGACTTAACTGATTTAACATATTCAGCAACAGTCATATCTGAATCCTTAACGTATGGTTGATCAACAAGACAAATTTCTGCTAAGTATTTATTCATACGACCTTCAACAATCTTAGGAATAATCTTAGAAGGTTTTCCTTCTTTTTCTGTTTCTTTAGTGAAGACATCAGTTTGATGCTCTAAAACTTCAGCAGGAACTTGACTCTTATCTAAATATTCAGGATTAATAGCAGCTACATGCATAGCAATATTCTTGGCAGCTTCAGCGTTATCACCATCAAGGATAGTAACAGCAATAATAGCACCATTATTATGCTTGTATGCTCCGAAGACTTCATTATCTTTCTTAGTCAAAATAGTAAATCTTCTAAGAGTAATCTTCTCACCAATTACAGCAGTTAACTCAGTTTCAGCACTCGCAATAGTACCTTCACCTAATGGCACATTCATAGCAGCTTCTAAGTCAGCAGGCTTGGCAGCTAAAATTGCTTTAGTAACGTCATCAACAAACTTAACAAATTTATCATTTGAAGAAACAAAGTCTGTTTCAGAGTTAATCTCTACCAACACTGCATTATTTCCTTCAACATCAAACGCAGCTAATCCTTCAGCAGCTATACGACCACTCTTCTTAGCAGCTTTTGCAGCTCCAGATTCTCTCAAAATATCTGTAGCCTTATCCATATCACCATCGGCTTTTACTAAGGCTTTCTTTACATCCATCATACCAGCACCGGTACGCTCACGGAGTTCCTTAACTTGTGCAGCAGTAATTTTTGCCATCATCAATCTCCTTATCACAAATATGTCAAATATTAATCTTCGTCAGCAATTTCTTCGATTGACTTTTCGTCATCAGCTTCTGATTTTTCTGTGAATTCAGCTTCAACAGATTTTTCATCATCTTGACCTTGCTTTCCTTCAATAACAGCATCTGCCATTGCACCTGCAATTAATCTAATTGCACGAATTGCATCATCATTTGAAGGTATAACAACATCAACAGGTTCTGGATCAGTGTTAGTATCTACCATAGCTACAACTGGAATACCTAAAATGTTTGCTTCGTGTACTGCAATCTTTTCCTTCTTAGGATCAACTACAAACATAACATCTGGTATTCTAGGCATATCTTCGATACCACCTAAAAATCTTTGTAATTTATCTAATTCTTTAGTTAAAACAGCTACTTCTTTCTTTGGTAATAGTTCGAAAGTACCATCTTCAGACATTTTCTTTAATTGCTTTAATCTTTGAACACGGCTTTGAATAGTTGACCAGTTAGTAAGAGTACCACCTAACCAACGTTCATTAATGAAGTATTGTCCAGCACGAATTGCTTCTTCTTTTACAGCATCTTGTGCTTGCTTTTTAGTACCTACAAATAAGAATACACCACCGTCAGTAGCTACATCTTTCATAAAGTTGTATGCATCATCTAACATCTTAATGGTTTTTTGCAAGTCAATTATGTAAATACCATTTCTTTGTGTAAAGATGTAAGGAGCCATCTTAGGGTCCCATCTTCTAGTTTGGTGTCCAAAATGTACACCTGCTTCAAGCAATTGTTTCATTGTTACAACTGTCATAATAAATTCCTCCTATGGTTTTTCCTCTCAAAAGTTTAACTAAAATTTAGACCTACAAGGCACCATAATTTTAATCGCTTTTGATGTGATTTATAGTATGTAAAGACATACAAAGTAATTATATATGAATTAGTTATTAATTACAATCAAAATTTAACATTATGTTCTGTCAAAAAGTTTTCTTTCCACTTTCGATCATGATGTTTAAACCAATACTCTCGTTTTAAGGCTGCTCTTTTATCATCAAATTCTTCAAAATATAATAATTTAACTGGTCTTCTAATTTTAGTATACTTTGCACCTTTGCCTGCATTATGAGCTTCAATACGTTTTTTTAAATTATCAGTAAAGCCACCATAAAAGCTCCCATCAGCACATTGTAAGCAATAAAAATAATATTTTTTATTTTCTGTCTTGGAACTTGCAGCTTTATTTTCATGAATAATATTTTCAATTTCATCAGTAAATGAACTATCAGAATTATGCACAATAATCGGATTATTTAAAACCAAACCATCTGTTGGTGCATTATTAACAGCTTCAACTACAACTAAGTTAGTTTTATGATCTTTTTGTGGTGCAAAAGGCTGAATATTTTTTACTCCCATATGGTTACTCAAACAATAGTGGATAATTTCAGCTAATCTTTCTGGTCGATGAACAATAAAAAGTTTTCCCTTCATTTTTAATAACTGACTTGCAACAATGATCACTTGCTCCAAATTTATTAAAATTTCATGACGAGCAATCGCTTTTTGTTGATTAGGATTAATTCTATGTCCATCAGGTACCTTAAAATATGGAGGATTTACGGTAACTACATCAAATTTATCCTTTCCCAAATTTTTAGGGGCATCCAGTGCATTAATACAATGAACAGTTATCCTATTTTCTAACTGATTCAAGCTAACTGATCGCTTGGCCTGTGACGCAATTTCAGGTTGTATTTCAACAGCATCATAATGAGCCAAGTTAAAATATGACATATACAAAGTAGCTGCACCATTACCACAGCAAAGATCTACTACTTTATCACGATCATGTATCTTTTCTTTAGCAAAATAGGCTAACAATAATGTATCCAAGGAAAATGAAAAGGCATCTTTTCGTTGTATAACTTTAAGATGATCACTATACATATAATCTATTCGCTCATTACTTTTCAGAATTTCCATTTCTATTCTCCTTTATCGATATATGCTGTATAATACTATACATGAATTGGGAGGAAAACATGTTTTATAAATTTTTACGCTCAACTGTTCGCATTATTTTTTGGATCATTAATGGTCATTTACATATCCATAATAGTAATTATATACCTGAAGGAAATTATATCTTAGCTGCTCCACATCGAACATGGTGGGAACCTTTTTTATTTGCAATAGCAGCAAAAAATACAGAATTTGTAGTTATTGCAAAAAAAGAACTATTTAAAAATCCTATATATAGATTTTTATTAAAAAAGTGTAATGCATTTCCCGTAGATAGAGCCAATCCTGGACCGTCAGCTATCAAGATTCCAGTTAAAGAATTAAAAGCAGGACAACGATCATTTATGATTTTTCCATCAGGAACAAGGCATTCTGATCAGTTAAAAAGTGGTGTATTTATAATAGCAAAACTTGCAAATAAGCCTATTGTTCCTGTTATATACCAAGGTCCTTTAACTTTTAAAGGAATCCTAAAAAGACAAAATGTTGAAATTCGTTTTGGCAAGCCAATTTATTTAGACAGAAAAATCAAAATTAATAATGAAAACACACCAATATTGTATGCAAAATTAGAAAATGCTTGGCAAGAATTGGATAATGAACAAAATCCTAATTTTAAATATATTCCCAAATAATATATTTGTATTAAAAAAACTAAGTCATATCAAATGACTTAGTTTTTTTTAATCTTCACTATTTGTCTGCAAAGTGTATAAATCATAATAATAACCTTTTTTGGCTAATAAACTCTCATGATTACCACTTTCAACAATACGACCTTTATCTAAAACGATAATTTTATCAGCATTGGCAATCGTTGATAAACGGTGAGCAATAGCCAAGGTTGTTCGACCTTGTCTTAATTTATCTAATCCTTGCTGAATTAAAGTTTCTGTTTCAGTATCAACATTGGCTGTAGCTTCATCTAAAACTAAAATTTTAGGATTAGTTACTAAAGTTCTAGCAAAAGAAATAAGTTGTTTTTGTCCTTGACTTAATCCTTCGCCGCCTTCTAATACTCTAGTTTTATAACCATCTGCCATCTTTTGAATAAAGCCATCTGCTTGAACATTCTTGGCAGCATTAACTAATTCTTTATCAGTAATATCTTTATTATAAAGTCTGATATTAGATGCTATATCACCATAAAACATAAATGGTTCTTGCAACACAAGTCCTATTTTTTTACATAATTCACTCTTAGAATAATTTTTAATATCTACACCATCTATCAAAATTTGACCTTGATAGAATTCATAAAATCTAAGCATAACATTGATGATGGAACTCTTACCTGAACCAGTATGACCAACAATACCTAAGGTTTTACCTGGATCAACACTAAAGGAAATATCATGTAAAATTTCATTTTTTCCATCGTATGAAAAACTAACATGTTTAAATTCTACTTTACCGTTAAAAATTATATTATCATCTTTAGCATTTGCCGACTGCTTAGGCTCCAATTCGGGATTATCAAGTAAAGCAAAGATTCTTTTACCTGCAACAATACCATCTTGAAATAATGTCATAGTATCCATAACCATTGCTATCGGATTAAAAAATGTAGCTATATATTGTGAGAATGCATAGACTACACCAGCAGGGATAAAGGTTTCACGCAAAGGATAACCAAAATATAGTAATGATGCTATTAAAGCCAAAGAATATAACAAACTAGTTAAAGGTGATAAAAGAAATGCATTTAATAAAATCATTCTTTGACGTGTTTTCATCAATGCTATATTCTTTTTTTCAAATAATGACATCATTCTCTTTTCTTGCTTAAATTGTTGAATAAGAGATACACCTTCAATAGCTTCATTCAAATTAGTATTAATATCACTTAGATATTCTCTAAACTTACGATATAATCTGGAACTATTTCTTGAATAAAACCAAATAATAAACAGCAAAATTGGTAAAAATGCTAAAACGATTAAAGAAGCTGGCTTATTTGTGCAATACATTGCTACAAAGGATGTTACCAAAGAAAAAATTCCGATAACTGCACTGGCCCAAACTGATAAGAAACGACTTAAAGTCATAGTATCATTGGTAATTCTAGAAACTATCGAACCAGCTGGAGTTTGGTCAAAATATCTCATACCTAAACTGTGCATTTTCTTGTATAAACAGCGACGCACATTCTCCAGAGTCTTTTCTGATCCAACGGCATAAAAGTATTCATAGATGAATTGAATGATCGCTTTCATGATTGTTCCCACCGCAAAAAGCAACGCAAAAAATAGAATTAGCTTTAATGCAGGGTGTGATTTAATCAAATATTTATCAATAAAATATTGCAATACAAATGGTAACAACATATTAATAACACTGACTAAAAAAGCACCAACTAATGCTAATATCATTTCTAGCTTATAAGGTTTAACAAAGTGTAACAATCTAACAAATATTTTTAACTGCTCTTTAACGGGTATCGAATGTGCCCAGATAGATTCTTGCTTGTTATTCGTCAATATTTTCACCTACCTTACTCTGTAATTCTTGCCGCTCCCACATTTTTGCATACCAACCTTTTTTCTTAAGTAATTCATCATGTACACCTTGTTCAACAATTTGGCCATGCTTTAAAACCAAAATTAAATCAGCATCCATCACGGAACTTAATTTATGAGAAGCAATTAATGCTGTTTTATCATGCATTTCAGCTTTCAAATTATGCAAGATAATTCCTTCAGTTTTAGCGTCAACAGCTGAAAGTGCATCATCTAAAATTAAAACGCGACTGTCTTTTAGCAATGCTCGAGCTATCGACATTCTTTGTCTTTGACCACCTGAAAGTGAAACGCCTTTTTCACCAACAATTGTTTCATACTGTTCTGGCATAGCCATAATATCATCATGTAGTCCTGCTTTTTTGGCAGCAGCTTGTATCTCATCCATCGTTGCATCTGGATTAGAAAATGCAATATTTCCAGCTATAGTAGTTGAAAAGAGAAAATTTTTTTGAGGAACATAAGAAATTGCTTCTAATAATTCTTTCAAAGGAATTTTTTGAATATTTTCTCCACCAAACTTGATATTTCCAGCGTAATTATCATATTCACGTAATAATAATTTGATCAATGTAGTTTTACCAGCTCCTACTTTACCTACCAACCCTAAAGTTTGACCTGGTTTCAGCGTAAAATGAATATTTTTTAAAATATTGTGATCAACATCATCTGGATATGCAAAGGAATCAATATTAAATTCTAAATCTGAATGTAAATCTTGAATATTCAACAGAGAATCAGCATTTTTATCAGTAATTAAAGGTTTTTGCACCAATAATTTTTCAATACGATCATAGCTTGCAGAACCACGCTCTAAAATATTAAACAAATATCCGATAGCAAACATTGGCCAAACCATGTTACTTATATATGCAACAAAAGAAACCAATTGACCAACAGTAATTGACTGATTATTAACCAAAATACTGCCATAAATAATAGCAATAACATATGTTAACCCAATTAATAAACTACCCAACGGGTCAAACATTGATTGCCATTTAAAAACTTGTTTATTAATACAGATGGTTTCATCAACCATTTTATTAAAAGAATTAGTATCTTGTTTAGCTTGGCCAAAAGTTTTCAATACTTTGATCCCAGATACTGACTCTTGAGTCTTATTATTTAATTTGGAAAAAGCAGCTTGTGATTTATCATAAGCTACATATAGTTTGTCGCCAAAATACCTAGCAAAAATAGCTAATAATGGCATGGGAAGTAATGCAATTAGCGTTAATCTAAGATCCACAAACAAGATCATAGCAATAGCGGTGCAACCACCCAAAGTAATAGCATCTACTACCGTTAAAATACCATCTCCTGCTACTTCTTGAACAGCCATAACATCATTAGTAGCATGAGCCATTAAATCACCTGTTCGATTATTTTGAAAAAAGGTTCTATCCATTTTCATAAAATGAGCAAACAATTTAGCTCTTAACTCTTTTTCTAAAATCGTAGCTCCTCCCCAAATCAGACTTCTCCAGAGCAGCCTTAAAACATACAGTGATAATGCAGCAACTAATATTAATCCGGTATATTTAAAATAGCTAAACCAGGTTATTTGCTTTTTATTCAACTGGTCAGCCATTAATCCCAATATTCTAGGTGGAACCAAATTAGCTAAGGATGTCAACATTAGCATAGCAATTCCAAAAATATATCTTTTCTTGTGCTGTTTAAAAAACCACCCTAACTTTTGATAAATTCCCATATAAATTCCTCATGATTAAGTATAAAAAAATGAATAAGAACATAATTCTTATTCTATAAATATTATATATAAATTTAGCGTTGACTATGTTTCATCATATTCATTACTTGATTTAGCTTCTTAGCAGAAGGTTTCTGTCCCATTTGTGACATCATAGCTGCAATCATATCTTCACTAATAGGTGGATTTTCCTTAAAATATTTTTTCATATATAATCTTGCACCATAAAAACCCGCAGCTAATCCAACTAAAAAAGCAACAATAATTAAAATAATCCAAATATAATTCATATTCATCACTCCTAAATTAACATTCCTATATTATACTAAAAAAAAATCCAATTGAAAAGTTTTATTTAATCTTTTCTTAAGCCTTTCTTTCGCTGTACAGCTTTGGCTTTTTCCGATGTAACTTCATTGCCTTTTTCATCCACAAACACAATATCCTCTATTTGTTGCTTAAAACCTGCTCTGAAATTAGCTAAAAACTGTAAGCGAAGTTTTTTTTGCTCCTTTATTTCTAATTCAGTCAATTTTCTTTGTTTACTCAAATGATAAAGTTCATTAATACGTTTAACTAATTTCTCATCTGCCTCGTTCAAATCAATTACCTCACTTATGTTATGTATTTCACTTTAAATCGTCAAACAATAAAAGTATAACATATTTTTTATTTACTAACTAAAGTATTGTTGTTAGAATATCCTTAATCAAGAAGAGTCATCATGGAATTAACTAATGATAAAAATAAACAACTAGCAATACTAAGTTTCATTTACAATTATATATCAAAAAATAATTTTCCACCCACAGTAAGAGAAATATGTGATGGCATTGGATTATCCTCAACAGCTACAGTACATGGTCATTTATTGCGTTTAGAAAAAAAAGGATGGATAGTCAGAAATGCAGCTAAGCCTCGTGCTATTGAAATTACTCAATTAGGTAATAAAAAATTAAATCTTGATTCTAAAGCCATTCCTCTAGTTAAAAATATTCGTTCAAAAAAACCATATTTTGCCAAAAGCGATATCATAGACCAGTTTCCTATGCTACCTAATTTACAAAATTACGATAACCAATTACTAATATGGCAATATCCCGATACTTCTTTAAACGAGTTGCAAATTATGAACAATGATATGTTAATTATTCATTTAAAAAATCAGGAAATTAATATTAATGATATAATCGTATATGCAAACAGCTTTGATAAAATAAAACTTGCCAAATTAGACCACCATTTCAAATCTAAGCACATAAAAATATTAGGCACTGTAGTGGGCATATATAGAAACTTAACTAATTAAAAAAATGTTGTATAAGGTATAAAAACTCATACAACATTTTTTATTTATTCAAGACTGGATAACATTTTTAATGCAGTCGTAAGACTATGTGTATCTAACTGATAATATTTATCATTAAGTTGCCACTTAAATACGTTATTCAAAGAGCCTTTGCTTTTTCCAGCGGTTATATAAATGGTAGACTTACCTGTCGTCTTTGGTAATCCATACTTTTCTATTAAATTCAATAATTTTAAAGCAGGTTTTTCAGCAGATTGATTCATTATAGAACTAGCATGTACGATAATAGACCAATTTCCCTTAACGAAATGTAAATATTGTTGACCAGCACCAGCATCAACAGCAGCAGTAATACTGTCATTCAATTTTATTTGACGTAATCCAGCATCATCCTTAGCATCTCGATATCCAATCAATTTATCCATTTTCTCATTAGTCATATTTGATCTCATTGTCAAAATTGCATAAGGTAGCTCTTTTTTTAAAATTTCATCATTAAATTTCTGCTTAGACTCACCAACACTATAATATACAACGCTCTGATCAGGATTATTTTCAAATCTCATATTAAGGTTAGAACTACCTTGTTTAAGACCATCATCCTGTGGTAAAAGAATACCAGATGTTACACTTTTTATTTTTTTATTAAAGAATATCAATCTAGAATTTTCTTTTTTATTATTTGCTTCAACTACTTTTTTATTAACCTTTGTTGAAGAATTATTATGAGCCTTTACATTAATTGCACTACGATCATCTTGCTTAGTACAACCAGATAACATTAAAGCTAGCATTAAAGTGCCAACGAACAATTTTTTCTTATTCATAACTGTTCTCCTATTCTAATTATCCATAAGTGTATATTATCATAATTAAACAATATCAGATATATATATTTAAATAAAAAAGCATCGGAAAAATACAATCCAATGCTTTCTTAGTCATAAACATAAATATGACTTAATATATATTATCCACGACGTTTCTCAGCAATTCTTGCTGCCTTACCATGACGATCACGTAAGTAGTAAAGCTTAGCACGACGTACACGACCATGACGTAGAACTTCTACTTCAGCAACACGTGGATCATTCACAGGAAAAGTACGTTCAACACCTACACCTGACGCAATCTTACGTACAGTATATGTAGCACTAATGCCCGCACCTTTTTTCTTGATTACGACACCTTCAAACATCTGTATACGTTCGTGTGTACCTTCAACAATACGTACATGAACTCTAACAGTATCTCCTGCACGAAATTCAGGAATATCAGTACGAAGTTGTTCTTTTGTTAGTTCTGCAATTAATGGATCCATGAATATCTCTCCTTCTACGGCATTCATACACATACATGTCAGCGGAACACCCATAACTCGTGGCTAAAACCACATCGATAATTGTAACAAATCTCAAAAAAAATGTAAATAACTATATTTAAGATTCACGTTTTATTTCCTCTAATAGTTTTTGCTCCTGTGCTGTTAATACCCTATAAGCTAACATATCAGGTCTCTTTTTATATGTCATTCTCAATGCCTCTTTCAATCTCCATTCTGCTATCTTTTGATGATTACCTGACATTAATACTTCAGGGACCTTTTTACCTTCAAAATCAGCAGGTCTAGTATATTGAGGATACTCCAACAAGCCATGTGAAAATGATTCATCCACTGGAGATGCTGCATTGCCTAAAACACCTGGTAACAAACGAACTGTTGCATCAATCATGCTCATAGTTGGCAATTCACCA
This sequence comes from Lactobacillus iners, assembly GCF_011058775.1. Lineage (NCBI taxonomy): Bacteria > Bacillati > Bacillota > Bacilli > Lactobacillales > Lactobacillaceae > Lactobacillus > Lactobacillus iners. The sequence goes on along the minus strand of NZ_CP049230.1, from coordinate 506,851 downwards.
CCAGTTAAAACAAAATCTCCTATTGAAACAATTTCATCTACAAAATCATAGATTCGATAGTCAAAGCCCTCATAATGGCCACAAATAAAAGTTAAATTATCCTCTTGTGCCCATTCTCGTGCCATTTCCTGATTAAAAGTTTTCCCTTGTGGTGCAGTAATAATAACCTTTCCTTTGTTTTCAATGGTATCCAAGGCCTTTTTTATAGGCATAATTTGTAAAACCATACCAGCACCACCACCATAGGGACTATCATCTACATGATGATGAATATCTGAAGTAAAGTCACGAAAATTTATTAAATTTAAATTCCATTTTTTGTCTTCAAGTCCACGCCCTAACATTGATTGTTGGACTGGTGCAAACATATCCGGAAATAAAGTTAATACATTAATTTTCATCTCTTAATCCTTCTAACAAAATTACCTCAATTTTTTTATTGACAAGATCAACTTGCTTAACGACAGATGAAATATTAGGTATCCAAAATATTTTTCCTTTGTTAGGCGTTATTTCCCATATATCATTAGCTCCTGGCATTTCAATATCAGTCAATATACCTATTTTTGTTTTAGTTTCATAATCAAATACATCAAGTCCAATCAATTGATGTATATAATACGAACCTTTCGGTAAATCAGTTTGATCTTCATCAGAGACATAAAGATTTTTATTAACAATTCTATTTGCTTCATCGATATCATTAATCTGTAAAAATTTAACTAAATATGCTTGTTTATGAAATCTAGCAGTTTCCACTGTCATTTTTACTTTTTGATCTCCAACACTGATATATAAATTACTATTGGGGCAAAAACGCTGCTGGGGAAAATCTGTTTCTGCTTTAACTTTAACTTCACCCTTTAAGCCGTGAGTATTAATTATTTTGCCAACAAAATAATATTCTGTCATTAAATTAACTCCATAAATAAAATAGTTTGAGAAATCAATCCCAAACTATCAATAATTACTTATTATATTTTGCTTCGTGATATTTCTTCATCAAGCCAGCTTTTGAAAGCAAACTTCTTACAGTATCTGAAGGTTGGGCACCTTTTTGAAGCCAAGCAAATACTTTTTCTTCATCAAGTTTAACACTATCAGTATCTGAAAGTGGATTATAAAAACCAACTTCCTCAATAAAACGACCATCACGTGGCATACGTGAATCAGCAACAACTAAACGATAAAAAGGCTTTCTTTTTGAGCCCATACGACGCATACGTATCTTAACTGACATTAATAATTTCCTCCTAAATATTTTGCTTAATTAGTATACCACAAAATAAAAATGTCTGTAAAGCTTTTTTACTTAACAGCTAAAAAATATTATGAATGGAACCTTTTTATATTTTTCAGACGTTTTTGTTTATTCTTTTTAAAATTCTTACTCATAGATTTCATTGCCATTTTAGCCATAGGAGTATCCATTCCAGGTAGATTACTTAATCCTTTAAAATTACCCGATGTTACCTTTTGCATCATATCCTTAGCCTGCTTAAATTGCTTAATCATGCGATTAACTTCTACAACAGATAATCCACATCCTCCAGCAATTCTACGTCTCCTAGAAGGATTCAGCAGATCTGGATTCTCTCTCTCAGCTGGCGTCATTGAATACACTATTGCTTTAGTATGTGCGATTTGCTTATCAGGTACTTTAAAATTTTTCAATGCTGGATTATTAGCCATACCTGGTATCATCTTAATTATTTGATCTAATGGTCCCATTTTTTGCATTTGATCCATTTGATCAACAAAATCATTAAAATCAAAGGTATTTTCACGCATTTTTTGAGCAACTTTTTCTGCTTCTTTAGCGTCAAAATCCTGCTGAGCCTTTTCAATCAGACTCAACATATCACCCATACCTAAAATTCTTGAAGCCATTCTGTCAGGATGAAATGTATCAAGTTCTGTTAACTTCTCTCCTTGACCAGTAAACAAAATCGGCAATCCTGTAACTTCTCTAATAGATAGAGCTGCACCACCACGTGTGTCACCATCAAGTTTTGTCAAAATCAAACCAGTCAATTTTAATTTTGAATTAAATCCTTCAGCAACTGTTGCAGCAACTTGACCTGTCATCGCATCAGCAACCAATATGATATTTTCAGGATGAGCTACATCAACAATATTTTTTAACTCATCCATCAACTGATCATCAATTTCTAAACGTCCAGCCGTATCAATAATGACATAATCATTATGATTTCTATCTGCTTGCATCAATCCATTTTCAACAATAGCTACTACATCTGTATTATTTTCACTATAAACTGGAACATTTAAAGATGCACCGATTGTTTTTAATTGATCAATAGCAGCTGGTCTATATATATCACCAGCAATTAACAATGGCCTTGCTTTTTTATTTTTAATTAAATAATTGGCTAATTTTCCTACTGTAGTAGTTTTACCAGTTCCTTGCAAACCAACCATCATAATTATAGTAGGTATATGTTTCGCCTCAATAATAGATGCAGTATCACTACCCATCATTTTTGTTAACTCATCATTAACTATTTTTATAATTTGTTGACCAGGATTTAAGCTCTCTTGAACTTCTTTTCCTAAAGCTTCAGCCTTAATAGTTTTAATAAATTTTTTGACTACTTTAAAATTAACATCTGCTTCTAACAATGCTAATCTAATTTCTCTAGACGCTTGATTGATATCATTTTCAGAAATTTTACCTTTACCAGTAAGTTTTCTTAATGCTTTTTGCAATTTTTCACTTAAATTTTCAAAAGCCATATTATTCTCCCTTTAATCTACTTAGCATTACTTCTATTACTGATTGTGTTGCTACATAGTCATTAACATTTAAACTATCTATACACTTTTGCAATGATTGTTCAAAAAAATCATAATCACTTTTCATACGCAACTTTGCTTCAAAATTGTTCAATAATTTACATGAACGTTTTAAATTATCAAAAACGGCTTGCCTGCTCACTCCATGATTATCTGCTATTTCACCTAAAGACAAATCACTATAATAATAATCTTCAAAATAATCTTGCTGTCTTTTAGTTAAAAGCTTTCCATAAAAACCATACAAATTAGAATATAATTCATTTTTTTGCAATTCATTCAATTTTCTCACCTATAACTTAGTATATCAAAATTAACTTTAAAGAAGATAGTTGTCTGATAAGCAATTAATAACTTTTGAATAAAAAAGATATATTAACATATCAGTTATTCATTATGTAACTTAGTAATAAGTTCTAAAGCATTTTGCTTAGAAATCTCAGTAATATCTTTGCCAGCCATCATTTTAGCAATAGTAATTACTGTTTCGTCTTTATTTAAAGAAAGAGCTTTGGTAAATGTTTCACCATCTTTAACTATCTTGCTTATAGCAAAATGATGATCACTTGCTGCAGCAACTTGAGGTGAATGTGTAATAGCTATCACTTGTTTTGCTAAGCCTATCTTATGCATTTTTTTACCTATTGCCGCAGCAACTCTACCAGACACACCAGTATCTATTTCATCAAAAATCATTGTTCCAACAGGTTCACTTTCACTAAAAATGGCCTTTAAAGCTAATAACAAACGTGATTGTTCTCCTCCTGAAACTATTCTGACCAACGGATGTAAATCATCCCCTGGATTCGTAGCTATCATAAAAGCAACTTTATCTAAACCAAATTTATTAAAAGTATTACATGGCTCTATTTTGATGACAAATCGTGCTTTATCCATATATAAACTAGATAATTCCTGCTTTATTTTTTTCTCCAAAATTTTAGCATTATTTTTCCTAGCTTGCGTTAATTCATTCGCATAAGTCATCAATTTTGCTTGCAAAGATTGCAAATCTTTATTCAACTTTTCTTCATCAAAATATTGATTATCAAATTGATTAATTTCACGTTGTATATTGTCGTAGAATATGAAAACATCTTTTAAAGTTGGTCCATACTTTTTCTTCAGTGTATTTAACAAGTTGATTCGCTCTGTTAAATATGCATAATGTTCACTATCAAATTCCAAATTATCGATAATCGAGGTCAATTCTTCATGTGCATCTTCTAAAGCATACACTCCATCATTAAATGTTTTTTCAAAATTTGAAAATTGTACACTATATCCAGCTAACTCACTAGCCGTTTTTTGACCGTCATCTAGCAATGTAGATAATCCCTGTTCATCTTCATACAATTGCATGAAATAATTTGCAGCAGTCATAATTTTTTGATAATTAGTTAATTGACGATATTCATCATCAACTCTTTCATCTTCTTTTTCATCCGTTAAATTGGCTGCCTTTAACTCATTAAGCTGATATTCCAAAATATCATGTTTTTGAGCAATTTCTTGAGCATTCTTTCTAATTGCAGAAAGTCTTTGCTTAATTTCTTGCCATTTAGCATATATTTTTTGATATTGACACAAGCTCTCCTTGAAATCATTATTAGCATAATTATCCAATAAATTAATATGTAAATCTTGATCCATCAAAATTTGCATATCTCTTTGACCGTGTATATCAACTAAATATTGGCTAAGATTTTTCAAAATATTAATAGTAGTAATTTGCCCATTAATTCTAACAATACTTCTACCTTTAATCGATAATTCTCTACAAATAACTAGTTGATTATCATCTAAGGGGATCCCAGCTTCAATACACATATCTATCAATACTTTATTTGTATCATCTACACTAAATAATCCTGTAATTATTGCTTTGGATTCACCAGAACGTATCATATCTATTTGAGCTCTTGATCCTAAAAGTAATGATAGAGCATCTATAATGATTGATTTACCTGCACCTGTTTCACCTATTAAAACTGTCATATTTTCTTTAAATGATACTTTTAATGACTTAATCACAGCAAAATTTTGGATATCCAATTCAACAAGCATATTAATAATCTCCTATAAATCAGCAACTGCAGCTAGAACTAATTTTTCAATATCACCTTGCCACAAATTCTCACCTAAATGATTTAAGTCTTTACGCAGATGAATTAAAAACTCAATATTACCTTTTCCACCTTTAATTGGCGAATAATCTAAATTAATCACATTGAACCCAATCTTTTGAGCTTCTAAAATAGTATGTTCAATGACATTACAATGAACGCGGTGATCATGGACTATCCCATTTTTTCCTACATTTTCTGGTCCTGCTTCAAATTGCGGTTTTATTAAACAGACTGCATCACAATTATTTTTTAAAATTTCGAACATTGGCTTCATAATTAAATCTAAGGATATGAAAGAAACATCAGTCATCGCAAAATCAGGTAATCCTTCTGTAAAATCAGCTGGAGTACTATATCTAAAATTCTGTTTTTCCATCACAATTACTTGTGGATTATCACGCAATTTCCATGAAAGTTGGTTATAACCTACATCTAGTGCATAAACTAATTTTGCATGATTTTGAAGTGCCACATCAGTAAAGCCACCAGTTGAAGCACCTATATCCAAACAGACTTTATCTGTTAAATCAATATTAAATACATTTAATGCCTTTTCCAGTTTATATCCGCCACGAGAAACATATTTTCTACTATCCTTTTTGACATAAAATACTTCATTTATTGGAAACTTTTCGCCACTTTTATCAATTCTTTGATGATTATGATCAGATATAAGTCCTGCCATAATTGCATGCTGTGCCTCAGTTCTTGAATAAAATAGACCTTGTTCAAATAATAAAACATCTGCACGTTTTTTTTCCATTATAATGCCTTTCGATACAAATCAAAAAAATCACTCAACAATTGATTATCCATATCTTTAATAGCTACCTTACCACGGGCAATTAGGTCAGATAATTCCGCTTGACTTTTCTCTAATCCCAGCATAGTCAATGTGTTATTTTTGCCATTATCTGCGTCCTTATGCGTCTTTTTCCCTGCTTGTACTGAAGTTTGCATTATATCTACAATATCGTCATAAATTTGATAAGCTCTGCCAAAAGCCTCCGCAAAATGCAGTAAATTCATTTGCACTTTATCATTACTATTGGCATATTTAGCAGCCATTTGCACACTAGCTACAATCAAACAACCAGTTTTCAAAAATTCCATTTTATCAATAAAAGTTTCATTACGCTTATACGATAAATTATTAGTAGAATCTATATCCATATATTGGCCACCAGCCATACCATTAGGTCCTATGGCCCTAGTAATAACTTTTATTAGTTCATAAGAATTGCTAGCCTCTGCTATCCATTGAATTCCTAAAGGCAATAAAGCATCCCCAGCTAAAATTGCTTCAGCTTCTCCCCATTTTTTATGTGATGTTAACTTACCTCGACGATAATCATCATTATCCATCGCAGGCAAATCATCGTGAATTAAAGAATAAGTATGAATTAGCTCTATTCCACACGCAATCTTTATTTCTTTTTCAGATATAGGGTGAGATAAGATCTCTAATGTAGCCAAAAATAATAGTGGTCTTAATCTTTTACCACCAGCCAAGACTGAATATGACATAATCTCACTAAATTTATGATCATTAATAGTGCACTCTAGTTGCTCTTTCAAAAAACTATTAATTTGTGGAAGATATAGTTCAGAAAAATCAGTTAATTTCATCTTTATTCCTCTGGACTATTGGAATCTTCAGGGTTAAGTTGCTTAACATTACCATCTTTATCGATTAACTTAGCTACTATTTTTTCAGCATCATTTAATTTTTGTTCTAATTCACGACTTAATTTGACACCCTCTTGAAATTGATTCAATGCATCTTCTAATGGAACATTGCCACCTTCCAATTTTGTTACAATGTCTTGTAATTGTTTAAGTTGTTCTTCAAATGTATTCTTTTGATCACTCATGATTTTCACCTTTTATTTTTAAAACCCTTGTCTTTACCAAACCATCTTTAAAATTCAAATTTAAAATATCATTTTCACATATTTGATGAACAGATGTAACAGTTTTTCCATCCTCATTAGCAGTATATACATACCCTCTACTAATTGCCTTTAAAGGACTATTATCATCTAATTTTTGTGATAAATTATAAAAATTATTCTTGTTATTATTAATTAAATAACATATACTTTTATTCAAATTTTGTGTTTTGAAAATTAATTCTTGATAATGATGTTTAATTATTTGATGGGGATTGGTAGATAATAAACTTTGATTTACCAATTGATATTTTGTTTTTACATTAAGCAAATAATTATTCGCTACTTGTTCTAACTTTTGTTCTAAAAGATCCAACGTTTGCATTTTTTCATCATAAAAACGTTGCGGTTCTCGTAAAAATACAGAATTTTTAGTTCTATTAAATAATATCTTATCACTATTAATTATTGAACGTATAGCAGCATATAGATGCGTTCTTAGTTCTATTATTTGCAACGTAATCGCTGATAATTCAGGTGTAGCATACTCCGCTGCTGCAGTTGGCGTTGCTGCTCTTTTATCAGCTACTAAATCTGATAAAGTAGTATCAGTTTCATGACCAACAGATGAAATTACAGGCATCGTCATACTATAAATTTGGCGTACTACCATTTCCTCATTAAATGGCCACAAATCTTCTAATGATCCGCCACCACGACCAATAATAACTACATCATATTTATCTTGTGAAGCTGCTATCTGCTGTAATGAAGCAATTATGGAAGCAGCAGCATCTTTACCTTGTACAATTGTAGGAAATAAATCAATTTCTACATGCGGGAATCTTCTATTTGCTGTCACCATAATATCATGAATAACAGCACCAGATGCACTAGTTACAACAGCTATTTTATCAGGAAATTTAGGTATCTTTTTTTTATGAGAATCTGCAAACAGACCTTCTTTATCTAACTTTTCCCTTAGTTGTCTCAGTTGTTCAAACAATGCACCTAATCCAGCAGGTTCAATAGTATGCACATAGAATTGATACGATCCCTGCGGTGAATATAAGTCAATATATCCTGAAACGTATACCTTCATTCCCTCTACTAATTTGAATTTTACTTTTTCAAAAAATGATTTATACATTACAGCATTTATTTTTGATTTCTCATCTTTTAATGAAAAATATTGAGTTGAATTCATACGCAGTCTAAAATTAGATACTTCACCTTGTAAAAACACTTTATGCAAATAAGGATCGTTCTTAAATTTTTTAGATAGATAAAAATTTAAATCTGTAACTGTTAAATATTTAGGACTAGTTTCCATAATTATGCCTCAATTTAGTTAAAATAATAACTTGTTTCATCAAATTGGCTACCGTCAACGGACCTACTCCACCAGGTACAGGAGTAATAGCTTCAGCGATTGGCAAACAATCATCATATTCTATATCTCCCATTAATTTACCATTTTCTCTATTCATACCAACATCAATTAGTATACTACCTGGTTTTACCATATTTTTAGTAATTAGATGTGCACGACCGACATCTGAAATAATTATATCGTTTAGTAAGGTAAGCTCTTGTAAATTTCTAGTGTGAGAATGTGCAATCGTCACAGTAGCATTACGAGCTAATAATTGACTAGCAACAGGTTTTCCTACAATAATACTTCGTCCAATAATTAAAGCATTTTTACCTTCAACATTTAATTGATAATAATCTAGTATAGTCATAATACTTCTCACTGTAGCCGGAATAATATTTACTTGTCCTTGCCACATCCGCCCTTGATTATAAGGAGTGAATCCATCTGCATCTTTTGCAGGATCAATTGCTTCCAACACTAGTCGAGTATTAATATGTTCAGGTATAGGTAATTGAACCATGATAGCATCCACATGAGGATCTGCATTCAGTTCCTTAATTTTGTCTATTAATTCATCTTGTCTGATGTCACCTGGGAATTTAATTGTTTGTTCGTTAATACCTATTTTCTTAGCAAGCTTACGTTTTAAGCGTAAATATATTTTACTTGCTGGATCTTCTCCAACTTCAATTACGCAAAATGTAGGCAATATATTTTTAGCTTTTAAATGCTCTACCTCTAATGTAAGCTCATCTATTATTTTTTTTGCTGGCTCTTTACCATCCAATATTAAAGTCAAATATAAATCCCCCTTAAAAAATGAGGTCGGCACTGCCGACCTCATAATCACCTATTTATCAATAAAGTTAGCCAATATACCATTAATAAAACCTTTTGATTTTGCAGATGAAAACTCATCACACATATTTAATGCTTCATTTAACGCAGACACTGGCTTAATCACTTTACTATTTTGTATTTCAAATAGTCCAACTTCTAGAATAACAAGATCGATTTTATTTAATCGCTCAAGTGTCCAACCTTTTTTTAAATACTTAGCTAAGTTGGCATCAATTGAGCTTTTTTCTTTCATAACACCTTGTAAAATTTCATAAGCATAATCGGGAAATTCTTTTATATCAAGTACATCCATGGTTTTTTTCTTGATAGCATCAACATCTTCATGTTCATGTACCTGATCGGCAAGATACAATGCCTGCATTGCAATCACTCTCACATCATGCTGTGTCATTAGTTTTTTACCTCTTTATATTCTACCTTAGTATTATTCTTATCATCTTCTGAAATTAAACCTACTACATGAATATTAGTTTCCACTAATTTCAAATTAGTCATTTGCTCTAATTGCAATCCTAATTGCTTTTGTAATTCTAATGCAACTTTAGGCACATTGACGCCATAATCAAAATAGGCATACACGTCAGCAATTAAATTACCATTTCGATTAGTTAAACTGACACCTTTGCCTTGATTACTACGCCCAAAGATTTTATCAATACTACTTTTTAAGGAACCACGCATCTCATTAACACCATCAACCTTTTTAGCAGCAATTCCTAAAATAACCTCAAGTACACCTAAATCTACTCTAGTTTCATCGCCATTTTCATTATTAGATAAAAGAATTGTTGAACTTTCTGGCATAATACCAACCTCTATTCCTATACCATCAAAATTTATTTATTAGCACGAGATACATAAGAACCATTTCCTGCAGTATTAATAGTTAAAACATCCCCTACATTTATAAACATTGGAACAGTAACTACTAACCCAGTTTCCATAGTAGCAGGCTTGCCTGAACCCGTTGATGTTGCAGGTGCTGTTTCTTTAACTACAAGATCAACTGTATTTGGAACCTCTATACCTAATGTTTTACCATCATGCATAATAATATTAACAACCATATTTTCCTTTAAAAACTTAGCTTCAGCTTCAGCTTGTGTTTCTGGAACTTCTAATTGCTCATATGTTGCCATATCCATAAATACAAAACTAGTACCATCATTATACAAATATTGCATAGTCTTAGTCTGGACATCTGCATCTTCAACCTTAGCTGTTGATCTGAAAGTATAATCTTGAACAGCACCTGTCTTTAGGCTCTTTAACTTCGATCTAACAAATGCCCCACCTTTACCAGGCTTAACATGTTGAAATTCAACAATACGCCAAATATCATTATTATATTGTATAGTTAAACCATTTTTAAAATCATTAACTGAAATCATAGTCATAGGAACTTACCTCACTTCTTAATACATCTATCTTATCAAATATTGGTTAACTTTTGATAGTAATTAAATTACTTTTATAAAAATTATAAAACAAGCAATTCTTCTTTAGGTAACTTGGACATAGTCTCAGGCGAATTACCATTAATTAAAATATCGTCTTCTATTCTTACACCGCCAAAATCTGGCAAATAAATTCCAGGTTCTACAGTAATAGCCATATTATCTTTTAAAACTTCCTTACTAAAAGGTAAAGCTGGCATACAAAGCTCATGTATTTCTAACCCTATACCATGACCAATTCCGTGACCAAAATATTGACCATATCCTTGCTCACAAATATAATCGCGAGCAGCCTTATCAACATCAGCACCGGTCTTACCAGCAACAGCAGTAGCAATTCCTTGTTTTTGAGCTTCATAAACAATCTTATAAATTTTTTGCAATTCAGCAGGAACTTGGCCTAAAGCCACTGTACGTGTAATATCTGCAGTATATCCATGATAAAAACTACCAAAATCAATTACCACAAGCTCGCCTTTTTGTAATTTTTTATCACTTGCTACGCCGTGAGCCCAACTTGAGCGATATCCTGAAGCAATAATAGTATCAAAAGAAGGGCCATCACCACCATTTAATTTAAATAAATAGTCTAGCTTGGCTCCAATTTCACGCTCAGTTACACCCGGTTGTAACATTGGTAAAATTTCTGTAAAACTATGCGATGAAATGGCTATTGCTTGTTTTAATGCATCCAATTCCAATTCATCTTTAACATTTCTAGCAACTTCAACCAACTCTAAGGACATTTCAAATTCTATATCTGAATTACTATTAACCAAATTTTGATAATCAATAGCAGAAATAGCTTCACCTTCAACTAAAACTTTTTTCAAAGATAGATGACGTAATTGCTCAGTAATTTCGCTAACTGAATTCTTATGTTTCATAATTACTTTCATTTCGCCAGGAGCTTGCTTTTTTATTTGTCCAGCAAATCTAGAATCAGATAACAAAATCCTGTCACCATTAGCACAAAGAATAAGTTCAGCTTCCTCACCTGTAAAATTTGTTAGGTAACGATAATTAGCTTGATTTATAATAATCAAGGCATCTGCATTTTTTTCTTTAATTAATTTTGTAACTTTTTCTATTCTAGCATTTATCAGAGTTAATAATTTTGACTTTGCATCCATACTTTTTACCTCTTAAAGTAGATAAAAAAAGCCAAACGTTAAAAAATACGTTTAGCTTTTTAAATAATTATTTTGCTTCTTCAGCTGAGTAAACAGAAACTTGTTTACGGTCTTTACCCAAACGTTCAAATTTAACAACACCATCTGTTAATGCAAATAAAGTGTCATCGCCACCACGACCTACGTTCTTTCCGGGATGTATCTTAGTACCACGTTGACGGTAAATAATAGCACCTGCAGTAACTTGTTGACCATCAGCACGCTTAGTACCTAAACGACGACCTGCTGAATTACGACCGTTAGTAGTAGAACCTCCACCTTTGTGGTGGGCAAATAACTTGAGTTGTACAAGATTATCGATCATCATATTATTTCCCCCTTAATTAAGCTTCAATACTTTCAATAATTACCTTGGTGTAAGGTTGACGGTGACCATACTTAGAATGTGAATGTTTCTTAGGCTTGTATTTGAAAGTTACAACTTTCTTTTCCTTGCCTTGTTTTTCAACTTTAGCAGTCACCTTAGCACCTTTAACAACAGGAGTTCCTATCTTAGTTGACTCACCATCATTTACAAGGATAACTTCATCAAAAGTTACTACAGTGCCTTCTTCAACATCAAGTTTCTCAACAAAAATGCTAGCACCTTCAGTAACCTTATATTGCTTACCACCGGTCTTAATAATTGCGTACATACGTACACCTCCATAAAAATACTTAGACTCGCCACGAAATGGTGAAATCTTTTTTAGACTCACTTCTAACCATCTGTGTGCGGTTGCAGATGTGAGGTATAAATCCACAAATACAACTACTATATTGTACTACCTTAATCTATCTTTAGCAAATAAAAATAATTTTTTTATCTAAACCAATAACTTTGATTAATGATATCTAACATATTAACTAATTGATAAGTTTCTGCAATATCATGAGCTCTAATCACTCTTCCACCACGTAAAAACATTGCCGACTCAGCTATTAATGTTACAGGTAAACGATCTTCCTTATTCAAATTGAATAATTTTTTACCAAATCCCTTACGTGATATTGCTACCATAATAGGACGATTAAATTTATTCAACTGATCAAGATTACGCATCATCGTATAATCTTGGTAACCATCAGCTACCTTAGCATAACCAATACCTTGATCTAAAATAATTCTATTTAAATCAACATTCTTAGTTTTAGAGGTGCCCTTATAAAAATCAATTTGATAGACTAGATTTTTTGTCTCTTAACAATTTTTCAATTTTATCAACATAATATTTCCAATACAATAAACCAATAATTGTAATAGGTATTCCTAACAAAACAAAATGGATTGCTATAGTAAAACTCAAGCCAGTGACTAGCATATATGCTATTTCAACCATACTAGATACTAAAAATATGGTAAGTAATTGAATATAGACGTTTTTCTGAAATTTAATGGAGTATTTAAATAATAACTCTAAAGCAAATACTTCAGCATATCCGAATATTATGAATAGAATAATATTGACCCAAGATGTTAAACTTGAATTTATAAGAGTAAAATATAGATTATAGATTGCACCAATGCAAAGCACGAGTAGAAGTTTTTTTAAGTATTTCACCACTAATCCTCCAAGTACTCTAAAAATTGTTTTTTATATTTTCGAGAAACCGTTAAGTTTTGACCATCTGTTAATTCAATGATAAATTTTCCATTCAGAGAAGGATAAATTTTTTCTACAACTAATATATTAACAATAAAAGATTTACTAATTCTCACATATAATTTACTGAACTCTTCAATCTCATATAACTTATTTTTTAGACTCAAAGTGAGATTATCAGCATAAGCATATACCTTATCGCCAATACCTTCAAAATACAACACATCCTGATAGTCGCATTTTCCTAAAATATCTCCATAAATATCATCTTGTCTATAACCCACAATAGCATGTTCAGGCTGTTGAATAGTATCTTTAAAAAAACTAATAATCTCTTCTTCGCTAAAACTTTCAAAAAGAAATGTAATGTTTCTTGTCCCTGTGGAGCGTACTCGCAAAGAGATTGGTAAATCAATCCAAGCAGACAACTTTTTCTCTAATTGAGATATACTCCCAAAATACTCTTTTATTTTCAAAATACCTCCTAATTAGCCTGCTCCTTTCTCTGTAATAAGATATAGATTGCCAAGAAGCATATAATATAAATAAAGAGAATGGCTACAGATTTAACATCAATGCCTTTATTTTCCAATAATCCCCATCCCAGGCGAGCATAGTTATATGATGGCAAGAAAGTTGCGATCTGAGAAAGAAACTTGGGCATAGCAGCCACTGGCATCCATAAACCACCCAAAAAAGAAAGTACTAAATACGTTATGGTTCCAATTGGTTGAGACAAACTATCTAATCTACCGATTAACAAGGCCATAATTAAAAATACAATGCTTCCTATATTTAGTGTAATTCCTATATTAATCATTTCAAGTACTCCTAAATTGATTCCCTTATAGAGGTAGGCAACTACAAACATAAGAAACGTAAAAGCAACTGAAATCAACAAATATGAAAACACATGACTTATTACATAATAAGTAGAATTAACTGGAGATACCTTCAAATAAGTATACCATTGTTTTTTTCGTTCATCTGCAATTTTAGTACCAAGTAGATTGATTGCATTCCCCATAATACCAAAAGCAATCATAGAAATCAAACAGTACTCTGACCACGGAACGCCGTTAACATTAGCATTCTCAGGAAAAATCGCTGTATATATAATATAAAAAATAACTGGCAAAGCAATAATAAATAATACATATTTGGTGTCCCTGAAAACCCTTTTTATATCTAGCCATATTAAAAAGAAAAGACTACTCACTTGGTTCATTTTCTAATACCTCCATAAAATATTGACGTAGATTACTTTGATTCTTTTTTATAATCGAAATAGGAATTTTTCCTACAGATACTACTTCATCTATCATTTGATACGTAAATTTTATTTCAGAATCAGTCTCTTCAAAGCTAAACTTTGTTACTACTTCTAATTGTTCTTGAGTTATTTGACTCTTATCTATTAAATATGATGAGTTTTTTTCGATTCTATCCTGAATATCAGTCATTTTACTATCTGAAACTAGCAGCCCCTTGGACAAAATTAGTACTCTGTTACAGAATTCAGCAACTTCCTCCATATCATGACTAATTAAGATTATTGTCAAATCTTTACTGAACGAAAATGTGTTTAACGTCTCCCAAAATGCTTTTTTTGATACTACATCCATACCTACTGTTGGTTCATCCAATATCAATACTTTAGGATTATTAATAATCGCAGTAGCAAATTGAACTCGTCTTTGTTGTCCACCTGATAAAGAATCACAATATTTATTCCTAACTGTTCTTAAGTTAACACTATCTAAAACACTTTCGACTGATTTAGAGTTTGTTGAAAAGCATTTCACCATATCTAGCCATTCGTATACCTTCATCTTCTCAGGCATAGAAATTTCCTGTAACATAACACCAACATCAGATTTAATATCGAAATTCCTCTTAACCTCCCCATAATCTTGAGAAAGTATACCTAAAATTATTTTTATTAAAGTGGACTTTCCTTCACCATTCAAACCTAAAAGTCCAATGATATCACCTCTATTCACAATCAAGTCAACACCTTTTAAAATTTGTTTATTCTTGAATGATTTAGTAATATTTGATATTTCAAAAACATTATTCACTTTAGCCACCACCCAGCATCAAAATTATTTTATTAATAAAACCGCTTTGAACAGAAGTAAATTCAGGAACATTGTTCTCAATAAATGTATCTGTCAAATATATTGCACACAGGTCTTCCTTAAAGTCCTGTACTCCAGTATTCTGGTTTTCATGATAATCATAAGCTCCATAGATAGAACCTAGTTCGTCAATAATATAGTCACAGCAATTTGGAACTGTTTGGTTTATTGAAATAATTAGAAAAAACTCTACATATTCTCTATGATATTTACAAAAGCAAAATGCATAATAAATACCTGAATCCCTCAACTTCTTCAAACTTTTATTAATATGATTCGAAAAATTTTGTAAGAAATAAAAACTAGAAAAATTGGGAATATCTAAAAGTGCTAATTTTATATATGAGTAGAAAAAATCAACATCATTATAATTAAGGACACCACTATTTGAACTGCTTTTCAACTTAGAAAAATCGACAAAATCTCTAGGCAAATCATTACTTTTTTTAATTTGATTAGAGATTGTCATACAACTCATTGAAGATAATACTTTTAAAAACCACTCCTTATAATTTTCAAACGTAACATTCTCTCCTCGTTTATGGTTTGTACAAATAATTTTGCTCAACAAATTACTGATGTTAGAGCTGATTAAAGCCTTCTCTTGTTCTATTTCTGACAAAGCAAAATAATATGACTCTTCTGAAAACCATAATTTAGAATCAATAATTTTAATAAGTTCTTGTAAGTCTATAAACGGATTAAAAATTTTAAACTTTATGAAGTCTTCTGTTGTCACTGCATCTACACCTTGGATGTCTTTTTTTGAGATAAAACTCATAATCATATGTTCAATTCATAAATATTTGTTCCATCCTTGATATAAATTTTTCCCTCTGACGACATATAATAAGTAATATTTGTTCTCATACTCACAATTCCCTAATTTATGGATAAAAAAGCACTATAAAATACAATTGAAAAGCAATGAATCACTATAGTGCTTTATTGACGGGTTAATAAACTAACCACAACAACAGCAACATGGACAGCAGCATAATGTTACACTCCAGTTCATTTGGTCACTAGATAAGAAATCATCTGTATCTAGTTTTTTGACTTCAAAACCTTGTGTTTGACATTCTGAAATTTCTAGTTGTTCCATAACTTTTTATCCTTTCCAAAACAAGAAAACAAGCCCATAAATTAAACCAGATAGCAATCCATAAAGTGCAAATGTTTGTTTACTAGGTTTCATTTAAGTTTCCCCTTTGTTTAAAATTTGTCACACTTGACATTATTTAGTATGGCTCATTAATAAGTTTTGTGAGCTTTTTTCCAATAAGTTGCAAAAATCGGCCTATAAGATGCATAGGGGTTTGGGGATTCCCCAAAAACACTTTAGCTGTAATTTGTGTGTACAAATATTTTAAGAAGATATATAAAAAACGCTGCGAATTTAACAGCGTTTTCTTATTTTAAAATCCTCATATATCTTTCTTTTTTATGGTTAGCATAATAGTATTCCAGTGTAGCATGATACAAACGAGCCTTCGTTTTATCTTGTTTTTTAATTCCATGAAAAAATAATTCTGCTCGCTTTAATTTTAATATGTATTCGCATGTCTGATCGAAACGATTATCCATATTACTTTTGAAAATAAACATCTTTTTTCTAAATCACATCAACTATTTTTTTGCATCAAAATAGACATATCCATTTTGTCTTCATAGCTTATTTTCCCCACTACAGTTGCAAGACAGGCTATATAATTGATATTCTTTCCAATTTGTTTGCTTGTCTTCTTTTTATATCCTATCATCAGCTCCACACAGTAGTGAAATATCCTTAAATTATCCAAATCTTCACTTTGTTCTGCTACTCTTTCTAATTGACGTAAGCTCCGAAAATTTCGATATAGAGAAAAAATATCTATACACAAATACAAAACAAAAATTAGCAAATAAAAATAAATTTTTTATCTAAACCAATAACTTTGATTAATGATATCTAACATATTAACTAATTGATAAGTTTCTGCAATATCATGAGCCCTAATTACTCTTCCACCGCGTAAAAACATTGCCGATTCGGCTATTAATGTTACAGGTAAACGATCTTCCTTATTCAAATTGAATAATTTTTTACCAAATCCCTTACGTGATATTGCTACCATAATAGGACGATTAAATTTGTTCAACTGATCAAGATTACGCATCATCGTATAATCTTGATAACCATCAGCTACCTTAGCATAACCAATACCTTGATCTAAAATAATTCTATTTAAATCAATGCCCGCATCTATAAGTGTTTTTAAATTATCTTTAAAAAATTTTATCATCTCATCACTTAAATTATCATACTCATGTTCACGGCTACTATGCATAGTAACTAATCCCACATTGCTTTTAGCCATTAATGCTCGTTTTTGATAAGAATCAAATGCTCTAACATCATTAATAATATCTACCCCAGCTTCAATAGCAGCTTGCATTACTGGTAGCTTATAAGTATCAATAGCTATGGCTATATTAGGATATTTATCATGAATAAATTTAATAGCAGGAATCGTCCGCATAATTTCATCTTCAGGCTTAACTTCAACATATCCTCCTGGTTTAGTAGTTTGTCCGCCTACTTCAATAATATCTGCACCTGAATCAACCATATTTGCAATGTGTTTTTTCATATCTTCTGGTGCATAATATTGACCACCATCATAAAATGAGTCGGGGGTAACATTTAAAATACCATAAACTAATGGCTTATCAGTAATATCGAAAGTAAAACGACCTGCTTTCCAAATAATGCAATGAGATTTAATAATTGCATCAATACTTAATGCTAATTTTTCATCATCTGGCCATAATATTTTAGATTTAGCTGCTAATATTTTTAAAGCAGTTATTGGAAAAAGAAATTGAATAGTATTTTCGCATCTAAAAAGCGGAATATCAAAATGATTCAAAAAATCTATTATTTTATTTTCCACACATTCAATACCCTGCCAAGCCAAGACAATCTCTTGTCTTTGCAAAATATCTCTCTTGATAATTTGTAAGGGTAGTCCTTCAATATTTATTTTGTCATATTTAATTTCTTTTATTTCCATTAACTAAAATTCCTTTTCTTTAAAAGATTCTGCAATGCTATTGCTCGATGCAAATATAAAAAACGAGTGTGCCAATCCATTTGAGCCATTGTTTTAGTAGATCCATCAGGAATTACTATTTTGTCAAATCCTGTCGACATATTTCCTAATTCCTCTAAAGCAATTTTACCCCGCATTTTCCCTGCTCCTTTAGCAATTATTACACCATTTTGAGCTAATGCGACTACAGACCTCAAAGTCATCTTTCTATCTTTTTCTTTAACCTTATTGAGCAAATATTGATTAAAATTACCATTCTTACATTCTTTCATCAATTGTCTTTTCGTACTAACACCATATTCTTGTGGAAAAGCATCTAAATATAATCCTGTATCATCAGCTATAACCAGTTCATTATTCAAATAATGACTAATAAATTCTGCTTTCGTACAGGCATTTTGCTCTAAACTATTATTTTGTTCATTAGGAAACTGAATATAAGGCATCAATTCGCTATAAATTATACTTTTATATCCTAAATGATATAAAATATTCTCTAATTCTTTAGCTTTTTTGATATTATTACTTGCTATAACAAAATTCATTTCATTACTAATCATCGTTTATTAAATCTTTCACTAAATAAAATGAACCTGTAACCACAATAAGATCATCAGGTTTAGCATTTTGACGAGCTATTTTTAGAGCAGATCTTACATTCACAGCTTGCATTACATGGTTGTTGAATTTTTGAGCCAAAATTGCAACAGGCAATTTTCGTTGTAGATGATCAGGTTCTGTCAAAATAAAATCATGCGATATTTCTTGATAAATTTGAATCATTTTTTGATAATTCTTATCCTTCAAAAATCCTAAAATCATAATCACCCTACGACCATGTCGCAAACTGATGATAGTTTGAGCAAGATTATATGCAGCATCTGGATTATGTGCTCCATCTATAAGAACATCAGGTAAAGAGGCTATTTTTTCACACCTTGCTGGTATTTTAATCGTTTCCAACATTTGCTTTAAAGGCATTAAACTAATTAAAACTTTTTCACGCATTAATTGCTTAACCAAAGCGATAACTGTTTTTAAATTTTCTCTTTGATATTCACCCAATAATGAAAAAGAACTTTCCAATGTGAAATCTGTTGAAATTATATTTATTTTGCTATTATGAACCTTAATTTTGGCTATCTCATCCGATAAAATTAATGGCACTTGGGCTTGACTACATTTTTCTTTGATAATATTAACAACTGCTTTTTGCTGTAAAGGAGCTATAATAGTAGCCTTCGTTCCATATTTAATAATTCCTGACTTAGCTTTAGCAATCTTTTCTACAGTATCACCTAAAATATGAATATGATCTAATGCAATATGCGTAAAAATAGCATATTCTGGTGCATTTATAATATTAGTTGCATCATCTGTTCCACCTAAGCCACATTCAATCACTGCCCAATCAACTTTTTTATTAGCAAAATAAACAAGCATAATCAACGTCCACCACTCAAATACACTAATCTTGGCACTTTCATCTGTGCTTAACTTATTTAAAATTTCATAGTATGTAGCTACAAAATCATTTCTACTAATCAATATATTATTAATAGAAATCTGTTCCCGATCATCTATTAAAGCAGGGCTATTAAAATATCCTACTTTATATCCTGCATGCTCTAAAACGCCTTTAATCATCATACCTGTTGAGCCTTTACCATTAGTTCCAGCAATATGAATAGTTTTAAAAGCTTGCTCTGGTGAACCTAGTCTTTTTTTTATGTTACGTAAAAAAACTACATGATTATGATCCCCTGCCAACATTTTTTGACTAAATCCCGAAATAATTTCTTCATAACTTAGCAAATATTTTATCCTCGCTGCTTTAAAAACTCTTGCTTTAATTTATCATCTTCATTAAATAGTCCAGCATAATCTGAAGTGTAAGTATATTGCCCATATTTATTAATACCTCGCATCTCCATACATAAATGCCGTGCTTTAATAGCAACTGCTATTCCTTTAGGATCAATGAATTTAGCTAATTGTTTAACAATATCAGTAGTAATCTTTTCTTGCATCGTTGGCTTTTTGCTAACAAATTCAACTAACCGCGGAATTTTACTTAATCCTAAGACCATATTATTGTTAGGAATATATGCGATATCAGCATATCCAAAAAATGGTAATAAATGATGCTCGCACATAGAATAGATAGGTATATGATTAATAGATACCATTTCTGGATTACTATCTACATGAAATTTTTTATAATTTGCAAAGTCTTCTGGTCGATGATTGAGTGACGAAAAGATTTCTTGATACATCTTAGCTACTCGTTTAGGTGTTTCTACTAATCCACTGCGATCAGGATCTTCACCTACTGCCACTAATAATTCTCTAACTGCATGTTCAATTTTTTGTTGATTCATTAAATACCTCACTTTGCTGTACTACTTTGATCCAATTCGTATCTTTAGTACACTTAATCTTTTCTTGTAATAGGTTATGATATGCTGGATCATCTTTGCTAATCTCTAACAATGGTTCTAATACAAACTTCCTATTATCTCTTTCTTTGTGGGGCAACGTCAAAATATCAGTTTTAATTTGATAATTTTCATAATCAATAATATCTAAATCAATAGTCCTAGGTCCCCAACGAACCAATCTCTTTCGATGTAATTTTTGCTCTATATCATGTAATGCTTCTAATAGTAAAAAAGGATCTAAATCTGTCTCTATCTTAATACCTATATTATAAAAATTCTGCTGTTCAACATTGCCTACCGGTTCGGTTTCATATACTGAAGATACTGTTACATTATAGATATGTTTATTACTTCGCAATAAATTGACGGCTTGGACTATATTATTAAGTCTATCACCAATATTACTTCCCACACTCAAATATGCTTTTGACTTCATTTTTGCTTTTTAAAAACCTCTATTTCTATATCATCAAAAGCTCCAGCCATAGGAACACCGTATTTTCTTACTTTCAATTGAACAGAAATTATCATGCTATCTTCAGATAAAATCTTATCTGCCAATTTATTTGCTAAAGTTTCAATTAAATTAAAACTTTGCTCTTGTGCATATTTTACTATTAATTCATAAATATCAACGTAACTTATTGTTTCAGATAAGTTATCATGAATTACTTTTTGTTCAATCGGATAAGATATTTCACAATCAATTTCTAACCTTTGACCCAAAATTTTTTCTTCTGCAAAAACTCCATTATGTGTATAAACCACAATATTATGTATTCTTATTTTTCCGATAGGTCATCACTCCATAACTAATAAATTTGACTATTAATTCTAAATATATATCCCATAGTATCAAAAAGCAACCAAGCTATATTAGTGCTTGATTGCTCATTAAAATTAAGCTAACTATACTAACCTTTTGCACATATCAGCTAATTCTGCTGCAAAAGAAGTTACATCGTCCTCACTAGTAAATCTACTAAAAGATACTCTAATCGACTCTCTTAAACGTGGAGATGATTCACCATACATTGCAGCTAAAACATGCGATGGATGTAAAGATCCTGCTGTACAAGCAGATCCTCCAGAAACAGAAAAACCGGCTAAATCTAAATTGGTAATAGCCAAGGCTGTATCTATTCCTTTCAGCCATAAATTTAAAACATGATGTGAAACAGATCCAGAGATACTACCATTAACTTCAAAATCAACATGATCATGTTTCAATTTATTAATAATAATATTCTGTAAATTTTGATATTTCTTTTGTTGTTCTTTTTTATCAATATTTGATTCTTTAACTGCAACACCAAAACCAGAAATAGCAGGAACATTTTCTGTACCAGGTCGACGCTTTAATTCCTGCTCACCACCTAATAATAATGGTGGCAAATTTATTCCTTCTTTTTCATATAAAAATCCCAAAAATTTAGGGCCATTTATTTTATGAGCTGACGTCGACATTAAATCAATATTTGACTTTTGAACATCAATATCTATATTACCAAATCCTTGAACATCATCAACATGAAATAAAGCATTAGTACCTTTGACCAACTGACCAATTTCTTCAATTGGCATAATAGAACCTACTTCATTATTAACTGACATGATGGATACCAGAATAGTATCATCCGTTAACTCATCTTTTAACTGCTCTAAAGAAATATGACCCGTTTGATCAACATCCAAATAAACTATATTGTAACCTTTCGATTCCAAATCTTTCATTGGATTTAACACTGATGGATGTTCCACTTTAGTAGTAATAATTTTTTTACCTAAATGACTACGTAATTTAGCTGTACCATAAATAGCAGTATTATTACTTTCTGTACCACCTGAAGTAAATACAATCTCATTTGCTTTTGCGTTGATGGAATCAGCAATAATTTTTCTAGCGACTTCTACAGCTGCACGAGCTTTACGTCCAAAATAATGCTGACTTGATGCATTTCCAAAATCATCAAGCATTTCGTCGTTAATTCTGGCAGCTACAGATGGCGAAACCGGTGTAGTAGCTGCATTATCTAAATATATATTCTTTTTCAAACCAATCTAACCCTTTATAAATTAATTTTTCAAATAATCGCAAATAATACTTGCAGCTTTTTTAGCAACATTTTTGACAAAGATATCAAAATCAACAGCAGCTTCATTGGCAGCATTATCTGAAATAGCTCGCAGTGCAACTAGCGGTACGCCAAATTTAGATGCAACTTGAGCAAAAGCAGCCCCTTCCATCTCCACGCAAAGTGCATCCGGGAAGTTTTTCAAAATACCATTCTTAGTTTCAAATGTTGCAATAAAACTATCACCAGTAACAGCTAATCCTGAAAAATATCTTATTTTTTTTGCCTGTAAATACTTAATAAAATCATCACGTAACATACTATTCAAGTCATATTCAGCAGGTTCTTGGGGTATCTGCCCTTCTACATAATCTCCCGCCATAGTATTATGTACATCAAAATAACGAAATGCATCAGGACAAACAAGATCATACTGATGAATATTAGTTTGCAACGCACCTGCTGAACCAGTGATAAATATTAGGTCAATTTTTTCATTAACTAATAATGAGGTAATATTCATGGCGGCATTTACCTTACCTATCCCAGAAAGACCTATAAAAACTTCATTATTACCTATAAAACCATGACTGTATTCGGTTATACCATACTTTTTAATTTCATTAAATTGAAAATTAGTATGATAATACTCTGCCTCTTCAGCCATTGGAACCATGATTGCAATCTTCACTATTAAATCCCCTAAAACTTCAATAAGTATAATAATACCAAAGCTAATAAAATCAATTCAATAATTATTGCTCGATTTAAAAAGCGTTTTAATCGTTTGCTTTTTTCCTCTTTGGTTAATTTTGGACGGTCAATTACTTCATCATTTGATATATTATCTTTTAAATCAGAATTATCAGCTGCATGGCGATCTTTTTTCTTAAAGAAGCCAAAAAGAGCTTTTTTTCTTTTTTCTTTAATATACTCAGACCTTTTTTCAGTCATTATTACGATTACCCGTTAATACCATATTTTCCCATAAATTAATAGCCATTACAGTCTTTGAATCAACGATCTTACCTTGTGCAAGCAATTGTTTCAACTCATCTAAACTATACCAGACTTGAGTGAGGAATTCATCATCGTCCAATGGACGCTTATTTTCTACTTTAGTCAAAGTATCACAATAAAATAAGTACAATTTTTCATTACAAAAACCGCATGATGAATAAAATTCAGAAATCTTTTCCCAATATTCTGCCCGATATCCACCTTCTTCATTTAATTCACGTTTCATTGCATCCAATGGTGAAGCATCCGTATCATCAATTAATCCCGCAGGTATCTCCAAAGTTTCTTGCTTAATAGTTTCACGCCATTGCCTTACCAACAGCATTTTATTTTGATTATTTATAGCAATTGTTGCACTAGCATCAGGATGATTAACTATCTCACGCAGAGCGGTCTTACCATTAGGCAAACTAATGGTTTCGACATCCAGATCGATCAATTTTCCAGAAAAAATACGTTTTCTAGAAATTTCTTCTTCTCTTATATCCATCTTAATTATCCTCTCTCATTGTTTTCAACATAGACGTTAATACATTGCAAGCCTTTTTTACCCTGTGCAAGCTGATAACGTACACGCTGTCCAACCTCTAATCTTTTATAGCCACTTTCTTTAATTGATTTATAAAAAACAAAATATGAAGCTCCTGTCAGATCATCTTCAATAAATCCATAAGGAGACCGACTATCAAATTGCTTAACTATGCCTGTTCTCATTACTCTTCAAGTCCTTCCTCTGACACTTGAGGATAATTTTTCAAAACAATATCTGCACATCTAGAACATAAATTAGATAAGCTACCATTCTTACAAAAATCATCAGTTGTACGACGACATCTTGGGCAAACATCACCTTGTGCATGTTCAACAACTATACCAGCAGTAGCAAACTCTTCTACATTCTGTGGCATTTTCGTCTCATTTTCGATAGTTAAATCAGATACTATCAAGATTTGACGAACATCTGCATTTAAAGATTCTAATAATTCAGCAGTATCTGCTTTCGGATATAAGATAACATGTGCTTCAAAAGATTTACCAATTACTTTTTTATTTCTAGCATCTTCTAGAGCCTTTAAAACATCAGATCTTAATGTCATAAATCTCTTCCAGTTGCTTAAAATCACATTTTCATTAGCGAAATGTTGTACTTCAGGCATATTTGTCAATTGTACAAATTTTTCTGGTTCTTTTAAATAACTCCAAATTTCTTCCATTGTATGTGGCAAAATAGGCGTCAACAATTTTGCCAATTTAACTAAGAAATCATATATGACAGTTTGCATCGAACGGCGAGCTTGACCATCTTCAGATTCAATATATAAAACATCTTTAGCAAAATCTAAATAGAAGGATGACAGATCATTAGACAAGAAGCTAAATACATTCTTATATACAGAAGTAAAATCATAATGATCATATGCCTCTAAACATTCAGCTAACAACTTATTAAGTTTAACTTCCATATATTGATCAACACCAGACATTTCATCATAAGGCACTGTATTCTTTTTTGGATCAAAATCAGAAGTATTAGCCAACATAAATCGCATAGTATTTCTAACTTTACGATAACTCTCAGCTGCCTGTTTCAAAATATCTTGAGAAACAGCAACATCGGAAGTTGTATCCGCACCAGCTACCCATAAGCGAATGATTTCAGCTCCCATTTGTTTAATTACATCATTTGGTGCAATAACATTTCCCAATGATTTAGACATTTTATGACCTTTATCATCTAAAACAAAACCTTGAGACAAAATTTGACGATATGGTGCTTGGCCTGAAATAGCAACAGAGGTAATTAAACTAGAATTAAACCAACCACGATATTGATCACTACCTTCAAGATATAAATCAGCAGGATAACTCAATTCTGGTCTTTGTGCCATAACTGCTGTATGAGACGAACCAGAATCAAACCATACATCTAATATATCTTTTTCTTTCGTAAATTCACCATTAGGTGAATGAGATGAAGTAAATCCATCAGGCAACAATTCTTTAGCTGTTTTAGTGAACCATGCCATAGAGCCCTCTTTTTCAAAAATCTTGGCAATATGTTCAATTGTTTCCGGAGTGACAATCGGTGTTCCATCTTCTGCATAAAAGATTGGTAATGGGACTCCCCATGCACGTTGACGTGAAATGACCCAATCTCCTCTATCTTTAATCATGTTGTAAAGACGGATTTTTCCCCAATCTGGCAAAAAATTGACTTTATCAATTTCATCAAGAATTTGTTGACGGAATGGTTCAATAGATGCAAACCATTGTGTCGTAGCTCTAAAAATAACAGGTTTTTTAGTACGCCAATCATGTGGATAAGAGTGAGTAAAGACTTTTAACTTAAGTAATGCACCGCACGCTTTAAGCTTTTCAAGCATTAATTTATCAACATCTTGATAAAACATTCCAGCCAATTCAGGCACTTCATCAGTATAATTTCCTTGACCATCTACTGGACTAAAAATTGGTAGGTTATATTTTAATCCTACATTAAAGTCATCTGCACCAAATCCCGGTGCGGTATGAACCAAGCCAGTACCATCATCTAAAGTAACATGGAATCCTTCAATAACTAAACTCTCTTTATCATATATAGGGTGTTTAGCTTTCATATACTCCATCTCTGAGCCCTTAAAGCTTTTAACCACATTATATTCATCCCAGCCAATTTCTTGAGCAACTTTTTCTAACAAGCCAGTAGCTACAACGAACTTCTTGTCATTAACTTGAACTAATGAATAATCAAACTTAGGATTGACACAAATAGCCTCATTGGCAGGAATTGTCCATGGTGTAGTAGTCCAGATAATCAAATATGTATTATCAGTGTCCAAAAGATCCTTACCATCAATCAACTTAAAAGCAACGAAAATCGAATTGGCTTCAACATCTTTATATTCAACTTCTGCTTCTGCTAAAGTTGACTCAGAAGACCATGACCAATATACAGGTTTTTTACCCTTATAGATATAACCTTTATTGTACATTTCGCCAAATACTCTAATTTCTTGAGCTTCAAATTGGGGTTGAAAAGTAATATATGGATGATTCCAATCAGCCATTACACCTAGTCGCTTAAAATCTTGACGTTGCTTTTCAATTTGACTCAAAGCATAATCATGGCACATCTGGCGATATTCAGCCATATTTAACTCTTTACGCTTAACACCTTTTTTAGCTAATTGCTGTTCAATAGGTAATCCATGAGTATCCCATCCAGGAACAAATGGAGCATAAAAGCCACGCATATTTTTATATCTAACAATAATATCTTTAGATATTTTATTTAATGCATGCCCCATATGAATATTACCATTAGCAAAAGGAGGTCCATCATGCATATCAAAGCGAGGATGTCCTTCATTTAATTTAAGTCTTTGTTCATATAAATCGTTATCCTCCCATTGCTTTTGCCATTCAGCTTCACGAACTGGAAGATTTCCACGCATTTTAAATTTAGTATTGCCTAAATTAAGTGTATCTTTTATTTTCATATTTTTCCTTTCTAAACAAAAAACTCCGCCCAAAATAGGACGAAGTTTTTCGTGGTACCACCTAACTTGAACATAAAAATGTTCCACTCATATTTCATGTAACGTATAGATTACGGTAAATCAATTGGCAGCTGATCAACATTTTCGATATCGCTAATCTCTCACCATCTAATAGCTCGCTGTTTCATCTACTTGTTTTACTGTCGATTTACTTTAATTATGATCTTTATAATCATCAGGGAAGATAATCTTAGGTCTGGAAAGTGAATCAGAATTACTATTTTCATCTTCTACTGTTTCCACGACAGTAGGATTATCGCCTTCTAAAATCTTATGAGTATCTTCTTTCTCATTATCAGAGTTTACTTCAGTATCAGTATTGTTGTCAATATCTTCGTCAAAGTTTTCTGCAGGTATATATTCTTGATATTTATCTATATCTTCTGGTTTAATTAAACCTTCCTCATCAATAATATTATCTGAATCATCAGTTTTAATTGGTTGTGAACCATCAGCAGGATACAAACGAGTCCTACCATAATGCTTATCTAAATATATCTGCCAATCATTATCATCTAATTCTTTGACTTGTTCATTTAATTTAGCCTTGGTATCATGAATAAAATTTGCAACCTCAGTTTTAAGCAATTCATAATCATTCATCAATGTATTATATTGTTCTAACATATTTTGTTGTTGAACAAGTTGCTTTTGCGTATCAGCTAACATGCTATCTGATTTATCCTTAGCATCGTCAATTATTTGTTGAGCCGTAACACGTGCTTGATTTACAATTTGTCTTGCTTGTTCTTGAACTTCTACCATGTGCTGACATATTTGCGTATTGTCAGAAGATGCATCCCTTAATTGTTTCTTAAGCTTATAATTTTCATTCTTTAAATCAACATTGCGATCAAGTACATCTGCATAATCATCAATAATCTGATCAAGAAATTCATCAACAGCTTCCGCACTATACCCATTTTTAACTATTGGAAATACTTTATCATGAATTTCCATTGGTGTTATTGTCATTGCCATCACCCTTATTCCAATTAAAATATTATTTTAACAAATATCAATATATTTATTAGTATATTATATTAAATAACCGATTGTATGCCAAATAACTATAAATATTTTATATTATAAATTTTTATCCATACTAAATGTTAATTTAGACATCTTAATAGATTCTATAAACATTTTGCCAAAAAGCTCATCAGACAATTTCTTAGTATGCTTGACAGTTTTTTGATTTTCCGCTGTTAAATATTCAGTTAACTTATTACCTGCAAGACCTTCACTATTAGCAATAATTTCTTCTATTCTGCCACGGTAATAACGATTAAGTTCTTCTAAATATTTAATATTAAGCTGCACAAATTGTGGATAATGGCTCTCCACTAAACTAGCTAATGATTTATAATACCACCAAGCATCATTTTGATTATAAGTTAAACTAGTATTATTAAATGAGGCATCAGTATCACTCATATTAGCAAAAAATGGAATAAATGGTGTAAAAGTAGGTCCACCTATACATAACCACA
Organism: Lactobacillus iners; assembly: GCF_011058775.1. Taxonomy (NCBI): domain Bacteria; kingdom Bacillati; phylum Bacillota; class Bacilli; order Lactobacillales; family Lactobacillaceae; genus Lactobacillus; species Lactobacillus iners. Next base: position 477,716 of record NZ_CP049230.1, on the reverse strand, counting down.
TAATGCCTGCTTTATCAGCATCAACATCATTTCTAATTTGTAAAATATGTGCATTTTGCGTTCTATTTAATCCAATTGGACGATACATATGTTTTTCTTCATCAGTTCCATGACCAAATGGATCATATGGAGTATTTTGATAGTGAGATCCCAAGACAAATTCAATATCTTCTTGTGTAATTAATTTGTTAGCTTTTCTGATGAAAGGCAGATCACCATCTTGAGGATCCTGCTCAATATCTGGATTAAAATATTTTTGCCCATACCATACACGACTAGTATTATAATGTCTGTCTTGCTCAGTGTACGTACCAAATATATGGCGGAAATTCCATCCATGATGATCTGGATTCAAATGATGTGCATCAACAAATTCCCTAATTCCATCACTCCACATAAAATAATCTGCATTTGTAAAATCAACATTTTCAATAGATACTCTATTAGCAGCAATAGCATAACAATCATCAGGAATTCTTTTAGCCACCCAATGATGACCCGTTACAATTTCCATATACCATACTTCATCTTTATCACCAAATAAAACAGAATTACCTGCAGCACTTCCATACTTAGTAATCAATTCACCTAAATATTCAACTCCATTACGAGCTGACTTAATATAAGGTAAAACAACTGTTTGCATACAATCTTCATCTAACCCATCTACTACTAATGGATCAAAGGCTAAAGTTCTTTCATTACCATAAGTTGACTCAGTACAAGACATTGCCACATTGCATTCATTAATTCCGCTTTCATCATAGTAACCTAATTTTTTATAATCAACATTAGGTACAGCTGGCACACGTTGAGCATTTTCTGGTAATTCCATCTGAAAATTATTTAAATAAGATTTAATAATGCGTCCCTTATTATTTTTTTCTGCTTTCTGAATAATAAATTTTTGTGGTGTAATTGGACTATATGTATCGTCATTACGAGCAATCATTGTTGACCCATCTATCGTAGCTTTTTTTCCCACTAATATTGTTGTACAAGCACTTAATTTTTTCATCTAAATATTTCCTCCTCAAAAAAACTCTAAATCAACTCATGGAATAACCCAATCGCAAATTTTTCTGCATCAAACTCTGCTAGATCTTCTGCTTTTTCTCCTAAGCCAACTAATTTTACAGGTAATGACATTTCATTTCTAATTGCTAAAACGATTCCACCTTTTGAAGAACCATCTAATTTAGTCAACACTAATCCGGTTAATTTTGTTGTCTTATCAAATTCCTTAGCTTGATTTAAAGCATTTTGTCCAGTAGAACCATCAATAACCAATAATATTTCTTGCGGTTGATCAGGTATTTTGCGATGTATTGTACGATTTATCTTGTCTAATTCATTCATCAAATTAACCTTATTTTGCAACCTACCAGCAGTATCAACTAATAAATAATCTATATGATTCTTAACAGCACATTCTAACCCCTCATAAACCACTGATGAAGGATCAGCATTAGTATTGCCACTAATAACCTGTACATCTACACGCTGACCCCATGCCTTTAATTGCTCTACAGCACCAGCTCTAAAAGTATCTGCTGCCACTAACATCACAGAATTACCTGCATCTTTTAATTTTTTAGCTAATTTACCAATGGTTGTTGTCTTACCTGCTCCATTTACACCAACAAATAAAAACACAGCAGGCATATCTCCAGTTTTAAGGATTAGCTTACTATCTTTAGTATTATTTTGTTCATATAATTCGACTAATTTTTCAACAATAACATTTTTTAACAATTTGCTATCTTTAACATTTTTAAGCTTAGCCTCATTTCGTAATTCATCAGTCAGCATTTCTGCTGTCTCATAGCCCACATCTGCTTCAATTAATAAATCTTCCAAATCATCAAAAAAATCTTCATCAATTGTTCTAAACTGTGCTAAAAATGAATTCAGTTTTTCACCTAAAGAATTACTAGTCTTTTTCAAGCCACGATCATATGTTGCTTGAATATCATTGTCTTTTTTTGTAATTTGTGAATCTTTATTTTCTTCTGTTTTACCCAATAATTTTTCTTTTAACTTATTAAATAATCCCATGACTACCTCACCTATTTTGATCATCAGTTAATGACACTGATAAAACTTGAGAAACACCTGATTCTTGCATGACTACACCATATAAATTATTAACTTTTTTCATCGTACCTCTTCGATGAGTAATGACAATGAACTGTGTTTTTAATTCATATTTATTTAAAAAATCTGCAAAACGAACTACATTGGCTTCATCCAAAGCCGCTTCAACTTCATCTAGAATACAAAAAGGAACAGGACTCACTTCTAACATCGCAAATAATAAAGTTATTGCTGTTAAAGCTCTTTCTCCACCAGATAATAAACTCAAACTTTGTAATTTCTTGCCAGGTGGTTGTGCTACAATCTCGATTCCAGTTTCTAGTATATTTTTAGGATCAACCATCATCAACTGAGCATGTCCGCCACCAAACATAATAGGAAATATAGTTTTAAATTTTTGAGCTATTTTTAAGAAAGTATCCTCAAATCGTTTTTTCACTTCATTATCAAGTTTAGACATAGAAACTTCAATATTTTTACGTGCAGACAACAAATCATTTTGTTGCTCAGATAAAAAATCATACCTTGTTTTTACTTCCTGATACTCATCAATAGCATTTAAATTAACAGGACCTATTTCAGCAATAGACATTTTGTGCAATTTTACATCTTTTGCTAAATCCTGTTGCTTTTGCAAGTTATGTTCACCTTCAACCATATCTAAAGCAGCTTCATAACTAATATCATAATCCTGAGATAAAATATCTAATTTATGTCTGATACTATCAGAAAGTTTGGTAATATCAATAGATAATTTTTTGTGATTATCAGCAAGATTTTTTCTTAATTCATAATCTCTAGAAGCACGCGACTCTAACTGATTTAATTCAGCATCTATTTTACCTAATTGTGTATTTAATTCAGTTAAATCAGCAGTTAATTTTTCTTGACTGGCCTTTTTCATCGCAATCTTTTGGTTCAAATTTTCTTCATTTTGCGTATTATTTTTCTTAGCATCTAAATCATGCATTTTAATTGCTAAAGATTGCAATTGCTTTTCTACTAGCAGTGCTTGTTCCTGATTCTGTTTAATTTGCTCTTGTAAGTTAGCACATTTATTGTTAGCAACAGCCAATCTAGAACTATTATCAGCTAATTCAGCCTGTAAATGTTGGCGATCATTATCAAATTGCGTGATCTCACGCTTTAATGATTCCATCTTTGACTTCTGACTAACAAGCTTGTCTGCTATAACTTTTTGCAATGTTTCTTGTTCAACAAGCTGGCGTTTAATTTTTTCAATATCATTTTGTTTCTGCTTTTGAGCATTTGTTTGTAACAAAAGTAACTGATTTAATCTATCATTTTCCTTTTTTTGCCCTTGATAGTCTAAATTACTCTTATTAAATTCACTCTCAAGTGTCAATAATTGGCGTTGATATTCTTGAATAGTTATATCAAACTGATGAATCTTATCATTAAATTGGCTTAATTCTTGTTTTAAAGACTTCATCTTTTGCAAATCGACAACCACTTTATCTTCCAATTCTGCAATTTGTAAATTAATTTGCAATGGCGAATTCGTACGTTGATTGCGTATACCACCCGTAATACTACCACCCGGGCTAATGATATCGCCATCTAAAGTAACAATTCGATAGTATCCTCCAGTTTTTGATTGCACTTGCAATGCTGTCTGCATATCTTCGACAATAATAACATTACCTAGTAAATAATTTATAACTTCACTAATATCCTTATCAATTGTTGGTGTAACCAGTTCTGCTGCAACACCCAAAACTTTGTCCATCGATTTAATAACTCTGAGTGTTGAATCAGGAATCTTATTTTTTCGCAAACCACCTAAAGGTAAAAAAGTTACTCTACCAGCACGATATTTTTTTAATAATTCAACAGCATCTTTAGCACTATTTTTATCAATAGTAACTACACTTTGTACTCCTGAACCCAAAGACGTAATCAATGCAGCTTCCAATTTAGGAGAAAAGTTAAGCAAATCTCCTACTACACCGATTGCACCAGCAAATTTGCTCATATTATTTAAAATAAATTTGACTCCTGTATAGTAACCGTCATGACGTTGTTGTAATTTCTTTAACCCGTCAATTTGTGCTTGCTTTTGCGATAAGATGTTCTGAAGATGATTAATTTGCTCCTGAAGTTTCTGTCCATGTTGGGAAATAAGGTTATATTCTTTTGTTTTCTGATTATTTTTAGCAGCTAATTCTTCATGTTGCTGCATCAAATTTTTCTTATCTTGTAATAATTGGTGTAATTTTACTGAACTTTGCTGAACTTGCTCAGACAATGAAACTACTTGACTATCTTCAGCTCTAGTTAATCTTTGTATCTCATTTTTTAAAAACACCTGCTGATTATTGTTAGTAGTCTGATCTTGCAAAGTCTGAATATAGTCAGATCGAACTAGCTCCAAATTACGATTTAGTTCATTAGGAGTTGTATTTAATTTTGAACCTAATTTTTTCTTAAAATCTGCTAACTGTTGAGCATTATTAGTAACTTTAGCTAAATCATTTTGCTGATTAATTAAAATTTGCTGTAATTTGTTTTTTCTAACAATTAATTCTTGGTGTTGTTGCTCAAATTCTTTAGCAGTCGCAGCATCATATTCAAAACTTTGCTTTTGTATTTGTAATTCAGTACTTAATTGAGCTATCTCCTGTGTAATATGTAGTAAAGCACTCTGATGATCATCTTTTTGTTCATGTAATAATTTAGATTTTTTCTTTTTAGTTTCTAAATCTTTTTGAGATCTACTTACTTCTTCATCTATACGATCTAAATTTGTTTTACTATCAGATAATTTGCTACCTATTTCTTTTTTTTCTAACACAAGCGATTCAATTTCTAATGCAAGTAATTGCTTCAACTTTCGATCAAGTTGTTTCTTTTCAAATTTATATTGCTTCGCTAGTGAACTTTCTTCACATAATGGTTCGACTCTCGCTTTTAGCTCCTTAACCAAATCATTAATTCTAATCAAATTGTTATTAGTTTCATCTAATTTCTTTAAAGCAACTAATTTTTGTTGCTTAAAATGCAAAACGCCAGCTGCTTCTTCAAAAATATATCTTCTATCTTCTGCCTGAGAATTTAAAATTTGATCAACTTTACCTTGCGAAATAATGGCCAAACTATTTTGTGATAATCCAGAGTCAACAAATAAAGTTCTGATATCTTTCAAACGAACTGACTGATTATTAATAAAATATTCACTATCACCTGATCTCAAAATACGACGCATTATTGCTACTTTATCAGAATCAAGATGTAATTGTCGATCGTGATTGTCAAAAATAAGACAAACTTCAGCTTTATTCAATGGTCCTCTAAATTCACTACCAGCAAAAATAATATCACGCATATTTTCACCACGTAATGCTTTGGCAGAGTTTTCTCCCATTACCCATCTAATTGCTTCGGTAACATTGCTTTTACCACTACCATTGGGACCAACTATCCCTGTGATTCCCTTATTAAAATTAATCGTTGTTTTATCTGCAAATGATTTAAAACCATTTAAGACTAATTGTTTTAATGGCACAATTTCACCTTTTCTTACAAATCTAAATATTTTTCAAAGCAACAGAAGCTGCAACTTGTTCAGCAGCTTTTTTACTACGTCCAATACCTTGTGAAATATTCTCACCAGCTACTATGAGCTGAACAGTAAATCTAGGCTGTGCTTCATCTGAATCAATCACTTTATACTGAATATCAATGGCTCCATTAACTTGTAATTTTTCTTGTAATTCAGTTTTATAATCTCGAGATGAGTCAAAATCACCCTCGGCAATTAAAGGATATACAGTTAAATGTAAAAAGTGTTGTACTGCAGGCATGCCTTGATCTAAAAATAAAGCACCATTAAATGCTTCAAAAACATCTTCTAATAAAGTATGTCTAGTACGTGAACCAGATTTCTCTTCACCCTTTCCTAATTTTACTTCTCTAGAAAAACCACACTCAGTAGCAAATTGTGAAAAACCCTCCGTACGCACAATATTGGAACGCATTCTTGTTAATTCTCCCTCATTCATATTAGGAAAATGTCTATATAAATAATCCGATATCGCTAATTCAAGTACTGCATCACCCAAAAATTCTAATTTTTCATAATTTTTACATCCTTGATGTTCATTAGAATAAGATGAATGTGTCAATGCCTGCTCCAAAAGTTGTTCATTATTAAATTTTATTTGATATTTTTCTTGCAATTCATTTTTAAAAGATTCTGAAACCATGAATTATTCCTTCCTATAACTAACTAATTATACCTATTTTTTAAAGCAAATAAAAGGTTCATTAAAGCAAATAAAAAAGTTTGATCACTATAGAGCAATCAAACTTTCTATTAACAAATTTATTTTTAGATAAACTATTTAATAAATCCACAATTCATCCAGAATTTACAACTAGCTGAAGGACTTGCATCGTATCCACTAATCTTAGAGTTAACTGCAGTAATGGACCAATTGTTAGCTACTGGCAATACATATAACTCATCAGCCATGTATTTTTGCCATTCATGGAATTTAGCTATACGATATTTCTTATTGAATGCCTTAGTAGAATCAATAGCTTTTAGTAACTCTGAGTTCTTCTTAGTTACAAATCTTGTGAAGTTATAAGGTGCTTTTTCATTATACAAGTCATTTGGTGAAGGTTCACTAGATAAGCCCCATGCAGCCATAAACATATCAACACTAGGATCATCGTGCATAACTTTGTCATAGAATGAGTTCATTTCCATTAAACGGCCACCAGCCAATTTAACGTTCAATCCAAGCTTATGCCATTGTTTCAAGTAGTTTTGAATAATAGGTTCCTGAATTGCAGAACCAGACATTGCGGCAAAGTGAATTACTAATGGCTTGCCATTAGGTTGTACACGCCATTTACCTTTCTTCTTGTATCCTGCATCATCCAAAAGCTTGTTAGCCTTCTTGAAATCTTGAGTATATGGCTTAACGGATCCATTATAGAATGCACCAAATTGCTTAGGTATCAATGTTGGAATTTGGAAAGTTAATCCATTAGTATATCTCTTGTAAACTGGTGCAATATTCATACCATAAGCAATAGCTTGACGAAGTGCTTTATTATTCATCTTAGCCTTAGGGTTCATTACGTTCTTACCCTTCTTGGCACTCCATTTACCTACTTTAAATCCAACATAAGAATAACCTAATCCAACTTTTCCTACAAAGTTTACTCCCTTAGTATTCTTTACTTCTTTCCATTGAGAATTACGAACACCAATGATGTCAAACTTGTGTGACTTAAGAGCTTGTGAAGAGTTATTAGGGTTAAGCACTTGGATTACAACCTTGTCAAAGTTAGGCTTACCACGCCAGTAATATGGATTTCTAACAAATGTAGCAGATTGTCCACGTACTATCTTACTAAACTTATAAGGTCCAAAGAACAGAGGATTCTTTCTAACTTTATCACTTTCCTTAAGTTTCTTAAATGGAACATCCTTTAAATAATGATATGGTACAGCACATTCCCATATAAATCCATTACCTGATTGACGCATACCAGGTTTCATTTCTTTATAATGTAAAACTACTGTCAAGCCTTTTTCACCATCAGGCATTTCAATACCTGAAATAGTCTTAGCTTTACCATCATGATATTCTGTTAATCCCTTAAGGGCTTGTAAAGATTCAGTATATCTAGATGTTTGTGTATCTTTGTTTGCAATAATTTCATAAGCATATTCATAGTCTTTAGCACATACTTGCTTACCGTCAGACCACTTAACACCCTTTTTAATTTTAACTGTAACAGTCTTTTTCTTTACATCCATTTTAATGGTTGCAGGACCTTCGTCATTATATCCATATGAGTCATCAAAATAAAACAAGGATTCATTTGCAGGACTCATAACATCAGAATCATCTTGAGTATCTGCCAATTCATTTAAGAAAACTCCAGTAAATGGTGTATTTGTAGTTAATGCTTGACGCAATGTACCACCCTTTTTAACTTCTTTCTTAGGAACAGCACTCTTAAATGCCTTAGTAGAAACATTGGCATTATCAGACTTGCCGCCACACGCAGTCATTGTTAAAGCAACACCAGATAACAGTGCTAAGCTACTTAATAATCTAAATTTTTTCATAAATTATTTACCCCCAATAGATATTTTCGTAGTTATTAATTAGATAATAACATCTACTACTTAACCTTGCAATATTTTTTTGTAATTTTTTTATATTTTATTTAATTTAAGTTAAATTGTCTTATAGCAATTTAACTTAAATATTGCTATACATGTATCTAATTTTAAGCAACTAACGAGATTCGCATCTGATTTGCACATTAAACTTTTTCATAATTTATCATACTTAATTGGTACAAATAGTACTTACTATTTGTTATATAATCTTTTATGAACAAATTAATTTATCATATTTTTTATTTTTTTACTTTGTTACAGTATACTTTAAAAATCTTATCTTATAATCATCTTTTTTAAGTAGTTATCCATAAAGTGAAATTACTTATTATTAACACCATATTCAATTTAATTGAGCATAAAAAAAGAAGGAAAATGTGTATTTTCCTTCTTTTGCTTAATTTTCACGTTGACGTGCATCTCCTGCTCTTTGCAATGCTCGACCAACATAATTAAATGATAATGATAATGCTAATAAAACCACAGTGGCAGGCATCCATAACCATAATCGTGTCGTAACATTAACTGGATCCTGAGCAAATCCAATTAAAGTACCCAAAGATGGTGTAGAATTAGGCAATCCATATCCAATAAATGATAATGCAGTTTCAATACCAATATTACCAGCTACTCCCAAAACAACATCAATAATAATCATTGAGCTAATATTAGGCAAAACTTCACGAAACATAATCTGCCAATCACTTGACCCTGATGTTTTAGAAGCAAGAACGTATTCACGACCGCTTTGAGATAAGACAAAACTTCTATAGTATCTAGTAGTTCCAGTCCAACCAAAAAGGGAAATCAATGCTACTAAAATTACTGAGTTATAATTAGGAATTACACTAACTAAAACAATGATAATTGGTAATTGTGGCAAAATTTGAATAAAATCAATAATACGCATAATTATAGCATCAATAAAACCGCCATAATATCCTGAAATAACACCAACTACTAATCCAATTACTTCTGTAATAAAAGTAACTGATAAACCAATCATGATGGAATTTCTACCACCTACTATAAGTAGGTTTAAAATATCTCTACCACCATCATCAGTACCTAATATATGTCCCATCTGACCCCAAGAATAAAATGCATCCGCAATATTAGTGTCAGTAACATCGACATGTAATATACTAAAAGCAAATGAGCCAATAAAAGTCGTGGCAAAAATTAACGCAATTACCAAAAATGCTAACAATGAAATTTTATCTTTAATTATTTCTTTAGCAACAACCTTTATAGCGGAAGGTGGTAAGTCTGGCGTTGAATTATTAGCAGTTGCTTGAACATCAGCTTTTTTCTTCTTACTAAACATTTATATCAACCTCCCTACTTAATTCTAATACGTGGATCAACAATACTCATAATGATGTCTGATAATAAATTACCAACTAAAGTTAAAACACCAAAAAGTAAAATTAAAGCAGTTAAAGTCGTATAATCACGTTGCGAAATAGAATCTAAGAACAACTTACCCATACCAGGATATGAGAAGATTGTTTCTAAAATTACTGATCCAGCAAGTAAACCTGTAATAGTATTACCCATAAAAGCTGCAATTGGCAACAAGGAGTTACGCAAAATATGTTTGTTGAAAACAACTTTTTCTGGAACACCCTTACTACGTGCAGTTCTAACATAATCTTCAACCTTATTATCAACAATACCAGTTCTCAAATATTGAACAGTACCAGTAGTAGATAAAATAGCACATAACATAGCTGGTAATATCAAATGATAAAATCTACTCCAAATATATGCAAATACGCTAGAATCACAATCTGTACCAACAGACCCTGCTATTGGGAACCAACCCAGCGTAAAACCAAATAACCATAATCCCAAAATTAACGACACAAATCCTGGAATTGCAAAAGTAATATAGTTAAAAATCTGAATCGATTGATCTTGCCATTCATCTTGATGGTGACCAGCAATAATTCCTAGCGGTATCGAAATAGAGTAAGATAAGATAACAGTAACAATTGATAACCAGAAAGTATTAACAGCACGATCCCAAATAAGTGAAGTAACAGCAACATGTTGAATATATGATGTACCAAAGTCGCCATGAATAACATTACCTAACCATCTACAATACTGTATCCATGGGGCATCATTTAATCCCAATTCTTGTTTCAAATGTGCTATTGTCTTAGGGTCTTGGTTAGGATTTATCTGCCCAGAAAATGGATCGCCGGGCATCATCTTAGCTAAAACGAAAACCAATAAACTCAATACGATCAATTGTGGGATCATAATCAAAATACGTCGTAAAACCGTCTTCCACATATTACTTTTCCCCCTCTAATTCGCTATTAATAGCATCTTTAGGTAATGCAACGAAGTGACGATCGGATATTTGTTGTAATGGATATACACGACCATCCTTGTCATACCATTTATCACGATTATCCTGAAATTCTTTTTCAACCCTTTGACGCATTCTCTTATGTTCTTCACGACGATTAACATCAACAATTGGAATAGCAGACAACAATCTCTTAGTATATATATGCTGCGGATTATTATAAATATCAGTACTCTTTCCAATTTCAACAAATCGACCACGATGCATAATAGCAATATCTTCGGACATATGTTTAACAACACCCAAATCGTGGGAGATAAATAAATAAGCAATATTATACTGTTGTTGAATTTGTTTCATAAAGTTTAATACTTGTGCTTGAACTGATAAATCCAAGGCAGATGTTGGCTCGTCAGCAACAATCAAACGTGGCTTAGTGGCAACTGCTCGTGCAACACCAATTCTTTGTCTTTGACCACCTGAAAATTCATGTGGAAATTTATAAATAGCATCGCTTGGCATACCAACTATATCTAACAATTCCTGAACTCGTTTACGTTCTTCGTCAGTTGTTAAATTTTCAAAATTTCTGATAGGTTCAGCAATTATATCTTCAATTCTTTTTCTAGGATTAAGAGAAGACATAGAATCCTGAAAAATCATCTGAACATCTTTATTATAATTAAGCTTTTTTCTATTTCTAGACTTAGTTATATCTTTGCCTTTATATAAGATTTGGCCTTCTGTAGCTGCTTCTACACCAACAATTACTTTACCTATAGTAGACTTTCCTGAACCTGATTCACCAATTAATCCGTATGTTTCACCTTCCTTAATAGATAATGAAACACCGTCTACTGCACGCACATAATCAGTTATCCTATTCCAAAAACCTGAACGAATAGGATAATGGACCTTTAAATCTTTTATTTGAATAATTTCCTCAGCCATAATTATCTCCTACTTACTTTGATCTTGAAAATGGAAATTCTTCCAACATGTACACCTTACAAAATGTCCTGGTTCAACCTCATGAATTACAGGATTTTCTTCATGTTCGCTTGCAGGAATCCATGGAATTCTAGAAGCAAAACGATCCCCTTCTCTTGGCATATTTTTAAGAGATGGTACTGTACCTTGTATTACGTGTAACTGTTCTTTTTCATCGTCAGCCTGTGGCATTGAATTAAGAAGTGATCGTGTATATGGATGCAAAGGATGCTCAAAAATAGTTTTAACATCTGCCTTTTCAACTACCTGACCTGCGTACATTACTGCTACCTGATCAGCGGTTTCAGCAACAACACCCAAATCGTGTGTAATTAAAATAATGCCAGCTTGCATTTCCTTTTGAATATCTTTCAACAAATCCAAAATCTGTGCTTGGATAGTAACATCTAAAGCAGTCGTAGGTTCATCAGCAATAATAATTTCTGGCTTACATGCTATAGCAATAGCAATTACTACACGTTGCCTTAAACCACCTGATAGTTCGTGTGGATACATACGATACATCTTCTCAGGTTCAGGCATTCCTACTTGAGTAAATAACTCAATAACTCTTGCATATCGTGCTTTTTCATTTAATTTAGTATGATAATACAGAGTTTCAGCAACCTGATCACCAACTCTCATTAATGGGTTCAAGGAAGCAAGTGGATCCTGAAAAATCATACCGATATTATTTCCACGAATTTTATTAAATAAACTTTCGTTTAAATCGGATAAATTGAGTTCATTGTACATAATATCGCCAGTTACTCTAGTATTTTTATGATCATACAAACCAATAATACTTGAAGCAATGGTACTTTTACCGCAACCAGACTCTCCAACTATAGCTAATATTTCGTTTCGCTTTAACGTTAGATTTATATCATCGGCTGCATCATAAAACTTACCCTGTAATCTATATGCAGTATGTAAGTGCTCGATGTCTAACAATACATCACGCTGCTTTTCCAAAAGACATTCTCCTCTCAATAAATAGGTATCATATAATTAAAAGTCAATTAGATTTTAAATATTGCTATTATTATATACAAAAGCAAGACTTAAATCAATAACTTAATTAATTATTCTTTAAGTTTGCTAAAATCTTTTAAATTTATTTCAATTTTGCCTTTGATAAATATACTTGACAGCTTCACCAACTGTTTTTAATTTTTCTGCATCTTCATCGGAAATATCAGCACCAAATACTTCTTCCAAATCCATCACAAATTCAACAAAATCAATCGAATCAGCTTCTAAATCATTCTTAAAATTTAAATTCAACGTTATATTGCTACGATTAATTTCAAAACGGTCTTCAATAATATTGGCGATTTTATTAAAAATTTCTTCTTCTGACATACTATCCCTCCATAATAAAATAAAGTTTAATCTATTTATTCTCACAATGCTAGTTATTATTTAAAAAATATTTTTTGAATTCATCAATTAAATGTTCATCTAACATCTTATCGATTTGTAATAAAGTATAATAAACTGGACGTTTATCAGATCTACCATGTGTTTTAACAACTGGTGCATTTAACCCTATTAAAACAGCACCACCATATCTAGCAACGTCAAAATGTGATTTTAAACTTTGCAAACCCTGTTTGGCTAATAAAGCACCTAACTTAACTATAATTCCATTGTTAAGTAAACTTTGTTTCATCTCGTGAACTATAACTTGTGATGTACCTTCAAGTGTTTTAAGAGCAATATTGCCACAAAAACCATCTGTCACAACAATATCAGCCTTATCACTAAACAACTCATTTCCTTCAATATTGCCTACAAAATTTAAATCTTCTTTCAACAATTTTTTATATACTTCTTGATGCAAAGCATCCCCTTTATCAAATTCTGCACCATTATTTAACAAAGCGATTCTAGGGTGAGCAATTTTTCGAATTTTTTCAGCATACAGCTCTGCCATTTTTGCCCATTGTATTAAATATTCAGGCTTACTCTGAGCATTGGCACCAACGTCAATCATATTAAAACCCAATTTATTGGATGAACTAGGTAATGTAGGCATTAATGCTGGACGCTTAACTCCTTTAATCCGACCAATAATAAAAATACCACATGCCAGTAATGCACCTGTATTTCCCATAGAAAATAATGCATTAGCCTGACCATCTTTAACATATTTAGCTGCTACGACCATAGATGAATCACTTTTTTGCTTAATGGCTTTCACAGGTTCATCGCTATCATCTATAACTTCTGTAGTATTAACGATTTCTATTCTTTCACATTTAACACCAATTAAACAATTTTCTATTTTCTTTTTATCACCAAATAAAATAAATTTAGTTTGCGGTAATTGTTTAACTAAACTTAGCACTGCATCCACAATAGCTTGTGGTGCATGTTCACCACCCATTGCATCAATCGCTATTTTTTTCATGTCAACCTCACTTTTATTTATTAATCATCATACTCCATTAATAGTTTCAAGAAATCATATTCTTCACCAACTAACTCAGGATTTTGGTTCACTAAAACTTTGCTTTCCTTTTGAGCTGTAGTAAAAATATTATAATTATTAATTATATCTCCTAATTTAAATTGCGGGATACCAGATTGGGCTTGTCCAAAAATGTCGCCTTCACCACGTAATTTCAAGTCTTCACGTGCTAATGCAAAACCATCATCACATGTACTTATAATTTTCAGACGCTTTTTGGCACTATCAGTTTTAGGATCACTAACAAAAATACAATAACTTTGTGTTATACCACGACCGATTCGACCTCTGAGCTGATGCAATTGACTTAAGCCAAAATGGTCAGCATTAAAAATAATCATCATATTAGCATTAGCAACATCAACACCTACTTCTATTACACTGGTTGTAATCAAAATTTTGATACTTCCATGGATAAAAGCATCCATAATGTCACTTTTTTGACTACTAGCCATTTTCCCATGTAATAAAGCTACTTTATCTGAGCCGAAATATAGAGCCATTTTCTTATACAAGGTTTCTGCATTCTTTAAATGTAACTTATCTGATTCTGCTATTAGTGGAGCTACCACATAAATTTGAAATCCTTGTTCTAATTGTTCATTCATGAGCGTCAATAATTTTCTTAAACTGTCCGATGTGATCCAGTAAGATATAACTTTTTTTCTTCCAAGTGGCATCTGATGAATTTCAGAAACGCTATTTTCACCATAAACACTAAGAGCCAAAGTTCGCGGAATTGGCGTGGCAGACATTGCCAATATATCCACCATGTTTCCCTTATTTAACAACTGCTTTCTTTGATCGACACCAAATCTATGTTGCTCATCAATAATTACTAATCCTAGTTTTTTAAAAATAACTGGATCTTGAATAATAGCATGTGTGCCTATTACTAAGTTAATAATTCCATCTTTCAATTCACGATAGATCTCTTTTTTTTCATTCAACTTAGTGCTACTAGTTAATAATGCACAACGTACGCCTAAAGGCTCCAAAATAGCTACAATTTTATTCATATGCTGCTGGGCTAAAATTTCAGTAGGCACCATTAATGCAACTTGATAGCCAGCTGTAATACAGGCAAAAATTGCAAAAACAGCTACGATGGTTTTTCCTGAACCAACATCCCCTTGTAATAAACGATTCATTCGTTTAGCAGAAGCGAGATCAGCCAAAATTTCGTTAATAGCTTGAATTTGATCATCTGATAATTGAAAATTAATAGATTCTTTTAACTCATTAATTGCACTACTATCATATTTTTTAGCAATACCATTATTCTTTTGATCATTTGCATACAATAATTGTGATAATTGCAATTGAAAAACAAAAAACTCCAAAAAAATGGCTGTTCTTTGTGCGATTTTTACTTGCTGAAGATCCTTAGGTTGATGCATTTGAATAATCATTGATTTAACATCTAACAATTTATATTTATCTCGTAAATATTGCGGTATTACTTCTGGTAATTGGGGAAGATATTTTTCTATAGCCTGGCTAATAAAGCTAACTAATTTTTTTTGCTTAATATGACTATTTAATGAATAAACAGGTTCAAAGCCCTCCTCTTTCAAAACAATCTTATAAGCACTCAAAGTTTGACTAGCTAACACATATTTACCATAAATAGCGATATCATTTCCTTTTTGTAACTGCTTTTTTAACCATGGTTGATTAAAAAAATTGACCATGATAATATCATGGTCAATTTGCATCTTAAAATTTAGCCTTGTATTATGATAACCATATCTGCTAACTACAACATCAGTCACAATTTTTCCCTTCAGCAAAACCCTTTGACCATCTTTTAACTCATTTAAAGGAAAAGTTTCTAGACTATCATATCTACGCGGAAAATAAAATAGTAAGTCATATATAGTTTTAATTTTTAATTGTGATAAAGCTTCAGCAGTCTTAACGCCGACTCCATCTAAATCACTAACAGGGTTTAAAAGCACCTTTAAATTAACTATTTCCATTTTATTCTACAGATACCAAGAAATAATAAACTGGTTGTCCACCATCATGAATTTCAATTTCCAAATCTTCATGACTTGCTCTCAATTTATCAGCAATTTCCTCAGCCTGTGTTGCATTAGCATCACTACCATACATTAAAGTTACAATTTCACTATCATCATCTAACATATTTTCAATCATTCTAAGGCTAGCAGAAATAATATCAGGATCATCTATTTTTATTTTTCCATCAATGATACCTAAATAATCGCCTTCCTTAACTTCAATATCATCTATAGTTGTATCACGAATAGCTTTAGTAACTTCACCAGATACTACAGTATCAAGCTCAGAACTCATTGCTGTTACATTTTCTTCTACACTAACTTCAGGATCAAAAGCCAACATCGCAGTTAAGCCCTGTGAAATAGTCTTGGTTGGTACTATACCTACAGGAATATTAGCAACTTCTGCAGCTTGTTTTGCAGCCATAATAATATTGCCGTTATTTGGTAAAATTATGGCCTTAGAAGCACCAGATTTATTAATGGCATCTATAATGTCTTGTGTTGAAGGATTCATAGTCTGTCCACCAGAAATAATCCGATTAACGCCTTCACTCTTAAAAATATCCCTAATTCCATGACCAGATGCAACTGCAATAACTGCGAAATCTACACTTTCTTCTTGTTCTTTACTATTTTCAACAATTGTTTCGTGCTGGATTCGCATATTATCAATTTTAATTTTACCTAGTTTTCCAAATTGCTTACCATATGCAAAGATTTTAGCAGGATATTCAGTATGAATATGAACCTTAGCAATATCACCATCAGAAACTGCTAATAAAGAATCACCTAATTCAGATAAATATGCTCTAAACTCTGCTAAATCAAATTTCTTCTTATCTGCTATAGATGCTGTCAAATCGACCATAATCTCAGTACAATAGCCATTTTTAATATCACCCGTAGATAATTGAACTTGTGCAGATTCAGCTTGATGATGAGTTACATTGATTAACTCATCCATTTCATTTTCACCAAGTTGAAAGGCATCATTGACTTTTTTGCCCATTAAACCTTCAAGAAATCCTTGATAGATAAAAACTAGACCTTGACCACCAGAATCAACTACACCAACTTGTTTTAAAACTGGTAACAAATCAGGAGTCGTTTTTAATGCATCCTTAGCACCGCTTACAATTGCTTTCATAACTGAAATTACATCATTAGTTTCACTTGCTTTGCTTGCACCTTTTTCAGCTGCAACACGTGCTACAGTCAAAATAGTACCTTCTACTGGTTTCATAACTGCTTTATATGCAGTTGCAACACCATTAGAAAAAGCTTGAGATAAGTCTTGAGCAGTTAGTACTTTTTTATGTTCAGTAGATTTATAGAATCCTCTAAATAATTGAGATGTAATTACTCCTGAATTACCACGAGCTCCCATTAGCATTCCTTTAGCAAGACTCTTGGTTAAATCGCCTACACAACTGCTATTATTTTCATTAACGGCTCTTGCACCGCTTTCCATTGTTAAATTCATATTAGTTCCTGTATCACCATCTGGAACAGGAAAAACATTTAATTTGTTAACAAATTCAGCATTTTTTCCCATACGATGCGTGGCCACACGAACCATATCTTTAAAACGCTGACTATCAATATTATTCAATACCACTACTAATCCTCCAGTTAAGCATATTAATCTAAAACTTTTACACCTTGTACCACAACATTGACGGTTTTAGCTTTAATGCCTAAAAGATTTTCAAGATTATATTTAACACTATCCTGAACATTTCTGCTGACTTCAGAAATCTTCAAGCCATAACCTACAATTATGTAAACGTCGACAACAATTTGATTATCATCTATCTTAACAACAACACCTTTGCGATAATTTTCCTTATTTAAAATCGCAAACGCACCATCTCTTAATGCATTTTTTGATGCCATGCCAACAACTCCATAATTAGTGGTTGCAGCACCACCTACTACAGTAGAAATGACATTACTTGATATATCAACCAAACCATATTTTGTTTTAATTTTAACAGCCATTTTTTTCCTCCATTTCTGAAGAATATATTTACTTAACCATTTTAACATAGCTATAATAACAGAAAACAATTCTTAAGCAAAAAAAGCAAAAAATAATATCTTAAGTTGCATTTGTTTCACATATATGATAAATTATTAAAGTACTATGACTACATTTAAAGGAGGGTTTAGCACAATGGCAAAAGATATTATTACTGGTTGCAAGACAACATTTGGTAACAAACGCTCAAAGGCTTTGAACGCTGTTAGACGTTCATGGAAGCCAAACCTTCAAAAAGTTCGCATTCTTGTTGATGGTAAGCCTAAGCGTGTATGGGTTTCAGCACGTACTTTGAAGTCCGGTAAGGTTACTCGTGTATAAAACTCAGTTAAACATGATTAACTAAATAAGCAAGTCTAATTTTAGGCTTGCTTTTTTTATTGTATTTTGACTCAAAAAAATAAGGATCTAAAAATAGATTCATTATTGTAACCCTGTTAGTATCCAAATAGTAAAAAAATACTTCGATAAAATATCGAAGTATTTTTCATACGAAATTATTTTGCTGAATACTGCTTTTGCAAATGATCAGCTATTAATGATAATGTAAAACATATAATAAAGTACATTAACGCAACTATCACATACATCGGAAGTAAATAAGTCGTATTTTGACTATATATAATTTGAGCATGATACAACAATTCTGGTAGAACTATAATTGTAGCTAATGATGTGTCCTTAATTAAGGATACAAATTGTGATAAGATTGCTGGTATCATAAAATGCAATGCCTGCGGTACCACAACATGATACATTGCTTGAGCATATGTCATACCATTAGATAACGCACCCTCTAGTTGCCCTTTATTAACTGCACCAATACCACTACGTACAATTTCTGCTAACATTGCTCCTTCAAAAACAACTAAAGCAATAATTGCGGCACAGGTAACATTAGTTACAATCCCTAATTGTGGTAATCCAAAATATGCGAAGAAAATTATCAAAAGCAAAGGTAAATTTCTTAAAATATCAACAATGAATCCCACAATATGCGAAATCACTTTAATTTTCAAATATCTAACTATGCCTAAAAATAATCCTAAGATAAAACTCAAAATAATAGAAACTATTGATATATATACTGTAACCATCAAACCTTGCAAAAGAAAACGCAGGTTAATCCAAGAATACGCATGAATAAATGTCTCCATATAACCCTCCTAAGCAAGCTTTTCTTCTAAATATCTCATGTAATAACTTAAAGGTAAAGTTAGTACCAAATAAAGTAGACCAACTACAACATAAGTATTAACTGTCTCAAAAGATGCAAGAGAAATAACATCTGCCTGATACATTAAATCAAAACCAGCTACAAATGCCAACACCGAAGAGTTCTTAATCAAACTGATAAATTGATTGCCCAAAGGTGGTATCACAACTTTTAAAGCTTGTGGCAAGACAACATATCGCATAGCTTGAACATAAGACATACCATTAGATCTCGCACCTTCCATTTGACCAATACCAATAGAATTAATACCAGATTTTACCGTTTCAGAAATAAAAGCGGAAGTATATAAGGTTAATGCAATCGGTCCAGCACCAAATCCTGTTAACTTTAAGCCCATTTGCGGAACTACCAGATAAAAAATCATAACGATAATTAGCAATGGTATATTACGAAAAATCTCAACATAAATTCGAGCTATTAAATGCGGTATTCTACACGGAGAAACCTCTACCAAAGCACAAATAACTCCAATAATCAAACTAAAAAATATAGCAATCAAACTACACATTATAGTTGAACTCAAGCCCTGCATAAATTGAGGCCAATGATTAACTAAAATATTGATCATAGAACTTCAGCCTCCTTAATGTTAAAACCAGGAATTCCATCAAACCATTTAACTAGCAAACGATGATAAGTACCATTCTTTTTAAGTGCTAATAAGGCCTTATTAATATGATCTCTTAACTCAGCTTGACCTTTGTCAACTGCAATACCATATGGTTGATTGGTATAATTTTTACCAATTAAATGAAAACCAGGATTTTCACTAGCTATACCAGCTAGCAAACAATTATCAGTAGTCAATGCAACTCCTTGACCAGCTTTTAAGGCACTAAAAGCTTGACCATAGTCATCATATTCCAAAACTTTTGCCTTAGGAGCAACTTTTTTAATATCAGCTACGGCTGTAGTTCCTTTAACAGCTAGCACTTTTTTATTATTAAGTTGATGAACATCCTTTATTTTGGAATTATTAGGTACCAGTAGGGATGCACCTGCACCAATATAAGGTCTAGCAAAATCAACTTGCTTTTTTCGTTCAGGCGTAATCGTCATCGTAGCCCATATCGCATTGATATTACGATTTTTCAACAATGGTATCCTCGTTTTAGGAGTTGTTTGCACAAATTTAGCAACTGCATCTTTGCCTAACATTTGCTTGGTAACAGCTTTGGCCATATCTATCTCAAAACCTATTATTTTAGAGCTCTTTATATCCATATAACCAAATAACCTAGTATCTGCCCTAGTACCCCATATCATTGTTCTACTTTGTTTAACTTTTTGATATACATTTACTTTTTTAGCTTGCCCACAACCACCTAAGAAAAGTAACAAAAATAGAATGAAGGGAGCAAGCAAAATTTTATGAATCTTTTTCATTTTTTTACTCACTTCGTTGAAATAACTTTGCTTAAAAATTGACGTGCACGTTCTGTTTCTGGATGATTAAAGAACTTCTCTGGATCTGTATCTTCAAGAACTTGACCATTTTCAAAGAAAATAAGCCTATTAGCTACCTCACGTGCAAATCCCATTTCGTGAGTAATAACTACCATCGTTATTCCTTGTTCAGCAACATATTTCATAACATCCAACACGTCTTGTATCATTTCAGGATCAAGAGCTGAAGTTGGTTCATCAAATAAAATTGCCTTAGGACGCATTGCTAATGATCTTGCAATAGCAACACGTTGTTTTTGTCCACCTGATAAATTTCTTGGATACTGTTGGGCTTTATCCTCTAATCCAACTTTTCTTAATAAATCCATTGCAATTTTTTCATTTTCTGCATCAGGTCTTTTTAATACTATTTTAGGTGCTAACGTGATATTTTCTAAAACAGTATGATTCTCATATAAATTAAAGTGTTGAAAAACCATACCCACATCACGTCTTATCTTATTAATATCAGTATGCTTATCCGTTACATCATATCCATCAACTATCAACTGCCCCGAATCAATTGTTTCAAGACCATTCATAGTTCTTATTAACGTACTTTTACCTGAACCGGATGGACCAATAATTGAAACCACCTGTCCTTCATCAATTGTTAAATTAATATCTTTTAAGGCATGCAACTTTCCGAAATATTTATTAACATGCTTAAACTCAATAATTGACGACATACCCTTGTACCCCTCTCTTTTTTACTCACGAGTTTTATTATACACGTCTTTAGATAGTTTTCATATATTTTTTAAAATAAATCCGTTTTTTTCAAATATGGGCTATTATAAATGTTCGTTTTTTAAAAATATGAGACGCTGTGAATTAATTATCTTTTTACGTCACAATACTTTATAAACTTTGTAACTTAAATGAATTTAACTTTTCCACTGTCAAATCACGAACTAAAGCAGTAGCTAAATCAACGCTAGCCTTAAAATCAGTATAGGCAGAGAAACAATAAGGTGAATGTTCGTATCGAACAGGAATTCCAATCACAATTGTTGGAGCACCATTTTCATAATAAATTGCAGCACCATCCTGTCCGCCACCTGTTCTAACTGAACGAGTATAAGGGATGTTTAATTGATCAGCTAATTGGCAAGCATATTGTTGGAACCTAGGATTTGGTAAAAAACTAGTATCCATATCTCGCAACATCGGTCCCCTTTTTAAGCCTGTTTGTGATAACCATTCAGGTTCAAAAGTATCATCAGCAGGACAAGATTCTAAAACTAAACATACATCAGGTTTTACTTTCCTAGCAGTAACATATGCTCCTCTTAATCCAACTTCTTCTTGAGCAGATAATGCACACACGAGGTCAAAATTTAGCTTTTCATTTTTTAAATTATCTAAGATAGAAATCATAGCTCCAGCACCAAATCTATCATCAAAATCTTTGCCAAAGAACAACCCAGTTTTAGGATTGTATGCACATTCAACATCAACAAAAATTGGACACCCTGTATCAATTTTGTAATCGTTAATTGTCTCTTCTCTGCTGCAAGAACCAACATCGATAGACATGCTTGCAATATCAGGTGTGGTATTTCGCTCAGCAGCGGTCATAAAATGAGGTGGTTTAGTGGCAACTACACCTGATATATATTCACCTTCTTTATTGCGAATCCTTACTTTTAAGGATGGTATATTATATTTAACCCAACCACCTAAAGGAACGAACTTTATTAAACCATTTGGTCTAACAGCTTGTGTAATAAATCCTACTGCATCTGAATGAGCATCTATTTGAATAACTGGTCGATTACCTTGATTTTCTTTTTTGGAAGCATACAAATTATACATACCATCAATCTCAACATTGGCAATATCTTGAGCATATGTTGCAAATAATTTTACAAATTCCTCTTCAAATCCTGAAGTAGAATTGGCATTTGAAAATTCTTTAAGCATCTTAATTTCTTGTTCTTTTTTCATAAAAGTTCTCCTGTATCAAAACATCTCTTAATATTTTACAGTATTTTTAAATAAATACACTATCTTGTCTATCATTTTTTATCAGCAATAGTTATTATTGGCAATTTAAATGTAATAAGCATATAATTAAACATACTTCTTTTCTTATTAGTGCTGGAGGTCTTATATGAACAAACAAGAAATTATTTTTAAGCAAAATTTATTTGTTTTAGCCATTGATGTTTTTATTGCAGGTATTGGCTTTTCTGAAGCTTTACCTTTTTTACCCTTGTATATAAAAACTTTGGGCACTTTTACACATAAAGAATTAAACTTTTGGGTAGGTTTTACCTTCTCCACAACTTACTTTGTTTCTGCACTTGTATCTCCTTGGTGGGGCAAATTAGCTGATCAAAGGGGACGAAAATTAATGATTTTACGTTCATCAATTGGCATGGCAATTGCTATTGGCTCCATGGGATTTGTAACTAATGTATATCAGCTTTTTTGTTTACGTATGTTACAAGGATTTTTTGCTGGATTTGTTTCAAATGCTAATGCATTAATCGCTACGGAATCGCCAAAAAATCAAGCTGGAAAAGCTATGGGAACTATGGCCGCTTCATTTACTGCTGGTAATTTATTAGGACCACTTTTGGGTGGTTTATTAGCATCAATGTTTACATATCACTTCACTTTTTTATTAACTGGAATCTTACTATTTATTTCATTCATCTTATCATTCTTATTTGTAAAAGAAGAATTTAAGCCTATCAGCAAACAAAGTGTTATAACTAATAAACAAGTTATCAATTCTTTAAAATCATCAAATTTAATTTTTGGTTTATTATTAACTACTATAATCATTCAAACCGCTAATAGTTCAATCAATCCTATAGTTGCTTTATACGTAGCCAATTTAATGCATAATCAAGGAAATACTATTTTTGTTGCAGGAATTATCGCTGCATTGCCTGGTATTGCAACATTTTTAGCTGCACCCCGCTTTGGTGAATTAGGTGATAAAATTGGAACACACAAAATCATAATCGGTGGTCTAATTTCTGCTATTATTTTCTTCTTTGCTACAGCTTTTGTGACAAATGCTGTCCAACTTGGTTTTTTGCGTTTCTTAATTGGCTTTTCAGATGCATGTTTATTTTCACAAGTGCAAACAATGCTAGCTAAAAATTCTTCAATCCAAACTACTGGTAGAATTTTTTCTTGGAACCAAAGTGCTATGTATATTGGCAATATTTTTGGACCTTTAGTTGGATCAACCGTAGCTGGTTTCTTTAATTACAATGTTTTATTTATCGTTACCGCTGCATTGGTAGGCATCAATTTATTATTATTTCACATTAACGTAGTTAAAAATATCAATTAATTTTATATTTATACTTGACTTTATAAACTATTATAGTTTAAATTACATGTAGATATTTGATACCTTTAAATTGGTCCTGTGAGGCCAAGAAGGAGCTTTGCTTTTATATTATGATAATCACCGTTGAATGCAAAACCATCTTGGACTCAGTCTAAGATGGTTTTTAGGTATAATAATCTATAGAATAGGAGTTACGCATGAATAAAGAGAATTTTCATAATGATGATGCCATTCTAGACGTATATGAAAAGCCTAATTTATCACAAGGTGTTTTATTATCATTACAACACCTATTTGCGATGTTTGGCTCGACAGTACTCGTACCTATTTTGGTAGGACTGGATCCAAGCATTGCATTACTTGCTTCTGGTGTGGGAACCTTGGTTCACATGATTTTAACTCATTTTAAAATCCCAGCATACCTAGGTTCAAGTTTCGCTTTCATAGCTACAATGCAAGCACTAATGAAAGCAGATGGGTATCCTGCAATTGCACAAGGGGCAATCGCAGCTGGTTTAGTCTATTTGGTAGTTGCATATGTTGTCAGCAAAATTGGTTCAGCTTGGGTAGACAAAGTTTTACCACCAATTGTAGTCGGACCAGTAATTATAGTTATCGGATTATCATTAGCTACAACGGCAGCAAATGATGCTATGTTACATAATCAGAAATATAATTTGATTTATTTCTTAGTTGCCATTTTCACACTAGTAGTAACACTTTGTTTCCAGATGTTTTTCAAAGGATTTACTAGTTTAGTATCTATTTTATTAGGAATAATATGTGGGTATATTTTATCCTGTTGTTTAGGTATTGTGAATTTTAGTGGGGTTGCTAAAGCAGCTTGGTTTACATTCCCTGCTCTCGATGTTCCCATTATATCTTATAAACTTAAACTATATCCTGCAGCTATTCTAACAATGGCACCTATTTCATTTGTTACCATGTCAGAACATATGGGACATATTATGGTTCTTAATTCTCTGACTAAACGAGACTTTTTTAAAAATCCCGGTTTACATAGAACGCTGTTAGGTGATGGATTATCAACGATTACCGCAGGATTTATTGGTGGACCCCCGACCACTTCATATGGTGAAAATATTGGAGTCTTAGCAATGACAAAAGTTCACTCTGTTTGGGTTTTAGCTGGTGCTGCCGTGTTTGCAATTATCTTCTCATTCATTGGAAAAATTGCCGCTCTAATAGAATCAATACCGATGCCAGTTATTGGTGGTATTTCCTTCCTATTATTTGGTACTATTGCATCCAACGGTTTAAAGATCCTCGTTGATGACAAAGTAGACTTTAGTGAAAAGAGAAATCTATTGATTGCTTCTGTCATCATGGTAGTGGGTATTGGTGGAGCTTACTTACAATTAGGTAATTTCCAATTAACTAGTGTTGCTCTATCAACTATTTTAGGGATGATCTTGAATGGTATATTACCTAAACATGCAGCTATTGAACAACAACAATTAGCTGAAAAAGAAGGCACCAAGATAATTTAATGACAAAATTAAAACAGTAGTAGTTAATTAACTACTACTGTTTTTGTATAAACTAATATTCAGTTAAATTCAACTTCGATTTAGCAACCAAGTTACTGGATAAAGCAGTTGCAGCAAGTGCAAACACTAATAATATAATGATTGGCTGAAAGTATTGATTCAACATCACACCTTGTCTAAGTGCACCTAATTGATAAGTAACTGGATTAATTTTGGCTAACCATTTCATCCACAATGGTGCATAATCTAGCACATAAAATACAGGGGCTGTAAAACTCAAAGGAGTGATTACAAATGAAAGAATATTATCTCTCACTTGATAATTAGAGATACGTAATGTGATAGCAACTGCTAAGGCCGACCAAAATAACAAAGTCAAAATGATAATAACAATCATCACTCCTATTTTCATCAAAGAGTAATGGATGCCAAAAAAGTTAGCTAAAATAATTAATGCAAACATTTGAACTGATAAGCCAAGCATAGCATAGGTGCTCATACCTATTACATAGTAAAAAGGTTTAATACCACTAAGTAATTTTAGTGCTAACAGACCATATTTTTTATCAATTGTAGTCCGATAGATAGTCTGACTCATTTGTCCAAGAACCAGATAAATCATAATTCCTAAATAAGAATATTCTAAATATGAAACTTTCATGCCAGCATAAATAACATTACCCGTCATCCTACTAATTCCTGTACTAATAAATACAAAAAATAAAATTGGTGTCAAAAGTAAACTTAATACTGAACCCTTATCTTCAAAAAATGCTTTGGTTTCATACTTAATGAGTAATCCTAATCCATAAAGTCCTAGGTTAGATTTTTTTCTAAAATCAGTTGGTTTCATAATTACCACTCCTTTTTGACATTGATAGATATACTTCCTTTAAGGTCTTCTCATGTTCAACACAACTAGTAACTTTTATTTCTTTTTTAAACATCAACATCAGATCACTAATTGTTACCTCAGGCTTTACTTCAAGCTGCCAAGTATTATCTGATTCATGCTCCACCCTAATTACGTCATCATTTTTAGCCATGAAATCATCAGCAACTGAATATTCATTGTCCAAAGTAATGATAAATTTTCGACTATTGCCTCTATCTTTAAGCAAATCATTAATTGAACCATGGTAGATCAACTTTCCCTCATCTAGTAAGAGCAAATCTTCAGCATATTCTTGCAAAAGAAAAAGGTCGTGCGATGATACGATTACTAGTTTTCCACTTTGTGCTTCTTTAACGAGATACTTCATTAAATTATCAGTATTTTGTGCATCTAATCCTACAGTAGGTTCGTCTAAAATATAAATTAATGGATTATGAACAATTGCACGTGCAATTTGCACACGTTGCAACTGTCCACCAGATAAATCAGTTAAACTTCTATCCCTTAAATCTGATAAATCTAATAGTCGTAAAATCAAGTCAAGTTGATTCTTAGCTTCATTAGGCTTTAAATGAGCTAATTGTGCTCCTAGCATGATATTTGCTTCAACATTAGAATACCAATCAACAACCTGAGATTGTGGTGCAAAACCAATGGTAGAAAAATTTTGTTTATCAGTTGATAAGTCCTGAATATTAATATCACCTTCACTAGGTTCTAATAACCCTACGAGTGCGTTACATAAAGTGGTCTTTCCTGAACCATTATGACCAACTAAAGCGACAAATTTACCTGCAGTTAATTCACAGCTAATATTTTTTATTCCGTAATGATCTTGGTATTTTATTGCCAAGTTATTGACGCTAATTTTCATTTGTCAACTCTCCTTTATTTTTCCTTTATTTTTATTTATAAATTGGCTAAGAAATAATAACGTCTGTTCATAGAAATCACTCTTTCTTTATTTTTTACATGTATTATTTAAATATCATGTTAATAATAATAATATATTATAATTTTGTCTACTAATATTTTATCTTTTTTTATATAAACATTAACATTTATACAAAAAAATATCGACCTCAATTTAGAGATCGATATCTAAACACTTTTTTAATGTCGTGGATTAAATTTATAATTGATTACCAAAGATATAACCAATAATAAACAAGAAACCAACATGATAACTCTAATGCCTGAATGAGAAATTGCTCTCATTAATGGTAACAACTTAGCTGGTAATTCACTAGCTGTTCGACAATCACTCATTTTATTCAGCATAGAAAGGGTTATCTGTGGATGGGCTTTGATACCTTGATTAAGTGATAAATTCATAATCACACCATAAATAGCAGCCATTACTGTTTGAGCTAAAATTCGAATTAAATACGATGTAGAGGTGGCATCAGCCATATGTTCACGTCCAGCATCAACCTGTACCTTTACTTGTAATTCTACAAAAATAAAACCTACACCCATACCTGAAAAGGCAGATGTAAAAATCAATATCCATAAAGGAATACTTAAATCAGCAATTAATAAGGAAAATGATGAAATAAGCATTCCGATTATTCCAACTAAAATTATATAATAAGTTTTGGTCCGCCCTTGTAAAACATAAACAAATTGTGAAGCGACAATAGAAAAACACGAATTAGGTATTAATGTCATACCTCCAATCAGTGCTGTCATACCCAAAAATGCCTGTGCCCACATCGGCAAATAAACATTAACTGCAATAAAAGCTCCCCAAGTTAAAGCAAATAGCAAAAAATCACCTATCAAATTTTTATTAGTAAATAAACTGAGGGGTAATACAGGATTTTCTTCTTTACTCTCATGTATAAAGAAATATGTCATAATTAATAAACTAATTATTAAACAACAAATAACTAGCCAAACACTAACTAGCCCTAATAATTGAATTCCTAATAAAAAAGTAATTAAACCTGTTACTAATAAAGTCGAACCAACAGTATCGAATTTAGAAAATTTACTAATAGATTCTTTTTTATAAAATATTGCAGTTAATAACATAGCAAGCAAGCCGATCGGAATATTAATATAAAATATCCAATGCCACGATGAGATATCAATAATCCATCCACCGATTAGGGGACCAACAATTGCTGCTGCATTAAAACCGCTTGTTAAAATCCCTAATGCCTTTGTTCTTTGCTTAATATTTGGATAAATATAACCTACGATGATGTATGGTAAAGATCCCATACCCCCTGCACCTATGCCCATTATTATTCTAACTGAAAGGAAAAATGTCATATCTTGTGATATAGCTTCTAAAATAGAACCTACTATAAAAAAGGAAAGCGTAACTAAAAAAGCATTTTTATTACCTATTCGCTCAGCAACCTTTGTCCACAAAGGGATCGAAATTGACATTCCAAGCAGGAAAATCGCAATAATCCAACCCATAAATTGAATTCCATGTAAATTAGCAACAATAGATGGAATTGCAGTATTAATAATAGTACTGTCCAATCCAGACATGATATTTCCTAAAATTAATGCAATGGTTAAAAATTTTAATTGATTTTTTGTCATTTTCCTAACCTTTCAAATCCATTTTCTTGTTAAGTTATCTTATTATTTTAACATTAAAAAGCCCAAGTTTAGTAATTTTACTAAAACTTTGGCTTTTATTGATAATTATTTATTCAAAATATCTATATAAATCATCTGTTGTTAATTTTATTTTAGCATTATGATCTAAATCGGCTATAATTTTTCCTTGTTTTAATACTAACAACCTATTACCATAATTCAATGCATCCTCTAAATGATGAGTAATCATCAGTGCCGTAATCTTATCTTGCGAAATTATTTCTCTAGTGGCATTAAGTAAAGACTGACTAGTATGTGGATCTAATGCAGCTGTATGTTCATCTAGCAAAAGAATATCTGGTTTCTTTAATATAGCCATTAAAAAGCTCAAAGCTTGCCTTTGACCACCTGATAAATTACCTGTAAAAGTATCCATGCGTTCTTCTAGTCCATTGTGCATCATTTTTGCTAATTTTAAAAAGCGTTCTCGATTTTGCTTTAATTTTCTTGGAACTAAAAATCTTCTTTCACCACGTTTGAGAGCCAATAACATATTCTCAGCTACAGTCATTCTAGGAGCTGTACCTAATTGAGGATCTTGAAAAACTCTACTCAAAAATTTGGTATGCTCTTCCTCGCTTAAATTTGTAATATCACGTCCATTATGTAAAATGATACCATCATCAATGGCTAATGCTCCTGAAATAACATTCAATAAAGTAGATTTTCCGGCACCATTAGTACCAATAACCGTAATAAAATCACCATCATTAATAGTCAAACTCAAATTATTCAATATTTTGGTTACATTACTACTATTTTTGTTACCTAAAACGGTAACATTTTTTAATTCAAAAATTGGCTTATTCACTGCTCTTCACGCTCCTCAATATAGTCTTTTTAATTTTAAATAGTTTATCAAATCGTGGAATCATCATACAAATTGCTAATACAATAGATGAAAGCAAATTCAAATCATTAGTGCTAAAGCCTAACTGCAACACACACAATATAATTAAGCGATAGAGAATACTGCCTAAGGTAACCGCTACTAGACGTTGATTTAAGGTTAATTCTCCAAAAGCTACCTCACCAATAATAATAGATGCTAAAGCAATTACAATTGTACCCAAACCCATATTTATATCTGCATAGCCATTACTTTGTGCTATTAATGCACCACATACTGCTACTAACCCATTTGAGCCCATCAAACCTGCAATAATTGTATTATCAGTCTTTATACCCAATGACTTAGCCATCTTTGGATTATCACCTGTCGCAATAAAAGCTTGCCCATAATCGGTTTGTAAAAAAAGAATAACTATAGTAGTAATTACAACCATAACCGTTAATCCTAAAAAGACATTATCAAAGTATTTAGGCAGCCTAAGTAAAAATTTATTAGAAAATAATGTTTTGCATCCCAATAAGGAAATATTTGATCGACCCATAATCCGCAAATTAATTGAATAAATCGCTGTCATCACTAATATACCAGCCAATATAGTAGGAATTTTCCCTTTGGTATATAATAACCCCGTAATCAATCCCGCAAACATCCCGCCTAAAAAGGCAATTAAAGTTGCTAATAAAGGATTAAAGCCATGACTAATTAATGTAACACTAATTACAGCACCTAAAGGAAAAGTTCCTTCTACAGTCATATCTGTAATATTCAAAATTCTAAATGAAATATATAATCCTAATCCTAATAGACCCCATAATAAGCCTTGCCCAATAGCAGATACCATCAAATTCATTATTCGAATACCTCTCCTTCTTTTATACTTTCCTTTAAAAAGTCGACTGGAATTTTAATACCCAGTTGATTGGCTTTTTTCAGATTTAAAATTGGAATTCCATGACGCACATATTGAATAGGGGTTGTAGCAATTTTTTTCTTACCTTTTAAAATATCTACAACTAAGCGTGCAATTAAAACTCCTAAGTAATTTTGATTAATCCCATATGTAGCTAAACCACCTTGTTTCACCATTGTATCAACTGCTGGGAAAATCGGCTTTCTAACTGCATCCGCATTTTTAACTAAGGTTTGCATAGCTCCAGCTATAGTATTATCCGTTGGCACAATCACAGCATCTACTTCATTTAACATTTTTTGAGAAACTTGATTCAGATCATTACTATTAGCAATAGAATATGATTTCAAATTAACATGATATTTTTTAGCCATTTTCACAAATAAGTCATGTTCAGTAACAGCAGAACTATCATTTGACGTATAAATAATACCTACCTTCGCATTTTTAGGCATTAATTTCTTTACTAATTTTAATTGTTCCTCAACAGGTGCTTGATCGGACACACCACTAATATTGGTATTAGGATGATCGTTATTAGCAACTAAGCCTGCTTTTTTAGGATTAGTTACTGCTCCCAGCACAATTGGAATACTACTAGTTGCATGAGCCAATGATTGACTAGCTGGTGTTGTAATACCTACTAATATATCAGGTGACATATTAACTAATTTTTTAGACATGATTTCTAAATTACTTTGATCACCTTGAGCATTTTGATATTCTAATTTATAATTTTTGTCTTTATAATAACCTTGTTTTGCCATTTCTTTCACAAATCCATCATAAATTTGATCTAAAGCTGGATGATGCAATAAAGTTAATACACCAACTACAGGCATATTATGCTTTGGCTTACTTTGTGTTTTTTGATTAACAAAAGCTACACTTAATATAATTAATAAGATAGCTACTAATGTGTACAATCTTTTCATAACTCTTCCTCTTAAACAATAATCAAAAAAGGAAAGTACATCAATACAGTACTTTCCTCTACAACAATGAAATAAAAAAAGCCTGCATGTTATACAAATCCATGCAGACTAGACAATTCAAAAAGCTAACCGGCACAGATACAATCTGAAAACTCAGGTTGCATCCGAAAACCGAAGCAACCAGATTACCGGCTTTGCCAACGATTATTTAAATGATTAACACAATTACTTAAATAATACATTATCAACTCTTCCTCCATAATTAAGCATTTTTAAATAGTATATGACTATCTAAATCATAAGTCAAATATATTTTTAATAAAATATATTTTTATCCCCTGAAGTGGTATAATAACAGTAATTGTAGTAGTTTATTCAAAAAGGAAGATACCAATGAAAAAGAGAAAATTTGTTCGTAATTTATCAAAAGGATTGATACTTTCAGTTGCAACATTATGTGGTGAAAGCTTGTTAAATGTACAACAATCTAAAGCAGATACTAGAACCTCAATGAATGGATCAACACTACGTATAGTTTACAATGGCCGAGGCAAAGTAAACTTACTTAATAGTAAATTTAAGTATCAAAATCAATATGTTGCTAATGGCACTAATTGGAAAGTATGGGAAAAGTTAGTTTCTAATCAAGGAACTTTATACAGAATTGGAAATGAGAATCAATGGGTTCCTGAACAATATACTGATAAAAAATCTACTACACAAGCTCCTAAAAAACCAACTACTAATACTAACAATAATGTGCACGCAAAAACGACTTTGCCTACTGCTAATGTAGTTAAGATTAAGGCAGCAACTGGTGTAAATGTATATACAGCTCCCGTCAACGGCAGATATGTCAAGCATTTAAATCCTAATACATCTTGGAAATATTTTAAAATCGAACATGGCAATGATGGGTATACCTGGTTTAATTTAGGTGGTGCACAGTGGATTTCATCAAAATTAACTGATCAGCCACAACTTGTTAAGAATATTTCACGTGTTACGCAAGCTCCTAAAACTGTTGAAAAAGCGAAGACTATATCTAAAGCAAAATCAACATATAATCCTGTACAGAATTTAACTAATATTTATATTCCTAAACATGTTTACATCCCTAAACACAACAATATGTCAATTTATGATATGGGGCTAAACAATGGACCAGTAAATATTGATTCTGCTATTTCATTTATGCGTCAACTCAAAAACAATGGTGTGCAATACTCCATGTTTGGTAAGCGTGATGGTTCTGATGGTACTGCAGATTGTTCTGGTGCTGTTTATGCTGCATTGAGAGCTGGTGGTGCATCTTCATTAGGATATATACCAAATACCGATTCTATGCACAATTGGTTATTAAAAAACAATTTTACAGAAGTCGCACATTCTACCAGAATCCCTAATCAAAAGGGGGATGTTGTAATTTTCGGAACTAAAGGTCTTAGTGGAGGAGCTGCAGGACATGTAGTCTTGTACACTTCACCATATACTATTATTCACTGTACTGACCGCGATGACTCACACAGTGGTGTTTTAGAAGAACCTGCATCTAACATTGAAGGATGTTATACAAGCATGGGTGGCTTTTACATATATCGTCAAATTTAATAAAAATAAAAAAGCGAAATTTAATAATTTCGCTTTTCTTATGCAATCGTTACTACAAATGCTTGATATGGTTTTAAAATAATATTTTGTAAATTACTTGGGGTCGTATAATTTTCAACTAAAACTTTTTGATATTGTTCGTGACAATTGAATGGCTTTTCTTTATCAGTGAGATTAGCGACCACAAGCCACTTTTGATCTCCTAAAATACGATAATATGCTAAAATCTGTGCATCCGTTTCCTCTATTAATTGAAAATCACCATCTACAACTATTTGATTATGATGACGCAATTCAATCAACTTTTGATATGTATAAAAAATGGAATCAGGATCTGCCAAACATTGTTTAACATTAATATCAGTATAATTAGAATTTACACGCAACCATGGCTTACCACTCGTAAATCCAGCATTCAATGCATCAGACCACTGCATTGGCGTTCTTGCATTATCACGCCCCTTAACATTTATGGCATGCAACAATTCATCCTTATCATAACCAGCATCTAAGCGTTCATTATACATATTGATACTTTCAATATCTTCCACTTCATTAATATTTTTAACTGGGGAATTGGTCATACCAATTTCTTCTCCATTAAAAATATATGGTGTACCATGCATCAAATGTAAAACGATAGCAAACATCTTAGCACAAACTACCCGATATTTTTGATCATTACCCCAGCGAGAAATAACTCTCGGAATATCATGATTTTCCCAAAACAAGCTATTCCAAGCATGTTTGAAATCGAGTTCAGTCTGCCATTTAACCAATATCTTTTTTAATTCGACTAAATCAATAGGTTTTAAGTCCCACTTGCTACAACCATCTTTTTGATCTAATGTTTGATTTTCAAATTGAAAAACCATTGATAATTCATGCCTTGCTGGATCGGAATAATCCTCAGCAATTTTAGGAGTAGCATTCCAAGTTTCACCAACTGTCAACAAATCTGATTGACCAAAAGTTTTTTGATTCATTTCCTGTAAATAGGGATGTAGCATTTTTCCATTTTCACGAACCATTTTATCTGGATCTTTACCTATTAGCTCAATGACATCCATTCTAAAACCACCAATGCCCTTGTCAATCCAATAGTTCATCATTTGATAAATTTTATCACGGACAATACTATTAGACCAATTTAAATCAGGTTG
This sequence comes from Lactobacillus iners, assembly GCF_011058775.1. NCBI lineage: Bacteria > Bacillati > Bacillota > Bacilli > Lactobacillales > Lactobacillaceae > Lactobacillus > Lactobacillus iners. The sequence goes on along the minus strand of NZ_CP049230.1, from coordinate 443,091 downwards.
TTGCTTGGCGAAAAAGTGTAAATAATATTGTTTGGTAGTTTCATCATATTGCCATGCAGAACCAGAAAATGCAGATTGCAAACCATTTGGTTCATGTCCATCTACAGGATCACGCCAAATATAATAATCTCGGTATTGATTTTCTTTATTTTTTCTAGCCTCTACAAACCACGCATGCTGATCTGAAGTGTGATTTACAACTAGATCCATAATAATTTTAATATTTCTTTTTTTAGCTTCCAAAATCAAATTATCCATGTCATCCATAGTTCCATATTGGGGATCGATTGCTTGATAATCTGATATGTCATAACCATTATCTATGCCTGGGGATTGATATACTGGAGATAACCAAATAGCATCAATTCCTAACTTAGCTAAATAATCTAACCGAGTAATAATTCCAGGTAAATCTCCAATACCATCACCATTGCTATCTTGAAATGATTTAGGATAAATTTGATAAATTACTGCTTTTTTCCACCATGGTGTCATACTTTTTCTCCTTATAAAATTTACTTATATAATTTATTTTAACATGTACAGCAACTTATCCGTTGCTTGACAATTTAATCACATGATCGACAGTTTGATTCAAAAATTCTACATCATGTGAAACGATAATAATAATATTATTGTTGGTACTACTATCTCTAAGCAATTTGGAAATAGCAATCATATTCAAATAATCCATTCCACTAGTTGGCTCATCAAAATATAATAATGTCTTTTGACTTAAAATAGTTGAAGCAATTGCCACTCGCTGTTTTTGACCAACAGATAAGCTTAATGGATGGCGATCTAGCAATGAAGATAACTTCAATTTTTTAATCACTTGATTTACTTTATCTGCAGAAATATTTCCAGTTCCTAATTTTATTTCAGCCATAACATTATCAGTAAATAATTGATTATTAACATCTTGCATAACCCATGAAGAGAGCTTAATTCGTTGTCTAGTTGATAATAACTTATCGTCTAAATAAATAGCAACTTGGCATTTTTTATCTACACCAAGTAAAGCTTTAATTAAACTGGTTTTACCTGAGCCATTTAAGCCTACTATTCCATAAATATTACCTTTTTTTAACGATAAATCTCTTATCTTTAAAATTTGATGATTAATTAACTTTTTATATAAAGATTTAATATAAAATTCGCCACTAGTCATCGGAGAAAAAGGCTTTAATTGTACCTCTTGCCTAGTTCTAAGTCCCATAGCATATAACTTTTTTTCACTTAATTGCTTAAATTTAGAAATAGAATATTCTTGACTAATGGTACCATTAGCAACAACCAACACTCTATCAGCAACATCCATTAAATAATATAAACGATGTTCTGCTACTAACAAAGTAACTCCTCTTTTTTTCAAGATAGCTAACATTTTAGCAACTATTTTAATATACTTACTATCCAAATTAGCTGATGGTTCATCCAATAAAACGCATTGAACTCCCGAAATATAAGCTGTAGCAATGGATAAGATTTGCCTTTCGCCACCCGACAATTCAAAAATATTGCGATTTAATAAATTGGCAATAGGAAATAAATTTAATAAATCAGATAATCTTTTTTGCATTTCTTGTCTAGGAACACCATTATTTTCTAAAAAAAATAGCAACTCCATTGTCGTATTAACATTAAAAAATGAAGTTTTTGGATTTTGAAAAACACTAGCAATGAGCTGAGCTATTTGATACAATTCTAATTTAACTGTATCGTGATGTTGAAATAAAACTTCACCACTAATTTTACAATTATCATATCTAGTTGCCAGTCCATTAATCAAATTCAAAATACTAGATTTACCTGAACCACTGATACCCGTCAAAACTACACATTCACCAGTTTTAATATTCAAATTCAAATTTTTTAATACTATTTTTCGATCTGGATATGATAAATAGGCATTTCTTATTGTTAACATAACTTACACCCCTTTGTCACCAGCACCAATAAACTCAACAAGTATAAGATATCCATTAAACCAAATTTGATCGAAAAATAATGCGTGCGTTTGATTGGATTATAAATACATTTTGTTTCAGCTACTTTAGCAATATCATCAGCAATATTTGAAGATAGAATCAGCAATGGTATCCACATATATGTAATATATTTTATTGGTGTACGCCAAGTAATATTTTTCACCTTCATAGCTAAATGCATATTTTGATATTCTTGTTTAAATGATGGAAAGAAACGAAAAATAACTGCAATTGGAATTCTGATAGTTCGTGGAATATTGATTTGTGATAAAGCTGATAATAATGAACCTACATCCGTTGTTTTAATCAATAATTTGGCAGATAAACATGGTAAATAAAAAGCCTTAATAATTAATATAAGGCTAAATAACACATGAATTAGGCCAATATGTTTAAAATTCATATCAGATGGCAACAAAGATAAAAATCCAAAATATATTACTGCCTTAATAGCATCCCTATAATTAAATTGCAAAGCAAATAAAATGGCAATTGTTGCAACAACAACCCAGCAATATAACGCACTTACACGATAAAATGGCGTAAAGCTCAAACAAATTACAGCAAAGAATTTAGTCAAGGGATGTAAATTATGACGATTATCATCATGGATAAACTGCATTATAAAATACCAGCTTTAGTAAAATACTTTTTTAGCATTTTCTTGCCTAACAAAGCACCTAACAACCCACCAACTAAAGCAAACATTAGAATTAATAAGACATTAGGTGTAGTAAATACATTATTTACTAACGCCAAACCCATTTTTTGGATCATTTTTAACCTTTTAGCTCTAACAAATAAGATATCAGCTAAGGGTAACATCGTCCAAATATTATAACAAGCATATGCTATCAGCATCGCCTTAAAAGACTTATATTTACCTAAATATAAAATAAATTCAGCAATAGCAGCCAGCAATATACCACCTATAGCAGGAATAAAACTATTATGCCCACTAAGCCATAAAAGAATTGGTGATAAAATTCCAAAGGTAAAAAATCCCCATGGTTTTTGTAATTTAGCCATCAATAAAATAACTGGCGTACCTAAAATTATACCAGTAACAAATGGTGCTAAAGCAAAACAAAGCAATGCCAAAGTCGATTTAACCATAGTCATACCTAAAAAGACAAAGGTCATACTTGATATACCTAGAATAAGAAAATAAATAACTACAAAGACACCAATATTAACGAGATCTTTTACTTTCAACTTGGAATTTTCCATAATTGTCCTCCACAAAGATAATTTCTAATATAGTATTTTACCCTAAATAAAAAACATGACAATACGACAATTCAATTTTTGACTATATAAAATATGTGGCAATTAGCTCTTATTCTAAATTTAACTTAAAGATGTAGTTTTTCTAATGCACACTAAAAATGATAAAATATTAATAGATAATTTTTATCATAGTTAGCCTAATAATTATTACCTATAATTAATAGTTTTTCGATTAACAAAAAGATTTAGTCATATGTTGAATAAAAAAATACTAAATAAAGCAAACATAAATTAATTACGTTGGTTAAATATCTAGCATATTTTAATATTTAGTCCGAAATGACGATAAACTAATTTAATATAAATATTACGGAGGGCGTAATGAAGAAAAATATAATTACATTATTAGGAATGGCTAGTATTTCTCTTGTATTAGGTGGATGTTCTAGTGTAACTACTAAGACGTCAAAACAGACTTCATTTTCTCAATCTAAAAAAAGAAAGAACAATGAAAAAAGTAATAACCAAAATAGCAATGAGAAAATAGTCCAAATAAACAAATCTTCTAACCTAGTGGGACCACTTAAAGTGCATGTATCTAGTATTAAATATGAAAAAGTTAAAAATAAGGAATCTAACTGGACTAATGCCGAATATAACATGGAAGGCGACCCTGAAAAAGATTTAAACAATTATTACTATCGTGCTATTGTATATTTAAACATCGAAAACACTGGAAATACGAGTGTAGATCTTAGTTATGGTGAACGTTCATATATTGTAGATGATGGAACTGCTTTCCCAGAGCAAGGTGGTGCCAATGGAAATTCTTTCGAAAGCTCTACAGCTAAAATAGTACCCCACACTAAACTAGCCAACACTGTAATATTGGTCTCCAACAAAAAATTTACTGCTAACAAATTACAAATAACATTTACTGATATTTGCGAAAATGATAATAATGTCTTATCCAATGGCGGTACTGCCAAAATATAAATTTATATAACAATTATTAAAAAACCACTCTTTGTAACAAAAGAGTGGTTTTTGATTGAATATTAATAAAAATTAATATTTAATCAAAACTATTATGGAGATGAGGGGATTTGAACCCCTGTCCAAACGCATTTTGTCACTGATATCTACAATCATAGTTATATTATTTGATTTCACAACAGCAAAACGCCATATAACGGGGCAAGTAGCTATTGCTAACCTAAAATCTTAGTCTAACTACCTAGGTAATCAGTTAAATGCAACTCGTTAAATATAAAACCTTTGGATAACCACGAGTACAACCATCACAAAGATCACGCAGGCTGGTTATTAAGCAGCTAATGCGTAAGAATTTTGATTATTTGCAGTTATATTTAAACTGTAACGTTTTTACGTAGACGTAACCTACGAACTGCAATCAATGCAAATCTACGCCTGTCGAATCCCAAAACATCCCCGACTACATACTAGCATAGCATAATTGATGCAAAAATATCAATCACTTATCTTGGCAATTCGAACTACGTCACGTGCAATCATTAATTCTTCATTAGTTGGTATTACCATAGCAACTATTTTAGAATTTGGAGCGGAAATAATTTTTTCAATACCATTGATTTGGTTTGCATCATAATCAGGTATTAATCCATAACAGCTCATTTGGTTCATAATTTCTTTACGAATGCCAATATCATTTTCTCCAACACCAGCTGTAAAAGCAATTACGTCAATTCCTTGCAATTCTAAATAATAAGCACCAATATATCGCACAATACGATTAATAAAAATATTTCTAGCTAAACTAGCACGCTCATTCCCTTGGCTAATAGCTTTGCGAATGTCCCGCATATCAGGAGAAATTCCAGAGATACCTAACAATCCAGATTTATTATTTAAAATATCGATCATTTGATCAAAATTTAAATCAGTTTCTTTACCCAATATATATTGCAATGCAGATGGATCAATATCTCCACTACGTGAACTCATAGTAACACCAGCTAATGGACTAAAACCCATTGATGTATCATATGATTGCCCATTTTTCATTGCTGTTATTGATACGCCGCTGCCTAAATGGCAAATAACCATATTCAATTCATCCAAAGGCCGTTTTAAAATAGAAGCTATCCGTTGAGATACATATCTAACTGAAGTTCCGTGAGCTCCATATTTTCTAACTTTATATTTTTCATAATATTCATATGGTAAAGAATACATATAATGAACTTGATCAAGTGTTTGATGAATTGATGTATCAAACATACCAACTTGTGGCACATTTGGTAATAATTTCATAAAGGCCTTAATGCCATCTGCTTCATGACAATTATGTAAAGGTGCATATTCATTAAGCTCATAAATTTTCTGTAAATTATCTTGATCAATCAATGTACTATGAGCAAAATACTCACCACCAGCAACTACTCGATGTCCAACACCAGCTATTTCACTTAAATCATTAACAATCTTAGATTTTGTCAACCATGATAATAATTTTTCAACTGCATCCTCTTGTGTTCTTATCTCAGTTTTATCTTGATAAACTTCACCATTTTCTAATTTCAAAACAAATGTCGCCTCAGGTAGCCCTATTCGGTCTGCTTGTCCATGAGCCAACACTTGTTCGTCTTTTAGCGAAAACAACTTGAATTTTAGAGAAGAACTACCAGCATTAACAGCCAAAATTTTTTTCATCATTTCCATTTATATCTCACTATTCATTTACCCAATTATTCAATTCAACATTTAATTTTACCAAAGATGACTTATCTTTGAGTGAACCTAATTTTGTTACTAGAACTTTTCTTAACCGCATATTCTGACCATGGTTTTGCAAAACTAAAATAGATTTTGGATATTTCATATTGGCAAACAAATCATCAGGTAAATCAACTACTGCCAAAATATTAACTTTTTTAGTTAACCAAGTCATAAAATCTGCTGCCTCTTTTCCTGAAAGGATCATTTTAGGCACAATTAAAAAAGCATAACCACTAGGCTTTAAATTTTTTATAATCTGTTCAATAAAAAGAATATGAGCAAATGAGTGTCCAGATAACTGGCAATTATCAAAATTTTTAGCATTATTATCTAATGGATAATAACCAACTGGCACATCAGATACAGCAACGTCTTTTTTTCCTGTCAACCAAGGCTGTAAAGCATCTTGACGCAATAAATCTACAGGTAATTTATTTAAATATGAACTAACGTCCGCTAAATCTAACATTGCCGGATCATTATCAATGCCGGTCAAAACAAATGAATTTTTAGAATGATTGAGAAAACGTAATTGATCAATTAATGAAAACAATAATGTACCACTACCTATAGCTGGATCGATAACTTCTTTAGCCGTTTGGGGTACTATTTTTGACCATAATAATGCCACAATAGTGGCCAAAATACGGGGCGTTGGTAATTGCGTACTATTAAAATTATCAACATCAGCTGCTTTAAGTGTAAGCAAATAGAATAAGTGACTTTTGACAGACGTTTCAAGTTTTTCATACTCTAAATTTGCATACTTTTTTGTTAATAATTCAACAATCTTAGCACTAGGAGCATTAGCTTCCACTTTTATTTTTTTGTGTTCAAGATTATCAAACGTTTCAACTAACGCTTCGGTAAATGTTACATTTAATTCTTTTCTTAAAATATCAACTACTTCTTCAAAACTTAAATAAAGCTCATTCAGATGTTCAAGATCTTCCATATAATCCACTCCTCTACGTTATTATTTTATAGATATCAACTATAAATAACCAGTATTTTATACCTTTTTAGTATATTCTTTACTAGAAAATTAACGTAGACTCTTATAAATATCTAAATTTATTTGAAGATCAGCAAAAAAAGCCGATTGATAATATTTTATAAAAACTATGCAAGTTACAATTACTAACAAAGCACAAAATAATGCAGTAGCTGGAACTTTCATTTTTAAAATAGAAAATATGCAATTATTTTTTAGGTTCATTAGCACGTTTATCCTTTTCCATTTCTTTCAATTTAAAAGCTAATATGCTACAACGACCATCTCGTTCAACAATTTTCATCTTCATTACATCTTTATTCACATATGAAAAATATACTGTTCTTAAATTCATCATCAAGGGCATATATCCCTGTGACATCCTTAATTGCCCTTTTCTCTCATAAAATGAATATGTCTCATAGTATACTTTATTCTCTTCATCCTTCTTTTTTTGTTTAAGTATCGCTCGTTTTACATCTGAATGTTTTATATCAAGCATCAACTCTCTATCCTTAATGAAGCGATTAAGCTGAATATAGGCGAAGGCAACATTATTGACTCCATCCCTTTTATGGGAAACTGTCCTAACTGTATTAATAGTTGAATATAAAATCTCAAAACATAAAACTGTTATTAAAATAGCTATTATAGCCTCCGCCAACATAAATCCTTTATTTTTTGTCTTAAATATTTTCATAAGTCCTATTATGTAATTTAACAGTAGTTATTTTTGTTTCTGCCATCATTTTTTCAGCCAATTTACGATCAACTTTAATTTCTACAGTTGTTTTTATTTTTTGTAATTCTACAACACTATAATAAACCAAGCTCATAGCAACTATTGACAGAAATAAACCTAGACAGGCATCTGCTAACAAAAATGCACGTATTTTATTTTTCAATTAGTCGTCCCCACATTAACTGTACAGTCATTCTTTTTGTAATTTTGCCACATTTAAAATAGATTGTCCGAGGAGCAACGTATGATTTCTTTTTTATTGTTAAATTATCAATATTAATTATTTTTACTTGCGAATTTATCAAAAAAGTTTTTTCAGCAGTCGACCAATCAGACATCACTTTTAATTTATTACTAGTTTCAGAATAACGAATGAAATATACCCGTTTATTGATAATTGACTCTTTCAAGCAAAAATTAATAGCTGATTTAACTTGTGCTCTAGTATTAATTAAAGCTAAATTATCTCTATATCCCTTCAATTCAATAATCGGAAAAGAAATAATTGAACACGTAATAACCAAAACTATTAAACTTTCAATTAAAGTAAAGCCTCGACTTAATCTTTTAATTCTTAGGAGCAATTACTTTACCATCTTTAATCGTAATGTGGTTTGCTTCTATCTTTTTAACCTGATTATCAGTTAAATAATTCTTATCGTGCATATCACTTACCGTTATATTTTTTCCATACTCATCTTTATATAAATCTACCTGCATCTGCACAGTTTTAATAAATGCATCGTTTGCAGTATTATTTGCTTTATCACGATATGAAAATAAATTTGGGGCAATTAATAAAATCAACATGGCTATAATTGCTATAACTACTACCATTTCTATCAAAGTAAAACCTTTAACTTTTCTTTTGAATAATTTATGTAAAACTTTCATTAACTTTTTTCTCCTTAAATATTTTGAATAGATGCGTACATAGGCATTAAAATTTTTAAATACATGGCTAAAATGCAAAAGCCAATTAAAATGAAACAAAAGGGTTGGATACTGACTACAGCCTTGCCTAATTTGAAATTTAATTCATAAAATAATGTTTGACTAAGCAAAACACACTTTTTGCTAAGTTCTTTAGTATCTGCACCAACTCCAAAAAGTAAAACTAAACTATCTGGCAAAAATTCTTCTTGTTTAATAATCTCCTCAATATCATTTCCCTTAATTAAAGCATCATTCATCTTACAAGTAATTGTTTTTGCAATGCTTTGATTCGTCTCATGATCAAAAAAATTACATATCTGTTGCAAGGTATAGCCATTGCACATTAAAATAGCAAATTCAGAAACAATTAGATAATGAATATATAATTTAACTAAACGCCCTAATATTGGAACATGAATCAACTTTTTAAATGACGTATAATCCTGCTTTTTAGCTAAAATGACAACATAAGAACAACCAATAAAAAATATACCTATTAAACTAATAATAATAGCAAAAATAAAATCGCTACTCGAACTATCAGAGCTTAATTCTGAATGCAAAAAAGTCTGCATAGCAATCAAAAGACTAACCATCATCACAATTAAAACAGCAGGATATGCCATCTCGCTCTTAATTTTTTTGATTTGTTCATTTTTGAGTCGCATAATCTTGGTTAATTGAGACAATGATTCAATTAAATTACCATGCTTAATTGCAAATGATATCTGTTGTGCGATCATACGAGAAAATCCAATAGCGACTAAAGATTGACCAATATCATTTCCTTGTGCAATATTGCTAGAAAGTTTTTGAATAATATTAACTTTTTCATTCCAAACGTGAGGTAGTATTTTTAATGATTGATTGAATGAAAAGCCATTATTTAAACTTTGTTGCAAATAATCCAAAAAGACCAATTGTTCACTTTTATTAAGCTTATCCTTCGAGAAAACTTTGAAAAACATCACTATCGATAACTCCCTTATGATATAAATTTTCTATATTTTGCTGCCAATCTACAAAATTAGTATCATGTTCACTAACTGATTTTCGCCATTTTGTAGCATCAGCTATATCCAATAAACACGAAAATGTGTTTTTCACAGTTGGCAACAATCGTTGGTAACTGATTGCTGTCAATGCATTTTCCAATTCTGGCATTTTAATACCTAATCCTAAAAAACGATCAATAATCTGATATGTGCTTTTAGCATGAATTGTTGTTAAAACTAAGTGCCCACTTAAAGCCGCATTGATTGCTACTTTAGCAGTTTGTGCATCTCTAATTTCACCAATGACTAAAATATCGGGTCTATGACGTAAAGCAGCCTTTAACAAAGATAGATAATCTATACCAGCTTGATTATTAATTTGCGTTTGCAAAAAATCAGGTTCTAATATTTCAATTGGATCTTCAATCGTCATAACAAATTTTTCTGAACTAATTTGCTTAATTAACTGATACATAGTAGTTGTTTTTCCAGACCCCGTTGGACCACTAGTCACAATCATTCCTCTTTTTTTCGAAAGTTGTTTTAATTTTTCAAATTGTTCTGGAAAAAAATAATGACAATCTCCCATATCATAAATAAGCCTAATTACCATAGATTCTCTATTTAAAAAATCACCAACACTAGAAAAACGCAAAAAAACATTTTTTCCATTAGTTTCCTTAATAAAAGAACCTACCTGAGGGCGACGATGTTCTGCAATGTCCATTTCAGCAATAAATTTAAAATGATTAATTACTTCGACACCTTTATTTGCAGAAATATTTTCAACAATCTGCAGACCAACTAATGTTTTAAATTTAATAGTATAACCATCAGCAGTTGGTAAGACAAAAATATCACTAACTCGCTGTTTAATTGCATGTTTAATTAATTCATCGGCATACATACTAGTATCCATACAACACCTCCTTTCTATCCATAAAATAATTACGCAAAAAAACATTTTTTATAAAAAAGAAGATAAAAAAATACACACAAAAAAAGGCAGTAAACGTTGTTACCGCCCTTTTGGACTTAAAAATTATTTTTTATTTTTACGTTTTTTATCTGCTAAAGTAAGCAAACAACTCAATCCTAAAATGGCCATTCCTAATGCGTAACCCTCATCCGAACCAGTCTGTGGTAATTTCTTTTGTTCAGACTTTGGCTCCAGCTGCGGCTTAGGCTGCGACTCTGGTTTAGGATCAGGCACCGGAGTTGGAGCTGGCGTTGGCTCTGGAGCTGGCGTCGGTTCAGGCTTTGGCTCCAGCTGTGGCTTAGGCTGCAACTCTGGTTTAGGCTCTGGAGCTGGCATCGGTTCAGGCGTTGGAGTTGGAGCTGGTTGTTCCTTCTTAACGACTTTCTCATAGACGTAAGTTATCGATTGATTCTTATCTCCTACTATCTTGCCTTTTGTACTCTTGCCGTCTGTTGAATAAGTTGGATTATCTTGGAGACCTTTTATTCCTTTAAATTCAAATCCATCTTTTTCATTCTTCTCGGTCGTGTACTCGTCGCCGTCATAACCATTCAATTTATTTTCACTTTGGATTGTACTAATAATCTTTCCGTCTTCATCCTTAGTGACATAAATGTGAATTTCCTTGAAGGTTCCCTTCTTCGGCTGTGGCTGCGGCGTTGGAACTGGCGTTGGAGTTGGAGCTGGTTGTTCCTTCTTAACGACTTTTTCATAGACGTAAGTTATCGATTGATTCTTATCTCCTACTATCTTGCCTGTTGTACTCTTGCCGTCTGTTGAATAAGTTGGATTATCTTGTAGATCTTTTATTCCTTTAAATTCAAATCCATCTTTTTCATTCTTCTCGGTTGTGTACTCGTCGCCGTCATAACCATTCACTTTATTTTCACTTTGGATTGTACTAATAATCTTTCCGTCTTCATCCTTAGTGACATAAATGTGAATTTCCTTGAAGGTTCCCTTCTTCGGCTCTGGCTTAGGCACTGGACATACTGGACACGGTTCTGGTTTCGGAGCTTGACGATAACTAGCTTCAAAGGTCGTATTCTGAGTAAATTGACCCTTAAGTTTCTTATTCCAACCGCTAAACTGCTGACCAGTATTGGCTGTCACACCTGGTTGAATAGAAGTCAAATCTACTTCACGATCAGGATCAACAAAGTATGTTGTTGCACCATCCAATTGCCCATCTTTACCTGCATCAAAGGTGATCGTATGATAATTCTTCTTAATGTAGTCCACACAATCTGGTGCAGTTTCAGATCCTTGAGCAATCACAGTCGGCAAAACAGTAAGATATGCTACACAATTAGCTGTTCTTGTAATTTTATCTGCTTGTTTATAAGTCAATGTTAACGGAATAACTTTAGTATGTCCTACTTCATCTTGAGCATATTTTTGAGCAGATTCTGATCCAAAGTTGTAAGCAACATCTGTACCTTGAGGTAAAGACTCAATGAATTCACTTGCCTTCGGCAAAGACATCCCTTGTCTAATAATCAAATGCTTGGTCGTCGGATCAACTTCCTGATAAGTAGCTACAATGTCTGTATCATAATCGAAACGAACATCCTTCAACTTGCAACTAAATCCTGTATTAGCTAAACCATTTCCTTGCTTATATCCCATCTTAGCTATTACATGCGGAGCTAACTGGCTAAGATCATGTACACGATCAGGATTTACATAATAGATAGTTTCATCTTTAGGATCAAATTGACCATGTTGACCAGCTGAAAAGGCAATTCGCTTATAATGTGCTTTAATATAAGCCTTTTCTGCTTCACTCAAGCCTTGGAGTTGCTTATTAGAAACGATATTATCAATCACTTGAATGGTAGTTGACTGCTTAACACCATCTGTATTAACAACTGTAACTTGTTGTTTACCTGCTTTTTGTGTAGTTGGGGCAGACCCACTATAACTAAACTTAGCAGCATCAGACAACTTATCACTATTAGTTACCAATGCCTTAGCTTCTGGTGCCTGATCACCAACACTCAGAATCATTGGCTTAAGCGTCATCGCATGTGCCTGATAGTCCGCTTCAATGGTCGTCTTATCACTGAATTTACCCTTCACTACCTTGGAATAAGGCGTATTTCCTTGTTTCCAACCGCTGAAATCATAACCAGCTTTAGCTATCACTCCAGGTCTTGGAATAGTGACTTCGACATCTGGTTTTACATAGTAACTACGCTCCACGTCAGGACTAGCAAAATCACCATTTTGTTTAGCATCAAAAGTAACGAGCTTATAGTGTGTGCGAATATAGCGATCGACAGCTAGCGTATGCTTATCAATTCCGCTATTCTTTTGATCTTGATCACTCAAATCAGCAGACAAGATTCTAGATTGAGCTACTACAGGGTTAACCACAGTTAAAGTGGTATCTAACTCGATTGTCCTGTGACTAGGTTTTCCTGCGTCATCGACTGCATCATAGTTAATCAATAACTTAACTGGACGGTCAACATAAGTTCGATCAGGTACTTTGGCACCGTTTGGTACAATAAAGTCTCCATTAAGCTGTCCTTGACCCTTAGCATAAGATACTATTACATTGTTTGGCAGATTTTTTGCACCTGCTAATAACTCTTTAGCATCTGGTAATGGATCACCAACGCTAATGATATATGGATTATCTTTTCTCGTGCTAATATCTGGTTCAAAAATTGCAGTGTAAGTTCGTGATTTAACTGAAGCCAATGTATCTGGTACAGCTGGATCCCAACGGACAAAGCGATAACCTGGGTTGGCCTGTGGTTTAATATCTGGCAACAACCCATTCTGCAAACCGTCAACAACATCATAAGTCAAATTAGCTACAGGTTGCTTGTCTTTATCATCAGTAGTTACTAATTTTCCGTTGCCATCAGTGTTGTAATAAATCCGCTGATAACCTGCTGGAGTTGCTTGTGATTGATCTTTTCGCTTCAATATCCGTACATCATCATAGGTGAAAATAACATTATATACTTTATTAACTCCGTTACCTTCTGGAGTCACTTCAAATGTCATTTGTCCTTGTGGATGTGTGTCATCTTTTTGCTTATCTTTGGCATCTCGGTCAGGTACGCTTACTTTGTTAAAGCGATAACCTTGAATTTGCGGTGCTGTAGCAACATCCCAATCAAGATTACCTGTTCTAATCGTCTGCGGTGGTAAAATATCCTTTCCATTCGCATCATGATACTGAACTTTATACACGTTTTGTCCAAATACTTGGTAAACAAACCAAGCAACATTCTTCTTTGCATCTTTGTTAACAGTAATCTGGTCAAATTGTGTATCTGGGAAATATTGTGGTCCTTCATAAACTGCCTGAGCAGAATAAGCTGCATCAGGTCGCAAATTATCTATTGTCTGCACAGCATCTATATCAACCATCGCCATTCGTTTCTTGGTCAATTCTGATTTTGTAGCACGCAATTCATTAACCTTGTTTGCATCAGTGCAAGCAGTTATTTGCTTATCTAGGTCTTGTTCTTGCTTAAAGAGGTCATAATAAGCTTTGATTGTTTCACCAGGCTTGAGTAAATAATGATGGATAGTTGCTGTCACACGCACATCTGGCACATATTTTGCCTTCAATGTCATATCTTCAACCACTGGATTATCAAAAGCATATGGATGCTCTTGCACCTTGCCATCTTTACCTTTAACCTCAATTACCCAACCAGTAAAGGCATAACCTTTCTGATGCGGCGGATCTTTCAAGAAGGGGGCATCCGTTCCTTCTGGTTTCTCATGCTCATGTAAAATCTGATTATGAACTAACTCCATATCATAGAACTTATTGCCCCAATAATTGATGGTCACTTTATGTTTAACTTCAGAAGGTCCCCATATTGGATAAAGAGCTAAGCCTCCTTCAGGCATCCCAATTGGTGTTAGATTCTTCTGTACTTCCTTAGTAAAGCCACTTGGAATTAAAGGCTGCGTACCACCAGCATCCAGTGCCCAACCTTTAAAGACGTAATCTTCTGGTAAATAAGTTGGTCTAGTAATTGTTTGACCTCTAAATTCCCATTGATAAGGTAGATGATGCTTAGTATCATTGGCCTTAAGTGGAACGACCGTCACTTCATCATTATATGAAACATTTCTAATATTTTCGCTATAAGGATGGTCTTCTTCAGCAAGTGCCGTATCAGCATCCCTACTACCAAAGAATTTCAGCTTATAGTGACAACGCTTATACCTATAAACTAATAACGTATTCTTTTCATAAGGTTCAGTATCCATATTATCTGGACCATCCAACTTATCAGTAGAATTATACTTAGTATAATAAATAGGTGATGCATGTTGCTCAAATAGAAAAGTAAAATCTGTCGGACTTCCTAAAAAATCAGGATGCTTAGTTTTATAATCCTCATACATCTCGTCTAAAGGATGCTCTTTATCAAGTAACTTACGATTACCTAAAACCCAACGCTTATATTCAGGTAACTCCAAAACAGGGCTAGATGGTGAAAGATGATCTGGATCATCTGGATCAGCTGGCTCAATATCAGATTCGTCACCACCTTTTGCTACCCAATCTTTCTTATATTGTTCATAAGACTCTTTAACATAATTATTAATATCTTCACTTAATTGCTTATATCGGGTAAAACCAGCTTCTAATTGTTCATAAGCTTTTTGGACTTGGTCCTTATCTCCAGTTAAACGGCCACTAATTAATAAATTAAAGAAATCATTCTTGTGACGACCCGGATGCTTAGCTACATAATCTGCTACCATCGGTTTTAATTCAGGAAGATATTCAGGATGATGGCGTAAATAAAACTCATATTGCCAGCGTTGATTACCTGAAAGAACTAGCAACTTGTAATCCTCTAAAGATCCCTCATAATCAGGATGATCTTTTTGATAGTTCTCATAATCTTCTTCCATCATATTATCAAGCTTGTCATTCATATCGTCAGCATCAACTTGTTCAGCTTTTTGCTTAGCATCTTCTGGAATTACCTGATAACCTTTAATCAGCGGACAGTTAAACGTATAGTCGTTGCTTGTGTCATTTTTGGAATAGGATTCCAATGAGAAGGCATAATGACGATCCTTATCATCATTTTTCTTAGCTGATTGATCAGTTTCCAACCTGATAATCACTTTTTGTGGTTCAACTTTACCTCTGTTTAGCCTTAAATCAGTTAAATCTGTCGTCAGCAACCGCCAATTGGATTTCAATGGTTTCCCATACAAAGTAAGATGTGGATTAGGTAAAGAATCCGTTCCTCCCAAAAAGGCCTTGGTTACTCGATAAGGTGGCGTATCCCTATATGCACCATATTCAGCATATTCACTTTTACCCTTTTCAGCTTTGTTTTTCAATACAAAGCCCAAAAATCCAATGGCATCATCTGACCCTCTAGTAGGATCACCATGTGTATCAAGATCAACACCTTCATGTCGTTGCATTCTGACTTCTGATTCTATTGGCCAGCGATATTGTAATGACGCACCATAGCGTGCTCTGACGACATAAGGCGAATAAAGTGTCTTGCCATCTGTTCTAGGCTTCATTTTGACAATATTTCGCTCGTCAAATTGAAAATCACCATTCTTATCAAAATCTGGCTGAGCAGTATTATCATACCAATAAGTTACCCATTTTCCTTCAGCATCCGGTTTGACAATTGGTGTATTGTAACCACTATCAACACCCTTTGCAACATCCCCTTTAGCAAAAATCAGATCATAAGGTTTGCGATCATAAATCAGATCTAGCACTGTGTCGCCTTCTGGACGGATGATCGCACGACTCTGGTGTCGTGCATCTGGCTGAGTAAACTTAAGTGTCGTTTTGCCTGTTTTCTTATCCACCATTAAGTGGTTCATTACTTTAGTAAATCTGTCATTTAAGACGTAGTACTTTCCAAACTCAGCAGCAGTCTTACGATCGCTTTCTACTGTATCAGGGAAAGCCATCTTTTCTATTTCTGTTTGCTCTATATGAGGATCATCAATTGTAGTCGGTTTAGATTCATCTACTGAACCATCACCATTTTTAGCAAATGTATCAACAGTTCGCTTAACACGTCCGACAAAGTCATAGTTCACAATATTATCTGGATGAGCATAATCGACAAGATCTGCTTTTTGAGCCCAAACGTTAACTGTATACTCAGCTTTTTCAACTGCTTTCCAGTGTGCTTTAAAGGTGACTCCATTAGCTGGCATCGATTTAATACTTGTAAACTTTTGTTCCTTATTTATTTTGGAACCTGAATGTTCACTATCTGATAATCCACTAACTGTCCAGCCTTGAAATACATAACCGCGACGTGTAGGATTAGCAACCTCTGTAACTGGTTGCTGGTAGTATACTCGCTTAGTACGTATGCTAGTACCATTATCCGTGTCATATTTGACTTCATAACTATCACGATAATAACGCAAAGTAAATATTACTGGCTGATCACTATCTGGTAAAGCAGAACGAAGCAGGTTAGTTTCCGGACGATAACCTGGAATAAAGATTGGCTGAGCATATGCCACCGTACCTACAGTTCCATAATTACGAGTTAATACAACCTGTTTTTGTTTACCATTTTCGGTAATTGTCTTAGTAACTTTATAAACAGAATCAGGTAACTTGACATCTTCAAATTCATTAGGATTATCAAATTTTTGCACTAAATGACGAACGTAATAAACTTTTTGTTCTGGTGTATATGGTACATTAACTATTCCTTTATAATGCAAGCCACTTTTATCAGCTGAATCAGCTTTGGCATGTTCTTTAATATAAGCGGCATCAATTTTGATATAATGTGTCTTTTTTTCATCTAAATCAGTTGCTGTAACATATTTGCCATCTTTTTTGATATAAGTTCCAGCGTATGTACGATATCCTACCAAATGAGGCACTTCCAAATATTTAACAAAGTCTTTTTTGTTAAGTTCTCTTTCAGTAAGTGTTAGTTCATATGGCTGATAGAGTTGCGAAACGACATTATCATTTAGTGTATAAACAAAACGCAAGTTATAAACTTTGCCACTTTTTTCATTAGTCACTTGATCATTAGCAGTTGATTGATCTTTGGCTTCTAGATGATTTGGATTAACAGGTACTTTATTAGAATGACTTGTTTCATCAACTGGCGTATCTTGTTTTGCCTTTTGCTCAGGTTTTTTGTCCTTAATCTCACTAGTTACAGCTTGATGATCTTTTTCCTTAGAAGTCTGATCTTTTTTCTTATTGTCAGTTGCAGACTTTTTATTTTCTTGTTTATTAACAGTCTCCTCAGTCTTTACTTCCGTTGCAGATACCGTGTTTGTACCCATAGGTAAAACAAAACAACCAGCAATTGCGACTGAAGCGACACCTACCTTAAGTTTTCTGATGCTGTAACGATTTATATGTTCAAATATATGCCTTGATTTATTAAGTTCATTATTTTTTCCTACCATATATCATTACCTCTATACTAAATTATTTTTTCAATTATTAAAATCATTATGCTAAATTATTATCCTATAACTCAATTTTATTATAGTATAAAAGTAAACTTATTACATTAATTTAAACTTTTGATTTTTATAAAAAAGGTGATCAACTTGGCATTTCATCACTTTTTCGACCACTGATATGCAATTCTAGGAGAGCCATCATCAACATGAATAATCCCGCATCTGGTGAATCCATTTTTTGCAATTAGCGACTGCATAATCAAATTGTTGGCATGGGTATCAAGCTTAACATTATCAATCATATTCTTGCAATAATCGGCAACAGTTTTAAAGACGCCATGTACCCGACCATCACTTGCAATTCGATGAATAGTAATATAGGGATCATTATTAAGCCAAGATCCATCTTCAATATGCACATATGTAGGATCTATACCTTCATATAAAGCAACAACCCCGTGTATTCCAGTTTCATCGTAGACTACTTTACATGCCTGATTCAAAATATCGCAATCAATTAATTCTCTTGTAGGGTAGCTATGACCCCATTGAGTTGGATTGCCACATTTAATCATAAATTCTTGTGCATAACAATATATCTCCATAATCCGTGGTACATCCTCTTTAACAGCATTTCTGATTTTTAACATCTAACTTTTCCTTTCAATGTATATTAATTACCAAACTAAGCCAAAATAATGGCCATTTATGACTTAAAATATGCCATTTATACAACTTAAGTATAAATTGCGATTTTACCTGATATACTTATTCTATCAAAAGAAAACAGGAGGGACGTAATGAAAATCAACTTACATGTAGATGCATCCATTAGTGAAGAACATGCCGAAATATGGGTTAAACAAATGAAACCAAATCTGGAAAGTATGTTGCAATATCTAAATAATAATCAGGTATTGTGGTGCTATTATGATGATCAACTAAAACCTATTAGTTTAAATGATATTTTTATTATCCAAACTGATGATCGAAAATTGGATATATCCACGCAAAATAGACATTATAGTTGTCGCAAGCCGCTTAAAGAAGTCAAGGCAATTTTAAATAATGACTTTATTGAAGCATCTCGCAGTGCTTATTTCAATTTCAAACATATCGATCATCTAGTATTGCTAAATGATGGTGCGATTGATGTAGTATTGACGAATCAAGAGCGTATAGCAATTTCACGTAGAAAAATCAAAAATTTAAAGGAGAGATTAGGATTATGAAAAAATATATATTAAGTGCGATTAAAGGAATGTTTTTAGGTATTGCAATCGGTTTATGTGTCTCAATATTTTTTAACTATTTAAATGGTGCTGACACATACCTACCTTCTACTCCCGTCTTTACCAGCCATTTTGCTCGCCCTCTCAATGCAGTAACCTTTTCAGTTGTACTTTGGGCTTTAATGGGATTGGTATTCAGTATGGGAGCCTTAATTTTCCAAATTGAACGATGGACCTTATTAAAGAGAACTATTGTCAATTTCTTTGTCTACTATATCTTTTTTACACCTCTAGCATTTACGGCTCACTGGTTTATTATTGATGTACCACATATATTAGTATTCACTATCATATTCACCCTTATTTATGTGTTGATCTGGTTTATTAATGCCCAGTTAATCAAAAATGATATTAAACAAATCAATGAAAAATTAAGGAAATAGTTTTAAATATAGACAGATAGAAATAAAGAAAGCTACATTTTAAAATGTAGCTTTTTTGTATCTTAAATCGATAATAACTCTAAAAACATCCAATTTAATCTTTACATCAAAAAAGCTCTCTGCTATACTGTTAGCAATTTAGACTGAAATAGAAGGATTAACGATTTAATAAGGAGTTTAGAAATGAAAAATTATTTCAGAAAAATTAGTCAACCCGATCAAAGTCGCGTAAATGAGATTGATCAAGAATATGCCCATAGTCGAGTTAAAGGCAATCGTAAGAATTTTTGGCAAATGCTCGTTATAATGGTCGGTTTTACATATTTTTCACCAAGTATGACAGCAGGTGGTCATTTAGGATTAGGGTTAAATTTATCACAATTCATTATTGCAGTTATTTTAGGTAATTTATTTTTAGCTATATATACAGGCTGTTTAGCATATATTGGACAACACACTGGCATGAATCTAGATTTGCTAGCAAGGCAGACATTCGGCAGCAAAGGTGCTCACCTAGCTTCATTCGTAATTGGTATCACTCAAACAGGTTGGTTCGGTGTTGGCGTAGCAATGTTTGCTATCCCTGTTGCCGCATTTTACCACTTGAATGTTTATTTGCTAGTTTTAATTATGGGATTTTTGATGACTTTAACGTCCGTAAAAGGAATTAAAGCTCTCTCTATCTTCGGTATTATTGCAGTTCCGCTTATAACGGTGCTCGGATTTTATTCAGTATATCTTTCATTTCATACAAGTGGCAGTTTGCAAAATATGTTTAGCAATCATCCTCTCAAGCCACTATCTATGGCGATGGCTTTGAGTATAGTTATTGGTAATTTCATATCTGGTGGTACTTCTACGCCAAACTTCACTCGTTTTTCCAAAAATAGTATTGGTGCAATCAGTGCGACAGTAATAGCATTTTTCGTAGGAAATATTTTTATGTTTATCTTCGGAGCTACTGGAGCTGCTGCCTTTGGTAAAGCTGATATCTTTGACACACTAATTATGCAAGGCTTAGCAATACCAGCAATTTTATCTTTAGGCCTTAACATTTGGTCAACAAATAATAATGCTTTATATGCTTCCGGTATTTCTTTAGCAAATATCACTAATAATTCCATGAAACTAATGACAATGATTGCTGGAACAATCGGTACCTTACTTTCCATCTTCTTATTTGAACATTTCACAACATATCTATCACTATTAAGCTCATTAATTCCGCCAATCGGTAGTATTATTGTAGTAGATTATTTTATGCATCGCTCAAATTACAAGACTGAAGAATGTCCAATTAACTATAATCTTTCAGCTCTATGTCCAATTTTTATTGGTGCTTTCGTTGGTTGTGTTATTAAAATTGGTATTCCACCTATTAACAGTCTAATTGCGGCTATTATTAGTTATTTACTTTTGCAATATATTAAAATAAACAAATAGGAGATTCAGACATGCTATTAAAAAACGCTTATATTGAAAATGCTACTAAATCACAAGATATTCGAATTGAAAAAGAAACTTTTACTGCTATTGCAGATCATTTAACACCATTACCGAATGAAAAAGTAATTGATTTAAATTATAAGTTGGTGCTACCACCCTTTATCGAACCGCATGTTCATCTTGATTCTGCATTAACTGCCGGGCAACCAAAGTGGAATGAATCTGGTACTCTTTTTGAAGGCATCGAAACGTGGGCTCTACGCAAAAAAGATTTAACAGTAGAAGATGTTAAATATCGAGCAATTCAAGCAATTAAGAAACAAGCAAGTAATGGCATCCAATTTGTACGTTCTCATGTAGATTCAACTGATCCAAATCTTACTGCTATGCGAGCACTATTAGAAGTTCGTGAAGAATTAAAGGGAACGATTGAATTACAAATTTGTGCTTTTCCTCAAGAAGGAATTCTATCTTTTCCAAATGGAGCAACATTGTTAGAAGAATGCTTAAAAATGGGAGCAGACGTTATCGGAGGAATTCCTCATTACGAATTTACTCGTGAATATTCAGTACAATCATTGCATAAAATAATTGATCTTGCCTTAAAATATAATGTTTTAGTCGATGTTCACTGTGATGAAATTGATGATGATCAATCAAGAAGTTTAGAGACTTTAGCATGCCTCGCCTTAGAAAGTGGTCTCAAGCAAAAAGTAACTGCCTCACACACTACCGCAATGCACAGCTATAATAATGCCTATGTCCAAAAACTATTTCGCTTACTACGTTTAGCAGATATTAACTTTATTGCCAATCCGCTAGTCAATACACACTTACAAGGGCGAATTGATACCTATCCTAAACGCCGAGGGATGACAAGAGTCAAAGAATTACTAGCCAATGGTAACAATGTTGCAATGGGACATGATGATATTTTTGATCCTTGGTATCCACTAGGTGACGGGAATTGTTTAGATGTTATTCATATGGGATTGCATGTTGGACATATGATGGGATACAAAGAAATAATGAATAGCTATCGGTTTTCAACGTACAATGCAGCACGTGTCCTAAATATTAGCGATCGTTATGGCATCGAAGTTGGTAAACCGGCGAACTTGATTGTATTAAATGGTAAGAATTTCTACCAAGTTTTAAATGAACATAGTGAAGTTTTATATTCTATTCATAAAGGTAGAGTCATTGCTAAAACAATTCCAAAGAAGAAAGAAATTTTATTTTAATTAAAACACCAAAAAAACCTTTCCGTGGTTGCATCGCAATCCAGAAAGGTTTTTATTAAACGTAATATTACTTATTCATCTTCATCCGCTGCTGCAGTATAAACATTTGATACATCATCATCATCTTCTAATGCATCGATCAAACGTTCAAATTGTTCCTTCTTTTCTGCAGGAACCGCTGTAGTATTCTGCGGAACCATAGTTAATTCAGCATCTGCAAGCTTATAGCCAGCTTTTTCTAAAGCATCCCTTACACCAGTGAAGGCCTTAGGATCAGTATAAATCTCAAATGCATCATCACTAGCTTGCAAATCGTCACCGCCTGCATCCATAACGTCCATCAAAACTTGATCTTCATCAGCATCTGTAGTTGAACGATCAATAACAATATAGCCCTTGCGATCAAACATGTATGCAACAGAGCCAGTTGCACCCATTGTACCGCCATTACGAGTAAATGCAACACGCACAGCTGAAGCAGTTCTATTTTTATTATCAGTTAATGCTTCTACTAAAACTGCCACACCACCTGGTGCATAACCTTCATAAGTAATTTCGTCGTAATGCTCATCTGAATTACCTTCAGCTTTTTTAATAGCACGTTCAATATTTGACTTAGGCATATTAGCCGCACGTGCTTTATCCATAACTAAACGCAAGCTAGGATTACCTGAAGGGTCAGGACCACCACTCTTTGCAGCCATAAAAAGCTCACGCGATAATTTTTGGAATATTTTACCTTTTTTTGCGTCTTGTGCATTCTTACGCCCTTGAATATTGTGCCATTTTGAATGTCCTGACATAAGGATCCTTCTTTCTTTTTTTAATATAGTTCACCTTGTAAATCATACCTCATAGTAAAGATAATTTCAAATAGCAATTAACTTTATACAAATATTTATTCAAAAAAATGATAAGCAATCTTGATGTGACCCCCAAAAAGTTAGACCAGAATCTAACGATTGGGAGGTCGGTACATTATTTATCATTTTAAATTGGTATCTTGTTCAGCATCTTTTTTATTTTCTTCATTAAGTTGCAATATTCTGATGTGCTTTAATAATGTTTCTTCTGTATATTTTCCTACTAAATTTTCGAATTTTGTAGGATCTTTTTTTATTTGTGAATCTAACAGAATATCCATGTACTCATTTCTTGATTCTTTATCAGGCATGATATTTACTACAGGGAATCCGGCTTCTGTTAATGCTAAATTCATTAATAATCTAGCTGTTCGACCGTTACCATCTCTAAATGGGTGAATAGTAACAAATTTATAATGTAAATCTGCTGCGTATTGAACTGGATGCAAGTTATTTTGTGCACTGTTTGCCCATGTTATTAGTGCGTCCATGTCTGGTCGTATATCAAAAGGTTCTGCATAAGGATTGTAATCTATTTTAGCTGGATGTACTTCTAAAGTTCGATATTCTCCTCCCCATTCTGGATGAGTTTTTGCTAGGGATAAACGATTTAAATCTCTAATAATAGTTTGCGTTAGAGGTTTTTTTCTACTTGCTAAATCCAGCATGTAATCATAAGCCTCATTCAAATCTATTGTAGATAACACATCACCGATAGACTCACCATGAATCGTCATTCCTCGTTCAATAATTGCTTCTGTTTCGAATTTGCTGATTTTACTACCTTCAATAGCATTTGAAGACCATACATGTTCAACTCGAATTTCTTTCTCTAAAGCCCTTAATTGATCTTGGTCCAATGGACGATATTTAGACATTTGAACTTTTAATCCGTCAAGCTTTGTAAATTTCATTTTTTGTCTCCTCTTGTGTTTTAGCTAATTCTTCACGTTTTTTAACACGATATATTTGCTGCCTACTAATCCCTACTTTGCGTGAAATAGCACCTATAGAGTAATTATTGCTCTTAAACATATTTATTTGCTTTAGCGAGTTTTATTCCTTGCATCTGTCGTTCTCTTATTTTATCTCTTTCATTTTGTGCGACAAACCCCATAAGTTGAATCATCATGTCTAACATAAATTGATCCACCAATTC
The DNA here is from genome assembly GCF_011058775.1 of Lactobacillus iners. Lineage (NCBI taxonomy): Bacteria > Bacillati > Bacillota > Bacilli > Lactobacillales > Lactobacillaceae > Lactobacillus > Lactobacillus iners. Next base: position 418,652 of record NZ_CP049230.1, on the reverse strand, counting down.
ATTATTAGTATGTGCTTGTGACAGATCATCAACTATTAATTTAACCTTCGATTTTTTTAGTAATTGAACAAATTCTTTTAAATCATTATAGTCTCTACTAAGTCTATCAAGACTAACTACTTCTAAGGTATCTCCTTTTCAATGATATCACGGTTTTTATATTGTAACATCAAAGTAGACCCTGCTGTGACATTTGCTTTAATAAAACAACTCTTTTATGTGCTTTATTGTATTTTTCATAGCGTAAAAATTAAAATTAGGTCTTCAATAGCACACACTTAATTGTTTTAAGACCAACATAAGCAAACGTAATCACTATATTTTTAAATTATCCTACTGAAACATATTAAGTGAATAATTATCCGTTTACTTTCTTGCCGTTTCTATAAATTCTATTTTTATTTACTTTCATTTTTTCTATAATTTCTACACCTAAATCTTTATCTAATATTTCAGCAATTCCCAATAAAAATATTGCTACATCAGCTAACTCTTCTCCTATGTTTTGATCATCGTCTTTAAGCCAAGCTTGAAACAATTCATTTACTTCACCATAAAGTAATAACAATTCAAATTTAATATCTGTAGTGTTAAAACCGTGTTCTTTTTTATTTTGTATAATTTCCTTTTGTAATTTTTTTATGTCTAATATCATTGCTCTTTGCCCCTTAGCACTATCACTTTATCATATTTCTGCTTTTCATTATCGCTTATTTTATGTGCAGCTTCAATAAAACCTCTGTCTAACGAAAAACCTTCTAACCCTTTCAGCATACACCTTATCATACTTCTTTTTGATAAGAGCATTTTTTTACAATGTTGATACAATCAGTAAATAATCTACAAATTTGCATTATTTTTTATTGACTAAAAGTAAGTATAGTTATATCCTTAAATATATGTTTTTAGAAAGAAGGCTTTAAAGTGAATTTTAAAAAATTAGGCACAATCGGTATTTTTTTAGGAATGATTATTTTATTATGTACCGCTTGTACTAAGGAAAATAAAAGCAATTCAAAAATATCAATAGTTTCATCAACAAATGTCTATGCTGATATTGCCAAAAACATTGTAGGTAAGTATGGTATATCATCTGCGATTATCAAAAGCAGTTCAGTTGATCCTCATGATTTTGAACCTAAAACATCTGATGCTAAAGATTTAAAACATGCCGATATAATTATCGCAAATGGAATGGATTACGATGGCTGGATGAAAAAATTAGCCAAAGCTAATGGCAAAAAGATAACTAGAGTTGGTGAAGATCTAATGCACCTCAAAACAGATGCTAACCCACATATTTGGTACAATCTTAAAATGCCACAAGCATATGTTAAATATCTGGTTAAACGTTTATCCACACTGGATAAAAAACATAGTGCTTATTACAAAAATAATGCTCAAAAATATCTGAAAAAAATTGCTAAAATCCAAAAAATTGCTAACAATATTAAAGCAGTTAAAAAACCAGTATTAGTAAGTGAGCCAGTATTTGACTATGCTTTAATAGCAGCCGGATACAAGATAGGCAATCCAGAATTTGAAGAAGCTGTTGAAAAAGAAACAGATCCAAGTCCAAAAATCATTAAACATATGAATAAGATGATTGCCACTAAAAAAATTGCTTTCTTTGTAAACAATACTCAAGTTAATAGTGCAACTATCAATTCATTTATTAAAAAAGCTAAAGCAAATAAAATTCCAATCTTAAAAGTAAGAGAAACTATACCTAATGACACTACATATTTTGATTGGATGTTAACTAACTACCAAAACTTAGCTAAAATCAGTAAATAAGATAAAAAAGCATTTGTAATAATTATTACAAATGCTTTTTATATGCACATTTTATTTAGCTAATATATATCCTATAAGCAATAAAGTAAAACCGCCGAGGTATGTAAGCACAAAATAAGAGATAAATATTAGATATTGCTTATTACGTAATGCATCTAACAATTCAAAATTCATTGTTGAAAAGGTCGTCAACCCACCCAAAAAGCCTGTACCTAATAAAGCATAACTATAACCTGCACAAACTTTAGCAAATAAAATCCCCATCAGAAATGAACCAGCTAAATTAACACATAAAGTGGCTAGTGGAAAAGTTCCTAAATAAAAATTACTAGTATAAATATTAATTTTATAGCGAACTAATGCCCCGCATATACCACCGATCAAAACCATCAACCATGCCATTAACGATTTTTACCTACCTTTACTACTAGTTTTTCTAAAAGCATCCCTATCCATGTAAAAAATAGCCCCAAAGCTGCAAATAATACAAAATAAGTCAGACCTGCAAGATATTGCTTATGATTAATTAATTTAAAAATTTCTAAATTATAGGACGAAAATGTAGTAAATGAGCCAATAAAACCTACCGTTAACCCCTTAGCTAATGATAAATTGCTATAATTATAATCTTTCAAAAAAAGATTAATAAAGCCTAAAGCAATGCATCCTAAAATATTAACTAGTAAAACCCCATTTATTTCTTTAGCTAGACAGCTTCTAAGTATAGAGCCAATAGCGGCTAAAATAGCAATCACTAAATATATCTTAAGACTCTTGACTTGTATAATCTTTTTTACCAACTGAAATAACCTCCACTACTTAACTTTTTTCTGCTGTAACAACATAAAGCCAAAAGTAAAGCTGGCAATAAGTGAAGCAGTCAAGAAATCCATAACATTTCCAGAATTATATGCTACTAAAATAAGTAGACCATTAGACATAATCAAAAAGCTATTTAACATCGTACGTAATTGACTATATCTTAGCCATTTATAGATTGAATATACTATCATAATAGGATAAATGCCTACCAGTAAAATCATACCAATAAAGCCCATCGAATCTTTTTGGGATACAAAATCCCGTTCTAAATGGAATAATTGCGTCATTGCCAAATATGAAATACCAAATATTTTAACAAGACCGACTGACTTTTGACTCATATATTCTTTGACCATAGTTTCTTCAAGCAAACGATTATCCATTCGTTTAATAGACGGCCAATGATAAACTTTATTCCAAAATTGATAATTATTTTCTACTGGAATACTATACTTGATATATTTTTTAGGGATATTAAAGCGATTATGATATTTTTTTACAAAGGCAATAATATATTCTTTCTTTTCGGCTTTAGTCTCTTTTTGCGATAATGCCTTATCTAACTTTTTTATTAACCGCTTAGTATGATGTTTAGTAGATTTTTTAGCTACTGTTTCAGTAGACTGATTTCTGCGAGACATCGGACTATATGGTATAGTTGCACAATATGCACCAACAAAAATGGCAATCAATATTAATGGTTTAATACTAAATTTGGCATTGCGTAAAATAAATATATGCACTAAATATACTAAAATAGAAAGGATATTTATAGCGACAAAACCCAGAGTACCAACTCGTGTACCCAGCATAATCATTGCCATACCTGTAACTATATAAAGTATGCTGTTAATGAAATTAAATCTAGTTAAGAGCAGATAAATTATAAGTGGCACTAATAATACTAAAATTGCTGAAATAGTATTAGCAAAGTAAAACCAGCCTTTTGAAGCAATTTCTCTAAAAGTAAAATCACTACGACTGAACCACGAAAATATATTAGCCACAATTAGCTTGTGATTGTCATATGAGCACATTGACTTACAAATCAGATTACTAATAACAATAGAACCTGAAATTAACGCAACTAGTCCTTGAATTACGACCATAAACTGCTGAATTGAAAATTCAGTATGATAGATAATATATATCATAATCACCGGTAACAGCATCCGGACAATATAAAAAGCTTCTTTGATTATCATTACCTTACTAATCGCTGGAAAAGTTGAAAAATACCAAAGATGCCCCACCGAATAAAATACTAAGATCAATGCATACACACAAATATATTTAAAATATCGACTCCGTGATTCGCTGATACTGAATTTCCAAAAAAGAAAGACAATTAAAGCTATCAACCCAAATCTTAAGAGCGTTGGTATAGAAAAAACAAATAATTTTTTTAATTTAGAATTGGCATAAAAGAAATATGTATCCAATAAAGGCTGAATTAAAATAAAACATTGTAATAATCTAATAAAAAATTGATTTTTCTTCGAATTTTCTTGTAACATAAATATTCTCCATTAGTCTACTATATATAAAATATACAGTATTTTAAGCAATAATAAAATAGGCTAAACAAATTAGCTTAGCCTATTTCATTATTGTATTCAATGCTTACTCTACAGTAACACTTTTAGCTAAATTTCTTGGCTTATCTACATCTAACCCTTTATTTTTGGATGCATAGTAAGCTAATAATTGAGCTGGTACAACAGTAACCAATGGTGATAAATAGTAATCTACATCAGGTAATATAATATCATCAGTAGCTTTAGCAAATTTCTTAGCAACAATCGTGATAACATTTGCACCACGAGATTCAACCTCTTGAATATTACCACGTGTCAAATCAGCAGTTGCAGGATCATTGATTAAGGTAACAACTGGTACTCCTTTTTCAATTAAAGCAATCGTTCCATGTTTTAATTCAGCAGCAGCAAAACCTTCTGTTTGAATATATGAAACTTCCTTTAGTTTTAAAGCACCTTCTAAAGCTACTGCATAATCTACACCACGACCAATATAAAAAGCATTTCTGGTAGTAGCAAGATATTTTTTAGCCAAACTATTAATTTTCTCTTTGCCATCAACTATCTCTTGCATGCCTTCAGCAACTAAAGCCAATTGTCGTTTTAAATCAAAATCAATAGCCGCTGCTATTTTCAAATACTCACCAACAGCTTTAGCTAAAATAGCTTGTACCGCAACTTGAGCAGTATATGCTTTAGTTGATGCAACAGCTATTTCAGGGCCAGCTTTTAATAGCATCGTATAGGTAGCTTCTCTAGATAAAGTTGAACCTGCTACATTAGTAATAGTTAAGCTAGGTAACCCTAATTGGTTAACCTGTTTTAATACTACACGTGAATCAGCTGTTTCACCTGATTGTGATAGAAAAATAAAGAATGGTTTCTTAGATAATTTAGGAAAATGATATCCAAACTCCGATGCAATACCAACTTCTACTGGTATATCAGTATACTTTTCAATAATATTCTTACCTACTAAACCAGCGTGATAACTAGTACCAGCAGCTAAAATATAGATTCTGTCACTTTGTGCTACTGATTGGACGATATTTGCATCAACCTTAACATCTGCATCATCATTAAAGTACTCTTTCGATAAACGACGCATAACTGAAGGCTGTTCATCAATTTCTTTAAGCATATAAAATTCATACGTCCCTTTAGACGCTGAATTTGGATCAATATTTACTAGATAAGGCTTACGTTCAATATGATTGCCTGCAATATCTTCAATATTAATTGCACTAGCAGTAACATCTGCGACATCACCATCTTGCAAATCAATAAAAAGTTTGGTCTGATCTAAAACAGAAATTGCATCTGAAGCGATTATATTAAAGCCATCACCAATACCCAACATCATCGGGCTCTTATTCTTAGCTATAAAAATATGATCCGGTTCTTTATTATCAACTAATAAGAAGGCATAAGAACCATTTATTAATTTCAATGCTTCTTTAAAGGCTAAAAAACCTGATAAACATTTTTCTTTAGCAATTTTAGCAATTAATTGAACTACGACTTCAGTATCTGTATCCGAATTAAAACTGACATCAGACAAGTATTTTTCCTTTAATTCAGCATAATTTTCAATAACACCATTATGAACCAAATAAAAACGCTTATCAGATGAATAATGCGGATGAGAATTGGCAATAGAAGGTTTGCCATGAGTAGCCCATCTTGTATGTCCAATACCTACTAATCCTTGTTCATTATCACTTAGCTTATCTTCTAAGTTCTTGATACGACCTACAGCTTTAGTTAAATATTCATGACCATTTAAATCGTTTAAATAAATACCAGCAGAATCATAACCCCTATATTCTAGCTTCTTTAAACCATTTAAAACAACGTCACGTGCTGACTTACCAATTATACCAACTATACCGCACATAATTTATCTCCTCTATCTATGCCAAAAATTGGTATAGACTATATTGTTTTCTAAGAACTCTTAGCAAATGTTATATTAGCCGATTTAAGGTTAGTAGTCAAGCCAAAAATTAAAAAAGCAGACTACAATTGGTATAGTTATAATAGTGAAACCAAAAAAGGGTTCTTATCATCGCAAACCCTTTTAATATTTATATACCCATTTCAGCTTTAACTACATCAACTACATCCTGACAACACTTATCAGCCAATTCTTGCGTAGGTGCTTCAGTCATTACACGAATTAATTCTTGTGTACCTGAAGGTCTAACAAAAATACGTCCATCATCGCCTAAAGTCTTTTCAACTTCAGCGATAGCTGCAGATATTTTGGTACTCTTTTTCCAATCTTGCTTATTACGAACTGGTACATTAACTAACTTTTGTGGATATGATTTAAAATCACTAAGCAATTCGGATAATGATTTACCAGTATCTTTCATAACATATAAGAGATGTAATCCTGTGAGCATACCATCACCAGTATTATGATAATCACTGATAATTACATGACCAGACTGCTCACCACCCAAATTATAGCCGTTAGCACGCATCTCTTCAGAAACATAGCGATCTCCAACCTGGGTTCTGATATTTTTAATTCCACGACGTTCTAATGCCTTAGTAAATCCTAAATTACTCATTACTGTAGTAACAATAGTATCATTTTTCAAGCGTCCATGATCTGCTAAATAGCAACCTATAACATACATGATATGATCGCCATCAACTTCATTACCTTTTTCATCTACAGCAATACATCTATCAGCATCCCCATCAAATGCCAAGCCTAATTGTGCACCCTGTTTTACTACCTCTTGTTGTAATAATTCAGTATGTGTTGCACCAACATGATCATTAATATTTAAGCCATCTGGATGAGTTGCAATAGTTGTAAAATCAACTCCCATATCCGCAAATAAACGTGAAATTAACGCACTAGAAGCACCATTAGCACCATCAACTACCACTTTAATACCATCTAATTGTTCAGGTAAGGTATTTTCAATAAATTGCAAATACTTAGATGATCCTTCATGATAACTAGTAACAGTACCTAATCCTTGAGCGGATGGTCTAGGCAAAGTATCTTCTTTAGAGTCAATTAAAGCTTCAATTTCAGCTTCTTTTTCATCAGAAAGTTTCAACCCGTCACTACCAAAGAATTTAATACCATTATCTTCAACTGGATTATGAGAAGCAGAAATTTGGACACCAGCATCTGCTCCTTGAGCTCTAACTAAATAAGATAGCCCTGGAGTAGTAATAACACCTAACTCCAAAACTTCAATCCCTACAGAAAGTAAACCAGAAATTAAAGCATACTCCAACATTTGTCCAGAAATTCTAGTATCTCTAGAAACTAAAACTCTAGCTCTTTCACCTGCACTCTTATGTTTGGTTAAAATATAACCTCCATCACGTCCTAATTTAAATGCCATTTCTGGAGTCAATCCAGCATTAGCAACACCTCTAACACCATCGGTACCAAAGTACTTAAGCATCTTACAAATCGACCTTTCTTATATTAATTTTTAATCGCTGAAATGTCAGCCATTTCAATTTTTACCCAAATGTCACTAGGGTCTGCTTTAACTACTCCCTTTGGTAACTTAAGTCTTACCTTTTTAGAAGTATTATGAACAATACCTGCCAAATTAACATCAACATCTAATTGAACTATATCTTTTAACGTTGATGCTGCACCATAAAGCGTAACTTTCTTTATGGAACTGGTCAGCGAATACATTCTATTACTTGCAGCATTATGAGAAGTAATATTTAGTCTTACCCTTTTTTTGGACTTTCTTATTGGTATATATACATGCGTAGTTTCTGGCTGAATTACAACATTCAACTGTTTACCTGAAGCATCTACTGCTACCAACATAACCTCACTATCAAAAGAATGTATTGTTTTTTTCCTGATATCAACATTAGCAATAATTTTACTAATATGGTTAACTTCAGATTTTTCTCCCGTAACTTCAACCATACTTGGTTTGCAATATGGTGCATAAACAAAATACTCTTTGGATAAGACATCACTATTATACCTTATTTTTATCGGTAATGTCCGAGTTTTTCTTTCCTGAATATCAACCACTATTTTCTTAGGAGAAATTTTGTAACTTAATTGATTACTAAGCCCGCTAACTCTAATAGGAACTTGATGTTTGCCTATTTTTAATTCACTTAAATCAATAAAAGCTCTAAAATTTTTAGTATTAATGGCTGATACAACTAAAGCACTAGGACCTGTAATATTGACCTTTACTTTTTCTGGATATCCAGTTACATAATATTTATCAGTATTAACAGAAATCTGCAACGGCAGCTTAAGTGTCTCAGTCTTGGTAACAGTTTGCAAAGTCCGAGTTCGTTGACCACGCGGTATAAAGCCGACTTGATTATAACTAACATAAACAGTTAACAAAATAGTGATTATAAGGGCCAGAAGTTTATAAAATAATTTAGAATCGAAAAATTTATTCATCTTATACTCGACCCCCAATTCCATATTTTAGATATCATTCGCTGAAAATTAGTAGGTTGATCGTCAGTCTCAGGAACTAACTGTGCTCTTAAATATTTCAAATATTCTTCTCTAGTTAAATCTAGCATCAAATTACTGTTGCGTGTAATCGTTACACCACCTGTTTCTTCCGAAACTACAATTGTAATTGCATCTGTAACTTCTGAAATACCTACTGCAGCTCGATGTCTAGTACCTAAATTTTTAGGTATTGTATTATTATCAGACAATGGTAAATAAGCTGCCGCAACTGATACTTTATTATCTTTAATAATTACAGCTCCATCATGCAAAGGGGTATTAGGAATAAAAATATTAATTAATAATGCTCCAGTAATCGTAGCATTGATAGGAATACCTGTTTCAATATAATCTTCTAACCCAGTTTTTTGTTGTAAAGTAATCAATGCACCTATACGCCTTTTAGACATATATTGAATAGCCTTATCCAATTCTTCTATCATAATTTCAGAACTTTTTTTAGCGACTACATTACCGCCTAGTAATGGTGATCTACCTAAATGTTCCAACCCTCGACGTATTTCAGGTTGAAAAATAATGATCATACCAATCACTGACCATGATAAAATTTGATCTACCAAATATGACAATATCACAACATGTAAAAAGCCAGCAACTAATCTAATTACAATAATTAAAGCGATACCCTTAGCTAATTGTACGGCCTTTGTACCTTTTATAATCATAATTAAACGATAAATTAAAAACCATACAATCAAAATATCAATCAAATTCATAAGATGTTGCCAAGTAAAGATATGATATATATCCCAAACCATTCCTATCACCCCTTTTTTATAATCAATAACCTATCCTTCTAGTGTGCATACATTTTAAACTCTAAAAATAGGTCATTATATTCTTGTATCTTTTCTGATCGCAAATTTTTAAAGACCTGTAAATGCTTCATAGTAGATGTAGCAGGATAAAATTGACGATCTTTTTTAATTGAATCTGGTAATAATTTCTTAGCTAACATGTTAGGTGTTGCATACCCTATGTATTTAGCATTTTGAGCAGCATTTTTAGGATCAAGCATAAAATTAATAAAGGCATATGCACCCGCCTGATTTTTAGCAGTCTTCGGAATAACAATATTATCTAACCATAAATTAGATCCTTCGGAAGGAACTACATAATGCAAATGTGGATTTTCATTTAACATAGTTCTTGCTTCTCCTGACCATGTTACTCCAATTGAAGCTTCATTTCTTATCATATACATTTTTAATTCATCGGCAATAATGGCTTTTACATTTGCACCTAAAGCATCCAATTTTGTTTTAGCTAATTTTAATTTTAACGAATCTTGACTATTAACAGAATTTTTCATAGAAATTAATGATAAGCCCATAATATCACGAGCAGAATCTACTAATAAAATCTGATGCTTAAATTTGCTTTTCCACAAATCGTTCCAATGTTTAATCTCACCTTTTTTAACAAATTTATCGTTATAAATAATTCCTAATGTTCCCCAAAAATAAGGGATAGAATAATTATTACCATAATCAAATGATTGGTTCATAAATTGAGGATCAATATTTTTAATATTGGAAATTTTACGCAAATTGATCTTTTTTAGCAAGTGTGATTCTTTCATCTTGGAAACCATATAATCTGACGGAATACAAATATCATACGCAGTACCACCTTGTTTAATCTTGGTATACATCGATTCATTAGAATCAAATGTTTCATAAATTACATGGTATCCAGTCTGCTTTTCAAATTTTTTCAATAATTTAGGATCAATATAATCACCCCAATTATATATAATTAAATCTTTACTGCCTGAAGATACACCTGAATTATTTAATTTATCAGCTAAAATTTGTAACCCTAAACATACCAAAATGATGGTAATCGCCGCTAACACTAATTTCTTCATAAATTACCAGCCCTTCCTTTAGTATGTCCTTTTTTACAAGTAATTAAATAATAAATAAACACTAAAATCAAAACAAATATGAACATTACTGTACTTAATGCATTAATTTCCAGATTAATTCCTTGTCTTGCCCGAGAATATATTTCCACCGATAATGTTGAAAAGCCATTACCAGTAACAAAAAATGTGACAGCAAAATCATCTAAAGAATAAGTTAAAGCCATGAAAAAACCTGATAAAATACCAGGAGTAATAGCTGGTAGTAAAATTTTACTAAATATCTGCCAAGAATTAGCTCCTAAATCACTAGCAGCATCGACTAATGATTTATCAAATTCTTTAAGCCGTGGCAAAACCATTAATACAACTATTGGTATCGAAAAAGCAATATGACTCAATAAAACGGATCCCATGCCTAAACTAATGCCCATAGCCGTAAATAAAATCAAAAAACTCGCACCTATGATAACATCCGGTGAAACCATTAACACATTATTTAAAGTAAGCAATAATTTTTTTCGATTTCTATTTTTAATATTATTAATGGCAATAGCCCCTAAAGTTCCAACAATAGTTGCAAACAATGATGACAGCAAGGCCAATATAATTGTTTCTATAAAAATTGCCAACAAGCGATTATCATTAATCAAATCCCAATAATGATCAAAGGTAAAATTTTTAAAATTATCCATATTATTTCCACTAGAAAATGAATAGATAATCAAATAAAAAATTGGAATATACAAAGTCAGCAAAATAAAAGTTAGGTAAAACTTATCCCACTTGAATTTTTTCATAATTTTACCTCCTTTTTCTTTTTGCTATCAGATGACGTTGAAATCATTACTGCAATCATTAAAATAATTAAAATCACACCAATTGTTGACCCCATTGGCCAATTCATAGTAGACATGAAATATTCTTCAATTGCGGTACCTAAAGTAATAACTCGATTACCTCCTATTAATCTAGTTAACATGAACAATGATAATGAAGGAATAAAAACAGCTTGCACACCTGCTTCAACTCCTGACTTTGATAGTGGCCATAAAATGCGAATGAAAGTTTGAAAATTACTTGCTCCCAAATCTTTGGCAGCCTTAACGACCGCAGGATCAATATCACAAATAGCATTATAAATAGGTAAAACCATAAAAGGAATTTCAATATACGCTGCTACTACTACAAAAGCAAAATTAGTAAATAAAATATTAACAGGACTGATTCCTACTAAACCTAAAAAATTATTTAATAGACCATGTTTGCCAAAGATGCCAATAAAAGCATATGCTTTCAGTAATAAATTGATCCATGTTGGCAAAATAATCAACAATAGCCAAAATTGCTGATTTTTCATTCTACTCAAAATATATGCAGTAGGATATGATAAAAGCAAAGTAATAAATGTAATTAAAAAGGCATACCAAAAGGAATTTAGCGTCATTCGCAAAAAAGTACCATTAATAAAAAATTGTTTAAAATTATTAATAGTTAACCCATACTTACTACTAAAAGCATTCAAAGTAATCATCACTAATGGAGCAATTACAAATAAAATAATCCACAACGAATATGGAATCAAAAATAAGAGTTTATTTTTCTTCATCATCATCCTCTCCTTCATATGATTCCAATCGTTTATCAAATTCAGCTTCAGATTCGCCAAATCTCATAACATGAATATCTTCAGGGTCAAAATATAGGCCAATTTCTTTGCCGATTTTGGAAGCGTTAGTTGAATGGATTAACCACTCATTATTATCAGTATCTGTTGCCTTAATTTCAAAATGATCGCCTAAAAATAATTGACTTTCTACAGTTGCTGACAATTTACCATCAGCTACTTCAACTATATCTAAATCTTCTGGACGCAATACAACTTCAACTTTTTCACCTGGCTTAATTCCCGCATCAGCACATTCAAAACGACGATTATTGAATTCAACTAAATAATCTTCAATCATTCTTCCATTAAGAATATTAGAATCACCGATGAATCTAGCTACAAAATCATTAACTGGCTCATCATATATATCAACAGGTGTACCACTTTGTTGAATTGTACCTTGATTTAATACAAATATTTCATCACTCATTGCCAAAGCTTCTTCTTGATCATGTGTAACAAAAATAAAAGTAATACCTAACTTCTTTTGAATTTCACGCAATTCAAATTGCATATCTTTTCGCAAACGTTTATCTAAGGCAGATAATGATTCATCCAGCAATAAAACTTGCGGCTTATTAACCAAAGCTCTAGCAATAGCCACACGTTGTTGCTGCCCACCTGATAGCTCAGAAATTTCTCGATTAACAAAATCATCAAGCTGAACCATATGCAAAGCAGCTTTGACTGATCTAATAATTTCTGATTTTTCTTTCTTTTTGATCTTCAAACCAAAGGCGACATTTTCAAAAACATTCATATGCGGAAATAAGGCATAATTCTGAAAAACTGTATTAATTTGCCTTTTTGCTGCATCTAAGTGAGTAATATCCTGATTATCAAAGAATACTTTACCCGCACTAACTTCACTAAAGCCAGCAATGATTCGTAAGATGGTAGTTTTACCCGAACCTGAAGGACCAACTAAAGAATAAAATTTGCCCGATTCAATGGAAAGATTTACATCATCCAATGCCACAAATCCATCATCATACTCTTTTCTAACATGTTCTAACCTTATAATGTTGCTCATTATCTTATCCTTTACCTAAAAAAAGCTACAAGTCCTACAACTTGCAGTCTCTAATTAATCATCTATTCTCTTTTCCTTGCCAATAATTCTAACTTCTGTTTGTAAATCGACATCAAATTTTTCTTTGATAACTTTTTGAATTAAGTGAATTAAATTTAAATAATCAGTAGCAGTAGCCCCACCAACATTAATTATAAAACCAGCGTGTTTTTTAGAATCTTCAGCTCCACCAATTCTTGTACCTTGCAAACCAGCTTCTATAATCATCGGTCCTACAAAATGACCTTTAGGACGTTTAAAGACACTACCACATGATGGATATTCTAAGGGCTGCTTAGCACGTCGCAAATCATTTAGATATTTCATTCTATCCGCAATAGCTTTCTTTTCGCCCGCTTTTAATCCAAATGTAGCACTAACAACAATATCACCAGTATCTTGTACAATTGAATGGCGATAACCAAATTGCATTTCATCATGCGTATAAGTTTTAAAGACACCATCTCTAGTTAAAACTTTAACCGATTTAATCACATTTTCAGTTTCTCCATCATAAGCTCCAGCATTCATAAATACGGCACCACCGACGCTACCTGGAATACCTGCTGCAAACTCTAACCCAGTTAAGCCAGCATCCCTAGCAGCATTAGACGTATTAATAATCGTTGCACCAGCTTGTGCACTTATAGTGCAATCGGATTCATTAGCAATAATTTGATTCATTTTGGTTAAAATGATCACTAATCCATCAATACCACCGTCTTTGATAATCAAATTCGATGCATTACCAATTACAGTTAATTGCATATTTTCCTGACGAACGCTTTTTACTAATAATTCTAATTCCGGCAAATTTTTAGGAAAAGCTAAAAATTCAGCTGGTCCACCTGTTTTGGTAAAAGTAAAGCGGCTTAACGGTATATTCTGTTGAATATCAATTCCTTGTTGCCTTAAAGTCATCAAATTCATTTGTCGCCACCCCCATCTTTTATTACATTAATTATAATAACGCAAAAACAACTCTTTTTTCTACTATATGTTATACTGAACTTAAATTTGTTTGTTTACATTGGAGAATATTTATGAATTTCACTGCAATGGACTTTGAAACAGCTAATCGTCATTATGATAGTGCTTGTTCACTAGCCTTAGTTTTAGTTAGAGATAATAAAATTATTGACAGTTTTTATACTGTAATTAATCCACAAATGCCTTTTGATAAAAATAATATTAAAATTCATGGTATAACAGCTAATGATGTAAAAGATGCACCAACCATGAACGAAGTTTGGCCAAAAATAAGATTATTATTTCAACCTGGTATGCTGGTTGTAGCTCATAATGCACGTTTTGACTGTAATGTCATGAAAAAATCTTTGAAAAAATATAATATTGCCGAACCACACTATCTTACCATTGATACCTTAGCTACAAGTAGAGCATTGATGCCAAATTTAAAAAATTATCGTTTGGACACTGTATCCAATCAATTAAATATTGATTTATGGCATCATCATAATGCATTAAGTGATAGTGAAGCATGTGCTGAAATCTTGATTAAACAAAATCAACAGTTTGGTGATGAACAAATCAAGAACTTTATTAAATACATATAAACTATCCAATTTATCGGTATAAAAATATCTACAAAAAAAGATTAACGACACATACATGCTGTTAATCTTTAAAACTTCTATTTTTCGATATCAGGTAAAATTTTATTTAGCCAGATATTGCTATTTTTTCCGCTACTAGTTAATACTAGACTTCGTTTAGTTGAATCCCAAGTATCATCAATTCGTGCGATATTAATTTTTAAATAATCAGCTGGTAAATTATCCATCACAAACTCCGGCCATTCAATCACAATTACTCCATTTTGTTCAAAATAATCATTCAAATCAATACTCGAGAGATCACCATCTTTTAAGCGATACATATCCATATGAAACAATGGTAATTTTCCTTCCTTATATTCACGAACTATTGTATAAGTAGGACTTTTTACGGGTCTTTTAATGCCTAGAGCTTTGGCAATTCCTTTAGTTAAAGTGGTTTTACCAGCCCCTAGATCACCAGTTAGTAGCAATATATTTCCTGCTACTGCATGCGTTCCTAAAATCTGCCCGAGCTCTTGCATTTCATGATCAGAAGTAATTAATAATTTCATTTTTTAGCCTCAATTGCTTGTACAGCTGTTAAAATTCCTGCTAAATAAACGTCATTTGCCGAGCAACCACGTGACAAATCATTGATTGGAGCTGCTAGTCCTTGCAAAACTGGACCAACTGCCGTAAAATTACCCAACCTTTGTGCAATTTTGTAACCAATATTTCCTGATTGTAACTCAGGAAATACAAAAACATTAGCTTTACCAGCAACTTCAGAATTAGGAGCTTTTTTGGCAGCAACATTAGCTACAAAAGCCGCATCAAATTGTAACTCACCATCAATTTTTACTTCTGGATGATTTTCATGCACGAGTTTAGTTGCTTGAATCACTTTGTCTATCATAGGTCCCTTAGCAGATCCTTTGGTAGAAAAACTTAGCATAGCAACTTTAGGATCTAATCCAATCATTTTAGCTGTTAAGTATGATTGATATGCGATTTCAGCTAGAGTTTGTGCATCTGGATCAATATTAATAGCACAATCAGAAAATATATATTTCTCCGTTTCTCTTTCCATAATCATTGCACCCGACACACGAGACATACCTGGTAAAGTTTTAATAATTTGCAATGCTGGTCTAACTGTATCGGCAGTAGAATGAGCTGCTCCCGATACCATTCCAGCAGCTTTATGTAAATATACCAACATCGTTCCAAAATAAGAACCATGTTTGAGCATTTCTGCAGCTTCTTGTGCAGTATTCTTGCCATTACGACGTTTGACCAAGGCATCAATCATCTCATCGATTTGATTATAAGTTAAAGGATTAATAATTCGAATATCCGTCAAATTTAAATTGTTTTGCTGAGCCAATTTAGTTATTTCGTCAACATCCCCTAATAAAATAGGATTAACCATTCTTTCTGATTTAAGTCGACAAACTGCCTCCAAAACTCTTAAATCATTACCTTCTGGAAAAACAATACTTTGTTCACAAGATAATGCCTTTTGTTTTAAGATATCAAATACTTTCATCTGATTTAATTTTCCTCCCTCATCATAACTATGCTATATATCATATCATATTATAATTAAACAACATCATTAGGTGCAACCGATTCTGGTAATTGCCAATCTATAGGGCTTTCCCCTAATTTTTTTAATAATTCATTACATTTAGAAAAAGGATGCGAGCCAAAAAATCCATAACTAGCAGATAGTGGACTAGGGTGTGCTGATTTTAAAATGAAATTTTTATTGACATCAATCAGTGGTATTTTATTTTGAGCAAATTTACCCCATAAAATAAATACAACTCCTCCTCGATCACTTAAAGACTTAATCGCTTGATCAGTAACAAATTCCCAGCCTTTTCCTTGATGTCCATTCGCCTTACCATATGGGACCGTCAGGACTGCGTTTAACAATAACACCCCTTGATCGGCCCACTTTTTTAAGTAGCCATGATTAACTATCTTAGCTCCAACATCATTATGCAATTCTTTATAGATATTACGTAACGAAGGGGGTAATGCAACTCCTGGATTAACACTAAAACTCATACCCGTTGCCTGTTGAGGATTATGATATGGATCCTGTCCCAAAATCACCACCTTAGTTTTATAAAAAGGTGTCAGCTTAAATGCTGTATAAATGTGATACATATCTGGATAAATTACCTTAGTACTATATTCATGCTTGATAAATTCATGTAATTGGCGATACTTATCACTCTCAAATATAGGATCTAATATTTGATCCCAATCATTCCCAATAAATTTTTTCATCTTAATAATTAAAATCAATCTTTCTATTCTAAAAAATAACCTAATTTCATGATATCATAATGATTGAGAAATATATGGAGGAATATTATGATTAAATTGATTGCTAGCGACATGGATGGTACCTTACTTAATGAAAAAATGCAAATTTCTGCTGAAAATATCAAAGCTATAAAATATGCTCAAAAAAAGGGCGTTGAATTTTTAATTGCAACTGGTCGGAGCAAATTGGAATCTGCTAAATTATTAGCCAATGCAGGAATCAAAGTTGGCTATATTAATTTAAATGGGGCTATGCTTTACAACACTGAAGGACATTTAGTTTTTGAACAAGATATTCCTACAGAAAAAAGCAAAGAAATCATAAAGATTTTAAATGAAAGTGGCTATTATTTTGAAATTGTATCTGCTGACAATGTTTATTCAAATTCAAAATTGGAACGTATTACTAATGTTTCTAATCTTTTAGTAGACTTAAACCAAAATCTAGATTTCAAACATGCTGTTCCCCTCTCCAGCGGCTCAGAACAAATTATGGGCATATCATTCGTTGATAATTATTCAAACTTGCTTAATTTACCTAATTTCAAAGTCATGAAATTTTTAGCATTTAAACCAGATGGTGCAACCTTTGATCAAGTAAGTAAAAAATTATTGCAACTAGGAGATCTGGTTATTACTTCCAGTTCCAATACTAATATTGAAATCAATCATAAAAATGCACAAAAAGGAATTGCATTAATGCACTATGCAAAAATGAAAGGGATATCAACAAACCAAGTTATGGCTATTGGAGATAATCTGAATGATAAGTCTATGATTGAACGAGCAGGCGTTAGCGTAGCTATGGGCAATGCAGTTGATGAAATAAAAGCACTTGCTAAACATATCACACTAAAAAACACCGAAGATGGAGTGGCTCATGCAATCTATGAATTTCTAGGTGATAATTAATGTTATATCAAATACATTTGGTTAATAATATTTTTCAAAATCAATTCGAAGTAACTAATCAATATCATGAAATTTCTTACTTTATTTGTGGTTGTTTAAATACTCTCAGCCAAATGATAATACTTAAAACAAAAAATAATGAGGAGATAGGTCGTTTATACCATGATAAAAAATGCCCCAATTCAAAATATTACATTAAAATCAAAGACAATGCCCCTATTAATATAACTACTGTTAATCTAGGATACAAAGAGGTCTTATTTGCTGCTCATTTATGTTATTGGGCATATGGTAATGTTAAAAATCAACAATTTTATTGCTACAAAGGTATAAAAAAAATAGCAACAATTTTTATTGCTATTAAGTCTAATGATATAACTATTAGTTGCGATATTAAAGATAACATAGATCCTACGTACATTTTGCTAACAGCTATCTTGATTACAAAATTACACGTATCTACCCTGCATTTACCAAACTTAAAAATATTAACAAATCCACAACTGCAAGCATAATCAAAGTTATTTTTTTGGTTGTAATGACTTTAACCACAGCGGTTTAACATCTACCACACTAGACATAAATTCAAAATAGTCCGCTATATTTTGAATATCATCAATAAAGTTATCAACACCTCTTAAACAACCATGATCCAGCCATTTATATATTGAATCATATAATTGCTTGACACTCTTCCTCAAAGAATGCTCAGATATCTCACACTTATCTCCTAGTTCTTTTTTCATTATATTATACAAATATTCTTCCAAAGTTAAGCATAAGCATTTTTTCTTACACAATCTAATAACATTGGCGAAGAATATTTTTTCATCTTTAACAAAACGTAGTCCCAAAGCTATCTTTTTATCTAAATCAAGATGTTGCTTATCTGCATAGAAGCTTTTAATTTTGGCTTGTACACAAATGGCAGCAAAATTACTTAACGTTTTATACTTATTATAAAATGTTTGTCTAGAAATATTACTACGCTGACATAAATGCTTTATGGAGCAATTATAATTTGCCCTACTGGATAATTCCTTATAAAAGATTTCGACTTGTTTAATAAAACAGGTTTCTATAAAAATCTACCTCCCAAATTAATATTACCAACGCTATTATAGTAGCAATATAAGCAAACTATATCAATATCTTATTGACACTAATTTAGTTTTGTCAAAAAAAGAGTATTTATTTATTAAATTTGTCAAAAAATAAAAAAGGGATGCATAACATCCCTTTTTATAATAATTATTGTTTCCAAGCACTATCAATCTTATGTTGACCCTTTTTAATATTTTCGGACCAATCTTTGTGCTTTTTAGCTTGGGCAAACACAGCCTGTAATTCAGTGTTTACAGCAGCATATGCAGCGTTACTATTCTTAACAACAGGAACACTATATAAGTTGGCCATTGCCTTAGTCAAAATTGGTGGCATCTTGGTCTTCTTTGATTCCTTATATGCTTCTGAAGAAATCACTGTATTTGTTACAGGAATATATCCAGTCTTATCAGCCCATGCAAGTTGATTTTCTTTTGTTAACAAGAACTTAATAAACATAAATGCAGCAGCCTTTTGATCGGCACTTGCACTATCAAACATGTAAATATCTGTACCTTGTGCGATATTGTATTCTGATGGACGAGGTGCAACACCGTATTCAAACTTTTTGCCTACACCCATTTTAACGAAACATTCACCTGCAGAAGAACCTACATACATCGCAAGTTTTTGGTTAGAGAAATCTCCTGAGAGATAGCCAGCTGAACCTGCAGTTTGGAAGTAACCATCCTTAATACCATTAGCGTAGAAATCAATAATGCTCTTGGAATCAGAACTAGTAAAGTCAATCTTATTATTGAAATCATGACCTTTTTCTTTCATACCTAAAGCATAATAGTTAGAAAGTGAGTCAAAACCTGCACCTACAACCTTGTGATCACTCTTCTTGTAAATAACTTTAGCTGCTTTTTTCAATTCAGCCATATTCTTAGGAACTTTTACGCCATATTTCTTTAATAAATCTTTGTTGTAAAGTAATACTTCAATTGACTTATTAAATGGTATACCATATTGTACTCCCTTAATTTGAGCACCTTTTAACAAGTCAGCTCTAATGTCACTCTTAGTAACAGATCCCCATCCAATCTTTGAATTGGTAATATATGGTTTCATATCAACTAATTTCTTAGCTTGTGCTGCTACTAACAACCAACCTGGATATGCCTGACTAATTGTTGGTAAATTTTTAGGTGATTGTAGAGTTGAATTAATCTTAGCTTGTAAATCAGAATACTTTCCTTGATTTTCAAGCTTAATATGAATCTTAGGATTCTTAGCTTCAAACTCCTTAGCCATGCTCTTTAAAGCCTTTTCTTGGCCACCAACCATACCATGCCAGAAAACAACAGTAGTCTTTTTACTAATCTTAGTTGGTATCTTAGCACTAGAATTGCTCCTCTTATTTGAACATGCTGTCAATGATACTACAGCTAAAGCAGTTACTGCCAAAGTAGCTAACTTTTTGGTAAATTTCATATGTCCTCCCAATAAACAAAACGAAAACAACAACAATTTTACTCAAATGTAAATACTTGATTACGTTCGGGTAAAAGACGACTTCCACATGGATTCTCCAAAAGTTCTGGATGCATTGAATGAACGGGTACCAAAACATTTGGTTCAAACCCACGTATTATTTTTTCTAATGCTGATGCACTGGCATGACCAGAACAGCGCAGCATCACAACTTCTACCTGATGTTGTTCTAATGTATCAACAAATGGCTGATAAGCAGGATCAAAGCTACCTAATGGTTCTGCATTACTATGGATATACAAACTACCACTCTTTAACTTATCAAAATCAGCTACAGCTTGCCATAAGAATTCACTTTCATCAGCTAATAAAGTATTATAATTAACTTCTAAATCTGAACGCAAAATTGGAATTATCTCTTCACCAGGCAAGTAATAGTATGCTACATCAACACCAATTGACAATTTCAAAAATTCGGCTCTTTTGGCAGAAAGGACAACTTTTCTAGGCGAATCTTTAATAATTCGAAGAATTCTTTCTACATTAGAAATATAAGTATTAAAGGTGATTTGTCGCTTTGGATTATCTATCTGATATTGAACAATCCTATCAATCAATTCATCTTCATTTTTAGGTCCAGTAAATTCTTCGCTATGGTTCTCATTAGGCCAAGACAAGGCAGTAGATTCAATAATCAACATATCACAGCCGTGTCCTTTATGCATAAAAGCTTCTACCCATTCTGGGTGATAACCATGCAATCTAATATCACCAGTATAAGCAATTTTTTTATCAGGAGTTTTAATAATTAGCCCTGTTGCACCATACGCATCATGATCACTAGGAACAATTTCTAATGTAATATCACCTACTTTAATTGGCACATTCAAATCAGCAGCTATTATCGGGCGAGTGTAATTTTTAGGTTTTCCAGCTGCAGGTAATAAATAATTGCCATCTTTATTTAAAACTGGCAACATACTAGCAGTAATTGGACCTGTATATAATTTAACAGACTCATCTAATAAATTAAGGGCTTTACTATGATCTAAATGTACATGTGATATATAGGCTGCACTAGCTTTCCAATGACTATCGGACAATTTCTTGCCTGTTAAATGATAATCGTAAAAATCAGGCACATCACCGATTAATTGATTATCGATTAAGGTTTGAAAACTTTCATCCGCCAATTCTAAGTCTGGTTTAAACACTTCTCCTAAGTCAAATAAAACATGAGAATCATTATAAGCCACTTCAATCATTGGTCCACCAATAGTGGTTAAGCCATTGTAAAATGTAACTTTTGTTTTATGCTTTAAATTCATGATTTACAACTCCACGTATAATTTGCTTTCTAAATACAAAGTAAACAATTAAGATTGGTAACACGATTAAAGTCGCAGCTGCTAATTGCAATTGCGTTTGTGAACCAGCTTCTGTAGCAAATGCTGCTAATCCATTATTTAACAAACGCATATCTGACTCGTTAGTAACTAATAATGGCCACAAGAAAGCATTCCAACCTGAGATAAAACTCAATAATGCAACAGTAATTAAGCCACTTTTAGACATTGGCACTAAAATTCGCCAAATATACTCCCAATCACTAGCTCCATCAATCATTGCAGCTTTATACACGGTTGGCGTAATTGATTTGAAATAACTTTGCAAATAGTACATATAAAATATAGATGTTAAAAAAGGTATAACTAAACCTATGTATGTATTAATCAATCCCATACTCATAATAGTAGTATAGTTAGTAAAAATAATTGCCTCACCTGGTACCATTAATAATGATATCAATATAATTTTAATTAAACCTTTCCCTTTAAATTTTAGGTTTGCCATCGCAAATGCTCCCAAAATCGAAGTGAATAAACTTACAACTGTAGTCGTAGTTGCAGTCACGAAGGTATTAAAAAAGTATCTCGCAAAAGGAGCTTGATTAAATACTGCTAGGTAATTACTAATCTTAAAACTACCCGGTACAAAAGTAGGCGGTATACGTGTAGTTTCTTCATATGTCATCAGTCCACCAAAAATCATATAAATGAAGGGGAAGACTGTAATAATAGCAAAAAATGTTACAAAAATATAAATAAATACTGTTTTAATTTTTTTCATGCTAACTGTTCACTCTCTTCATTAACTTACGTTGCAGACATGTTATAAATAAAATAAACAAGAATAAACATACAGTCGCTGCCATCGCAACTCCTGGTGTATTAGCAACTTGAAATTTATTATAAATATAGAAAACGGACGTAATCGCCGAATTACCTTGTCCAGCTGAACCATTAAATAAGGCAAACACTTGTGTATAAACTTTAAAGGCACCTATTAAGTTAACTGTTAACAAAAATGCTAAAGTTGGAAATAGTTGTGGAATGGTAATACGCCAAAACTTTTCACTTTCATTAGCACCATACATATCAGCTAAGACATAATAATTAGGGTCAATATTACGCAAAGCACCTATTAATATAACAATATTAAATGCTAGCGAAGACCATATACCAAAAATAATTAATGAAATAAGGCTCATGCTTGGATCATCTAACCAATCTGGTGCTGGTAAATGTAACATTTTTAAAACAAAATCCAACAACCCATATTTACCATTAAAGATGTATCTAAAAACAATACCAGTAGCAATTGTACTAGTAACATAAGGCATAAAAAACATTGCTTCAAAAAAGCTCTGATGTTTTATTTTAGAAAATACAAACCAAGCTAACGCTAATGCAATCGCTAATGCAATCGGCACAGTCATAAATGCATAGATAGCAGTATTGATCAATGAATTCCAAAAGTCGGTATCAGCAAATATATATTTATAGTTTTCTATCCCATTGAAATTTAAACAAATTAACGGGCCACCCTGAAAACTGATAATAAATGCTCTAATAATTGGCCAAATACTAAAGATTGTTACAGATATAATCGCTGGTAGCAAAAATAACCAAGCCTTTTTTTGATTATTTTCCATTAATATATTCGCTCCCCATTATTATCAAATATAAACGCACGATCGAGGTTTAATCCAAAACAGATTTCATCACCAGGCTCCACATTTGCTTCAACTTTAACCAAAGACCGTTGTCCTAAGCCATTAATTGTAAATTTGAGGATGCGTTCTCGCCCTATCAATTCAATATCATCAATTTTGCAAGTGAAAAATCCATCTGCTTGATTGTCAACCGGAAAAACATTTTCAGGTCTCAAGCTCAAAGTATAAACGCCATCAGTAATATTTTTCTTAAATCTATCAGAATCAAAAGCAGAAAGTGGTATCTCAAAACCATCTCCTATAACTTTTCCATCCGATACTTCTACATTAAAATTATCAACAACAGGATTACCAATAAAATTAGCAACAAACTGATTAGCAGGATTTAAATATATCTCATAACTTGCAGCATCCTGCTGAATAACTCCCTCATTAAATAAAATAATCTTATCGCCAATGGACAATGCTTCTTCTTGATCATGAGTAACAAATAAAGTAGTGATTCCAACTTTCTTTACAAGTGCACGAATTTCTTCTCTAATTTTCAATCTTAAGCGTGCATCCAAATTACTCAAAGGTTCATCCATCAACAAGATCTTAGGCTGTTGAACTAAAGCTCTAGCTATAGAAACACGTTGTTGTTGCCCACCTGATAATTTACCTGGCTTTTGATTAGCATATTCTTCAATATGAGTTAATCGCATAAAACGTTCAGCAATCTGTTTAGCTTCTTCTTTGCTCTTCTTATTCTTACCTACAGTCATAGGAAACATAACATTTTGTAAAACTGTCATATGTGGATATAAGGCATAATTTTGAAACACGTAGCCTATATTTCTATCTTTAGGTGCTACATTCAAAACTGACTTACCATCTACTAGAATATCACCACCAGTAGGATTCAATAAGCCGGCAACCATATTCAAAGTTGTCGTTTTACCACAACCACTAGGTCCTAATAAGCAAACTAACTCGCCTTTTTTAACCGTGAAACTTATATCTGATATTGCTTGATATCCGTTTTCGTATACCATTTTCAGGTTTTTTATCTGTATAAAATTATCTTCGTTCATTGTTCTCTCGCTGTATATTAAATTATCTTCTAAAGGAATTGTAAGATATTTTAGCAAAAAAAACAATTTAATTTGTAATAAAAATCTTTTAATAATCCACTATTTTAAATTTTGATATAATATGTTACAATCCGATTCATAGTAAGAAAGAGGGTATTTTATATGAACATATTAGTTATTGGTGGAGCTGGATACATAGGTTCACATGCTGTTCGTAAATTACTTGATTCAGATTATCATGTAGTCGTTCTCGATAATCTAATTACAGGTCATCGCAAGGCAATTGATCCCCGAGCTAAGTTTTATCAAGTTGATTTATTAAATACTTTTTTAGTTTCAAAGATTTTAAGAAATGAAAAAATTGACGCTGTTATGCATTTTGCAGCTTATTCATTAGTATCAGAGTCAGTTCAAAAGCCACTATTATATTATCAAAATAATATTACTGGTATGATTTCGCTACTAAATGCTATGAATGATGCTAAAGTTAAATATCTTATCTTTTCATCGTCAGCTGCAACTTATGGAATACCTGAAAAACTACCAATTACTGAAGAGGCACCATTAAAACCGATTAATCCTTATGGTGAAACCAAAATGATGATGGAAAAGATGATGTTATGGGCAGATAAAGCTAATAATATTAAATCCATCGCTTTGCGTTATTTTAATGTTGCTGGAGCTGCCAATGATGGCACGATCGGTGAAGACCATAGAACAGAATCTCATCTCATTCCAAATATTTTAAAATGTGCTGATAGTCATGACAAAATATTTACAATTTATGGTAATGATTACCAAACTCTCGATGGTACCAATGTCCGTGATTATGTTGAGATTGAAGATTTAATCGATGCACATATTCTAGCTTTACAACATCTGATAAAAACTAATCTATCAGATGTATTTAATTTAGGAACAGCACATGGATATTCAAATTTGGAAATTCTGGAATGTGCAAAACGGATTACTGCGACAGATATTCCCTACAAATTTGGACCACGTAGAGGCGGCGACCCTGATTCGCTAGTAGCTGATTCTACTAAAGCTAGAACCATTTTAGGCTGGCAACCTAAACATGAAAATATCGATAATATTATTGCTTCTGCATGGAAATGGCATCAAAAACATCCTAATGGATTTGAAGACTAAAAAAGGAACAATCACATCAATGTGATTGTTCCTTTTATTTACGAAAAAATATCTCTTATTTATTAATCTTAGCTAAACGAACTACATCCCTAGCAATAACTAATTCTTCATTTGTAGGAATAATAAGTATCTTGGCTTTTGAATCGACAGCCGATATAACTTTTTCACCATTGACTGAATTTGCTTTTTCATCAATCTTCAATCCTAAAACTGACAATTTGTCAACAATAGCTTGGCGATATAATGATTCATTTTCACCTATTCCAGCAGTAAACACTAAAGCGTCTAAACCGCCCATATCCACGTAATAAGAACCAATATATTTAATAATTCGATTAACGAAAATATCTTTAGCCAACTTTGCTTTGACATCACCTGCAGCAGCTCTTTTTCGAATATCTCGCATATCTGGAGAATAATCAGATATACCTAAAATACCTGATTTATTATTTAATATATTAATCATCTTATTAAAATCACTAATATTTTCTTTTTTCATCACATATTGTAAAACTGAAGGATCAATATCTCCACTACGTGTTGACATCGTAATTCCTGCTACAGGGCTAAAGCCCATAGACGTATCATATGATTTACCATCTTTAATTGCAGTTATGGAAGCACCATTGCCTAAATGGCAAACAATCATCTTTAACGTATTAAGCGGCTTATTTAAAAGTTCAGCTGCTCGATGTGAGACATATCGGACTGATGTTCCATGAGCTCCATATTTTCTAGCACGGTATTTTTCATAATACTTATAAGGCAATGAATATAAATAGTGTACTGGATCCAATGTATGATGAAATGAAGTATCAAATACAGCTACTTGTGGTACTCCTGGTAATAATTGCATAAAGTCCCTAATGCCATCAGCTTCATAAGGATTATGTAAAGGTGCGTAGTCAGATAAATCATAAATTTGTTGCAACTTTTCTTTATCAATCAAAGCACTTTCAGAAAAGATTTCTCCACCTGCCACTACTCGGTGACCTATACCCGCAATTTCTTTTAAATCATTAATAACATTATACTTAGGCAACCACGTTAATAATAATTGAATCGCAGTTTTATGATCAGGAATCTTAATTTCAGATTCATACTTACTACCATCGGCTAATTTCAACGAAAAGGTAGAACCAGCTAATCCTATCCTTTGTGCTTGACCTTGAGCAACAACTTCTTCAGATGGATAATTAAACAACTTGTATTTAAATGACGAACTACCAGAATTAATTGCAAGTATTTTTTTCATATTATATCTCTATCTCTCCTCATAATTTCACACATTATATTATCAAGTAAAAAGTTAATGTTTTTCTTAAGCATTGGTTAAGTTTTTTATATAAATTAAGATACCAACAAAAAAGCCACCAATTGCCTTACACAATGGTAGCTCCTTTATATTTACTGAAAAAAATTAACCGACATAGATTTTTTTCATTAACTGTTCAATTTGCTTAATTAAAGGTGCGGATGGATTGGTAACTATATTTTGATCACCGTAAGCTTCAACAGCTAATTGTTCAACTTTATTATTAAAGTCGGCCTCTGAAACGCCATTGTCTTTTAAATTAAGCGTCATATTAATTGATTTTGCCAATTCAACAAATTTATTAATTAAACCATCAACTAATTCTTGATCATTTTTTCCTTGAATACCTAAGCTACGTGCAATTTCAGCATAATCTTTATCAGCTCTAAAGACTGAATAATGTGGTCTAATAGGTAATTTACGTGGACGTTGTGCATTAAATTTGATTACATATGGCATCGTAATCGCATCACTCAATCCTGAAGGAATATTAAAAGTAGATCCTAAAGTATGAGCAATTGCATGTCCTACTCCTAAGAAGGCATTGGCATAAGCCATACCAGCTAAGGTAGATGCATTATGCATTTTACTACGTGCTGCTTGATCACCTTTATATGATTTTTCTAAATTAGCAAAAATTAACTTAATTGCTTCCATAGACCAACCACGTGTAAAGTCAGTAGCCATCGTTGATACATAACTCTCCATTGCATGTGCTAATGCTTCCATACCTGAATTAGCAACTAATTTTGCAGGAAGGGTTTCGACAAAATTGTCATCAACAATTGCAACATCAGGATTTAATGAATAATCACATAAAGTATGTTTAATACCAGTTTGTGTATCTTTAATAATAGCAAATGGTGATACTTCTGAACCAGTACCTGAAGTGGTTGGTATACATACTAATTGCACCATATTTGTTTTAGGAAAGCGAACAACTCTCTTACGAATATCAATAAATTTTTGATATGAGTCTTCTAAAGTCATGTCAGGATTTTCGTAAAATAATCGCATAATCTTAGCAGCATCCATAACAGATCCGCCACCCAAGGCTACAATAGCGTCAGGCTTAAAAATATTCATTCGATGAACACCATCTAAAATAACATCAGTTGTTGGATGTTCTTTAACAGCCTGGAAAACTTCATAACTTTTTTTACCTAATCTTTGACTGATAATATCAGTTATTTGGTTTGCGTATTTTCCTGCCACCGTTTCATCTGTTACGATAAAAAATTTTTCTACATCGGGCATATGTTTTAAATAATTAGCAGCATTATGTTCAAAATAAGTCTTCTTTGGAACCTTTATCCACTGCATATTGTCTCTTCTCATCGCAACAGTCTTAATATTCAATAAATCTGCGGCAGAAATATTATGTGACATAGAATTTGCACCATATGAGCCAGTACCTAAAGTCATGGACGGCAACATGTTATTGTACAAATCACCAATACCACCTAAAGCAGCTGGTGTATTGACTAAAATACGACATGCAGACATTGCTAAAGCAAACTTCTTAATTAATTCCTTATCTTCAGTATGAATACCAACAGTATGACCACGTCCGCCATAACTCAATAGATCTTTACAAATCTTAAATGCTTCATCTGCTCCTGATACCTTATACATAGTAAATACAGGGGATAATTTTTCAGCAGACAATGGATATTCTTTACCTACGCCACTATATTCAGCAATGATTACCTTGGTATCTTCAGGAACATCGACACCACAAAGTTTACCTATTTCGTAGGCTGACTTACCAGCAATAGGTCCAGCTACTGTTCCACGACGAGGATCAATAAAAGTAGTTTCAAACTTTTTAATTTCTTCCTTGTTTAAGAAGTAACAATTCCATGCTTCAAATTCTTTTTTGACTTTATCATAAATGTCTTTATCAATAACTACAGAATTTTCTGAAGCACACACCATCCCATTATCAAACGTCTTGGACAAAATAATGTCATAAGCAGCACGTTGATAATTAGCTGTCTTTTCAATATATGCAGGGCCATTACCAGGGCCTACACCTAATGCCGGCTTACCAGAAGAATATGCAGCCTTTACCATGCCAGGACCACCAGTAGCTAAAATAGTTTGAATATTAGGATGTGTCATTAAAGCATTAGTAGCTTCAATACTTGGATATTCGATCCATTGAATACAGTTATCAGGAGCTCCTGCCTTAATTGCTGCTTCACGAATTAATTCTGCAGTTTTGACGCAGCATTTTTGAGCTTGCGGATGAAAACCAAAAATAATTGTATTACGTGTTTTTAACGCAATCATCGACTTAAAAATAACAGTAGATGTTGGATTAGTTACAGGCGTTACACCAGCAATAACACCAACTGGTTCAGCTATTTTAATTAATTGTCTTTCAGGATCCTCAGAAATGATACCTACTGTCTTTTCATGACGCAAGCTATTCCAGATATTTTCACTGGCAAACATATTTTTAATTGTTTTATCTTCAACAATACCGCGTCCTGTTTCTTCAACAGCCATCTTAGCCAATAAATAACTATTTTGTTCTCCGACTTTAGCTATCGCTTCACAAATTTTATCTACTTGTTCTTGTGAAAAATTAGCCATCTTATCTAATGCAACATGAGCTTGTACTACGTAGCTATCAATCATAGCTTGTACATCTATTTGTTCCTTTTTAGTTGTTGATGCAATTTCTTTAGCCATATAAAAATCCCTTCATTTGCTACACTGTATAATTTATTCAACTAAATTGAGTATACTACCAATGTAGCTAAGATACAATAACATTGTTAATTAATTAACAATGTATATTTGACTTGAACAGTGCAATTACTACTATAATTGCTTTTTTTAGCGTATATATTGTTTTTGTTTTCACAATCTTTTATTAGTTAAGATGGTTGCTAGAAATCATATATTATTTATATTACAATAATTAGGCGAGCAGATTTATATCCACTAACATATGCTCCATAAAGGAAATTATTTACATTATATGGTAAAATTTTCTAATACATGAAAGGAGTTAGTGAATGAAGCAGAAAAAATCTCATTCTTCAAAAGACATATCAATGAAAAGAAGCCTTACTAACACGCATATTCAGTTAATAGCTCTAGGTGGGACAATTGGCACTGGCCTTTTCTTAGGTGTTGGTAATAGTATTGAATTGGCAGGACCAGCAGTAATTTTAATTTATACACTAGTTGGATTCTTTCTTTTCCTCTTGATGCGAGCGTTAGGGGAATTAATTCTTTCAGATTTGAGTAAAAATACATATATTGATTTTATTACCCAATATTTAGGCAAAGTTATCGGAACAGTTACTGGCTATCTATACTGGTTTAGTTGGCTATCGTTAGGTATGGCAGAACTAACTGCATTAGGACTATATTTTAGATATTGGTGGCACGATTTGCCACTATGGCTACCTGGATCAATCACGTTAATAATTTTGTTAATGATTAATTTAATTTCAGCTAAAGTTTTCGGTAATATGGAATTTAGTTTTGCAATTATTAAAATATTGACTATTGTTGCCTTTGTTTTATTAGTTTTTTACCTATTAATCACTAATGGATCAACAAAATTGTATGGGGCAATCAGCTTTAGTAACCTCTTCAAA
This sequence comes from Lactobacillus iners, assembly GCF_011058775.1. Lineage (NCBI taxonomy): Bacteria > Bacillati > Bacillota > Bacilli > Lactobacillales > Lactobacillaceae > Lactobacillus > Lactobacillus iners. The sequence continues at coordinate 387,846 of NZ_CP049230.1, read as the reverse complement.
GATGGTGGATTTTTTGCTAAAGGTGCTAATGGTTTCTTTAGTGGCTTTCAGATGGTTATCTTTAGTTTCATCGGTGTAGAATTAATTGGATTGACTGCAGCGGAAGCACAAGATCCTAAAAAAACAATCGTCAAAGCTATTAATGAATTACCAGTTAGAATTATTTTATTTTATGTTCTCGCTATTTTAGCTATTTTATTGGTCATACCATGGAAACAAGTTGCTATTAATGATTCACCATTTGTCCAAGCATTAGGTGCAACTGGTATTAAAAATGCTGCTTGTATCATCAACTTTGTAGTAATCAGTGCTGCTATTTCTTCTACGAATACATTTATTTATAGTGGCGGACGTTTACTATTTTCTCTAAATTACCATGGACAGAGTAATTTTGCTAAATGTATGGGGCAATTAAATAAACGACAATTACCGGAAAATGCATTGCTCTTTTCAACCTTGTTAATAGGGATTGCACCAATAATGAACTTATTTTTAGAAAATGCATTTCACTTCATAGCGGCTACTTCAACGAGTATGTTTTTAATAATCTGGTCCATCATGATCTGGGCACATATCCGTTATAGAAAGCAAACCCCTGAACAGCAATTACATAATTTCAGAATACCGCTATATCCATATACAGACTACCTTGTATTAGGATTTTTCATTACTATGATTGGACTATTACTATGGGTACCAAAAGATCGTATTCCGATGATTAGTGCCTTAGTTATCTTCAGCATTTTGATATTGTCCATCAAATTTATTAAGAAAATTAAATAATATCATAAAAAAATATAGCCTTAAAATGTGATATCGCATTCTAAGGCTTTTTCAATAGGCTGAAATAAAATTTATATATAAACATTTAGCGTAAGTATAGCTTCATATTTAGCGGTGTACTAGCCCAAAAATATTATCCATAAAGAATACTGCACGAGATAATATTCATCAGCTACAATTTAATCAGCTATTTTAACTATCATAAATTTATGCTATTAAAAAGTTATATATCATTACAGAACAAAAAAAGAGGAGATATCTCTCCTCTTTTCGTTAGCTCCGGCTGTCAGGCTCGAACTGACGACAACCTGATTAACAGTCAGGTGCTCTACCAACTGAGCTAAGCCGGAATGACCGCACGGCAACGTCCTACCCTCGCAGGCAGTTTCCCACCAACTACTCTCGGCGTTAAGAACCTTAACTTCTGTGTTCGACATGGGAACAGGTGTTTCCTTCTTGCTTTCGCCACCGTACTCTTCCTTGAGCTTTTACACTCAAAACTGAATATAATCTCTGCTTCTTCCGAGCTCTCTTTGGTCAAGTTCTCGACTTATTAGTACCGGTCCGCTCCAAGCATCACTGCTCTTCCACTCCCGGCCTATCTACCTCATCGTCTCTAAGGTGTCTTACTGCTTTCGCTTCGGAAATCTCATCTTGAGGGGGGCTTCGCACTTAGATGCTTTCAGCGCTTATCCCTTCCATACATAGCTACCCAGCGGTGCCTTTGGCAAGACAACTGGTACACCAGCGGTATGTCCATCCCGGTCCTCTCGTACTAAGGACAGCTCCTCTCAAATTTCCTACGCCCACGACGGATAGGGACCGAACTGTCTCACGACGTTCTGAACCCAGCTCGCGTGCCGCTTTAATGGGCGAACAGCCCAACCCTTGGGACCGACTTCAGCCCCAGGATGCGACGAGCCGACATCGAGGTGCCAAACCTCCCCGTCGATGTGAACTCTTGGGGGAGATAAGCCTGTTATCCCCAGGGTAGCTTTTATCCGTTGAGTGATGGCCTTTCCATGCAGTACCACCAGATCACTAAGCCCTACTTTCGTACCTGCTCGAGTTGTCTCTCTCGCAGTCAAGCTCCCTTCTACCTTTACACTCTGCGAATGATTTCCAACCATTCTGAGGGAACCTTTGGGCGCCTCCGTTACTCTTTAGGAGGCGACCGCCCCAGTCAAACTGCCCACCTGACACTGTCCTCTCACACGCTTAGTGTGACGAGTTAGAGGATCCATCAAACAAGGGTAGTATCCCAACATTGCCTCTGATAAAACTGGCGTCCTATCTTCTCTGGCTCCTACCTATCCTGTACATGTTTAACAAATACTCAATATCAAGCTACAGTAAAGCTCCATGGGGTCTTTCCGTCCTGTCGCGGGTAACCCGCATCTTCACGGGTATTATAATTTCACCGAGTCTCTCGTTGAGACAGTGCCCAAATCATTACACCTTTCGTGCAGGTCGGAACTTACCCGACAAGGAATTTCGCTACCTTAGGACCGTTATAGTTACGGCCGCCGTTTACTGGGGCTTCAATTCTAACCTTCGCTTTCGCTAAGCTATCCTCTTAACCTTCCAGCACCGGGCAGGTGTCAGTACCTATACGTCATCTTACGATTTTGCAGATACCTGTGTTTTTGATAAACAGTTGTTTGGGCCTCTTCACTGCGGCTGATTTCTCTTCAGCACCCCTTCTCCCTAAGTTACGGGGTTATTTTGCCGAGTTCCTTAACGAGAGTTCTCTCGCTCACCTGAGGATTCTCTCCTCGACTACCTGTGTCGGTTTGCGGTACGGGTACTCACTCTCTGGCTAGAAGCTTTTCTTGGCAGTGTGACTTCATGACCTTCGCTACTTTGATTTCACTCCGCATCACGTCTCAAAATTGGCTACAAGCATTTGACTCGTATCCTCCCTTAACGCTTACACATGATTCCATCTCCATGCGTCATTAGCCTCCTGCGTCCCTCCTTCGCTCTTATCGATTGCGAATAGTACAGGAATATCTACCTGTTGTCCATCGGCTACGCCTCTCGGCCTTACCTTAGGTCCCGACTTACCCTGGGCGGACGAGCCTGCCCCAGGAAACCTTAGTCTTTCGGCGGACAGGATTCTCACCTGTCTTTCGCTACTTATACCGGCATTCTCACTTCTAAACGCTCCAACAGTCCTCTCGATCTGCCTTCTCCGCCTTTAGAACGCTCTCCTACCACGCAGCTAACTGCATCCACGGTTTCGGTACTATGCTTAGCCCCGATAAATTTTCGGCGCAGCGTCACTCGACTAGTGAGCTATTACGCACTCTTTAAATGGTGGCTGCTTCTGAGCCAACATCCTAGTTGTCTGTGCAACTCCACATCCTTTTCCACTTAGCATAGATTTTGGGACCTTAACCGGTGATCTGGGCTGTTTCCCTTTCGACTACGGATCTTATCACTCGCAGTCTGACTCCCGTGCATTGATATCTGGCATTCGGAGTTTATCTGGATTCAGTAACCCCTGACGGGCCCCTAGTCCAAACAGTGCTCTACCTCCATTATCATTCACACGAGGCTAGCCCTAAAGCTATTTCGGAGAGAACCAGCTATCTCCAAGTTCGTTTGGAATTTCACCGCTACCCACAACTCATCCCCGCAATTTTCAACTTGCGTGGGTTCGGTCCTCCAGCGTGTTTTACCACGCCTTCAACCTGGTCATGGGTAGGTCACTTGGTTTCGGGTCTGCGTCATGATACTATCTCGCCCTCTTCAGACTCGCTTTCGCTTCGGCTCCGTCTTTTCTGACTTAACCTTGCACCACAACGCAACTCGCCGGTTCATTCTACAAAAGGCACGCCATCACACTTTAACGTGCTCTGACTACTTGTAGGCACACGGTTTCAGGTTCTCTTTCACTCCCCTCCCGGGGTTCTTTTCACCTTTCCCTCACGGTACTGGTTCACTATCGGTCACTGGTTAGTATTTAGCCTTGCGAGATGGTCCTCGCGGATTCAATCGGGATTCCTCGTGTCCCGACCTACTCAGGATCCTGCTCACCTACTTTCCGGATTTCGCTTACGGGGCTCTCACCCTCTTTGGCTTATCTTCCCAGATAATTCTGCTATCCTTCCATTCGGCTTTTTACAGTCCTTCTACCCCTAATGGCAAGCCATTAGGTTTGGGCTCTTTCCTGTTCGCTCGCCGCTACTTGGGAAATCGATCTTTCTTTCTCTTCCTGCAGCTACTTAGATGTTTCAGTTCACTGCGTCTTCCTCCTTAATGCTATCTATTCACATTCAAGGTGACACCTCGCGGTGCCGGGTTCCCCCATTCGGATATCTCCGGATCTCTGCGTACTTACCGCTCCCCGAAGCATTTCGTCGTTTGTCACGTCCTTCATCGGCTTCCAGTGCCTAGGCATTCACCGTGCGCCCTTCTCTACTTGACCTATTCAAGTTGAGCTTCTCTCTTCTCGGTCGCTCTTTTTTCAATCTGTTCTTTGATTGTCTCGGTTTTTGCTTTGATTATATTCAGTTTTCAATGTCCTAACTCTTGAGTGCTTATTGCCCTCAAAACTAAACAAAGTTTCTTTGTGTGCTTTCCGCTTGGCTTCTCATATCCTTCTCTTAGCATCTCTGCTCTCCAGATACTTTCGCCTTCCTTAGAAAGGAGGTGATCCAGCCGCAGGTTCTCCTACGGCTACCTTGTTACGACTTCACCCTAATCATCTGTCCCGCCTTAGACGGCTGACTCCTTTCGGTTATCCCGCCGGCTTCGGGCGTTACAGACTCTCATGGTGTGACGGGCGGTGTGTACAAGGCCCGGGAACGTATTCACCGCAACGTGCTGATTTGCGATTACTAGCGATTCCAGCTTCATGCAGGCGAGTTGCAGCCTGCAATCCGAACTGAGAACGGCTTTCAGAGATCCGCTTGCCTTCACAGGGTCGCTTCTCGTTGTACCGTCCATTGTAGCACGTGTGTAGCCCAGGTCATAAGGGGCATGATGACTTGACGTCATCCCCACCTTCCTCCGGTTTGTCACCGGCAGTCTCATTAGAGTGCCCAACTTAATGCTGGCAACTAATGACAAGGGTTGCGCTCGTTGCGGGACTTAACCCAACATCTCACGACACGAGCTGACGACAGCCATGCACCACCTGTCTCATAGTCCCCGAAGGGAACATCTAATCTCTTAGACTGGCTATGGATGTCAAGACCTGGTAAGGTTCTTCGCGTTGCTTCGAATTAAACCACATGCTCCACCGCTTGTGCGGGCCCCCGTCAATTCCTTTGAGTTTCAACCTTGCGGTCGTACTCCCCAGGCGGAGTGCTTAATGCGTTAGCTGCAGCACTGAGAGGCGGAAACCTCCCAACACTTAGCACTCATCGTTTACGGCATGGACTACCAGGGTATCTAATCCTGTTCGCTACCCATGCTTTCGAGCCTCAGCGTCAGTAACAGACCAGAGAGCCGCCTTCGCCACCGGTGTTCTTCCATATATCTACGCATTTCACCGCTACACATGGAGTTCCACTCTCCTCTTCTGTACTCAAGCTCGACAGTTTCTGATGCAATTCTCCGGTTGAGCCGAAGGCTTTCACATCAGACTTATCGAGCCGCCTGCACTCGCTTTACGCCCAATAAATCCGGACAACGCTTGCCACCTACGTATTACCGCGGCTGCTGGCACGTAGTTAGCCGTGACTTTCTAATTGATTACCGTCAAACAAAGGTCAGTTACTACCCCTGTCCTTCTTCACCAACAACAGAGCTTTACGAGCCGAAACCCTTCTTCACTCACGCGGCGTTGCTCCATCAGACTTGCGTCCATTGTGGAAGATTCCCTACTGCTGCCTCCCGTAGGAGTTTGGGCCGTGTCTCAGTCCCAATGTGGCCGATCAGTCTCTCAACTCGGCTATGCATCATCGCCTTGGTAGGCCGTTACCCTACCAACTAGCTAATGCACCGCAGGTCCATCCAAGAGTGATAGCAGAACCATCTTTTAAACAGTTGATAGGCATCATCTGTTATTATCCGGTATTAGCATCTGTTTCCAGGTGTTATCCCGATCTCTTGGGCAGGTTACCCACGTGTTACTCACCCGTCCGCCGCTAGCCTGTATCTTGTTTCACAGAGTGCAAGCACTCCGATCTTCAAGGCAGACTCGCTCGACTTGCATGTATTAGGCACGCCGCCAGCGTTCGTCCTGAGCCAGGATCAAACTCTCAATTTATTTTTAAATTGAACTGTTCTAGCTCATTTTCGATTTGTTTGATTTGTTATCTCAAATTTATTGCTTGCGAAATTGACTTCGCTTTTGTTTGGGGTCTTACCCCCGCACACAATTAGCGAAACTTTGTTCAGTTTTCAAGGTACTACGCACATCTAGTGCTTGTTTAGTTTATCATACTTAGTTCTGTTTGTAAAGAACTTTTTTCTCATAAACCTGCCGCTCACGTCTTATCCGTGACGACATTTAAAAATTATACATGATTGAAAAGTGTTTTTCAACTACTTTTTTCAATTTTTATGTCATCTGAAATGTAATTATTCAGACAACTTCTTTATGTTACTCTTTTAATTATGAATTAGCAAGCTTTTTTTGAAAAAAATTATTAGCAAAATACACTAATATCATGTTAAAGTTGATATTATAGTAATAACAAAGAAAGGAAAATGATAATGGAATACTATGATTTAGCGATTGTTGGTGCTGGACCTGTAGGACTTTTTGCTACCAAATTTGCTAATTTACACGGATTGAAAACGATAACTTTTGAAGCACTGGCTGATTGTGGAGGTCAAATCAACAGACTTTTTCCTAATAAAAAAATCAAAGATATTCCTGGTTATAATTCTATAATCGGCCATCAATTAGTAGATAAATTAAAAGAAGGCATCAATTCAAAAATAATCACCAATTATAAGGTTCAAGAAATAATCCAAAAAGACAGTAAAATTATTATCGATAACAATTATCAAGTAAAAACGCTATTGATTACTTCAGGAATGGGGGCTTTTACTCCAAAAAAATTGCCGCTACCTATTGATAGCTCTTGCGAAAAACATATACATTACTTTGTTAAAAACGCTGATCATTTTCAAGACAAGAATGTAGCTATTTTCGGTGGAGGTGACTCCGCACTGGATTGGGCAATGCAAATGGCTGATAAATGCAAAATTGTCATCATTCATCGGCGTGATCAATTTCGTGGTATGGAATCAACCTTAAAATTCTTACATCAACACAATAATGTACGTTTTTTGACACCTTATCTGCCTCAAAAAATAATATGGCAAAATAATCAACTGAATATTTTACTTAAAAAATTGGGTACCGAGGAAATGGAAGAAATCAAATGTGATGAAGCAGTGATAGCATTTGGTTTCAAATCTGACAATCTCTTATTAAAAAAATGGGGATTAAATCTCGAAGCAGGACATGTAAAAGTCAATAGTCAAATGCAAAGCAATATCGAAAATATATATGCTGCTGGTGATGCCTGTATTTACGATGGTAGAGTACCTATGATGGCATTGGGGTTTGGTGAAGCACAAATTGCTATCATGAGCATAATGAATCATCTATTTCCTGAAAAAAAATTAACTATCCATTTATCAAGTCATTAATAAATGATTTAGAAGAAAGGAAACAAAATGAATTTACTAGATTTTATTTTAAATATAGACAAACATTTAATAACTATTGTTAATAGTTGCGGAGATTGGACATACTTAATCTTATTTTTAATCGTATTCGTGGAAACCGGATTAGTAGTTTTCCCTTTTTTACCAGGAGACTCATTAATTTTTGCAACTATTGCTATGGCCGCTTCTCCTAAATATCATCTAGACCTTATCATATGCTATATTATCTTTATCATAGCAGCAATTTGTGGTGATAGTATCAACTACGAATTAGGTAAATGGTCGGAACTACAGAGTAACAAATTTAAGTGGTTCAATAAATTAATTAATCCACAGAAGAAAAAAGCAGCTGAGGATTTTTTTGAAAAACATGGCGGTATTACCATTGTAATTGGGCGTTTTATTCCAATTATCAGAACATTCGTTCCCTTTGTATCAGGAGCCAGCAAAATGCACTATCGAACTTTCGTTATATACAACATTGTTGGAGCCTTTTTGTGGGTATCATTATTTTCAATCTGTGGCTTTTTATTCGGTAATATTCCTGCTGTACAGCATCATTTTTCCTTGCTGATCATTGCTATCATTGCTATTTCTATTTTGCCTATCATCATATTATCTATCAAAAATAAATTAACTAAAAATTCTAAATAAAAAATTTCAAATCACAAAAAAGCACTTATTTCGATATGTATTCTATAACACGCATACATATTAAAATTAGTGCTTTTATTTTTCATGATAGCAATACTCGATAAAAATAGAGAGTACTTGGCAAAAATTATTTTACCCCATAAAATTTTTTCTCTTCTTCTGTCAAAGGGGCTTGACTATGTTCCTTCAAACTATCATTAATTTTTTCAACTGTAACTTGATCGTTAAAATATTTGGCAGCTACTATAGTAAAATTGATAATTGCTTTGCGATCATCATCACAACTAGCCAACCCCATAAGTTCTCTTCCCATTATATATGTTACCTTTCTTCTTTTAATTATAAAAAATAACTTTATTATCCACAGCATGTACGGAAAGTACAATATTAAGAAAAAAGCAAGCCAAAACTAAAAATAACATGCTTACTCCTAAGTTACACATATTATGATATATTGCCTAAATTTTGTAAATAAAAATTTGGAAGTGTTTTTAAATCGTCACCCGCATGTGCGGGAAATACGAAGACAGCTTATTTATTCTATACTACCTACCCTTCTTAATTAACAATCTCACAAAATATAATTCATAGATAAGCAAAAACGTAGCAGAACATGCAGCAAAGAATTCTTCAGTCAATATCAAAATAATTGGATCAGTATCAGGATTAAATAGCCAATTGTTATTGGTAAAAATTGCTCTATGAAATAGAATAAATAAATTAGTAAAATTGCCCATCGAAAACGGTACTACTATCAATGGTAAAAGTAATAAGCAAATAGTATAGCTATGTGGTAATGATACTATTTTTTTCTTTTTCCAAATTTCAAAATACAAAAAAATGAACAGCCAGATGCAGCCCAACATCAAAGCTATACTAAAAAGATTTTTACAATCTTTAAAATGGATCAATCCATTTAATGATGATTGTAAATCAGACATCTGTAATTTATCAGACACTGGATTAATCAGATATGACATCAATTGACTGTAATTCTTTAAAGCACCAAAGAGGCTTAAATGGATTAATTTATTCGTTCTTTGAGCAATCATCATTACTAGCAAAATAGGCCAGCTCAGCAATATCGTCCCCCACAGGCTAAGTAAAATTGCAGCTCCAAAGTTATAAATTACAATACTAAGTTTATTTTTCATTATAGCTGCCACTCATCTAAGTTATTTAAAACATATGTAGGTTGTATCTTTTCTTCTGCTAATTGCTTTTTGGTAGTTACACCAGTTAGTGTTAATAGCGAATCCATCCGACAATTGATGCCAGCCATAATATCAGTTTCATAATTGTCACCGACAATCAAGCTCTCTTCGATGTTCTTTTTTATTTTTTTCAAAGCATAATTAACAATTACAGCTGAAGGTTTGCCAATGAAAAAGGGCTTTTGATCACTAGCTACTGCAATCATTGCACATTGAGAACCATTACCAGGTAATAACTTATCACCTGAAGGCAGAACATGATCAGAATTAGTACCAATAAATTCTGCTCCTTTTCTAATGGCATTAGTAGCTATACAAATTTTTTTATAAGTTAAATCAGTATCCATACCAACAATGACATATTTTGGATTGTTATTATCTAAAACAATGCGGTCCTCAGCTAGCAAGCCTTTCCACAAACCAATTTGACCAATAATATAAACAGGAATTGCGTCCGTTCCTGGATTGTGCTCTAGTAAATATGATACTGTTGCCATAATCGGCGTATAAACATGATCTACATCAGTTATAACTCCGTGACTAGCTAGCTTAGCTACAATCATTTCTGGCGTTCTAGTAGTATTATTAGTTAAAAATAAATATGGTATTTTTTTCTCATTAAGGCGGTTAACAAAATCCACCCCACTTTGAATTGTTTTTTCTCCACGATAGATTGTTCCATCTAAATCTATTAAGTAGCAACCGTACTGTTTATTCACAATTAGCCCTTCCTTTTTCTAATAACAAATTTCTTTTGGCGATTATGCTTATAACTGATTTTGACACTATAGTTTTTATGTGACTTAAACTTAATTTTTTTGACTTTTTTCTCTTTAAAGTAATTATTTTGATTACCAAAATATTTATAATAGTGCTTATATTTACGACCCAGTACAATTTCCTTGATAGTATTATCACCCATTAATTGAATAATAAAATATGGGCTGTTGGGATTACAATATTCTTCGAGATAATCTACTATGGTAGATGCTCTTTTATCAATAGACACTCTTTCATCATCACTATAAAAGCCTTTTAGTCTTAAATGTTCGCTGGAAATATCACCAACGATAAAGTCATATTGATCTAAAAAAGGATCATATTTTTTTTGCATTAAATCGAGATCTAAGGCATTTTTTTCATTAGCAATAATCTGATAAGTTCGTCCATTAATCAATAATTGTTTATCTTTAAAACGTACATCTGCTTTTGCATGATAAGTTTTTGCAGGTACATTATTACAACTATTTGTATAGTCCATCATCATCTAACCTACTTTGTTTGCTTTTAAAATTGCTAAATATGCATCTTTTATTTTACCATCTGGCTTTTCCCATTCAATCCACTTCGGATTACGCCAATCTGATTCCAGTAGTAAAGTTTGTAAATCATATGTTTCATTGATATATTTTTCGTAAATTTGTAACTGTTTAGTTCTTGCAATATTTAATTTTAAAATTCTAACTTCTTTTATCTTACCATTATCAGCAGCCATTTCTGCAATACCATTTTGATTGATATTGGAAATTTCATAATATTTGCTACCATCATTTCTAGTAACTTCTTCAATTAAATTCAATTGTTGGTATTTAGCTGACATATCATTTTCCTTGCCTTTATTTTTTTATCCATAATACTTATAATATACTAAACTTAGAGTAAATATTGTAAATTAATCTCATAGAAAGAACCGGAGGTATCTAGTTAATGAGCAAATGCAAACATCTATATTTTACCATTGTCTTTTTGGGTATCTTTTTGCTCGAATCCGGGTTTTTAGTCATAGGCCACCGCGGAAACCCTAACAAATTTCCCGAAGAAACCATCCAAAGCGACAATTCTGCCTTTAATGACGGGGCTGATTTTGTCGAATTAGATTTGCATCTATCAAAAGATAATATTTTAGTTATCTCGCATGATAGAAATTTGTCACGGATAACTGGTTCCTCGGTTATTGTATCACAAAATAATTTTTCTTATTTGCACACCTTAAAATGCAAAAATGGCGAGCCTATAATGTCACTCAACGAATTGTTTGAATATTATCAGCATAAACCTCGTACCAAATTTTTGATTGAAACTAAAAAAACTAGTCATAATACGCCTAAGAACATGGAACAAATTTTAGCTAATGTTATTAAAAAATATCATATGGAAAATAGAGTTATGTTCCATTCATTTTCTGCTCCAAGTCTAGAAACTCTAAGCAAATTGTTACCAAAAATTCCACGTATTTTTATTGTCGGTTCACTTAAAAGAATTAATTTTGAAGTGCTCAGCTATGTCAATGGGATAAATATCTCTGCTGATTTAATTACACAAAATCCTGATTTAATTCAACAATTGCACAAGCTCCATAAAAAAGTCTATGTTTGGGCCGAAATGGATGAATCTCCTAAACTTTGGAATTGGTTAATTAATAACGATATTGACGCTGTAGTAACTAATTTCCCAGCAACGGCTTATCGCTATAATATGGCTAAAAAAAAGACTCATAAATTTAGTATTAACAAAGATGCCATTTTTTATAGTCGGGCTTCAGAAAGAGTTTTTGAAAATCCATATTTTAAGACTAAAACTAATAAAAAAATACATTTTTCACAAAATATTCACGTCAGCAATGCCGTTGAAACCAGTTCGGGAACTTATTATCAAATCGGAGCAAAACAATTTATTGATGCCGACTTTGTTAATTTTAATTTACCAGTAAATTGTATATATCCTTATTGGAATTTGCCAATAATTACCAAATACAATCAAATGACTACTACATATGTACATCCCAAATACACAGCCAATGTGGTAAAATTTTTAAAACCAAATACCAAATATAAAATTTATGGTATCAGCCAAAATCAAAAGTGGCTATTAACCACCTCAGGCTGGGTACCTGCTAAAGAAATCCTCTATTATGGTATTTTTCCTAATACTGCAGAATTTAATTATTACCGAAAACTACCACACAATTATCAACAAATCAATCTTGCTTTAGTTCCTGATGTAGCGTTCAATAGGCAATATGTGGTAAACTTTTGGAAACAATGTAAAATATTAAATAATATTAAAGATTTTTAAAGGAGACAGTAATTATGGATTTAGATTATAAAAAACTGGCTTTAGAAAAGAAAGATGCAATTTTAGCTGATTTAAAAGAATTAATAGCAATTGATTCATCCGAAGATTTAACCAATACATCTGAAGAATATCCTGTAGGACCTGGTCCTGTAACTGCATTGAAAAAGTTTTTATCATTTGCACAAAGAGATGGCTTTGATACACAAAATTTTGCCAACTATGCAGGTCGTATTAATTATGGAAATGGTGATAGCCGTGTAGGCATCATTGGTCATATGGATGTTGTTCCTGCCGGCGATGGTTGGAAAACTAATCCTTTCGAAATGGTTATCAAAGATGGAAAAATCTTTGGCCGTGGTAGTGCTGATGATAAGGGACCTTCTTTAGCATGTTATTATGGTTTACTAATTTTAAAAGAACATGGATTTGTGCCATCAAAAAAAATTGATTTTGTTTTAGGTACTAATGAAGAAACAAACTGGGTAGGTATTGACTACTATTTAAAGCATGAACCCAAGCCAGATATGGTATTTTCACCTGATGCTGAATTTCCAATTATCAATGGCGAACAAGGAATTGTTACTTTAAAATTAACTTTCAAAGAAGAAAATAGAAAAGGTACCAACTTCTTAATTAGTTTCGAATCAGGTATTGCTGCTAATGTTATTCCTCAAACTGCAAAAGCTACAATTAAAGATAATAGTTCTATTGATTTTGAGACTGAGTATCAGCAATTCTTAACAGAAAACGAATTAACTGGTGAAATTGAACATCAAAATGGTGTGATTAATTTCACATTAACTGGTCACGGAGCTCATGCTTCAGCTCCTGAAACTGGACGTAATGCTGCAACCTACTTAGCTAAATTTTTAGTAAAATATGATTTTGCTGGTAAAGCAGATAACTATTTAAGTTTCTTAGCTTCTGTCGAACATAATGATTTTCATGGAGAAAAATTAGGTATCTATCACCAAGACGATTTGATGGGTGAATTAGCAAGCTCTCCAAGTATTTTCAAATATAATGAAAATGAAGCATACTTATTAAACAATGTTCGATACCCACAAGGTACCAATCCAGAGATAATGGTTAATAATATTAATGAACGTTATGGCAACTTTATCTCTACTACAGTAGAGGGCAAGGCTGAAGAACCACATTATGTTCCAGGAGACGATCCAATTGTTCAAACTTTATTGAAAGTCTATGAAAAGCAAACTGGCTTAAAGGGACATGAAGTTGTAATTGGTGGCGGAACGTACGGCCGTTTATTTGAGCATGGTGTAGCCTTTGGAGCACAACCTGAAGGAGCTCCATTAGTTATGCACCAACCAAATGAATATATGAAAGTTGAAGATTTAATCAACTCAATTGCTATCTACGCTGAAGCTATTTATGAACTATGTAAATAATTAAGTTATCACCCACATATGACTTAATATTGAATATAATCAAGAAACAAAAGGTCTGAGAAATTTCTCAGACCTTTTGTCATTTATTCAAAGTAGTATTATGTTTCAAAATCTGATATGGTAATACGATATTTTTTTCAGCCACATCTTCATTTTTCATCAACTTAGTTAACATTCTCATAGCAACTGCACCTATGTCATATAGTGGCTGCTGAATTGATGTTAACTGAGGCCGAACAATTTTTGCAATATTAGTTGAAGTAGCAGATATAATCTCAAATTGTTCTGGAATAGATACTTGACTATCTAATGCTGCATTAACAATTCCTGCCGCTGTAATATCTTTGGTAGTAACTACTGCATCTATGCCATCACTATGCAACTTAGCAAATAAATTATATCCATCTTCAAAAGTCAAAATATTATCATAAATATATTCCGACTTAATTCCATGATCAGCTAAAAATTGACGATATGATTTAATTCTACATCCTCTATTTATATAAGCTTCTTTATCATCAACTATTAAGGCAATATTTTCTTTGCCATCTTTCCATAATAATTCTAAGGCTTTGCGATCCGCTTCTTTATAATCAATTGCTACACTGCCAAAATGGTCATTATCAATGATTGTACCTGCTAAAACAACTGGAATATTAGCTCGGCTAAAAGCCTCAGTTGCTTTAGGTGACATAGTATTACACATATAAATAACACCATCTACTTGTTTATTTAAGATGCTCTGGATAACATTACCATTATCAATTACATTGTTTTCAATGCTAGTTAAAATAATATTGTATTTATACATTGTCGCAATATCATCAATTCCTTTAGCTAATTCTGCAAAATGAAGATTAGTTAACCCAGGAACAACTACACCAACAGTAGTAGTTTTTTTCGAGGCCAATCCTTGTGCTACAGCATTAGGCTGATAATGTAAACGATCTATTACTGCTAAAACCTTATCTCTGGTTTCTTTACGAACATTAGTATTGCCATTAACAACTCTAGAAACTGTTGCCATCGAAACATTCGCTTCTCTAGCAACATCATATATAGTTACATCTTGTTTCTGCATTTTTAAAACCTCAATTCCTAAATTAAAGTTAGCAAGAAAACAATATATTTGCAAGTGATTATTAATATTTTGCATTAAATCAAGTAAAAATATGCTATACTCACATTATCTATGTTTAAATACAAATTTAAAACTAAGGAGATTTAAAATGAATTTAGATAAATTAAATGAATGGTTAATTAAAAATAATTGTGATGTAGCATACATTTCTGATCCTTTGAGCATTAACTACTTTACTGGATTTAATATGGATCCTAACGAAAGAATATTTGCCTTAGTTGCATTCAAAGACAAGCCTGCTTTCATTTTTGCACCAGAATTAAATGTAGAAGAAGCAAAACACTCAGCTTGGAATGGTGATGTTTATGGCTATCTTGATGAACAAAATCCATGGCAAAAGATTGCCAATTTAGTATCAGAAAGAATTGGACGTCCTCAAAAGATAGCTATTGAAAAGAGTTTTGTATCAATCGCTCGTTTGGAAGCACTCAAGTCTGTATTTACTGATGCAGATTTTAGTACTGATGTGTCAAAATTAATTGGTGAGTTAAGAATTATTAAAACAGAAGAAGAAGTTAAGCAATTGCAAGCTGCAGGAGCTGAAGCTGATTACGCATTCGAAGTTGGATTTAATGCCTTAAGAAATGGTGTCACAGAACGTTATGTTGCAGGTCAAATTGAATATCGCCTTAAATTAGACAAAGGCGTAATGCACACGAGTTTTGAAACTATTTGTCAAGCTGGAACCAATGCAGCAAATCCTCACCTAGGTCCAACTTTGAATACAATCAAACCAAATCAACTAGTTCTCTTTGATTTAGGTACTATGCACAATGGATATGCTTCAGATTCAAGTAGAACTGTCGCATATGGTGAACCTTCTGCCAAAGAAAAAGAAATTTACGAAATTGATCGTGAAGCACAACAAGCAGCAATCGACGCAGCTCGTCCTGGAATGACAGCTGGTGAATTAGATGCTGTTGCTAGAGACATTATTACCAAAGCTGGCTATGGTGAATACTTCATCCACCGTTTAGGTCATGGTATTGGTATGAGTGTACATGAATTACCACAAATAATGTCAGGTAATGACTTTATTTTACAAGAAGGTATGTGTTTCTCTATTGAACCAGGTATCTATATTCCTAACGTTGGTGGTGTACGTATTGAAGACTGCGGTGTTTTGACTAATGAAGGTTTCAAGACATTCACTAAGACCGATAAACAATTAAGATATATTCCAGTTAAAGAATAAGTAATTTTAAACTAAAAAGAACAGTTACAGCAACACTGCAACCGTTCTTTTTTATTTTATTCTTCATTTTTTAAATCTAAAATATCGTCTGATATATGTTGATTATCATCAACTTTTTCAGAAGAAGACTGTGTATTATCAATAATAATATCATCAAAATCTTTTAATTCAGAATCGTCATTAATATTACTAGGAATCTCCGTCATCTGCTCTTTCAAATCTTCAGTACGTTGATCATATTTTTCTTTCAATGTCTTAAACATATCATTATCAGTAATTTTGCCCTTGATATTAGAACTAACATCATCAGGTAAAAAGGCACTAGCCAAAATTCCTAAGCCAAATCCTAAAATACCACCAACTAAAAAACTACCTTTCTTTCCCATTTTACAGCCCCCCTTTAAAAATGTTTCTTATTATTCTTCTCATGCTTTTTTACAATTATATGACTTAAGATTGATGATACAATACCTAAGCCGACTTTTTTAGCACTGAATTTAGAAATATTACTCATCGCTTTTTTGGATGAATTATTAATATCAGATATACTTTCACTAACATCATCAATTGCTTGAACCAATGGATCAAGTCGCTTAACTTTATCATTGATATCTGCCATTAATTCATTGCTTGTTTTTAACAAATCTTCTGTTTGATTTAATAACAGGGATGTTTTACTATTTAAATCTGAAATAGTGGTATTGAGATTGTCACTAACTTGTATTAGACTTTTCATAAGCTTATACAACTTAACTAAGCATGGAATCATAAATACAACCAGAACTATAATCGCTACCGCAATAAGCAAAATAGCAATTTCGCTATAAGACATAACCATAATATATCCTCCGTCTTTCTTTACCGCTTATAAAAAGTCTAGCATTAAATTAATAGTCAATCAATGAATGAAAGTATGGTTTTTGTTATACTACAATTGGAATAATAAATAGGAGCATACTACTATGTACATACTTAACAACTTATTAACACCTTTTAAAATTCAACCAACACAAGCACATTTACTAGATTGGTCCCAACTAGCACACGAAAGTGTGGGCAAATTTCTAACAATTGCTTTTACTTCTCTTATCTACCTTGCTATTTGGACCATAGGTAAAAAATTTATCAATAAATATTTAATTCAAAATCCTCATTTTCAACAAAAAGTTTCTAGCCGAAAAAAAACTTTTTCACAACTACTTGTGAATATTTTCCAATATACGCTATTATTTTTCTACATTTATGGCATCCTCAATATCCTTGGCCTACCTGTAGGTACTTTGATTGCCAGTGCTGGTGTAGTTTCCCTAGCTTTAGGTATGGGAGCTCAGGGCTTTGTCAGTGATTTAGTAAATGGAATCACTATCCTTAGTGAATCACAATATGACGTAGGTGATTTAGTAAAAATAAGCGGTTTTACAGGAACTGTTATTTCACTTGGAATCAGAATTACTAAATTAAGAGCGTCAGACGGAACCATTATCTACATCCCCAACCGCAGTATTTCTATTGTGGAAAATTTAACCCGAGGTGGTATCGGAGTTGATATATCCTTGCATCTGGATGCTAATAATGACTTTGCAATTATAACTAAATCTATTAATGATGCCAATGAGATATTACGTCCAAAATTTTCTCGCAAATTAAAAAAAGATCCTTCGATTTTGGGTATTGTAAGTCAATATAAAAATGGTTTTACATACAATATCCACTTTCAAGTTGTACCAGGATATCAAATAGAAATTAAAAATGCCTATTTTTCAGAATATATTAAGCAATTACAAGCTAACAAGGTCATCTTCAATTAAAAACTTGGCTTTAAGTCTAGCTATATTACTTAGACATTTTTTTCCACCACATTGGCAATTCAGCTAATAATTTGCGTAATGCGATTCCTCGATGGGATATTGTATTTTTTTCCTCAACTGTCATTTCTGCGAAAGTTTTGCCTTTTTCTGCTACATAAAATAGAGGGTCGTAACCAAAATTGCCTTCACCTTTAGGCATCGTTAAAATGCGACCCAAAATTTCGCCTTGACTTACTAAATCACAGTCATATCTGTCAGGCCATGACAACACCATGGTAGTATGAAAAACGGCTGTTCGTTGTTGCTCAGGTACGCCACCTAGTTCAGCCAATAATTTAGCATTATTGCGGGCATCATTGTGATCTTCTCCTGAATACCTAGCTGAATAAACACCAGGAGCTCCATTTAATTTATCAACCATCAACCCTGAATCATCCGCTAAAGTAGGCAATTGACTAAACTGAGCTAACTTATGAGCCTTTAAAGTAGCATTTTGTAAAAAAGTAGTACCTGTTTCTATAACTTCAGGAACATTTTCTAAATCCCGATTAGTTATAACTTTTAGTGGAAAATTAGCTAATTTTAGAGCTTTTTCTACCTCTTTGGCCTTATTTAAATTAGTAGTTGCAAATAATAATGTATCCAAAATTTATACTTCCTTTTTTATTCTACATGCTGTGCTTTTAATGTTGGATCATGCATCCATTTTTTAGCAATTTTCATAAATTTAATTGGATCGCCTGTCGTATAATATTCATGCTTTCCACCTTTTTCTGCTAATAAATTATCTCGTTTAAGGACATTAAAAGTGTATTGTGCGACTTGATCAGCGGGATCAACAATTTTTTTGTCTTTGCCAATAAATTCAGCTATTTCTTTAATTAATAAGGGATAATGTGTACATCCTAAAATCAATGTATCATATTGCACATGCTTTAATGGTGCTAGACACTGGGCAACAACGGTCTTTTTTATTTTGTCAGAAGGATTAGCCTCTACTAGTGGTGCTAATTTAGGTTCACCTAATTCGGTAACTTGTATTTGTGAATTTCTAAAAGCTATTTCTTTAACATAAGAATGGCTATTTACAGTAGCATTAGTAGCAATAACAGCTACTTGATTGGTTTGCGTAATTTTGGACGCAGCTAAAGCACCAGATTGAATCACACCAATAATTTGCATTGGAATCTCCTGCTGAATAACCGACATAGCTGCCGCTGTGGCCGTATTACAACCAAAAATAATTACTTTGACATTTTTGGTTAGTAAAAATTTTACACTAGCCCTTGTTAAATTAATAATATCTTCTACTGTGCGATCACCATATGGCATATGAGCTTGATCGCCAATAAAAATAGTAGATTCATTAGGTAATCTTTGAATAACTTTTTTTAAAACGGTTAGACCACCTAATCCTGAATCCAATATTCCAATAGGACGATTATCCATTAAATAATTTTCCTCCAATTTTTTAAAAATTACTTTTTACATTCTACCCCTTTTTAGTTTACAATAATTTAAGATAAAAAAGGAAATGAAAAAATATGCAAGATAATTCAGAACAACTTTATTTTATAAATAGTTTATATAGAGATTGTATTCTAAGTGAAATTTTAGGCAAAGATGCCAGCGATATCCTTTATTGGGCAGGTAAACGAGTATCTCGTCGATATGACCTTTCTGATATCGATGATCTACCAGAATTTTTTAGAATAGCTCAATTTGGTCAATTAAAATTAATCAGTAATCGTAGAAAAACAGTAGTTTTTGAGTTATCTGGTCAAAATGTGACTGATCGAATAGAAAGTAGCATCACTGAATTTACCATTGAAAGTGGCATTATCGCTGAATGCATTGCTCGAGAAAATAAAACTAACGCAGAAGCAGTCGCCAATATTGATGCAAAAAGAAAAGTAGTGGAAATCGTTGTTCAATACGACTAATTCAAAATTATTCCACACTATAATTATTAGCTTAGGCTTGTTCATATAAAAATAAGAGGCAACCTCTAGATTTTAGAAGTAACCTCTTATTTTTTTGCTCAGAGCATCAAATTTTATATTGGTACTTTAATCAATATATTCTTCAATAGCAGCTTTTAACTTTTCTTTCGGGGTAAAGCCTGTAAAGCGGTTAACTAATTTTCCATCTTTTTTAATTAAAATAGTTGGAATAGCCATTATTCCTAATGCTTTAGGTGTATCAGGATTTTGATCAATATCAACTTTAGCAAATTTAACATCTTGCATTTCTTCCGACAATTCATCAATTACAGGCGATTGCATCCTACATGGTCCACACCAAGGAGCCCAAAAATCAATTACAACTAAACCTTCACTAGTTTCTACTTCATACGTCTTATCCGTTAGTTCTTCAAACATCGCTTTTCCTCTTTCTCTATCAAGCTTTGATCTATGATTTAATTAGCTAGTTTTCAATATATACAATCATGTATCTTTTTGCAAATATTTAATTTATTATTTCAAATGAACAATCGTAGCACCAGTTCCACCTTCATTAGCGGGAGCATAGGCAAATGACTGCACATGTTTACTTTGACGAAGATACTTTCCTACACCTAATCTAATAGCACCAGTTCCTACTCCATGAATTATTGTCACTACTGTCAACCCATTTAAGAGAGCTGTATCAATATATCTATCCAATTCAACCATTGCATCTTCGTATCTTTTGCCTCGCAAATCCAACTCTGCTTTGGCTTGAGTAGTTCTGATACCTCGACCAGATCTAACTACCATTTCTTTGGTTTTTGCCTTTTTGCTAACTATTTTATCTAAATCAGTTCCACTTACTTTTACTTTGATAATTCCAATTTGTACTTCAAATTGATTATCGGAGATTTTTTTGGTTACTACACCTGTTTGACCATAAGAACTAACCTTAACTGCATCGCCAGGTTGGATATCATGTTTTTTCTTAGCCTTTTTTAAAATCTTGTTATGAGCTAGTTGCTGAGTTTCATTTTCAATCGCATTAAAGGCATTTTTAGCTTCAATAACCTTATTTATTTTAAATTGACCATTATCATGTTGTTGCTGCTTCAACTGTTTAATTATTTTTTCAGCCTCATTGCGTTTATCACTAACAATTTTATCGACTTTTGCCATCGTTAATTGCATTTGATGATCAACTTGCTGATTATACCAGTCTAACCCAGCCTGTAATTTATTTTTCAAAGCTATACATAATTTTAATTTTTTATGCACCTGATTAGTTAGTTCTTCTGCGTCTTTAGTTTGCTGAGTAAGCCTTAAAATCATCTTATTAATATCGTTATTTTGCTCTGACATTAATGAACGTCCAGCTATAATGACTGTATTATCCATCCCTAACTGTTCAGCAATAGCAAATGCATTACTTTGCCCAGGTATACCTATTCTTAATTTATAAGTTGGATGCATCTTTTTAACATCAAACTCCATTGAAGCATTACTAGTTCTAAGGCGATTATAGCCATATAATTTCAATTCAGGGTAATGGGTAGTAATCATTATTTTAGGCAATCTAGCTTGCATATAATCCAAAATTGCAATAGCTAAGCACGCACCTTCTTCTGGATCAGTTCCAGCTCCCAGCTCATCAAGTAAAACTAAATCATCTTGATTAACATTAGCCATAATTTTGATAATTTGATCCATGTGTGATGAAAAAGTACTCAACGATTGATCGATTGATTGTTCATCACCAATATCGGCATAAATCTCACGGAATATTCCAACTTTGCTACCTTCATGAGCTGTAATATATAAACCTGACTGAGCCATTAATTGTAAAATTCCAACTGTTTTTAATATGATTGTCTTACCACCAGTATTAGGCCCAGTAATAAGCATCGTATCAAAATTTTTTCCTAATTCAATATCGTTAGTCACCACTTTGTTAGGATCTAGCAATGGATGACGAGCACCATGTAAATCCACTTCATTATTTTCAGTAAAAATTGGTTCAGTAGCTTTTAACTTCTTAGCTAATAAACTTTTAGCACTCAAAAAATCAAGCGAAATTAACGTACGAGCATCTGCTGCAATTTCATCAATATATTCTTGAGCCATAAGCGACAATTGCTTCAAAATTTTATGTATTTCACGTTTTTCTTCATAAACAAGCTGTTGTTGGCGATTATTAATTGATAAAACTGCTTCAGGCTCAACAAACATCGTTTGCCCACTAGCACTTTGGTCATGAACAACACCACCAAATTTATTTTTATAAGTTTGCTTTACTGGAATAACATAACGTCCATCTCGAATCGTAATAATCGATTCCGTAAGATATTCAGATGAATTCTTAAGATATGCTTCCATTTTGGTTTTTATATCGAGCTCATTAGCCTTTAAATTGTGTCTGATGCGATTTAATTCGGCAGATGCTGTATCTAAAACAGTTCCATCACTCTCCAATGAGCGATTTAAAGCATTAAATAAATCATCTAATGGCAATAATGAATCGATTAAATCATCGATAGCATGCAAATCGAGTTCACGATCTTGTATTGCTGACAAAAAAAATTTACAATCTCGCACTATAGATAAAATCAATAAAATATTACCTAATTCTTGTGCATTTAAATCTGCATTAATATGTAAGCGTTTAATGCTAGCATTAACATCAACAAAATCCGTCAAAGGTAAGGGACCCTTAACTCGCTGTATATTTACTAAGGCTGTAGTTTGAGCCATATTATTAAGTACAGTTTTGTAATCTGAAACTGGTAATAATTCTTGAGCTAATTTTTTAGCAGGTTCAGTTACAGCTAAATCACTCAGCATTTGAGTAATTCGTTTAAATTCCAATTTTTCAATAATTTTTGAGTTCATAAATAATTAATTCTCCATAAAAATAATCCCTAAATAGGGACTATCTTAAAATGAAAGCCATGCTATCACCAATGAAAAAAGACCAGCATTACTGATCCTTTTCCAGTTTATTCACCACTTAATCGTTCATCTGAAAGAAAGGTGTTTAAAACTCCTTGTACCATATCCCATTCTTCATCGCTAGTAATTTCATGCAAGTTAGAACCAAGAACAGCACCGTCCTCATCAGCATCATATGAAAATGCCTGAACTTCTACTTCTTCATCTTCACCTACAGCAGCAGGATAAAGTAATACATATGATTTATTATAATCATCAGAAGTAAATGTAAATAAAATCTCGAATAATTCTTCATTACCCTTATCATCAATTAATGTTATTTGATTTTCAGTATTTTTGTTACTAATCTTTTCGCCCATGGTTATCTAGTTATCCTTTCGCTTAGCTTCAAGAAAATTCTGTAAAATTAAAACTGCTGCCATCTGATCAATAATCTTTTTACGAGCAACACGATCACTAATTCCAGCTTCTTCAACTAAAATCCTTTTAGCCTGAATGGTAGTAAGTCGCTCATCACTATAATAAACGGGTATTTTAAATTTGGCTTTTAAACGTTCTCCATAGTCAAGGCACCTTTGAGCTGACTCACCACAAGTTCCATCCATATTCTTAGGTAAGCCCACCACAAAACCTGATACTTCGTACTCACGCACTAATTGCTTGACACGTCTCATACCAAAATTATATTTACTCTCATCAATCGGTATTGTTTCAACCTCTTGTGCAGTAATTCCCAAAGCATCGCTAACTGCAACACCTACAGTTTTACTACCTACATCCAATCCTAATAGCCGCATTATTTATCCTTGCCTAAATATGACTTGACTAATTCTTCAATTATCTCATCACGTTCATGTTTTAAAATAAGATTACGTGCATCATTATGTCGAGGAATATATGCCGGATCGCCTGAAAGAAGATAACCAACTATTTGATTAATCGGACTATATCCCTTTTCCTCTAAAGCAACATAAACATCTTGTAATGTATCATAAACATTTTTTCCTTTATTTTGATTAAAGTCAAAATGCATAGTTTTATCTAGCGAACTCATATTAATTCCTCCCATCAATTTAATTTTACTTAAAAATAACCTATAACTCAATCATATTATCAAAAATATTAACACAAAATTAAAGTTCATTCAAAACAGTTTCTAATGCTTTGGCTAATCCAGCTGGGTTCTTTCCACCTGCTTGTGCCATATTAGGGCGACCACCACCGCCACCACCAAAAATAGGTGCAGCAATTTTAATCAAATCTCCAGCCTTATGTCCGGCTTTAATAGCTTTATCATTTAAACTAATTAGCATGTTAGCTTTGCCGGCAACAGTAGTACCTAAAATTAAGACATCTGATAGATTTTGATTTTTCCAATTATCAGACAATTCACGTAAATCATTCATACCATCTACATCAACAATTTTGGCAATAACTTTTAAGCCATTAATATCTTTAATATCATCAGTTAAATCACTAGCTTTTGCTTGATTAATTTGTGATTTTAATTGTTCTACAGTCTTTTGTTCTTCACGTAAAGCATCTTCTAAAGCAACAACTTTATTTTGAATATCATCAACTTTTGTAGCCTTAACTTCATCTTGAATTTCTTTTAGAATCTCATCGTGCTTAACTGCATATTCATATGCCTGTTGACCAGTTACAGCCACAATTCTACGCATTCCAGCACCAATAGCTGATTCAGAAACAATCTTTAACATACCTATTTGATCTGTATTCTCACAGTGTGTACCACCACAAAATTCAATAGAAAAATCGTTAATTTGAACCACACGAACTTTTTCGTGATATTTTTCGCCAAATAATGCTAAAGCACCCATCTTAAGTCCTGTTTCTTGATCAGTAATGGTTGTTTTTACAGGAATTTCAGCCCAAATTTTTTCATTAACTAATCTTTCTACAGTAGCAATTTCTCGCTTAGTCATTGGCTCTAAACTAGTAAAGTCAAATCTCAAATAATCAGGCTCGACCAATGATCCAGCTTGATGAGTATGCGTACCTAAAACTTGACG
The DNA here is from genome assembly GCF_011058775.1 of Lactobacillus iners. Taxonomy (NCBI): domain Bacteria; kingdom Bacillati; phylum Bacillota; class Bacilli; order Lactobacillales; family Lactobacillaceae; genus Lactobacillus; species Lactobacillus iners. Next base: position 362,997 of record NZ_CP049230.1, on the reverse strand, counting down.
TAAAGCAGCATGTAACAAATGAGTAGCAGTATGATTATGTTTTAAGCCACGGCGGCGTTGTTCATCAACTTTTAGAACGTATTCTTCACCCTTTTGCATTGGCAAAACCAACTCAACAAAGTGCAAATTCTGATCATTAGGTGCATGTTGTACATCAATCACATGAGCTACTAATTCTCCAGCTTGGTTAAAAATTTCTCCATGGTCTGCTACTTGACCACCACGTTCAGCATAAAATGGTGTCTTATCAAAAATTAATGTTGCTTGTTCACCATTAACTTGATCAACTAATTTATCGTCAACTACAATATCAAGTAATTTTGCATGATCTTCTTGTAATTGGTGATACTCAAAGACACTTTCATCCTTAATGTTCATCAAAGTTATATCTTGTGAACCCATTGATTGTAAATTACCACGTGCTTTTCTTGCACGTTCTTTTTGAGCCTTCATTTCAGCATCAAATTCTTCTTTATCAACAGCTAGGCCAGCATCTTGAGCAGCTTCAAAAGTTAATTCATATGGAAAACCATATGTATCAAACAATTTGAAAGCATCTTTACCTGATAATTTTGTAGCTTTAGCACTTTTAGCGTCAGAAATTAAACTATCTAATAAATTTAATCCTGATGATAAGGTCTCTTGGAAACGGTCTTCCTCATTCTTAATAACTTTTTCAACAAAAGCTTGCTGATCAACTACTTCAGGGTAATGAGACTTCATAATCTCACCAACAACACCTACTAATTTATACAGGAAAGCACCTTTTATTCCTAAACGCTTACCATTTAAGTCAGCACGTCTAATCAAACGACGCAAAACATAACCACGACCTGAATTAGATGGCAATGCACCATCAGCAATAGCAAAAGAAACAGCACGAACATGATCAGCAATAATCTTAAATGCCACATCATCTTCAGCAACCTTATTATATTGTTTACCATCACTTAATTTTTCAGTTTGCTTAATAATTGGCATGAACAAGTCAGTTTCAAAGTTAGTTGGAGCATCCTGAATAACCGAAACCACACGTTCCAAACCCATACCAGTATCGATATTTTTATGCGGTTGATCAACATATTTACCATTTGCTAAATGATTATATTGTGAAAATACGATATTCCAAATCTCCAAATAACGAGCATTTTCACCACCAGGGAAATTCTCAGGATCATCTTCAGCTACATCGTTATTTTCTTGACCACGATCATAGAATATTTCTGAGTCAGGACCACATGGACCTTCACCGATATCCCAAAAGTTATCTTCCAATTGAACAATATGGCTTTCAGGCAATCCTACGACTTCATGCCATAATCTATAAGCATCAGTATCTTTAGGATAAACAGTTACATATAATTTGTCAGGATCTAAGCCTAACCATTTATCACTAGTTAAAAATTCCCATGCCCATGGAATAACTTCTTCTTTGAAATAATCACCAACTGAGAAATTACCAAGCATTTCAAAAAAAGTTTGGTGTCTAGCAGTTTTTCCGACATTTTCAATATCATTAGTTCTGATTGATTTTTGTGATGAAGTAATACGATGATTTTTTGGAACTACAGAACCATCAAAATATTTCTTCATAGTTGCTACACCAGAGTTAATCCATAATAATGTAGGATCATCTTGTGGTATTAATGATGCACTTTTAAGCACCATATGACCATGCTCTTTAAAAAAGTCTAAGAACATTTGACGAACTTGTGAACTGGTCAATTTTTTCATACTTTTTCCTCCAAAAAAAATACTATTGCAGATATGAGGACGCTCAGTGCGCGGTACCACCTCGATTGCAACAGTATTTGTTACCACTTTATTTGCTTATAAAAAATAATACTAGGGAGCATTAATAGCCAAATATTAGATCTTTCTCACCATTTGATCTTCTCTGTGAAATATCAAACTAAAAACATATCCTAAACCTACTATATCTTACTACAATTTTTTTACTTTTCCAAGTCTTCACGTAATCTATCTCGCTCGCGTTTACGCTGACGTTTTTGCTTTCTGGCTTTGATTCGTTCTTCGATTTTTTTCTTTTGCTGTCTATCAGCTTGAATTGCTACTTTTATTTTTTTCTTATAACCTGGTTTTTTCTTGACTTTGGCTTTTTTAACCATACCAACTAGTCGATTATCTAATTTTTGTGCTCTAGTCCGGCGATTATCTCTTCGATGATAATGAGTTCTTTCAACTAATTCATTATTCTTGAGATCCTTAAATTCAAAATGAATACCTAATTTTTCCAATTGTGCTATCTGCTGCATTTCTTCCTCGTGGATAAGTGTAATTGCATGCCCATATAGGTTATTACGTCCTGTACGCCCAATACGATGAATTACAAACTCCAAATCAGTCGGTATTTCATAATTAATGACTAAACTAATTCCTGGTATATCTATCCCACGGGCTGCCAAATCACTAGCGATCACATATTGATATTGACCTTCTCTAACCTGCCTGATAGTTCTTTTACGTTCACGTTCAGTTATCCCACCATGAATTTTGGCCACTTTCAATCCCTTTTGATCTAAATATGTTGCTAATTCATCAACTGTTTTTTTAGTATTAGCAAAAACAAAAGCAAGGTAAGGTTGTCCCATAGTTAAAAGCGTATAAAGAATATCTTTTTTATTCTTAGAACCTACATCAATTAAATCATTAGCAACAGTTGGGGAAATAACACTTGGATTATCGATGACTACGAATTCTGGATGCTCCATATATTTATTTAAAAATTGCTCTAATTTAACAGGAATCGTTGCAGAAAAAGCACCTATCGTGACATTAGTTCCCAATCGCACCATAATGTCATCCATTTGATTTAAAAAGCCCATATCCAAAGTCATATCAGCTTCATCAATAATAAAAGTACTTACCTGATCCAATTTGATGATTTTTTTGATAGCAAAATCATGCAATCTTCCTGGCGTAGCAATAATCAATTGAGGAGCATTATTTGATGCTTTTTCTAATTGACGAGTACGATCATTACCTCCGCCTAAATATTCAATTGATATATTTAATTCTGCAGCATCCCTCAATTGACGAGCAACTTTATAAAGTTGACTAGCTAATTCTCGACTAGGAGCAGTAATGACCGCTTGAGTACATAAAAGTTCAGGATCTAAATCATTAATAATTGGAATTAAATATGCATGTGTTTTGCCAGACCCTGTCACCGCCTGCACTACGACATTTTGATGAGCCAACAATAATGGCAATACCTGTTGTTGCACAGGTGTTGGCTTTAAAAAATTAATTTTTTCCAAGCCTTTTTTGATATTTGGTTTTAACTGATCAGTTTGAAAAATATTATTCATTTGCATTTTCATTATATTTCTTTGTTACTTCAACAACTTCCGCAAAAATTTGCTCAACTTCTTTCATATCAACTGCATTAGCTCCACTAGCAAGTGCATGTCCACCACCATTGTGTTGTTCTGCTAATTGATTAATAATTGGACCTTTAGAACGATAATGAACACGATACGTTCCATCAGATTTTTCGACAAAAATATTCCAAGCAATAATCCCCTTAATACGACCAGGGGTACCAATAGTAGCTGAAGCTTGATCTTCATTAATCCCCAACTTATGCAATTGTTGTTGAGTAACTACAGCATAAGCAGCTCCACAAGGATCGACATGCAATAAATCTATTACTGAATTTTGCAATTTTGCTTGTTCTAATGTAACTGTTGAAATATTCATAGCAATTTCGGTAATGTCAATTCCTGTAGCAGCTAATTCATAAGCGGCTTTTAATGTTGCAGGAGTAGTTTCTGCATACATAAAACGACCAGTATCTCCTACCATACCAGCGTAAATTGGATAGGCAACTTCCTTAGTTAAAGGTAATTTTTCTGCTTTAATAAAATCAAAGATGATTTCAGCAGCCGCAGGCTTTTCTGGTTCTACATAACGTAAATCACCATAAGGATCAACATCAGGGTGATGATCCATTTTGATTAAAAAGTCGCCCATCCTAAAACGATCATCTGAGATCCTCGGAGTATTAGCCGTATCGACAGTAATAACTAATGCACCTTGATAATCTTCATCTTTAACCTCATCCATTTTATTAATCCAGGCCAAATCACCTTCTGGCCCACCAGCACAGAGAATCTTTTTTTCAGGAAAAGCCAACTTAAGACTACGTGCTAATCCAGCTTGTGATCCTAAAGCATCTGGATCTGGATGCTGATGCCGATGAATTATTATAGTTGAATAATCATTTATTGTTTTGAAAATTTCATCAAATGTATTCATAAAAAAACTCCTTCATTAATATCTTATATTGTACATTAATCTCTTATACATTGGTGTTAAAACAAATCTAAACTCAATGTTTCATAACTTTTCTGTTCAAAATCTGTAGCCGATAAGCCTAATAAGTGCACACCACCACTAACACAATCAATTTCATCTTCTAAAGAAGATTTAGCGTGTTGATAAATGGTCATCGCATCATTAGTTGCTACAGCTAACGCTGAGCGTCTGGTTATCGTTATAAAATCAGCAGTACGTAATTTAATAACGACTGTCCTAGTCTGTAAATTAAAAGTACGTAATTTTTGAGCTAATTCACAGCTATAATTACGTAGCCATGTAAGTAACTTGTCATAATCATATATATTAACATCAAATGTATGTTCTAACCCCAATGATTTTCGGGGTCTTTTGCTAATAACTGGTCGCAAATCAATTCCTTTTGCTTGCTGAGCAATGATGTACCCAGCTTTATTAAAACGATCCAGCAAGAACTTAATATTTTGTTTCTGCAAATCAGCTCCAGTATAAATCTGTAATTCATGCAATTGCTCTTGCATCTTAACACCGATCCCCGGGAACTTCTCAATTTTTTGACTAGCAATAAATTCTAGAGCATCATCTGGTAAAATGACTGTTCTGCCAAAGGGTTTAGCATATTCTGAACCCATTTTAGCTAAATATTTATTATATGAAACGCCAAAAGAAGAAGTCAGACCCGTTTCCCGATATATATTTTTTTGCAAATTAGTCGCCAACTCCAATGCAGAAAAATTCCCCATTTTATTGGTAGTTACATCCATATAAGCCTCATCTAGTGCTACCGACTCTATAGCATCTGTAATTTCATACATCAATTGATGAATTTTATCAGATACACGTCGATATTTTTCAAAATTAGGCTTAATAAAAACTAATTTTTCAGCTGGAACTAATCTTAATGCTTGCATCGTTGTCATAGCAGAATGAACTCCATATTTGCGAGCTAGATAATTAGCTGTTGCAACCACTCCATGTCCATTACTTTGTCGAGGATCTTGTCCAATAATCACAGCTTTATTTGCTATAGTTGGGTCATCATGGATTTCTACTGAAGCATAAAAGGCATCCATATCTAAATGAATTATTTTACGACTAAAATTATTGCAAGGTAATAACTCGTCCATTTAACGATATATCCAATATGAATCTGCATTTTCAAAAATATTATCCGCTGCATTTGGACCAAAGGCATTAGGTAAATATTGATCTGGTTTAATTGCCATTGAATTTTGTTTACGCCAAGCTGACTCAATTGCATCAATATACCGCCAATATTGGGCTAATTCCATCCAATGAGTAAAATTAGTTCGATCAGCCATAAATACATCATTCAAAAGTCTTTCATAGCCATCAGGAACTTGATGCATTTCTTCAGCATTAAATGCATATGATAAATCTTCAATACGTAATCCTGTACCCACAATTTCCTTGCCATTTAAGCGTAAAACAATTTTGCTTACTGGATCAATCTCAATAGTTATTACATTTTCATTGGCTTTTTCATATAAATCACTGCCTGCTTTTAACACAATATCTATCCGTGATTTCTTTTCTAGCATCTTTTTACCTGTTCTAAAGTAAATAGGAACGCCAGCCAATGGTCCAGTGGTAAATTTAACTTTACCAGCAACATAGGTTTCAGTGCATGAATCGGGAGCAACTTGATCAACATTAATATAAGCAGGTTCATGTTCAGAAGCTAAATATTGACCTCTAACTACACTTTTACTTACTTCATCGTAAGAAGGAATTTGCAAACCTTGCAACAATCTTTGTTTAGCTTCATGGATAGCGTCTGAAGTTAAATTTTTAGGTGCTGGCATAGCTAAGAGCGTAATAATTTGGAAAATATGATTTTGTACCATATCCCGTAACGCACCAGAATTATCATAATATCCGCCACGCGTACCTACACCAATTTTTTCTGCTAAGGTAACTTGAATATTTTTAATATATTCAGCATTCCAGATATTTTTTAATAATGGATTAGCAAAACGTAAAGGGAGAATATTCTGAATCATTTCTTTACCCAAATAATGATCAATCCGATAAACGGATTTTTCGTCAAAACTTGCTCCAATTTCTTGGTTCAACTTTTCAGCAGTCTCATAATCACGTCCAAAAGGCTTTTCGACAATAAGACGATTAAAGCCAGTACCCAGCAATTTTTGATCATTAATATGCGTAGCAATTGTACCAAAAAAGCTGGGAGCCATTGCCATATAAAAAATTCTATTGCCATGACAGTCATATTTTTCATCTAGCTTCTGAGCTAATTGCTTCAAGGCAATATAATGATCAACATGTGTTACATCATGTGATTGATAATAAAAATGAGTAGCGAATCGATCTAAATCAGCTGCATCGACTTGTTCACATGTTTCATTAACTGCATTTTTTACTTGACCACGCAAAAAATCATGCGACCATGGCCTACGAGCTGTAGCAATAACTGCAAAATTATCTGCAATTAGACCTTTACGATATAAATTAAACAAGGCAGGATAAAGCTTACGATGAGCCAAATCACCTGAACCACCAAAAATTATCATTACATTAGGGATATTTTTCATCCACGTAGCTCCCTTTCATCAACTTCAATCTCTATTTTATAATATATTCAAAGCAAACCAAAATAAAAAACGCCGTCCTGGCGTTTTTTTAGTAAAAACAGATGTTATTTTTCTTCATCCTTAGTTTCTACATTTTCATTTGTAGTGACTGGCTTATTAGCTTCTACATCATCTGGCAAAATTTGACGAATAGCACTACGACTAAAAGTCAAAAAGATTCCGTCAGCATCAACTACAATTGTGTCATCACCATTAATAGTATCAATCTTACAATGCATCCCATCAAGCAATATAACTTTATCGCCTTTTTTTAATTCAGAAAGCATCTTCATTCGCACTTGTTGTTGTTTTTTTTGTGGACGAATCATAGCAAAATACATAAATCCGAACATAATAACAACCATAAAGATAGTAACCAACATACTATTGCTTGAATTAGCAGCTAAAAAGAATGTATTCAAAGTATTCACCTCATAAACTCAATTTATTTATACACTTAATTATACAGAAAATATGTTAATTCATCTAGTATCTAACGATATTCCTAATTGCACATATGCTTTAGCATTCGCTACACGACCACGGGGAGTTCTAGAAATAAAGCCTTTTTGTAACAAATAAGGTTCATAAACTTCACTAATAGTCTCTACGTCTTCACCTATATTAGCAGCCAAAGTTTTGATTCCAACAGGTCCTCCATGATAACAATTAATCATTATCTTTAAAATTTTTCGATCTATTTGATCTAATCCTTCATCATCAACTTCAAGTTTAGCTAAGGCATGCTTAGTCGTTAATAAAGATATTGATGTCTCACCATTAACTTCAGCAAAATCACGAATTCTTTTTAATAATCTATTGGCAACACGAGGTGTACCTCTAGATCGCCGTGCTAATTCATGAGCAGCTTCAATATTAATTCCTGTCTCTAATACTCGACTAGAACGTTCTATAATTTGTTGTAATTCATCTTCAGAATAATATTGCATATGTTCAACAATACCAAAACGATCCCGCAACGGAGCAGACAACTGCCCTGCTCGTGTAGTAGCACCAATTAAGGTAAATGGCGATAATGGAACATGAACGGCATGAGCAGCAGAACCTTCTCCAACCATAATATCAACATAAAAATCTTCCATAGCCGAGTATAAGATTTCTTCCACAGTTTTGGCTAAGCGATGAATTTCGTCAATAAATAACACATCGCCTGGCTTTAATTCAGATAATAAGGCCACCAAATCGCCAGCTTTATCAATTGCTGGTCCTGAGGTACTTTTTAAAGTGACCCCCAATTCGTTAGCAATTACAAAGGCCATAGTGGTTTTTCCTAATCCTGGTGGTCCATATAAGAGCACATGATCTAATGATTCGTCTCTTTGTTTAGCAGCTTTAATATAAATTGCCATTTCCGATTTTACTTTTTCTTGACCAATATATTGACTTAAATTGCTAGGTCTTAATGATAATTCAGTTGCTTGCTCCATAGGCGTAGATTCACTGCTAAACAAGTTATCTTTCGTCAAATTGATATCCTCCTCACTATTGCTTTAAAAGTAATTTCAGTGCTTCTTTAATATAAAGATCAGCACTCTGATTTGGAAGTTTTTCCAATTTAGGTTTTATTTTTTCGACTTCTTTATTGCTATATCCTAATGCTGATAAAGCTAGAATTGCATCTTTTAACGCTGGGTTATCCTGATCTAATATTAATTCTAGCTGTGGTTGATCACTAACATCTAATTTACCTTTTAAATCGAGAATAATTTGTGATGCAACTTTTTTACCAACGCCAGGAAATTTAGTCAAATATTTAATTTCACCTTGCTCAATTGCTGCCATCAAAGACTGACTATTTTCAGCAGCCATAATAGCTAAAGCTGATTTAGGTCCAATCCCTGAAACAGAAATCAACTTCAAAAATAACTGCTTATCTTCATTGGTAGCAAAGCCATACAGAGTAATAGCATTTTCACGTACTACCTGTTCTACAAAAATACAATATTGTTTATTTTCAATAAATTGGTATGGATTAGGAGTATATAATTTATATCCTACACCTACAACATCTAAAACTATATAAGCTGGATTGATAATAGTCACTTTACCTTGTAAATATTCAAACATAGATTTTTTCCTTACATTGAGTTATTTTTGAAATAATTTCCGTAAATCATTTTCACTGATTTTAGCAATAATAATTTTACCAAATGGATCATGATAAGGATTAGAACTATTGGATAAACTAGTTAACATTTCTACCATTTCTAGCGAATTAAGCGACTTACGTCTAATATGTTTAGTAGCTACAATTTTTTTAGCAAGTTCTATTCTGATTTTATCAAGTGGTGCATTAATATGAGCCAAAATCAAATCTATCACTGCTTTTATTTGTATTTGATCACAATTTTCTAACCAAAGAGGATATTCCTGCAATACAAAACTTCGGCCACCAAATTCTTCTAAATTAAGTCCTAACTTTTTAAAATCAGCTAATTTATCTTGCACTTTCAAAAAATCAATCATTGAAAAGTCCAAAATAATATTATCTAATAAAGTTTGCTCATAATTATTTTCGGCTTGCATTTGCAATAGCAACTTATCAAAAGCAAGACGATTATCGGCCGCCACTTGATCAACAATATATAAATCATTATCGGCTGTTGCTAATAAATATTCATGCATCTGCCCTAAACATTGCAGCTGTGGCAATCTATTGACTAAAATCTGCTCACTACTTGTTGTAACTTCACTAGACAATTGCGAGGCACTAAATGGTGACAAGGCTGTTTGGGCTTGCACATTTTCATCCCATGTTGTTGTTACTAAATAATGTTCATCTTGTCGGGGATGTTTCAGGCTAACAAAAGTTGTGTCATCTTCTTTAATTTTTGAACTATCATCTGTTAAATCATTTGGTATCGAAAATTCGACTGGAATTCGGCTTGTATCTACAACTGCCTCATTTAAATTGAATTCTAACTGATCTAACTTAGTTTGCTTACTTTCAGTTGCATTATCCAAACTAGCTATTTCATGTTCAGTTGCACCTAACACCTGATCAATTGTTCTGACAATTAAGCGAGCTAATTCTGATTCTTTAGATAAGCGAACTTCTTGCTTAGTAGGATGTACATTAACATCAACTAATAATGGATCCAAATCTATTTTAACAATTGCAAATGGATAACGTCCTTTTATAAGTCTAGTACCATATCCATCAACAATTGCTTGTACCAAACGATAATTTTTAACATAACGAGTATTCAATAACAATGTAATAAAATTGCGAGTGGAACGAGTCTCATCTGCACGTGATATTAAACCAGCAATTTTGAAATCTGGACTTTGAGCATAGATAGCAAGCATCTGTTCGGCAACCTTAATTCCATATATATTAGCAGCAGTTTGTCGCAAGTCATCATGTCCTGTAGTTTTCAATAATTGCTTCTGTCGATTAGTTAATTCAAAAGACACTTGGGGATATCCTAATGCCAATCGATTGACAATATCAACAATTTTCATAATTTCTGTCCGTTCAGATTTTAAATATTTTAATCTTGCTGGTGTATTATAAAATAAATCCTTCACCACAATTTTGGTACCTTGAGGACTAGCTATTGCTTCTTGCTTAACCTTATTACTATCTTCAAAAATTGCATGAATTCCATTAACGTCGCCTGTATTAGTTACAATATCGACTTTAGCAACTGCTGCAATCGAAGCCAAGGCCTCGCCTCTAAATCCTAAAGTTGCTATGTTAAACAAATCATGATTAGTATTGATTTTACTAGTTGCATGACGCATAAATGCTAAATCAATCTCATCAGCTGCAATACCACTACCATTATCTTGTACTACTATTTGCTTTAATCCAGCATCAATAAAGTCAATCTTAATTCTAGTACTACCAGCATCCAATGCATTTTCACACAATTCTTTAATCACACTTGCTGGACGTTCAATAACCTCTCCAGCAGCGATTTGATTAGTTAATTTGGAAGATAGTTTATGTATTTTGGTCATAATTATTATTCCTTATTTTTCAACTCATCCTGCCAATTAGCTACTAATTGCATAACTTGTAACGGTGTTATTTCATTTAAATAAAGATTCTTTATTTGTGTTAAAACATCTTGTTCTTCATCCGACATTTTGTGCTGATCAGAGCTGCCAAATAAATCTAATTGTTCATCACTAAAAGCTGCCTGATTGTCAGAATGTTTTTCTAACTGTTTTAACATATGCGTAGCTTCTCTTAAAACTTTAGTTGGCAACCCTGCTAATTGAGCAACATGAATTCCATATGATTGGTCTGCTGCACCAGGTAAAATTTTGTGTAAAAAAATTAAATGTCCATTCTCCTGTGTTGCACCAACATGTATATTTTTTAAATGTGCCAATTCTTGATCCAAATCAGTTAATTCATGGTAATGCGTAGCAAATAATGTTTTGGCTCCCACTTTATCGTGTAAATACTTAATAATAGCACCAGCTAGTGCCATTCCATCATACGTAGCAGTCCCTCGACCTATCTCATCAAACAAAATCAATGATCTCTTAGTAGCATTATTTAAAGCAATATTAGCTTCACTCATTTCCACCATAAAGGTACTTTTGCCAGAAATCAAGTCATCCCCAGCACCAATTCTCGTAAAAATCTTATCAAAAATAGGTAAAACAGCACTATCTGCAGGAATAAAGCAACCAATTTGAGCCATAATGATAATCAAAGCCAACTGCCGCATATATGTAGATTTACCAGACATATTCGGACCAGTAATCAAAAAAATGTTAGTTTGCTCATCCATTTTTACATCATTAGGAATATATTCTTCATCAGACATGACTTTTTCTACTACCGGATGACGTCCATTAACTATATTAATTGCTGATGAATCTTGACTAAATTGCGGGCAAACATAATTATTCTGCTCACTAAGTAAACTAAAAGTAGACAAAACATCTAATGAAGACAATTGCTTAGCTAATTTTTGCAAAGCTGGAATATACTTTTTAATATCTTCTCGCAAATTAGTAAACAATTCATATTCCAAATCAGTTGAATAATCCTGGGCTTCTAAAATTAATGCCTCATGTTCCTTTAGTTCGACTGTAATATATCGTTCTGCATTAGTTAATGTTTGCTTTCTCATATAACGATCTAATGGAACTTTATTTTTATAAGAATTGGTGACTTCAATATAATATCCAAAAACTTTATTATAACCAACTCGTAAATTGCTGATTCCAGTTTTTTCTCGCTCACTATTAGCCATATCTGCTAGCCATTTTTTACCATTAATCATCGCATCTCGATAACGATCTAATTGACTAGAAACACCCGATTTAATAATGCCACCTTCCTTAGTTGATAAAGGAGGATTTTCTACAATGGTTTTGACAATTAAATCATGAATACCCTTCAGCGGATCTATTTTTTGAGCAAAATTATTTAAAACTTCATTTTTACTATTGGCTAGAATATTGATAATTTCCGGAACAACAGCTAGTGAATCAGCCAATTGCAAAAGTTCTCGTGCATTAGCGGATCCCAAAGCAACTCTTCCTGTCAATCGTTCCAAATCATAAACACCTTGTAGCTGCTTAATTATTTTTTCACGACTAAAATAATCATCAAAAAGTGCTGTGACAACTAATTGTCGTGACTTGATTTCTGATAAAGAAATTAAAGGGCGTTCAATCCATGATTTAAGTAATCGACCACCCATTGCCGTAGATGTCTTATCTAATAGCCAAAATAACGATCCCATTTTCTTGCCAGTTTTGGCAGATTTAATCAACTCCAAATTAGTTTGCACAATATGAGACATTTGCAAATATTGATTAGGCTCATAACTTTGTGTTACTTGCAAATGTGCTAAACTTCTTTTTTGTGTAGCTAACAAATATGCCAATAATTGCTTGGTTGCCGCAATTTCCAACTGATTATGCAATTGCTGAGTTACATAAGATACTTCGGCATGTTCTTTGGAAAGCTTAACTGGCTGAGATAAAGTAATTCCAGCTTTTTTGAGAAAAATTTGTTTATCAGAAGTTAATGTTTCGCCATAAACTAATTCTCTGGTTTGTAAAGACAACAACTCGTTAACAATCATTTCCCAACTAGTTAAATGAGTTGCATAAGATTCACCAGTAGATAAGTCGCAATAAGTTAATCCCCAACCCTGACTGTTTGAGCAAAGCGATGTTAAATAATTACTTTCTTTAGCCTGATCAGGATTATCATTAATTACCGTACCTGGAGTTACTAGCTGAATAATACCTCGTTTAACCATTCCTTGGGCTTTTTTAGGATCTTCTAGTTGCTCACAAATAGCTACCTTATATCCTTTATCAACTAAAGTATTAATATAACTATCAACTGCTAGATGTGGTACACCGGCCATGGGGATCGGTTTAGCTGATTTATTGGATCTATGTGTTAGCGTTAATTCAAGTAACTTAGCTCCTTTTATTGCATCGTCTTCGAACAATTCATAAAAATCGCCAACACGATAAAATAAAAAAGCATCTGGATATTGTTGCTTTATTTTATAATATTGTTCCATCATCGGTGTTATCTTCTCAGCCATCTAATTACTTCCTTTATCACTATCATAACTGCTAAATATTATACACTAAAGCAAAAAGAGTGATTCTGAATTAATATCAAAATCACTCTTATTTTTACTTCAATAATAATTTAATCGGGGGGTTAACTTATTAATTGATTAATTACATTCCCATTCCGGGAACACCTGGATTTGTAGGGCAAGGGCATTGTGCTTTGCTTTCTTCAGGCTCATCAGCAACTACAGCTTCTGTTGTTAATAATAATGCAGCAATAGAAGCAGCATTTTGCAATGCAGAACGAGTAACCTTAGTTGGGTCAATAATTCCAGCAGTAACCATATTCTCCCACTTATCTGTAGCTGCATTGTAACCAATTTCAAGATCTGCATGAAGCAAGTGATCTAAAATAACTGAACCATCTTTACCAGCATTTTCTGCAATTTGGCGAACTGGTGCCGATAATGCTGCTAAAACAATCTTAACACCGGTCTTAGCATCATCAGTATCAGCTTTTACATTGTTATCAATTGCTTTCATAACGTCAACTAAAGCAGTACCACCACCAGCAACATAACCTTCCTCAACAGCAGCACGAGTTGAGTTCAAAGCATCTTCAATACGATATTTCTTTTCTTTTAATTCTGTTTCTGTAGCAGCACCAACTTTAATGACAGCAACACCACCAGAAAGCTTAGCTAGACGTTCTTGTAATTTTTCACGATCAAAGTCAGAACTAGTATCAGCAATTTGTTTCTTAATTTGTTCAGTACGTTCACTGATTGCATCTTTAGAACCCGCACCTTCTACAATTGTAGTGGAGTCTTTAGTAATTGTAATTCTGCCAGCAGTACCTAATTGCTCAATCTTGGTATCCTTTAGTTCTAACCCTAAATCAGATGAAATTACAGTACCACCTGTTAAAATAGCAATATCTTCAAGCATTGCTTTTCGACGATCACCAAAACCTGGAGCTTTAACAGCTACAACATTGAATGTGCCACGAATCTTGTTCAAAACAAGAGTTGGTAAAGCTTCACCATCAACATCATCAGCAATGATTAATAAAGACTTACCTTGCTGTACAATTTCTTGTAATAATGGCAAAATATCTTGAATATTGGAAATCTTCTTATCAGTAATTAAGATATATGGATTTTCTAAATCTGCTTCCATCTTGTCATTATCAGTAACCATGTATTGAGATAAGTAACCACGGTCAAATTGCATACCTTCTACAACTGATAATTCGGTATCGATACCTTTAGATTCTTCAATTGTAATTACACCATCGTGTCCTACTCGTTCCATTGCATCAGCAATCAATTCACCGACTTCGGTTGATGCTGAAGAAACAGAAGCTACTTGTGCTATTTCAGCTTTAGAACTTACTTCATGACTAATTTTATGCAATTCTGCTACTGCAGCCTTAGTAGCTATTTCAATACCACGACGAATACCAACTGGGTTAGCTCCAGCAGTAACATTCTTCATACCTTCACGAACAATTGCTTGTGCTAAAACAGTTGCAGTAGTCGTTCCGTCACCAGCAATATCATTGGTCTTTTGTGCCACTTCAGCTACTAATTTAGCACCTAAATTTTCGAAATGATCTTTCAATTCAATATTTTTAGCGATAGTCACACCATCATTAGTAATATCAGGAGCACCATAGCTTTTCTCTAAAACTACATTTCTACCTTTAGGTCCCAATGTTGTTTTAACAGTATTAGCTAATTTATCTACACCCCTCAACAAGGAGCTTCTTGCATCTTCAGAGAACTTTATATCTTTTGCCATTTAATCTAACCACCTTTTTACTAAATTATTTTATATATGCTAAAATATCTTTTTCATGCAAAACAAGATATTCTTGACCTTCGTATTTTAAATTAGTGCCTGAATATTTATCAAAAAATACTTCTGTACCTTTGGCTACAGTCATCGGTATTAAATTGCCATTTGCATCACGAGCTCCTTGGCCAACAGCAACAACTTCACCTGTTTGAGGCTTTTCCTTTGCGTTAGAAGCTAAGACAATGCCTCCAACATTTTTTTCTTCTTCATCCTTAACTTTAACGATCACGCGATCACCCATTGGTTGTAACACGTTATATACCTCCCATAATGATTTTTAGCACTCTTAAATATTAAGTGCTAACTTACATCTATGATGATACATTGATTTTGAAATTTATGCAAGTTTTTAACACAAAAAAATGAGATTATTACATCTCATTTTCGTGAATTCAAAAAATAATTCAAAGTTTGCAACTCTGTAGCCAAATCAACATTCTGCACACGAACACCGTGAGGCACGATTAATCTAATCGGAGTAAAATTCATAATGCCTTTAATACCTGCTGTTATCATTTCATCAGCCGTTTTTTGAGCTACATCTTGTGGCACACATAAAATAGCGATATTAATCTGTTGATCTTGCAATTGTTGATGCATTTCATTAATATCGTAAACTGGAACACCACAAAGGATGCGACCCGTAATTTTCTTATTGATATCAAAAGCCGCAGAAATCCTAATATTATTTGTTCTTTTAAAATTATAATTTAATAAAGCGTGTCCCATATGACCTACACCAACTAAGGCTACATTAGTTAGAATATCTTGATTCAAAATCTTTTTCAAAAAAGATAACAATCCTTTTACTTCATAGCCATAGCCAGGTTTACCTAAAGCACCAAAATATGAAAAATCTCTTCTAATAGAGACACTATCAACTTGTACTGCTTCGGCTAATTCCGCCGATGATACACGTTTTTTACCTGCATCATCCAAAAAAATCAAATAACGGTAATATAAAGGTAGCCTTTTAGCTGTAGCTCCAGGAATATTACTTTCATCCATTAAAAAAATGCCTCTTTCTTTTAAAATTCGCAGCTAAACGAGCAAATTTTAATATAACTACAACTATCATAATTATAATTGCTAGATAAAATCAAGCAATATTACATATTAATTTATTTTGATATCATAGATTTTATAATTATAGATAATAATTAGCTATGTTACAATAACCTAAGGTGAAAAGATATGATAATAGCACAAGCAAAAAATTTAGAACAACATTTTGGGATAAATCAAATCTTTAACGATGTTGATTTTTCTATCTCAGACAATGCCAGAATTGGATTAGTTGGCCCTAATGGTGCTGGGAAAACTACACTATTAAAGATCATGACAGGACAACAAGAACCATCTGGCGGCAATTTTACAATCAACAAAGATATAATAGTAGGATACATTGCTCAGGAAAATGGATTGAATGAAAACAATAGCATTTGGGAAGAAATGTTAACTGTTTTTGCATCCTTAGTTGACAAAAGTCATAAAATTGAGCAATTGCAAATTGATATTTCAAATGACCCCGAAAATCAAGATTTACTAAAACAATATGATCAATTATCCTATTCCTTTGAACAAGCAGGTGGTTTTACTTATCCTGCAGAAATAAAATCTGTTTTAAATGGCTTTAAATTTTTCCAGGATAGCTGGCATAAAAAAATCAGCACTTTATCTGGTGGTGAAAAAACAAGACTAGCTTTCGTTAAGTTACTACTCAAAAAGCCACCCCTCCTCTTGTTGGATGAACCAACTAACCACTTGGACCTTGACACACTAGAATGGTTAGAAGGCTTTTTAAAAAATTACAAAGGAGCAATTTTAACAGTATCTCACGACCAATATTTTTTAGACAATCTAACAAATGAGATCTTTGAATTGAATTTTGGTAAATTAACGACATTTAAAGGAAATTATACTCAATATGTTCAAGAACGTGAACTAATCAATCGTCAGCAAGAAGCAGCTTTTGAAAAGCAACAAGAACAAATTAAACGTGATGAAGAATTTATCCAAAAGAATATTGTTAGAGCAAGTACTACTAAGCGAGCTCAAAGTCGCCAAAAGCGTTTAGACAAAATCGAAAGGATTACACTACCACAACACAAGCAAAAAGTTCGTATTAACTTTAATGCCGAACGTCAATCAGGTAAAGAAGTATTGATTCTAAAAGATGTCACAATTGGTTATCCTGATAAAATAATGGTTAAAAATATCAATTTTCAAGTAAATAAAGGTGACCGGATAGCAATTATCGGGCCAAATGGAATTGGTAAATCGACCTTATTGAAAACCTTAATGCATAAATTAGAACCAAAAGCAGGTACCATCAAGTATGGTGCTGGCTTAGACATTGGTTACTATGATCAGGAATTACAATCGCTTGATTTTAAACAGACTGTGTTAGATACCATCTGGAATAGGCACAAAACAATGCCTGAAAGTGAAGTTCGATCAATCCTTGCAAGTTTCTTATTCAATGCAAAAGACATTGAAAAAACTGTTGCTCAATTATCTGGTGGTCAGCGTGCTCGTTTAACGCTAACAGTTTTATCCATGGAAAAAGATAACTTCCTTTTGATGGACGAACCAACCAACCACTTAGATATTGAAGCAAAGGAAGTATTAGAACAAGCTCTTGATCATTACGATGGAACTTTACTTTTTGTTTCCCACGACCGTTACTTTATCAACGAATTAGCTAACAAAATTATTGTTATTAACAATGGTACAGCTAAGTTATACAACGGTAACTACCACTATTATTTAGATGAATTAACTAAGCAAAATGCAATAGAAGCATCCAAGCAAGAAGAAATTATTGCTAATGAAGATAACAGTGGCAAGCTATCATATGCTGAACAAAAAGAACGCAACTCTCAAAAAAGAAAACTTGAGAGGGATGTGCAAAATGCCGAAAAGAAAATTGCTGAATTAGAAGAAAAGGAAAAAGATATTCAATTAAAAATGGCAGATCCTATTATTTCAGCTTCTTTTGAAAAATTAGGGCCATTGCAAGAAGAGTTATCACAAATTCAAAGTGAATTAGAAAAAGCCAATGAGACATGGGAAGAAGCTATGTTGAATTTGGATGAATTCGAATAGAAAAAGAAGGTTTAAATCGTAATGATTCAGACCTTCTTTTTATCTGGCAATATTTTTACAAATCATGTTTTATAGCTTTTGCTAAAAATAAATAACTAAAATATGTATTTCCATACTTCCATGTTGGATATATATCATCAGAAATCGTATTTCGTAGTGGATTTATGATTCCCACAGACCCATCAAAATCAGTATTCAATATTAAAAACTGGATAAATTGTGTTAATAATTTAGATATTCCATATTTTTCCAATAAAACATAAGCTACAATCGTTGCCAATTTTATTTCATAACGTTTTCCTAAAAAAAGCAAATATCCTTCTAATACAAACTGGTTGATACCTTCTACATTATCTTTAAGAGCAACTATATAACTAACTTTATCTTCATCTGATAAACTATTATCAATAATAATATCTTCTAACTTTCGGTGATTTAACTTATATCTTAAATTATCTTGAAATTCACTAAAGCTTGGCTTATTCAAAATATTTAGTATTTGTAAATCGTCCTTATCAAGTACATTTTCATGTTTATTAAGCCAATTTTCTATATGTACTAATTCCACAGTTACATCTTTATTTTTGTTCATTTAATAACCAAACTCCTAAAATTTGTTCTATATTACAATCTTCTACATTAATGTTTTGTTTTAACTTACACTTTAAAGATAAGGACAAATATAACACATTGGACCAATCTGATATACAGTAATAGTAATACAATAAAATTTTTTTATCACTATCACTGAGACTTAAATTATGAATATTCAAATTACCTTCATACAATAAAGGTCCAAAATTTATCAACGATATATCTTTTTGGGGAATAGTTATTCTATTTTCATCATTTGTACTTATACAATTTTCCTTAACTTTTTCAAAAAAATCATCTGATAATTCAAATTCAGATATAAAATTCTGCTTTTTTAATGCCTGTACCTCATTATAAAAAATCTGACTAAAATCTTGATCATTAAAAAAAGTAATTAAAAAATTAGCCCACATAATAAATTTGTCTAATTTAAACGGATTAGTATTTATTACAGCCCTGATATTATCCTGCCCTCCGACTATTGAATAAATGATATTAAATATCAATTTTTCAATACTAGAATTTGCGACCTTACTTACAAAATAAAAATCAATCATATTAGTAATAGAATTGAGTAAATCTTCATCTATTTCAGATTCATTTAACTTCTTAATTATTATATGTTCATACCTATTCATATAAATACAACGCTCCTAAAGACACCATTGTAGTATGATAATTTAATCTAAATATTCGTTCTCTAGTATCTCTTTTCGATAAACTAACTCCTGGCCCCAACATAAGACCATCTTGTCTTTGATGTTTTTTCAAAACAGCAACTGCTTCATCGAGTATAAATTTTATATTTTCTTTTGATAGATCATAGTGTAAAAACTTTATACAAATTAGCAATTCCGATAATATATCCATATTGTCTTCTAATATATACAATTGAATTAATCGAAGTAAAAGATATAAATTATCTAAAGTAGAGATTTCAGGCGTAGCTTTTCTGCCCATATCTGTCATATAAAAAATAGTATGAGTAATAGAGTACACATCTATATCCGCATAATAAAAATTATTACCATTCTTGCCTAACGTAGTTAATGGATAAATGGCGTTTAATGAATCAAATTTATTCTTTAACCCTGCTTTTTTAAAGGAATATGCTAAATCTAATCTTCTAAATGCAGTTTTTTTAATTGATAAGCCATGACTATATTCAATTAATTGTTCAATTTTTTCAATATTATAAACCTGTTGGTTTTGATTAAGTAAAAATTCAATTATCGTAGGTAACACCGATATCATGTCTGGATCTCTAACAGCATAATTATAAAAAGATATATTATTTATTAGATTAATAATAAAATTATTAATAATATGTTGCTCGCTACTAGAAAATAGTTTTTGTGGATAAAACATATTTTGTACAAATAAAAGTTCCATAAAAGCTTTGATCTTATACTTATTATCAGCTATTTTGCTCTCATTTCTGGGGTCAAAATATTCTAGATTATCAAATAACCATTTTGCACTTTTTTTATATAACTTTATACTTTCCATTTTTTCTTTCCCGTAGTATTATACAAAGTATGAAAACATTCATATTGATGGTATTTTATTTTTTATTATAACACGGAGGATTATTATGAATGATATTTTAAAGAACAACATTAATGTTTTATCATGTCTTGATGATTCTAAATACATATTCATCTGGGAAAACTTCATTTTTACACAACCTATAGATCCTATAGATAATGGGCATAGCCTAAAAAAGAAAAAGTTTTCTTTTAAACAGATTATTTAACATTTTTTATTATTAATGAATTTGAATAGAAAAAGAAGGTTTAAATCGTAATGATTAAGACCTTCTTTTTATCTGGCAATATTTTTACAAATCATGTTTTATAGCTTTTGAGCTACATAAATTATGCCAAAGGTTTTGTTGTCAAAGTATCGTTAGAGATAGCTATCAAAATGGCATCGACTGTATCTAAAGCTGTTATCAAACTAATATTTTGTGAAATAGCCATTTGTCTTAACTTAAAGCCGAAGGATTCTGGTTCACTATCCCGTGACATGTTATTGATTACTAAGTTAAACTTCTTCTCCTTTAACATTTGCATCAAGGTTGCTTCAGATTCGACTAAATTGAAACGTACACCCATGTCTTGCAATATCTCAGCTACTTCTGGTAAGACAAACACTCTGGCTCCAGTTTGATTAAATTTCTTAGCAATCGCTACTATCCGATCTTTTTCTTTTAAATCAGTAGCTAGCAAAATGCTCATATTAGCAGTCAAATTAATTTTTGCACCAGCAAATGCTTTATATAATGCTTTAGCATAAGTATAATCGCTACCCATAACTTCACCAGTAGATTTCATTTCTGGTCCTAAGTATGGGTCAACACCCGGTAGTTTGTTGAAAGAGAAGACTGGTGCTTTAACATTAATCATTTGACTAGCAGGAGCTAAGCCTGGCTTGTATCCTTGTTCTGCTAAACTTTTGCCCATAATAATCTTAGTAGCTACTTGCACCATTTCAATACCAGTGATCTTACTTAAAAATGGTACTGTCCTGCTAGCACGAGGATTAACTTCAATGACATAAACATCATTATCTCTGACAATAAATTGAATATTCATAATTCCTTGACATTTTAAGGCGATGGCTAATTTGCGAGTAACTTCGCAAATCTTTTGTTGAATATCATCTGAAAAACTTTGTGGTGGGTAAACAGCCATTGAGTCTCCAGAATGTACGCCAGCATGCTCTACATGCTCCATAATACCCGGAATCAAAATATCAACGCCATCACTAATGGCATCCACATCACATTCTTTACCATCCAGATAATCATCTATTAAAATTGGATGATCATTAGTAATGTAGGCATTATTATCCAAGTATTCTTCTAATTCTGCTTCATTATAGACAATTTCCATGGCTTTACCACCTAAAACATAAGATGGTCGTACTAATACTGGATAACCAATCTTAATTGCAGCATCAATTACTCCTTGTCTGGTGGTTGCAGTCAAACCTTGGGGTTGTTTTAAGCCTAAGTTCTTAATAACTTGATCAAATTCTTCTCTATCTTCTGCCCGGTCGATATCTTCAACATCAGTTCCTAAAATTTTGACACCATGTTCTTTCAAACCAGCTGCTAAATTGATAGCAGTTTGAGCACCAAATTGAATGATTACGCCTTCTGGTTTTTCAATATCTACAATATTTAATACATCTTCTAAAGTAATTGGTTCAAAATATAACTTGTCTGAAATTGAGAAGTCGGTTGAAACCGTTTCAGGATTAGAATTAATTACTATTGCCTTATATCCTAGTTTTTGTAACGCTTTAACACAATGAACAGTAGCGTAGTCAAATTCGACACCCTGACCTATTCTAATTGGACCAGACCCCAAAACAATTACTGATTTACTATCAAAGTCAGTGCTCTCATTTTCTTCATCATAAGTACTATAAAAATATGGTGTTTGCGACTCAAATTCAGCAGCACATGTATCCACCATTTTATAAACAGGGATGATATGATTTTGTTTTCTAAATTGGCGAACTTCATTTTCAGTTATATTCCACAAATGAGCAATCGTCAGGTCACTAAAACCATACTTTTTAGCTTCACGCAAAGTAGCAATATCCTGAGGATGGTCTTGAATTGTTTTTTCCATTTCCACCAGATGAGCCACAATATCCAAAAAGTAATAATTAATTTTGGTTAATTCGTGAATATCTTTCATGCTATAGTTACGACGAATAGCTTCTGCTAGATAGAATAAACGATCATCTTGTGCATAAGCCAATTTCTTTTCTAGCAAATTATCATCTGCATTATGAGCCTCTGGCGAAAACAAATCTAATTCGTCAATATCTAAAGAACGAATTGCTTTATGCAAAGCCTCTTCTGCAGTTCTACCTATGGCCATCACTTCACCAGTAGCTTTCATTTGCGTACCTAATTTACGATCTGCTTGGGCAAACTTGTCAAAAGGCCAGCGAGGTATCTTGCAAACGACATAATCTAGTGCTGGTTCAAATTCTGCATAAGTCGTACCAGTAACAGGATTGATAATTTCATCTAAAGTCATCCCTACAGCAATTTTGGCAGCCATTTTAGCAATTGGATAGCCAGTAGCTTTGGAGGCAAGAGCTGATGAACGTGAGACACGCGGATTAACTTCAATCACATCATAATCAAAGCTATTTGGATTCAAAGCTAATTGCACATTACATCCACCTTCTATCTTTAAAGCTCGAATTAAATTCAATGAGCAATCACGTAACATCTGATATTCTTTATCAGATAAAGTTTGTGAAGGCGAAAATACAATCGAATCACCTGTATGAATACCTACAGGATCAAAATTTTCCATGCAACAAACAATCATACAATTATCTGTACAATCACGCATAACTTCAAATTCAATTTCTTTGTAACCAGCGATTGATTTTTCAATTAAACATTCAGTTACTGGTGATAAATCTAATCCTCTAGCCACAACTGTTGCTAATTCTTTACGATTGTTGCAAATACCACCACCAGTACCACCCATTGTAAAAGCAGGACGAACAATAATTGGATATCCAATTTTTTCAGCAAAAGCCAAAGCATCTTCAGCATTATGTACAGTTAATGATGGCGGCACTGGTTCTCCTAATTGCTTACATAATTTCTTAAATTCTTCACGGTCTTCAGCTTGTTCAATAGATTTTAATTTTGTGCCTAAAAGTTCAATATTTAATTTATCCAAAATTCCAGTTTTAGATAACGCTAACGCCATATTCAAACCATTTTGACCACCTAAAGTTGGCAAAATAGCATCAGGATATTCTTGATAAATGATTCTAGTTAATGCTTCTACAGTTAATGGTTCCAAATAGACCTTATCCGCTATTTCTGTATCAGTCATAATCGTTGCTGGATTGGAATTAACTAAAATAACTTCATAACCTTCTTCTCGCAGTGCTAAACATGCCTGAGTTCCTGAATAATCAAATTCTGCAGCCTGACCAATAATAATTGGACCAGATCCGATTACCATTATCTTGTGAATATCTTTTCTTTTAGGCATTATTTCTTTCCTTTCTTTGATCAATTAATTGAATAAAATCATCAAATAGACTAACTGCATCATGTGGACCAGGTGTTGCATCTGGATGAAATTGTACAGAAAAGGCATCATATTTTTTATGTCTTAATCCTTCAACTGTACCGTCATTAATTTCAACATGAGTAACAAACAAATTTTCTTTATCCACTGACTCAGGATCTACTGCATAACCATGATTTTGCGAAGTAAAAGCAATATTGCCTGTGGCAATTTCTTTAACTGGATGGTTAAATCCACGATGTCCGAATTTCATTTTATATGTTTTAGCACCATTAGCTAAAGCAAAAATCTGATGTCCCATACAAATTCCCATCAATGGATAGTGTTTTTCAATTTCTCTAACCATCTTAGCTGCATCTGTCATCTCTTCTGGATCACCAGGGCCATTAGATAATAAAACACCGTCCGGATTAAGGTTCATAATTTCTGCTGCACTAACGTTATAAGGTTTAACAATACAGTTGCATCCCCTTTTAGTTAGTTCTTTCAAAATACTATGCTTAATACCAAAATCAACAACAACGATATTTCGTTTGGAACCAGGAATTGGGTAAGAATTTTTAGTAGAAACTTGGCTAATAATGTTAGCAGTAACATTGCTATTCTTTAATTTTTCCACAACTTCATCTAAATGATCGATGCTATCACAGATTGCTCCCCTTAAAGTACCATGCATTCTAATCTTCTTAACTAATTGCCTAGTGTCAATACCGCTAATAGCAGGTACATTAATATGTTTTAAGAAATTAGGTAACGTATCTTGCATGCGCCAATTATCTGGCTTTCTTGCTAGCTGATGACAAATAACGCCCTTAATTTGCGGTGCTAAAGATTCATAATCTGATAAAGTAATACCATAATTGCCAATTAATGGATTAGTAAAAACTAATATTTGATTAGCATAAGATTGATCGCTGATTGCTTCTTGATAACCAGTCATACCAGTAGTAAAAACAACCTCACCAATTGTTTCAATGTTTGCACCAAAGCCTTCTCCTGCATAAAATGTTCCATCTTCTAAGATTAAATAACGCATCAAGCTACCTCTTTTCTTTGATACACAATATTTCCATCAACAATTGTATAAGCAGTAGTGCCATATACTATATTGCCTGTAAATGGTGTATTTTTACCTTTAGATTGATATTCTGATATTTGCAATTGGTGGGGCTGATTTAAATCAAATATTGCAATATCAGCCGGTTCTCCTACTACTAAACGTCCACAGTGTTTTAAATTAAATAAATCAGCTGGTCTAACTGTCAACCAGGTCAATAATTGTTCCAAGCGAACGATTCCTGTTTTAACTAATTTGGTATAAAGCATACTAAAACATGTTTCACTACCTGTGATACCAAAAGCTGCATTTAACATACTGCCCTCTTTTTCATAAGCTGCGTGAGGTGCATGGTCAGTTGCAATAAAATCAACTGTGCCATCTAATAATCCTTCAATTAATGCCATTTGATCATCCTTAGAACGTAGAGGTGGATTCATTTTGTAATATGGATCATCCGTTAAAATATCATCTTGCGATAAAAGAATATGATGTGGTGCAGCCTCACAAGTTACATTAATTCCTCTTTTCTTTGCTATGCGAATTAAATCTAAACTTGTTTTTGTAGACACATGACACACATGATAATGAACACCTGTTTTGGCAGCTAAGAGTAAGTCACGAGCTATTTGCGTCGTTTCAGCCAATTCACTGATTGCTGGCAAATTAAATTTCTCTGCTTTATCCCCTTCATTAATGACGCCTTTATTAAATAAGCTATCATCTTGTGCGTGGGCAGCAACGATTAAGTTATTCACTGCAGCTTTTTGCATAGCTTTATACATTGTTTCAGCACTTTGAACACCAAAGCCATCATTACTTAAAGCAAATGCTCCAGCTTCTTTTAATGCTTGATAGTCTAAAATTTCATCACTATTTTCATCTTTGGTTAAAGGTGCATACTGTAGAATATGAACTATACCTTTTTTCTGATTTTCCACAACCATCTTGCTTAACAATGCTGCAGTATTAGGAACTGGCTTGACATTAGGCATCGCTCCTACAGTTGTAAAACCACCGTGAGCTGCAGCTTTAGAACCAGTAGTAATAGTTTCTTTATAAGTTAAACCGGGGTCTCGATAATGAACATGTAAATCAACTAATCCTGGTGTAACCAATAAACCGGTAGCATCAATTTCATGATCAGCAGTTAAGTTATGCCCAATTGCAGCAATTTTTCCTTCTGATATTAAAATATCTGTTAGAGATAAAATATCATTATAGAATACTAAACCTCCCTTGATTAACCAGGACATTATGCTAATCCTCCTAATTTACGACCATACATTACAGCTTCAATCATTGCCATCCGCATAAATACACCATTTTGCATTTGTCTAAAGAAATAACATTTCGTCGCTTCAACCAAACTGCCTGCTAATTCCACATCATGATTAATGGGGCCGGGATGCATAATCATCGCATTTTCTTTCAAGCACTCATATCTTTTTTGATCAATACCATATTTTTGATGATAATCTGTAGCACTAAAATTTTTATCTTCTTCCATATGTCGTTCATGTTGAACACGTAGTAACATAACAACATCCATTTTTTCAAGCAAACTATCTAAAGGTAGATACTTACCATATTGATCAAATTGATGATCATACCAGCAACTTGGACCAGAAAAGTAAATTTCCGCTCCCAATTTTTTCAAAATTTCCATATCACTACGTGCAACACGAGAATTAACAATATCACCTACAATGACTACTTTTAAATTATCAAAGTGCCTAAAATGTTCATAAATAGTCATCATATCTAACATACATTGTGAGGGATGTTGACCACTGCCATCACCCGCATTAATAATGCCCATATCCAAATGCTGATGCTCGGATAAATTAATTAATGAATCATAATATCGATTTTTAGAATGACGAATCACTTCTAAATCAATCCCAATAGCATTCATAATTAGTGAAGTATCATATAAAGTTTCGCCTTTTTTTACTGAACTATGTGCTGGATCAAATGGAATAACTGTTAAGCCTAATTTTCTTTCTGCCATTTCAAAACTAGTATGTGTTCTAGATGAATTTTCAAAAAACATATTAGTAACATAGACAGGTTTTGTTAATGGAGTCGGTTTTGCTCCATTTTTAAATTCTTCGGCACGCTTAATTAAATTAAAAACCTGTTCAGTTGTTAAATCTTCTACAGTAGTAAAATGTGATAATTTGACTGGTTGCATGAAAATAATCTCCTTTAACAAAACAAAAACCTGAAGCCATCGCTCCAGGTTCAGTAAAAAGTTCTAAGATCACCTTATGAAAAAGGTGGTCAACCTTTTCGACCCTCACCGGAGCCAATTAAATGGTTGATACTTATATTATGATTCTAATTTTTCTAATTCTATACTATCTTTGTTATCGATTTCTTCAACATTAACCGAAACTTTTTCATTTAATGCAGTAGGAATATTTTTACCAACATAGTCTGCACGAATAGGTAATTCTCGATGTCCTCGATCCACTAATACCGCTAATGAGATACTATTTGGACGTCCCATATGAATCAATGCATCCATCGCAGCTCTAATAGTTCTACCAGTATATAAAACATCATCAATTAAAATGACATTTTTTTTATTAACATCTGTATTACATTCTGTTGAATTAACTACAGCTTCATTAGATAGTGAAACATCTTGACGATCATCTCGGTATAAAGTAATATCAAGCACACCAACAGGAATTTTGACACCTTCTAATTCTTCTATTCGCTTGGCAATTCGCTTAGCTAAATAAACACCACGGGTCTTAATCCCAAATAACACTAAATTTTCAGTTCCCTTATTTTTTTCAATAATTTCATATGAAATTCGCGTCAAAGCTCGCTTAATTGCAATCTTATCGAATAATTCCTTAATCATCTAATATCCCCTTACAATCTATAATGTACCTAATATATTATAAAATTAAAATTTATATTGTCCAATCAATTCATTTATATCGTCTACTTTAAGCTCATTTAACAAAGTTTCCAAATCAGCCACTAAATGAGGAATAGCTAATCCATCTTTAAAATGTGCTGTTCCCACTGCAACAGCACTGGCACCAGCTAACATAAACTCAACGATATCTTCTGCAGTTTCGATCCCGCCCATACCAATGATTGGTAATTTAACTGCTTGATGCACTTGAGCTACCATTCTCACAGCCACTGGTTTAATTGCCGATCCAGACCAGCCACCAAAGCCATTACCTAAAGTTGCCTTATGAGTTTTAATATCAATACCCAATCCTAATAAAGTATTAATCATCGAAAGACCATCGGCTCCTCCACGTTCAGCAGCTTGAGCTATTTCAACAATATTGGTAACATTTGGCGTTAACTTAATATAAACTGGAATATTAACTACTTTTTTTATTTCTGAAGTTAGTTTTTCAACAACAACAGGATCAGTTCCCAAATGCATGCCTCCAGCAGCAACATTTGGACAAGAAACATTAATTTCCAATGCATTTAGCAAACCAGAATCACTTAATTTTTTAGAAATAGTTATATAATCACTAATCTGTGATCCACCTACACTAGCAATCAATGGCAATTGTGGATATTGTTCTTTAAAAGGAGCAATTTTATCACTAATAACTTTATCGACACCTGGATTGGTTAATCCTACTGAATTAAGAACTCCATTTTTCATGACCGCAATTTGCGGCTGTGGATTACCAATTCTAGCATGCAAAGTTGTGGTTTTAAAAACCATAGCTCCCATTTCATTTAAATCATACTTTTTTGCTTGAGGTACATCCCCAAAACCAAAAGTTCCACTAGCTGGCATAATTGGATTTTTCAAATTCAAACCTGGTAATTTAACATTTAGCTTACTCATATCTCTTACGCCTTCTTTACTTTCTTCAAACCTAACTCTTTTAAACCTGGCAAGCTAATCATAATGATAAAGCTTAAAAGATATAATGCTGATAAAAAGCCCATCACAACCATTAAATTATAATAGTCCATTAAAATTCCAATCACCACTGATGAAAAGCCACCAATTGCACGACCAACATTAACAATAATATTATTAGCGGTAGAACGAATTTCTGTTGGATACAAGCAACTAATTACGGCTCCATATCCACCAAACATACCATTAGAAAAGAATCCCACTATCGCTCCAATAATAATCAAGGCAAACATATTATGTGCCAGAATAAGCATATAGACCATCACACCTGAACCTAATAAGAAGATCGTAAATGCACGACGTGGTCCAAAATAATCAAAGATAGTACCAAAAGTCATCATTCCAATACTCATCCCAATGATCGTTGAAACCATCCACAAGCTAGAACCTGATACACTCAAATGCATTTGTTTCTGCACAATTGTCGGCAACCAATTCATTAATCCAAAATATCCTGAAATTTGCACAATCATCATGATAGTAAGACCAATCGATTGCCACATTAACCTTGGTGTCGAAAACATTTTCTTGATTACTTCAAAAAAGAAAGAACCCTTAGCATGCTTTTTGGCTTCGATGAATTGCTTGCTTTCATGTAAATGTTTTCTAATAAAATAAGTTAAAACTACAGGAAGTACACCGACTAAAAATAATTTGTGCCAGCCCAAAGTTGGAATAATCACTGCTGCCACTACTGCTGCCATCACTGCCCCAATTTGACCACCAATAGCAGCAATAGAAGTCATTTTTCCAATACGATCATGACTAAAGTTTTCTGCAATTAAGGCAATACCTACACCATATTCCCCGCCAGCTCCAATCCCAGCTAAAAATCTCAGCATATAAATGTGATTAATATCATTAGTAAAAGCCATTAGTCCAGTAGCAATAGCAAAAATAACTACTGTATGACTAAATGTCTTAACACGCCCGATCTTATCACCTAAAATTCCAAAAATGATACCACCTAATAGCATACCCAAAGTAGTAATCGATGAAATTAACCCAGCAGCTCCACCAGAAAGATGTAAATCTTTAATCATAGAACTCATTGCAAATGATAAAAAAAGTACATCCATGTTTTCCAATGCAAAACCTGAAGCTGTTGATGATATTACAAGCTTCTGATCCCTACTTAGTTCCTGGGTGTACTTCGATATATTATTCATATTTAACCTCCAAAAATGAATGCTCACAGTCATCCTTTTATTTTCGAGTTTATTGTTACATTTTTTTAGCAAAAAAACAAGTATTTTTTTATTTGCTTTTTTAGCTAGATCATGTTAAACTCACATCGATGACTTTAAACGGTACAGAGAGACCGCAAGTTTCCTCATTGATGTAAACTAAATCTGGAGTCTATATCTGGTTGCTCTCTGCACGGATATAGACCCTTTTTGTTTAAGGAGATAATTATGAATAAACCTGTAATTGTAGCTCTAGATGTAGAAGATAAGACCAGTTTGGACCGACTATTGAATAAACTAGGTGATCCAAAAGATATTACCGTAAAAATTGGCATGGAGCTTTTTTATCAATTCGGTACAGAACCAGTAAAAGAATTAGTGGCTAAAGGATACAGTATTTTTTTAGATTTAAAATTACACGACATTCCTAACACTGTATACAATGGTATGAAGCAAATTGCCAAATTAGGAATTCAATACACAACTATCCATGCATTAGGTGGTAGTGAAATGATTAAAAAAGCCCATGAAGGATTAATTGCAGGTACTCCTACAGGAAAAAGTCTTCCTAAATTACTAGCAGTTACAGAACTAACTTCTATTTCTGATGATTCTTTAGCTAATGAACAAAATTGCAAGTTAACAATGAAAGATCAAGTCATTAGCTTAGCAAAAATGGCTAAAAAATATGGAGCTGACGGTGTAATTTGCTCCCCTTTAGAAGTAGAAAAACTAAGAACTGAAGTAGGCGAAGACTTTTTATATGTCACACCAGGTATAAGACCAGCAACAGATCAAAAATTTGATCAATCTCGCATTGCTACACCAGCTCAAGCTAAAGCATTTGGTTCAAGTGCAATTGTAGTCGGTCGACCAATTACTCTAGCTAAAGATCCCAAAGCAGCATATCAAAAAATTGTAAAGGAGTTCAATTAATATGTATACTAAAGAAATTATTCAAAGTTTAATTCAAAATAAAATTGTTACTATTTCACCTGATAAGCCTTTCACTTATGCTAGTGGGATGCTTTCTCCAATCTATACGGATTTTCGTTTAACTATTTCCTATCCAAAATTATGGAATATGATTTGTGATGATTTAGCAACATTAATTAAAGAAAAATATCCTCAAGTTACAGTAATTGGTGGTGTAGCTACAGCGGGTATTCCTCATGCTGCTATTGTTGCCCAAAAATTAGGTTTACCAATGATTTATGTAAGACCAAAGCCAAAAGATCACGGAAAAGGGCGTCAAATTGAAGGTTTATTTACAGCTCAAGATAAAATTGTTTTAATTGATGATTTAATTACAACTGGTGGTTCAGTAATTAATGCAGTCAAAGCAGCTCAAAAGAGTGGAGCTGACGTTATTGGTGTCAGTTCAATTTTTACATACTATCTACCAGACGCAAAAGATAATTTTGCTAAAATAAATATTCCATTTGCCCCACTACTGTCTTATCCAGAATTATTAAAACAAGAAAAAGAAACAGGTCATGTCACCGATAAAGAATATATGCTATTAAAAAACTGGCACGATGATCCATGGGCTTGGGGTAAACAATTCAATTAAAAACATATATTTCACCAGTTGCATAATTGCGTATGTTTTTTTATCTAATATTTGGTATAAAATTAACATAGTAACTATTTTTAGGAGGCAATTATGAAAAAAATTTATCTTGTTCGCCATGGTCAAACTTTTATTAACCGATATGATAAAATGCAAGGTTGGTGTGACACACCTCTAACTAATCAAGGAATTAAAGAAGCTGAAAATACTGGTGTAGTTTTAAAAGATATCCCCTTTGATATAGCATTCTCCAGCGACTTAAAACGTGCTTGTGACACTTGTGATTATATCATCAGCGAAAATTGTAATCGTCATGAATTACAACATATCTCATCTCCATTCTTTAGAGAACAGTTTTATGGCTATTTCGAAGGAATGAATTCTGATGAAGCCTACCGAATGATTGGTGGTCCACATGGTTACCCAACTCGCGAAAAACTATTATCCGCAATAGATTTAGATACTGTCAAGGATTATATGAAAGAAGCTGATCCATATCACGATGCAGAAAGTGCTAGTGAATATTGGCAACGTCTAAATCAAGGATTCTCTTTGTTAAATCAACTAGACGATGTTAAAAACATATTATTAGTTACTCACGGCTTCACCATTAGAAGTATCGTCAATCGATTTGCAAAAGGAAAATACAATTTGCTACATGGACCTCAAAACGGTTCAATCACTATTATGAAAATTAATGACAAAGAGATAAAAATTACTGATTATAACAAATTAGAATTATAATTGCTAACTATAACACATAAAGCAGGTGATGATTTGATAAATACTATTCCATCAAAAAGAAAGGTTTTCCTAGCCGGCGTCAATCTCAATAATAGCAACTTTAATTATTATATGGATGAATTAGCAAAATTAGCTGAAGCCAACCAAATGGAAGTAGTAGGTAGATCTTGGCAAAATTTAGAAACAATTGTTACTGGTACCTACTTTGGTCTAGGAAAAATTAATGAAATTAAACATCTAGCCAAGGAATTGCATGCTACCGTCATTATAATTAATGACGAATTAACACCAACACAAATACGCAATTTAGAAAAAATGACAAAATTATCTATTCTGGATCGGACGGAGTTGATTCTGGAAATATTTTCTAATCGTGTACGAACCAAACAAGCAAAATTACAGGTACAACTAGCAAGGTTGCAATATGAGCTACCTCGATTACATCCATCAGAAAATCGGCTAGATCAGCAGCGAGGTTCTGGAGGTGGCTTTAACAATCGTGGAGCAGGTGAAACTAAGCTAGAATTAAATAGAAGAACCATCCAACAACAAATAAGCAATATCAAAAAAGATTTGAAAAAGATTAATCAACAAGAAAAAATTAAAGCTACTCAGCGAAACAATTCTTTCTTACCACAAGTTGCCTTAGTAGGATATACAAACTCTGGTAAATCTACTACTTTGAATAACCTTTTAAATGAATATTCTAAGAGTGCTGATAAAAAACAAGTTTTTACTAAAGACATGCTTTTTGCTACTCTAGACACACATGTTAGAAGAATCGATCTCGATAACAAACTAAGTTTTATTATATCGGATACTGTTGGTTTTGTTTCTAATCTACCCCATAATTTAATTGAATCATTCAAAGCTACTTTACAAGAAGTAAGAGATGCAGATTTAATTATTAATGTGGTTGATGCTAGTGATCCTAATATCTTGCAAATGATCCAAACCACTACCAAGGTATTAGATGAATTGCAAATTGGTGATGTACCTATTATTACAGCATTTAATAAAGTAGATAAAACTGACCGGTCATATCCTCAAATAGAAGGTAATGGCAACATTCTATATAGTGCTAAAGATCCCGAATCAATTAGATTGTTAGCTAAATTAATTCAAAAGAAAATTTTCTCCAATTTACAAGTTGTAGAATTATTCTTACCGCTCCAAATGGGAGATAAGCTTAACTATTTACATACACACGGGCAAGTAATTGAAGAAAAATATCAAGATAATGGTATTTATATCAAAACAAAAATCTGTAAAAAGATTGCTGACAAATTTGCTAAATATAACTATAAAAGTAAATAATTACATAAAAAATGCTACCCTATAAAAATTAGGATAGCATTTTTTTATACGCTTTAATCATTGGTACAGCTTTTTATTAAATTTATTTAGATTCATCAATAGAATCAATCATTATTTTTAACCTACCAAATCTATATAATTCATCCTTCTGAATTTTATAGATATTAAAATAAAAAGCAAACACAAAATTATAAGACAACCATTTAATAAATAACTAGTATTAATTAATGTGGCAATTTGACGTTTTGTAACACCAAAAAACACGTAAGGCAAAGTATTGATATATATTAAATGCTTTGTTTCGCAAGCATCAGACACTCCCAGAAGAAAATGATTAACTACTTTTTGATTTAATTTCCAAAATATAGAAATTTGACTAATGATGATAATTAGACTACTTATAATAATGCAACCTTCTCCTATCTTAGGACATTGTACATTTTTGAATAATACACACATCGCCATAATCAAAAGATAGAAAGCTATTAAAGATACCAATTTTTCAGGAATATACATACTGATATAAAACTTTTGATTAGATGCCGTAGCTTGGGCATATTGGTAAGTACAGCCATAAATAATAGTACCCAATATGTAAAAGAAGATGTCAATAAACTCTAGTCCTTCTTTGGAATATGGAAAAATTTGCCAAAGCGAATCATGACCCAGATAATAATTTTTAATGATTTGATAAACTGTAACAAATACTATGATGGCTACAGTAGCGACATACCATAGTCCATTATACATTGATATGTTAGCTTTTTCTTTCTTTACCACATTTTCATAAATCAAAATGCCCAATTCAACTACAATTGGAAATAAAAACATCAAACTGATTTTTTTTAATCTAATTAGTAAATATCTGCTCATTGTCCTATCCTTCTAATATATGCATCTTCAAGAGTTTTATCAACTGCTAATATTTCAGCCCTTGAATTATGTGAGAGTATATGTCCATCTTTAATAAAAATCACGTCCTCAAGCATATCACCTAAATCTCGTATTAAATGAGTAACCATTAAAACAGTACTATTCTTTCTACGATAATTTTGAATTATATCCATAAAATATCGTCTTTTAATGGGATCAGTTGCTGACAAAGGTTCATCTAATACATAAAAGTCGGTATTTCTTGAAAAAACCAGTGCCAAATGCACTTGCTCATGCATTCCCTTAGAGCAATCATGAAGCTTTAACTGTGGAGATATAGAAAACTTTTGTAAAATTTTATACATTCTTTGTTCATCAAAATCTGAATATACAGACTTAAATAAGTCAATAGACTCTTTAATAGTCATACTTTCATATAAGAAATATCTATCAGGCATATATGAAAAGCTACCCTCAATTTCACGTTGGCCTTTGAATTTATTTATATTTTTTAAAATAAGATTTACTAATGTTGTCTTACCAGAACCATTATCTCCTAAAATTCCAACTATCTTACCATCATTGCGTAACGTAAGAGAGATATTATCTAAGGCTACTTTTCTCCCATATTTTACAGTTATATTTTTTAATAACATATATACCTCCTTTTAAAACGACTATCAGTCAATAGAAAAATAATATAAAAAGGCTAATATCAACTGATCCTAGCCTTTTAAATTTCATTAAAAATATCCATATCATCAAATAACTACAGTATGCCTAATTTTTTAAAAATATCATCAACATGCTTTAAATGATAATGATAATCAAAAGCATCATCAATATCTGATTTAGAAAGATATTTAGTTATTTCACTTTCATCAACTAATTGTCTAAATTGAATTTGCTCATTCCATGATCTAGCTGTTAACTTTTGAACCATATCATATGCCTTTTCACGTGATAGTCCTGCTTCATCAATCAGCTTTAATAGTAGTCGCTGAGAATAGATTAATCCATATGTTCTATCCATATTTTTCAACATGGTTTCGGGGAAAACATCCAAATTCTCCAAAATTTTATCAAATCTATTCAACATATAATCAATTGCAATAGTTGTATCAGGTAAAATTATTCTTTCAGCTGAAGAATGTGAAATATCACGTTCATGCCATAAAGAAACATTTTCGTATGCTGTTAGCATGTGTCCTCTAATTACACGTGCCATACCACATAAATTTTCTGATCCAATCGGATTACGCTTATGAGGCATTGCTGAGGAACCCTTTTGTCCTGCTCTAAAATGCTCTTCTACTTCATGTATTTCAGATCTCTGTAAAGATCTAATTTCCGTAGCCCAATTTTCAATACTAGTAGCAATTAAAGCCAACATTGCCAAATATTCTGCATGTAAGTCTCGTGGTAAAACTTGACTAGTAATCGGTTGTTGGTTAAGACTTAATTGATGTAAAACACTTGTTTCTACCTCGGGTGGCACATTAGCAAAAGTACCAACTGCTCCAGAAATTTTACCTGATTCTACTCCAGCTGCTGCATGTTCAAAACGATCAATATCACGTATAATTTCTGCATACCAGCGTCCTAATTTTAAGCCAAAAGTGGTTGGCTCTGCATGGACACCATGAGTTCTTCCCATCATGACAGTATCTTTATATTTAAGTGCTTTTTTGGCAATTGTATTTTTAAGATGAGCTAAATCAGAACGCAAAATATCATTTGCTTCTTTAAGTAACACGCCTTGTGCTGTATCTACAACATCTGTGGAAGTAAGTCCAAAATGCACCCATTTTCTCTCTTCGCCTAAGCTTTCTGAAACAGCTCTAGTAAAGGCAACTACATCATGATGCGTAATTGCCTCAATTTCAGCTACACGTTCAGCGGTAAAACTAGCTTTTTTAGCAATCTTTTGTGCATCTGCAACTGGAACCTCGCCTAGTTCACTCCATGCATTAGTTGCAGCAATTTCAACTTTTAGCCAAGCAGCATAACGATTTTCATCTGTCCAAATTTTGCCCATTTCTGGGCGAGTGTATCTATCCAGCATTATTTACATTTCCCATGGATTCTTTAAAACAATAGTTTGTTCACGATCAGGACCTACAGAAACAGTCACTAAAGGTACACCAACTAATTCACTGACGCGTGACAAGAAATGACGAGCATTTTCTGGCAAATCTTCTAATTTAGTTACCTTAGTAATATCTTCATTCCAACCAGGTAATTCTTCATAAATTGGTTTACATCTTTCGAGTTCTTTCAAACTAGCAGGATAATAATCTATTTTTTGACCATCTAATTCATAAGCTACTGCTATTTTTACAGTCTTTAAACCAGAAAAGACATCCAATAAGTTTAAACTTAATGCATCAATACCTGCTACACGTTTAGAATGACGCAACGCAACAGAATCGAACCAACCTACACGACGAGGACGTCCAGTAACTGTACCATATTCATGACCAGTTTCACGAATATAATTACCAGTCTCATCTAACAATTCTGTAGGGAAAGGACCTGCACCAACACGAGTAGTGTATGCCTTACAAATACCAATAACAGTATCAACTTTAGAAGGTCCAATACCAATACCAGTAGCTATTCCACCTGTAACTGTACTTGATGATGTAACAAATGGATATGTTCCTTGATCAATATCAAGCATAACACCTTGTGCACCTTCAAATAGCACTTTATCATCATTGTCGATAGCATCATTAACAATAACAGAAGTATCAGTCACATACTTTTTAAGTTCTTGTCCAA
The DNA here is from genome assembly GCF_011058775.1 of Lactobacillus iners. Taxonomy (NCBI): domain Bacteria; kingdom Bacillati; phylum Bacillota; class Bacilli; order Lactobacillales; family Lactobacillaceae; genus Lactobacillus; species Lactobacillus iners. The sequence goes on along the minus strand of NZ_CP049230.1, from coordinate 325,428 downwards.
ATTTCCAATATTTTTCAAAAATATCTTCAAATTTTAGAGCTTCTTTACCATATACATTGACAAATAATGCATTTTTTTCATTCAAATTAAAGCGTAATTTTTCTTCGAATGTATCCTTTTCGAGTAAGTCACACATTCTAATTCCAATTCTGGAAGCTTTGTCCATATATGTAGGTCCAATACCATTTTTAGTAGTACCAACTTTGTTAGCTCCTTTAGCTTCTTCTTGGTAAACATCTTGTAAAATATCATATGGCATAACAATATGTGCACGATTGGAAATTGCTAATTTATCCGTGTTGATACCATTATCTTCAAGATATTTTATTTCATCCAATAAAACTTCTGGATTAATTACTACTCCATTACCAATAACCGTTTCTTTTTTTGCTTCAAAAATACCAGAAGGTATTAAACGCATCTTAAAAGTTTTACCGCCAAAAGCAATGGTGTGTCCTGCATTGTTACCACCGTTAGAACGAACTGTCATATCAGCTGATTGACTTAAATAGTCAGTCATCTTACCTTTACCTTCGTCTCCCCATTGACTGCCTACAACTGCAACTACTGTCATTTAATTTCACCTCATAAAATATATTAAATCACAAACCAGAATCAAGTGTAACAGTATATATACCATTAGTCAATCTACTTTGCCGAACGTTTATTAATATATTTTTCAATATTGTTCATATAATTGTTGACTTTTTGAGTAAATATACGTATATTAGCTCTTGTGATAAAAAATATAGCGAGGTAATCAGATTGAGTAATTATTTTAGTATGGAAGCTTTTGATTATGATGATATCCAATTAGTTCCTAATAAATGTATCATCAAAAGTAGAAAAGAGGCAGATACCTCTATAAAATTCGGAAAGCGAACTTTTAAACTACCAGTGGTACCAGCCAATATGGAGAGTGTTATTAATGAACCTTTAGCTGTGTGGCTTGCTGAAAATGACTATTACTATGTAATGCATCGTTTCCAACCAGAAAAAAGAGCTGATTTTATCAAAATGATGCATGATAAGGGTCTCTTTGCTTCAATTTCTGTTGGTATTAAAGATGAAGAATATAAATTTATTGATCAACTAGCTAATGAAAAATTAGTTCCAGAATATATCACAATAGACGTAGCACACGGACACTCTGACTATGTGATCAAGATGATTAAATATATCAAAGAAAAATTACCTGAATCTTTCCTAACTGCAGGTAATATTGCTACTCCTGAAGCAGTTCGAGAATTAGAAAATGCAGGTGCTGATGCAACTAAAGTTGGTATTGGACCAGGTCGTGCATGCATTACGAAATTAAAAACCGGCTTTGGCACAGGAGGATGGCAATTAGCAGCCTTAAGAATGTGTTCAAAAGCTGCCAGAAAGCCATTAATTGCTGACGGTGGAATTAGACACAATGGTGATATTGCTAAGTCAGTTCGTTTTGGAGCATCAATGGTAATGATTGGTTCCTTATTTGCAGGTCATCTCGAATCACCTGGTAATATTATTACTATTGATAATAAAACATATAAACAATATTGGGGTTCAGCATCTGCAGTACAAAAAGGTGCCTATAACAATGTTGAAGGAAAACAATTACTTGTTCCATATCGTGGTTCAATTAAAGACACTCTTAAAGAAATGCAAGAAGATTTGCAATCTGCTATTTCCTACGCTGGAGGTAAGGATCTCCATTCCATCCGTGTAGTTGATTATGTAATTGTGAAGTCATCAATTATGAATGGTGACAAATAAAAAAGAGATCACAACTCAATAAAAGATTTACAATCTTGTAAAAATTCGGCATCGTCGTAACCATCGGCTATGCCGTTTTTACGTTACTTAAAATTATATACTTCCTAAATGATTTTCCATCACAGATTTGTTTTATAATATCCTCGTTAATAATTGCTTCGTATGTATCTTTGAAAAGCTGCCTCTATGACTGGATGGTAGAAAAATTTATCAATTTATGCTATATTTTTGCTATATTTTGGAAATCTATAAAGGAAATGCAATGATATTTTCAGAAGAAATAAAGCAAATAAGAACACACTGTTTTTTTTATACAGGAAGATTTTCAAAGAACATTATATCGATTATAGCAATATAGAAGATAAATATCTGAATGATAAAGTTGGAGGAAGAAGAATGGTTGATACAAAGGATGAAGATATAGATGACGAGATGGTCTGGGATATCAATCGTGAAAAGGCAATGATGGCTCCGCAAAGAATCAAGCTTGTAACAAAATATATCCTTGAACATTTTGACCAGAAGACCTATCGTGGTGATAAGGCTTATATCTATAACACCCTTACAAACATTTCGCAAGTTGCTTCCGGCAAGAATGGTGCGGTAGAAGAAATCAAGCAGAAACAACGAGTAAGTGGATTTAACTCTATCTTTGCCGTTGCCTCTGTTCCGATGGCAAAATTGTATTATCAGGAATTCAAGAAACAGATGGAGACTGACCCTACCAAAAAACTCCGTATTGCTACTATCTATAGCTATGGTGCAAACGAAGCTGAATATGATGAAGGCTCAAGCGGTATTCTTGATGAGGAAAATTCAGAAGATACATCTGCACTTGACCAGTCTTCAAGGGATTTCCTTGAGGCTGCTATCAAAGATTACAATGAAATGTTCCATACTAACTACTCTACAGATAGCGACAAATTCCAGAACTATTATAAAGACGTTTCCCTTCGTATGAAGAACAAGGAACTTGATTTACTAATAGTTGTAAATATGTTCCTTACAGGCTTTGATGCTACCACGCTAAACACACTGTGGGTAGATAAAAATCTTAAGATGCACGGACTCATTCAAGCATTTTCAAGAACAAACCGAATCCTTAACTCGATTAAGACATTTGGTAACATTGTCTGCTTTAGAAATCTTCAGAAACGTGTTGATACTGCTATTTCACTTTTTGGTGATAAAAATGCAGGTGGTATTGTCCTGATGAAGGGCTTTAAAGATTACTACTATGGCTATGAAGGTATTGATGGAAAGCAGATGCCTGGTTATGCAGATATGATGGAAGAACTCGAAGAAAAGTTTCCACTGTCAGAACCACAGATTGTTGGAGAACAGAATCAGAAAGACTTTATTTCTCTGTTTGGTGCAATTCTTAGGATGCGTAATCTGTTATCTTCATTTGATGAATTTGTAGGAAAAGAACTTATTACAGAGTATGATATGCGAGATTATCTTAGCAGATACCAAGATCTTCATGACGAATGGAAACGCAAACGTGAGCAAGGTGAAAGCACAGACATCATCGATGATATCGTCTTTGAGGTAGAACTCATCAAGCAGATAGAAATCAATATTGACTATATCCTTATGCTCGTTAAGAAATATCACGATACACATTGCGAGGATAATGAAATGCTTATTACCATCACTAAGGCTATTGATGCCAGTCCAGAGCTTCGTAGTAAGAAAGAACTCATTGAAAACTTTATTGCAGGAATAAATGATGTCGAAGATGTTATGAAAGAATGGCATGATTATGTAGCTGAAAAGCGTGAAGAGGAACTTGTTCAGATTATCAAAGAAGAAAAGCTGAAAGAACCTGAAACAAGAAAATTCCTTGAGAATGCATTCCGTGACGGTGAAATTAAGACTGCCGGAACGGATATTGATAAGCTTATGCCTCCTGTATCTCGTTTCGGTGGCAGAAACAGAGCCGTTAAGAAACAAGGTGTCATCGACAAACTGAAATTATTCTTTGAGAAGTTCTTCGGGGTTGGAGGTTCATTCACTACTGAAAAGCCAAAGTTTTTTAATTATGCCAATGCGATGGCTCAACAGTCTGTTCTTATGGTTGCAGAAGATTCAGCAACTCATGTGACAAAGAAAGATGCTGAGTAAATGATAAGAAAACGACCATATAGGAGCATTTATACTCTTGTATGGTCGTTATTTCTTACGTTCCCGCTTAAAGGCTTTCAGCCAGTTTTCTTTTACCCCCCTTACTGAAAACTCCTTTTTATGCAGTTTTTGTTTTTACTATCCTTTACATTAAAAAAGGGCGAAGTTTTTTCTTCGCCCTTTTCCTTCAGACTTTCTACATAACTAAAGCCTGATATGCTCACTATTCTCATTTATTTATATAACCTGTAAATGTTTCATTGATAAATCTAAACATCTCCAGAATGAGTAATTTCCCCACTAGAAATATAATCAAACGGTAAATCTTTATGTTCACTAATATTATCTAACGTAAAATTGCCCGATGCTTCAACAATCGCCCGTCCATCAATCCATTTTAAAGCTTCTGCCATAGCCTCATGCGACATATTATCCAACATAATAATATCTGCTTGGCCATGTATAGCTTCTTTAACCATTTCAAGAGTCTCTACCTCTACTTCATATTTTTTATTTTATAGTAAGTCATCGACGAAATTAAGTAACAATCTAAAAAAGTAGAAACATTCAGCAAAATTTTCTGAAAACAGGAAAGTCAGATAGGCTAGTCTTTTTGAGTGATTTCAATTTTCTTATTTGACCGTTTTGCGGGCTCAATTATTTTTAACTGGTGGTTCATTCGCTCTGTTTACAACAAAAAGCCAAGCCCCGCTGAATATACTCAGCGGGGCTTTGGTTTTCATTTTGTCATTAAACAAGATCTGATAAATCTATTCATCTTCCTTCTTGCGTTTTTTGCCAGCGAGTAAGGTGATGAGTCCACCAAGCGTGAGAATCCATCCTCCCCATGTCTGGCTCGAATGACTCCCAGTATTTGGTAGGACTTTCTTCCTTGAAGCAGCTTTTACCCTCTGGTTAGCTTCTAATTGAGATAGATTGTCAGTGGTTTGTTTTTGTTGACTTGTTTGGTGAATACCGAGTGGGTCTTCTCCATTTGGTACTGTATAGTCAGGATTTTCCGTTTGATAATTAAACATTGGTTTTTCATTGACTAATGGATCACCATGTCGATAGATAACACCAACAACTTTAACCGTCTTGCTCGTCGGTTTCTTGTTCGTTTCCGTTTGCGTCACTGTGATCTCTTGATCTTTCGTTAGGCTCACGCCTGTTGGGACGCCGACCTTAAACTTGCCATGTTCATCGACTTGGCCAGTGGCCGTCTTACCGCCTGGGAAGGCTACGCTGATCTTTGCACCTTTCTCTCCTGTACCAGTAATTTCCTTACTTTGCGTATGTGGAGCGACTGGCGTTGGTTCCGCACTTTGCCCTTTTTCTTGAACCAGTTCATTCCCTGGAATCGTTGCTTGACTGCCATCTGGGAAGACCACTGTGGTTTCACCGTTGTCTCCTACGGTTACGGTTGGTTTCTGATTGTCTTTCTTGTTGAGTTCTTCAACTTTATCTTTGACACTCTTCTGCTCTGATGGGCTCAACTTTTTATCGTTGTCTACCCATACCTTTTCGGTTGGCTTCTTCAACCCATCCGCTTGACTTGGCACAACTTTAACCGTCTTGCTCGTCGGTTTCTTGTTCGTTTCCGTTTGCGTCACTGTGATCTCTTGATCTTTCGTTAGGCTCACGCCTGTTGGGACGCCGACCTTAAACTTGCCATGTTCATCGACTTGGCCAGTGGCCGTCTTACCGCCTGGGAAGGCTACGCTGATCTTTGCACCTTTCTCTCCTGTACCAGTAATTTCCTTACTTTGCGTATGTGGAGCGACTGGCGTTGGTTCCGCACTTTGCCCTTTTTCTTGAACCAGTTCATTCCCTGGAATCGTTGCTTGACTGCCATCTGGGAAGACCACTGTGGTTTCACCGTTGTCTCCTACGGTTACGGTTGGTTTCTGATTGTCTTTCTTGTTGAGTTCTTCAACTTTATCTTTGACACTCTTCTGCTCTGATGGGCTCAACTTTTTATCGTTGTCTACCCATACCTTTTCGGTTGGCTTCTTCAACCCATCCGCTTGACTTGGCACAACTTTAACCGTCTTGCTCGTCGGTTTCTTGTTCGTTTCCGTTTGCGTCACTGTGATCTCTTGATCTTTCGTTAGGCTCACGCCTGTTGGGACGCCGACCTTAAACTTGCCATGTTCATCGACTTGGCCAGTGGCCGTCTTACCGCCTGGGAAGGCTACGCTGATCTTTGCACCTTTCTCTCCTGTACCAGTAATTTCCTTACTTTGCGTATGTGGAGCGACTGGCGTTGGTTCCGCACTTTGCCCTTTTTCTTGAACCAGTTCATTCCCTGGAATCGTTGCTTGACTGCCATCTGGGAAGACCACTGTGGTTTCACCGTTGTCTCCTACGGTTACGGTTGGTTTCTGATTGTCTTTCTTGTTGAGTTCTTCAACTTTATCTTTGACACTCTTCTGCTCTGATGGGCTCAACTTTTTATCGTTGTCTACCCATACCTTTTCGGTTGGCTTCTTCAACCCATCCGCTTGACTTGGCACAACTTTAACCGTCTTGCTCGTCGGTTTCTTGTTCGTTTCCGTTTGCGTCACTGTGATCTCTTGATCTTTCGTTAGGCTCACGCCTGTTGGGACGCCGACCTTAAACTTGCCATGTTCATCGACTTGGCCAGTGGCCGTCTTACCGCCTGGGAAGGCTACGCTGATCTTTGCACCTTTCTCTCCTGTACCAGTAATTTCCTTACTTTGCGTATGTGGAGCGACTGGCGTTGGTTCCGCACTTTGCCCTTTTTCTTGAACCAGTTCATTCCCTGGAATCGTTGCTTGACTGCCATCTGGGAAGACCACTGTGGTTTCACCGTTGTCTCCTACGGTTACGGTTGGTTTCTGATTGTCTTTCTTGTTGAGTTCTTCAACTTTATCTTTGACACTCTTCTGCTCTGATGGGCTCAACTTTTTATCGTTGTCTACCCATACCTTTTCGGTTGGCTTCTTCAACCCATCCGCTTGACTTGGCACAACTTTAACCGTCTTGCTCGTCGGTTTCTTGTTCGTTTCCGTTTGCGTCACTGTGATCTCTTGATCTTTCGTTAGGCTCACGCCTGTTGGGACGCCGACCTTAAACTTGCCATGTTCATCGACTTGGCCAGTGGCCGTCTTACCGCCTGGGAAGGCTACGCTGATCTTTGCACCTTTCTCTCCTGTACCAGTAATTTCCTTACTTTGCGTATGTGGAGCGACTGGCGTTGGTTCCGCACTTTGCCCTTTTTCTTGAACCAGTTCATTCCCTGGAATCGTTGCTTGACTGCCATCTGGGAAGACCACTGTGGTTTCACCGTTGTCTCCTACGGTTACGGTTGGTTTCTGATTGTCTTTCTTGTTGAGTTCTTCAACTTTATCTTTGACACTCTTCTGCTCTGATGGGCTCAACTTTTTATCGTTGTCTACCCATACCTTTTCGGTTGGCTTCTTCAACCCATCCGCTTGACTTGGCACAACTTTAACCGTCTTGCTCGTCGGTTTCTTGTTCGTTTCCGTTTGCGTCACTGTGATCTCTTGATCTTTCGTTAGGCTCACGCCTGTTGGGACGCCGACCTTAAACTTGCCATGTTCATCGACTTGGCCAGTGGCCGTCTTACCGCCTGGGAAGGCTACGCTGATCTTTGCACCTTTCTCTCCTGTACCAGTAATTTCCTTACTTTGCGTATGTGGAGCGACTGGCGTTGGTTCCGCACTTTGCCCTTTTTCTTGAACCAGTTCATTCCCTGGAATCGTTGCTTGACTGCCATCTGGGAAGACCACTGTGGTTTCACCGTTGTCTCCTACGGTTACGGTTGGTTTCTGATTGTCTTTCTTGTTGAGTTCTTCAACTTTATCTTTGACACTCTTCTGCTCTGATGGGCTCAACTTTTTATCGTTGTCTACCCATACCTTTTCGGTTGGCTTCTTCAACCCATCCGCTTGACTTGGCACAACTTTAACCGTCTTGCTCGTCGGTTTCTTGTTCGTTTCCGTTTGCGTCACTGTGATCTCTTGATCTTTCGTTAGGCTCACGCCTGTTGGGACGCCGACCTTAAACTTGCCATGTTCATCGACTTGGCCAGTGGCCGTCTTACCGCCTGGGAAGGCTACGCTGATCTTTGCACCTTTCTCTCCTGTACCAGTAATTTCCTTACTTTGCGTATGTGGAGCGACTGGCGTTGGTTCCGCACTTTGCCCTTTTTCTTGAACCAGTTCATTCCCTGGAATCGTTGCTTGACTGCCATCTGGGAAGACCACTGTGGTTTCACCGTTGTCTCCTACGGTTACGGTTGGTTTCTGATTGTCTTTCTTGTTGAGTTCTTCAACTTTATCTTTGACACTCTTCTGCTCTGATGGGCTCAACTTTTTATCGTTGTCTACCCATACCTTTTCGGTTGGCTTCTTCAACCCATCCGCTTGACTTGGCACAACTTTAACCGTCTTGCTCGTCGGTTTCTTGTTCGTTTCCGTTTGCGTCACTGTGATCTCTTGATCTTTCGTTAGGCTCACGCCTGTTGGGACGCCGACCTTAAACTTGCCATGTTCATCGACTTGGCCAGTGGCCGTCTTACCGCCTGGGAAGGCTACGCTGATCTTTGCACCTTTCTCTCCTGTACCAGTAATTTCCTTACTTTGCGTATGTGGAGCGACTGGCGTTGGTTCCGCACTTTGCCCTTTTTCTTGAACCAGTTCATTCCCTGGAATCGTTGCTTGACTGCCATCTGGGAAGACCACTGTGGTTTCACCGTTGTCTCCTACGGTTACGGTTGGTTTCTGATTGTCTTTCTTGTTGAGTTCTTCAACTTTATCTTTGACACTCTTCTGCTCTGATGGGCTCAACTTTTTATCGTTGTCTACCCATACCTTTTCGGTTGGCTTCTTCAACCCATCCGCTTGACTTGGCACAACTTTAACCGTCTTGCTCGTCGGTTTCTTGTTCGTTTCCGTTTGCGTCACTGTGATCTCTTGATCTTTCGTTAGGCTCACGCCTGTTGGGACGCCGACCTTAAACTTGCCATGTTCATCGACTTGGCCAGTGGCCGTCTTACCGCCTGGGAAGGCTACGCTGATCTTTGCACCTTTCTCTCCTGTACCAGTAATTTCCTTACTTTGCGTATGTGGAGCGACTGGCGTTGGTTCCGCACTTTGCCCTTTTTCTTGAACCAGTTCATTCCCTGGAATCGTTGCTTGACTGCCATCTGGGAAGACCACTGTGGTTTCACCGTTGTCTCCTACGGTTACGGTTGGTTTCTGATTGTCTTTCTTGTTGAGTTCTTCAACTTTATCTTTGACACTCTTCTGCTCTGATGGGCTCAACTTTTTATCGTTGTCTACCCATACCTTTTCGGTTGGCTTCTTCAACCCATCCGCTTGACTTGGCACAACTTTAACCGTCTTGCTCGTCGGTTTCTTGTTCGTTTCCGTTTGCGTCACTGTGATCTCTTGATCTTTCGTTAGGCTCACGCCTGTTGGGACGCCGACCTTAAACTTGCCATGTTCATCGACTTGGCCAGTGGCCGTCTTACCGCCTGGGAAGGCTACGCTGATCTTTGCACCTTTCTCTCCTGTACCAGTAATTTCCTTACTTTGCGTATGTGGAGCGACTGGCGTTGGTTCCGCACTTTGCCCTTTTTCTTGAACCAGTTCATTCCCTGGAATCGTTGCTTGACTGCCATCTGGGAAGACCACTGTGGTTTCACCGTTGTCTCCTACGGTTACGGTTGGTTTCTGATTGTCTTTCTTGTTGAGTTCTTCAACTTTATCTTTGACACTCTTCTGCTCTGATGGGCTCAACTTTTTATCGTTGTCTACCCATACCTTTTCGGTTGGCTTCTTCAACCCATCCGCTTGACTTGGCACAACTTTAACCGTCTTGCTCGTCGGTTTCTTGTTCGTTTCCGTTTGCGTCACTGTGATCTCTTGATCTTTCGTTAGGCTCACGCCTGTTGGGACGCCGACCTTAAACTTGCCATGTTCATCGACTTGGCCAGTGGCCGTCTTACCGCCTGGGAAGGCTACGCTGATCTTTGCACCTTTCTCTCCTGTACCAGTAATTTCCTTACTTTGCGTATGTGGAGCGACTGGCGTTGGTTCCGCACTTTGCCCTTTTTCTTGAACCAGTTCATTCCCTGGAATCGTTGCTTGACTGCCATCTGGGAAGACCACTGTGGTTTCACCGTTGTCTCCTACGGTTACGGTTGGTTTCTGATTGTCTTTCTTGTTGAGTTCTTCAACTTTATCTTTGACACTCTTCTGCTCTGATGGGCTCAACTTTTTATCGTTGTCTACCCATACCTTTTCGGTTGGCTTCTTCAACCCATCCGCTTGACTTGGCACAACTTTAACCGTCTTGCTCGTCGGTTTCTTGTTCGTTTCCGTTTGCGTCACTGTGATCTCTTGATCTTTCGTTAGGCTCACGCCTGTTGGGACGCCGACCTTAAACTTGCCATGTTCATCGACTTGGCCAGTGGCCGTCTTACCGCCTGGGAAGGCTACGCTGATCTTTGCACCTTTCTCTCCTGTACCAGTAATTTCCTTACTTTGCGTATGTGGAGCGACTGGCGTTGGTTCCGCACTCGTTGCACGTTTGATCGTCACAGTCACGTTAACCTTATCTATAGAACGATCATCATATGTGACTGTCACTGGTATTGTCACTGTTTCTTCATCTTTTCCGTTCAACTCGCTTGCTATTGGCGTATAGTGGATTACCCCTGTCGATGCATCTATTGTGACATGGTCATTGGCTTTATCCAATGTATACTGCATACGTCGATCTAAACCTTGAGCTACATCTGTCGTAACTTGTCCATTGTTCTCTTTATAGAAGGTTGGAGAGCCTATTATTATCGTTTCTCCAATTGTTCCTTTTTCTGTTCCATATCTTGGCTCAATTGTTACTGCTGTCTTCAGTGTTGCTTTAGATTCAATCGTTACTTGATTATTTTTATCTGGATCCATTGTTTCCGTAATCACTGTGCCTGCGGCAACACTCCATTGATATGGTCGGTAATTATCTTGTGACTTTACCTGAGGATAATCTGCGGATTCTAGTGCTGTATTGACTTTCACATCATATGTTTTTGCTTGTGCGTCCCCTTGATAGATAGTTCCTTCTCCGGCTTGTAGCGTAACTCTTAGATACCCACTTGGAATAGGTGCATTCTTATCATTCGTTCGATCAATCTTATTTGGTGACGTTACACTTACTTGAGCAATCGTTTTTTCTGTTGTGCCATCATGATAGGTAACTTGTACAGCAATAGCCAGCTTTTGTCCCACTTTAGTTGCACTTTCACTCGCTGGAATTGTTAATCGTCCTTCATTCGTTACTGAATATCCTTTTGTTTTGAGATCTTCTGCAATTGAATAGCTTGTTACAATTCCTGTCTTACTTACAATTGTTTCATTTCCTTTTTTCAATGTTGGCACTTGCGTTGTCAATGACTTCCCTGGTTCCACTTGTTCGGGAGCATAGGTCAGTTCATAAGCATCTTTTTGAGGTTGTGCTTTTATGCTTACTGGTACTTGTACGATATCAGTTGACCCATCTGGATAAGTAACTTTTACATCAACTTGATGATTACCAGCGGAAGTGGTGCTTGGTAGCTTACCAGCAAGACTAACTTGATAGGCTGGCTTTCCTTGAGAATATTGAGGCACTGATACCTTAGCCTTAATTTCCTCTTCCGTTAAAGTTGCACCATAATCTTTTTCGATAGCACCTGCAGCAACTGTAGCTTCATATTTAGTTGTTTGTTGATGCACTACTATCTTAAATTGTTGTTCAACTGAGTTTCCAGCTGCATCAGTTACTTTAAAGGTACGATTACTGTAGCCATCTTTATCTTTAATATTTGGTCCAGTTGCTCCGATCATAGTCAGTTGTTTAGGATTTGCCGTAGTTCCCGTACCAGTTAACGTATCCTTAGTGGTAAATCCTAATGTTACTGCTTTTCCATTATGCACAACATCAATTGATTGGACAATACCCGAATTATCTGTCGCTCTAACTGTTAACGTGAATTTTTCAGTCCCATAAACATGAATTTCCTTAACACCATTTTTGTCCTCAATTTTTGGTTGGTCGCCTTTCCAATCAGAACTAATACTCCACCCAGTGATTACAGGTTTTACAGTGTCTTTTACATTTACTTTTGCATTAGAAATGTCTAAAGTTGATCCATCTTTAAAAGTAACTACTACAATTCCAGTTTTTTCTCCCACTGTTCGCGTATCTGGTACATGGTTAGTTTTCCAACTGTAAGTTACGCCCTTATCTTTCAACATTTCTTTAGTAGTTTGTGATACTGACTGCTCTGCATTAGGTTGCACAGGATGTTCGTTGTTAACTTCAACATCTTGGCTAGTGCCTTGTAATTTTGACTTGAGATCACTATGATCTGTATAATTTTCACTTTGTGATTTAACAACTAAAGTAAATCCTGATTCTGCACCAGAATTAGCATCTTGATAGTCCCAAGTTCTTATTTTTCCTTGATGCGTTGTGTTTTTAACATTTGGTGCTGTACCTGTAAAAGTTAACACATAGGGATGTTCTTTAGAACCTAACGTATTTCGCTTTCCACCTGTATCTTGTTTGTACTTAGCTTGATAAGTTTGTTTATCATTGTTTAGCCAAGATAAATTATCTCCATTATATTCAGCATCATAAACAATTCCTGTGTTATCTGTCACATTAGCCTTAAATTCAAAAGCTTCATTTGCATAAACAGTCACTGTTGTACCATTCACTTGACTACCTTTACCTGCTTCATATTGTACATCTGCAGGAATATCATCTCGTATCTTCATTGACACATCAACAATATCAAACGACTTATCAGAATAGGTTACCTTCACCTTAATCGGAATCGTTTGACCCACTTGTTTGGCTTGCCCTTGTAAAGTCAACTTACCAGTCTTTGAGTCAATTTGAACTCCATCTACAGGATTCATTAAAGTAAACGTTGTACCATTTGGTTTGTCGACTGTTTTTTCAACTGCTTTATATGAAGAATTCGCAACTTCCCCTGCAAACAAACGTCCTTTGCTAATATCTTTGAACTCAATGGAGGACTGACTAGCTGACTTGGTGCCTACTGTAATTGGCAATTGCCCGTAGCTAGCTTTATATTTTTCAGCCCGTTCATGAACAATATACATAAACTTGGTACTGTTATCAATTACTGACTGATTGCCATTTTGATCTTCCGCATTAAATAAACGCGTGAATTTCTTAGCTCCAACTGCTTGATTATTGCCTACTGTATAGCGGTCAGCAAAATCAGTTGGGACTGTTCCTGTAATGTGATAGCTGGCATTTTTGCCATTCAATTGAGATTGAACATTCAATCCCTTGATATCTTCTCCAATCTGTCGTTCAGTCCGATGCATATCTCCATTACTTAGCCACAGTTTTTTCATATTGCTGTCTGCATCTGTGGCATGAATCGTAATATCAACTGGCTCCCCACGATAGAAATGAGTGACTGCAACGCCCTCATAAGTATGCGAGGTAGGAAAAGTAATAGTTGGTGCGACATCATCTTGATAAGTAACGGTAACATCAACCGTATCGCTTGATCCATCTGGATAAGTCACCTTCACTTGCCGTTTACCAGACTGGGTCACAGGCGATTCGTTCATCCATGTATACTGTGTTCCATTTGGCAATGACTTCACATTACTGATGGCACTCTTCGCTTCTGGCAAGGCCTTAGTAGATGCTTTCACAGTGACAGCTTGTTCTTGTGGGTCATACTTAGTAGTCTGCTGATGATTGATCACCCGCAAATTAATAATTGTAGTATGATTGGATCCATCCTTTACTTGAATAGCCCGATTATTCCACTGTGCTCCTTCACTTAATTGTGTGGAATCTGATTGATTATTCGTATTCTTACCTGTTGCACCTGTTAAAGTGAGCACTTTAGGCTGTGCACTTGATCCCACTCCACTAGTCTGTGAAGTCAGAGGGAACGGATAGCTTCCAGGTTTTCCATTTTGAACAAGAGCAATCTCTGCTACTTTACCAGAGTTATCATGTGCTTGAACCTTAATCGTAAAGTCCTCAGTTCCATACACATGGACTTCTTTAACGCCATTTTTATCTTCAATGCGTGGTGCTTGTCCTGGAGCAGTTGAAGACACTGTAATGTCAGCAGTTGGATTAGTTTGGTCAAATACCACTAATTTTCCCGTAATCGTTCGCGTAGAATGATCACTAAAGGTTGCGGTAATCGACACATCTTGTCCCTGTCCACTCGTCACCGTATTATTTGTTAGCTTTCCTTGCGTAAAGGTATAAGTGACCCCACCTGTTGCTTTTTTATACAGAGCTTTTGTAGCAGCTGACACAAAGTTTTCAGGTTTAAGATCAGCAGTAGAGGCATTCACTTCTACCCGTTGGGTGTCCCCACTCACTGCTTGACCATCGAATTGTGCAGCTTGTTCTTTTGTAACAATATTAAGAGGAACCCAGCCCTGCGTATTAGCCCCATCCCAAGTATCTATTCGAGTATTCTTCGTTCCCTTGGTGGTTGGAGTTCCTGTAAATGTAATCGTATACGGATCCTTAGCACTTCCCTTTTTTGCTCGATTATTTTTTTGATACTCACGATCATCAGATTGCACAAAACTGCTATTTCCATTTAATTTAGCATCCGTAATTTTATTAGAATTATCCTTAACTTTAACGTGAACAATCATTGGTTCATTCACATAGGTTGTCAAAGTAGGGGGATTCCCTGGGAAATTTTGTACATTAGTAGCGACTGTCTGAACAGCTGTCCCATGCTCCACCTTGGCTCCTTTTTCCGCAACCACATCGAGTTGAGCGAGTTTTGTATCTTGAACGATCAATTTACCTTGAATAGTAGTAGAAGGACTATGATCTGCAAAAGTAGCCTGGATTTCTACTGTCTGTCCTGTTGTATTGATGGTAGCGTTGGTAGGTGCTTTTCCATTATTCCAAGTGTAGGTGACCCCATTTCCCAAACCAGTCTTCACATTTTGAGGCACAAAGGATTCAGGCGTCAGTTTGCTTAATGCATTAGTGTCATTAACTTCTACGGTTTGCGTTGCTCCTGTTAAAGGACGTGCCTCTACCTTTAACGTTACCTGCTGACTGCCACTGTTTTCTGGATTTGCACCATCCCATGTCTTCACAGTAAATACATGCGTACCAGGCTTCATCGGAGCTGTTCCTGACAAGGTTACCACGTAAGGCACTTTATCTGAACCCTTCGTATTACGTTTTTTATTGGTTGCTTTATTATAGTCGCTTTGAACAGTTCCTTCATTACTATTCAACCAACTAGGGCGGTTTTCTATTCGTACGTCGTGAACAATATGACTATGTTCATCCACTGCACTTGCTTGAAAACTGAAAGCTTGGTTTGCTTGAACAGTAATGACTTGATTTTGAACAGTCACCTTGTTATCGGTTGCCTTCATTGTCACCTTAGCAGGCACATCATCAGTGAGAATTAATTGCACAGAACGAGAGTCTTTATTGCCATCTGGATAGGTAGCATTTACAGAAATAAAATGAGTATCTCCAAGAGATATTAATTGGTCGTTTATAGTGACTTTAACATCTCCATTAAGTCCTGTAATCTTTTGTTCAAGGTCTGCGATAACTTTCTTTTTTGCCGCATCGGTTAATTTCTGGGTATCTTTATTCCATTGGCTAACTCCAGCTGTCACTTGTGTAGGATAAATTGCTTTATCTGTTCTAGCCACGACTGTTGCTTGTTTCACTTCTGAACGGAAAGGTTTTTTATCATCGTTGCCATCTGTCACTTGAGTAGTGATCATTGTACCTTGGTCTAGCGATTCATTAAAAGTTACGGTTAATGTTCCATCCGCATTTTTATCAACAGATTGAATACCCGCATTATTATTAGCTGGATCAATGGTCCACTTTCCATTTTTTAATTTCAGCTGACTTTGTTTAAAGTCTTTTCCAAATAAGGTAATGCCTTCAGCTCCTGTGGCAAAATTGGCCAATTTAATTTTTGTTGCACCAGCTTGCACACTATTTCCTTCTAAAGGTTTCACTTCTGCTGGTTTCATGCGTATGGTTAAATCACGTGTAATTTTAACCACACCGCCGTCTCTATACCAAATGAAAGCATCTCCTGCTTCTGCAGTATCTTGATTCCCTAAGAGCTTATTAGCATCATAAGCTTCTGGAAACGCATTTTTATTACGTTCCACTTTTTTAGTAATAACTTGAACATTTTCAACTTCTTTATCGTAATCTTTACCAAATTTACCTTTTAAATTTTTTATAATCTTAGATTTTATCTCATTAGCTTCTTCTGGTGTTAATAAGTTATCTGTATCATTCTTTTGTACATTAACAGCATCATTGACTGCTGTCTTTTCAGTTTCTGCTAGCGTAGGAGTATAGATTTTAGCTAAATGTTCATTAGAAAGATCTGATTCGACCTTTTGCTTAGTTGATCCATCTTGATCAATATATTCCTGCTTTTCATAAACAACGGTTTTAACAGCATAAGTCGCCCCATCTTCAATCAAAATGTTTTTAAAAACTGCTTCCCCTTTGTCATTTGCCAAAACTTGAAGATCACGTTTCTTAGTTACTTGTTTCTTTATAGTAGTCGGTTTTCCCTGATCATTATAAGTCGTTTCTGTTACGGTTTCTTTATACTCTTCTTGCATCGGCTCAAAACGTCCATTAACATTCTTATAAAGAACCATTGGCACCCCTTTAGTTCCATTACTTGCTACTAAGTTTTTATAAGTTCCTGCTGCATTTGTCAATTTTAAAGGCAACCGTTTGCCTACACGTTCTTCTTGTGATAAACTTGGCGTTTTAGGCTTGATCACAAACATAATGTTATATAATTCTGTCTCTGTTTTGCCATTAACCGTTTGCATCCGTTTAAATTGAAAGTGATTAACACCTGGTGTATTAGCATCTGATAATAAATGTTCATGTCCTTTATTATCATAAACTGTCCATGTTAAATCTCCTTCTCCCCACTTCGCTTTACCAGAAGGGTCTTTCCAAGAATCTGAATGTTCTCCAGCTAGATAGCGATTTAAATCCAGTTTACCAATATCACTATGTGCATCTTGTCCATTTTTTCCGCCATTAAGAACCATGTAGCCACTATCAATTAAGTCTTCACCCTTGGCATCTGAAAACTTACCAAAGTCTCCTGGTTTATATTTACCTTCTCTTTTAGCTTTATCAATATCACCCCAAAAAGAAAAATCAACCTTTTGTCCATTTTCTTTTAGACGATACACATTATCACAGTTTATAGCTTTCCCTTGATTGATATAAAAGCGTCCATTACGTCGCACATGAAGTGGGTACTTCTCAATTACTGAAATATCAGAATCCAAGCGTCCGTACATTTGTAGAGTAAGATTATAGGTGTTGTACTCTTGTGACCTAAATCCTGCCAAATAATACTTTCTTGTATTCTTATCTCTTTCCAGTGGTCCTTTGGTCTCAAATCGAATTGAATAACCGTTTTTACCATTATGTGGTTGAATAAAATATACGGTTTGAGAATTATCTTTGATTTTATTAATTAATTGATCTCGCCTTTTAGCATCTTGATCTAATCGGTCTTTCCACTCAGGATGCATTTTAGGGTCAGTAATTTCATATTGATCAACCCATTTTCCGTTATTAGCAGGATAGACTAAACTAGCAAAATTACCATCATCACCTGGGGTCTTATTCAAGTTATCTGAAAATTCTGCTTGAGTATCTTCAATGCGTTTAATATCATCTCGAAAAATAGTTTTCAGTGCATTTTCCCCATTAGCGGCAAACGTTTTATACTTATCATCATTTTCACGATAAACCACTGTGGCTTTAGTAATTTTTTGATTTTTAGGCACAGTGAAAAAATACTTTGGATGTTGATGTTCATTTCTTCCTAAATTGAAATTAATCTCCCAAAAATAACCTGATCCATCTTCTAAAGGGGTTACTCTCGCCCAAACATCTTTTTCGGCATTTGCAATATTCATACCGTCAAAGTTAGGGTCTTGTCCAAACAAACCATTACGCTTATTTCTAAAGATTTGCGTATATAAGTCGTATCCAGATCCTCCACCGCCCAATTCAGTATAAGAACCTAATAATTTTTCATTATATTCTCTGTTTCCTCGCGTTTGTCCAATAGAGCGTTCTTGTCGCAAATGTTCACTTGCTCGATTCAAGATGTCACTCACATCATATTTGTCACCAGTCTGTGCTGATCGCGATTGAAAGTGCGAGAGAGTAACGAGTTGTTTCGCTAGACTTTGCGTGCGTTTAAGTGATTCAAGTGCTGCATGTCCCACTGTTTGATTCACATTCACATCACTTAAAACAGCCTGTGCCCCTATATAGGCCGCAACAATCTCTTCCACAGCTTTTTTATCTTCTGTTTTCAAACCTTCAATTTGCTGTTTGAGAGATTGTACTGCTTGGGTTAAGTCTTTTCGTTGTGCCTCAGTCATCCTTTTTGAGGTGCTACCTTTTTCATCCTTTTCAGATTGATTAGCCTTCGTTTTATCGGCAAGACTATCTGTTTGCTCCTTTGCTGATTGCGTTTTATCTGAATGCTTTTCCGCAACAGGTGCAGCTTTTTTGACTTGTGCTCCAGATGAAATTTTATCTGTTTGTCCAGTGACCAGTTGTGTATTAGTTGCTTGCTTGCTAACGCTTTGCGTGTTATTCGCTTTGGAATTCACCCCATCATCTGCATGCTCTTGCTTAGAAACAACAAGCTGCTTGTTATTTCTTGACTCTATAGCTGGTTGTTCATCCGCTAACACATATCTAGTTTGTCCGCTCAACAAAAAGGCAGCAGAAATCGCTACTGATACAACACCTACTGTAAACTTTCTAATGCCATAATAAGTGACCTTTTCACGCTGTTCCAGATCACGCATTTTCTTATTGTTTTTTCCAAACATTTATCAAACCTCCTGGGTGATTAATAGGTTTGTCAATGAACAAAAAATGGGCAGAGCAACATATTTATTTTTAGTAACTCTGTCTAATATACACCTTGTTATAAATCATTATTGTTCACGACTTATTTATCTATTATTTATTACATCAGATCTTCTTCTTTTTCACCAGTATTATCTATACTTTATATGCTCTAAATTCTCTCAAAAAAAAAAAAAAAAGGACAAATTTGTTGCTATCCCCTTCGTTTTCTTTTTATATCACTATCCCTGTCTTATTCCAGATTCTCTTAGATTGTCAAAAATGACACATGTTAACATTGACTTCTATTTAATTTATGTAAATAATAGTGAAGTCAAACCCCTTCAACTTTGAAAGGAGCTCTTTTGAATGTTTGAGCTATTGCCGAAATCTATACAAAGAAAATTGAACTTAATTGCCTACTTATTGGATCATCCTACTTCCCCACCTTCTATTCATTTCTTGATGGATTATCTTAATATTACCTATCCCACTTTGAAACATGATATTAGCGAGTTGAATGAACTGTTTGACCAATATTTTAATATCACTATCACTAAGACTCAAATTTCTCTTAAAGCATTTGTCCCACTTAGTATGGCTTTTTTCACCTATATGCTCAAACAAGATTTAACCATCATGTCACTCATTAATGAATGCTTTTTACAGCATATCAATACATTTAAAGCATTGGCTCAAAAAATATACATTAGTCGTTCAGTCATGTACCATGACTTAACACAACTCAAAGATTTTATCACTAACCATTATTCTGCCTTATCTATTACCACGCATCCTGTCCAAATAACTGGTCCTGAACGTATCGTTCGTCAATTTTTTACGGACTATTACTTCCTTGGCTATAACTTATCTAACTGGCCGTTTGATCAAGTTAGTCAATCCGCAATAGAAGATTTAATGCTTTTAATTGCTGAAAAAATCCCACTCATTGCCTTCTTCAGCGATCATCCCATCCTTCCCATTATTCTTGCCATTAATGTGATACGCTATCGTCAGGGGCACTTAGTGGAAGATATTCGCCCAGCTTACGACTATGATGCCTGCCGCCGTTATCTCAGTGATCCAATTAATCACGATCATCTGCATAACTTAGAAGATAGACTGGGCATCACCTTTTCTAACGAAGCTGTTGAACAACTCCTAGTTAATATTATCAGTCATCAGACCAGTTATGATACTCACTACATGTGGCAATGTGCTCAAACCGATCCCACTTTGCATCAGGCACTTATCACCTTAAAATCAGATATGCTTTCCTTAATGCACGCATTTCATATTCAATCAATAGACGAGGAGGCACTTGATCTTTTCTTGCTAACCGCTTATAATCTCTGCACCTTTCACAGTACAGATTCTAACTCTTTTGAAGAAGAAATTTACCAACATGAGCAGGACTGTTTAGCTGTCGGTACTGAACTAGAACGCATTGATCCCCATTTCTTAACCCAAATGCAAAGGATTTTAACTGCATTTCAAGAACAAATGCACATTCCTTGCAACGATACACGTACCTTACAAGCAACTTGGTATTATTGTCACATCTTCCCTCAAACCTTACGTCAACTCAAAACACCTACCCAACCCATTCGTTTAGGACTTTATACCATTAACCAATTGCAACGTAAACATTGGGCATATGAAATTAATCTCTTATTTGACGATAAGATACAGCTAGTATCTATCCATTCGCCTAATAGCCTTTTGCATTTGGAAGCTAACCAAGTGGACGCACTACTGACTGCTTTACCTATAGAATTAAAGCAAATCAAAACCCGCTATATTAGTGGCTATCCTTCTGGTCAAGATGTTGAATGGATCTATCAATTGCTCTTTCCGTCTTCCGATTCATGACCTCTCAAACTGTTCCTTACTAAGAGGGACATTTTTTCCAAAAAGGGCTCCTCTTATTTCTGTATACCAACCTGTCATTTCTCTCTGTTTTGGGTTTACATTGTCCATTATTTTATATTAGCGACGCTTAGTCTTTGACTTTTCATATCACTGTATTCCAACTAAAAAAAGTTGGCCCTTTAAGGGGTGTTCAGTAAGGGATTAAGAGAAAACCACTGAAAGCCCCTCATTAGCTTGTAAAAATTTCTTCATTGGTTGCGAATATCCAGCAAGAATAATAACGATATCATTTCTTAATTCATCTGACAAAGTAATTAATCGATCAATAGCTTCTTGCTTAAAAGAATTTTGTCCGTCAGGAGTTAATGCGTAGGCTTCATCAATAATATGATATAATGAAAGAAAAAGTATAAACCTTTAAAGCATGAAAGATCCCATTCTTCCATGCTTTTCTACATTTTATATAGCAGGTAAAGAGTAATGAGTTTAGATGATATAAAATCATTTTCCAAAGAAAATATGGCCTTTGATCCAACTGGGCATGACTTTCTTCATGCCCAAAGAGTAGCTAAGCTAGCTCAAAAAATATATACAGAAGATTTTAAAAAAGATGCAACTGATATTGGTCTGTATGTTGTGAAAGCAGCTAGCTATTTGCATGACACCATAGACGAAAAAGTCACTACAGATAAAAAGAATAGACTGATAGAAATACGAATTTTACTTAGCCATGAGAATATTACAACTCAGGCTAGAGAAGACATTTTAGATATTATTCAACATATGTCATATGCTGACAACATTGAACACCATTATCAGCTTTCTAACGAAGGTAAATGTGTTCAGGACGCTGATAGACTTGATGCACTAGGTGCAATCGGCATAGCACGTGCATTTGCTTACGGCGGGCACGCTGGACAGGAAATATATGATCCCCAAATATCAGTGAAGGAAATCAAAACACACGATGATTATCGCCATCACAAAAGTACAACCATCAATCACTTTTATGAAAAGCTGCTGAAATTAGCAAGTTTAATGAATACCAGAACGGGAAAGCTTGAAGCCATTCGTCGAACAAAGTATATGCGTGATTTCTTATCTGAATTCCAAATGGAAACAGGTGTAAAAGATGAGACATAATGAGTATCTATTAGATAAATCGTATTTCGAAAAAGTCGCTACACTTTTTAATAAAGGACAGTCTAATCCAAAAAAAATCCTTGTCGTAGAGCACGCCGTGATTAACAGTTTGGATTTTATAGACTATTTATGTGAACACTACGAAGTGTACTTTATACCCAAGCCTAAAAGTATCGATCGTAAAGTCCTTAAACATTTATCAAAGACTTGTACAATATTAGATGTTTCTAGGAAAGAATTAGCAGACGTTGATACACCTAACTGGATAAAGAAAATTGTCGGAAAGGACACGTTTGCAATTATTGATATTGGTGGGTATTTTGTACCCAGATTAAGTGACATTCAGAAACAGTTTAAAGGTCAATTGGTTAAAATAATCGAGGATACGGAAAATGGCTACCAAAAGTATGAAGATAAGCTGTCCAATAATTCAATATCAGTCCCAATACTATCAGTGGCAAGAAGTTCTTTAAAAATTGAGGAAGATTTTTTGGTTGGACATGAGATTGTAGTCAAATCCGAAATCTTTTTAGCAGATTATGGAACGACGCTTTTAGGCAAGAAAGCACTAGTTATTGGCTATGGTAAAGTTGGCTCCAGTATAGCGGATAATTTAAGAAAACGTGGTGCAATAGTCATAGTTGCTGATAAAAGAGCAATACGATTAGCTAATGCATTAGCCCATGGGTACCAAATAACTAATGATATATATACTGAGCTAATTGACGTTGATATTGTGTATATAGCTAATGGGGAGAAGTCTATTGATGCTCTTCAACTAAAAAAATTGGATTTGAAACATACTTTATATAGCTTTTCTGTAACTTCAGCGGACGATACTTTTAAAAATAGTCAAATAATCAACGAATTACCCCACTATGGACACAATGGTGGGTATAGAATTTTAAAAACCAAAAGCAATAAGACTGTTATTCTAGCAAATTCAGGGAACGCAATTAATTTCACATACTCTATATCAACATTAGCTTCCTATGTCCAATTAACACAGGCTGAAATGGCAGTTATACTACAAAAAGACATTTCAGGTGAAGAAAATCAAGGAATTGTTGAATTAAATGAAAACGACAGAGAAAAAATTGCTAAAGAATGGTTGGTAGAGATATTCAAATTTGTTAAAAGTTGAATTAAATGAAAAAAACTTAAAGAATTATACAAATAAGCTCTGGTTGCTACCGACAAAGAGATTCTAAGCTGCTTTTAGTTGCTGCTAAACTTTGATCGTAGTATTAAAAATACCTTATTAAGTGCAACTTTCATTGGAACAGTTGATAACAATATTAAGATGAAATTTGGTTTCCTTGTCAAAGTTTCTGTATAAATAGATTAAGCAAGAAGTTTTAATGGCTGTCTTTTCCCTTGCGAGGTGAGGACCATGGGAACATGTAATAATCTTCAGGAAGGTGTCACAGTAAATGAGTGTCTTCCAAATACTCTAGTTGATATTGCTGTTTAACACGTTTTTAATCGTGCTACTCAGCTATATCGACAAGCACCATAAATAAAAAGCCGCCCTGCGTAACTTTGGCCAGTTCAGGGTAGCTTAATGCTGTCTTATTAACTTCGCCACCGCCTTTGAAGCGACTTGCGTGGGAAGTCCTGTTTTCAACGGGGCTTCCTTTTTTCAGTCTACATTATAGCATGGCTATAACGGACTTGCGACTATTTTAAGTGTAGTTTCTCAAAGGCTAGAGGAACTATTGTTCGTTCTTGAAAATATAGGAGCACGGCTTAAATACCATATACAGTGATATAATATATGTAAAAAATCTATATGTGATGTTCGGGAGGTGTCATTCTTGTTTCAAGAGAAACACAGCAAATTATTGAGTGCAATAATTTCGATTGGTCTTTTAAGCTTTTTAGGAATAGTTGTTGAAACATCGTTAAACATAACCTTCCCACAATTAACAAAGTATTTTTCTATACCCATCAATCAAGTTCAATGGTTGACTACTGGATACATGTTAGTCTCAACTAGTTTAATTC
The DNA here is from genome assembly GCF_011058775.1 of Lactobacillus iners. Taxonomy (NCBI): domain Bacteria; kingdom Bacillati; phylum Bacillota; class Bacilli; order Lactobacillales; family Lactobacillaceae; genus Lactobacillus; species Lactobacillus iners. Next base: position 301,551 of record NZ_CP049230.1, on the reverse strand, counting down.
CATTGGGCTCATTCTTTTTAAAACGGTTTCGTGTGGTAACCTTATTTAGAGTTTCGTGCTTAAGCTTTTTAGTAGGTACATTGATTGCCAGCTTTTCCAACAGCTTTAATTTAGTTTTGCTAGGCCGTCTATGTCAGGGCATTGCCGATGGAATCGCATTACCCTTGATGTTTGCTGTCATACTACATAAAGTACCAAAGGAGAAAGTTGGCACTTTTATGGGGATAGGTAGCTTAGTTATTGCCTTGGCACCAGCAGTGGGACCCATATATGGCGGTATAATTCAGGACACATTAAACTGGCATTTTCTATTTATAATTTTAATACCAATGATTATTGTTACTTGGCTGCTTGGTGAGCTTAGTATTGAACAAAGTTCACCGATTCATTACGTTCCCTTTGATGTCCGTGGGGGCATTTGCTTGACCATTTTTTTGTCAACGGCGTTGATGTTTATTGTTAACTTGACTGCTAATAGTAGCTCTTTGAAATTTAATTTGATTTTACTAGGAACCGTTTTCTTTAGCGGCTTGCTTTTCCTTCTTAATGAAAAAAATAAGAGCCACAAATTGTTGGAATTAGCTCTTTTTAAAAACAAACGCTTTTTGCAGTTGTTAAGTGCCTTTTTTCTATTGCAATTCAGTTCTTTGAGTATGTCATACTTAATCCCTAATGTGCTACAAATACTTTTTGACCAGTCACCTGGCTTGGTAGGATTCCTAGTTGCACCTGCTGCTGTGATTGATGCAGTACTATCGGTGGTTGCTGGTATTATTTACGATAAAACTACACCCAGCTTACCCATTATAAGTGGCTGTACAATCATTGGACTGACCTTTTTGGGTGCCAACCTATTTACACCAAGTATTGGCGGGCTGGTTTTAATATATATGCTTTTTATGGTGGGATTGAGCTTTAGCTACAGTAACATCATGACCTATAGTTTGTCTCAATTACCTGCTGGGTTAGTAAATGATGGTAATTCGATTTATATGACGGTTCAAGCTTATTCAGGAGCAGTTGGAATTGCAATATCGTCATCTGTTATTTCTCTATTGCAGAAACAACAAGGGAGTATAATTTCAGGGACAAAATTGGGGTTATCAATCAATTTCTTGATTTTGTTTTTTGTTGCCGTATTCACAATTTCTCTATGCTTGGTAGCTTTACGAAATAAAGTAATTAAAGGAGGTAAAGAGTAATGAGTTTAGATGATATAAAATCATTTTCTAAAGAAAATATGGCCTTTGATCCATCTGGGCATGACTTTCTTCATGCTCAAAGAGTGGCTAAGCTAGCTCAAAAAATATATACAGAAGATTTTAAAAAAGATGAAACTGATATTGGTCTGTATGTTGTGAAAGCAGCTAGCTATTTGCATGACACCATAGATGAAAAAGTCACTACAGATAAAAAGAATAGACTGAGAGAAATACGAATTATACTTAGCCATGAGAATATTACAACTCCTGCTAGAGAAGACATTTTAGATATTATCCAACATATGTCATATGCTGACAACATTGAACACCATTATCAGCTTTCTAACGAAGGTAAATGTGTTCAGGACGCTGATAGACTTGATGCACTAGGTGCTATCGGCATAGCACGTGCATTTGCTTACGGCGGGCACACTGGGCAGGAAATATATGATCCCCAAATATCAGTGAAGGAAATCAAAACACACGATGATTATCGCCATCACAAAAGTACAACCATCAATCACTTTTATGAAAAGCTGCTGAAATTAGCAAGTTCAATGAATACCAGAACGGGAAAACAGGAAGCCATTCGTCGAACAAAGTATATGCGTGATTTCTTATCTGAATTCCAAATGGAAACAGATGTAAAAGATGAGTGCTGAATTTCATCCGTTCTTACACAACAGATTTAAGAAAATGACCACACTGGAGCATCTTATACTCTAGTGTGGTCATTTGTTTTGATTAATACATATATTTTTTTAGAGCCTGTTGCGGTTCAATACCCTGTCTAATTTTTAATGCAACATCAATGGTGACATCTGCAATAATTGATTGTGGATCAATAACATTATATGGATGATCTGATGCTTTTTCTTGTGCTAAAGATAATTCTGTACATCCTAGCAAAATAACATGACAACCATATTTATCATGCATCAATTGCAAGATTTTATAAAAAAGTTGTGCATCAACTATGCCCTTTTCTTTAATATTCTTGTATATCAATTCATTAACTAAAGGTTGAATTTCAGGTCCACCAAATTCAACCTGACGACCTACTTTGCTTAACTCATCAGCATATAAGTGATCATAAATAGATCCTTCAGTTGCAATCAATCCAATCTTTTTTTCGTTAGGATAATTATCAATAAAATTGTGTATTGCAATTCGCATCATATGTAAAAATGGAACATCTGTCAAAGAAGCTAACTCATTATAATAATAATGAGCAGTATTGCATGGCATAACGAAAAAATCTGGTTTTAATTGAGCCTGTGACAAAACATCACTACGCAATGCTGGGAAAAAATCAGGCTGTGTATGATCTTTAATATAAGCAGTACGATCTGGGATTTGTGCATCATTAACCAAAATATAGTTTAAATAATCTTGATCACATTTGATTTTAACCCTACTATTAATCAACCGTACATAACTTTCTGTTGCAATAGTACCCATACCGCCAATTATCGAAAAAAAATGTTCCATATACTTATACCTTTTTCAGTACTTTAATTTTCTAATTTATTAATTACTTCTTGAGCTACCTTAATATCTGTTGGGTAAGGAGTATCTACACCTCTTATTTTTTGATATGGATCAGCACCCTTACCACATATCAATACAACATCATCATCTTTAGCCCCTTTGATAGCTTCAGCAATGGCCTTTTGCCGATCTAATTCAATCATTACTTGACAGCGATCATGATCAATACCGGCTGCAATTTCATCAGCAATAACTTGGGCATCTTCAAAACCTGGATCATCAGTAGTTAAAAATACTTGGTTAGCATACAAACTCAAGCTCTCACTAAAGCCTGCCCTACGAGAAATACCTTTATCACCAGGAGCTCCCACTACAACAATGATCTTAGGACTATCAAACTCTTTTTGCATAAAACTCATCAAAGCAATCATCGATGCCTTATTATGTGCATAATCAACGATAACTGTTCCATGATTGGCAGTCGTTAAGGTTTCCATTCTTCCAGGAATAGTAACATTCTTAATACCATCATAGCAATCTTGATAATTAACTCCAGCTAAACCTGCTCCAATAATTGCAGCAGTAGCATTAATTTCGTTGAAATCGCCTATCATCTTCAAACTATAATTTCCTTCAACAGGTATATTACGTGCAGCATCGGTTTCACTATATAGTTTGAATTTAGTCTCACACATATCGGTTTCCACAGAAGCAAATCTAAAATCAATTGGACGTTTTAAATCTGGATTATCATAATCATTACGTGCAAACAAATAGATACTATCCGGATTAGTCGTAGTTGTTGCAGCAGCATAGATTTCATCGAAATGATCAGTCATTGCATTAATAATACATTTTCTGGAATTAACCATTAATTGCAATTTACAATGTAAATAATCTTCAAAATTAGGATGCTCATTAACTCCGATATGATCTGGCGTAATATTTAAGAAAAAGCCCAAATCATAAGTTAATCCAAAAACTCGATTTTTCTTATAAGCCTGAGATGATACTTCCATAACTAAATGCGTCATACCATTATCTACAGCACGTCGCATATCTCTAAATAAATCTAGAGATTCTGGCGTTGTAAGACTCGATTTAAAACGATCTTCAGGTTTAGGCCCTACTACATCATCAACAGATGAAAACAAAGCTGTTCTACCACCATTTAACTTATCTAAGATTCCTTTTAAGAAATAAGCAGATGTTGTTTTTCCTTTGGTTCCAGTAAAAGCTATTAAGAATAAATCATCTTGTGGGAAACGATAAAAAGCAGCTGATAACAATGACATGGCCTTTGTTACATTGCTTACAATCAAAGCGTGCATCCCTTTTCCTTCAGGATATGGTTGCTCTGCTACATAACAAATTGCACCATTTTCTTTAGCATAAGATAAATAGGTAGGACGAAATCCTTTTCCCTTACAGAAAAATAACGTATTTGTTTTAATATCACGTGAATCATATGATATATAATCCATCTTTGTTGAAACAACATCTTGCGTTGCACATGATTTTAATAAATGATGTTCTTTCAATATCAATATACACGTATTTAATGAAATGCTTGACTCGCTCATGCTCTCTCTCCCAATTAAATCAATTCAGTGTAAATTATAGCACATCCAAATTATTTTTTTGTATGTTTATAGGTAAGTCGATAATAAAAGAAGTCAATTTCTGATTAGATGTGCAAAAAATAGTTCCATGATGCATCTCGACGATTGTTTTAGTAATAGCTAGTCCTAATCCTGAACCACCAGTTTTTGGTGAACGTGATTCTTCAACGCGATAAAATCGATCAAACAACTTACCCAACGCATCTTGTGGAATAGCTTGTCCATCATTAGAAACGATAATTTGCACCATATCATTACTGATTTTTTTGACAGAAACATAAATATTTTTAGCACCAACACCATATTTAACCGCATTGGAAATTAAATTGTTAAACATTCTGACAATCTTTTTAACATCGACAGCTATCTCTAGATCTTGCGGTTCACAAGAAGTTTTAATATCAATCTGTTTCTTTTCAGCTTCTAAGGCAAAACCTGCAGCAATTTGTTCTATTAGTGATGATATTTTTATTTGCTCGAGTTCTAATTTTTTATCATGTGAAAAATTTAGAGTCGCATATTCAAATAAATCATTAGTCATCGATTTCATTTGCAAAGATTTATCAAAAACAATATTAAGATATTCTTGCCGTTGAGCTGGTAACATACTATTTTGATGCATCTTTAGCAAACTCATATAACCAATGATAGAAGTCAAAGGTGTTCTCAAATCATGTGATAAATTAGCAATTAATTCATCCTTGGACTTTTCAACAGCTTTTTCTTCAGAAATAGCCATACATGTACTATCAACTAAAGCATTAATTGAATCTACTACATCTTGCAATGGTCCCTTAAATTTAAATGGTATTCGATAATTAAAATGTCCATCCGCAATATAATGCAATTCTTTAATGATATGATACATTTGAAATTGATGATACCGACGCATCATTCGCAGATATACGACAAATAATTCTAAAACAAAAATCACATTTATTATTACTTTTTGCCACGCAAAGAAAGGTAGATGATTCCAATTATTTAACGTGTTATTAAATAATAATATGCCATCCACAAATTTTGAACTACCTAAAATCAGTAAATTTAACAACACTAATAGCGACAAATTTAACAAACATAACAATACAAATGTAACAACTGCTTCTAATATTAATCGTATTTTTTCTTTTTTACTTAGAAAAGTTACTTCTTCATCACAACTATTATATTTCAATTTTATATCCTACGCCCCACACTGTCTGAACTACTTCAGAACCTGCAGTAGCTTCTTGAATCTTATCGCGAAGATGTGAAACATGAACCATTACTGTCTTAGTTGAAACTATCGATTCTTGTTTCCAAACTCGTTCAAATATTTCATTAGCGGAAAATACACGCCCTGGATGACTAGCTAACAAATATAAAATGCCAAATTCTAAGACTGTCAAATTAATTTTCACGCCCGTTAAAGTTTTTACAACATGCGAATCTTTATTAATAACTAGTGGACCAACTTCTATTAAATCTGGCATATCACTGACAATATTTTTTTCACTACGTCTAATCAATGAACGAATACGAGCCATAACTTCTAATGGATTAAAAGGTTTAGTCACATAATCATCAGCACCTGTTAGTAATCCCTGAATTTTATCAAGGTCTTTAGTTCGTGCAGAGACAACTAGAATAGGAACTTCAGAATCTTTACGCACTTCTTTAATCAAATCAAGACCCGACATTTCTGGCATCATAATATCCAATATGATACATGTAATACTTGGATCCATTCTAAATTTAGTTAAAGCTTCTCTACCGTCACATGCAACTACAGGATCATAATTTTCATTTTTTAAATATATACTTAAAAGTTCAACAATTTCTTTATCATCATCTACAACTAATACTTTTACCATTTTTTTCCCTTTCAATCTCTCATAAAAATTATTATTTGTACAATTCATCTGAATAAGGTAATTCCAATGATGGATCTGCATTTAAATTTAAGTCACTAAATTGACCAGCAACATACAGATTATAAGCTGCAGCACCAATCATTGCAGCATTATCACCACATAATTTCAAATCAGGCATGATCACTTTCAATTGATGATCTTGATTAATCGCAGCAATTTCTCGGTTTAATCGCTCTCTCAATCCAAGATTAGCTGCTACGCCACCACCCAAAATAAACGTCTTCGGCTTAAATTCTTTAATAGCACGCATAGTTTTGTAAGCTAATACGTCAACGACAGCCGCCTGAAAACTAGCAGCTAAATCATATTTATCCAATTTTTGGTTAATTTGATCTGCATGATGACAAGTATTAATAAAGGCACTCTTTAAGCCAGAAAAAGAAAAGTCATAATCATAATCTTCTAGCATAGCACGAGGGAATTTAAAAGTATCTTGACCTTGATGTGCCCATGTATCAATAGTTTTTCCGGCCGGATAATTAACGCCCAAGACTCTGCCTATTTTATCATATGCTTCACCGGCAGCATCATCTCTAGTATCGCCAATAATTTCAAAATCAATCGGGCTTTTTAGCAAAACAAGTTCAGTATGTCCGCCAGATACCTGTAAAGCTAATGCTGGATATTCAATAGTATCTTTTAATTGAGCAGCCATAATATGTCCCATAATATGATCAACACCAATCAAAGGAATATTAGTCGCCATCGAAGCGGCTTTAGCAGCACTAACTCCAATCAACAACGCACCAACTAATCCAGGACCATATGTGACGGCAATCGCATCAATATCTTTCCATGTACAATTAGCTTGAGCTAAGGCTTCTTTAGTTATCTGCGTAATGACTTCAATATGGTGTCTACTTGCTACTTCAGGAACCACACCTCCGAAACGTTGATGACTTTTGATTTGAGTTGCTATAATTAAACTTTCTATTTCCGTACCATTTTTCACAATGGAAGTCGATGTTTCATCACATGAACTTTCATATGCTAAAATGCGAATATTTTTTTGTGTCACAATCTTTCTTCCTTCTATTTCAAAGTTTCAAAACCATATTTATGGCATCTTCTTGCAATGTTGCATAATAATTTTTACGAATACTATCTGGTATAAAACCCATTTTTCGATATATCCGCTGAGCATGCACATTTTTAACATTAACTTCCAGAGTAATCTTATCAATGTAATTATTTTGAACTAATGTGATAGCTTGCTGAAGCAACAAAGTACCAATTCCTTGAAATTGATATTCTAATTTAACACCAATAAATGCAATATGACCTTCATCAGAACTCATCTTTAAACCTAACACAGCTGCTAATTGTTGTCGACAATAAAGCACCAAATAAATATTTTCTGGGTTAGTTATTTCTGTTGTTAAATACTTAATATTCCAACACAAAGGTCGCGGACACAATTGATATTGCAAGTCCAAAATATTAACTAGATCAGATGAATCAGCTTTACGAAGGTAATATTGCAAACCATTTATTTTTACTTTAATCGGATTAAAAGTCATATCAATGTCTGACTTACAAAAAAGACTTTTAAACTTCCTCAACATATTCACTATCTGATGCAAAGTCCTTTCCGGTCTTACGATGCCAATCCATTTCTGCTTGCGTTCTTCTTAAATATCTAGGTAAAAATAGATCGGGATCTTGGGCAATTTCATCTACAGCTAACTTACCAATATTTGTAGCATGTAAGATATTTTCTTCAGCTGCTGCTTGTCTATATTGGGATGGACTGAAAAAAGCTTCAATTTCAGACTTATAATTGGCTATATCACTTCCAACAAAAACAATTGGATAGTCAAGCTCTAATTGAGCAACTTTATCTAATAATTTAGATAAATTATAATGTCCATCTGCAAGCAATTGCTTTAATTGACCATCTTCTTTTAAATACACACCTGCAAAGAAGTTTAAATTGCGAGCATCTAGCTCACTAATTAAAATTTCCCGATTACTAGTTACTCCCTGAGCTAAAGCCTTTAGTGTCGAAACACCAACCAATGGCTTATTCAAAATAGAAGCAAACATTTTGGCAGTCGTAATTGAAATTCTTAATCCAGTATATGAACCTGGACCTTGTGCGACTGCAAAGCGATCAATTTCTTGCAACGTTAACTGATTTTCCTTAAGTAACTCATCAATTAATGGATCTAATCGCTCAGCATGATTGTGCATCCCTAATTCATTTTTTTCTGCAATAATCTGTTCTCCGTCAGTCAAGGCTACACTCAAGTGGTCTGTGGCGGTAGTAATACTTAAAACTTTCATCAACTATCTCTTCCTATTTATCACTAACCCAACTAATCTTGGCAACAGTTAATATTTGCTCATCACGCTTAATCGTATGATAACTTACACTGTGATCAGCATTCCATGTTAATGTTACAACAGCAGATTGGTCATATAAAATTTCCTTACGAAATTGAATTGAAGCTGCAACCATCGAATGACTATTCAAAAAATCTCGTGGAATAGTATTAACTATCCAATCAAAATAGCGACCATTAGTTAAATGATGATTGACATCCAAATCACTATACATTACACGATAACTTCGCTGAAAATCTTCCTGCCCTGCAAGAACTTTAATGCGGTCAAAATGCGGTAATTTTGCTATTTTTTGAGCATCTGAAATCCCCACTTTTGCTGAATCTAACTCAATCATCCTGCGTGAAAGCAAATCAAATAAAATCCACTGACTATTAATCGTAACTAGCTCATTTTCTTGAAGATCTTTAACTAAAAATTTGATATATGCAAAAAAGCGATTATAATAACACAAATCAATCTTAATCGTAATTTGGTCATCAAATTTTGGCAATTTATTAATATCAAATTGATAATTAACTACAACCCAACCAGCATGTTCAATCTTAATACAAGGATCAAGCAAATGACTCATAGTATCCATCATGTAGCTAATCAAAATGGACATCTTTAGACGACCACTTTCGTCGCAATCGTGGGATTTTATTGTATATTTTTTCTCCAACTTTTCCATAATAATTCCTTATTTTTGATGGTACTTATCATATAATTCATTTTTAGAAATATTATATTTTTTGGCAATATTTTTTATAGCGTCTTTATTGCTCATACCACTTGCAACTGCTTGATTAACTTCAACTAACATCTGATCGATAGATATAGTTTCTTCTTCCTTAGCTGGAGAAAGCAAAATTACAAACTCTCCACGTGGTGCATTTTCAGCAAAATAATTAGTAATCTCACCAATACTACCCCTAATAAATTCTTCATGAATTTTGGTTAATTCTCTAGCACAAACTATCTCACGATTTTCACCAACTACTTTTTGTAAATTAGTTAAAGTTTTTAATAAACGATGTGGTGCTTCATAAAAAATTGACGTACCAGTAAAAGTAGCCATTTTATTAAAAAAAGCAGTTTGTTCGGTAGCTTTCCTTGATAAAAAGCCATAGTAAGTGAATGGTTGGGCATCAAAACCTGAAGCAATTAAAGCCGTAGCAAAAGCCGAAGGCCCTGGAAGCGGAATAACTGCTATATCATTTTTAATGCATTCCTGTACTAAAATAAAGCCAGGATCAGAAATAACAGGCATACCAGCATCGGATATCTCCGCTATCTTCTTTCCTTCTTTCATAAGTGCAATTAATTCTGGAGCTCGTTGCTTGGAATTGTACTTATGAAAAGAGATCATTTTATTATGTACGCCAATTTTTTCCAATAAAATCCCACTAGTACGCGTATCTTCAGCAGCAATATAATCTACTTCCATTAAAATTCTTTTGGCACGCAGAGTTATATCTTCTAAATTTCCGATAGGAGTTGGCACCAAATAAAGGCAACCTTGTGTTTCGTCGTTAAAACTACTTTGTCGTTGCATGCTTACTTCTTTCTATTGCTCAAATTACCATGATTAACAAAATTATCCAAAATATCTAGGCAAAACATACAATCTTCACCTTGATCTCGATGAGAACCGTAATACATATTACAAATATGGTATCCAGAATCATAAATATTACGCAAAGACTTCAATCCTGCTTGCGGCTTTACACTACCATTATTTTCTTTATGATCTAATTTATTAATCTTTTCTCTTAATAATTGATTTTCAACTTTCAGCTCTGTATTTTCTTTTAAAATATCGAGCATTTCAATTTCTAAATTTTCCACCGTATTAGTCATAGCTTTGAGACTATTTTTTAATTGTGTTAATTGTGCAAAAGGATCTAACAAGTTAAACACTCATTTCTAGTTAAAACTTAATACTATATAATTTAAACAATTATAAAAACTAACATTGTTTGTTCGCATTTTATCACATTCCATCAATAATTGAAGTAGTTTTGGTGCAAAAAGATAATCTTTATTTTTTTCAATCTTTTCCATAGCTATCTTAGCTAACTTATAAAACACAAATTTTTGCAGATTAGATTTAGCTGCTAGTTTCGAAATCTTGTAAGCTCTAACAATCGATAACTCATTTTGTTGACATAACTCCTGATATAAATAGGTGATTTCCTGCTCTAAGTTAGAAACATCTCCCATATCTGCGATTTCATCTTCATTTAATCCATAAGTCAAAAGATCTTCGGTAACACTACTTTTTTGCTTAGTTGGTGCAAAATGAATAATCTGTGTTCTAGAACGCACAGTAGGTAATATTGTATTTTCATTATTAGCAATTAAAATGGTCACAACTGGAGCTACTGGCTCTTCTAACAAATTTAATAACGCATTATTAGCAGATAAAGTTAGTGATGATGCATCTTTAACAATGAAAAACCTACGGCTACCTTCGACTGGTTTTTTAGCCAATTCTTCTTTTAAAGGACGAATCTGATCAATAGAAAGACTCTTTTTATTTTCGGCTTCAACTAAAAAAACATCAGGGTGATTGCCATTTAAAATACGTTGACAATTATTGCAATTGGCATCTGGCTTATGTTCACCTGTACAATTTAATAAACAAATCAGCCAATACGCAGTCGCTAGTGCCGTGTACCCAGTAGGGTCAATAAATAAATATGCATGAGCTATTTTATCGTGCAAATATGCATCAAATAAAATCTTAGTTTGTTGCTGATCAACATTGCTTAAATTTACCATTAAAAATCACAGTTCCTTATTTAAACATATGTGGCATATATTCTTCCAATATTTTAACACTTTGAGAGACAACTTCTGCAATTGACAACTCTGCATCAACTCGTTTAATTCGCTCAGGATACGCTGACAAAAGTTGCTTATAGCCAGTATAAACTTTTTGATGAAAAAGGTTATTTTCTTGTTCTAACCGATCTTCATTTTCAGGACGAACTTTTTGAATTCTTTGTAACCCTTTTAAAGGATCAATATCAAAAAAGAGTGTTAAGTCTGGTGTTATATGTCTGGTAGCAAATTCATTAATTTGTTTTATCTCATCAATTCCTAAATCTCGACCTATACCTTGGTAAGCAAGAGAACTATCAATAAAACGATCAGAAAATACTATTTTTCCGGCATTTAATGCAGGAATAATTGTTTCTATGACATGCTGACTACGTGCTGCCGCATACAATAAAGCTTCCGTTTCCGCATTCATTTCTTTATTTTTAGGATCCAAAATGATCTTTCTAATATTTTCTGAAATTTTTGAACCACCCGGCTCTCGAGTAACTAAAATCGGTGCAATCGTTTTGGACGAAAGTTGTTGCACTAATTCATTAATAATCGTTGTTTTACCAGCTCCATCAGGTCCTTCAAAACTAATAAAGTATCCCTTCATTACACACCATCCTTGCCATTTAATATAAAAAGCGAAAAAAGCTCCCATGCGAGCCTTTTTCACTGTGTAATAACACTATTTGAATATTTGGATCGAGCATGTCGATATTTAGCTTCATCATATAAGAAATGATATTTTGCATGTAAAATCAAATCCAATATTCGATTTTCTTCGGATAAATCAACAGTAGTTTGATTTAAGATACGTTGATTACTCAAATATATCTGTAATTCTGAAATTTTATTAATCAAATTAGCATCGCCTAATTCTTTGATTTTTTCCTTATTTTTCACAAACTGATTCTCCCTTGAACAGCACGTTTCAACGTAATACTGTTGGCATATTCAATGTCACTTCCAACAGCTAATCCTGAAGCTAATCTTGACACTTTAATCCCAGACGGCTTAATTAATTTGCCTAAATACATAGCTGTCGATTCACCTTCTGGTGTCGAATTCAGTGCTAAGATTACTTCTCGAATTTCATCTGATTTTTGCAAACGAATAATTAAATTTTTGATATTAATTTCTTCTGGACCAATACCATCCATTGGAGACAAAACGCCATGCAAAACATGATATAAGCCATTATATTCACCCATTTGCTCAAATGCCATTACATCTTTAGCTTGCTCAACTACCATCATTATCGTTTGATCACGATTAGCATTACTACAAATTTCACACGGATCAGTATCGGTAATATTACCGCAAATAGAACAAGAATGGATCTGTTTTTTGGCTTCTATCAGAGCTTGGGAAAAGTCTTCAACATCTTTGTCTTGCATATCAAGCGTATAGAAAGCTAACCGTGTAGCTGTCTTTTCACCAATTCCCGGCAATTTCATAAAATTATCAATTAGTTTAGCAATTGGAAGAGGATACTGCATTACATTAATCCTTTAGTATACTTACCCATTGTTTTTTCAGTAGCTACATCTACTTCACTAATCGCTTTATTAATAGCATCAATAATTAAGTCCTGTAACATATCTGGATCCTCTGGATCAATAGCTTCTGGAGCTATTTTCAAATCTTTGACTTTCTTATCACCAGTTAAGGTTGCTATAACCATATCATCTGCAGATTTACCTACAAATTCAGTTTGATTCAAACTCTCGCGCTCAGCTTCCATCTGCTGTTGCATTTTTTTAGCCTGCTTAATTAAATTTTGCATGTTTCCCATGCCCATTCCACCTAAATTTGGCATTCTTCCCATGATAAAATCTCCTTTTTTGTTTAATCATTATTAATACAATATCTATTATAAATCAGAATCATCTTTAACATTAACAAGATCACCAAATAGTGATTTTGCTTTTTTTATAACTTCTTCATTTGGGTTACTTGCAAGTTCTTTTTGAGCTATTATGAGATGTTCTTTATACTTCTTGACATATTCTTGCCGAATTGTTGTCCAGGAATTTTCAGATACTAGCACAATTTGATATTTATGTTGTGTCAGCTTTTCTAAATTATTTTCCAACTGAGTAATAAAATTCTCATCAGCCATAGCTCTCTCAAACCAAAACTCATATTTGCATTTTAAGACTACTTGCGTTGGACTAGCTGCTACCGGTTCCAAAACCTCAAGTAGAGCTCTTTGACTAACTTCTAGCAATGATGACATATCTTGCTGCCAAACATCCTTGATTGTATTTAAATCTTGTTTAGTAGCTTGCGACAAAACAACATTAACTTTTTTCAAATTAGCTTCAGTTGAAAGTTGCAGTCCTGTTTTCTTTTTCTTCAAAGTCGCAACGCTTGGATTAACAGCTTTTGTAGGTCTAACTTTATCTTTTATCTCAGTCAATATTTCTGATGGTTTAGCTATAGCAGAAGTATTGGCTTTTTTTAGCAATTCAGCAACTTGCAGACTTAATTGTTCTACTTTAGTTTGTAGCTGCTTTATTTCAGCTGCATCATTTTGACTGCCGGTCGCATTTACATCTTGTGTCGAAATTCGCACAACAAAAACTTTTAATGGAATTTGCTGTTGATTCGTATATCGCAAACTATTTAATGCGTCATTAGCCAATTGCAATGTTTGACTCAATACTTGCGTCGATATTAGCCGTAATTGTTCTAAATAATTGGCAGATAAAAAAGTGACTGTAGTATCACCTTTGATTGCTAACATAGCTTTAACAACCAAATTGATAATTTCATCTAAAATATTTTTCGCCGATGCACCATTATTTAGTAATTCTTCAACTTCTTCTAGAGCTTGACTTGTTTTCTTATTTAATAAATCTAAAAATAGGGCTTCAATTTTAACTTGATCTGCATAACCAGTAATTGCCAATGTATCTTTATAATTAATTTTAGCTTGGTCATACGACAGAATCTGGTCTAAAATGCTTAAAGAATCTCGCATCCCACCATCCGCTACCTGAGCAATGACTTGCAATGACTTCTCATCATATGCAATCTTTTCCTGATCAAGAATAAATTTCATCCTATTGACTAATTGATCATTAGAAATTCGCTTAAAATTATATCTCTGCGTACGTGAAATTATTGTTGCTGGAACTTTTTGTAATTCTGTAGTTGCTAAAATAAAAACAACATGCTCGGGTGGTTCTTCCAAAGTTTTAAGTAATGCATTAAACGCACCTATCGACAACATATGCACCTCATCGATAATATAAACTTTATAATAACCTTGCGTTGGTGCATATTTTACTTTGTCACGGATAGCACGGATCTCATCCACACCATTATTTGAAGCAGCATCAATTTCAATAATATCATTCAATATACCTTTATCTGCTGCTAAACAATTAGAACATTGATTGCATGGTTCACCATCTTTAGAGTCCATACAATTAATGGCTTTGGCAAAAATTTTGGCACATGATGTTTTTCCAGTTCCTCTCGGGCCAGAAAATAAAAAAGCATGTGAAATTTTATGACGTTTAATTGAATTTCTTAATGTATCACAAATAGCACTTTGACCAACTACTGCCTCAAAAGTACGTGGTCGCCACCTACGATATAATGCTTGATAAGCCATCATTAACCTCACAAATAAAAAAACTCCTAACTCTTTTTTAAGAGTTAAGAGTTGTTGAATTCTCAAAAAAAGGGCACATGCTCATACAGCCTTAGTGCTGCTATCTCCCGATCCTGACACGATTTGGATGACAAACATTGCCCAAGAGTTATTGTATCTTATTTATTTAATTTTTTCCACTATCAAATGCGATTTTGTTGCCTAATATTTTTAAAAAAATTTTTCAATTGCTGAGCAGCTTGCTCACGATATAACCCGCCAAAAATCTGCGGATGATGATTAAATTTAGTAAATGCAAATAGATCAACTACGCTACCACAAGCACCGGCTTTAGGATCAAAAGCTCCATAATAAACATTTTTTAGCCTAGCATTAATAATCGCACCTGCACACATAGGGCAAGGTTCTAAGGTAACAAACAAACTACAATCTATCAATCGCCAAGAATTGAGATTTTTACATGCTTCTTGAATAGCTATAATTTCCGCATGTCTAGTAGCATCTTCATCTAATTCTCGTCTATTATATCCTCGACCAATCAGATTACCTTCTGCATCAACTATGACTGCACCAATTGGTATTTCTCCTTGTTGTTCAGCTTTATCTGCTTCCAAAAAGGCTAATTTCATGATTTTTTCTTTTTCTTCTTTAGCAAACACACTCTCAACCTACTACATTCACTTTTTTACACTTTTCAAAATATAATAGCCCTTGTCACGTTGTAGAATCTCACAATTGCCATATGTTTGCTCCAGACATTTTTTAGCACTCGGAGCACCCTGCTTTTTCTGAATCACAACTAATAATATGCCGCCAACTTGCAAATATTTTTTAGCATTTTGCAAAATATCATCAACAACTTGTTTACCTGCTCGAATTGGTGGATTAGTCAAAATTAATCCAAATTGTTCCTGATCATCAAGGTTACGATAACAATCAGAACTAAAAATATTCACATTATCTATTTCATTCAATTGAGCATTTCGCTTAGCTAAAGCCAAAGCACGTTCATTGACATCAATCATCGTCACACGACTTTTGGGCCATAATTTGGCTGCAAATAATCCTAAAGGAACATATCCAGTACCAACATCCAATATATTACCCGATATTTCGAGTTGCTTTAACACCTTAAGCAAGACACAGGAACCATAATCAACTCGGGTTTTAGAAAAAACACCAGCATCAGTATAAAATTGTAAAGATAATTCATCTAATTGATAATTAATTAAGTGTTCATCATGTTTTGCATCGGGATTGGTCGCAAAATACATCTGCGTTTCATTTTCCATAATCTTCTCTCCTCTAGCAAAGCAGCTAATATCAAACTAAAAAAGTTATTTTTCTATAATTTTGATAAAACTTCTATCTGGTACTCTAATTAAATAATATTTAATAAACACATGCCCGGCGTGTAAGCCCAATCCATTTTGCCAATTTTTCTTATAAGTTGCTGTATAAATTGCTACGTATGCCTTTTGATAATGATCATCAGCTGCTCGTAGATCTTTTTTATTATATGGAATAATCTGAGCTTCTACTGGAAATGGGTCAACACCTTCTGCAATGGATGCATAATTACTTTTAACTGTAATACGTTGATCCTCACTAAAAAAGCGGTAAGATTGTTTCATTTTGCGATTATGTCGACAAGTAACAGTTACATAATGTGATTTTGTAGCACCAGTGGATAAAACTAGTGGTTGATATTCGAATTTATTAGTTAAGATCTGCTGATTAGAAAAATTAGGATTATCAAAAAAAGTAATTACTGACATATAACTGCAAGCTAGGATAAATATCAAAATTTCAATCACATCAATAATGGTCGTTTTAGCATCAAATTTTCTTCTTTTTTGAATAATCATCTTCAAATGGCGCTGGCGAATATTATGAATTATAAAAAATACATAAATTACCAAAATAGCCCAGACAAAAATACCTAGAAAATTCCAACTAATATGCATACAATTACCTCCTCATTTGTGGTTAACCATGGTTATAATTTCTAACCTCAGTGAGCTTATCTTTAATAATTAAAACTAATTTATCAATCCATTGATCTGGCTCAGCCACAATGTCTGCTACTGGTGCTAAGAGATCAATTCTAAATTTAGAAATATTAATATATTCAGAAATCACCTCTACATATATATTAATATCATATTCGCTATCTTCGTCACGAAAATTCGTTATTTTTTTATAATTAGCAAATGGCAAATTAATAATATTGCTTTCTAACACAAAAGTTGCAGGACGTTGTCCTGTAATTACTAACTCAGTTTGCAGCAATGAATTATTTTTGCTGGCTTGAATTACTTCCTGAATCATTTTTTGTGCAATCGTTTTTAATTTTGCATTAGTAATATCACTATATTTGATACTTTCCAAGTCTTGTAGATAATCTTGCTTTTCAATCTTTTGAATGAGAATTTTAGATTTAATTTTCACAGTTCCTGTTCCTTACATATTTATTGTTATAAATTAAGATAAACAAATCTCGCTTACTTTACAAACTTTTTTTATTTTAAAACAAATTTTTTATAATTTAAAGTAAAAAAAAGAGGATCAGTTATCCTGATCCCCCCGGAAGAAAACAATCTCGTTTCAGAGTCTTTGGTTCACATCCAAAGTTGCTCACTATCAGCACTTCCCGTGCCTGACTATTTAAAGTCTGATAGCTTCCTGTCAAAGAGTGCTTTCGCACTTTCCTCGACCCGTCGCAAAATCCATTATACACTAAAAGCATAATTAATGATAGACTTTGTGGATTTTAAACCAGATTTCACCAACTAATTGAGCTAATAAAAAGCCCATAGCAATAGCAATAGTCACAATAAAAACACGCAATATCAGATTTTGGGCACTAGCTAAATCACCAATCACCATAGCTCTAACCGCTTGGTAAGCAGGCACACCCGGCACTAGTGGAACAATTGCCGGAATATTAAAAACAGTAACTGGACATTTCTTGAGTTTGGCTAAAATAATTCCAACAATTCCAATTAATAATGCACCTAAAAAATTGGACGTCAATCGCCCCCAGCCAGCATGAATACCAAACCAATAAATCATCCACCCTAATGCACCACTGTGGCCACAATAAATCAAAGCACGTTTAGGCACATTCAACGTCAGAGCAAAACCAACAGAAGCAATCCAAGCAAAAGTGAAATTAATTATTATATCTAACCAGTATGGCATATTAAAAACCCCCTAAGAATTTAATAGCTAAGCCAATTCCGCCACCTAAAGCGACAGCTGTTAAAAATGCTTCTATTGCACGTACAGTTCCTGAAACTAAATCTCCTCTAAACAAATCACTTAACGCATTAGTAATTGGAACTCCTGGAACTAGGGCCATTAATGAACCAATTAAAATATTATCCATCGATAAACTAGGAAAAATATGACAAATGCCAATAGTCATTGCCCCCATAATCATCGCAGTAACCAGTTCACCTAAAAAACGAACGCGACTATACTTTTTGATCCACAAATATATTCCATAACAACTGCCACCCACAATTGCTGCCACTGGAAAATCAATCCAATCATAATCGTCCATAAATAATACCATCAAGGTACAACTTAAAATAGTAGCACCAAAAATTTGCATTAAGTTGGAAAATGTTTGTCTATGATCTGCTAAATCACACAATTTATTATGTAATTGATCTAAAGTTATTTTTTTATCTGCAAATGCACGAGATAACTCATTCACCTTATCAACTACTGTCATATCAATATTACGATTTTTAATCAAAGTCATCTGAGTTTTAGAATGTTCCCCTAAGCTCATAAAAAGTCCTGTCGGAGTTGTAAAGCAGCGTGCAGCTGGAATATTTGCATTACGAGAAATTCGTAGCATTGTATCTTCCACACGATACATCTCACTACCACTTTCGATCATTAATCTTCCAGCTTTTAAACAAGTATCGAGCACTTGATCATTATATTGATTTTCAGTCACTATTTGCTTAGTCAATTTTAGATCTACCACCCTTTTTTTCATCATATTCTCTTAATTTACATAGTATAGCAAGCCATTTACGCTTAGCAACAATTAAGCTGAGTTTATTATTATGTATGGGAAAATAATCAGATTTTAGTCCAGTGATTTTCGCCAAGTCATTCGCAGACAAGCAATGCTTAGCTACTAAATACTTAATTTGATTAGAAATATAAGCCAAAATATAAGCACTAATGTAAAAAATTAAGGCAACTAAAGAACTAATCAGCAAAGAATGAGTAGTTGTCATCTGAAAAGTATGTTTGCACACATTGATCACAGCTATAAAGGCAAAAATACCAATGAAAGTTGCATAAATAACTGGAAAAAAACGATGTTTCTGATTTTTATTCGTCATATTTGTAGTCCTCATATTACATTTCTTTTACAATATTACATAAAATGAGCTATTTTGTTACATTTGTTATAATTTGTAAATATCTCATTATCTTTATGAAATATACATACCATATAATACTAGACATATTCAATCAAAATAACAACGTTTTACAAAGATTAATTATTATATGGGAGTGATAAGTTTGAAACATAAATTTATTGCGATTATGACTGCAATTTCATTACTAATATTAAATATTGCTATTCAGCCTGTTTTGGCAACTCAAGTTACTAACAAAATAAATATCTCATCTGCTTTAGTAAGAAACACAATGAAAGTTCAATTAATGGAACAAGACTTCCAATTAAAGCAAAAAAAGCAAGCAGATCAAACTAAATTAAAAGCAATTAAAATTAAACAACAACAATGGAACCAAATGGAGCAAAAGCAAGCTATGCAACGTGCTCAAAAAGCGAAACAAGCTATTGCACAAGCACCAAAACCACAAATAAGGACAGTAAACAAAGGTACCTTTAAAGTCTCATTTTATGACCCAGCTGTCTTAGGATCACGACTTGGTTATCATGGAGTAGCTGCTAATTTAAATATTTTTCCGCGTGGAACTAGACTAAGAATAACATTATCAAATGGTATGGTTTTATATAGAGTAGTTAATGATACTGGAAGTTTTGCTTATAGTAACCCTAGACAACTAGATGTAGCTATGCCAAACAGCCAAATACCAGCAGCTGGTATTTTATATGCTAGTGTAGAAGTAATATATTAAAAAAATCTGACTTGAATTCAAGTCAGATTTTTTATTTGCCTGTCCAAACTTTAGTTTTAGAATGCCTTTCATAAATAATATAATTTTCAAATGGATCTTTCTTTTTCCACTTCAAATGTTTTTGCAATTTATTTTGGCGTGTTTCTTCGTTATGTAATTTTTGCTTCTTCAAATTCAAATTTGACCTCGTAAGATCAGAAACTCGTTGTAATTCACTCGTTGATGCAACTTGCAATGCTGCTCCTCCAATCCATGCATCATGAGCATGAACATAGTCTTGAACAATATGATGCGAACAACTGCGATATTTAAACGCTACTGATAACATATCATTAAAAGTCAGATTTGTTTTTACATATTTAGCAAATACATTTAAAATCTTCCGATAATTGTTAAGTGATTTCAAAGTCATACCCTTATGAATTAATTGCTCGATCACTTGTCTTTGTCTTTTTTGTCGTCCATAATCACCTTGAGGATCTTCTTTTCTCATACGTACATAATCTAAAGCCGCATTACCATTTAAATGTTGCATCCCCTTAACAAATTTAGTGTTATAAGTAAAAGAAAATGGAACTTTAACATCAACACCACCTAAAGCATCAACTAAGTTTTTCAGAGCCTTCATATTAACTTCCATATAATTATTAACAGGTACATTAAGTAATGTAGATACTGTTTTGACTGCTGCTCGATTACCACCAAGTTGATAAGCGGAATTTACACGAAACATATAAAACTTTTTAGAAGGTTGGATATCTGCCAGTAAGTCACGTGGAATCGAGGTCATTGTGGCTACACCTTTTTTAGGATTTAATGTTACCAAAATCATGGTATCAGAATTTCCCTGATCATGGCGACCTTCAATTCCTTGATCAACTCCTAAAATCAGAACCGAAAAAGGCTTTTGTTGTGCAATAAATGATGAATCCGCCATTACATGCCCTTGATTAGCCTGACGAACCGATGAAGCCATAGTAAAATAAATTCTAGTTCCTACAGCAACACACATTCCTAACATAATTGTAATAACTAAACCGATCAGCTTTAAAAATACTAATTTTGCTGGTTGCCTATTAATTTCTTTTGCTAAAACACAATTACGCTGTAATTTATCTTTGTTTGATATTTTCATCATTATTATTTTTTCCTTGCCACTATATCATCAAACTAAATTATTGCTAAATTCAACTTTTTTATCAAGAGAAAATAGATATAATTATTGTTATAATACTATTTTTTATGTAAAAAATACTTAGAAAGAAGGAATTTCAATTGGCTACACCATATAGAAAAGACGTTGAAGTTGATTTGACATGGGATTTAACACGTATATTTAAAAATGATCAAGAATGGGAAAAGGAATTTGCCAAAATACAACAAGAGATTGCAGAATTAACTACACTTAAGGGCAAATTATCCACTTCTGGCACCGATCTATATGAAAACTTTTCTAAAATTCTAAAAGTATCAAGAGAGATTGAAAAAGTCTATGTTTACTCAACACTATCCAGTGATCAAGACACTAATAATAGTCACTACCTCGGCTTTGTAGCTAGAGTGCAAAGCCTCTATAATGATTTTAGTGCCGCAACAGCTTTTGTTGATCCAGAAATTTTGGACATTCCTGAAAAAACGATTGAACAATTTAAAAAGGATGAACCTAGATTAGCCGAGTTTGCTCATAGATTAGATACTTTAAATCAAAAAAGAAAACACACCCTATCATCCGACCAAGAAAAAATCATTGCTGCCGCTTCTGATGCCCTCAATACATCAGAAAATACATATAATATTTTAACTAATTCAGACATGGAATATGGTTATGTTGAAGATGAAGATGGCAATACTGAACAATTATCTGACGGTCTATATTCAAACTTGATTCAATCACAAAATAGAGAAGTACGTAAACAAGCTTTTGATACTATGTTTGCAACTTATGGTCAATTTGAAAATAGCTTAGCATCTACTTTGTCTGGTGTCGTTAAAGCACACAATTATAATGCTAAAATGCACAAGTATCACTCTGCTCGTGAAGCTTCACTGAATGAAAATGGTGTACCTACAGTAGTTTATGATACTTTACTAGCTGAAGTTAACAAACATATTAATCTTTTACATCGTTATGTAGCTTTACGTAAAAAATTGCTCAAGATTAATGATTTACAAATGTATGATATGTATGTTCCATTAACTGGCCAACCATCTGATCATTATGACATTAATAAAGCTAAAGAAATTGCTTTAGAAGCATTAAAACCGTTAGGTGAAGACTATTTAAAAGTTGTCAAGCATATTTTCAATGATCGCGTGATTGATGTTGTCGAAACCAAGAATAAAGCTACAGGAGCCTATTCAGGTGGTTCATATGATACTGATCCATATATTTTGCTAAATTGGGAAGGCAACTTAGATTCATTATATACATTGGTACATGAAACTGGGCACTCAGTTCATAGCTGGTATACTAATCACAGTCAAAAATACATTTATTCTAATTATCCAATCTTCGTAGCAGAAATTGCCTCAACAACTAATGAAAATATTCTAACTGAATATTTCTTAAAAAATATTACAGATCCAAAGACCCGTGCCTTTATCTTAAATTACTACCTCGATTCATTTAAAGGAACTTTATTCCGTCAAACTCAATTTGCTGAATTTGAGCAATTTATCCATGAATCTGATGCCAAAGGTGAGCCTCTAACTGCTGAGATTCTTAACCAATTCTATGGTGATTTAAATCAACGCTATTACGGATCTAGTGTGACACCTGGCGGGCAAATTGCTAAAGAATGGTCTCGTATACCACACTTTTATTACAATTTCTATGTTTACCAATATGCTACAGGTTTTGCTGCAGCAACTGCTTTATCGAATAATGTTGTCCATGGTGACAAAAAACAATTGGAAGATTATTTAAACTTCCTTCGTTCTGGAAGCAGCGACTATCCAACAGAAATTATGAAAAAAGCTGGTGTCGATATGACTAAAGCAGATTATTTGGAAAATGCTTTTGCTACATTTGAAAAACGCCTCAATGAATTTGAAAGTCTAATCGGCAAATTTTAATTAACTAAACTCTCAAGGTTAATCAGTTTTAATTTTGAGAGTTTTTTTATACATGCTCGCCAAAAGAAAACGCTTTATAGTAAAATTAAAGTAACCATTAGATTGAATATTTTTATGAAAGAAGATATTTTTATGAAAAAGATTATTAATGATCCACAAAATTTAGTCGATGAAATGGTACAAGGAATGACTCGTGCATATTCTAGTATTGTTGAACAAATTCCAGCTACCAACGCAATTGTTAGATCAGACAAAGCCTCTATGCAAGAAAAAGTCGGGATTGTCAGCGGTGGTGGTAGCGGACATGAACCAACCCATGCAGGTTTTGTTGGCAAAGGGATGTTAAGTGCTGCCGTGTGCGGACAAGTCTTTACATCACCTACACCAGATCAAATTTACGAAGCTATTAAGGCAGTTAACCATGGCAAAGGCGTATATTTAGTTGTCAAAAACTATTCTGGGGATGTGATGAATTTTGACATGGCCAAAGATTTAGCTGCAATGGATGACATTGAAGTAAAATCTATCGTCGTTGATGATGATATTGCTGTCGAAAATAGTCTCTATACTCAAGGTAGACGTGGAGTTGCTGGTACTTTATTTATGCATAAAGTTCTAGGTGCTGCAGCACAAAATGGTGCAAGCTTAGATGAAATTGATGAATTAGCTCATGCTATTTTACCTAATATTAAAACCATTGCTGTAGCCTTATCAGCTGCCACTAATCCAATGACCGGTCAACCGGGCTTTAAATTGGCTGATGACGAAATGGAATACGGCGTTGGTATTCATAGTGAACCAGGTTATCGTCGTGAAAAAATCAAGAGTTCCAAAGAATTAGTAGAAGAATTAATTACTAAACTAAATGAAGAATTGCACTTCGACTCTCACAACAAATATGCTATGTTAGTAAATGGTATGGGAGCAACTCCTTTAATGGAACAATACGTTTTTACTAATGATGTATTAAACAAATTAGATAGTTTCAATATTACTCCTGTCTTTATGAAAATCGGCAACTATATGACTTCCATTGACATGGCCGGGATTTCCTTAACGATCTTTGAAATTAAAGATGACAAGTGGTTAGAATATTTGAATTATCCTGTTCAAACAATTGCATGGTAGAAAGGATTCATAATGGAATTAGACGTAACACAATTAAAAAAATGGATGGAATTATTTTCCAAAAAAATAACAGCAAATGAAAAATATCTTTGTGAATTGGATGCACCGATTGGAGACAGCGATCACGGTTTTAATATGAAACGCGGAATGGATGCTGTAGTCACCAAACTAAATAGTGCCCCAGATGAGCTAACAATTTGCTTAAAGACAATCGCCATGGCACTAATTTCTACTGTTGGTGGTGCTAGCGGTCCACTTTATGGCACAGCCTTCTTAGAAATGGCTAAAGAAAGCCAAAAAAGTAATAATATAGTTGATTTACTCGAAGCTGCACTAGCAGGCATCAAAAAACGTGGCGGTGCAACTATAGGCGACAAAACAATGGTTGATGTCTGGTCAGTTGTAATCGAAGCTATCAAACAAGATACATTAACCACTGAAAAAATTGAAGCAGCAGTATTAGCTACTAAAGATATGATTGCCAAAAAAGGCCGTGCATCCTACTTAGGAGAACGTTCAATCAATCATATTGATCCAGGTTCTCAATCTAGTGGCTACCTCTTTGAATCTTTATTGGAGGTTATAAATAACAAATGAGTTTAGGTATTACTTTAGTTTCCCATTCTCCTAAAATTGTAGCTGGTTTATCCGACTTGTTAAGTCAAGTTGCCAAAGATGTGTCAATTACAATTGCAGGAGGAACTGAGCAAAATGATATTGGTACTTCCATGGATAAAATTATGACTGCCTTTGAAGAAAATAAAGCAGATGAAATTTTAGCCTTTTATGACTTAGGAAGTGCTAAGATGAACTTAGAAATGGCACAAGAATTTGCGAACAAAAAGATTCATCTTTATGATGTTGCTTTTATTGAAGGTGCATATACTGCAGCTACTTTATTGCAAGCAGGCGTAGATTTGTCAACTATTGAAGCTCAATTAGTGCCTTTGAAAATAAAATAATCATTAATTTATACAATTAAAAAAATCAGGTAATTTTACCTGATTTTTTTTGATTTAATCACGCTTTTTCTTATTATAAATTAGCCAGCCTGCAAATCCAAAACTTAATATTGATATTAATGCACCTAAGCTCCATTGAGCTCAGAGGCTTTGATTGACTTTAAGTTAATTAGTCATTTTTTACTTAAAATTAAGTGATACTGTAAATTGATCATTACTATTAGCAGCAATATGCTGTTCACCTAATTTATCTTTGATATCAATTGTTTTGCCATACTGATCTGGTAACCCTCTAAAAGGCTCCACACATAAAAATGGTGCTTTTTTATTTTCAGGGCTCCAAACTGCCAAATATGGAAAATCTGCGATATCTTCGGTAACTTGATGTGCATCCCTACAACTAATAAGAGATACAGTCTTAATATCACTAATATCATAAATCTTAACACCATTATCAAGCATAGGATAATTTAACTCTAATTTCCCATTCTGTAATTGTGTATCAGCAATTTTTCCATTTCTAAATGGATTAGGTTCTACTAATAATGTTGGCAAAGAATTCAATTTAGGTTCGAATTGCAAACTATAATTGGATAAATCGCTATTCAAATTAAAGCCTGGATGAAATCCGAATGAATAATACATATCTTTAGCATCATTATTATCAATTTCATAATTGATGTGCAAATAAGTATCTTCCAAAGTATATGTTATTGTAACAGTATAAGAATATGGATAAACTAATTTAGTTTCTTCAGTAGCACTATGTTGCAACACCAGTTTATTTTTTTGCTTATCTACAATTTTGAAAACCTGATCTCTTAAAAAACCATGTTGTTTCATATTGTACTCTTTACCATCAATTAAATACTTATTCTCATATGATCTACCGATAAAGGGAAATAAAACTGGTGCATGCCTGCCCCAATATTTAGCATCAGCATACCAAATATATGAGAAATTATCTTTAAGGCTCTTAACTTCTTGAACTTCTGCCCCAAGTAAAGCAACCTTTATTGCTAAAACATCATTTTCAATCGTAACTTGTTCCATAAATTTAAAACCTCTTCTAAAGAAAAAGCAAAAATCTGAATTAATGGGCTATCTTCAGACTTTTGCTTTTAATATAAACTAATATAGGAGGATATCTAAAAAACATTATTTTTAGAAATAGCAAGGGAAATTAAATATGCTAAATTATACTTAGTCCTATAAATATCCTTATAAATAGAATCACTACATTTTCAACGAATTAGTCTTAATGACATCACCGACTACTGCTAATTTATAACCTTGTGCAAGCTTATCTTTTCTACATGCATGCACAACCTGAAACTTACCTTTTTTAACTAATCTAGGATTAGCAGTAACTACATTTTCAGATAAACTAGTGTTAGTTCCACTAATTACTATGACAACTACCTTGTATCCTTCAGACGTAACTTGTAGGGGTGCATAGTGTAAAGTATCATTATATAACTCAATAACTGATCCCTTAGGTACATAAAACATTTTAGCTTCTCGATTAGGATCAATAGTACCATAAGTCTCTAGCGTTTGCCTTTTGCCTAAAACCATAATTACATCATCTAACATAATATTAACTTCAGAACATTGATGGTATTCAAAAGCAGTAAATTCTTCTGAATGACCAAAGGTAAGACCAACATCAATAGGCATATCACCAAAAATATCATATTTTATTTTATTAATTAAATGTTTGCTTTCAAGTTCTTTAATTGGTGAAACATATTTCATGCCATCTTTAGGTTTAGCATATTGACTAATTACATCATCAATCTCACTAACATTGTCAAAAGGATATACAACACCATAATCGCTAAAAGATGAATCGTGAATATCATAAATTTTATAATTGGGATTTATTTGCCGAAATTTATCTATTGTATCCATAATGTCACACTTTTAATCGTGATATACACCTTCAGCCCACTTCTTATTTTCTTCATCAAAGAAGTGTTCATTGCCAGTTTGCTCTGGATTAGGTGTTGCTATATGATCGATTTTTTCAATAAGTTTCTTATTTTCTGGTGTTTCATGATATTTTTCATTCAAAAATGCATCAGCAATATAGAAGATAAAATCTCTACCTAAAACTATGCCACCTATACCTAAAATATTAGCATTTAATTCACGCTTGGCATATTTAGCCTGAGCAACATCACCTACCATAGCTGCTCGAACGCCATCATTTTTATCTGCAGCGGTAGAAATTCCGATACCTGTACCACACATTACAATTGCAACATCAGCACGACCTGTAGCAACTGCTTCGGCTGCTCTTTTTCCATAAATAGGATAATGCGTTCTAGAATTATCATAAGTACCAAAATCAAGAACTTGGTAACCTTCATCTTTTAAATGATCAGATAAAGCCATCTTAATCGGTGTAACAATATGATCATTAGCTAAAGCAACAACAACATGCTTATCAATAGCAGGATCTACATATTCTGGTTGTGGTCTATCATTATCTAACATTCTTAAAAACCTCCTAATTAAATCATCTTTTCAAGCATATCTAATCTAACTTGATGACGTCCACCAGCATATTCAGTATGTAAATAATACTCAATAATGGACTTAGCTAGAGTTTCTCCTACAATGCCACTACCAATTGCTAATGCCTTAGCACCATTATGCATAGCTGTCATATGACCAGTTCTCTCTTCATTGA
The DNA here is from genome assembly GCF_011058775.1 of Lactobacillus iners. Lineage (NCBI taxonomy): Bacteria > Bacillati > Bacillota > Bacilli > Lactobacillales > Lactobacillaceae > Lactobacillus > Lactobacillus iners. Next base: position 273,533 of record NZ_CP049230.1, on the reverse strand, counting down.
CATCGGCTGTTACCATTCCTTTAACTTTATTCGATGCCATAGCAGAACCAACACCATATTTATCAAACATAATAGCTTTTTTAATATTATTTTCTAAAACTTCGTGTGTAACTTTAAGACTAGATTCAACAAAATCTTCAGCTGGTTCAGGAGTTACATCCACCACTTCATAATCATTGCTTGTCAACCATTCTTTTATAGTCTCTTTTAAAGCAAATCCATCCTTATCACTACCAATAACTACTTTCATTTTTACTCCTCATGAATTATCTATTTCTATAAATTGACCATAGTAATCAACTAATTTTTTAGCAACATCGTGATTAGTTATTAAACGATCTATATCTGATAATTTATAAAAATTATAAAAATCATTTTTATTCAATTTAAACTTATCACATACAACATATTTATGAACTGCACGGTCAAGAACGATTTTTTGCGTTAACCCTTCTTCCATATTTGCTGTCATCAAGGCATCATCTATAATGCCATTAACACCAACAAATGCTCGATCATATCCCATAGATTTCAAATCATGATTAGCTAATGCACCAATACATGCTCCACTAGTTCTTCTATAACTTCCACCTATCAAAATAAGATCATAATTATTAGCATTCTGTCTAGCTGCTTCAAAGACAGGGATTGAATTAGTAACTAATCTTAATTTTTTTTGCTTTAATTCAGCGACCATAAATTCTAAAGTTGTACCTGGGCCAACGTATACAGTTTCTCCATCTTTAATAAGTTTAGCAGCTTTTTTAGCAACTTCTTTTTTTTCAGGAACGTGAATCTCACGTTTCTCATTGAAATTCTTTTCTATAATAAGTGAACTAGAGACAGATTGTGCTCCTCCGTGAACACGTAAAACTTTGCCTCGACGATCCAACTCTCGCAAATCTCTCCTGATAGTCATTTCAGAGACATTCATCATATTAGCTAAATCAGATACCTGTACTATTTCTTCAGTGCTCAGAATATTAACAATTTTACTAAATCGTTCTTGTTTTAACATAGCTACCACCTTGCCAAAAATGTTTCTTTATTATTATCTTTAAAACAATTCTAACATTTTCGAACAACGGTTTTAATAATAAAAGCGATGTTTTTTTTCACCGTTTTTACTACTATAATTATTCTACCGTAAGTTTATTTTTCCACGACTTTGCACCAATCAAAGCGTGATTAAGATTTTCAATATTTTCTTTACCTTGTGTTGCCAACCAATTACGACCAACGCTTTCACCTTCTGCCGCAAAAGGCTTAATAGATGGTTTCCACGTAGCTCTACCACACAATACTCCATTAAATTCCGCACCTGCTTCTTCAGCCATCTTTAATTCAGCAATAAATTCTTCTGAAGTTACACCTGCTGATAAGAATATATATGGTAAATCGGTCAAATCTGACTGTTTTTTAAACATTGCCTTAGCTTCATCAACAGTATATAAAGCCTTGTTATCACCGTTGAATCCAGCTACATAATGAATATTAAACGGAACTTCTACCTTTAAAACTGTTACTTCATATTGTGGCTTAGAAAACTCTTCCATAGTCATAAATACTTTCTTCGGTTTTATTTTGGCATATTCTTCACTCTTAACTGAATCCATTGATCCATCATAAGTTACAACTTCTAAGAAGAAAGCTAAGCCATAAGCCTTGGTTTCTGCCCCAACTCTTTCTACAAATGCTTTTTTCTTATCATTAATTGCATCGGGTTCTTCAGGGTCATAATATAGCATAAACTTAACTGCATCTGCTCCCTCTTCTTTTATTCTACGAACAGATTGGTTAGCAATTAAATCACACATTCTTCCAGGTTCAGTAGTATCATATCCTGTTTTCTCATAAGCTAAAATCAAGCCACAATTTTTATCTCTAACCTTAGTTGCAGGTAATCCATATTCAGGATCAGTTAAAATAGCTGATGCGTAAGGGGTCAACTCTGATGAAATAGCTTTTTTGAAATCAACAATGGTAGTTTCATCTGCAGGTTTATTAGCTGCTTCTGCTAACATTTTCTTTAATGATCCTCTTTGATCAATAGCTACAGCACTAATAACCCCATCTTCATTAGATAATCTTTCCATGTGTTTGGCAACTTCTACTGTAATATTTCTCATTTAAAAACCTCTTTTAATTTAAACTTATCTTTTTAATTACAATTATGATTATTTAGGTAGACCTCGATAATCATAGTATTTTTTACTGTTACGATTATTTTTAAACAATATGAGTATCAGAAATTTTCTTATACCATTCAGCACTCTTTTTTGGATATCTTTTTTGAGTTTTAAAATCAACGTAAAAAAGACCATAACGCTTTTCATAACCATTAGACCATGAAAAGACATCCATCAATGACCAGATAAAATATCCTTTCACATTTGCACCATCAGATATAGCATCTGCTATTACTTCTAAGTGTTTTTTCACATAATCAATACGTGCATCATCATAAACAGTATTATTCTCAAATACGTCCTTATATCCTAGACCATTTTCCGTAATATAAATTTTTTTGTAATTTGGATAATCCTTTTTTACCCTCATAATTTGATCATATAATCCTTTAGGATATATCATCCAATCCCAATCAGTACGTGGCACATCAACATCAAATACACGTTGACCTACACCCTTAATTTGATATTTAGATTCACCTTTATTTCCTGTTGAATTATGTGTAATCTCAGTGTCGCCATCAAAAGCTTTCATCGAATCACTCATATAATAATTTATTCCTAAAAAATCATTTAAATTTTTAGCAGCATTTAACACTTTAAAATCTTCTGGACGTAAATCAAGTTTTCCACCATTTACAGCCAATATATGTTCAACACCTTTTATTGTTTCATCAGAATACTTTCCCAAAAAAGTTGCATCCAAAATAAATTTATTATGAATAATATCATCTAATTCAGCAGCTCGGACATCTTCAGGATTTTCTGGATCATATGGATATTTTGTAGGTAATGCATGAACAACTCCAATTTCACCATTATATCCTCCATCTTTAAACAATTTAACCGCACGTGCATGTGCTACCATCATATTATGATGAGATTGAAAAACTTTGGCTAAATCATATTTAATACCCGGTGGAAATTTTCCTATTAAATATTGACCCTCTCCTATCGGTCCTATTTCATTAAACGTAGTCCAATAATTGATTTCTGGATATTCCTTAAAACAAAATTCAGCATAATCGACAAAATGATCAATATTTTCTCTATTTAAGAAATCACCATTTTCATGTAAAATTTCAGGTGTATCAAAATGATGCAATGTAACAAATGGCTCAACATTTCGCTTATGACATTCTGCAAAAAGTTTATGATAGAACTCAACACCTTTATAATTAACTTTGCCGTATCCTTCTGGAAAAATTCTAGACCATGCTATAGATACACGAATACCATTTATTCCATATTCTTGTGCTAATTTTAAATCTATCGGATATTTATGATAGAAATCACTTGCAGGTTCCGCAGTATACCAATAATTTTCTTTTAAATACTTATCCCATGCTACAGGCCCTTTTCCATCTTCGTGAGTAGCTCCTTCTGCTTGATAAGCTGCTGTAGCACCACCAAAGATAAAATCTTTAGGTAATATTTTTTCCATTTTAAAACCCTTCTTTTACTATTTATAAAAACAGGAGAGGCATATGCAAAACCTTTCCCATTTAGACACTAGTTTTTAATTTGTTCTTCAACAAATTTAAGTGCACCTAATCCATCTCTAGTCAGTTTTATATACTGAACACCTTCAGTTTTAGCTAATTTTATGCCTAATCTATCGGTTTCAGCTTTCATATCAACATAATTAGAAGCTACTTGAGGTGCTAAAATAACAAGCTGATATTGTGGTAAAATTTCGCGATGCGATCCATAGCTACCAGCAGCTGCTGTAATAGGGACATTATAATCTTTAGCTGCTTTATTCAAAGCATTGGCTAACAAACCACTTGTTCCGCCGCCTGCACAAAGTACAAGAACATTTGTTTGTTTTACAACATTACCAGCTTTAGATATATTATTTCTTTCTAAAATTGCATCTGCTTTAGATGTATCAAAATTAGCAGCAACTTTATCCTTTAAATTATTAGAACAATTACCAGATATCTCGTGTTCTAGAATCTGATTATCGTAAACCTTGAAAAATGGATAATAAATAATAACATCTACCACAATTAAAGTAATAGCCAAAACAACTGACCATAATCCAAAACCAGTGCCCATAATAATTCCAATAGGGCCAGGGGTAGTCCATGGCAAATTAACACTAAAACTGTTCATACCAAGTACATCTACAAAGAATTTAAAAATCCATACATTAGCTATAGGAGCAAAAACAAATGGTATAAAGAAAATCGGATTTAATACTAATGGTGCTCCAAACAAAATTGGTTCATTAACCCCAAAGAAAGTAGGAACTACTGAAGCACGACCAATGGCACGATTTTGTTTAGACTTAGCCAACCACATAAACATGAATGGCACAACAAGTGTTGCTCCTGTGCCTCCCATGGTAACTATAAACATTTGAGTACCTGAAGTTAAAATCTTATCAGCATGTTGACCTGCTTGTAACAATTTGAAATTAGTTTCAATATTAGCGTAAGTAATAGCAGCTATCGCTGGTTCTACAATAGAGGGACCATGAATACCAATAAACCAAAATAGAGCATATGCACCAAATATAATGGTAATACCTACATACCCATCTGCTGCTTTAAAAAGTGGAGCAATAACTTTTCCAATAGCCGGAGCTACTCCAGTACCTAGACTTCTACGCACTAATAAATCTAATGCATATAAAACTAATATTGAAAGTGCAAATGGTATTACGTCTTTAAATACCTGTGATATGTTAGGCGGAACTTCTTCAGGCATTCGAATAGTAACATTCTTTTTTATACAAATTTTATATATATTTACTACAATGAAAGCTGCAATAAAAGCAGATAGTAGGCCTTTTGTTCCTAAGAAATCACTTGAAAAGCCTCCTTGAATACTATCAGATGCAAGAATAAGAAATCCTGTAATAGAAGCTAACATAGTAGATATAAAATTAACTTGATTTGTCTTATCCATATCCCTATTAATAGAATCAGTTAATGATTTTGCTGTAGTACCAGCAACAAGAAATGCTACGATTCCCATAGTGTAATTATATGGTTTCATTAATAGTTCAACGACATCTTTACCCCACCTTATACCAAAAATATTTGGAACAAATGCAATTAGTAAAAATATGCTGGAAAACAAAATCACAGGCATACTTGCAATAAAACCGTCCCTAATTGCCCTAAGATAAATATTTCTAGAAACTTTTTCAAAAAAAGGTTTTCCTTTTTCTATTTTTGAAATTAATACATTCATATAACTATCCTTTCTTATAAAGTGCAATAATATGTTTCATCAAATCACGTAACAAAATAGCTGTCATCAAGTGATCTTGACCATGCATTAATGTAACACTAAATTCAATATTCTTACCTGCAGCTTCTTTGGAAAGAAGATCAGTTTGAACACTGTGTGCCTTATTAAGACACTCATCACCAGATGCAATTAACTGCTCCGCTTTATCATATTCACCATTCTTAGCAGCATCTAAAGCCTCTAAAAATTTAGAGCGAGCATCACCAGCATAAGCTACAATTTCAAAACCTAAAAGTGTAAGTTGTTCTTTATCCAAATCTCTTACCTCCTAAAAATATAGTAATTACCTTTTTTAACGCTTAACTATATGCAATTTTTACGTCAAATAAATTACTTGCATTATAGACTGCTTTCAATATTCATAATCGCAAAGCTCAAGATAGCGCTTTCATCTAATTCACAATATAATAATATCACTTTTTCGAACAAAATCAAACACTAAAGATAAAAAAACATGTTCGATTAATGATAAAATAAACACATTCGAACAGCGATTAATTTATTCTACTTAGTTTACATATTAAGGACAATAAAATAAGCATAACTGAAACACGTAATCAGTTATGCTTACTTTTGTATAATTACATAATAACAATTTATTTTTTGGAATATACAATCATTAAATAATACTACTAACAATAGAATAATTATTGTATAACGTAAAAAACTATATTATCTTCGTACGTCATTATTAGTAGTAATTCCTGGTATAAAACTAACCGGCAAATTGATTCTCCTGATCTCAAAATTATCAGAATATCTTATTTCTTCATCTAATTGCTTAACAGCATACTCTGCTATCATATCTACTGGTTGACGAATAGATGAAATATTTAATGAATCTTCCTCTGTAATTTTCCAACCATCAAATCCAATAATTTGAATATCTTCTGGTACTCTTATACCCTTCATCCTCAATTCATTGAGCAATACAATAGCTATTTCATCAGTATGCGTAAAAACACCAATATCACCCAAATTATTTTCAGACAATAATTTTTTTACTATTTTATCTATATCCTTACGAAACTGACTAATTTTTCGACTTGAAGCAACTGTTAATACATCCGCCATTAATCCATTATTATGACAATAATCCATAAAGCCGGACCTTCTTGCAATCATTGAAACAGAATCTTGATTAGTAGTACCAATAAAATAATATCTTTTCACATTTCTTAATTGCAATTCTTTTGCCGCTAAACTACCACCAGAATAATTATCAGACGTAACCAATGGAAAGATCCCTGTTGATTCTTTTTCTATAGACACAAATGGTATATCAGAACGAATATGAGTTGTTAAATTTGAATATGAAACAGAAATAATACCAGCAGCTCTCTGTTCTTCAGCCATTTTAACATAATCTTTTTCTAACTTATAATCATTCTCGGATATACATAAAATCATCTTATATCCTAAACTATTTAGTTTTTTTTGAATCCAAAAAGTTAATTCTGAAAAATACGGGCTCCAAACTGTAGGAACTACAAAAATAACAAAAGGTGAGCAATTGTTTTTTAATAACCTAGCTGTATTATTTACAACATAATTTAATTTTTTTATCGCCTGTTCTATACTTTTAGCAACTACAGGTCGTACTTTTTTACCATTAATATAATTTGAAACAGTACCTACTGAAACCCCGGCTTCACGGGCGACGTCCTTCATATTAGTCAAGACTAACTACTACCCCTTCATATGGTTTAAGATAAATCGTTCTATCATTAATATTTATATCTTTTTCATAATTACTTAAAATCACTTTAGAAATATTTCCAACATTTTTTGGAACTTCAAATTTTTTATTATAAGCACATAGTGAACATACAATTAATTTTTTATGACCAGAAAGCTCCCTAATAAAAGCATATATTTCAGAATCATTGATATATAACGGTCTGAACTCTCCATCGATCATTATACTATCTTCTTTTCTAAGTTGTAATAATTTTTGATAAAAGCGATATATAGAATCACTAGACTGTAAATCTTTTTTAACATTTATAGATTTATAATTTGAATTAACATCAAACCACGGTTTAACATCCGAGAACCCTGAATTTCGATCAAAATTCCACTGCATAGGTGTACGTGCATTATCACGAGTTTTCCTATTGACCATTTCTAAAGCTTTTTCTGGCGATATATGTTTATCTATGAAAAAATTGTAATTATAATGAGCTTCTATATCTTTAAGCTCATTAATATTAGTAATATGTAAATTAGTCATACCTATCTCTTCGCCTTCAAAAATGAATGGCGTACCTTTTTGAAGAATGTACATCATTGCTAGTACTTTGGCAGACTTAATTCTATATTTATCATCATTTCCAAATCTAGAAACTATGCGTGGCTGATCATGATTACCTAGATAATTAGTATTCCATGATAATTTTTCTTGCCATTTATTCATTGCACAACGCAAATCATTCAGTTTATACATGACATCAGAATATCTACCAAATTTACCATAATCTACATGCATATGCTCAAATTGAAATACCATATCTAACTCATTGCGATATGAATCAACATACTTTTTTGCTTCTTCAGGTGTTGTATGTGGTGTTTCACCAATTGTGATTATATTATATTTACTTAAAACCTCACTATTCATTTCTTGCAAATATTCATGAATATGTGGTCCATTAGATATATTATAATAATAAGCTCCATATCTCTGATGATTTTCCAAAGGAACATTATCAAATTTTTCTGGTTTTGAAATAAGGCTAATCGAGTCCATTCTAAAACCATCTACCCCTTTGTCCAACCAAAACCTCATCATATGATATATAGATTGTCTGACTTTGACATTATTCCAATTCAAATCGGGTTGTTGTTCTGAAAACAAATGCAAATAATATTGTTTACGTTCAGCTACATATGTCCAAGCAGATCCTCCAAATGCTGAACCCAAATTCGATGGTTCGGTTCCATCAGGTTTCGGATCTCTCCAAATATAATAATCACTATACTGATTATTTTTACTTTTTTTTGACTCTAAAAACCATTTATGTTTATCCGAGGTATGATTTACTACTAAATCAAGTATTATTTTAAGATTTTTTTTATGAGCAGATATCAACAATTTTTCAAAATCACTCATTGTACCATAAATGGGATTTATACTTTCATAATCTTCTATATCATATCCATTATCTACAAGTGGTGACTTGAAAATTGGAGTAATCCATATACTATTTGCACCTAATTCTTTTATATAGTCTAATTTACTCTCAAGTCCGTTTATATCACCAATTCCATCATTATTTGAATCTTTAAAACTTTGGATATATACCTCATAAACTATAGTTTTCTTTTTCCAATCTTTTAAACTCATTCATCCTCCTCACTAACTAATGTACTCATCTCATTTTCATATTTAATTTGTTTTTGAGCATCTAAAACAAGTTCTTTTATCTTTTCAGGACTTATATAACTATCTAACGGCTCCATAGTTATAGCCAATGCTAATGATAAATTCATACCTGTAAGTAATATAGTATGTGGTCTATTCATATACAGGAAAAACTTTTGATTTACAGATCCGCCTAAAATATCAGTCAATACTACAATTTCATCATCAGAATCTATGTTTTCAAACATACTTTTTATTGTTTCATCTATAGGTACATTATCAACATATGCAGTAAGCACTGTTATTTTCAACTTATCTCCAGCGAAAAATTCAAGTGTATCCTTCATTCCCTGAGCTAAGTTAGAATGTGAAGCAATAATAATGTGTCTATTTATTTTCATGTAATGATACTCCTTTATTTGACTACTCCCAGTATGCCAGTAAACGATCCTAACAAACAAACTAATATTATTAAACCTATAATTTTAGTTGGGGTTATATTCTTCTTTCCTAATAACCAGTACACAAATATAGTAACAGCAACTGGTAACAAAGCTGGCATTATTTTATCCAAAATTCCATTTTGTAATGATAAAATCACTTTACCAGTCTTAAATTTAAGAGGTATAAACACTTTTACTACAGTAGGAATAAGACATCCTATAACCATTAATCCCATAATTGAAATAGCATCCGTAAAAATGTTTATCTTCTTTCCTAATGACGTAACCAATTTAGTTCCTGAATTATATCCAGTTTTAAATAACCACACTTTTAAGAAATAAAAAATTGCCTGCAATATCATCCATATTACGGCACCAGTTGCATTTCCCTGTACAGCCATATAACCAGCAATTGAACCCATTATCGTAGGTATCAAAATCCAGAATATAGAATCACCTACACCAGAAAAAGGACCCATCAAGGATGTTTTTAAAGATTGTACTGCATTCTTAGCTTTTATACCTTCATTTTCTTCCATAGCTAATGTTGCACCTAAAATTACGTTAGCCATTAATGGATTAGCATTAAAATATTTGTAATGATTATCCATAGCTTCAATATATTCTTTATCATCCTTATAAATTTTTCTGAGAGCTTTTCTCATCGAAAATGCAACTGATGGTGCTTGCTGAGTTTCAAAATTGTAACCTAGACCAGCAGAAAAAATCCACCGACGAAACATTTTATTAAGATCTTTTTTTGTTAATTTACAATTTTCATCTGTAATATGACTATTTTCGTTACTCATCAAAATCGTCTCCCTCACATTCACCACTTTGTACTACAGTACCATTAGCAAGATTTGCATTATCAATTTTTTTAGAATTTATACGATAAGTTTCATAAGTAGCAGCTAATCCTATTAATGCAATAGCTAAAACAGGTAATTTCAAATACCCAGCTAGAACAAAACCTATAATTAAAAATGAAAAATATTTCTTGACGGGCATATATCTAAGTAACATACCTATACCCACTACAGGTAGCATTCCTCCAGCTATTGTCAACCCATTGGTAAACCATCCAGGTATAACTTTCAAAATAAATTTTACTATTGGCGTACCAAAGAAAACTACTAATGATATCGGAATCACATATTTAAGCATCCATACAGCAATAGTTAAATAAAATATAGCATCTATTTTTGCATACTTTTTTTCATGTAGCATCTTTTGAGACCAATGTGCAAAGAAATTATTAATTATTTTAATTAATACATCTAATTGCAATGTAAATATTCCAACTGGCAACCCAACTGCTACTGCTGTTCCTATAGAAGCACCTGTCCTAATTGCAATAAATACTGCGACAATTGTAGCTACACCATATTCAGGTATAGACGAACCACCAATTGCTGCTACACCTAATGACATTAATTGTAATGTTCCTCCAATAGCTAATCCTATACTAATATTTCCCATTATCAGCCCAATTATCATACCGATTATAACAGGCCAATTACCAGTTATCTGATTACCTGTACCGTTATCCCACGCCATATAAGCTGCAACAATAATGACTAAAATATTTTGTAAAATAATAGACATTTTCATTCCTCCTTATTTTTCAAAACAGCTTCAAGTTCAATTTCATTTTCATCATCAGGTGTATATTCAAAGAAAACTCTGATGTTTTTTGATGCAATTTTTTTGAGATCTGAAACCTCTTGATCATTCATAGCTACATGGTTTGTATATGGTTTCCTGCCCTTTTCTTCAAATAAAGCACCTACATTGACACTTTTAATTTCTATTCCTGCATTAACCAAATCTAAAATTATTCTAGGTTCTTTTACAATAAGAAATACAGAATGAGTATCATATTTTCCCGCTTTAAAATTTTTAATAGCATCGTCTATACTTATAATAGACATACCTGTACCAGCTGGTTTTCCCATTCTCATACTTGCTTTAACAAGCTCATTATTACTTATTTCGTCATCTACTACCATAAAGCGTTTAGGATGTAAAACTTTGTTCCATTGATTTACAGTAATACCATGAATCAAACGCTGATCTATTCGTGCTAAAACAATAGGCATAATATTATATCTCCTTACTTAAAACGATTTAAGTGTAAAAATTGTTTTATATAACTTAATAATTACTTGGCTTTTTTATATAAATTGAAACGTTTCATTTACATTGCATATTATATCATTATTTCACCACTATGCAAACGCTATCTTTTTAATTTTTTGAATTCTAATTCTCAAACGGTAATTTTTTTTACACTCAGTTGTTTATGTTCATAAAAATACCCTCCTTACTGGTTTGTCCAGTAAAGAGGGTACATATCATAATTCGGAGGATTTTTTGTTGTAAGGTTTATGCGAACTACATATCTGTATTATCTGTCCACAATTCGCATTGAGTCATTACTGTTTGGACAGCATCTTCCATGCCCTTAGGAGGATATCGATGCTGTTTAAGAAGCTTTTTAATCATCATACGCATTTTAGCACGTTCAGAATCACGCTTTTGCCAATCAATCGTACGATTCTTACGAAGAGCTTCCGTAAGTTCTTTAGTGATGGCAATCAGCTCATCATTTTCATAGAAATCCTTAATAGCTTGTGGTTTAGTTAATGCATCATAAAATGCCAGCTCATCTTCTGAAAGCCCAAGTTGATCACCAGCTTTATGAGCATCTCGAATTTGCTTCGCCATCTTAAGTAGCTCTTCAATAACTTCTTCATTGGTCAACATACCATTTAAGTATTTATTCATTACACCTTGAATAATTTCACTAAATTTTTCAGATTTAACGACATTTGTGCGTCTGTATATATGAACCTGTTCAGCTATCAATTTCTTTAGCAGTTCAACAGCAAGATTCTTTTACTTCATCTTGGAAATTTCTTCCAAAAATTTAGAATCAAAAAGAGAAAATTCCGTTTTGACATCTGAGAATAAATCAATAACGCCATCGCTCTTTATGCTTGCCTTCAATAACTCATTAATCCGAGCATTCATTTCCGGCAAAGATATTTTGTTACCTTCACCTTGATTTATAAGACGCATGACAAGAACACGAACAGATTCAAAGAATGCAGCCTCAACTCGTAAATCACGTTCAACTAGTGAAGAACAAAGAGATAGTGCCTGAGAAAGCAGCAGAGATTCTTTAAGAAAATCTTCTCGCTTTTTATTTTTATCAGTACCAACAATGAAGTTAACGCCTCCAGTAATTGCTTTTGAACGCTCTAAATCATAACCTTTGATAAATCTTGAATAATCATAACCGTGGAATAAATCACGACAAATAGAAAGTTTTTCAAGAAATTTAGGATAAGCAATTTTAGCGATATCTGTATCACCATAGTTATTTTTATCACGTGACGTATAATCGTTCATTGCTTGCTTCAATGCAGAGGCAATGCCAACATAATCAACGATTAAGCCTCCTTCTTTATTCTTGAAAACACGGTTTACACGAGCAATAGCTTGCATTAGATTGTATCCTTGCATTGGCTTATAAACGTACATAGTGGCAAGGGAAGGTACATCAAAGCCAGTCAGCCACATGTCAACAACGATGGCAATTTTCATCTCACTATTGTTATCTTTAAATTCTCTTGCCAACTCATCACGATGATGTTTATTTCCAATAATAGATCGCCATTCTTCGGGATCTTTGTTACTATCAGTCATAACAACCTTAACTTTTTTAGTCCAGCTTGGACTATGCTCAAGCATTCGCTTGTAAATTTTCATAGCAATCTCACGAGAATATGCAACAATCATTGCTTTTCCAGTTAATAGGTTTTCTCGATAATTCTCATAATGGTTAATAATATCTCTAACAAGGGTATCTATGGTTGTATCATTGCCAAGAATAGCTTCCATTTGTCCAAGGTCACGTTTACTTTTTTCAATCACTTCAGGATCGGCATTATTGGCCATTATGTCATATTCATTATCAATCAAATGTAAAGTTGCCTCATCAAACTTAAGCTTAATGACTCGACTTTCATAATAAACAGGTCTCGTTGCACCATCTTCAACAGCTTGTGTCATATCATAAATGTCGATGTAGTCACCAAAAACCTCACGAGTATTTCTATCTTTTTTTGCAATGGGCGTACCAGTAAAACCTATATAAGTAGCATTAGGAAGGCTGTCACGAATAACACGTGCTGTGCCAATTTTTATCTCACCAGTTTTGGCATTAACTCTTTCCTTTAAGCCATATTGACTACGATGTGCTTCATCTGCCATGACAATGATATTTCGCCGCTTGGATAACGGCTCGGAAGATTCTTCAAACTTTTGCATCGTCGTAAAGATAATGCCATTGGCTTTCCTACCATTGAGCCAATCTTTTAATCCAATATCATTTTTACCAGAAGTTTCAACTAATTTTCTGCAGGTTGCATGAACAGGAATTTGACGTAAAAAATCCTTACATTTGGCAAACTGACTATAAAGTTGATCATCAAGATCGTTACGATCCGTAATAACAACAATAGTTGGACTATCGAGAGCTTCTTGTAAAAGATGTGCATAGAAAACCATAGACAGCGATTTACCACTACCTTGTGTATGCCAGAAAACACCGCCTTTACCATCTGTAACTGTTGCACGCTTAGTTGATTCAATAGCTTTATTAACAGCAAAATATTGGTGGTAGGCAGCTAGAATCTTAATTTTATTAAGCCCGTCATTAGAGAAACAAATAAAATTTTTAATGATATCTAGCAGCCGTACTTTATCAAACATCCCTTCAAAAAAGGTATCAAACTGAGCGTACTGTGTATTTTCATAGCTTCCATCTTTAGTTTTCCACTCCATAAATCGATCTTCACCAGAAGTAATAGTTCCTGCCTTGCTGATTAATTGATCACTAATAACGCATATACAATTATAAATAAACATGGATGGAATTTCTTGCATATAATTTCTAATTTGCAAGTATCCTTCAGAAGCATCTGTTTCCTCACGAGCAGGAGATTTTAATTCAATAAGAACAAGAGGCAATCCATTTAAAAAAAGGATAACATCAGGACGTTTATTGCTATTTTCAATAAAAGTCCATTGATTTGCTACTACAAAGCGATTGTTATCAGGCTTTTTGTAATCAAGTAGATAAACAAGACCAGAACATTCTTCATCATTAACGAAATACTTAACTTCAATTCCATTTTGAAGATAATTCATGAATAGTTCGTTCTTTTGGACAAGTTCAGCATTTTCAAAGTTTTTTAGCTTATAAAGAGCGTCTTGAATAGCAGCTTCAGGCATAGATGGATTAAGTCTATATAATGCAGCTATTAATTCTTCATCGTACAATGGGCTATAAAAATCTCTTTCAATTTTTGGACCGTATACATGACGATAGCCCATATTTCGAAAGAGTTCTACTATTGAATTCTCATAATTCGCTTCCTTATATAATCCTGACATAGCACTTTCTCCCTTATTTTTTTCTACCATTATACCCTGTTTGATAGACCTATAGTCATTAATGTAGCGTTGTTATATGATAAACAAGAATTTAGTGGCTTAAAGGTCGATATCTGAAACGTCTAGTTCGCCAGACATGAGGCGAGGAAGTAAAGAGTCTCGTACCGCCTGCAAACAGCAAATTTCATCATAATTATTGCGAATTGTAGCGTCCATAGGGGCAACTATCAGTTCAAATTTCTCAATTTGCTCATCGTCGGGAATAAGAATTGGCATATCATTCAGCGAATTGCGATTGATAGAACCGAAAACTGTACCTTCGCCATTGAATACATTAAACTGCTTTTTGAGCGAGAACATCGTGTAAAGCACAAAAGACTGATGGTTAGTTTTAGAGTGAATAGCGGCAAGCCCGCGACCAATACAACAGTCGTTATGAGAAACATTAAGATCGCCAACCGGTGCTCGAACACTCATTAAGATGTCATTTGCATAAGCCATTCGCTTTGGCTCGGTGGTATAAAGACGGATAGTTGGAAATCTGAAACCAAATTCAGCACGACCTTGAAAGAAGATTGTGCCTATTCCGTCCTCATTATAGCTACTGCCACTTGGAGATTGCCCCATAGTAATATTAGCGATGTCGCTTAGAGAGCCTTCAATCCAATCAGGGTCAGGATTGTCGATAAACATTTGTTGATAAATTGCCTGAGCTTGTTGCTCTAAATTCTTGTTTATCTCCATATTCTGTGCCATTTTTTTATCCAAGCTAAAAAGAACATCTGCAATCTTTTTTTGCGTGGCAATGTCGGGAATTTCTATTTCCAAATTCTCAATATCTGACGGTTTGATTGATGGATATGCAGATGTACTCTGTTCTGCAATTGCATTAAGCGATTCCACTATAGTAGATTGTGTAAGCAGATAATAAAGGAAATCTGCATCTAAAACTTGGGAATCTGTGTCAATAACTGCAAATCCTGTCGATACAAGAAAGTTTTCTGGCTGTGATTTAATGATTCCAAAATGGTGTTGATTCGGACGTACTGTAGAATATATAATGCTGTCTTTTTTTACTTTTCTTCTTGCTCTGCTTGGGAGTTTTTCGTTCACTACATCTATATATTGAATTGAATCAATTTTATTATCAGTAATGTTACCTGTATCCAGATAATTGACAAAATTCCACTTTTCTTTGGGAGAATAAGAATACATATTTGTTTTGCAAGCATCACCTAATCTGATTTTTTTCCATGTCTCCATAATTTCACCATCCTAACCTATATATTTCCTATGTGCCAATTTTACATTGCTTTGTTTTACCATTGCGTATTGCAGTGTAGTATCAATACGCTTATGACCAAGCAGCTGTTGCAGTTGTTCGATTGGCATACCTTTGTCAATAGCCATCGTAGCAAGTGTACGACGGAATTTATGCGGATGAATTTTCTCTATATTCAGTTTATTTCCAAGTTCTCGGAGTCTACATTCAACGCCGCCGATTTTCAGCCTCTCGTGCGGAGATCGGAGTGATACAAACAGTGCTGGGTTATCATCAGTACGTTCCCTTAAGTAGGTAAGTAAGTGAATCTTAGTTCGTGCGTCAAAGTACACCATTCGTTCCTTACTGCCTTTGCCGAACACCACACATTCTCGCTCCTCAAAGTTGATGTCATCCCTATTAAGGAGAACCAACTCACCAACACGCATTCCCGTTGAGGCAAGCATATCTATTAGTGCTAAATCTCTTGCTTCTTCGCAATTATCACGCATTTTTTCCAAGGATTCATCGGTATATGTTTCTTTTATAGTCAAAGCCGCTTTAACCTTATGGATACGACGTGCCGGACTCTTTAGAATATAATTCTCATCCTCCAACCAAGAGAAGAAGCTCGATAAAATTCTTCTAATATTGTCCACAGTGACCTTGCTTGAGTTTTTCTCCTGCTGATATTCTGTGAGATATGTACGTAGGTCATCTGTTTCCATTTCTCGGACATTCTTTTTGATTTTTGTTGTCATCACTTCAATTGTTGCCCGATAATAAGTCAACGACTTTTCGGAGCATCCCTCGATCCGCTTTGCCGAGAGAAAATTATTCAGAAACTGTTCATTTGTTAGTCCCGCATTAGTTTCTTCCTCCGTATCGCTTATTTGTTTGTGGAACAATGTATGTTCCAGCACTTCTTGCAGTTTTTCTAATTGCATATTGTTTAGGTAGCCAAGCATACCTTGCATAACTTCATTGATTACTTTCTGTTTCATAGTCTATTTTCCCTTTCTATTGTAGAGAAAGACTACGGAGTGGCAATCCCTATTTTTAAACTCTTGCCACTCACAAGAGTTATAGTTGTATACTAAACAAGAATTTAGAGCAGCAGGCACAGGCTATCTTCAAGGCATGGTTTATTGACTTTGAACCATTTGATGAAAAAATTCCAGCCAACTGGGTAGTTTCCAAACTCGGAGATATTGCATCCATCAAAACTAATAGCTTTTCTCCTGTCAAAAATCCTGACGCACAGCTGGAGCATTACAGTATTCCAGCATATGACGAACAAAAATATCCTGTTTTTGAATCAGCTGAAGGTGTTAAAAGCAATAAATACATATTAAGCAAAAATTCAGTTATGATTTCCAAACTGAATCCTGACACAAAAAGAGCATGGCGTCCTATGTGTCTGTCAGATCTTGCAGTTAGTTCAACTGAATTTATTATCTTTGAAGCTTTTAATCCGGCATACAAAGATTTTGTATTTTCTATTATTGATAGTGCTGCTTTCTCCGATTGGATGTGCACCCATACTACTGGATCTACGAACAGTCGACAACGAACCACTCCAAGTGCAACGCTGGAATTTCAAATAGCACTACCTGATGAGAAAACAATTACAGATTTTTGTGCTATTGTAACGCCGATGTACGATACCATTTCTGCAAACATCTGTGAAAATCAAAAGCTTGCACAACTCAGAGATTCTATCCTACCAAAGTTGATGTCTGGCGAATTGGATGTTTCCAACATTGACCTTTAAGCCACTAAATTCTTGTTTATCTTATTGTTTAGTTCAATTTTGTCGTCTATAATTTCCAAGATACCCGCAATTTTACCCTGATATCTATATGAAAGCTTTGGCACTTCATATGCCATAATAGCTTTTTTATCACCACGTGGCATTTTTGTTCCCTTTGATGTAGCCATTGAATAATTAAAAAATGAATCATTCGCCAGTACATAGTGCAAAAATCTACTGTTTATTCCTTTTTTAGCTCTAAATACAAGAACATCATTTGAACATCCACCGTTGAATGTTGCAAACCATATTTTTTTGAAATAAGGTCGAATATTTGAAACCAGTACATCATTCTTCATAAAAGCCTGTGTATTCTCCTGCACAGGTAGGGATGTCGCTTGCTTTATACCACCTTTATTTGGCAACATATTCTTTGTCGAAATATAAGTATTCTCATCAAGAGCCGATATCTTTATTTTTTCTTTTGCATACTCGCAGATGTCTGAAAGTTTATATTTCATACCCTAGTGCTCCTATTTTCTTCTTAATTTCATCTTCCAATTTGTGAGATTTCTTGAACATTTCTGATAACTCTGAAGTAAGGCGTGTCATTTTTTCATCAAAAGGTTCACCATCATCTTCTTGATCTTCAATTCCTACATAACGTCCTGGAGTTAAAATGTAATCTTGTTTAGCAATATCTTCTGTAGTTGCAACATAACAAAAGCCCTTTACATTTTCAAGAGTACCATTTTGAAATTTTTCAAATGTAGTAGCTAATTTTTGAATATCTTCTTCACTAAAATCACGATGGCTTTGATCCACCATGTGCCCCATGTGACGAGCGTCAATGAATAGTGTTTTACCTTTTTGCTTTTTGCCTTTGGTTATGAACCAAAGGGTAACAGATAATGTTACGCTATAGAAGAGGTTTGATGGCATGGAAATAATGCCTTCAATCAGATCATCTTCTATAATTTTTTGACGAATTTCGCCTTCACCACATTGCTGTGAGGAAAGAGCAATATTCGCTAAAACCAGACCAATTTTTCCATTTGGTGCAAGGTGATGAATCATATGCTGAATCCAAGCGTAGTTGGCATTACCTGCAGGAGGTGTGCCATACTTCCAGCGAACATCATCTAATAATTTCTCTTGATTCCATGGACTGTAGTTGTAAGGTGGATTTGCTAATATAAAATCTGCCTTAAGAGTAGGATGCAAATCATTTGTAAAAGTATCTGCTTGATATGGTCCTAAATCTGCATCAATGCCACGGATGGCCATATTCATCTTAGCCATTTTCCAAGTATCTGCATTAGCTTCCTGTCCATAAATAGAAATTGAACCACGATTTCCAGAATGAGCTCTAATGAACTTTGCACTTTGTACGAACATACCTCCAGAACCACAACAGCAGTCGTATACGCGACAGTTATCAAATGGCTTCAAGATAGAAACCAGTGTATTTACAATACTTGATGGTGTATAGAATTCACCGCCACTTTTACCTTCTTTTTCAGCAAACTTAGCTATGCAGTATTCATAAGTGCGACCTAGCAAGTCCTCGCTTTGCTTCTTATCACTCATATCAATTCTATTAGTGAAAATATCTACTACATCTCCTAATACTTGTTTATCAAGATCAGGGCTAGCATAATTTTTGGGTAGGACATCCTTTAATGTTTTATTTTCTGCTTCTATGGCTCTCATAGCATTATCGATAATAGATCCTATTTCTGGAGTATGAGCAGCTTTTGCAATGGTATCCCAACGAGCTTCTTTTGGAACGAAAAAGATATTTTCCATAGTATAAGCATCACGATCGTCTTCAAATCCATCTCCCTCAGCAACTAGTTCTTGATATCGCTTATCAAAAGCAGAAGAAACATAGCGAAGAAAAATGAGCCCAATGATTACTTTACGATATTCTGCAGCAGGGATATGCCCCCATAAAACGCAAGCTGCATCCCATAAATGTTTTTCAAATCCTATATTGGCATTTGTTTTATTTGTCATTTGCATTAACCTCCCAATATTTATATCAAATAGCAAATAATTTATAGTGTTATTTTCTACCACCATCTCAAAAAATCCTTATTTATGCTACATTACCCTACAGTAAATATATTAACGTACAATCATTAATTCTTTCGTAGCTATTATATCGATATTTAACGCTATTAACAACACACAAAAAGCCCCTAAGCTCCATTGAGCTCAGCGGCTTTGATTGACTTCAAGTTAATTAGTCATTTTTTACTTCTTCTTTGTGTTTAGGTCTTAAAGTAGTACCCCAAATTGTAACTTGACGTAAGTGTGCAAGTGGTAAGTCTTGTTCATCATAAATAGTTCTCCACCATTCCCATGCCAAGCCTGTGCATTCTTGAATCTTAACGTTCAAGTGACGAACATTTCCTTTTAAGTTGATTTCGGTACTGAAGCCTGATGTACGACCACGACCATTGTCAGCCCATGTATGGTGTGTTAAAACTTCACGACCATTGCTATCGTAACTTACTTCATCCCAATCAACGAAGAATCTTGCAACATAAGCACCCTTATGGTTCAATATCAATTTACCATTTGAATATTCAGTTACTTTAGTAGCAATATAATCAGCGGTATTGTTGATTACTGCAACTTGGTTGTCCTTTAAGAATGATGTGCCATATGATACAGCAACACCTGGGTTAGAACTATCAAATTTGCTACCTTTTTGAATTAATTCTTTCAAAGTGTTAATATCACCACGAACAACTTCTGTTGCATCCCCAGAGTTACCGCCTAAAATAACAGCTACAACACTAGTATTCTTTAAAATATGATCATATTCACTATTAGGAGCAATCTTTACGCCCTTAATGGCAGCATCAAAAGCTGCTTGAACTTTATCACTCTTGCTTGTTGTTTCCAACTTAATGTACATAGAACGTCCATAAGATACACTAGAAACATAAACTAAAGGTGTCTTAGAATTAATGCCACGTCTTTGAAGATCCTTAGCTGTTACATGTGCATCAAATACATCACCTGGATTTTCAGGTGCATCAACACTGGCAGTGTAGTAAATTTGCTTAAAGTTAACAATTGATGCTTGTTTCTCACCATTATGAATAGCGTCAAAATCAATCTTCAATGGAACACTAATTTTAGCAAAGTCAGCACCAAATTTAACTTTTAATTGGTCCATACTTTGAGCACTAGTTGTATCATATTCAATTCTGGCAGGAATGGCGTGATTTACTGAATCTTTGGCAATCCACTTTTCAACTAAATCATTAACAGCACTATTTACAGAGCTAGTTGTTGGATGAGCAACTAATTTGGCATTAGTGTTGTCAGTCATACCTGGAAGGTCAACGCTTACAGTTATAGGAGCACGTCTTAATGAAACAAGTGTAGGATTGTTTTCAATCAAATTATTGTCTGCCTTGAAAAGAGCACCTGCAAAAACACGACTATCATTAGCAGTAGTTACTGAAATACTTGATGTACTGTTAGAAATGGTCTTCTTTTGTTTTTCAACAACCACAAATCGACCGTTGTTATCAGTAGTGGTTTCATGTGCAAAATGATTTGTTAACATGTCACCTTGTCTTGTCAAAACAGCTTGTGAATCATAATCAAGTCCCAATAAATAATCATTAACTGACATTGGTTCTTCAGTATTATGTTTTGCTACAATAGCTGTTTTTGGCTCAGTATTAGTAGCAGCTTGTGCAGGCTTAGTAGCCGTAACTAATGATAATTCTAACAATGCAAGTGAACTAGCATAAATAATTTTTCTTAATCCTTTTTTATTCATTTTAATATACCCTTTCAAAAATAAATGTAAACGTTTACCTAGCTAATTAGTGTACAATATCACACGTAGCATAACAAGAGTTTTTTTGAATGTAATATTTTTGTAATATCTTTGGATATTAAAATGTATGAGCATAATATTTAAAAAATTAAGATTTTTTTGCTAAAATGTATTGTAGTAGTTTAATTGAGGAGGAATACAATGGCTGAACAAAAAACAGTATATTTTGGTGCAGGTTGGTTTTCTGATGTGCAAAATAGAGCATATAAGGATGCTATGGATGCTCTTGCTGCGAATCCAACCATCAATTTAAAAGATAGTTATATACCTTTAAATAATCAATACAAGGGTATTAGAGTTGATGAACATCCTGAATATTTACATGATAAGGAATGGGCTCAAGCTACTTACAATGGTGATTTGATTGGCATCAGATCTAGTGATATTATGCTGGGAGTATATGTTCCAGATGAAGAAGATGTTGGCTTAGGCATGGAACTAGGTTATGCCCAAGGTCAAGGTAAATACATCTTGCTAGTAATACCAGATGAATTTTATGGTAACCCTATCAACTTGATGAGCTGGGGCGTTGCTGATAATATTATTCCGATGAGCAAATTAAAGGACTTCAACTTTAATCAACCCCGTTTTGGTTTCTACGATGGAGCTGTATATTAAGATAAGGTCCAAACTTTATAACCCCCGAGATTTTTCTTGATTTTGAGGGGTTTTATTATGTCAAAATTTTCTAAATAGCATTAAAAAACCATATTTCGATATTTTACCGAAATATGGTTTTAAAAAGCTTAATTAATATTCAATTTTTTTAAAGTTTCAGCTACAAGTTTGGCATTGTCTTCAAATGTTTCAGAAACATAACAAGCTTCATTAGCTAATTCTTTAACATCTTCTAAGCTGATCTTTTTCATCAAACTACGGATACGCAAAATTGATGTCGCACTCATAGAATATTCATCAAGTCCCATTGATAACAAGATAGGGAACATGACACTATCACCTGCGGCTTCACCACACATACCACACCAAATACCATTTTGATGTGCACCATCTATAGTATTCTTAATTAGACGCAATACTGATGGATTATATGGTTGATATAGGTATGAAACTCCATCATTACCACGATCAGCAGCCATTGTATATTGAATTAGATCGTTAGTTCCAATTGAGAAGAAATCTACTTCTTTAGCAAATTGATCAGCTAAAATTGCTGCTGCAGGAACTTCAATCATCATACCTACTTGAAGATCCTCGCCTATCTTAACATTTTTAGCCTCTAACTCTGCTCTAACTTCAGCTAAAATTGCCTTAGCTTTACGCAATTCAGTTAAGGTACCAATCATTGGGAACATAATTCCCAACTTACCATAGGCAGACGCACGCAATAATGCACGTAACTGAGTCTTAAAAATATCCTTATTGTGCATTGATAAACGAATCGCACGCAATCCTAAAAACGGATTCATTTCTTCAGGCAAATCCCAGTAATCAAGGTGCTTATCGCCACCTATATCACAAGTTCTAATAATAACTTGTTTGCCCTTCATACCTTCAATAACAGCCTTATATGCTTCAAATTGAGCATCTTCTGTTGGAAAATCAGATGAATCCATGTATAAAAATTCTGTTCTATATAAGCCAACAGCTTCCGCACCATTTTCCAAAACACCTTTCATATCATCAGGCGTTCCGATATTAGCTGCAATAGTGAAGTGTTTACCATCTGCAGTTTGTGATGGCTGATCCTTTAATTTCTTCCATTCTGCTTTTTGTTCAGCAAATTTACGTCCCTTTTCGTCAAATGAACTGATCTCTGCGGCAGATGGTTCGATAAGAACGTTACCATCCAGTCCGTCAGCAATTACCATTTGTCCATTATTAACATCTTGTGTAATTGTATTAGTACCAACTACAGCTGGAATTTCTAGTGAACGAGCCATAATAGCTGAGTGAGCTGTACGACCTCCGATATCTGTGATAAAGCCCTTAACATATTTCTTGTTCAATTGAGCAGTATCACTAGGAGTTAAATCGTGAGCAATAACAACAACTTCGTGATCAATAGTTGCTGGATCAGGCAAAGTTACACCCAACAAATGAGCCATAATTCTCTTAGAAACATCTCGCACGTCTGCAGCACGTTCTTGCATATATGCATTATCAGTCATTGATTCAAAGATGCTAATAAAATTATTTGATATTGCATCTAAAGCAGCTTCAGCGTTAATACTATTGTTCTTGATTTCATTTTCAATAGCTCCGGAAAATTCCGGATCACTCAAAAATAAAAGGTGAGCGTCGAAAACTTGTGCTTCTTCCTCACCTAAATTTTTCTTAGCTTGATCTCGAACAGCTTCAAGTTCCTTGGTAGACTCATCAATAGCCTCCTTGAATCTTGATACTTCTGCTTCAAGATCAGTTACTTTTGACTTAGAAAATGAAAGGTCAGGTTCTACCAAAAGGTAGGCTGGTGCAATTGCAATGCCTTCACTAGCTGCAATTCCCTTTAATTTTTCAGTCATTATTCAGCTAAGCCTTCCTTTTTCATTGTATCTGCAATTGCATCAATTGCTTCTTTTTCGTCATAGCCTTCAGCAGAAATTGAAATCTCTGAGCCTTGACCAACACCAAGTGACATAACACCCATAATTGATTTCAAGTTTACTGATTTACCACTGTATTCCAAGTTAATATCAGAGCTGAACTTTGAAGCAGCTTGCACTAATAATGTTGCTGGACGGGCATGGATACCTGTTTCAGCAATAACTTTAAACTCGCGTTTTTCCATTTTAGTATCTCCTTTAAATCCTTAATAGGGATCACACCCTGTACGAATACTAGATTATCATTTTTCAAGCTAGAAAACAACAACAATGTAATTGTTTTCAATATTTATTTATCGCTATCTATTCATTTTATTTTGCTAGTCGATATATAATACTACCTCCCACTTGAGCAACTCCTTGAATTTCACTGCGACGTTGAAAATTACGCAAAACACGTTGAAATTCAAAAGCTGTTTGCGGTTCTACCTTATATTCTGCTAATTCACCATTTACTATCTTTTCTAAAATTTCTTGATAATCCATATTTATCACTCCCACTACTAACTACATATTCTATCATTTTTATCTTAGTATGCGAAATTAGCACTTGACATGTTAGAGTGCTAAAGACTAGAATATGAATTATAAAATATCGAAAGTGAGGTTTTTTATATGCTCTGTCAAAATTGTCATCAACGGCCTGCTTCAATTCATCTATACTTGAACAATAATGGAGAAAACCGTGAAATAGCGTTATGTGAAGATTGTTATCAATTATTAAAAAATGAAAATGGATCTGCTAATATGAATAACTTCTTTAGCAGTTTTAACGACTTATTAGGTTCTTTAGGAGGTAGCACTCAAGATTTTGATCAACCAAGAGATAATTCTCCAAAGAAAAATAAAGCTAACAATGGATCAGACTCCCTACTTAATCAATATGGTATTGATTTAACAGCTTTAGCTAAACAAGGAAAAATCGATCCAGTAGTTGGTCGAGATAAAGAGATAGCTAGAGTAATCGAAATTCTTAACCGTCGTACTAAAAATAATCCGGTATTGATTGGTGAAGCTGGTGTAGGTAAAACAGCAGTAGTCGAGGGACTTGCCCAACAAATTATCGATGGATCTGTACCAGCTAAATTACAAAACAAAAAAATAATTTCATTAAATATGGTTTCTTTAGTGCAAGGAACTAGCTTACGTGGTCAATTCGAGCAACGGATGCAACAACTAATTAAGGAACTAGAAAGTGATCCTAATATCATCTTATTTATCGATGAAATTCATGAATTGGTAAATGCTGGTAACGCTGAAGGTGGAATGGATGCAGGCAATATCATCAAACCTGCCCTAGCTCGTGGCGATTTCCAATTAGTTGGTGCTACTACTATCAAAGAATATCGTCAAATTGAAAAAGATTCAGCTTTGGCTAGAAGATTTCAACCTGTTGAAGTTAAAGAACCAAGTATTGAAGAAACTATTAAAATATTACAAGGTATCAAGAAGAAATATGAAGATTATCATCATGTAACCTACACTGATCAAGCAATAGTTAGTGCAGTTACCCTATCTTCAAGATATATTCAAGATCGCTTTTTACCAGATAAGGCTATCGACTTACTTGATGAAGCTGGATCTCGTATGAATTTAACCATTCCTTATGTTGATGATGCTAAATTAAAAGAACGTGTCGAAGCTGCACAAGAATTAAAACAAACAGCATTAAAGAATGAAGACTACGAAAAAGCTGCTTATTACCGTGATCAAATTGAAAAATATGAGAAATTAAAAGATCAAAAAGTTGATCCTGATAAGACACCTGTTATTTCTGAAAAGGTTATGGAGAAAATCATAGAAGAAAAGACAAATATTCCAGTTGGTGATTTGCAAAAGCAAGAACAAATGCAATTAAAGAATTTGGCTGATGATCTCAAAAAGCATATTATTGGTCAAGATAAAGCAGTTGACGTCATCTCTAAAGCAATTAGACGTAACCGTGTCGGCTTTAACAAGTCAGGTAGACCGATTGGTTCATTCCTATTTGTTGGACCTACAGGCGTTGGAAAAACAGAATTAGCTAAGCAATTAGCTAAGCAAATGTTTGGTACCGAAAAATCCATGATTCGCTTTGATATGAGTGAATATATGGAACAATATTCAGTTTCTAAATTAATCGGCTCTGCACCAGGATATGTTGGTTATGAAGAAGCTGGACAATTAACTGAAAAAGTCCGTCATAACCCTTATAGTTTAATCTTATTTGATGAAATTGAAAAAGCACATCCCGACGTGTTACATCTATTTCTTCAAATCCTTGACGATGGTCATTTAACAGACTCACAAGGTAGAACTGTTTCATTTAAAGACACTATTATCATTATGACATCTAATGCTGGACAAGGAATTAAGTCTGCTAGTGTAGGCTTTTCTGCAGAAAATAACCATAATGAGCAGTTCAAAAAAGTTCTGGGTCAATATTTCAAACCAGAATTTTTAAACAGACTAGATGACATTGTTGAGTTTGAGCCATTAAGCAAGGAAAGTTTAATCCAAATCGTAGATCTAATGTTAGACAAGACTAATGAAATGATCAAAGATCAAGACTTACATATCAATGTCACACCAGAAGCCAAAGATTTACTAGTTGAAAAAGGATATGATCCTGATATGGGAGCACGTCCATTGCGTCGCGTGATTCAAGCTATGATTGAAGACAAAGTCGCAGATTATAAGCTTGACCATCCGACAGCAAAGAATTTAACTGCAAAAAGATATGAAAACGATATCATAATTGTTGAAGATAATCAGTAAATAAGCGTATACTAAAAGGAGAAATATTTTCAACTTTTAGAAGGTGTGTAAGAAATGCATTTAATTGATGTTACAAATACTTATCGTGATTTGATTGAAAGACAGTTATCAGCTACCAGCAGTCAGTACATTAAAGTATATTCACTGGGAAATATAACTGTAGTCTATACTGAAACAAGTACCAAAATCGAAATTGTACTCGAAAATCATAGGCGTGGTATTCATGAGGATGAAATTCAATTTGTCATTAAACGTTTAATTCATGAAGATAAAATTTATAACATTTCAATGGATCAGAGTCGTAAAATCATTTCAATTACCTGTGATAAGTAAAACGAATGTCTTATTTTAACTATTTGAACCATACTTCGAGATTTACCGAAGTATGGTTTTTTGTGTCCTTTTATTCATGGCTACTTAGTTCTTAAATTTAAGCATAATAAAAACCTCCAAACTCTTTAGCAAATTTGGAGGTTATTATCAAAAGACACTACTATTTTATGATTCAGTAATTATCAGTTCTTATCTTGATCCCATATTTTCTTAATAGCTGGAATATCACCTATTTTATCAATATTTTCTTTATCCATAACTATCATATTATTGTTGCCAGCTGATAATTTTGTAAAAGCTACTATACTCTGATTTCTGAAATATCCTTCAGATGCTTTGGATAAAGTCTCTTGTAATTTATTTATACGATATGCTTCCGCATCAGCTTCTGTCTTAATTGCCTCAGCTTTTGCTTTTGCAGTTGCTATTAAGGCATCATTATTTGCCTTAGTCGTCAAGCGAATATTTTCGGCTTCACCTTCTGCTTTAGCAATTGTTGCCGTCTTTTCACGGTCAGCTGTTAATTGTTTATCCATTGCAGCCTGAATCTGTTTACTAGGTAATAGTTCATCCACATTAATTCTAATAACGCTAATACCATATATATCTGTTAAATCACCTATAGCCTTAGATAATTCATTATTAATAGCACTTGTGGATCCTAAAGCATCATTTAAATCCATACGTCCAATAATATCACGCAAATGTCCACGCACTAATTGAACCATAGAAGTTTCTGAATCTGTATTATTGTAAAAATATTTAAAACTATTAGTAACCTGATAGTTCAATGTCAAGCTGGTCGATATTTCGGCATTATCCTTAGTGATAATTGAATATCTACTAATTTCTAAAGGTTGTAAGGCCATTGAAACTTTCTTAACTCGCTGAAAAAAAGGTATTTTAAATGTTAGTCCAGCTTTAACAGTTTTAGTATATTTACCAAGCGTCTCAATTAATCCTTCATAATTTTGAGGTACTATAGTTGTACAACCACTAGTTAATATGACAAGCAAGACGATAAAAATTATAATTTTCAAATCAAGTATCATTTTAAATTCCATAATTATTCACCTCTTAATAAAAAATATTATAGGAGATATTATACATAATAAAAACAAAAAAAGCATCTGATTTAACAACCAAATGCTTTTAAAGTTTATTTATTAAAATAATAAATATTCAGCATGTACCTCCTAAATTTATAGAGGAATTAATTATTTAAAATGAATTTCTCAAAATTAAACATTTTCATGACAACGCAAAAAACTATAATATCTAATAATATTAAAACTATAATTAAAATTACTGTCTCAAAAACACCTAAGATTAACACCCCGGTAGCTTGAGAAATGAGCATACCAAATATCGGAGCTACAATTATCATGGATACTCCTTGAGCTGACTTGCTATTCTTCAAATATTGCGAACTACCAATAACTAACAATATTGATAATAAGACAAGCAGTGGAGAAATCAAAATTGTAACTAATAACCATGTCATATTAGGTAGGATTATATGTTTGAAATATCTCCAACCTACAGTATTAACAACCAATATATAGACTAAAACAGAAACGGTAGAAATAGTAACTGCAGGTGCTGCACAACCTAATGCTTTTCCTAAAACAAGGACTTTAGTATTGATGGGAGTATATAACAAACCTTCCAAAGTTTTATGCTCTTTTTCACCAATAAAACTACTGCTAGATAATACTGTAGAAATAATAATGGGTAGTAACATAAATAAAGGTAAAAAAAAGTAAGTAAAAATAACATAAAAAGGTACCGTTCCCCTGGTAAGATAATCTGGGTATTTTATCATCTTAAACTGTTCAATGAACGTATTTAAGCCAACTATGCTAGCTGATACTTCCTTACGAGTACCTAATATAAATAATAAGATTGGTAACACAATACTAAAAATAATTGGAATAATAAGCAATGAGAACATTAATCCTCTATCATTGACTAATTCTCGATATTCCTTATTTATCATAACCTTAAGTTGATGTCTATCCATTGCTATGTCCTCCGATAATTCTAAAGTATATTTCTTTTACTGTTTCTATAACTTTGGAAACTTCATAAATATCATTTCCCTTTAAAACCAAAGTTTTGACAATATCAGCTACTTTATTATCATCATCAACCGATATAATAAATTCATTTTGCATACAATCCGATAGTTCACCATATGAAATCAACTCTTTGATATCTTTAGGATTAAATTTACCCTTAAAATGGACTTTATGTATTTTACACCGCAACCTATCAACTTTATCACTAATAAGTAAATTTCCTGAGGATATGATGCCTATACTATCTACAACACCATCCATACCATACAAATAATGCGTAGACATGATAATAGTAACACCAGCTTTTTTCAGTTTTTTAATGAACTGATAAAACTCATCAATGGCAGCAGGATCTAATCCTGTTGTAGGTTCATCCAAAATTAAAACCTCCGGACTATGAAACATAGCTCGAGCTAACATCACTTTCTGTCTATTTCCTTTACTTAGACTGCCTACGGGCATATCAATATAGTTTTCTAAGTGAAACATTTTCTTCAAATCATCTATGCGTTTTTTTATATTTTTTGAATTTAACCCATATATTTCTCCCCATAATATTAAATTTTCTTTAGCAGTTAGATTTTCATATAAATTACCATCATTTTGAACACCAACACGTAATAATAAATCAGGTCTAGATTTATCTGTTAATTTTTCACCAAAAAGCCTAATAGTTCCAGCGTCGGGCTTTAACAAACCTAAAATTATACGAATTAAAGTCGTTTTTCCTGCTCCATTAGGCCCTAACAATGCAAATACTTGTCCTTTATCAATA
This sequence comes from Lactobacillus iners, assembly GCF_011058775.1. Taxonomy (NCBI): domain Bacteria; kingdom Bacillati; phylum Bacillota; class Bacilli; order Lactobacillales; family Lactobacillaceae; genus Lactobacillus; species Lactobacillus iners. The sequence goes on along the minus strand of NZ_CP049230.1, from coordinate 243,415 downwards.
CGTAAGGAGACATTATTAATGACTTTTTTTGAACCAATTACTTTATTAATTCCACTTATCTCAATTATCATTTTTAACTCCTCTTATACCATACGATGAACCACACCAAAAATATAAAGATAGCTATATAACTAATTAAATTTACTCGTTTTGATTTATCACTAGTAGATCTTACTTTCTTGTAGCTAATAACATTATACCTGCCTTCTTTATCTTTGCGAATACAATTGCAAGCCATAATATCTACCATATTTTTTACAATAATAATTAGCAAGAGAACAAATCTATAGTAATAGGGCTCAAAAAAAGCATCTGATTTAACAACCAAATGCTTTTAAAGTTTATTTATTAAAATAATAAATATTCAGCAGGAACCCACTGCTTTTGTGTACCTAATCTATAACATAAACGTCCATTAATTATTTTTTTAGCTACAAGTTTATAACTATTGCCTTGAATTAAAAATTGACCTGTATAGTTACCATTATCATCCAACATCGCAACTTGATAATCAGGATGACCATTGACATGAACTTTAACAACTCCTGTAACAGGTGTCTCTTTAATAGCTTTATTATCAACTACCTTAACAGATTCAGCAGCAACCCATTGTTTTTGAGTACCTACTCTGTAGAATAATTTACCATTGATAACTTTAGCACCCCATATCTTCCAATATGTGCCCTTATTAAGCAGGATATTTGTATTATGTCCATCTTTATCAAATAAGTCTACGTTTTGGTTAATATATAATACACCAATTACTGGCTTTTCTGTTTTAGTAAAAATAATACCGTCGCTCTTAGCTGTATCTATCAAAATGTATTGATTTGTTCCAACTCTGTAGAACTTCATCCCACCAATTTCTGTGATACGATCGATTTTCCAACGACTGCCAGCAGGCAAAACCTTATCTGTTGCACTACCATTGCTATCAAAAATGGTACTGTCTTTTTGGATATTAACAACACCAACAATTGTATTTTCTTGATCATTAGAATCTTTTAAGATCTCTTGAGATATTTCTGGCTCAGTTACAGTTTCAACTGATTCTTGTGGCGTATTAGATTCAACATCAGATTCTGCTTCAAGATCAGCCTTTATTTGGTTCACAACATCATTATCTAATTTATAAGGAGCAGTACCGCCTTCATTAGCATAGTTTTTAATTGCTTCAGCAATTATATCACGTAGATCTTTCTTATTGCCTTGTTGATATTGTTTGATTGCCTGAATAGTAGCTTCATCTAGCTTATATGAAACTAATTGATCTACATTAACATTAGCTATGGCATCAGCTATCATATCAACAAGTAATTTTTTATTGCCTTGCTTAAACTCGACAACAGCCTTCATGACATCATCACTTAATTTATATGATGTCAATTTTTCTATATCTGCATGAGCTATGGCATCTAAAACCTTTTTACTTAAATCAATTTCTGGTTCTTTTTTATCTTTAATATAATTTTCTATTTCTGTCATAATATCTTTTTTCAACTGTTGAAATGCAATCTTATCTGCCTCCGTCTTAGCTATTTTATCATTTAATTGATCAACTAATACGGATAATTTTTGAGATTTGGCTTTTTCGTTAGCAATTTCATCTTTTAATTGTTGTAATTCAGTCTGAGCTGACTCCATTTTAGCTATTTTATCATTTAATTGATCAACTAACATGGTCAATTTTTGAGATTTGGCTTTTTCGTTAGCAATTTCATCTTTTAATTGTTGTAACGCAGTCTGAGCCGCCTCCATTTTAGCTATTTTATCATTTAATTGATCAACTAATACAGATAATTTTTGAGATTTGGCTTCTTCTTTAGCGATTTCATCTTTCAACTGTTGAAATGCAATCTTATCTGCATCTAAATGTGCAATTAGATCATTTATTTTATCTTTGTCACTTATCTTCTTGATAACTAATGTACTTAATCCAGGCAAAATAGTAGTTTTGGCACCGACAGTATGGTCATCACTACTTAATAAAATCTTGCCACCTGTTAAATCAACACTAGTAAATTGGTTAGCTTTTTCATTAACGTTGAATATAACATACATTGTACTATCAGCTGATTTAATTTCAAAGGCAAATACACCATTTTCACCTTTAACTATAGGTGTGATATTTTTCTTTATCTCATCATATGTACTCATTCTGAATGCAGGACAAGTCTTTCTTAATTGCACAAGTTTTTGGAAATATGACACTAAATCTTTATTTTGTTCTACTCGTTTCCAATCTATTTCATTAACTGTAATATCAGCATTATAAGAATTAGCATTTCCATTCTTGGTACGTAATGCTTCTTGACCTGAATGGAATAATGGCACACCTTGTGACAACATGATCATAGAATCAGCTAATTTAGCACGTTTAACAAACTCTGCAGCATTAGCATTAGGCAAATGAGCTTTTAATGCATCATATAAAGTTAAATTATCATGACACGTTGAATAATTAATAACCTGCCCTGGATTAAGGTAATTGTGTTTATTAAATCCTTGACTACCCATAAATCCTTTAACAAAAGCAGCTTCATCTTCTTGATAATGACTGACGCCATTTTTATCTTTATCAGTCAGGTTACCTTGTGCTAACCCAGATCTTGCATTACCAAAGGATCCACTCTCACCAATTACAGCGTTTCTCAAATTGTCGCCAAAAAAGCCAACATTTGGTATCAAATTAGCATGAACATAACTAGCTTCTTTAGGCCGTTCATTTGGCTTTATTTCCCAACCTTCACCATAAATTAAAGTTCCAGGATTGATTTTGTTAATTTCCTTGTAAACTTCCGCCATCGTATCAGTATCAAGGACGCCCATTGTATCAAATCTAAAACCGTCTATATGATAATTCTTAGCCCAATATTTAACGGAATCAACGATATATTTTCTAACCATTCTTCTTTGGCTAGCTACAGCATTACCCATACCAATGTCGTCAACCATGTTACCATTATCATCATATTTGAAATAATATCCAGGAACGACTTTATCAAATGCTTGTTTATCTAATCCATAAACATGATTATAAACGACATCCATAACTACACGTAAACCTTGTTTGTGCAGAGCATTTATCATTTCTTTCATCTCTAAAATACGTGCAGCAGGATCTGCAGGCTTAGAAGAATAACTACCTTCAGGAACATTGTAATTAACTGGATCATAGCCCCAATTGTAGGCATTAGATGGATGAGCTTCATCAATGGAGCCAAAATCATACATAGGTAAAAATTGGACGTGAGTAACTCCTAATTTCTTCAAATAATCTAACCCAGTTGGATAACCAGTATCAGTTTTGGTCCCTTCTTGAGTCAATCCTAAAAATTGACCAGGATGTTTAACATTAGCATTTTTATCAGCTGTTAAATCTCTGACACCAGCTTCATATATAATAGCGTCAGTTGGTTTAGTGAAGGCCGGCATTTTAATAAAATCAGCTGGTTTGATATTATCAACATCTTCAATTACACTACGAACTCCATTAATGGTAGTAGCAGTAGAATAAGGATCATCTGTCGTCGTTACATGTCCATCAGCAAATTCTAATCTGTAATCATATGCCCAACCTTTGTAGTCCTGATCAGTCAATGTAGTACTCCAAACACCCTTATCACCACATGTTAAGTCAATAGTTTTATCAGGTTGTGAACTGTTGTCTAAGTTTTTATACAAACGTAAGGTTACTTTAGTTGCAATTGGTGACCATAATTTAATAGTAGTTTTTTCTTTGCTATAAGTTGAACCTAAATCATCATTTGCATAAAAGTACTTATCATCAAAATCTTTAGAGCGAACATATGATCTAACATCAATAGCCTTAGGATTGCCACAGAAAGCTATACGGCTATTAACACCTAATTCTAAACTATCCTTCAAAGTAACCTTGAAAGTATCACTTAGATTATCTGTACCATTAATAGCTTCGACTTTAGTAATTTCATTATTCTGAGCTTTTAATAATTGCTTTACTAAATCTGGACTTAATTGCACATTAGTCTTAATTTTGACGACATGATCACTATCCATGTTAGCCATAGATAAAATGAAATCCTTACGAGCACTACATTCAGTATAGTGCGGTAAATTATCCACATCATTTAAGTAAACATCCGTAATTTGACCTTTTGGTGATGGTGTAACTTTGTATACTTGATTGCCATTAGAAATATTTATTTGATGTAAATCTTGACCGGTAATGGTAATTTCACCGACTTTATCACCATTAGTTTCAGATTTATCTAACTTAATTGTCTGCTTAGAAGCTTGCTTGTCATCAGCCCAGACTGACATCGTTTGCGGTGCTTCATCCCCAAAATAATGCAACTTAAGTTTAACATCTTTAAAGCTTGGCGTTACTACTTGAGCTTCATCTTTACCAGTTGCATACCAAACCTCAACTTTACCACTATTGTCTGTATTAACTATACGGTCTGCTTTAGTTTTTCCATCTTTGGACCAGTCTGTTTGACCCTTGATTAAAAATCCTACTTTATCAGAATGATCAATATTAAATTCAGCATAATGACCATAGTCATCTTCTTTGTCAAATGAATATTGTTTACCACCTTTACCAAAAGGCCAGCACCATAAAGCCCACTTAGAAGCATCACCATTGTAATGAACAATAACTTTAGTACTTGCAACTATTTGCTCTTTAGAAAAGTCTACTTGCTCTTTTTTAGCAGCTATTTTTTTCAACTTTTCAATCAGTTTAGTATCTTGTTGATCTTTTTTCTTATGATCAATTACTTTTTTAGCAGCACTAGCTGTATAATAAACATTTTTATCACCAGCTACCAAATAAATATCGGTTTTATCTCCTGGCAACGGTGTAAATTCATGCTGTTGGTTATCATTAATAATAACTTTGGTAAATTCTTTATTATCAGTAGCTTTTAGCTCAATTTCACCTTGTTTCATAGTTTTAGTAGCATCTTCTTTTAATGAAAGATCAGCTTGCTTAGCATCAATATCTGTTTTAACTTTAACAGAAGCTGGAGCATCACTACCCAGATAGTTAATTTCAATGTTGGCTTTTTTAAATTTTGGCGTTACTGTTTGAGCTTGATCACTACCTTCTTTGTACCAAACTTCGGCTTTACCACTCACGTCAGTAGTAATTTGTCGATCATTGTTTGAACCATCTTTATGCCACTCATTATCTTTGATCAGCACACCAATTTTTGAATGTTCACCAGGCATATCGATAATTTTATAATTACCATATTCATCTTGGCCATCCCACGGATATTCTTTGCCATCTACTTTATCGGTACCATTATTAACCCATGTATATAATTTCCATTTATTGCCATCGCCTTGATAATGGACAATTACCTTGGTTGTTTTTTGGTTAATATCAACAGATCTATCGGTAGGTGTCTTTATAAGGCTAACATTATTGTTATTTTTAATATTATTATTTACGGCATCAGCATTTACTGTACTTACACTAACTACTAATCCCAAAATTGTACTTGTACATAAAAATGTTATCTTTTTCTTATTGATTTTAAAATTCATAGACTATTTGCCTTTCTAAAAGAAACTTATATTAGCAATTGTAGTGTAAGCGTATACATTTGTCAAAACACGAAATGCAAAAAAAATTCGGTTATCAATCTAACCGAATCTGTTAATATTATTATTTATTTTGTTCCAACAATGCTTCATATGCAACTTCATATTTGGTAATATCGCCAGCACCCATGAAAACTAGAACAGCATCTTTAAACTTAGTTAAATCAGCTATATTGTCCAAAGATATTACCTCTGAATTAGGAATTCTTTTCGTTAAATCTTGACTTGAAATATTACCATGATTTTCTCGAGCAGAACCAAAAATTGGTGTCACATATGCATAATCAGCAGTTTTTAAAATCTCAACAAATTGATCAGCAAATTCTGCAGTTCGTGAATATGTATGTGGCTGAAAAATCGCAACTAATATTTTGTTAGGATATTTTTGTCTAGCAGCTTGCAAAGTAGCTTTCATTTCTGTTGGATGGTGTGCATAATCATCAATAATATTAATCTTGCCATATGATTTTTCACTAAAGCGACGTTTAGCTCCCTTATAAGTTAACAATGCTGCTCGCACTAAATCTAATGATTCTTTTTCAATATATGCTACCGCAATTACAGCAGTAGTATTTAAAATATTATGATCACCGAACAAATGTATTTCAAATTGTCCTAAGTCAATATCGTGATACTTAACTTTGAAAGTAGAACCTGTAATATTTTTTTGAATATCATAAGCTTGAAAATCATCAGTATTATTAAAACCATAAGTATATTTAGGAATAGATACTTGGATATTATTCAATCGGGTGTCATCGCCCCAGACAAATAATCCTTTTTTGGTTTGCTCTGCAGCAGTTTGGAAAGCAGATGCATAATCATCACGATCTTTAAAATAATCAGGATGGTCAAAATCAACATTGGTCATAATTTGATAATCAGGATGATATGCTAAAAAATGGCGGCGATATTCATCAGCTTCATAAACAAAAAAGCGTGAATCTTTAATTGCTTTTCCAGTACCATCACCAATCAAAAATGAAGTTGGTGCTAATTGTCCTAAAACATGTGCTAACAACCCCGTAGTTGAAGTTTTACCATGTGAACCAGATACACCAATACTTGTATGCTGTGCAATAATTTCCTGAACAGTATCAGGATAAGATTGCCAGGCAATTTTTTTATCAATGCATGCTTTGACTTCAACATTTTCTTCCTTAAAAGCATTTCCTTTAATAATTACTTGCCCTTGATCTTTAATATTATTAGCATCAAACGGTGTTATTTTAATTCCTTTAGCAAGTAAAGGATCTTGCGTAAAAGTATGCTTTTCAATATCTGATCCAGCAACATGATACCCCATATCATGCAAAATCAATGCTAAAGATGCCATTCCGGTACCCTTTATTCCAATAAACCAATATTCTTTTGTCTTATCTAACATAGCTAACCCCGATTTTTTATCTTTTTAGCAAAAATTACAATGTGATTTGTCCACATGCCAATAATTCATCACATTTTGTAGGTTCAAATTCGTCTCCAACTTTGAATGTATCAGGTACAACCAAAATTCCACGTTTTTGTGGAGCATGTGGCAAGCCCAATTCACGAGCCGAACAAATCATTCCACTTGATTTTACACCACGTAATTCACCAGGCCAAATTTGTTGACCATTTTGCATCAAAGTTCCAGGTAAAGCAACAACTACTTTTTGTCCTTGTTGAATATTAGGTGCACCACAAACGATTTGATATTCATCATCCCCTACATTAATTGTAGTTACATGTAAATGATCAGAATCTGGATGTGGTTCACAAGTTTTTACAAATCCATAAACTAAAGTAGGCTTTCCTAATTCTAATTTGTGGTCAAATCCCGCTTTAGTTAGCTGATCATTCAAAATATCAAGTAATTTTTGGTCAGGTTTTACTTGACCATTTGGTAATTTATCATAATCTAAAAAGTCACTAACTTTAAAGAAATTATATCCAACGATTTTACCTTTTTCATCCTTAACCTGGACTATATTATTCTTTTCTTCATATGTACTGCGACCCTCACCTTGGTCTAAAATCAAAATGATTGTATCTGGATAACTTTTTTTATTAGTGGAAATTATCATGATTTTCATTTGTCCTTTCTTACATTAACCTAAAGATTTTAAAAAGCTAACTACTTCTTCTTTGGTCTTTCTATCCTTACTTACCAGTCTACCAATTTCTTGGCCATCTTGGTAGACAACGAAACTTGGAATCCCCAAAATATTCATTTTTTTTGCTAAATCAGTAGCTCCATCAATATCTATATAACAAAACTGATATTCTGTAAACTCTGATACAATCTCTGGTAAAAACATATCCAAAAAGCGACAATCTGGACACCACGAAGCTGAAAATAGCAAGACAACTTTACCTTTAGCTATTTCTCGTTGAAAATCACTTGTCGAAAACTCTGCAAACTTTTTCATCTTTTTTATTCCTTACTTTTTCAAAATGTGCATGAACACAATATATCCTATTACCTCGTTCAGCAAACTTATGCTCATACTCTGTCTCAATATTTTGTTTATAAATTTCAGAATTACTTTGATGTAAATCTAAACTTACAAAATCAAACAACATACCATAATTATTCATACTTTGTAGACTATATTCAAATAGACCTTGATTATCTGTTTTAAACTCAATATGTCCATTATCTTTTAATACTTGTTTATACTTATCTAAAAAAGATTTATAGGTTAATCGCCTCTTTTCGTGTCTAGTTTTAGGCCACGGATCTGAAAAATTCAAAAAGATAATATCAGCACTTTTAGGTGGCAAATATAAGGCTATATTAGCAGCGTCGGCACACATTATTTGTAAGTTATCTATCTGATCAGCTAACTTCTTACGCAAAATCATCCCTGCAGCTGTAGTTTGCAATTCAACACCGATAAAATTCATTTCAGGATGTTGCTTAGCCCAATTAATAATAAATTGCCCCTTACCAGAACCAATTTCGATAGCTAGTGGCTTAGAAAAGTCAGCAAATCGTTCTTGCCAAGGTATTTTTATTTCAGGATCAGGTTCATTTAAAAGTGCCTCGGGATGTTCAAGCACTAATTTTTGAGCCCATGGTTTATTTCTTAATCTCATACTAAATCCGCCTAACGTTTAAATTTATTAATAGTTTGTCCAATCTTAACTGGTAAATATACATATAACAAGATGAGCGTCAATACAAACAACCCTAAGATATATAACAATGACTGTAGATTACCAGCTGAAGCTATAACTAACCCTATACTTATTAGCAGCCACTGCAACAGAATAAATTTTTGTAATACTTTTGCTAAATCAACAACACGGCTACTTCTACTAATTGGCTGTACATGATACATCATATTTCGCTCATAAATATTGGCCACAGGTAATAATTGATATATTGTCAAAAAAATAACAATAGCTGCTAAAAATGTATTTAACTTATAATCTTGAATAATAAAAATAAGTAATAAAGCAAAGACTATCATTCTGAGTAGCAAATTACTATATTCAGGATCTCGCAATAAGATCCGCTGAAAAAGAAACATATTGGCTGATTGTTTTTTTCTAGATATTAAGAAATCTAAATATTTGCGACGTGATATTGTAATTTTCTTATCCTGCACGTCAGTAAACATACTATAAAAATTATCAATTCTATCTTTACGTTGGGCTTCTTTGCTAATAGCTTTATTCCAATTAAATCCTTGCAAGGGCTGTCTAATAATATATACCATTGCCACTACAATTATTGCTAATAATACAAGCGGTTGATATATACCTAATAAAATCAAAAAATATCCAATGACTGTAAAAGCTATTGTGTTATAGTGCAACTTGTCATTAAAATACAAACTATGTTCTTGCAATAAATGTTGCACATGCTTTAAAAGTAACATATCGACAAGCAATATTAGATAATTAATTGGATGAATAGCCATTCGTAAAAAAGCAAAGGGAAAAGCAATGCCGCCAACTAATAACAAAATAATCGTCGGCAATACCATACTATATTTAAGCATTGGTTTCAGATAAAATTCGAGCTGATCATCCAGCGACAGCAAAAATTGCTTATCTGCATATTCAAATAAGGTAACCAAGCTACCAAAACCAAATGAGATTGAAAAAACTAAAGCAAGTAGTGGCGAATAATACCATAAATTCCTTGGCCATGTTTGAATACTTTTAGCATACCAAAACATCAAAGCCCCAAAAATCAAAAGTAAGGCTAATACAAAAAAATCATTAAAAACTAGTGCTAAATAGTGAATTTGCTTACGAGCGTTACTATTTAATCTTTTATTAGCTATTTTTTGCATTGCGATGCTCCTGATTTAATACTTTATACAAACGGTCAAATGAATCTGTATCTTTCAAGCCATAAAACTTTCTAATTTCTGTTAGATTACCTTCTTTTTCAATCGTTCCATTATTCAAAACAGCAAATTTATCAACAATTTCTTGAGCTTCAGCTAAGACATGCGTTGTCATTAAAACCATTTTTCCATCATTAGAAGCTGCTTTAACTAAGTCAATAAAATTAGCTACTGCCAATGGATCTAACCCTGTAAATGGTTCATCAATCACTAATAAACTACTTTGAGCTAAAAAGCCAGCCACAATCATTACTTTTTGTTTCATACCTTTGGAAAAATTAATTGGCAACCAATCTAATTTATTTTCCAATCTAAATAATTTGCATAAATGTAATGCACGTTCATATGCACTATCATGATCTAATCCATATGCTAAAATTACCAATTCTATATGCTCTTTTAGCGTTAATTCTGGATATAATATTGGTGTTTCAGGTATGTAGGCTACATTTTTTTTGAATGCTGCTGGATTTTGGACTAAGTCAATTCCATTTAATGTAATTTCACCACGTTGCATTCTTAATAAACCCAATAAATGCTTAATAGTAGTAGATTTTCCTGCACCATTTAAGCCAATTAAGCCGACAACTTGCCCACTTTCAATTTTTAAATTGATATCTTTAATAACAGTAATACCGGTATAGCCACCAGTTAATTTTTTTATTGTTAAAGTCATAAAATAACCGCCTCATACTGAAAAAACTTACTTATTATGATAGCATGAACCATAGTAAAACAAAATTTTTAAAATGAGAAGGGAAAAAATATGTCAAATTTGGTTCAAGATTGCATTTTTTGTAAAATAATTAGAAACGAAATACCAGCTTATACTGTCTTTGAAAATGATGACGTTAAAGCCTTTTTAGATATTTCACAAGTCACTAAGGGACACGTCTTAATTATACCAAAAAAACATTTAATTAACTTTTTTGATTATAGTCAAGAAGATGCAGCAAAATATTTGCAATACATTCCAAAAATTGCTCAAGCAATTAAAGCATCAGATAAAAATATCAAAGGTCTTAACGTTTTTGTTAACAATGGGGAAATTGCTGGTCAGGTAGTTATGCACTCACATATTCATTTAGTGCCTAGATATGATGAAAATGATGGCGTTAACGTGCCACATATTAATCATGCAGCTGAATATACTCCTGAAGCTTATCAAGAAGTAGCTAATACTATCAAGCAACATTTATCTTAAGGAATTTATATATGAAAAAATCAACTATCGGCTTAATTATTGGTCTCAGTGCTGGTATCTGCTGGGGTTTAAAAAAGAGACGCCCTAACAAGCAAGACGAAGCATATTTTAAGCAATGGTCTACTAGTTTAATAAGTAATTGTACTAATACTAAAAATGGTATCTCTAAACTAAAAAAGCAATGTGATGCTTTAATTTCAGAACAAATGCCTATAGCTAACCAAACAATTCAAGAATTAAAGGACAGCTTTGGCAAATATTCCATTGCAATTAAACCTAAGATTGCTAAAATGGAAAATAGTATTAAGCAATTAAATAAATAATTATAAAAAATTAACTGGATAAAATTATGTTTATATCCTTTTTTGTGTTATATTTTTAACTGTAACTATATAAGATTTGGAGATATGTATATGCAATTTAAAAAATCGTTGAAAACATTATTATTGATAGCAGCTTTTTCTGGTGTGGCTCTAACGGCTACTGGATGCTCCAAGACGGTCGCTAACTACAAAGGCGGAAAAATAACTCAAGAAGATTTTTATAACAAAGTAAAAAAATCACCTGCAGGACAAGCTATATTAGCTAATATGATTATTAACAGAACTTTACAACAACAATATGGTAGTCAAGTTTCCAAGAAAAAAGTAAATACAGCTTATGACAATGCTAGAAAACAATATGGTGCACGTTTTGAAATGGTTTTACAACAAAATGGTATGACACCTGAAGCATATAAAGAAAGTATTCAAACAAACTTACTTTTGCAAGCTGCTTTAAAAGATATTAAACCTATTACCAAAGCTCAAGAAAAGAAAGCTTGGAAAGAATACCAACCTAAAGTTCGAGTACAACATATTTTAGTAGAAAAAGAAGATACAGCTAAGAAAGTTATCGAAGAACTTGGCAAAGGAGCTAGTTTTAAAGATTTAGCTAAGAAATATTCAACAGATACTGGTACAAGCAAGAATGCTGGTAAAATTGAGCCCTTTGATTCCTCAGATACGACTTTAGATGCTGACTTCAAAGAAGCAGCCTTCAAATTGAAAACTGGCGAATACACTAAAAAACCTGTTAAAACTCAATTTGGTTATCACATTATTAAAATGATTAAACACCCATCTAAGGGATCATTCCAAAGCCATAAATCGGAAATAATCGCACGTATTTACCAAAAGATGGCTCAAGATCAAAATGTAATTAAGTCTGTTTTAGGCGTTGTCTTAAAGAGAGCTAATGTTAATATCAAAGATAACGATTTAAAGAATGTATTAACTCAATATATGGATGCAGATTTAAAGAAATAAAAGATAATAATTAGACTAATTAACGTAGTAGTTCAGACGAACACTGCGTTTTTTTGTGATCTATACTAAAAATACCGACCTGCTTGACTAGCTTTTAAGACTAGTCATGGCATATCGGTATATTTTTTATTCTAAATTATTGATTTTATTTAAATCAGAACTATCAATAGGACGATAGAATCTGCGATTATCTTGGGATGAAATCAGCTCAGTAAAGGTACCTGGTTCAGTACGCTGTAAAGATCTAGTAATAGCATATACTGTAGCATCCATATCATCAATTTTATGTAACAATTCCGCCTCTAAAATTGCCGGGCGACGGGCAGCACCATACTCAGGCAATCCATGATGTGATAACACCATATGTCTTAAAAGTACTAAATTCTCATCATATTCTTTAATTTTCAATTCTTTTGCTGCTAAAATTATTTGCTCATCAATAATGACTAAATGTCCAAGTAAATTTCCCTCTACTGTATATTTAGTAGCCACAGGTCCGCTCAGTTCTATGACCTTACCTAGATCATGCAAAATACAGCCTGCATACAATAAAGAATGGTTAACTTGTGGATAGATTTTAGAAATGGCAACTGCTAGTTTTAACATCGTCACAGTATGTAACAATAATCCACCTTTGCAGGCATGATGATTGGACTTACCAGCAGGAAAATCAATAAATTTTTGGTACCATTTATCTAGCAAAAAACTAACTATCGACTTCCAAATTGGATTCTTTATTTCAAGAATACCATCTTTTAATTCACTAACTAGTTCATTAACATCTATGTATGATTTTTCAGTAAAATCCGTTATATTAGTCACTTCACTAGAGCCAACAGTTTGCATAGATAAGATTTTTATTTGATAATGATTCTGAAATTTTTCCTTAATCCCATTTAATTGCACAAAAGTACCTGTTACATACTTTGCTACATCATCATCTGCAACATTCCATAAATTACCACGGATATATGAATCACCATCTGAAAAAATCAAAACCAGATATGGTTCATTTTTCTTATTTTTGCGTAAAATGGCATCTTTTATTAGGACTATTATGTCCATGGACTCACCATCATTATATGTAACTAGCTTTTTTTTCATCTTAATTCCTAATCTCTAATTTAGTAATATTATCAGTTAACATTTTAGCCAACTGAAGATTCTGAGTAAATACTATCACTTGCGTTTTAGCACTCAAATTTTGTACTAATTTGACTATATTATCAATTCTTTGCAAATCAAAGTTAACAAAGGCATCATCAATTAAAATTGGCAATTCAATTTCATCAGCAATTTGCTCCACAAAAGCTAATTTTAAAGCAAAATATAATTGTTCAGCTGTACCACGTGACAGATATTCTACTGCTACACGAGTTCCATCAGCCTTAACTACTTGTAATTGATCATTAATAGCAACTTTTATATATCTACCATTAGTTAATAAAGCAAAATATTGGTTAGTACTAGATAACATCTTAGGAAAACGATCATTAGATGCTAAATCTAAACCACGCTGAATCCAATCTGCAGCTAATAAATCAGCTAAATATTCCTTCGTATAATCCAATAAATTGGCATTGGCAGTAGCTAATTCTTGTTGAGTTCTTTTTAAACTATCTGAATTGGTTAATTCTTTTAATTTTAACTTTAATTGAGCTAAAGCATCATACTTTATACGTAACTTAGCCTGAATCTGTTCTAATTCACTAACTAAACTTTGTTCTGTAGTATGCAGGCTATTGATATCTAATTTACTTAATATTTCTACTCTATCCTTTAAATTAGCAGATAGAGCCATCATTTGTGATTTGATTTGTTGATTTTGATGATATAAGTTACCTTTTGCTTTGAATTCTTCTATATCTTTGACCTTATTTTGGCTTAATTTCTTTTGTAAAGTCAATTTTACATCTGCTAATTTAGCCTTGATAGCACTTATTTTTTCATTCAATAATTTTTGCGTTGTTACTTTTTGTTGAACTTGCTGATAATGTTCATCTAGTTTTTCTAAATCAGATGTTAAATTATTAGTTGGCGATACAAATTGACTGATTTTTTGTTTGAAATCTGCTACCTGTTCTAATATCTTAGCTTGATTTTTTCTTTTTTCTGTCAAAATATTACGTTTATTTTCAATTTGCATTATTTGTGACATCACTAATTCCAGATCAAACTTTTGTGGATCAAAGCCATACTCTTTTTCAAAAGATTTAATTTGATTAGTCCTTATATGATCTGTTTTGATTTTGTCTAAATAGTATATGATTAATCCGCTTAAAATTAATAGGTAAAATAGTGGTTTTAAGAAAGCACCAACTAATCCGAATATAATTAAACCAAAAGATATGTTTTTAATGATTGATTTTGGTGCTTGCATCTTTAGACATTGCTCATATTTACTTCGCATAACCAACTTATCTTCTGGGGATAAACTTTCCAGCTTAAAATACAGGGGCTGATAGGTCTGAATCTGCTCTAATTCTTGGCATAGTTGCTTTATCTCATTTTGAAGTCGATCGGCTTCATTAACAATTTGATAGATTTCTACTTTTTTAGCTAAGATCTTAGCTTGTTCATCAAGATTATCGGCACTAACAGCTATAATTTCACTTTCATACTTTTTAATATCAGTTGTTAACTGTTCAATTGTTAATTCTAATGCTTGAACTTGTGTATAATCTTCTTGATTAAAATCTATAAGTTGATACTGCTCTTTTAGTTGCTGATATTGTGCATAATTATTTAATTCCTGCTTGGTAATAGCTAAATTTTGCTGATTCTGTTGTAATTTTTTAACCTGTGAATTTAGCAACTCAATTTCATTTTGCACATCATTTTTTTGCTTTTCTAAAGAACTATATTGATCAAATTCTACTTGTTGCTTACTTAAAGTTTCAGCTTTTTCTTTGATTTGTGCCAATATTTGATTAATTTCTGGTTTTCTGCCGTTAGTTTTAAAAAGTTTTTCAGATGATTGTACGAACTTATCCCGTAACAAAAGCAATTTGCTACTTTGAGCTGCACCCAAATAATAGATATGTTCTAACAAATCCCCCTGATTAAGTGATATAACATTAGCCAATAAATCTTGATTAAAGATGAAACTATCAGTATAAAAATCACCATCTATATTTTTGATATTATTCCAAAAGATATTTTCTGGAATTTTTTCATTATCTAAGCTAACTGCTAAATTACCCTTTTTACTATCACTAGTAGTATATGTTCTTTCTAAAGTTATAATTTGATTATTTTCGTTTTTAAAAGTTAAGGAGCCACCAACTTGGTTAACCTTTTTTAATGGCATATAATTTTCAAAAAAAGTTGATTTTTGAGATTTCAAATGAAAGCCAAACATAATTTGCTTGATAAATGCAGCAATTGTACTCTTTCCTGCCTCATTTGGTCCATAAAAAACATGCAATTGCGATGAAATCTTCCATTCAGAATCACTAAGACCACCAAAATTTTTGACATCAATCTTAATTAATTTCATCATTGTTTCCTCGCAACTTTTGTTCTAATCTAACTCTAGCTAATTCATAAATATCTGACAAATACTCTTCTTTTTGCAAATTATTTGTAACAATATTACTTTTTTTCATCAATGAACTTGCCAATTCACAAGTATGATTGGCTGTTAATATTTCTTCAGCCGCCTTAGCAAACAAAGCTCTATCTGTTGCATTTAAAGCAATAAAATCTCGATGCTTATAATAGACCTTCACTAAAAGCGAATGATATTGTAAATTATTGGATAATTCTTCATACATACTTTTATCATTCAACATGTCTAATTGAGCATCAGATAATAATTCAGCTCCGATAATATTTAATGTAAATAATGTCGGACGCAAATTATTATCAGCTAACAAATTTTGAATTTTGGTGCATAGCTTGGTAGTACTTTTAAATGGCTCATCTAATGTTAAATCAACCGTCTGCCACACAATTGGAGAAACATCTATAAATTGCAATTGTGTATTTTGCGACTGCTCATCAACTTGGCCAAAATAAAATCCCTTCGCATCTTTCTCATTCACATGACACCCCTGCAAATTACCACTATAAACAATCCAAGGCTCTTGAGACAAAACCTGTCTTAAATGAATATGGCCTAAAGCAAAATAGTCATAATTAAGATCTTTCACTTCGTTTAGTGTAAAGGGAGCGTAATTATTTTGGTCAACTGAAGATTGCTTCATACCAGCATGTGCTAATCCAATTGTGTATATTGACGTACTTTTAGGCGGATATTTGGCAATTATATCTTCAGTTATATGGTTATGTTGATAAGAAAAACCCACTACTCGATATTTATACTGTGATTTTGTCATGAAATCAACTTGTTCAATTTGTTCGTTGGAACCAATTATTTTAAAATAAGGGGACTCATTTAGCAATAAATCATCAATCTGACTATAATCATGATTACCCAAAACCATCACCACTTGAATCTGACGATCAACCAAGCGTTTTATTTGATTGGCAAAAAAGATTTTACTTTGCGGTGTTGGATGAGTAGAATCAAACGTATCACCTGCTAATAAAACCAAATCGACATCATGATCGATAGCAAAATTAACAGCTTTTTCAAAAGATAATTGAATAGCATTTTTTATTTGGCCAAATAATTCGGACGGTAAAAAAGATAGTCCTAAAAATGGACTATCTAAATGTACATCTGCAATGTGCAAAAATTTCATATCTATCCTCTATTTCAATGCGTCATATAAATTAGAAATGGGGTCTGTCAATGATTTTTGAATATCATTTAATAGTTGATATACAGCTGTTTCATGTACCATCATATTTTTAATCAATTCATCTTGACCAATTTGTGCTTCCACTTCTTTATATTCTTTTTGTAACTCTGCAGACATTTCAGAATTACCCTTCTCTTGCTCTGCGATGAATTTATTTCTAATTTCTTCCATATGGTGATATAATTTTAAACTATTTTCATTAGCTTTAACTGCATTAATGGCATCCCTTAATGCTACAAACTCTTCAGTTTTTTCAAAATTAGCTGTCAATTCGTTAACACTATCATAAATATTAATCATTTAATTATGTTCTCCTAACTTAATGTTTAAATAATCCTTTTAAACCATTATACCATTCAGTAACTTTCTTCCCTAATCCATCTATGCCTTTTTTAATTTTATCTTGAAATGAATCAGAACTCTTCAAATCATTATCATCCGTATGGGACGCATATTCATTTTGCTGAGCACTTTTCACCTTAAATTTAGTTAATGGTGAATTTGGCAAAAGACTTTCCATTTGTGATTTATAAAGTCTAGTAATTCCATTTTCAGAAATACCATGCATATAATGCTCTTTATCTGTTTTATCAAATCCTACCCACGTTGCAACTACTATATCTGGAGTATAGCCGACAATCCACTGATCTTTTGTTCCAAAACCATAAGAATTCGGAACTTCCGTTGACCCAGTTTTTCCAGCAACTTCATAGCCTGCAGGTTGTGCCGAAACAGCTGTACCATTGGAGAATACTCCTAATAACATCATAGTCATTTCTTCAGCTACTCTATGTGAAATAATCCTATGGTATCTATCATTAGATTTTTGAGAAATAACTTTACCATTAGCATCAGTGATTTTTCGAATTAAATAAGTCTGATCTGGCAAATTACCATCGTTAGCAAAGGCACTATAAGCTGTTGCCATTTGCAATGGTGATACACCTGCAGACATACCACCTAAAGCTAATGCCAAATTTTTATCATCAGAAGGTACTTTTATGCCAAAATTCTGCATAGACTGCACGCCACGATTAATACCAATCTTGTCTAACAGCCAAACAGCAGGTACATTCTTACTATCTGCAACCGCTTGATACATAGGTATCGTATCACTATATTGATTATCAACATTATGCGGTTCATATCCATTTTTGCCAAATTTTTGTAGTTTATTAGACAAGGACGTATCATAGTGATATCCATTTTGCAAAGCTGGAGCATAAACAGCCAAAGGTTTCAGCGACGATCCTGGTTGTCTTTTCATCTGCATAGCTCGATTATAGCCCCTAAAGACATGTCTACCTCTACCTCCAACTACGGCTCTGATAGCACCAGTTTTAGGATCCACTGCCACACTAGCTCCTTGTGCCATCACACCATCTGCTGCTGTAGCAGGGAAATTACCATCTATCTCAAAACTATCTTGAATTGCCTTTTGATAACTTTGATCTAACGTTGTATAAATCTTTAATCCCTTATTCATAACATCTTCTTCTTTAAGGCCATAACGATGAATTGCCTCATCTACAACAGCATCAAAGAAATATGGGTATCGATAGCCACTTTTTTGACGGAAAGTATTTTTTAAACTTAATACTGAACGCTGAGCATTATCTGCTTCACTTTTCGTAATTTTTTTATTCTGCAACATCAAATTAACAACAGTATTACGACGATTTAGTGCATTTTGCATATGATCTATTGGATTATAGTAACTTGGACTTTTTAACATCCCTGCCAAAGTTGCAGCTTCACTGATATTCAACTCTGAAGCATTTTTACCAAAATATCGTTTTGATGCATCTTGCACACCCCAAACACCATTTCCAAAATAGGCATTATTCAAATACATAGTCAAAATATCACGTTTTGAATAAACATGATTTATTTCAATCGCAAAAAATAACTCTTCGATTTTTCTACTAATAGTCTGTTTCTGCGTTAATAAAGCATTCTTAGCTAATTGCTGTGTTAAAGTTGATCCACCACCAACAATGCCACGGTGTAACATACTCATAAGCAAAGCACGTACCATTCCCTTGATACTGAAACCAGGATTTTTATAAAAAGTTCGATCTTCAGTCGAAATAACAGCATTTTGGATATTAGGAGAAATATCTGATAATTCAACAAAACTACCTTTTTGTGCATACAAAGAACCAGCTTGATGATTATCTGCATCATAGATAGTTGTAGTTGTCGATAAAGAGGCCTTTAAGGTCGCTATATTAGATGTTTTAACCTTAATTGTGTAATAGGTACTAACTACTAAAATCACAGTTAAGCAAGCTAAAATGAGCCATCTGATTAATTGAAAACGATGTGTTATTCTTTTCAGAAAATAAAATAACATACCTAGCAGTTTTAATATTTCTTCTTTTATTTTTGTAATCATATACTTTATAACCTCATTGGTTTAATTATACTCTATGCTTATGCTATTATAATATAATTAATGAATACAATAGAAAAAACAAGCGATCATGAATCAATATATATATTATCTTACAATATCTCAAAATGAAAATAACCAAAATATCGATCAGATAATGCGTAATTTATTAATTCCTCGTAAATGGCGACACTTTTTACGCATTGAAAAGAATATCTTGGTTAATGATAAATATCTACCCTTAAATTTTAAAGTTCACACCAACGACTTAATAACGATCAAATTAAATCATGTCGAAAGCCTGCAGCAACAATATCCTGCAAGTGGAAATATGCCCAATATCATTTACGAGAATGATGATGTCTTAGTTATTAATAAACCTGCTGGCCAAAAAACACATCCTAATTTATATGAAACAGACACTGCTTTAAATGATTGTGCAAGTTATTTAGGCTATAGTCCTTATATCGTTCATCGCCTAGATATGTTGACTAATGGTTTATTACTAGTTGCTAAAAATCCTGCAGTAGTTCCCATTCTCAACAAACAATTAATTGATAAAACCTTATCTCGCTCATATTTTGCTTGGATCGAAGCTACAAATGACATATCGGATAATGGTACTATCAATTTACCGATTGGCGATGATCCGCTTGATATGCGTAAAAGGATGGTTAGAGCCGATGGCTTAAAGGCAATTACTCATTATCAAGTTGTTAAAAAAATTGGCAGTAAAATCCTAGTTAAACTGCAGCTAGAAACTGGACGAACACATCAAATAAGAGTTCATCTTGCTGCTATTGGTCATCCAATCATTGGCGATCCTTTATATAATTCAAACTATCAAGCTGGTGAAAAACTACAACTTACTGCTTATAAACTTGTTTTCCAAAAGCCTTTTTCTTTTGACAAAGAAGAAGTTCTTTTAGATAAAAAAATTTAAAATATCAAAAAACCATACTCCGATACAATATCGAAATATGGTTTTTATTTAGAAAAATCAGAAATATAAGCTCTTAAACTTAATTTTATTCTTCGTTTAATGAAGCTTCGTCAAATTTAACAACTGAATCTTTGCCATCGATAGGACGAGTTCCCATCCATGAAATCATTTCTTTCATTGATTCAGTAATAGCATCAGTACCAGCTCTCAAAAGCTTACGTGGGTCATAACCTTTGTTTGCTTTATCTAAGTCTTTTTCTGCTTCGATGTACTTACGAGTTGCTTCTTGGAATGCTAATTGGAATTCAGTGTTAATGTTGATCTTAGCAATACCAAGTGAAATAGCCTTCTTAATTTGGTCTTGAGGAATACCTGATCCACCGTGCAATACCAATGGAACATCAACTGCATCAGCAATTTCCTTTAAACGATCAAAGTTTAAGCCCTTCCAGTCTGCTGGGTAAACACCGTGGATGTTACCAATACCACAAGCAAGTTTGTCAACACCTGCAGCAACGAATCTCTTAGCGTCTTCTACAGAAGCTAATTCACCGCCATCAGCACCTTGGTTTTCACCAATCTTACCAATTTCAGCTTCAACTGAAATTCCTCTTTCATGTGCTAATTTAACGATTTCTTTGGTCTTTTCTAAGTTTTCTTCTACTGGTAATTTGTGACCATCAAACATAACTGATGAATAGCCCAGTGCAATACATTCCTTAGCAGATTCGTAGTCACCATGGTCCAAGTTCAAAATAACTGGAACGTCAACATCCATGTTGTCCATTTCGTTAAGAACTAAATCTCTAACAGTCTTGTAACCACCCATGTACTTTGCAGCACCTGTAGAAACTTGAATCAATAATGGAGTTCTAGTTTCCTTTGCACCTTTAATAAGTGCACGTGTCCATTCAAGATTGTTAGTGTTGTAAGCACCAACTGCGTAGTGGTTCTTACGAGCTGCTTTAAAAATGTCATTACCATTTACTAAATAAGCCATCAAAAATACCTCCTAAATATTTAACCATTAATATTATACCGCATTAAATCAAAAGTTAACACAATATCTGAATTTTTACTGTTATCTAATACAAATTACATTTCCTTTGGAGCATCTACACCCAACAAACGTAAAGATTCTGTTAATACGATTGAAGTTGCTTGAACTAAAGCTAATCTAGCATTTAATTCATCATCTTGATTCAAAATTCTAACATTGGCATAATACTTATTAAATTTTTTACTTAAATTCAATGAGTATTTAGCAATAACTGAGGGTTCGAATTTTTCAAATGCTTTTTGAATGATAGCTGGGAAATCTGCAATATCTTTAGCTACAGCAAAAGCCCAGTCGTCAGATAATGCCAATTTTGTATCATCAATTGCAACATTAGCTTTACGCAAAATACTTTGAGCACGAGCATTAGTATATTGAACATAAGGACCAGTATCACCTTCAAAACGTACAACTTCGTTAAGATTAAAGTCGAAATTATCTAATCGTTCATTTTTCAAGTCATGAAAAATAACTGCACCAACACCTACTTGATGTGCAACTTGTTCTTTATTAGCTAAATTAGGGTTCTTGGCCTCAATTTGTTCAAGTGCCAATTTGACAGCATCTTTTAATACATTATCTAAGAAAACAACATTACCCTTACGAGTTGACAATTTTTTACCATTTTGAGTTATTAAGCCAAATGGAATATGATTAATATCTTTTTGCCAATCATAGCCCATCTTGCCTAAAACTTGCTTCAATTGCTTGAAGTGACCACTTTGTTCATTACCAGCAACATAAAGGGACATCGCAAAATCATATTCTTTTTTACGATATAAGGCTGCAGCCAAATCCCTAGTAATATACAAACTTGTACCGTCAGATTTTAAAATCAAAGCTGGATTTTCATCGTCATCTAAGTCTACCACTTGGGCACCTCTAGATTCATGCAATAAATTCTTAGCTCTTAATTCATCTACCACTGGTTGCATTTTATCATTAAAGAAAGCTTCACCATTATATGAATCAAAGGTAACACCTAATTCTTTATAAATACGGTTAAACTCTTGCAGTGATACTTCACGGAACCATTGCCACAATTCAACCGCTTCAGCATCCCCTTCTTCTAATTTCTTAAACCAAGCACGACCTTCATCTTCCAGCTTAGGATCTTTTTCAGCTTCCTCATGAAACTTAACATAATAGTGGAACAAATTAGTAATCGGATCTTTTTTGACAGCTTCTTCATTACCCCATAATTTATAAGCTGTTATCAATTTACCAAATTGTGTTCCATAATCTCCTAAATAGTTAATTTTGATAGGCGTAAAACCTATTTTTTGTAAAATCTTAGCAATAGAATTACCAATAACTGTAGATCTCAAATGTCCCATAGACATTGGTTTAGCAATATTAGGTGAAGACATATCAATTGGTACATTACCTTGATTGTTATCCTGATCACCATATTTATCTTGATCAGCTAAAACTTTTTTCAAAGTAACACTAACCAATTTAGCATGATCAATCGCAAAATTAATATAAGGTCCTACTGCTACAATTTCAGCAAAATTATCATTAACTAACTTAGCAGTTAATTCGCTAGCTATTACAGCTGGATTTTTATGTTCAATTTTAGCTAATGCAAATGTAGGAAAGGCATAATCTCCTAATTTTACATTTTTTGGTCTTTCAATTAGAGCTTCTATTTTTTCTTTTGGCAAAGAAACAACTTTCGCAATTGTTTCTACAACTTCTTGTTTAAAGTCCATCTTTTTTCCTTCCTAAACAAAAAATCCCTTTCCATAAAAATATAGAAAGAGACGAGATATTCCCGCGGTACCACTCATTTTGACACTAAGTATCCACTTTTACATATTTTATTAATTTAAGTTAAACACGCCTTCATAAAATTAAGTATCTGCCTCACACCACCACAGACTCGCTAAAAAGCAAAAATTTTATTACTACTTTTAACCTCTTCAAATGAAATTATAACAAGGATCTTTAACCTATGGCAAGATATACGGATATTATTTTAATTCTTGAGATGTAGTAGCATCAAAAGCTAACGCATTTTCATTATTCAAAGCGGGGATATTAGGAAAGATTAATTTTCCAATATTTGTTCCCACCTTAATCGGCATTGGCATTTTATTCATTGATAACTCGGCGTCTAACTTTTGACCTTTACTAATCCAAATACCAGTATCTTGATACAAACAAGCTCGAACTTCATTGATTGTCCTGTTTTTCACTTTAATCAGAGTTTTACCAGGAAATTGCGTCCAGCGTTTGTAGATATGCAAACTATAATTATTATAAAAGTATGCATACAACTTTTTGGTTTCAACAAATCGAGCGGGATCACTACCATTTAAGTGTCTAGCACCAATAATAACTGTTACGATTCTGCGACCATTTTTGACTAAAGTGCTAGCTAAACATGCACCAGCAGCATCAGTGGTACCAGTCTTTAAGCCATCAACTGGATATGCTTCATTATATTGACTCAATCCTTTTAACATTAAATTCCAATTAACCATTTTAAAAGTCTTACGGCCATCTAGAAAATCCAATTTAGCAATTCTGGTTGTCTCTAACACCTGTGGGAACTCTAATAACAAATGTTTGATCAAAATTCCCATATCACTAGCTGACAGCTCATTTTCAGCATCAGCATTTTTGTTTGAATCAGCATCCCTACCTAAGGTAAAATTAGGCAACCCACTAGGCGTGACAATTTGTGCTTGGCTAATGTGCCAATCTAGCAATTGTTTTCGCATCATGCCAACAAATTTTTTAGATGAACCTGCAACAGCAGAAGCCAAAACCATAGCTGCACCATTAGCAGACTGAATTAATGTAGCTTGATATAATTGCCTAATTGTATATTGATGACCTAATTGTAAAGGGACATTGGAATATTCTGGATTTTTACTCACCGCAATAGCTTCTCTACTAGGCATCACCTTAGTTTGCCACGAAAGTTTACCAGCCTTGATTGCTTTTAAAGTTAAATAAATAGTAAGCAACTTAGACATTGACGCCACTGGCAACTTTTGTTTAATATTTTTTGCGTACATAATCTGCCCGCTTTTAAGATCATATATAATAGCTGCTTTAGCATTCAAAGCTAAGTTATCTTGAGCATAATTATCACATATCTCCGTCTTAGTTTGGGTTGGCACTTCTATATAAGTTCTGCGATATCTGAATACCTTCCAACCAAATATAATTAAGCAAACAAAAGCTACAAGAAATATTATTATCTGATAATTTTTAAATGAGTTATTATTTTTCAATTTCATATTTATCACCATCAGGCTTGTAAGTAAATTTCAATTTTTTACCATTAAGTTCAACAATTATTTTTTGATAATGTCGATCATATCCTGAATGAATCAAAGTTACCTCAGCAGCATTTTCATCTGCGTAAACATGATACACATTATATTTGCCTAATTGATAGTCAAAATCCAAGCCATTATCTTGATAGTGGTCATATTCAGCATGTGTACCATACAATTTAAATGTTATTTGATCATATTTTTGACAATCAACGTAATTTTCATAATGATCAACTGGCAATAATGTATTATCCTTGACAAATATTGGTAAAACCTCTAGTGGTGCATCTTTAATTATATATTGATTACCAGCATACACATCACCAGTCCAATAATCATGCCACTTACCTTGTGGCAAATACACCATTTTAGCTGTAACACCTGCTTGTAATACTGGCGATACAAGAATTTGGTCACCAACCATGAATTGATCATTCATATTGGAAACTTTTTGATCAGCAGGATAATTAAGTATCAATGGTCGCATAATCGGTAACCCAGTTTTAGATTCCTGATAAAACAAATCATACAAATAAGAAATAAATTTATATCTCAACTTAAGATATTTACGGTAAATAGATAAAGTTGGTGTGGGATAAGTCCACGGTTCTTGACTCCTAGTACCCATTGCTGCATGATTTCTCAACAATGGACTAAAAATTGCACCTTCAATCCAACGCACTAACAATTCTGCAGTACAATCAGCACCAAATCCTCCGATATCAGTACCCGCAAATGAAAAACCACTAAGCCCTAAATTACACAATTGCGGCACCATCATCTGCAAATGTGGCCATAAACTTTGATTATCACCGGTCCATACCGTAGCATATTTTTGTGTTCCCGCATAAGCAGCACGCGTAATTACATATGGTCGTTTATTAGTTAATTTTTTTAATCCTTCATAAGTAGCCTTATCCATATAATGTCCATAAACATTATGCATTTGGGCGTGTGTGGTCGGCATCTCCTCATGATGAAATACAATATTATCAGGTATTTCACCTCTAAAACTTGCTGGTTCATTCATATCATCCCAAATACCAGAAACACCTAAATTGACCAAAAACTTAATATTTTTTGACCACCAAGAGCGTACTTCTTCACGACCAAAATCAGGAAAAACACTATCTCCTGGCCAGACTTCATTAACATAAATGGTGCCATCAGGATTTTTAACAAAATATCCTTTTTCTAAGCCTTCTTGATATATGCCATAATTTTTATCTAGTTTTACACCGGGGTCAATAATAGTTACCACATGTAATCCCATTTGGTTCAACTTTTTAACAAAATCATGCGGGTCTGTATAACTATCATTACGCCACGTAAATACTCTAAAGCCATCCATATAATCAATATCTAAATGAATAACATCACACGGTAAATTATGTTTACGCAACAATCCAGCTATCCGTTCTACTTCTGCCTGAGTAGCACTATAGCCCCAACGAGATTGTTGATAACCTAAAGTCCATTTTTGAGGTAATGGTGTTCTACCAGTTAAATACGTATAATTAGATACAATATTTTTAATAGTGTCACCAACTATTAAATAAACATCTAATTCAGCTTTTTCAGAAGAATAATAGTAATAATCATTACTTTCTTTGCCAAGATCCCAATGTGCTTTAAATGTATTATCTACAAAAATACCATATGGATGGGAGTTTTTAACACCAATTAAAAATGGAATAGATTTATACAACTTAGTAAAACTTTCCACCTGTGGTTTAGGATTATCAGTATTCCAATCATCGTACTCATACCCACGCTTATTAAGAAATCCAGTTTTATCACCCAAGCCATAAAATTGTTCGTCTTCAGCCAGTTCATTAACAAACATAATCGATCCAGCAGAAGAGTCCGCAGATATCAAATGACCCTCAGCTTCAGCTAATTTCCTTTGTTCTGGTGTTAATCCTCTATCCAATGGTTTTAATTCACCATGATAATTCTTAATTAAAGGATTTCCATCATAGTCATACAAATCAAAACGCAAATCAGGTTTTACTAACAATTTTAATCTATTTGTTTTAATTTCTAGCTGATCGTCTTTTTCAAAAACTTTATAATCTACATCTATTTTTTTATTTCCCTCAATAGCAGCAGATTTTTTATCATCAGAATCTGTATAAATTCTAACTATATCAGCCGTAATAATATCTACTTTCAGTTTTTGCTGATTATTTGTAATTATTAAATGTTGCTTATTATCTAAAAAATCCATCTACTACCTCTCAACATCATTATTGTTATATTCGTATTTTTTTAGTAATTGGGGCAATAATGCACTAATTGCAGTAGGTCGAACAATATAATTTTTTCTATAAATAATATCTCCTGCTAAAGAATGCAAGTAAACAGCACTTGCTACAGCATTTAATTCTCCGCCAAACTGTCCACATATACCGCCAATAATACCTGACAAAGTATCCCCACAACCACCAGTAGCCATACCTGGATTGCCTAAAGGATTTTCCAATATATTACCAAATTGATCATATATTTTAGTTTTATTAGACTTTAATACCAAAATACAATTTTTTTGTGGAAATAGACCATTTAAAGCTGTCTGATTAGCACTATCATTTTGATATTGCACTCTAATGTTACTCAACCGCTGCCATTCTATCTGATGCGGTGTAATAATTATTTTCTTAGCCTGATGTGCAATTACGCTAGTATCTGTAGCAATTATATCCAATGCACTTGCATCCAGAACCACTATTTGATTGTTAGTAACAGTTGCCTTAACAAGTTGCAAGATTTTTTGGGCACCTGCATCTATTCCCATCCCCATACCACAAACTATGACATCCATTTGTGGTATTAATTTACTTAAATTCTGCTCATCACGCCAATCTACATACATAATTTCAGGATCACGAGCATGCAAAGAAGCTACATTAATCGAATGTGTTGCTGCACAAATTAAGCCGGCACCTGCACCTAATGCACCTTCAGCAGACATAATTAAGGCACCACCGAAGTTAATATTACCGCCTATTAACAAAATCTTACCGTAATCGCCCTTATGCGTATTAGATTTTCGAGGCGTAATGGTTTCATAAAGTATATTTTCTTCAATTTTTTTCATCATAATTATTACAAACGCTTACATCTTGACTTATACTATTTTTTTGTTATTATAACACATAGGCAAAAGCTTTAATATAGCAAGCCTCAATGGCGGAATTGGCAGACGCACAGCGTTCAGGTCGCTGTTCACGTTAGTGAGTGCAGGTTCGACTCCTGTTTGAGGCATAGTACTTTGTTGATATATCAAAGTTTATATCTAATTTATTGGCAAGCAATTAGCAAAACAAAATATTCTTTACGAAAAAATAAAAGAACTATATACTGAATATAAAGAATTGTTCAGATATAGTTCTGTTATAGCTGTTAGTTTGATCGCTAACAGCTTTTTTAATATGTTAACTTAATTCTGTCTATGACTTTCTCTCCAACTAACAGCTTAGAACTTTTCACGACCTACAGATTCACCCCAGTTTATCTCTTTGGGTTCTCCTGAATGTTCTTGATTCCATTCAGCCCAATACTTTTTATAATCAAATCCTTTAAAAAGTTCTTTTAAATTTTTGGGCTTTTTCTTCTTTCTTAAAATTATTTCTTTATCATTGTTAACACTTATATCAAAAACAGTTGGTGAATTACCAATACCAGCTTGAGTTAATACTGACTTAGGCAATCGCACCGCCATTGAGTTCCCCCATTGTTTTAAATTCACAGTACGCATAATCTCTAACCCCTTTTTTAAGAAACACTTATACCTCAACATATAGCATCAATATGTTATTTTTAGTAACTACTTTTGTAGATACAATGTAAACACGTTTTTTATATGCAAAAAAACTAGAGAAATACTCTGATATGTACCCAGAATACTGGACACATATCATTAGGTGGTGGTTAGTTTCTCAAATGCTTTTTTCTGTATTCTTCAATTTTTTTCAATCTTTCTTTTACAACTCTACGATCTTCTTCGGTTTCTGGTTGAAGCATTTCAGAATTGTACCTTGCTTGAATTATAGCACCAACCTCTTTGGCTGTGAGTTTATTAACATCTTCTGCCATCTCTATCTCTTCCTTCTTACAATATACAAACCATTATCTTCTAATTTTTCTAACTCTAGACCTGTATTAAACAAGAATTCTCTTTGCTTTTTGAACTTTCTTCGGCTTAATACTTCAACTATTTGAATCTAAAATATTTAAAAATTCGTTTTGCACCTTAATTGTTGCAATTGGTCCCTTAAGATTTCCATCCATGCTAATAGAAATAGTAACCTCTCCTGTTTGGTGTGGATAATTACCTACAGTTTTAGGAGCATTTTTATAAATTGCTAAGCCACAATTTTCAACTGCTTTAACAACATTTTCTTGAATTTCTTTGCTATTCATACTGTTTTAACTCCTTGATTACTCTGAACATTCCAAATTTTGTGCAAAATAAAACCGCCTTACTTTAGGTTGGCGGTTTAATAAAATTTTCTTAATATTTTTCGAGATAGGTTATTCTGTATCCATTCTAACTCAGCACCGCTTTTTAAGATAATTGCCGGCAAACCAACAAAACAGATTTCATTATCATCACTGTAGATTGCTTCATAAGCTTCTTTATTTTGATAAATTCCTAAATATTCTGCTGTCTCGTAACCATGCTGTTTCGCAAATTCTTTGACTTTATCCATGTTATTCACCGGCTTTCTTCAAGATTTGATTAACAACTTCTATATTAAACTCATAATTTTGAACTTCTAATAGCCTTGGTGCTATCGTATATTTAATACCTCGGCTTGTAGTTGTCATCTTAACATCTTCTAGATACTCTTTGACTTTGTTAGTTGTTTGGCCTATTTGAGGGTCATATAACGTGACAACACCGTTTTTTTTGAAAACATGAATAATGTGGCCGCTGTTTCCCCTCCCTTTCCATCCAAAATGCATAGTGTACCTAGTATTTTCTTTCAAAGTCGCTTCTAAGTATTTCATATAACGGCTTGGCGTGTTGATGTTACTAAAATATCCCGGTGCTATATATTCAGGATACTTGCCTGTATTAGGATCAATCCAAGCTTTATTGGTAGCTCGTGAAAGCATTTGAGAAATGGAACCAGAAAAGTTGCCTTTAGCTTCAACATCATAGCCCCTTCTTCTTGCTTCATACGCTACTACGCAAGTTTGACAATTGATTCTATACATATAATCATCACGAAACTTAGGATTTGGGCGATTACTATCTGCTTCTTCAAATGTCATCAAGTTGCCACGCTTGGCACCAGCTAATTCTTTCGGAAACATAGCATTTTCAGTTTTTGCTTCGCTAATTAGCTTTCTTTCTTCTATTTTATCATCTTCGCCAACTTTTTCCCATCGTTTCGACCATGAATTCTGCTTCTTGCCGTTACCTGGAAAATATTCTAGCGTACATGTGCAATGTGCATGACGGCTGAAGATGCCCTTGTTTATGTTGTCCTTGTTATAGGGAAATGTTCCCACACGTTCTGTGCAAAATTCGCAATCTGCACCAGAAGTCGATCTCTTTTTACTTGATCCTCTGCCTAACTTACGCACAATCTTCGGAGATAACCCTAACTTGTAATGTAATTCGACATTTTTCTTCATCGTGTCAGCTACTACCGAACGTGCAAAGCTAGTCATCGCTTGTTCAACTTTTGGAGCAACCTCTGAATATCGTTCAGCATTACAAGCAACTTCGACAAGATTTTTAGCCTTGACTTCATCCATATTTGCCTGATCAACTTAGCCAACTCACCAACTAAAATTGAGCGATTACTTGTAGCTACTGCGTCTGCAAATAGTGCTTTTGGTTTCATTTCAGCGATTTGAATATCTTTTTGCTTTAGCTGGTCGGCGGATTGTTGAAGTAAGTCGGCTAAGGTTGCCTCGATCTATCATGTGCGATGTCGTATGCCTTTTTGTCAGTCATATAAACGCCTTTGTAAACAATAGCTGGCAATACTTCATACATTACCCAATCAGCAAATTTCTCAGCTTCAGGTTTGCGTGATTGAAAAATCAGCTTGTATAGATTAGGTTCACTTATAAAATTCATTTTCTGAATTCCACCTTGCGTAAGGGTGTCGGTGTTTCGCCTTTCCCTTTGTTTATAATTTTTGTGCGTTTTTTTTAGTACTTTTGCCTAAAATTATATATAGTTCATTGGTATTTTGTATAATGAACACATATCTTTTAGTAATTTCATCGGTATTTTTGAACTGTCAATTTAATATTTAGAAATTGTTTGAAAGTTTACTTTTAAATATTTGACTGCTTCCCTTTGCGTCAGTCCTTTATTAACTCTTGCAGCCTTAAGTGTAATTTGCATTTTTGCCCTCTACTTTCTTAATTTTTTTACAATAGTTTTAAGAGATCTAGAAGTAAATTTATTATACCTAGTCCTAGCAATACCCATAACACTATTTCTAATCGCTTTTTATTTTTATTCATGGTATACCTTTGAGTGAGTTTTTAAGCTCAATAATTAAGGGGGTTATTTCCCATCAATTATTTCTATTAGTTTGATGACTAATTCAATAAGCTTTTCTAGCAAACCGAGGATTGCGGTTGCAAGAGCTAGCTTACGAGTTGGTCATCTTTTTTAGTATTCTTTTTTCTCACTCATTAACCTCCTTTCAACTAAAATTTGTATATCAAATAGATCTTCTAAATATTGAATACCTTTGTCTGTAATCCTATAAGTAGTATTTTTAACGTGTTTTGCAAATCCTTTATGTTCTAAGAATTCCCAAGCAAGATATGGATTATCAGCATATACCATTTTAGGATATTAAGCATCTTCTTTTTTAACTGCATATACTTATTCTTCCAAATAAGCATATTTTAATCCATATTACTCGATTTCGTGATAATACAAATCTTCCACGCCATCCATACTTCGGTGAAATTCAAATAAATCCATTTTGTTCCTCTTTTTTTGTTAGATTAATTTCAACAATACATAAATCAGTAAAGCTATTAGAGCTACTGATGGAATAATTCCAGCCTTAAATTCGCCTTCCATATGACGACCATCTTTCTTTTCTTTACTTGTTAGAGTCCATACACCTAACCATTTTTTCTTATTCATGTCTTACCTTCATCTATATTGAAAAGATCGCTCTGAAATGGTAAACTCAATTTTAGCTAAAGTCCCCCTTTTCAGGAGGGTAGACAGGCTTTCGCCTGTCAAACCTTTAGCGGTTAATTTTTATTTCAAATTCTATTGACATAGTTAACATCTTGAATTTGAACTTTAAGGAGAAGTCTTTCCAGGGCTTCTTCTTTTTTTGCATAAGATGTTCTAGAGATACCCAGCTTTTTTGCCATTTGTGCTTGAGATATTTTCTTAAAAACACGTTCGGCTTTGATTCTTCTTAGATTGATTTGCATTTTTTCACCTCCTCCTGATGTTCTCTTTTGGCTACACTTATATTAAAACTCCATTGTTCCACTTTGTCAACATTTTTGTATAAAAGGTTCTAAAAAAGTAAAAATTGTTCTTTTTAAGCAACTCCAAGCGGTATAATAAGTATATAAAAAGAAAGAGGCAAGATATCATGCGTAACAACGAAGAAATAATGCAACTATTAGAAAGACTAAAAGCTGATAAGAAAATGTCATTAAGAGAAATATCTCGCAAAACTGATATAGCTGTTTCATCTATTTCACGTTATTTCAATAGAACAAGAGATTTTCCTCTTGATAAATTGGATAGATTTGCTAAGGCGTTTAATGTTTCCCCTGAATACATTTTAAACGTAAGTAAACCGTGTGATATAACCACGATTTACAACCAACTGCACGAAAAAAGACAAGCTAAAGTGTATAACTATGCAAGAGAACAACTAGACGAACAATTGAATGAAAAACGCTCTATATATGTTGTTGGTACTTCCGCCGCTGGTGAACCTATTGAATATAGTGATTTTGACTCTGAAATGATACAAACAGATGTTCCTGCTAAGGCTGACAAAGCTATTCACATTAAAGGTGATTCCATGGAACCTAAGATTGCCAGCAACTCTATTATCTTTTACCATGAACAGCCTACTCTGGAAATTGGTGAGATTGGCATTTTTGAAATTAACGGCTCTGCTGTCACCTGCAAAAAGTATTATGTAGACTATGAAAGCAAAAAGATTGTTTTAAAATCCATCAATCCTAAATATGAACCAATGTATTTTGCAAGAGATCAAGTGCGTATTTTAGGAAAAGTAGTATTTTAATACTGTATCTGCAATGACATTAAACTAACTCAAGATTAAACCCAGTAGGTTACTAGAGGGAAGGAAAAAAAATATGCCTAGAAATAAATTATCCCCATTTGAACAAAATGCCAGAAAAGAAATTTCATCTAATTTAAAAAAATTTATGCATGGAATGACTCAAGCTGATTTAGCAGAAAAGTCTGATATTCCCTTAACCACCTTATCTGGATATCTACGTGAAAAATCTACTCCTAACTCTGGAAATCTAGAAAAGCTGGCTATTGCATTGAATGTAAAAAAAAGTGATATAGATCCTAGATATACATTTACAGATATTATGGATTTTGTTGAAAAAGCACCTTTAGGAGAATACATATCACCAGTTTCAAACGTAGAATATCTCTATAATACTGATACTGTCGTAAAACAAATTCCATTATTAGGTGATATTGCTTGCGGTGATCCTATTACTGCTGACGAAAATATAGAAGACTACATCCCTGAAACTTATACAAGGGGTAATGTTCCTTCTGGTACATTATTTGCCCTTAAGACAAAAGGACACTCAATGGAACCTACAATTCCTGATGGTTCTATTGTCATCATCCGACAACAGCCAAATGTTGAGGATGGAGAAATTGCTGCAGTATTGGTTGATGATGATGCTAGAGCCACTCTAAAACGTATTAAACACTCTAATGATGCAGTAATATTACAACCTGATAATCGAGAATATGATCCTATAGTTCTTACACCAAATTTTCCAGGAAGAATTTTAGGCAAAGCAATCGAAGTTAAAACTAAACTTTAATTTTTGAAAAGTATAATCATATTATGAACTGAGGACTATATAATGAATAACATTCTTGGCTCTGTAATTAAAGAAATCAGAAAAGACAAAAAAATTACACAATCTGAATTGGCAAGATTAACAGGGTTTAAACAAAATACTATTTCAAATCACGAAAATGGCAAACGTTCATTAGATGAATGTGATATATATACTTACGCTAAAGCGTTGAATGTATCTCCGCAAACTTTTTTTGATAAATATACAAATCAAGACAAGGACATTTTAAGTATTTACAACCAACTGCATGATGAAAGACAAGCTAAAGTGTATAACTATGCAAGAGAACAATTAGACGAACAGTTGAATGAAAAACGCTAATATTAAATAAAAAGGAGGGAAATATTATGGTAAAACATGCACCTCAATATTATGAAAACTTGAACTATTTTAATACTCAACTCAATCATTTAATGAGTGTACACGGTACTAAGCAAGTTGATTTAGTCAATGCGTTAGATATTCCTAAAACAACAATTAATGGATATGTTAAAGGAACATCTTTGCCTAATATGGGGAACTTGCAAAAATTGGCTGATTATTTTAATACTCTCAAGTCCGATTTAGATTTAAGATTTAAGAAAGACGCTGACAAACATTTACCTGTTTATAATCAATTAACTGATATTAGAAAACATAAGATGATTAAAATGAGTAACTTAGATAACAAGGAAACAATGGCACAAAATATAAAATACTATTTGAAACAAAAAGGCGTATCTAGACATAAACTATGTGATGATTTGAACATTAAATACACAACTTTTTGCACTTGGTTACAAGCAGACGCCTATCCTCGCATAGATAAAATAGAAATGATGGCTAATTATTTTAATATTTCAAAGGCTAATTTAGTCGAAGATAAAGACGCAATAAAAAATGATATAACCACAATTTACAATCAACTGCATGAGAAAAGACAAGCTAAAGTGTACAACTACGCTAGAGAACAATTAAAGGAAGTGGTTGATATGTTTAGCACTAACTTAAAATATCTTCGTAAGAAATATAATATGGAACAGTTAGAATTAGCCTATAAGTTAGGGCGTAAAAGTGGGTCTACCATAAGTGAGTGGGAAAAAGGGAGTTATACACCTAAAATAAAGGTTTTAGCACAAATAGCTGATATCTTTCATGTTGATTTAGATGATTTAATGAACAAGGATTTAACAAACTCTCAAACTAAAGTAGATAAAGATTCATTAGTTGAGCAAATAGCTGAAACAAGTTCTCTTTTACATATATCAAGACAAGCTAAAGTGTATAACTATGCAAGAGAACAACTAGACGAACAATTAAATGAAAAACGCTCTATATATGTTGTTGATACTTCCGCCGCTGATAAACCTATTGAATATGGTGATTTTGACTCTGAAATGATACAAACAGATGTTCCTGCTAAGGCTGACAAAGCTATTCACATTAAAGGTGATTCCATGGAACCTAAGATTGCCAGTAACTCTATTATCTTTTACCATGAACAGCCTACTCTGGAAATTGGCGAAATTGGCATTTTTGAAATTAACGGTTCCGCCGTCACCTGCAAAAAATATTATGTAGATTATGAAAGCAAAAAGATTATTTTAAAATCAATTAATCCTAAATATGAACCAATGTATTTTGCAAGAGATCAAGTGCGTATTTTAGGAAAAGTAGTATTTTAATCATGGCATCTTATATTAAAAACAACAATTCTTGGGGGGTGTACGTGTTAACTTGGTTTAAAATATAAGCAAAGGTTTAAAACTAAGCGTGAGGCTTCTATTTGGGCTAATAAATTCTTAGCTGATGCAAATGCAGATGTTGTTGCTGCAAACAAAGCACCAGCCTTTTATGAATACTTTTTAAGGTGGGCTAAAATATACCGTTACCCTCATATTACTGATATAACAATTAATCGCTATGCTGTTACGGCTTCTCATATAAAAAACTAATACTTTGATATACAGATTTAACTTATGTTTATTTTTAAAAGCAATTGAAAAGAGTTAAAAGACATTTACTGTTTTTTAACTCTTTTTATCATATATTTATATGTTATCTATGGACTATATTTTTTTACCACAAGAATGATATCCATCCAACAATCCTAATTTATTAAAGACAGCCTGCTTATAAGCAATTTCTGCGTTCCACTCTGTTACTTCCAAAATCATAGCAGCTCTATGCAAATCATTAGTAGTAATTAATACGCCGTGACTATCTAGCAAAAGAAAATTATCAATTTGATTTGGTCTATTTAATAATTCTTCTCTAACTGTATCAGCCAATTCTTTAGTACAAGCTGGGCTATAATGTAAGCACTTAAGTTTTCCTAAAGGAACTTGCACATTAGTAATTTCAGTAACATTAGGCTCATCTAATCCACAAGTTGCCCAAAACATAGATTTTGGTGCATGTGAATGATATACAACAGTTATATTAGGATTAGCTTTATATGCTTCCTCATGCAAATTAATCTCTCTAGTTAATCTACCTACACCGTCTATTTTTTCTCCACTATCTAAGTCAACAACCAATATTTGGCTAGCTTCTAAATCACCAAACCATGCCTCTGACATCATAGTTGGGGTCATAATGATGTATGGATGATTAGCTTTAATACAAATATTGTCGTATATATAATCTTCCTTTGGAATTATTTTTTCAGAAATATTGCCCCCAGCAACATTAGTACGATTTCTATCGAAAAATAATTTTGCAATACGTGCTAAGTCTCTTCTTTCATCTTCAAATATAAATTTTTCAGTCATAATAGTATCCTTCTTAAAATTTATTGCTTTTATTAATCAGTCTTTTAATATCTACATATACTTTGATATATTTACTGTAGTTTGTGCTGATGCGAAACATCCAATTTATCATACATAAATTTATTTCCTTTAAATCTGATCAATGCTGATAAAAATATAACCAAAATAGATAAATATAAAACATGATTAAGTATGGCAATAATAAAAATAATGATATTCAACAGTAATAAAAAATTCCAAAATATCTTTTTTGTTTTCATTTTTCAATACCACTAATTAATGTCTTAATGCACTAAAATCCTTACCATCTATATCATGTAAACCTACAGATTTGTAATCTTCATTACTTCTCCTAAGGTTAGGTATCACATGTTTCTTATTACTCAAATCTTTACCATCTAATTCATGTAAATCAATGGATTTGTAGTCATCACTAATAACACTTTCAGAAGAAATTGCATTAGTCGTGTCACTTACCTCTTCAGTATCTAAGTTCATATGATATCTTTGACTAGGAAGTGGTGCCTTAGATACATATCTATACATCCAAATAAATAACAAAGTCCAAACAATAGCACCAATTATAGCCCACCATTTGCACGAAAATGCTTGCCCAAATAGCATTCTAAAATCAGGACCTTCGAATGAAGACCATGATATTTGAGTTCCTGCAGGTACTTTAACTGCATGTGTTGTTTGTGCCATTTTGGTGATCATTGGTGCGAAATAAGTTCCTCCGTATAGGAAGATAGGAGTAGTAATAATGCCAAGCACTATCATTCTCAATAAATTTGCACCTGTTAATATTAATGCAGCTACACCAAAGGATAGATTTATAATTCCAGCAAAAGGTAAAACATTATTTTTAGGCAATATCATAGCAAAAATAAGTTCAATAGGTACTAGAATAATTAATGTTACCCAAAATTCACTTCTTCCAGCTAATACCGGCCAGTCAACTCCTATGTAAACTTCTCTGTCTTTAAAGTGATTTTTCATAAATTTTCCCATAGAAGCTGCAATAGGATTCAATGCTTCCATAAAAAGTTTAGATATCATTGGGAAGAGTGACATAGCTGCAGCTGCTTCAATTCCCAAAGTTAATGACTTAGATAATCCATATCCGGCTCCAAATCCAAGTAATAATCCAATAATGAAACCCATAGTATCATTTCTACCCCATATACCAAGTTTCTTTTGGATATGTTCTGCATCAAATGGTTTATTGAAAATTGGGAAAAAGTCTAGAATTCTATTCAAAGGCATTAAAATGACAGCAAATAATGTAATGAAATGTGGCACAGTAATTGCTTCCATTCCCGTCAAATCTTGAATATGTCTTTGGAAAACATCCCCAGCTTTTAATTCAAAAATAATCTGTAAGCCAGCTACTAAAAAGCCAAATAACATGCTATTAGTCATATAATAAACTAAAACATACGTAAAGATCTTATTCCAAACATTCCACATATCAACATTCAATGTTTTAGTCCAATTCAATGCC
Source organism: Lactobacillus iners (assembly GCF_011058775.1). Taxonomy (NCBI): domain Bacteria; kingdom Bacillati; phylum Bacillota; class Bacilli; order Lactobacillales; family Lactobacillaceae; genus Lactobacillus; species Lactobacillus iners. Next base: position 205,147 of record NZ_CP049230.1, on the reverse strand, counting down.
AACATAATAAAATTAATAACTAACAGCAATGGGAAAAACAAGAATGCTACCTTAGCTGTCCATGTAATAGCAGCTACACCTGTCCAGCCTAAATCTGTAGCTGTTAAAGATACACTCAAAGCTTTTGACATTGCTTTACCAGCAGGTGTAATGATACTTGTCATATAATTAACAACAAGTGTCATGCCAGTAAATGCTACACCTAATGTCAAAGCAGCTACAAATGATTTTTTAAATTTTAATCCTGCAGCTAGTCCAATAATAAACATGATGAACGGTACAAATACATTGGAACCCAAGTTCAGTACCCATTGCACTACACTTTGTAAAACTTGCATTTTTCTCACCCTTTGTTATTAAATTAATCTCTTTAATCCCCAAATAATCTTTTTATAAGAATCTTCATCATTGTTACCAGTAAGGATATTAACACCATTAACATCGATTATGCCATTCTTACTGCATATATCCATTATCTCTTGCGTTGGTTTAGCTATCCAAACATAAATATCATACTGAGGTAAGATATCTGCTAACTGTTTAAAATCCGTAGCATTAACTTTAACACCTGTTATATTATGTTCTTCCAAAAAGCTCTTTATAATTCCAACAACATTTTCACTAGTAGCAACTCCACTACCACATGCAACAACAATACTTGCCATATCAATCATCTTCCATTCTAATTAAATTTTTCTTGCATAAATTCGAACATATCATCTACATTATTAATGCAAATTAATCGATCAACAAACGATTTATCTCTTAATAACTGCATAAATTTTTGTAACAATATAACTTGATGTGAGGAATCAGTAATGCCTAAAAAGAAAAAATATTCACATTGCATATCCTCATTGCTACCCATTTGTAACATATGAATAGGCTTATCATTTTTTACTACAGCAATGAATGCACGATTAACATTTACGGAATCAACATGTGGTAATGATATAGGTAGATATTTAGTCATTAACCCTGTTGGAAATTCTGCTTCACGTTCATTAAGAGCATCTACATATGTATCTTTAACATATCCGATACGCTTTAATTTCTCGCCAACTTGTTCAAATAATTCATGTCTATCAGCGACTTTTAAGTTCAAAAAAATGCAATCTTTTTGAATCATATTTTTATAGTCTATTGTTGTCATACTGATCTTCCCTTTCTTTGCAAACGCTTTCTTTATTCACTTTTAGTTTATCTACTTTTAAAGCTTGCTTATATATCAATTTATGTAATTTGAAAATATTTCATTTTTAGTGGTATTATAATGGATATTTGACCACTTTTTTGAATATGGAGATTATACACTATGAAATCTAGTCAGAGAATCAATAAGTTGATTGAAATTTTAAAAGACCATCCAACTATACACATTACTACTCTTCAAAAAAACACCAATACTCCTATCTCAACGTTAAGACGTGACCTTATGATCCTTGAGCAACAACATTTAATTAAGCGTGAAGCTGGAAAAATTATATTGTTAAAGCAAGAAAACATTGAATATGCATGGTTATATCGAGAAAACAAAAATACCCTTTTGAAGGATAAGCTATGTAAAACGGCTTCTAATTTAATCCAAAACAATAATGCGATTTTTATCGATTCATCTACTACATGCACTAAATTGGCAACCTATTTAAACAATTTTAGCAATTTGAAAATTATTACCAATAATTTGATTGTCGCCAGCCAATTACAAAACCACATGAATTTTTCGGTTTTTATTAGTGGAGGCTTAATAAAACCTTATTCACAATCCGTATTAGATAATGAAGCTATACGATTTATTCATCAATTTAAAACTAAGTATGCATTTGTTTCATGCAGTACTATAGATTTATCTGGTTTATATATGGCAGATTTATTACAAGCACAAGTAAAACGTGAAGCCATCAAACAATCAGAAAAGACGGTAGCACTAATTGATTCATCTAAATTCAAAAATAATCAAGATTTTATAAAACTATGTGATTTAAGCGATATTGATATACTAATTACCGATAAAAAAATCACAGATACTAAATTTATCAATTTTTGTAAAGTACATAATATACAAATAATTAACTCATAAAACCTAAATAAAAAGTCTATCTCATGCATATGAAGTAATCAAAAAAAGTTAGATTTTTAGTCCTACTTTTTTGTGACACTACAGCATCAGGTAGACTTTTTTTATATCTTTTATTTTCTAGAAATCAAAATACAATATATCTTCTTATTCAACATCTATTGCTGGTTCATAAAAACCTGCAAATGTATATGTACCTTTATCATAAAGAAACTTAACAAAACTACAACAACTAAAATGCGGAATATTAGAATTATATAGTTTAGAAAACATAGCAATAATATCACCATGTGCTACAATCAAAATATTTTGTCCATCCTCAGTCTCTTCCTGAACTCGTTTGAGACCATTAACCATTCTTTCTACAACATGATCATCACGTTCCATAGAAGGGGCATCTAATTTATCACCATTCCAAGGCAAAGTATACTCGTCAGCACCTTCAAATATACCATAATCTTTTTCACAAAAATCCTTTAATCTAGTGTATGGCATTTTGTGGTCCGTAATTAATTCTAATGTATCACTAGCACGTTCCTGCGTAGAACAGTAAGCAGCATCAAAATTTATTTTTTGCTTTCTAAAATAATCTCCAGCAGCCTTAGCCTGTCTAATACCTAAGGCGGTTAATCTCGAATCACATGAACCTTGTGTTTTGTGATGAAAGTTAAAAAATGTCTGTCCATGACGTACTATATACAATGTTTTTACCATAACTTACTCCATATATTCTAAACTTAACAGATGTGTAATTTTTTTGCCAATCGTTCAACTTTATTTCCTATAACTTTTTGGGCTAGCTTTAATTTAAATGTGATATAAAAATAAAACAGCCCGCCTATAATACTTCCACCAGCAGCTAATATCAATGCATTAATTCGATGTTCAGGATTTAATAATTTGCCTGCTATCACAACAAATATCAAAGAAAGCATAAACATCATTAACGATATTATTAGTATGGCAAGAAATATTTTTTTGGTTCGTTTGTAATTATACTTATATTTTATACGCAAGTGCATCAAAGCAAAAGATATCGTGAAAATGAGTCCGATAATTGTGGAAATCAAAGGACCATATACTTGGAAAAGTTTGATTGCCGGCCATTGAAAGATACTCTTGATAATTATTCCAATAAGTAAATATTTAATAGCTAAACCATTTTCAGATAGTCCTTGCAAAATCGCCATTAAAATAGTAAATGCACCTAAAAACATTGCTGCTATGCCAGATAAAAATAAAATATTGGCACCTAAAGGATCAGCTCCATAAAAGATTGTATAAACTGGCACTGAAACAGCTGCCATTCCTAATGAGGCAGGTATCATGAAAAATAAAAATAATTCTAAAGTATTTTCTATTTGTCTGGAAATATCTTTATAATCTTTTTTGGCGTGAGCACCAGAGAGTAATGGTATCGCCGTCATCGCCATTGCTGTCGCTAAAGATACGATAACCATAATCAACTTGTTAGCATTTAAGCCAAATAAAGCATACCAGCTTTCAATCTGATCATAGGAAACATGCACCAAGTTATTCATAATCGGATGAAAAGTATATTGATCCATTAACTGAAAAAATGTAATACCAGAATCAATAATGATAAAAGGTACCGATTGGCCGATAATTTCCTTAAAAAGACTTTGCGTAGAAACTTCAATTTCATTATTAGAAGATAAGATTAATTTATCATCATTACTCTTTCTTTTAAGTAAAAACAAAACTAAGAGAGCAATGCCAAAAAATGCACCGACAGCTGCTGCTAAATTAGATTGAATAACAGCTGTTAAATAACTTCCATGTTGAACTTGCATAATCAGATATGCAGTAAATAACATCCATGCAACACGAGCAATTTGTTCTACAAGTTGGGAAAGTGCGGATGGCATCATATCATTGTAGCCTTGAAAATATCCTCGCATAATACTCAAAATTGGAATAATCAATACGGCTAAAGCTAAACTATGTAATACTGGAATCTGTCTTGAATCATTACCTGCTAAAATTGGTGAAGCTATAGTCATAACAAATGCAGATACAACTCCAAAGATCATCATCAAAAATAAGCCATGCTTGAATAGTTTGCGTCCAATACCATATTCATTTATGGCATTATATTTAGCAACTTGTTTTGCTACTGCACCTGGTATACCAGCGGTAGAGATTATCAAAAATAAGCTATATATATTATAACTTTTAGCTGTTAACGCATTGGCTACATTACCATGTGCTCCCATCCATGCATACCATGGAATAATATAAATCGCACCTAATACACGTGAAAAAATTGAACCTAGCGTCATCCAAGCGGAACCTTTTAGCAAAGAAATGCGTGAATTTTCTGTTTGTTGATTGTTATTATTCATTTAAATTTCCTAAGTAAAATATTATTTAGCTACAATATTGATAATTTTATTGGGAACAATGATAATTTTTCGTATTTCTTTATCTGCTAAAAACTTTTGAACATGTTGATCAGCTAAAGCCTGCTTTTCTAATTCTTCTTTTGCAGTATCCACTTTTACCTTAATTTTTCCACGCAATTTTCCATTAATTTGAATCATCACTTCAACTACTGATTCAATCAATTTACTTTCATCATAACTAGGCCATTTAACGTATGATATTGATTCATCATGACCTAATATTTGCCAAATTTCTTCCATCATGTGTGGTGCAACTGGGGCTAACAATTGAACAAAACCTTCAGCATAAGCACGCGGAATAGAGGTTGCCTTTTGAGCCTCATTGACAAACACCATCATTTGCGAAATTGCAGTATTAAAGTGTAGTGCTTCAAAATCTTCTGTAACTTTCTTGACAGTTTGATTGTAAACTTTATCTAGTTGACCGTCATTTTCTTCTACAATTTTGTCACTTACTACAGCCTTAACATCCAAATCATTAACCATTAAACGCCATACACGATCAAGGAATTTTTTAATCGATGCTGGACCATTATCATCCCAATCAATCGATGCATCAAGTGGTCCCATGAACATTTCGTAAGTTCTTAAACTATCTGCTCCATATTCTTCAACAATATCATCAGGATTTACTACATTGCCTCTAGACTTAGACATTTTTTCATGATCCTTAAGAATCAAGCCTTGATTATATAATTTTTGGAATGGCTCCTTAGTAGGCACAACTCCTAAATCATAGAGCACTTTATGCCAAAATCTAGCATACAATAAATGTCTTACAGCATGTTCAGCTCCACCTACATACATATTAACTGGAAGCCATTTCTTGAATAACTCATATTCACCTAATTTTTCAGTATTATTAGGATCAATATAACGTAAGTAATACCAAGAAGAACCAGCCCAATTAGGCATAGTATTAGTTTCACGTTTACCTTTACGTCCATTTTCATCAACAACATTGATCCAATCTGTCAAATTAGCTAATGGACTTTCAGGTGTGCCTGAAGGCTTAATATTGGTTGCATGTGGCAAGATTAATGGTAATTGGTCTTCCGGAACTAATGTAGTTTCACCATCTTCCCAATGAATTATAGGTATAGGTTCTCCCCAATAACGTTGTCTTGAAAAATCCCAATCACGTAATTTATAATTGACTGTTCTTTTACCAAGCTTATGTTCCTCTAACCATTCAATTATTTTATTTTTGGCTTCCTCATTGTGTAAACCATTAATAAAACCAGAAGCTACATGCTCACCATCGCCAACAAAGGCTGCTTGATGGACATCGCCGCCCTTAATAACTTCTTTAATTGGTAAAGAGAATTTGCTGGCAAAAGCGTAATCACGATCATCATGTGCAGGTACTGCCATCACTGCACCAGTACCATAGCTTGCTAAAACGTAATCAGATATCCAAATAGGTACTCTGTCACCATTAATTGGATTAATAGCATATGCTCCAGTGAAAACACCTGTTTTATCTTTATTTAGATCAGTTCTTTCCAAATCAGATTTTGATTCTATTTTTTTGATATAAGCTTCTACATCCGCTTGATGTTCTTCTGTAGTTATTTTTTTAACTAATTCATTTTCTGGTGCCAAAACAGTATAACTAACACCAAACAATGTATCTGGTCTAGTAGTAAAAACATCAAAAGTCAAATTAGTATTTTCAACTTGAAAAGTAATTTGGGCACCATATGATCTACCAATCCAATTGCGTTGCATTTCTTTGATTGGTTCAGGCCAATCTAAATCATCTAAATCTTCCAATAATCTATCTGCATAAGCTGTCATTTTTAACATCCACTGACGCATATTGCGACGATAAACAGGAAAACCTCCACGCTCTGTTTTACCATCAATTACTTCTTCATTTGCTACAACTGTACCCAGATCTGGTGACCAATTAACAGGAACTTCAGCCTCATAAGCTAATCCCATTTTATACATTTGTTCAAATACCCACTGTGTCCATTTATAATAAGCAGGATCACTAGTATTTACCTCACGATCCCAATCGTAAGAAAATCCAAGTTGGGTTAGTTGATTTTTAAAATTAGCTATATTTTCCTTAGTAACATCCATAGGATCTCTACCAGTTTTTATTGCATATTGCTCAGTTGGTAACCCGAAAGCATCCCAACCCATTGGATGTAAAACATTATATCCTTGTGCCCTTTTCATACGAGCTAAAATATCGGTAGCAGTATATCCTTCTGGATGCCCTACATGAAGACCCTTATCGGATGGAAATGGAAACATATCTAAAGCATAGTAATTTTTCTTATTTGGATCTGTTCCTGTCTTGAATGTTTTATGTTCTGACCAATATTGATGCCATTTTCTTTCAACAACTTTGTGATTATACATTTTTTCCTCCTAAAATAAAAAACGTCCTATGAAAGTAAATCATAGGACGAAATTGAATCGCGGTACCACCTAAGTTCCATGCATAACATGACCCTTGTCGCACGTTATCGCTGTGCCAACGTAGAGTTTGCTACGGAGTAAGTTCAATGAATTACATTAGGATATCACACCAATAATCCCTCTCTGAAAATGCAGGTTCATTTACTAATCTCAACTCTTTTTTTATCTATAATGATTATAATTTACCACAAAAAAGAAATTTTACAAGGTAATTTATACCATCATATTACTTTTTAATTCTCTTTTCTTTATACAAATGATTCAGTAAAAAAGAAACGACAATTAAAACTAATGCTACCCAATAACCAGATTTTAATGCATTAATAAGCACCATTCTTAATTGTGGAACAAATTTTGGATCTAACTGAGATAATTTAGCAGAAGCAACAATTTTATTCATCATATTTTGTGTTAACTGCGGATGTTTTTGTAATCCTGCCATAATTGAAGTATTAAATACAACACCAAAGAGTGAAACCATCATTGTTTGACCCAAAAATTTCAACAATGTATTAAATGCTGTTGCAACCCCTATATCTTTTGGAGAAACAATCAATTGTGATTTCATTAATGCCACTGTGATAATGATTCCAAAACCGATGCCATTAACAGCTGCCAAAACGCAAAATACCCAAAGCGGTGTATATATTGGTACTAATAAAAGACATATATCTGCCAATAATAATACTGCTAAAAAGACATCAAATAGCTTTTTGGTACCATAACGAAACATTAATGTTCCTGAAATGAAGGAACCAACAATCCATAATAAAGAACTTGGTGTGACTGCAAAACCAGCCATTGATGAACTAACACCATTAATTCCCTGCATCCAAGTCGGAATATAAAATTCAAAGCCAATAACAACTCCTGAAATTAATAGAGTAATTAAACTATGACAGATAAATTCCTTATTTTTGATAATAGACAAAGGGATAATTGGATCTTTAGCCTTTTTTTCTACACTAAAGAATAATACAAAGCTAAATATGCTAATAACTAATAAAGCGATAGTCAACAACAAAGTTCCGGGCTGATCCAGAAATTGCAAAAATAACATCAACGATAATAAAAATACGATTAAAATTGCTGATCCTGCATAATCTAGCGATACTATTTTATTGACCTTTTTCTCAATAAAATATACCTGTACCATAATCAATGCTGCAATACCTATCGGAACATTAATATAAAATATCCAATGCCACGATAAATGTTGTACAATAAATCCACCCAATAAAGGTGCTAATATAGCTGCTACACCCCAAAAGCCGCAATTTAATCCTAATATTTTAGATCTCTTATCAATTGGATATAAATCAGCTAACATCGTAATTGCAACAGGTTGAATAGCACCAGATCCTAAGCCTTGAATTGTTCTAAAGATAATTAATTGAAACATATTTTGTGCTAAGCCACATAACGACGAACCTATCACAAAAATTAATATTCCAAATAAGAACACGGGCTTTCGACCGAAACTATCTGCTAATTTTCCATAAATTGGTGTAGTTACTGCTGTCATTAATAAAAATATTGATACAACCCAACTCATAATTTCCAAACCATTAAGATCTGAAACAATAGTTGGCATTGCTGTTGAAACAATGGTTCCTTCTATGGCAGTCATAAAAGTGGTAAGAAAAATAGCACAGGTGATGATTTTTATATTTGTATGACGGACTTTATTCATGATTTTTCACATAATCTAATAATTCACTGACCTTATCGGTATGCTCCCAAGGTAAATCAATATCAGTTCTACCAAAATGCCCATAAGCTGCAGTTTGCTTATATATAGGACGATTTAAATCTAACATTTTTATAATCCCAGCTGGACGCAAATCAAATATCTCACGCACAGCTTGTACTAATAGTGATTCATCAACTACACCTGTACCCGCAGTATCAATCATGATTGATACTGGATGTGCTACACCGATTGCATAGGCTAACTGAATCTCGCAACGATAAGCTAACCCTGCTGCAACAATATTTTTAGCTACATAACGTGCTGCATAACTTGCACTACGATCAACTTTAGTTAAATCTTTACCTGAAAAGGCACCTCCACCATGTCTTGCATAGCCACCGTAAGTATCTACAATAATTTTTCGACCAGTTAATCCTGAGTCACCTTTAGGTCCACCAATAACAAATCTCCCGGAAGGATTAATTAGATATTTTGTATTTTCATCAAGATAGCGTTCTGGTATAACCTTTTTAATCACATCATTAATTATACTATTTTGAATTTCATCATTTGATACTACATCATCTGTTTGTGTTGAAACAACAATAGTATCAATACGTTTAGGCTTATTATCCTTATCATATTCAACAGTTACTTGAGCTTTTGCATCAGGTCTTAACCAAGGTAAAGTACCATTTTTTCGTAAATCAGCAGTTTTTCTCATAATCTTATGTGCTAAGGATATAGGTAAAGGCATAAGTTCAGGTGTTTCCTTAATGGCAAATCCAAACATTAAGCCTTGATCTCCAGCACCAATTTGATTAAGACGATCATCGCCTTTATTACCACTTCTAACCTCTAAGGAGTTATCTACTCCTCCAGCGATATCAGATGATTGTTCATCAATATCAACCAAAATTGCACAATTAGAAGCATCGAAGCCTAATTCTGGTCGGTTATAACCTATTTCATTAATTGTCTTTCTGACTATAGATTGAATATCAACATATGCTAATGTAGATATTTCTCCTACAACTAAAACCAATCCTGTAGTTACCGTAGTTTCACAAGCAACACGACCATTAGGATCTTTAGCTAAAATTGCATCCAAAATTGCATCTGAAATTTGATCAGCAATTTTATCTGGATGACCCTCAGAAACTGATTCTGACGTAAATAAATGTTTCTCTTGCTTCATAATAGAAGTCCCCCTTTAAAAAATCGGTTACAAGGCATCTTCGAATTTCGAATCCTCTCGGGACCTTAACCGTAATACAATAATAAATATTAAAAAAGACTACCATTTGGTAGTCTCCTATGGAGGATACAGGGCTCGAACCTGTGACCTCCTGCTTGTAAGGCAGATGCTCTCCCAGCTGAGCTAATCCTCCAAAATGACCCGTACGAGATTCGAACTCATGATACCGCCGTGAAAGGGCGATGTCTTAACCACTTGACCAACGGGTCATATAAATTATCCCTAACATAGCTTCGATGATAACATTGCCCACAAAGCTATGCAAGCGATATTTATAACTAGTTAAAAACTTAAAAAGTCCCTAACTACGGAGTGTGAGAGATTCGAACTCTCGATACAGGTAATGCCCGTATACATGATTTCCAATCATGCTCCTTCGGCCTCTCGGACAACACTCCACTATTAATGTTAAATTAATAGTCTTTCAATAAATCCAAACGGATTATACTGAAAAATTAAAAGAGCACGGCAACGTCCTACCCTCGCAGGCAGTTTCCCACCAACTACTCTCGGCGTTAAGAACCTTAACTTCTGTGTTCGACATGGGAACAGGTGTTTCCTTCTTGCTTTCGCCACCGTACTCTTCCTTGAGCTTTTACACTCAAAACTGAATATAATCTCTGCTTCTTCCGAGCTCTCTTTGGTCAAGTTCTCGACTTATTAGTACCGGTCCGCTCCAAGCATCACTGCTCTTCCACTCCCGGCCTATCTACCTCATCGTCTCTAAGGTGTCTTACTGCTTTCGCTTCGGAAATCTCATCTTGAGGGGGGCTTCGCACTTAGATGCTTTCAGCGCTTATCCCTTCCATACATAGCTACCCAGCGGTGCCTTTGGCAAGACAACTGGTACACCAGCGGTATGTCCATCCCGGTCCTCTCGTACTAAGGACAGCTCCTCTCAAATTTCCTACGCCCACGACGGATAGGGACCGAACTGTCTCACGACGTTCTGAACCCAGCTCGCGTGCCGCTTTAATGGGCGAACAGCCCAACCCTTGGGACCGACTTCAGCCCCAGGATGCGACGAGCCGACATCGAGGTGCCAAACCTCCCCGTCGATGTGAACTCTTGGGGGAGATAAGCCTGTTATCCCCAGGGTAGCTTTTATCCGTTGAGTGATGGCCTTTCCATGCAGTACCACCAGATCACTAAGCCCTACTTTCGTACCTGCTCGAGTTGTCTCTCTCGCAGTCAAGCTCCCTTCTACCTTTACACTCTGCGAATGATTTCCAACCATTCTGAGGGAACCTTTGGGCGCCTCCGTTACTCTTTAGGAGGCGACCGCCCCAGTCAAACTGCCCACCTGACACTGTCCTCTCACACGCTTAGTGTGACGAGTTAGAGGATCCATCAAACAAGGGTAGTATCCCAACATTGCCTCTGATAAAACTGGCGTCCTATCTTCTCTGGCTCCTACCTATCCTGTACATGTTTAACAAATACTCAATATCAAGCTACAGTAAAGCTCCATGGGGTCTTTCCGTCCTGTCGCGGGTAACCCGCATCTTCACGGGTATTATAATTTCACCGAGTCTCTCGTTGAGACAGTGCCCAAATCATTACACCTTTCGTGCAGGTCGGAACTTACCCGACAAGGAATTTCGCTACCTTAGGACCGTTATAGTTACGGCCGCCGTTTACTGGGGCTTCAATTCTAACCTTCGCTTTCGCTAAGCTATCCTCTTAACCTTCCAGCACCGGGCAGGTGTCAGTACCTATACGTCATCTTACGATTTTGCAGATACCTGTGTTTTTGATAAACAGTTGTTTGGGCCTCTTCACTGCGGCTGATTTCTCTTCAGCACCCCTTCTCCCTAAGTTACGGGGTTATTTTGCCGAGTTCCTTAACGAGAGTTCTCTCGCTCACCTGAGGATTCTCTCCTCGACTACCTGTGTCGGTTTGCGGTACGGGTACTCGCTCTCTGGCTAGAAGCTTTTCTTGGCAGTGTGACTTCATGACCTTCGCTACTTTGATTTCACTCCGCATCACGTCTCAAAATTGGCTACAAGCATTTGACTCGTATCCTCCCTTAACGCTTACACATGATTCCATCTCCATGCGTCATTAGCCTCCTGCGTCCCTCCTTCGCTCTTATCGATTACGAATAGTACAGGAATATCTACCTGTTGTCCATCGGCTACGCCTCTCGGCCTTACCTTAGGTCCCGACTTACCCTGGGCGGACGAGCCTGCCCCAGGAAACCTTAGTCTTTCGGCGGACAGGATTCTCACCTGTCTTTCGCTACTTATACCGGCATTCTCACTTCTAAACGCTCCAACAGTCCTCTCGATCTGCCTTCTCCGCCTTTAGAACGCTCTCCTACCACGCAGCTAACTGCATCCACGGTTTCGGTACTATGCTTAGCCCCGGTAAATTTTCGGCGCAGCGTCACTCGACTAGTGAGCTATTACGCACTCTTTAAATGGTGGCTGCTTCTGAGCCAACATCCTAGTTGTCTGTGCAACTCCACATCCTTTTCCACTTAGCATAGATTTTGGGACCTTAACCGGTGATCTGGGCTGTTTCCCTTTCGACTACGGATCTTATCACTCGCAGTCTGACTCCCGTGCATTGATATCTGGCATTCGGAGTTTATCTGGATTCAGTAACCCCTGACGGGCCCCTAGTCCAAACAGTGCTCTACCTCCATTATCATTCACACGAGGCTAGCCCTAAAGCTATTTCGGAGAGAACCAGCTATCTCCAAGTTCGTTTGGAATTTCACCGCTACCCACAACTCATCCCCGCAATTTTCAACTTGCGTGGGTTCGGTCCTCCAGCGTGTTTTACCACGCCTTCAACCTGGTCATGGGTAGGTCACTTGGTTTCGGGTCTGCGTCATGATACTATCTCGCCCTCTTCAGACTCGCTTTCGCTTCGGCTCCGTCTTTTCTGACTTAACCTTGCACCACAACGCAACTCGCCGGTTCATTCTACAAAAGGCACGCCATCACACTTTAACGTGCTCTGACTACTTGTAGGCACACGGTTTCAGGTTCTCTTTCACTCCCCTCCCGGGGTTCTTTTCACCTTTCCCTCACGGTACTGGTTCACTATCGGTCACTGGTTAGTATTTAGCCTTGCGAGATGGTCCTCGCGGATTCAATCGGGATTCCTCGTGTCCCGACCTACTCAGGATCCTGCTCACCTCGTTTCCGGATTTCGCTTACGGGGCTCTCACCCTCTTTGGCTTATCTTCCCAGATAATTCTGCTATCCTTCCATTCGGCTTTTTACAGTCCTTCTACCCCTAATGGCAAGCCATTAGGTTTGGGCTCTTTCCTGTTCGCTCGCCGCTACTTGGGAAATCGATCTTTCTTTCTCTTCCTGCAGCTACTTAGATGTTTCAGTTCACTGCGTCTTCCTCCTTAATGCTATCTATTCACATTCAAGGTGACACCTCGCGGTGCCGGGTTCCCCCATTCGGATATCTCCGGATCTCTGCGTACTTACCGCTCCCCGAAGCATTTCGTCGTTTGTCACGTCCTTCATCGGCTTCCAGTGCCTAGGCATTCACCGTGCGCCCTTCTCTACTTGACCTATTCAAGTTGAGCTTCTCTCTTCTCGGTCGCTCTTTTTTCAATCTGTTCTTTGATTGTCTCGGTTTTTGCTTTGATTATATTCAGTTTTCAATGTCCTAACTCTTGAGTGCTTATTGCCCTCAAAACTAAACAAAGTTTCTTTGTGTGCTTTCCGCTTGGCTTCTCATATCCTTCTCTTAGCATCTCTGCTCTCCAGATACTTTCGCCTTCCTTAGAAAGGAGGTGATCCAGCCGCAGGTTCTCCTACGGCTACCTTGTTACGACTTCACCCTAATCATCTGTCCCGCCTTAGACGGCTGACTCCTTTCGGTTATCCCGCCGGCTTCGGGCGTTACAGACTCTCATGGTGTGACGGGCGGTGTGTACAAGGCCCGGGAACGTATTCACCGCAACGTGCTGATTTGCGATTACTAGCGATTCCAGCTTCATGCAGGCGAGTTGCAGCCTGCAATCCGAACTGAGAACGGCTTTCAGAGATCCGCTTGCCTTCACAGGGTCGCTTCTCGTTGTACCGTCCATTGTAGCACGTGTGTAGCCCAGGTCATAAGGGGCATGATGACTTGACGTCATCCCCACCTTCCTCCGGTTTGTCACCGGCAGTCTCATTAGAGTGCCCAACTTAATGCTGGCAACTAATGACAAGGGTTGCGCTCGTTGCGGGACTTAACCCAACATCTCACGACACGAGCTGACGACAGCCATGCACCACCTGTCTCATAGTCCCCGAAGGGAACATCTAATCTCTTAGACTGGCTATGGATGTCAAGACCTGGTAAGGTTCTTCGCGTTGCTTCGAATTAAACCACATGCTCCACCGCTTGTGCGGGCCCCCGTCAATTCCTTTGAGTTTCAACCTTGCGGTCGTACTCCCCAGGCGGAGTGCTTAATGCGTTAGCTGCAGCACTGAGAGGCGGAAACCTCCCAACACTTAGCACTCATCGTTTACGGCATGGACTACCAGGGTATCTAATCCTGTTCGCTACCCATGCTTTCGAGCCTCAGCGTCAGTAACAGACCAGAGAGCCGCCTTCGCCACCGGTGTTCTTCCATATATCTACGCATTTCACCGCTACACATGGAGTTCCACTCTCCTCTTCTGTACTCAAGCTCGACAGTTTCTGATGCAATTCTCCGGTTGAGCCGAAGGCTTTCACATCAGACTTATCGAGCCGCCTGCACTCGCTTTACGCCCAATAAATCCGGACAACGCTTGCCACCTACGTATTACCGCGGCTGCTGGCACGTAGTTAGCCGTGACTTTCTAATTGATTACCGTCAAACAAAGGTCAGTTACTACCCCTGTCCTTCTTCACCAACAACAGAGCTTTACGAGCCGAAACCCTTCTTCACTCACGCGGCGTTGCTCCATCAGACTTGCGTCCATTGTGGAAGATTCCCTACTGCTGCCTCCCGTAGGAGTTTGGGCCGTGTCTCAGTCCCAATGTGGCCGATCAGTCTCTCAACTCGGCTATGCATCATCGCCTTGGTAGGCCGTTACCCTACCAACTAGCTAATGCACCGCAGGTCCATCCAAGAGTGATAGCAGAACCATCTTTTAAACAGTTGATAGGCATCATCTGTTGTTATCCGGTATTAGCATCTGTTTCCAGGTGTTATCCCGATCTCTTGGGCAGGTTACCCACGTGTTACTCACCCGTCCGCCGCTAGCCTGTATCTTGTTTCACAGAGTGCAAGCACTCCGATCTTCAAGGCAGACTCGCTCGACTTGCATGTATTAGGCACGCCGCCAGCGTTCGTCCTGAGCCAGGATCAAACTCTCAATTTATTTTTAAATTGAACTGTTCTAGCTCATTTTCGATTTGTTTGATTTGTTATCTCAAATTTATTGCTTGCGAAATTGACTTCGCTTTTGTTTGGGGTCTTACCCCCGCACACAATTAGCGAAACTTTGTTCAGTTTTCAAGGTACTACGCACATCTAGTGCTTGTTTAGTTTATCATACTTAATTCTGTTTGTAAAGAATTTTTTCTCATAAACCTGCCGCTCACGTCTTATCCGTGACGACATTTAAAAATTATACATGATTGAAAAGTATTTTTCAACTACTTTTTTCAATTTTTATAGCATCTGAAATCTAATCATTCAGACAACTTCTTTATGTTACTCTTTTAATTATGAATTAGCAAGCTTTTTTTGAAAAAACATCAAAAAAAATCCTAATGTTAGCTATAGATATAACTAACATTAGGATAAACTCACTTATCAAGTTCTGGAGCATCCGTTTTAAACATGCTCTGGGTGGTTTTTTTGTTATTTAAATACCACAAAGAATTTTTTCTCTTTTTTTCTCGCTTTTTTAATTCTTTCATGGTGTCAGATTTCTTATATGAATATTTTTTACGCTTAACTGTTGTAAACCAGTCAGGTTTATAAAAACGTAACAGATTTCCAGTTATTATTCGATCTGATAAGGATAATTCACTAGTCACAATATTATTAATCAAACTAATTTTTCTTTTTTGTTCAACAGTCAAATGCTTGATTCTCTTACCCGATTTAGTATAGTAATAACTTCCTTCTACTTTGGAATACTCTGGTGTAACAAAATCTCCATTACGCTGTGCTACTATTTGCGGATTATCAGGCGATAACAAACTATGACCAAATT
This sequence comes from Lactobacillus iners, assembly GCF_011058775.1. Taxonomy (NCBI): domain Bacteria; kingdom Bacillati; phylum Bacillota; class Bacilli; order Lactobacillales; family Lactobacillaceae; genus Lactobacillus; species Lactobacillus iners. The sequence continues at coordinate 189,086 of NZ_CP049230.1, read as the reverse complement.
GAATTAAATCATTGTCCTTAATTCCTAACAGATTAAATAAGGTTGGACGAGCATCTATTTCTCCACCATAAGTACGCTTAATGCCACCTTTGAGACCATTCATATGAAACATCAACGGTACACGCTGGAATTGTAGATTATCAAAATTATTAAAACTACTCTTGCCAAGTAATTGTGCTGAAGCTCGATGATGATTACCTGAAATACCATAATGATCTCCATATAGCATCAGTAAAGTATTTTTATCTAATTTTGTTTTCTTTAAATAAGCAAGCAATTCACCGATAGCTTGATCTAAATAATGTGCAGTTTGCACATAACCATCAACAGTTTTATCACCTGTATCTGTTTTATCAATTGATTGATTTTTTTTGTCAATTTCATAAGGATAATGATTAGTTACAGTTATCAATTTCAAATAAAATGGTTGCGTCAAATGTTCAATATATTTAACGGATTGTGACAAAAAGATTTTATCTTTTAATCCATACCCAACATAATAATGTTTCTTATTTTTATAAAAAGATAATGGGAAAAAATAGTCGTAGCCAAATGATTTGTAAGCATTGTCACGATTCCAAAAAGAACCTGCTCCTCCATGCATTACTGCTGATGTATAGTTATCCTTTTGTCTTAAAATTGCAGGAGCACTTTCAAAAGTATTAGTCGTACCATAACTTGACATTGCAGAACCAGCTTGTAACCCATAAATTGAATTTTCTAACATCATTTCCGCATCAGATGTTTTACCTTGTCCAACCTGATTAAAGAAATTTTTAAAACTCAAAGTATTTTTAGAATGATACAATTTATTCAAATTAGGAGTAACTTCCTTACCATCAACTTTATAGTCAATCAAAAATTGCTGGAAGCTTTCCAAATGGATAACCAGTACATTTTTTCCCTTAGCTACACCAAAATATTCATTATTTGGCTCAATATAATGCCTCTGTACATATTTTTGCACAGATTTCAGATCATTATGATTAGCCTTAGCCATAACTGTGCTAGTATGAACCGTCTTAATACCATCATATACAGTAAAAGCATTAAGTCCCAAATATTTAACAATATAATTATTATCAAAAGTACGCGTCAAAAGACCTGATCTATCTTTTTGTGCCATAGTAAGATTTAAACCTGCTAATGCAATTGCTAAAAGTTCGACAAGAGCAGAAATCTTAAATTTTAGATTGCGAACATCAATTTTTATTATTTTGAATATAAGTAAGATAGCAATTATTGCTACATCCAAAAAAACGAAAAAATCACTAAAATGCAAGATGCCTGCAATACTTTTGCCTAAATTATCGGAGCTTGAACCTGACGTTTTTATGATAGAAGCAGATAAAAAGTCAGAAAATTCACGATAATATAAAATATTTGCAAATAGCCACATTGATAATATAGTGTCAACCAACAAGGCTAACCAATACGCTTTTCTACCTTTGAAAAATAAGCATATTCCCAGCAAAATAATACCTGCAGGTATGGGATTAAATAACAACAAAAAATTCTGTGTAGATCCAACAACACCTAGGTTGAATTTAGTCAAATAAACTATATAATTTTTTAACCAAAAAAAGGTTAATAAAATAATAAAATAACCGATTTTTGTTTTGGTTAACCAATTAAACAAAGCTTTTAATCGAGCCATCAAATTCCTCCTGTTTACCTTTTAATGATACTACTTATTACTACGTATAGAATAAATTTCAATAATGTTTTTTAGGTTTTATTGTCCAAAATATTAAGCCTAAAATAATCTCTAGAAAATATGTCGCAAAACGCCATAAAAACAAGGCGAGAACCAATAATGATTTGGAATCAATGAATGTGGAAAATAATTTCTGAAAACCAAATTCAGCTCCGCCCTCAGCTCCCGGAATAGGTACAATCGACATAAATAATGTATTCATAACATTAATTTTAGTAACTGCCAACCAAGAGCAATTCAAATTCAATGCTAGCAAAATAAAAAAAGGTACTGAATAAAAGCACAATAATTGTAAAAGAGTTAAGCAGAAGCAACAAAATAACTTCATTTTATTAGAACGTAATTTTTCTCCCTCTACATAAAAGTTATCTATCTGATTTAACACATTATTTTGCCAATTGCTCAATTTCTTGCTTTTAATCAAATAAAACAAAAAGTTACCAATTTTTTTAGTCAATTTAACAGTAAAATTATGTGCAAATAAAATAAATAGCAAAAATATTATTGAACTTATATGTAATATAAAACCGATAAAAATGAAAACAGCTATCCCATCAAATTTAGCTAATATTGACTGAAAACACGTTACAAACGCAAAAATATAAATACCAAAAACAGATATTTGATAAATAATAAATTTCATCAATAAAACTGATGTAGCTTTTCCTACCGATATACCCATTTGTTTTAAAGCCACAATTTGTGCAGGTTGTCCCCCTGTAGACATGGGCGTTATAGCATTAAATAAAGATTGCACTAGAGATACTCTAACAAAAGACCAAAAAGGGGGGATTAAAGAATTTTGTTCGTAATTAAGTATTACTAAAATAAATGACTCACACAAAAAGCTAAAAGCTAAAGTCACAAATATTAATACACAATAAAAAACATTTATGAGATTAGCATCTTTAATTAACGTGGCAATATTAATCGTACTTAATTCTTTACATATAACTATGCAGCTAATCAATAGTACAAATAAAATACCAATAATATGTCTTTTATTCATTATTTTATCTGTCCCATTTTTTTACCCAAATTATATTGCTCTAAATAAAATTCACGCCAGACCTTAGTTAAATTGGCCTCAGAATATTCATCACTGGCTTTTAAAGATAACGTATGATACCTTTTTAATTTTTCAGGATCACTTAAAACTGACTGTATTATTTGATTAAAATCATCAAAATTATTACCAGACATATAATATCCATCGATAATAGCTTTATACAAGTCTAAATTTCTTAATAAAACAGGCGTACCACATGAAAAAGCTTCTAACACAGACATCGGAAATAACTCATCATATGATGGCAATAAGAATAAATTAGCAATATTCAAATAGTTAACTAATTCTTGACGAGTAATAATCCCTGTAAATAATAAATTTTTTGGCGGATTAGCAACTAATTTCTTTAATCGATCATATCCTTCAGTAATTTTTCCAAATGAAAAACCACCAGCCCATATAAATTGTATATCTGGATTAGCTTGTGCTAACTTAGCGAAATCATCGACACCTTTTCTAACTTGAACTTGGCCATCACCAAAAATAACAAATTTATCATCTGGTATACCAACTTTTTCCCTAAATTGCTTTTTTTGAGCATCAGTTTGTTCATAAAAAACACTTTTCGAAACAAAATTAGGTATATATTTTATTTTGGATCGATCAATTCCATAATTTGCTAATTTATCAATAAAGATAGGATTAACAACTACAATTTGATCCATTCTTTTATAAAAATCTATCACATACTTGTATAGTACAGTTTTGGCACCACTAGGCAATTTGATAGATCCTTCTAATGTTTCAGGTAAAAAATGAACATAGCCAATCTTTCGTCCTCGATTTTTGGAAAAACTATTTATAAAATAAGTCGGATTAATAGTATGGTAATGTGTAATATCACTTTGTGAATATTGATTAATGGTTACTTGAAATTCATTAGACAAATTTTTCCTTAATAGACCAATTAATTCATTATAAGCAGAACCTACACCTTGTCCTTGTACAGTATCTGCTTTTGAAAACATATTAATTTTTATCATTTTATTTTATCCTTTTGTATTGCATAATAACATCATCATAAAATTCTGCTACATTTTTTGCAAAAGTTTCAGCTGAAATCTCTGATAATTTTTTTTGAAAAATACTATCATCTGCTTTATTCGGTGTACGTAATATATATGATCTAATTAAATCATACATTTCTTGCTTAGTATCAAATACAGAACCCAATGAAGATGAATCAAAAATATTTCTTGTATAGTCTGTGTTATAAACAACACAAGGTGTGCCTACAGATAAAGATTCGATATATGTCAAACCTTGTGTTTCTGTATCACTTGCTGATACAAACAAATCTGCCATTCGATAAAAATTAGCTACATTACTATGATCAACGTTACCAGAAAATATTACATATTTTTCTAGATTCAACCTTAATACTTGATCTTTTAATGGCCCTACGTCTGGTCCATCGCCAGCAATAACTAATTTCAAATTTGGAAATTCATCCACTAAAATAGCTAAACAATCTAAAATTCTATTTATTTTCTTCTCAGCAGCTATTCTAGACAAAGTTAAAATTACATAGTCACTACTTGATAATCCAAGTTGTTTTCTCACATCACAAACTGGAGCCGCATTGATTCCACTTATATCAACACCTGTAGGAATTACTCTAATCGGTGTCTTAACACCATAACGTAATAAAGTGTCCTCTACTCGTCTACTTGGTGCAATAACGCCGTTCATATGATATAAATAAGCCTTTGTAAATTGCTTAACATGATATGGTTTTAGCAAATGACCATTTAGCACATAATGCAAATAATCTTCATACATGGTATGGTACGTATGAACAGACGGTATTTTTAAAGAATATGCAACGTACTTACCAATGAGTCCCATTGAAAATTCTGTTTGCGTATGTACAATATCAAGCTTAACCTCATTTGCAATTTTAGCAACTTGGAATAAACCTCGAAAAGCTACTCTCCTATCTGTAAAAGATACAAATGGTACACTGGCAACACGAAAAATATTTGGTTCAACAATATTTTTATCTACATGCGGATCAGTCGTAGTAAAAATAAAGACAGAATGCCCTTGTTGTTCTAACGCTTCTTTTAAAGTTTTAATAGAAGTGGCAACACCTGATATTTGCGGAAAATATGTATCTGAAAAAAGTCCTATATTCATTAAAATACCTCCATATAGGGATATTATAAAATTTACAAGCATTTCATGCAATTTGAATAAAAAAAAGACGTGAGAATCCTCACGTCATATTCAGCCAGAATGTCTGAAAAAATAGCGGTGATCGGGGTCGAACCGATACGTCCCAAGGGACACCAGATTTTGAGTCTGACGCGTCTGCCAATTCCGCCACACCGCCATAAAATAAATATTTAATCAGGACTTCAGGCGAAGGCGGTGATCGGATTTGAACCGATGATTAAGGTTTTGCAGACCTCTGCCTTACCACTTGGCTACACCGCCATCATCTACTGATTGTTAACAAATTGGGATAGCTGGATTCGAACCAGCGCATGATGAAGTCAAAGTCCATTGCCTTACCACTTGGCTATATCCCAATGTTAGGGCGGAATGTGGGGCTCGAACCCACGCATGCCGGATCCACAAACCGGAGTGTTAACCGCTTCACCAATTCCGCCGTAATTTTATAAACAGGGATAGTAGGAATTGAACCCACACTAGCGGTTTTGGAGACCGATGTACTACCTTTATACTATATCCCTATTATGGAGGAGAGTGGATTCGAACCACTGAACTCAGAGAGAACGGTTTTACAGACCGGCGCGTTTAGCCACTTCGCTACTCCTCCGAAATAATGGCGCGGGACGGAATCGAACCGCCGACACAAGGAGCTTCAATCCTTTGCTCTACCAACTGAGCTACCGAGCCATTCTACGGTCCCTACCGGATTCGGACCGGTGATCTCCTCCGTGACAGGGAGGCGTGATAACCCCTACACCAAGGGACCAATTGCGGGAACAGGATTTGAACCTATGACCTTCGGGTTATGAGCCCGACGAGCTACCAGACTGCTCCATCCCGCGATAACTATTAAGGAGGATGTGGGATTCGGACCCACGCACGGGCAGAACCCGTCTGACGGTTTTCAAGACCGTTCCCTTCAGCCGGACTTGGGTAATCCTCCATTAATGCCTTAAGGCAATGACCCGTACGAGATTTGAACTCATGTTACCGCCGTGAAAGGGCGGTGTCTTAACCACTTGACCAACGGGTCTTTTACAACTTAAGTACTAAATAATTTTACCAGCAATTGAAAACATTGTCAACACCTTTTTTATCAGTACCAGTTGCTTACTAACACATGACGCATCAGCAATAACTATATTACTATATATTTCTATTACAAGCAAGCCTTTTTCTGAAAAAAAATATTTTTTTATTTTGAATAATATAAGGCTGCACAATCTTATCAGCATCAATCTTTTCAACAGCAGTATTTGCAGTTTCTTGCTCTTGAGTTTCTGCAGCGTTACTCTCTTCATTAACTGAAACCTGCTTGCCATTTTCTTTTTCTTCTAAAGCTTGTTGCACATCTTTTGGCATTTTGTAAATGTCCTTTCTATAACACACATTTTAAAGTTTCGGGAAACTGACACATGGTGTTCTTTACTGCCTGCACACACGGGAAAAGGCAAAATAAAAAGCCGTTTACACGACTTCGCACGATTAACTCACGATTATTTTTATTTATTTTGGCTATTTATAGCCATTTGAGTTGATTAGTAAGTTTTATTTCACACGATTAACTCACGATTATTTTAATATTATGTTTTTGTGGTTCCTTTACCACATTTTTTACATCTATACAGTGTTCCATGAAAAGGTATATCCTTAACTGCAACTTCCCATTCGTGTACACAGCAGAATGTTTGAATAAACCATATTTTAATTCTATATAATGTATACATGTCCCTAACTCCTTGATTTTTTGAAAAATAAAAGACCATTGATTTATATCAACAGTCTTTCAATGTTTAATTTTGTTTATCTTGTTGTTTTGCTAGTCTTTCTCTTTCTTCAAATAATTTTTTTTGAATACGTAAAAATTTTTCCATTTCTCTTTTATTTTTTTCGAGCCTTTTCTTGGATTTGATTCGCCCGAATATCTGATCTGGTGATGCATCTTCATGCCATCTTTTAGCAGAAAACGGCTTTTGTTTCTGTTCTTCCATTTTATTATTCCTCCAGCATAACTACAGTCATAATTCCATTTTGTTCATAGGTTTTAACTATCCTAAATTTGGTATTCCTAGGGAAAATAACTTCTTGTTCATTATAGTTGTATTTTGACACATCCCTAGCCGACTTGCAATGTTTAATAATCATATGAACTTGCTCTGTTCCTTCACCATAGTGATCTTTAGAAGCTGAAAGATACGCTTTATCTACAAAAACAACGTTAAAGAAGCTACTGCAAATAAAACAAATATCAATTATCAAAAACAATTAAAAGCGATTTTAATACTTTATCGTAAAACCTAAAACAGTACAAATGCTATTGGGTCACTCTGATATAAGAATTACTTTAGATATTTACACACACATCACAAAAAAGAACCAGGATGATGCAATTGACGCACTTAAAAAATTAGATCTGTAAATAAAAAAGCACTTTGTTAGCCAAAAAGTGCTTTTTTATACTATAAATGTTGATATACTACAATTATTTGCTTTAACTACGGAGATTGAGAGATTCGAACCCTCGCGCCAGCCTTAGCCAACCTACACCCTTAGCAGGGGCGCCTCTTCAGCCTCTTGAGTAAATCTCCAATGGGCCTAAATGGACTTGAACCATCGACCTCACGCTTATCAGGCGTGCGCTCTAACCAGCTGAGCTATAGGCCCATTTTAAGCGGGTAACGAGAATCGGACTCGCGACTAAAGCTTGGAAGGCTTTCATTTTACCACTAAACTATACCCGCTTTTTCCTATAAATGGCGCGGGACGGAATCGAACCGCCGACACAAGGAGCTTCAATCCTTTGCTCTACCAACTGAGCTACCGAGCCATTCTACGGTCCCTACCGGATTCGGACCGGTGATCTCCTCCGTGACAGGGAGGCGTGATAACCCCTACACCAAGGGACCAATTGCGGGAACAGGATTTGAACCTATGACCTTCGGGTTATGAGCCCGACGAGCTACCAGACTGCTCCATCCCGCGATATTTACCTTTTTATAAAAAAAACAAAGATCTCTATGGACCTTGTAGGACTCGAACCTACGACCCGACGGTTATGAGCCGTCTGCTCTAACCAACTGAGCTAAAGGTCCAACTTACCTTTTATAGCGGCGGGGGGGATCGAACCCTCGACCTCCCGGGTATGAACCGGACGCTCTAGCCAGCTGAGCTACACCGCCATTCATTTCCTTGTAACCTTGTTACAATCGGGAAAACAGGATTCGAACCTGCGACCCCCTGGTCCCAAACCAGGTGCTCTACCAAGCTGAGCCATTTCCCGTTATGGTGCACCCTGAAGGATTTGAACCTTCAACCTTCTGATTCGTAGTCAGACACTCTATCCAGTTGCGCTAAGGGTGCATCATTATATGCCGAGGACCGGAATCGAACCGGTACGGTTGTCACCAACCGCAGGATTTTAAGTCCTGTGCGTCTGCCAGTTCCGCCACCCCGGCATTATAATGATAAGCGGAAGACGGGATTCGAACCCGCGACCCCCACCATGGCAAGGTGATGTTCTACCACTGAACTACTTCCGCATTATGCCGATTAAAGGATTCGAACCTTCGACCCCCTGTTTACAAGACAGGTGCTCTAGCCAACTGAGCTAAATCGGCTTCCTATTCTTTTTTTCTGTTTACTCACAGAATACGGGTGATGAGACTTGAACTCATACGTCCGGAGACACTAGAACCTAAATCTAGCGCGTCTGCCAATTCCGCCACACCCGCAAAACTTGGGTCTAATGAGTCGTGGCAGGCTCGAACTGCCGACCCTCTGATTAAAAGTCAGATGCTCTACCAACTGAGCTAACGACTCGATGGAGGATACAGGGCTCGAACCTGTGACCTCCTGCTTGTAAGGCAGATGCTCTCCCAGCTGAGCTAATCCTCCATTGCACGGCAACGTCCTACCCTCGCAGGCAGTTTCCCACCAACTACTCTCGGCGTTAAGAACCTTAACTTCTGTGTTCGACATGGGAACAGGTGTTTCCTTCTTGCTTTCGCCACCGTACTCTTCCTTGAGCTTTTACACTCAAAACTGAATATAATCTCTGCTTCTTCCGAGCTCTCTTTGGTCAAGTTCTCGACTTATTAGTACCGGTCCGCTCCAAGCATCACTGCTCTTCCACTCCCGGCCTATCTACCTCATCGTCTCTAAGGTGTCTTACTGCTTTCGCTTCGGAAATCTCATCTTGAGGGGGGCTTCGCACTTAGATGCTTTCAGCGCTTATCCCTTCCATACATAGCTACCCAGCGGTGCCTTTGGCAAGACAACTGGTACACCAGCGGTATGTCCATCCCGGTCCTCTCGTACTAAGGACAGCTCCTCTCAAATTTCCTACGCCCACGACGGATAGGGACCGAACTGTCTCACGACGTTCTGAACCCAGCTCGCGTGCCGCTTTAATGGGCGAACAGCCCAACCCTTGGGACCGACTTCAGCCCCAGGATGCGACGAGCCGACATCGAGGTGCCAAACCTCCCCGTCGATGTGAACTCTTGGGGGAGATAAGCCTGTTATCCCCAGGGTAGCTTTTATCCGTTGAGTGATGGCCTTTCCATGCAGTACCACCAGATCACTAAGCCCTACTTTCGTACCTGCTCGAGTTGTCTCTCTCGCAGTCAAGCTCCCTTCTACCTTTACACTCTGCGAATGATTTCCAACCATTCTGAGGGAACCTTTGGGCGCCTCCGTTACTCTTTAGGAGGCGACCGCCCCAGTCAAACTGCCCACCTGACACTGTCCTCTCACACGCTTAGTGTGACGAGTTAGAGGATCCATCAAACAAGGGTAGTATCCCAACATTGCCTCTGATAAAACTGGCGTCCTATCTTCTCTGGCTCCTACCTATCCTGTACATGTTTAACAAATACTCAATATCAAGCTACAGTAAAGCTCCATGGGGTCTTTCCGTCCTGTCGCGGGTAACCCGCATCTTCACGGGTATTATAATTTCACCGAGTCTCTCGTTGAGACAGTGCCCAAATCATTACACCTTTCGTGCAGGTCGGAACTTACCCGACAAGGAATTTCGCTACCTTAGGACCGTTATAGTTACGGCCGCCGTTTACTGGGGCTTCAATTCTAACCTTCGCTTTCGCTAAGCTATCCTCTTAACCTTCCAGCACCGGGCAGGTGTCAGTACCTATACGTCATCTTACGATTTTGCAGATACCTGTGTTTTTGATAAACAGTTGTTTGGGCCTCTTCACTGCGGCTGATTTCTCTTCAGCACCCCTTCTCCCTAAGTTACGGGGTTATTTTGCCGAGTTCCTTAACGAGAGTTCTCTCGCTCACCTGAGGATTCTCTCCTCGACTACCTGTGTCGGTTTGCGGTACGGGTACTCGCTCTCTGGCTAGAAGCTTTTCTTGGCAGTGTGACTTCATGACCTTTGCTACTTTGATTTCACTCCGCATCACGTCTCAAAATTGGCTACAAGCATTTGACTCGTATCCTCCCTTAACGCTTACACATGATTCCATCTCCATGCGTCATTAGCCTCCTGCGTCCCTCCTTCGCTCTTATCGATTACGAATAGTACAGGAATATCTACCTGTTGTCCATCGGCTACGCCTCTCGGCCTTACCTTAGGTCCCGACTTACCCTGGGCGGACGAGCCTGCCCCAGGAAACCTTAGTCTTTCGGCGGACAGGATTCTCACCTGTCTTTCGCTACTTATACCGGCATTCTCACTTCTAAACGCTCCAACAGTCCTCTCGATCTGCCTTCTCCGCCTTTAGAACGCTCTCCTACCACGCAGCTAACTGCATCCACGGTTTCGGTACTATGCTTAGCCCCGGTAAATTTTCGGCGCAGCGTCACTCGACTAGTGAGCTATTACGCACTCTTTAAATGGTGGCTGCTTCTGAGCCAACATCCTAGTTGTCTGTGCAACTCCACATCCTTTTCCACTTAGCATAGATTTTGGGACCTTAACCGGTGATCTGGGCTGTTTCCCTTTCGACTACGGATCTTATCACTCGCAGTCTGACTCCCGTGCATTGATATCTGGCATTCGGAGTTTATCTGGATTCAGTAACCCCTGACGGGCCCCTAGTCCAAACAGTGCTCTACCTCCATTATCATTCACACGAGGCTAGCCCTAAAGCTATTTCGGAGAGAACCAGCTATCTCCAAGTTCGTTTGGAATTTCACCGCTACCCACAACTCATCCCCGCAATTTTCAACTTGCGTGGGTTCGGTCCTCCAGCGTGTTTTACCACGCCTTCAACCTGGTCATGGGTAGGTCACTTGGTTTCGGGTCTGCGTCATGATACTATCTCGCCCTCTTCAGACTCGCTTTCGCTTCGGCTCCGTCTTTTCTGACTTAACCTTGCACCACAACGCAACTCGCCGGTTCATTCTACAAAAGGCACGCCATCACACTTTAACGTGCTCTGACTACTTGTAGGCACACGGTTTCAGGTTCTCTTTCACTCCCCTCCCGGGGTTCTTTTCACCTTTCCCTCACGGTACTGGTTCACTATCGGTCACTGGTTAGTATTTAGCCTTGCGAGATGGTCCTCGCGGATTCAATCGGGATTCCTCGTGTCCCGACCTACTCAGGATCCTGCTCACCTACTTTCCGGATTTCGCTTACGGGGCTCTCACCCTCTTTGGCTTATCTTCCCAGATAATTCTGCTATCCTTCCATTCGGCTTTTTACAGTCCTTCTACCCCTAATGGCAAGCCATTAGGTTTGGGCTCTTTCCTGTTCGCTCGCCGCTACTTGGGAAATCGATCTTTCTTTCTCTTCCTGCAGCTACTTAGATGTTTCAGTTCACTGCGTCTTCCTCCTTAATGCTATCTATTCACATTCAAGGTGACACCTCGCGGTGCCGGGTTCCCCCATTCGGATATCTCCGGATCTCTGCGTACTTACCGCTCCCCGAAGCATTTCGTCGTTTGTCACGTCCTTCATCGGCTTCCAGTGCCTAGGCATTCACCGTGCGCCCTTCTCTACTTGACCTATTCAAGTTGAGCTTCTCTCTTCTCGGTCGCTCTTTTTTCAATCTGTTCTTTGATTGTCTCGGTTTTTGCTTTGATTATATTCAGTTTTCAATGTCCTAACTCTCGAGGATTTCTCCTCTATGGAGGTTAACGGGATCGAACCGATGACCTCCTGCGTGCAAAGCAGGCGCTCTCCCATCTGAGCTAAACCCCCATATATCCTTTTTGTGCACTATGCACAATGGGCCTAAATGGACTTGAACCATCGACCTCACGCTTATCAGGCGTGCGCTCTAACCAGCTGAGCTATAGGCCCGATATGCTGTCTGGTTGTTTATCCAAGTTCTAGAGGCGTAATACCCTCAAAACTAAACAAAGTTTCTTTGTGTGCTTTCCGCTTGGCTTCTCATATCCTTCTCTTAGCATCTCTGCTCTCCAGATACTTTCGCCTTCCTTAGAAAGGAGGTGATCCAGCCGCAGGTTCTCCTACGGCTACCTTGTTACGACTTCACCCTAATCATCTGTCCCGCCTTAGACGGCTGACTCCTTTCGGTTATCCCGCCGGCTTCGGGCGTTACAGACTCTCATGGTGTGACGGGCGGTGTGTACAAGGCCCGGGAACGTATTCACCGCAACGTGCTGATTTGCGATTACTAGCGATTCCAGCTTCATGCAGGCGAGTTGCAGCCTGCAATCCGAACTGAGAACGGCTTTCAGAGATCCGCTTGCCTTCACAGGGTCGCTTCTCGTTGTACCGTCCATTGTAGCACGTGTGTAGCCCAGGTCATAAGGGGCATGATGACTTGACGTCATCCCCACCTTCCTCCGGTTTGTCACCGGCAGTCTCATTAGAGTGCCCAACTTAATGCTGGCAACTAATGACAAGGGTTGCGCTCGTTGCGGGACTTAACCCAACATCTCACGACACGAGCTGACGACAGCCATGCACCACCTGTCTCATAGTCCCCGAAGGGAACATCTAATCTCTTAGACTGGCTATGGATGTCAAGACCTGGTAAGGTTCTTCGCGTTGCTTCGAATTAAACCACATGCTCCACCGCTTGTGCGGGCCCCCGTCAATTCCTTTGAGTTTCAACCTTGCGGTCGTACTCCCCAGGCGGAGTGCTTAATGCGTTAGCTGCAGCACTGAGAGGCGGAAACCTCCCAACACTTAGCACTCATCGTTTACGGCATGGACTACCAGGGTATCTAATCCTGTTCGCTACCCATGCTTTCGAGCCTCAGCGTCAGTAACAGACCAGAGAGCCGCCTTCGCCACCGGTGTTCTTCCATATATCTACGCATTTCACCGCTACACATGGAGTTCCACTCTCCTCTTCTGTACTCAAGCTCGACAGTTTCTGATGCAATTCTCCGGTTGAGCCGAAGGCTTTCACATCAGACTTATCGAGCCGCCTGCACTCGCTTTACGCCCAATAAATCCGGACAACGCTTGCCACCTACGTATTACCGCGGCTGCTGGCACGTAGTTAGCCGTGACTTTCTAATTGATTACCGTCAAACAAAGGTCAGTTACTACCCCTGTCCTTCTTCACCAACAACAGAGCTTTACGAGCCGAAACCCTTCTTCACTCACGCGGCGTTGCTCCATCAGACTTGCGTCCATTGTGGAAGATTCCCTACTGCTGCCTCCCGTAGGAGTTTGGGCCGTGTCTCAGTCCCAATGTGGCCGATCAGTCTCTCAACTCGGCTATGCATCATCGCCTTGGTAGGCCGTTACCCTACCAACTAGCTAATGCACCGCAGGTCCATCCAAGAGTGATAGCAGAACCATCTTTTAAACAGTTGATAGGCATCATCTGTTGTTATCCGGTATTAGCATCTGTTTCCAGGTGTTATCCCGATCTCTTGGGCAGGTTACCCACGTGTTACTCACCCGTCCGCCGCTAGCCTGTATCTTGTTTCACAGAGTGCAAGCACTCCGATCTTCAAGGCAGACTCGCTCGACTTGCATGTATTAGGCACGCCGCCAGCGTTCGTCCTGAGCCAGGATCAAACTCTCAATTTATTTTTAAATTGAACTGTTCTAGCTCATTTTCGATTTGTTTGATTTGTTATCTCAAATTTATTGCTTGCGAAATTGACTTCGCTTTTGTTTGGGGTCTTACCCCCGCACACAATTAGCGAAACTTTGTTCAGTTTTCAAGGTACTACGCACATCTAGTGCTTGTTTAGTTTATCATACTTAGTTCTGTTTGTAAAGAACTTTTTTCTCATAAACCTGCCGCTCACGTCTTATCCGTGACGACATTTAAAAATTATACATGATTGAAAAGTGTTTTTCAACTACTTTTTTTAATCTTTTTGACGTATAAATTAGCACTCTTTCGCACTAACAGCTATTACTTTACTATCATAAAGCTTAATGGTCAATACTTTTTGAGCTATTTTTTTATTTTATTTTTTTATACGAATTTAACATCTATCATATTAATAAAACGTTTGGATTTATGGCTAAAATCATCTAATAATATACATATTATTAGATGATATTTCGTAAACTCAATTTAGCTCCATTTTCCTTCAAGATAGTCTTTAGTATCCTTATTCTTTGCCTGAGTGAAAATATCACGACTAACACCATATTCAATTAAGTGTCCAGACATAAAAAATGCTAAATTGTCACTAACCCTTTTAGCTTGCTCTATATTGTGGGTAACAAGTATAATTGTGTGTTGTTTTTTCAAAAACAAAATTGTTTCTTCTACCTTAGCTGCTGAAATAGGATCTAATGCACTCGTAGGTTCATCCATTAATAAAATTTCTGGATTAGTAGCTAATGCTCGAGCAATACATATTCTTTGCTGTTGCCCACCAGATAAACTACAAGCATTGCAGGATAACTTATCTTTTACCTCATCCCATATAGCAGCTTCTTTTAATGCATTTTCTACTATTTCATCTAAGATCTTCTTCTTATTTATGCCTTGTATCTTTAAACCAAAAGCAACATTATCATATATTGAAAAGCTAAAAGCATTTGGTTGTTGAAAGACCATACCTATTTTTTGTCTTAAAAATGCCAAGTCAATATTATTGGCATATATTTCGTATTGCTTAAATTTAATATTTCCTGTTACTTTACTATTTGGTATTAAATCATTCATTCTATTAAAGCATCTTAAAAATGAAGATTTGCCACAACCCGATGCACCAATCAATGCAGTAACAGCATTGGCTTCTATATCCATAGAAATTTTATGTAATACTTCAAACTCATCATATTTTAGCGATAAATCTTTGATACTAATAATTTTCATAAACAACCCTCTTAACCGAATTTTCCACTTACATAATTTTTGGTAATAGAGATTTGAGGTCGAAGAAAGATATCATCAACCGAACCATACTCGATTAGTGATCCCATATTAAAAAAAGCAATATAATCACTAACTCTGCGAGCTTGTTGCATATTATGAGTCACCATAATAATTGAATATTTTTCTTTCAATTTTTTGATAGTTTCTTCTAATTTAGCTGTAGCAATTGGATCTAATGCACTCGTAGGTTCATCTAATAGTAATAATTTGGGCTTTAATGCTATAGCTCTTGATATACATAACCTTTGCTGCTGACCGCCGGAAAGTTCCAACGCACATTTGGCTAAATTGTTTTTAACTTCATCCCATAACGAAGTTTGTTTTAAAGATTTTTCTACTGTTTCATATACTTCATCTTTATCTGACATACCATGATATCGCAAGGCATAAGCAATATTTTCGTAAATAGACTTAGCAAATACATTTGGTTGTTGAAAGACCATGCCTACATTTTTACGTAATTCATATACATTAATCTTCGGATTATTTATTTCCAGGTCAGCAAAATAGATTTTCCCAGATACAGTTGTGATATTATCATCAATTCGATTAATACTTCTCAAAAAGGTCGTTTTGCCTGAACCTGAACATCCAATTAATGATGTTATTTTATTTTGGTAAATATCAATTGATATATCTTTTAAAACCTTAGTTTTTCCATAGCTAACAGATAACTCGCTGGTCTGCAAAATATAAGACGTATCTAAATTATTACTCATTATTTTTTCTTTCCATAAATAAATTTTTGGTGTAAATAATTACCTAAAAAATGTGCAACTAGATCAAATAGTAAAATCACACCAACTAAAATCAATATTGAACAGAATGATATTTTTTCAGCATCAGGCTTTAGGCCTTCAGAATTAATTTTCCAAATGTAAACTGACAAAGTCTCAGCTGGTCGCATAATATTTAATGGACTATCCATACAAAATGGATTCCAATTAGCATAATTTAACAAAGGAGCACTTTGTCCAGAAGAATAAATCAAGGCAGCCGCTTCGCCAAATATACGACCAGCACTCAAAACCACTGCAACGATTATGGTAGGAATAGTTTGTGGTAATAATATTCCTTTGATCAGATTCCATTCAGATAAGCCAAGTGCCTTACCAGCATCCCTTTGTGCTTGTGATATATTACAAAAAGCATTTTTTATATTAGCAGTCAAAATCGGTAAATTAAAAATTGTTAAAGCAAGTGAACCAGCTAAAATAGAAAAGCCGATATTAAATTTGATAACTATTATTAAATATATAAATAGTCCAACCACAATAGATGGCATATAACTTAAAACGTCAATCATATTTTGAATAAAATCGACAAGCTTATTTTTAGGTGCAAATTCTGCTAAATAAATCCCTGAACCAATAGATAAAGGTAAAGATATTATCAAAGTTAATAACAGCATATACACTGAATTAAATAACTGATCTCTAATACCACCACCTGAACCAGTAATTTGCGATGGTAGCAATATAGATTTTAATGATAGATATCGGATACCCATGCCAAATATATATGTCAAAAACAGCAGTAAAAATGACAACAATAAAAGAACTATTAATAAAATAATTTTTTTAGCAACCTTATCTATAAAACTATTTGACATGATTAGTAATTACCTTTCTTAGCTAAAGTTCTAATTAAGACATTAAATACTAAAGATATAAGCAATAAAAATAAAGCTAACGTCCACAAAGCATTATTTTGCACTGTACCAAAAATAGTATTACCCATTTGGACTGTTAATTGACTTGTTAACGTTGTAGTAGGCGTTGCTAATCCTTTAGGCAGTAACACGGTATTTCCTATCACCATTTGTACGGCCATAGCTTCTCCTAATGCTCTAGCCATTCCAAAAATAACTCCAATTAATAATCCGGGGAGGCAAAAGCGTAAAATAATTTTATAAATAGTTTGCCAGCGAGTAGCTCCCAATGCTAATGAGGCTTGAATCATGCTAATAGGTACACCATTAATAGCATTTATCATTATTGATGTAATAGTTGGTAAAATCATTACAGCTAAAACTACTGCTCCTGATAATAAGCCAAATCCTGTACCACCATATATTTTACGTACGACAGGGACAATTAATATTAATCCTAAAAAACCGTATACTACAGATGGTATTCCAGTAAACAAATCTAATACAATCTGCAAAATGTCCTTAACTCGCTTTTTAGCATACTGAGTTACAAACAAGCTTAATGCTAAACCAAATGGTATAGCTAGCATTAATGCAAGTAATGTTACCCCGAAAGAGCCTACTATCATAGCTAAAGCTCCTATTAAAGGTCGTCCATTAGAGGTGTTGCCAGGTTGCCAGACATCACTGATTAAAAAATTTAATAAGCTAGCTCGATTATCAACAAATATAGCTAATCCTTTTATAGCAATAAAAACAATTAACGAAATAGCAGTAATAACAATAAACATAGTACAAAATGCTGTTATAACAATTCCGCGACGATTTTCATTAATTGCTTTAGAAGTCTTCAATAATTTTTGGTGTAAGTCTGCCATATCTAACCTTTATTCTTAATCAAAGTAACTTTACCATTAGCATCCTTTTGCACTTTCATTTTGCGTATACTTATATATCCCATTTTTTCAACTGTACTTGTTTGAAATTGACGTGACATAATATATTCAATGAACTTTTTAGCTGCTTGTGGTTGTTTTTTCTTATTCATATACATATGTTCATACGACCATAATACCCACTTATTTGTTAATACATTAGCACTCGTAGGTTTAACATGGTTGATAGAAAGTTTTTGCAATTTTTTCTTATTAGCATATGGAAACGCTAAATAACTAATACTTCCTGGCGTGGTGGATATTATTTTTTGAACAGAACCATTTGAATCTTGAGTTTGACTTAGTTTCATTTTTTGACCCTTCATTACCTCTAACTCAAATGTTTTCCTAGTTCCTGATCCTTCTGCTCGATTGACAACTACTATTTTCTGATTAGGTCCTCCCAACTGATTCCAGTTATTTATTTTTCCACTAAAAATTTCTCTCAGTTGCAACATACTAATATTAGTAATACCTATTTTTTTATTTATAACAGGCACAATACCTACTACAGCAACTCTATGATCAATTAACTTGTTGGCATTAATACCATCAGCTTGTTGGGCAAAGATATCAGAATTTCCTATAGTAACTGTTCCTGCTTGAACTTGATTTAACCCTGTTCCAGATCCTCCACCTTGTACATTAATCCGGATATGATTTTTGTCTGCATAATGTACAGAAGCTTCTTCAACTAAAGGTTGCAACGCAGTAGATCCAACTGAAATTAATGATTCTTGTTTTTGACTACATGCAGTTAACGTGCATGTCATGACTAAAGTAAATAATAAGTACTTTATCGTTTTTATTTTCATTGTTTTACCCTCCTCAAATCTTTTCAATTAAAGTTTAAAAAAATAATGTAAAATCTATACATTATTCATGTAAATTTTCGGTAAACTTTGTAAATTTGTTATTTTTTTCAACCTTAGTTTTATACAATAGATTTATGAGGTGAAGTATGAAAACTATAATTCTATTAAGCAAAGATATTGTTCTTTTTACAGGACTCAATACTCTTGCAAATCAAAAACAAACTAGCATTTATAATGCATTAACAATCAAAAAAGTAATTAAACATGCATCAGATCCAGATACAATCGGTATAATTATCGACTTACATCATCTGCATGATGAGGATTTTTTTAACAACTTAGATAAAATTCGACACCACTTTAATGGGCCAATAATTATATTGACCAAAGTTTTTGATGCACACTCTGCAAAAAAGATGTTCAAAATCAAAGCAAGTGTATGTTTAACATCCTATAATCCCGATTTAATTCTGGCACAGTTGATAAGCTTAATTTGGCTCAATGAAAATCCACGAAAAATTGTTGAAAACCAGGAAGATATACATGACTATTTACTTTCAGAGCATAAAAAAATCAACTTAGACTTGCGACAATACCCGCCTAAGTTGAATGGAAAAATATTAAATCTAACATCTAAAGAATTCAAATTGCTAAAATTTTTATTTGAAAATCAAAATCACGTACTATCAAGAGAGCAATTGCTAGATGGAGTATGGGAATATGAAGATGAATACAATACTACCCGAATAGTCGATATGCATATCAGTAATCTACGTGACAAAATAGAGGCCGATCCTGCCAATCCTCAATTAATTAAAACAGTAAGAGGATTAGGATACATGTTAAAATTGCCTAACCAATAAATTTAATCTGTTCTTTTATCCATTTTGCCATCAACAATTCTATATATTACATCAGCATATTGTTCTAATCGTTGATCATGCGTAACCATAACTATCAGTGTGCCATCCTGATGAGCAAACTGTTGAAATAGCTGGCCCACCAAAGTTACACATTTACTATCTAAAGATGCAGTCGGCTCATCTGCTAATACAATTGGAGGATTAGTGTATAAAGCACGAGCGATAGCGATACGCTGCTTCTGACCACCAGATAATTCCTTAGGATATTTATCTAGTAACTCATTAACTTGTAATTGCTCCAATAAATTATTTAATTGCAGCTGCTTCATATTATTTGTTTTCTTGATTATATTTGCCAAAACAAATTGCTCTCTAATTTTTAAATATGGAACTAAGGCATAAGATTGCAAAATAAAACCAATTTTATTTAATCGCAACTGATCCAATTGCTTAGCATTCATAGCAGTTATTTCTTCACCTGAAATAATAACCTGACCACTAGTAGCTTTTTGCAAGGCTCCTAGTATAGTTAAAAAAGTACTTTTACCTGAGCCAGAAGGTCCCTCAATTAAAACGACTTGACCTGCATCAGCAGCAAAATTAATATTATCAAGTGACTTAATCTGTGAGCTACCTTTCCCATATATTTTATTTACATTTTTTAATGATACTAATGACATATCTTACCTTTCAAACATTACATTAATTAATAGCACTAGCAGGATCAACCTTCAAAATAGATCTTACTGGTATTAAACTGCCCACTAATCCAACAACAATCATTCCTAATATCACAGATACCATCATCCACGATGACAAATACATAGGCACTGTAATTGGCATTGCTTTCAATGTCAACAATGTAAATATTAAGCCCAACATACTACCAACAATACTTAACAGAAATGATTGCAAAACTGTAGCTTTCACTAGCATTTTAGCGGATACACCTTGTGCACGTAGAACCGCATAACTAGGTAATTTATGCATAGTTACAATATACAAAAAGATAGCAATGGTTATTAAAGAAATAATAAATAAGAAAGCAATCATCATTTCAAAAGTAGTATTTTGAGCTACATATCCTGGTAATTTCAAAACAAATTGTTTAGTCGAATAATTTTTAGCCTGTTTATGGTGATAATTTAATTTACGCTGAGATACTATAGCTGTAGCTTTAGCTGCTGGTGCCATAGGTCGTATTTTTTTCCAAAGTGAAAAATCACCATAAACTAAAGGAGCAATATTCAATTTAGCGTTTTTAACAAAACCGACAATCTTGTAACTATCATTTTTACCATTAAATTTTATTTCATCCCCAATCTGATAACCATATTGATTGAATAAACTATCAACTACAACTTCATGCTTATTATTAAATTTGCGGCCTGCTACCAAAGACATCGTTTTAAAAATATATTGTTCACGATTAATAGCTATTAACTGACTAGAGACTGTTTTACGATGGGATTTTTTAACCACTATTGGTACTTGACCTATAGATGCATCTTGTTTAGTTAACTTATTTTTTTCTAAATCTTGTTTAGTTAAAATCGATTGATTCAAGTTTAAATTAGAATTGTCATTTAAAATAATCGTTTGCATTTGCCATTCTTTGATTACCTGTGTATTTTCGTTGGCTAATCCAAAAGCTAATGCGGATAAAATAAATATCAAATATGAAATTAGTAAAATAATACATGTTATCAATCCATACCTTACTTTTTCATATCTAATTTCTTTCAATGCTAAAAACACAATTTACACCCTCCTTAGACAATCGAGACCCTGTTTAAGTTTCCGAAAATAATTCTCTTTATGTTCTAAATCAAATAATGCCAATTTAATAGTCTCGTGTGTTAAAACCATTGCACTCCAAGTCTTAGTATCCATGTGGATTGCTTTTTGATTTTCTACTTGAAAATTATGAATTAATAAAGATTCATTCACTAGCATATGTTTTTTTAACAATTTTTTATATTTACTCTTTTCGATATTGCAAACTAATTCATAAGCCATTTTATAAAATAAATCCGCATCAAATTCAGGTTTATCCATCTTAATTGGATTATGTATTTGCAACATTGCCTTATTGTATACATAAAGATATGCATCTTCTAAATCATCAAAATAAGTGTAAAATGCACCTCTAGCAATACCTGCCTCTTTAACTATCCGAGCAACATTGGCTTGATTAAGATCATAATTGCTAAACTCATCCAGCATTACTTGCTCAATTTTTTGCTTTTTTGCACTATTTAAATTTATAAATGTTTTTTTTACCATATTTGTCTCTCCCAGTGACACAGTGTCATCACAAATAAATATACATCTATTATGACATCGTGTCAACATGACACAAAAAAAGACACCCATGACTCTATCAAAAAACAAGTAATGGGTATCTTTTATATTTAAACTAAATCCTACTTTTTCTTAAAAGTAATTGTTTGTACTCTATCACCAGAGTTAACAGAACCTTTTTGAACGGGGGAAATCGATTCAATTAAGTCCATATTAGTATAAACCACAATTACAGAATCATCACGGCCACTATCAACAACTTGTTTCAAGTCCATTGTGCCAAGTAATTGGCCAGCAATAACGTGATCACCCTTTTGGATTTTCATCTGAAAAGGTGCACCATTTAATTCCACTGTATCAATTCCTAAATGTACAAGAATTTCTAGTCCTTCTTTAGTCTTGATGCCAATAGCATGCTTAGTGGGAAATAAGGTCGATATATCACCTTCTACTGGTGAATGAATGTCTCCACTAATAGGTTTAATAGCATAACCATCGCCTAACATTTTAGTAGAAAATACATCATCATTTACCTCAGAAATTGGTATCAAACCACCATCAACGGCAGCATCTACTTCCAACCCTTTATTTTTAAAAAAATTAAACATTATTCTAACCTCTTAAACCTTGTAATCCAATTAAGCCTAACAAAAGAATACACAAAGCGTACAACAAAGTACTGATGATAATAGTTACTTTAAAATACGATACAGTAGTGCTTTTAACTTTAGAGCTAGGTAAAGCCCGCAAGCCAAAAATACTCAACAAAAAGCAAATAATATTGCCTACCAGCAATTGGCAAAAACACTGCAAAATCCAAAAAGTTCTTAGTCTTGTTCTATTATTTACTATCTCATCTTTCTTTATCCAGCAATAGTAGCCCAAAAGAAAATCAGTAATAGCGATAATAACGGAAACAGCCATTGCTGGATGTTTGTGAAGCATATTTACAAAACTTACTTGCGTCATTACCAATCTAAACTCAAGTAGACCCCAATAAAGTAGTGGAGCAACGAATAAAATAATCGAGTACCATTTTAAAATAGAACGCGTATTTAAATGTAACCGCTCCATAATCTGATCACAGAAACTAGTTACCTTATTCTTTGTCATAGTCCACATTGTCTAACTCTCCTTTTGATTGTTCCCACTGATAGTATTTAGCAATTAAAAGATCAATAAAGGTATATGCTGGGCTAAAGCTGTCAATAGTAGCATCTCCTTCCACCCAGAATTTTTTTAATTTCAAGGTACGAAAGAAAAAACTATAATCTACTAATGAGACCAACTTTGCTGGTCGCAAAGTTGTAAACGATACTGTTATTATTTTGTTATTTATAAGTTGTATCTTACTTATTTCATCGCGAATTTGAACATTATCACCACTATAAGAAACGATAAATAGCATATCTCCCTCTGTAGCCCGCTTACTTACCATCTTCAGCTCTTCAATCGCAGATGGGAGCATTACAACTTTTTTTCCTATCATAAACAATTCGTGAAGCAAATACCTTGCTATTAATTCTTGAGACCAACCTGTCGAATATAAATAAATCGTATTGGCGTGTTCAATATCCAAAAAGACCTTTTCTAAATCTAAAGTACTGCAATAATTCAGTACTTCTTGAATTGCATTTTCTACTTCAGTTGCAATATCAATCGTATTTATTTTCCTCTCATGAGCTAAATCTGATAATTCAAATCGTAATTCACTGTAGCCTGATAAGCCTATTTTTTTGCAAAGCCTAAAAATAGATGATTCTGAAACATATAATTTTGTTGCTAATTTTGCTAAGCTCAAATGGCTACATAATTTGGAATTTGAAAATAAAAATCTAACAATTTCTTTCTCAAATGTGCTTAACTCTCCACTTTTTTCCCATACACGTCTTTTTAAGTCAGTCATAGTTAATCTCCATATAATGTAAATATTATCATAATTACACTAATATAATAACATAAGGCCGCTAAAAAGTGTTTTGAATACTATCGTCTTTCATTCCATCAACAATACTGTCTGCATTTAGACCAATGATAATATCAATTTTTTATCCTCTAAATAACTTCATGTGCTCCTAAGTATTTAAAGTTAACATCATCTGTAACTTTAGATAAGTCATATACTGACTTAAACTCTAATTGCAGTTGAACACAAAATATTGTAGAAACTAAAAAGTAAGCAATTAATACAATAGCATGTCCAACTTATAAATTTAGTTATTGGCTCACTTTAGTACTTAGTGACCATTTTTCTCAATTAAGGCTTGCATTCTTTCTAAGACTTGTGCAACATCTAGACCAACAATAACTTGGATAGCTTTACCATGGTGAACAACATTAACAGCTTTATTAGCTTTAAATTGAGCATCTGATCCTAACTTATCTGGATCCTTTACAGTTACACGTAAACGAGTAGCACACGATGATATCTCTTCAATATTACTTGATCCACCTAATAATTCTAGATAAGCTTGTGCTCTAGCAATATATGGATCAGATTCAGCCACACCTGTAGCTTGTTGAGCTATCTTTTGTTGAGTCATCTTTTGTTGAGCCATCTTTTCTTTGTATTCTTTCTTGTTGATTAATTTAACATCTTCATTGTCAGCCTCACGACCTGGAGTTACGTAGTTAAATTTCTCAATCATTAGCTTAAAAATAAAGTAAGTAAGAAGACCACATACAATTCCGACAATAAATTGCATTACATAAACATGCCAGTGATTTGACCATAATGGAATCCAGTTCATTGAAGCAATACCGATGGCACCATCTGACATAAGTCCTCTTAAACCGAAGCACCACATAATAGTATTCATAGTAGCAGCCATAACTGAATATACTACCCAAAGTATCGGAGCAGCAAACAAGTAAGTAAAGTCAATAGGTTCAGTAATACCAGTCAAAACAGAAGTTAATGCGGCTGGAATAAGCAATGCCGAAGTTTGCTTCTTCTTGTTTTTCTTAGCTGTAGCATAGAATGCCCAACAAATAAATGGTACTAAAAATACTTTTTCATTACCATAAAGTTGAAATCCTTCCATAGAAGCAATTTGAGATAAAGGCTTTGTGCTTGCAGCATATTCTGTTATATGTTTTAACCAATATGGCTGAAGCCCACCTGCGACAACCGCTGGTCCAAACTGAAATGGAATATATACTAAGTGGTGAAGTCCAGTTGGAATTAAAACACGGTTCAAGAATGAATAAATCCAAATTCCAACAAAACCACTACCTACAATAAAGTGTTGCAAACTGTTAATACCTAACTGAACTTTAGGCCAAATCAAACAAGTTAAGAATGCAACTGGAATCATTACAAAGAAACCTAATATGTAAACAAAGGTTGAGCCTTGGAAAGTACCAAGCCACTCTGGTAGTTTTTTATCAAAGTAATGATTATGTAAGTAAACAACAATACCCGCAATAATTAACGAGAAGATAATACTGGTGTCTAGAGTCTTAATACCAGCTATTTGAGTTAAACCACCATTAGTCGCATTAGCAGTAATTGTAATCTTATTAAAGTTTGGAACACCAAAGAATGCACCCCAGTGACTTAACATGGCCCCAACAAAGTAGTTAAATGTCAAGTAAGTAATCAAGGATTCCATAGCGGCACGTCCATGTGATTTATTTGCTAGACCTATTGGCAATCCAACAACAAATAATAAACATTCCTGATTAAACACAGTCCAACCACCAGCAGAAATGGTATCCCAAACTTTATACCAACCAGTTGTAGGACTAGCTAATGAGCCGAAAATTGTAGCATTGTTAAATAAACATCCTAAAGCTACCACAATACCGGCAAACGAGAAAAGCAAGACAGGTACAAACATTGCAGCACCGAATCTTTGTAGTTTCTGCATCATAATTCATTCACCTCACAAAAAAGGACTTATTAAAAACAGCATTAACAAGTCCTCCCTTAATAAATCATTTATCTATTAAATATCTATTTCAGTATTGGCCAGTAAGGCTTGTTTTCTGGAATCATATCGTCAAGTATCTTTTTAGCAACAAGTGCATCTGGAACAGTCTTATTAAGTGCAAATGCTTCCCACATCTTTTCATATGAATGTTGTTCATATGCATCAACAACTAGTTTTTCACATGTTTGTTGTTCCATCATCAATCCTCTTTGGAAGATTCCAGCTTCACCAGTTGATATTGGCTCAACACCATGTGAAGTAAATAAACAAGGAACTTCAACGATTGAATCTGGATCCATATTTGAAATAGCACCGTTATTTGGAATATTTGCCAAAAACTTTTCGCCAGTATTGTAAGCAATTGCATGGCAGATATCAACAATATATTCTGAGTGAGTTTCGTTACGATCCCACATATTATTTTCTGCAGTACCTTCTTTGACGATTCTTTCACACTCACCAAAGACAATCTTTTGACGGTATTCACGAATTTCATCAGTACGAGTACGATTTGGATCTGCATTCTTAACTTCGTATTGTGGATAGTAATAATATTGCATATAAGTGTTTGGTAAAGTATTTGGTTCCAAAGCGTAGCAATCGGCTGCTTTCTTAAAGGTTTCTTTCCAGCTAGCCTCAGTATTCTTATCGAAGTCACCGCCTACCCAGTATCCATTCTTAGAAACGTACTTCTTAAGCTCTGGCATTAAGTCTTTACCAGTTTTCTTGTCCCAAACGCCTTTCCACCATCCAAAATGATTCAAGCCGTAATAATTAAAATCTAAATCATGATAGTCTTTCAAGCCACAAATCTGTGCCATTCTTGTCATGATATCAATTGGCATATCACAAATGTTGATAACTTTTGAATGTGGACGTAAACGACGACATGCTTCAGCAACAATAGCAATAGTATTAGAGTAGTTAATCATCCAAGCATTTGGTGAATATTCTTCCATCCAATCAATAATTTGAATAATTGCTGGAATAGAACGGAGGCCGTATGCCATTCCACCAGGTCCTGTAGTTTCTTGACCATTAACTCCATATCTTAATGGTATTTTTTCATCTAAGCTACGCATGTGATATTTACCAACACGAATGGATCCCATAACGAAGTCAACATCAGTAAATGCCTCTTTAGGATCAGTAGTATACTCAAACTCAATTTCTGGAGCTCTCTCATTCATAATGATTGATACTGCATCCCCAATTTTTTTCTGACGTTCTGCGTCATTATCGTAAAACTTTAACTTTCTTAATGGAAATCTATCTTGATTCTTTAATAAGTTCAGTACAAAACCTGGTGTAAATGTACTACCACCACCAGCAATAACAACTGAAAACTTACGGTTATCTTTCATCATACAACTTTTACCCCTTTTGTGATTCTCTTCTAAATTAAGATATATCTTGAAAAATTTTTACTTGTTTTTCCTCTCAGCTAGCTTACATATTATTTATACCACTTATCTTTTGCTGAAGAAAGCGGTTTCTTGACTTAAGAATTCTATTTCAACTATTCAAAAATCTTTGTCAAATATTGAAATTTATTTCATTTACTAATCCAAACTCTAGTGGGATACAACAGTTTTATGTTTCAAAATTAATAATATAAATGGGTATTAACCGATGATGTAATATTTCATTATATTAATCAATTAAACACATAAAAAATCCTGTTTAAGGAGCATTACTTAATAATTTAATTTTTAAAACATTATCGGCATAATCAAGAATAATACTGGCATAGTCAATTCTTTATATCGTTGATATATTCATGTAATCGTGATAATATTAATTGCAAAAATAAGGAGGGAACTATGGCTGTTAGTTATAAAAAACTATTACATCGTATGATTGAAGAAGATATTTCCAATCAAGATTTAATGAGAATGAGCAATATTTCCGCCAACATTATTACAAAACTACG
This sequence comes from Lactobacillus iners, assembly GCF_011058775.1. NCBI lineage: Bacteria > Bacillati > Bacillota > Bacilli > Lactobacillales > Lactobacillaceae > Lactobacillus > Lactobacillus iners. The sequence goes on along the minus strand of NZ_CP049230.1, from coordinate 161,390 downwards.
CACTGGGCAATATATATCACTAGAGAAAATAGAAAGTATATGTACAGCTTTACACTGCACGCCCAATGATATTTTGGAATTTATAGCGGAGGAAAAATCGAAATGATTAATATAAGGAAACTCGAATCAGAATTATGGGAATCTGCAGATTTATTACGTTCAGGTTCTAAATTAACATCAAATCAATATTGTATGCCTGTCCTTGGTCTTATTTTCCTACGCTACGCATATAGCAGATACAAGATGGTTGAAGCAGAAATCTTAAAAGGACGTCCATCTCGTGGTGGTCGAGTTATGCCTGTTGAAGCAAGCGACTTTGCAGCTAAGAGTGCGTTATATCTTCCTAAAGAAGCACAATATGATTATTTGTTGAAACTTCCTGAAGATATTTCTTCTGCCAGCCTTGTTAATAAAGACGGTCACAGCATGAATAGTTTAGGAGAAGTTGTCAATAATGCTATGCAGCTCATTGAAGATCAGAGTGAGCAATTAGTCGGCGTGCTTCCTAAAAGTTATACTGATTTCTCTGATGAGATTTTAGCAGAACTTCTTCGCATATTTAATAACTCTGCTCTTGATGAAATTGATGGAGATATCATCGGAAGAATCTATGAGTACTTCTTAAATAAATTTGCAAAGAACATCGCATCAGATGATGGTGTTTTCTTCACACCTAAGTCTCTTGTAAAGATGATTGTTAATATTATCGAGCCTAAAAGTGGTGTCTTACTCGATCCGGCCTGTGGTTCTGGTGGTATGTTCATTCAGTCCGGAGATTTTGTCAATGCTGCAGGAATGAACGCTAACCGCACTATGACTTTCTATGGTCAGGAGAAGGTTGAATATAATGCTCAGCTTTGTCTTATGAATATGGCAGTTCATGGACTTACAGGTGTTATTAAATCTGGTGACGAAGCTAACAGTTTCTATCACGATGCTCACAACCTTGATGGTTGTTGCGATTATGTAATGGCAAATCCGCCTTTCAATGTAGATAAGGTAAAAGCCGAAGCATGTGAAAGTGCAAAGCGTCTGCCTTTTGGTATGCCAAGCATTAATAAACATAAAGAAGTGGGAAATGCTAATTATCTTTGGATTTCTTACTTCTATAGCTACCTTAACGAAAAAGGTCGTGCAGGATTTGTCATGGCTTCGTCTGCTACCGATAGTCAAGGCAAAGATAAGCTCATCCGAGAAAAACTTGTTAAAACAGGTCATGTCGATGTCATGATTAGTGTGGGCAAGAACTTCTTCTATAAGAAAACATTACCTTGTTCTCTTTGGTTCTTTGATAAGAGAAAAGCTGATTCTATCAAAGACAAGGTTCTTTTCATCGATGCCAGAAATTATTATACAGTCGTTGACCGTGCTCTTAACGAATGGACTGATTGGCAACTTAAAAACATGAATGCTATTGTATGGCTTTATCGTGGAGAGGTTGATAAATACTCTGCTCTTCTTAATGAATATCGCTCTGCCCTAGGTAGTGATAAATCTTTTGCAGAACAAGTACAGGAATTATCAGGTAAAGTAAAAGCACTCCGTTCAGAAAAAAATAAAGTAGTTGACTCAGATAAAAAGCATAAAGATAAAAAGATAGAAGAAACTTATGATGCAAAGATTGCAGAACTTACCGAAATTCTCACTATAGCAAAAGAAGCAAACTGGCTATATGAAAAATTCGGTGAAGGCGTCTATGCTGATGTTCCCGGTCTTTGTAAAATAGCATCCCTTTCTGAGATCGAAGAAAAGGACTGGTCATTTAATCCGGGAGCATATGTAGGCGTGGCACCTGTAGAAGATGATGGCGTGGACTTTGAAGAACGCATGACTGAAATCCATCGTGAATTATTGTCTTTACAGGCAGAATCAAATGACTTGATGGATACCATCTCACAGAATATGAAGGAGATGGGGTTATGATTGAGTTAAGTAAAGCCGCCCATTACGTTTCAGATAAAATTAATGTTTCTTCTGTAAAAATTGAAGAATATATAACAACCGATAATATGATTCCTAATCGTGGTGGAGTAGTTGATTGCGAAAGTCTTCCTAAAGCTAGACGTGTCACAAGATATGAACCTGGGGATATTTTAATATCTAATATTCGACCATATTTTAAGAAAATATGGTTTTCAGATAGAATAAGCGGTTGCTCAAATGATGTTATTGTATTCAGAGCAAATGATGAGAATTGGAATAAAAAATTTCTTTACTATGTTTTATCACAAGATTCCTTTTTTGATTTTATGATGTCTGGATCGAATGGTACAAAAATGCCTCGTGGTAATAAAAAGACAATACCTGAGTTTTTGATTCCCGATTTTGATATCGATAAACAGATACGTATTGCAGATATCTTATCTGCCTACGATGACCTAATCGAAAACAACCAAAAGCAAATTAAGCTTCTCGAAGAAGCAGCACAGAGGCTTTATAAGGAATGGTTTGTTGATTTGCATTTTCCGGGATATGAAGATGTGAAGATAGTCGATGGTGTGCCTGAGGGGTGGTCATATAAACGAGTTGATGATTTTGGTGAGGTTATAACGGGAAAAACACCATCAACATCAAAAACTGAATATTATGGCGGAAATATTCCATTTGTTACAATTCCAGATATGCATGGGAATGTTTTTCCTTTAGTAACAGAAAAAGCATTAACTAAAGCAGGAGCAAATACTCAGAAAAATAAATACTTACCTATAAATTCAGTTATAGTGTCATGCATTGCAACAGTAGGTTTAGTAAATATAGCAGTTGAACCTTGCCAAACCAATCAACAGATTAATTCTGTAGTTTTATATGATGATAATAATCTTTATTTCTTTTATGAATCAATGAAAAGAATTAAAACATTACTTGATGGTATAGGTAGTAATGGTGCAACAATGACAAATGTAAACAAAACTAAATTCAGCAACATCCATGTTCTGTATCCTACAGAAGATTTGGTTAATAGATACAATGAATTTTGCAAGCCTATTTTTGATAATATATTAGCACTATCAAAAGAAATACTTGTATCTAAAAAAGCTCGTGACCACTTATTACCTAAATTAATGAGCGGAGAAATCGAGGTGTGACAATGGAATTAAAAGATATTAAATTTGAAGATTTTGATACTAGCAAAATTCCTTCCATGGGAAAAAAACTGGATACTATTTTTCAATATAACGTTGATATTGACAAGACCTCATACTTAAACTGGCGAGCAGGATTTGCACACACATCGAGAAGACAGTTTGTTATTATAGGCGAAGCTTTTTTCTCTACGGCTTATAATCTATTGCAACAATGCTTAATAGATAATAGAGATAGGAAAGCAGATTCATGGATATTTCCTATCATGTTTAATATTGTCCACGGTATTGAGGTTTACTTAAAAGCAATAAATGCTGCATTAAGTGTGGTATTAAGAAAGAATCGTGATATATCCGAAGGAGGACATGATTTAAAAGCACTCTGTGGCACTGCACGAAATCTGATTATAGAATATAAAACAGCAAATAAAAACATTACAACTTCACAAATATTTGAAGGCATCAAAGTTGTTGAGAAATTTATATCTAACATCTATGAAAAAACTGATGATATGACTTTTGCGAGGTATCCACTTGCAAAGAACAAACAAGGTCATTTTTATATTGAAACATTTGACAATGAAGTAGTTGACTTGGAATTACTAAGGGAACAATTGGTTTATGTGTTTAAGATGTTAGATTTTATTTATGAAATGCCCGAATTGGATTTAGAGAGAGAAGCTGAATCTATGGCAGACATGATGGATTATTATTAAGAAGGAAGTGCCAAATCATGAGCTATGATTATTCAGAAAATATCCTTGTTCAGGAAAGTGCCGGTAATTTACTGCATGATGAATTAGGCTGGGATGTTCAGTTTGCCTATAATACAGAAGTCCTAGGTAAAAATGGTACTTTCGGTCGAGAAAGCTATAAAGATATTTTGCTTACTCGATATTTTATAGAGGCCCTTAAAAAGTTCAACCCATGGATAAATGAAAAGCAGATTATTGAGGCCAAAGAAGCTTTAGAAAAGAGATTGTCTACTTCTTCCCTGCTCCAGGTAAATGAAGAAAAATATTTTTTAATTCGTGATGGTATTCCAGTTACTGTTAAAAAGCCAAATGGACAGACTGAAACAAAAAAGGCTAAAGTAATTGATTTTAAAAATCCTGATAACAACTACTTCCTTGCAATTAAGGAACTTAAAATTAATGGAGATTTATACCGTAGAAGAACTGATATCGTTGGCTTTGTAAATGGTATTCCTCTTCTTTTTGTAGAACTTAAAAAGAATACTGTAGATGTTCAAAATGCTTATGATGATAACTACACAGATTATCTTGATACTATTCCACACTTGTTCTATTACAATGCATTTATTATGCTTTCAAATGGAATAGAAGCTAAGGTTGGTACACTGGGGAGTAAGTTTGAATTCTTCAATGAATGGAAGCGTCTTGCCGAAGAAGATCAAGGAAGTGTTGCTCTTGAAAAAATGCTTCGTGGTATCTGTAAGAAAGAAAACTTTCTTGATTTATTTGAAAATTTTATCCTATATGACCATTCTGGTGGTCACACTGTAAAGATACTTGCTCGTAATCATCAATATCTCGGTGTGAATGAAGCTATGAAAGCTTATGCGGACAGAAAACTTAATAATGGTAAGCTTGGTGTGTTCTGGCATACACAAGGTTCTGGAAAAAGTTATTCAATGGTATTCTTTGCAAAAAAAGTGCGAAGAAAGATGGAAGGAACGCCAACCTTCGTTATCCTTACAGATCGTGATGAACTTAATACGCAGATTAGTGATACTTTTGAAAATTGTGGACTTCTTGGTAAAGATATAAAGGCTTCTCAATTTATAGCTACAAGTGGAGATGACCTTGTTAAGAAACTACAAGGAAATCCAAGCTTTATCTTCACTTTGATACAGAAGTTTAATAAACCGAATGAAAAGCCTATCTATCCTGATCACGATATTATTATCATGTCAGATGAAGCACATCGTAGCCAGTATGGTATCTTTGCTGATAATATGATGAAGCTTTTGCCTACTGCTGCACGTATTGGATTTACAGGTACGCCATTACTTTCAAGTGATAATATCACTGCTCGTACTTTTGGTGGCTATGTATCGATCTATGACTTCAAGAGAGCCGTTGAAGATGGTGCTACTGTGCCACTTTACTATGAGAACCGTGGAGATAAGATTGTTGATTTGCATAATCCTGAAATCACAAATCAAATTCTTGATGCTATCGAAAATGCTGACCTTGATGTTGATCAACAAGAGAAGCTTGAAACTGAATTTGCAAAAGAGATCCACCTACTTACAGCAGAACCCAGATTGAAATCTATCGCACAAGACTTTGTGAATCACTACTCTGATTTATGGACAAGTGGAAAAGCTATGTTTGTTTGCTTAAACAAAGTTACCTGTGTTCGTATGTATAATTATGTTCAGGAATATTGGAAAGCAGAAATCCAAAAACTAAAAGCAAGTTTGAAAGATATCAGTCAACAAGAGTCTCTTGAACTTGAAAGAAAAATCAAATGGATGGAAGAAACTGAAATGGCTGTTGTAATCAGTCAGGAGCAAAACGAAATCCAAACATTCAAAAAATGGGGTTTAGACATAAAAACTCATCGTACTAAGATGGAAAAGCGTGAGTTAGATAAAGAATTTAAAGATTCCAAAAATCCGCTCCGTGTTGTCTTTGTATGTGCAATGTGGCTTACTGGTTTTGATGTTAAATGTCTTTCATGCCTATATCTTGATAAACCGTTAAAGGCTCATACACTTATGCAGACTATAGCACGTGCCAACCGTGTAAGCGAAGGCAAAAGCAATGGTTTGATTATAGATTATATTGGAATCGTAAAAGCTTTAAGAAAGGCTCTTGCAGATTATACCGCTAATGCAGGCGGAAATGGTGGTTCAGACCCAACAGTAGATAAAGATGAATTGATTACTCGTATTATAGAAACAATAAATAAAGCAGTTGCGTTTTTACATGCAAAGAATTTTGATTTAGAAACGCTTATCAATGCTTGTGATTTTACAAAACTATCATACCTACAAGAGGCAGCCAATGCAGTATGCGGTTCGATTGAAGATAAGAAAACATATACTACATATGCGTCTGAATTGAATCGTCTAATAAAATATACTGATAGAGATGATATCAGTGGTCACACTCGTAAGCAGTATGAAGCTATCGCCGCTATCTATGCTGAATTACAGAAAAAGCGTAAGCACGCCAATACCACTGACCTTATGATTGAAATCAATGGAATTATAAGTTCATATGTTGAAATTCAGCATACACCTACTATGGTATGTGAAGAACCATGCAGATTTGATATAAGTACAATTAACTTTGATCGTCTTAGCAAGGAGTTCGCAAAAGTTAAGAAAAAAAATCTTTTTCTTAAAGATCTAGAGGAAGTAATCCAGCAGAAACTTGATAGTATGCTTTTGGCTAATCCTGATCGAATTAACTACTATGAACGCTATCAGCAAATTATCAATGATTATAATAATGAGAAAGACAGAGCCACAATTGAGAAGACTTTTATGGAATTGATGAATTTAGCTAATACAATGAGTCTGGAAGAACAACGCTATGCACGTGAAGGCTTTCAAAGTGATGAGGAACTTGCCCTGTATGATATGTTGTTCCGTGAAAATTTGAGCAGCACAGACATCAAGAAACTTAAAGAAGTTGCAGCATCCCTTCTACAGAAAATAAAAAATAAGATTGACACATGTGACCATTGGACAGATAAGCAAGAAACAAAAGCAGATATTGATAATCTTATTCGTGATACCCTTTGGGAAGAATTGCCGAAGTGTTACGATGATGATAGTATCTCTAAGTATCGTGAGAAGATTTATGAATATGTAGCTATTCGATATAAAGAAAAATATACTAATCAATCTCACATACCAGTATAAGAAAACGACCACACAAAAAAGATATGACCTTTAAGTAGTCATATCTTTTTTATTATTCACCAAATTTAGGCTCAGGCTTAATAACAGTCATACCATGCATGTAAGGTACTAATGCTTCTGGGACATTCACTGTACCATCTTCATTTTGATAATTTTCTAAAATAGCAGCAACTGTTCTACCTACAGCTAATCCAGAGCCATTTAATGTATGAGCCAAATGTAATTTACCAGCTTCATCACGATATCTTATTAAGCTTCTTCTAGCTTGAAAATCTGTACAATTTGAACAACTTGAAATTTCACGATACTGATTTTGAGCAGGCATCCATACTTCTAAGTCGTAAGTCTTGGCACTAGTAAAACTTGCATCCCCAGTAGACAAAGCTACTACATGATATGGTAATTCTAATTTTTGTAACAAATGTTCTGCATTTTTAGTCAATTTATCTAATTCTTGCCATGAACTATCTTCATCACAAATTTTTACCATTTCTACTTTTCTAAATTCATGCATTCTTATTAAGCCACGAGTATCACGACCTGCACTTCCTGCTTCACTTCTAAAAGCAGGACTCATAGCAGTCACATTAATAGGTAATTGTTTAATATCTAGAATTTTATCTCTAAAGTAGTTAACTAAAGGTACTTCTGCAGTAGGTATCAATGTCAATTCACGTGGTTTATCAGGATCATCATTATCCACAATGGTATAAACATCTTCTGTAAATTTAGGGAATTGACCTGTTCCCTGCATAGAATCATAGTTAACCAAATAAGGTGGTATCACTTCAGTATAACCAGCTTTAACATTTTCATCTAAAAAGAAGTTAAATACAGCTCGTTCTAATAATGCACCAGCACCTTTATAATAAACAAAACGTGCTCCAGATACTTTAGCTGCTGCATCCCAGTCAAGAATATTTAAATCAGTACCTAAATCCCAATGTGCTTTAGGTTCAAAAGTAAATTTAGTTGGTTCATTCCATTTTCTAACTTCTTCATTGTAACTATCGTCAGGTCCAATAGGATCTGAATCATCTGGGAAATTAGGCAACCGCAATAATATATACTTTTGCTTTTCTGTCAATTCTGATACTTCGACATCAAGTGCTTTGATTTCTTGACCGACTTCACGCATTTCTTTTATGGCATCATCTGCATTTTCTTTGTTTTTCTTTGCTTGAGCAATTTGTGCAGAAACCTCATTACGTTTGTTTTTTAAAGTCTCTGTTTTAGTTAATACTTCTCGACGCTTAACATCGATAGCCACCAACTCATCTAGCTCTTCAGGCTTAATTCCTCTGGTAGCTAACTTTTTTTTAGCCCAATCAAGATTCTCTCTAATGACTTTTATATCTAACATAATATCCTCCTGTAAACAAAAACCGACCCGTCCCTCATGGGACGAATCGGTCTAAATATAAATTCGCGGTACCACCCAAGTTCAGCATAAAAGCTACACTCATTATAAGCTATAACGATGCTCTATCGTGTAGAATTACCTACCCACATTAGAAATCTGGAAACGACATTCATCCATTTTCACCAACCATGGACTCTCTTAAGCTGTCTTAGGACTTCGTGTTTAACAAGATTATATCATGACATTATCTATCTGTTAACACAAAATATAATTCTTTCCTAAAAATTTCTTCAATAAAGGTATCAACAGCTTTTACATATTCAAAGCCATATTTTTCTAAAAAAGATTGTGCATTACTATTATCTGCAAACGTAACAGCCCATACCTGTTTTAATTCTAATTTATTAAAAGCAAAATTAATAATTTTGTCCATTGCCTCTTTCATGAGCCCTTGATGCCAATAATCTTTTTGCAACAAAAATCCTACTTCACAAATAGGTTGAGCTCCATTAAAAGGGACGTGATTATATAGTTCTATCAAGCCGATCATTTGCTTTGTTTCTGCTAGCACAATAGCATAACTATATTTTCTAGCCATATAACAATCTGTAGCTACCTTAGCTTGAGCCATAGATGTCATTTTTTCAAAACATGCAGTGTTATGATACAAGGGATCCTGCCCCCACTTATATAAAGTTTTTATATCAGAGAGAATTATTTTTCGTAAATATATCCGAGACATATTTTATTTGCCTAAAATTTTCAAAAACCATTTACTACCATATACCAAGCCCAAACTGTAAGCTAAAATTGTCCAAGGCTTGCCGAAAATGATAATCATGATATAGGTTGATACCTTAATTTCTGTCAGTCCTGCTATCATACATAAAATATCATCTGGTGCTACTGGAGCAATGATACACCAAGCAAAGATATGATTAAACTTTTTTTGGTTAACTGTCCATTTCATATACTTGTTATAAGTCTCTTCTGATACCAAGTGTAAGATAAATGGCTTACCATAAAAACGAGCTAAAAAGAAGATAATAATCGAACCAATTACAATACCAACATAATTGTAAATAAAACCCCATAGCGGTCCAAAAAATATGACACCTGCAACTAGGGAAACACCTCCTGGAATAATTGGAATTACTACTTGTATTATTTGAATAAAAACAAAAATTAAAGGTCCAATTACCTGCTTATCAGAAAGATATTCTTTCATTTTGACCTGATCAGTCAAAATGCCCATTTTGTACCAATATATGCCTAACAATATCATTAAAATAGTTGATATAACTGTTATAATATTTATTAACTTACGACTATCTTTTGCTGACATACACCTTTCCTCCCATTTAACATAATATAATCATACCAAAAATATATGTACAAGCTACAATTTTTTACATTTGATTATCTCAACTATATTTTTTTACTGTATATTATAAGAGACAGTATTATTCATAAAAAAGGAGACATTTTCATGGTTTCAATTATTAAAGATATCAAATACGATGATCGCAATAACTTATTTACTGATATATATTTTCCTGAACAAACCAGTACAACAAATAAAATATTAATTTTTTGGCATGGTGGTGGTTGGATCAAAGGATCCAAGGAAGCTTGCCAAGAATTAGGGGTAAGATTTGCTAAAGCTGGATTTACTACCATGATTCCTGAATATCGTTTGGCATCACAATCAACTTTCCCAGGAGCTCACCAAGATAGCAAAACTTTTGTTGAATGGTTGCTTAATTCTCAATATGTAACTATGCCGAGATCGAAGCAGCCAATCTATCAAATAGGAGCTAGTGTAGGAGCAACTATGGCCCTCTTTATAGCTGGTCAATTTGGTTTTGATACTGTATGTTGGTCCGCTCCGCTAGATTTTTCCGAATGGATTAAAAATCATAAAGACACAGTTTCCTCAACTGATGCTGCATCTGAATTGCATTTAACCAACCCTAGACAAATAAAAGATTCATTTTATAAATTTTTCACGGTTAGTTATGCTGGTGGTGAAGACCCATCAATATTGCAGAAGATGGATGCATATACTTATGACTTAGACAAGCTTAATCGCTTACTGATGATTAATTCTGAGCACGAATTAACACCGCTTGATTCAGTTTTGAAATTTGCCAAAACATTAGCCCAACAAAACAAGGCTTTAAATTTAATTTTATTGCCTGGTGATCAACATGCGATGGGCTACGCAAATAAATATATAGATAAATCTATCGAATTTTTATTACATTGAAATAAGAGAGCTAATGAAATTAAGTAATTAGCTCTTTTATTTTGCATTTTTATTTTTATCTTTTATATAAGAAAACCAACTCTTAAAGGTCACTACACTTGTAATACAACTAGCTACAATTAGTAAATAAGCTGAAACACCAAAACTAATTATATTAGTTTGAATCCGATATAATCTTGAGCCAGTAATAGTTCCTAAACCAACTTTAATACCAACATTTAAGAAAACCAGTTCAAATAACCAAATTAATAAAACGATAGTTTCTAAAAGCGAGAGAACAAAGGCAAATTCCCGATTATGCTTGATATTTTTCAAAGTGATAATAATAATAGTGATTGGAATAGCTACAATAAATAACCACATAACCCATGCAATCAAACGATAGTGTAGGGCCGAAAACCTATTAAACGCAAATAACAAAGTGTTGGAAATAGTATGACCTTGGACAACTGACAATGCATCTGATGCAAATGGACCATAAAAAATAGTAACCAAACATATTAAGGCCATAGCAATCACGCCCCATTGCAACCATGTACGCGGTTCACGAGTACTTTGCCTATAGCGACGATATCTATTACTAATTCGACTATTTTCAACACTATTAACCAAAGATGAACCAACTACATCCACCTTTTCTTCCAGCTTACGATCTACAGTATATTCTTCAGCTATTTTTTCATTAGCACATGTAAAGTATAAAAGCATTAATAAGCAAACTAAAACAGCCCAACCCATAAAAGCAATAATACTAGTAATAATCATCAAAACTATGCCCAGTACAAAAACTAAAACAGCATTATGTTTTATCCACTCAACCATCAATAATACTGTATCATTTTGTTGTTTTTCTTTTTTATTTTCACTATTTTCGTGCATATTAATCCTCCAAAAATATCTCTACTTATGCATAACTATTACGTTGTATACGTCCTTACCTAGTTGATTAAATCTATTTTTATCTCCCCCAATAGCGGCTATAATGTAAACTTTGCCATTTTTATTTACAAGACAACAACTTGCATTATCATCAGAAATATAATGACAAATACCTGGAATACCTGCAGCTAGGCCCTTATTGGGATAAGTATTTAATAATCTAAGTATTAAATTGCAATCATTAACCGTTAATATTTGCCGGCGATACAACTTTGTGAAAATAGTAATCATATCAGCAACAGTTGTTTGCCCTACATCTTTTTGGTCGAAAGAATTAATGATTTTAGTAGACTTGGCTCCTAATTCAGCAGCAACTTTATTGATATATTCTAGCTTTAACACTTTAACCAAAATATTCGCTGCATCATTGCTATTATGATACATCATTTGTTGTATTAAAAATGGATAAGCATATGATGTATTGACTACTAATCCTTTGCCTTTGACATCTCCAGCCATTACTTTATATGGCTTAGTTAATTTAGGATTTTTTTCCAGTAATGCTTTATGATAAGCCAACAAAACAAAAAGTTTTAAAATGTTGCCTACTTCCAAAGAATTTTTTTTATTATAGATGCTAGCCTTTTTGTTAAAATTTAACCCTTGAACTGCAACTTGAAATGGCGTCATAAGGTCAACATTATTTTTTATAGGTTCTATCAACTGGTGATCACTATTTTTGGCAACAATAAAATCATCTTCGGATTGACTTTTCGTAACCAATGATGAAGATGAACTATTATGTAATTGCACACTTTTAGGTTTAGAAACAATCAATTTCATGCTTTTTAAGTGCTGTACATTTGTTATATACAAAATAAAACTACAAAAGGAAATAGCAATTGCTACTAAAATACGCTTGATTTTCATTATTGGCTCCTTTGCTTCTATAACTAATATTCTAACATGTACATAGCTAAAAGTTTCAAAAGGTTATCGGTAACATTTTATGAAAATTTTTATAGACTAGACCTATCTTAGAAAGATGTAATATAATGTGTATGCGTTAACAAAAAATTTTTATAGAATAAGGTAATATAAATGTTTAAATATATGATAGGTATAGATGCAGGTGGTACTCATAGTACTGCTATTGCATACGACGAACAAGGAAAAGAACTTGGGCGAGCTGAATCTGGTCCTGGTCAAATTAACAATGATTACAACTTAGGTATTAAAAATATAACTGTTGCAATTAATGAATTACGTAATAAAATTGATGGAGATTGTATCAAAATATTAGCTGGTATTGCCGGTCTATCAGTAGTAGGTAATGCACCAGAAGTTGCGGCTACAATTTCATCAATGGTTGGTAATATTCCTACCCGTGCTATAACAGATTCTTTATTAGCTTTATATAACGGCTTAGAAGGTACCGATGGAGCTTTAGTTATTGCAGGTACTGGTTCTGTTGTCAATGGTCGTCAAAATGGCTCATTGATTACAGTAGGTGGATATGGTTCTTTGCTTGGCGATGAAGGTTCTGGTTATGCTATCACTAAAGCCGCATTAGTCACTGCACTTTCAAAATGGGATCAACGTCAACCAAGTTCACTTATTGATTTGTTTATTAAAATTTGGAATTTGGATAATATGAATGATGCACCTGCTAAATTCTATACAATGACTAGCCCTCAAGTAGCTTCTTATGCAGTAGAAATTGCTAAATTAGCTGATAGCGGAGATGCAGAAGCACGTGATATCATTCAAGAACAAGCACATCTTTTAGCACGTGATATTTTAATGTGTTTAGATAGATATCAGGATCCAAAGCCAATGCGCATTGCTTTAACAGGTTCTGTATTATCTAATAATGCAATGATTCGCTCATTTATGGAAGATGAAGTAAAAGAACAATATCCTGATGCTGTATTTAGTGTATCTAATGGAGAAAATGCACGTGGTGTAATTTACGATAAGAGTAAAGACTACCGCTACTTCACTAGTTCTAAAAACTAATAAACTTAGTTATTTATATAAAAAAACATCCGATGTTAATTAATATCAACATTAGGATGTTTTTTATTTTACCCAACCAACAGAAAAATCACGAGCAACTTTTGCTCTACCAGTTGCATAATCAAAGGTATACCCTGGCTGAACGTTAAAAATATACACATTAAAATCTAACCAACCATTGACTGAAATAGCCTGTAAATTAATACCTCGAGCCATTAATTCATTACCACGAAAAATGGGGGTTGCTTGAAAAATAACTTTCTGCCCCATCCGCAATGCTTTTCTGACTTTACTTTCAAAAATAGTTTGAATTTTTTGATTAGAAAATGCTGTTTGTGTAAACAAATTTTTTATATTATTTTGATCTCCTGATTGATTATTAGGATTATATCTTCCTGATTGATCAATACCAGCAGAAACAGAATATGCTATCATATGACCACGATTATATATCTGAGTCCGCATAGCATTTTGTCTATTCGAATGCCATCCTGTCGGATTAATAAATTGTCTCACTCGCAAACTATCATTAGCAACATTTCGGGATTCTAAAAAAGCGGTATTTGAATGAGATGTCCGATTTAATGAATCTAAATTTGAGTATATAACCTTATTAATTTTCCATGCATTCTTGATTAGCGTCGAGTGATTATTATTAACATATACATAAGCTGCATCCCCACTTTTAAAATTACATGCAGCTAATTTTTGATAATCACTATCATCTAAACCACCATATGCTGATTTAGCAATTTTGGCAGCTGGAATTTCTGAAGTTGCATTAATTTTGGGCGAATTATCTCTATGTGAAGAAGATGGTACCTGTTTATTAAATTGTGTACGATAATTATCAGTATGTGTATGATAAGCACTCCGTTTAGTACCCCAGAAAGTAAAAGCTAAAATAATACATATTAGCCAAAATATAGACCTAGATAAATCATTTCTTTTTTGAGGTTTTTTTCTCCGTGCCATTTAATTCACCTCCATAATTTTAGTACTTTCTTTTTAAAGGCGTATTATCACGATGATCACACATTTTGAGATGTAACTGAACTATTGTTATTAAAGTTTTTGACAATAAAGACATACTTTCAACACTTACATATTCATATGGTCCATGGAAATTAGCTCCACCATTAAATAAATTTGGAGTTGGTATGCCTTTTTCAGAAATAAAATCGCCATCAGTTCCACCACGAAATGGGATTATTTTAGGAACTAACCCCATTTTTTCATACGCATGTAGCACCAAGTTAACTACATAAGGGTATTGTTTAATCAGATCACCTGGACTTTTATATTGATCATGCATGGAAATTTCTACACGATTCTCACCATATTTTTTATTAAATGCATCAACCAAATCTATGAGCATTTGCTTTTTAGCTAAAAAAGAATCAGTATCAAAATCACGTATAATTAATTCCACTTTTGCATAACCTACATCACCATTATTGGAAAGAACCATCATGAATCCCTCAAAATCTTTACTCTTTTCCGGAACTTGATCTTTAGGCAAAGATTCAATAAATTCACTAGCCATCGTAGTTGCATTCACCATCAAGCCGTAAGCTTCTCCAGGATGGACAATCGTTCCCTTAAATTGTAATGTGGCACTAGCTGCATTGAAGGTTTCATATGCAATATCACCTGGATCACCATTATCTAATGTATATGCAAATTCAACAGGGAATCTACTAATATCAAACCGCTTAGCTCCTTGTCCTATCTCTTCATCTGGACCAAATGCTACCCAGATATCACCATGTTCAGCATTAGGATGATTTTTAAAATATTTCAACATACCCAACAATCCTGCTATACCAGCTTTATCATCAGCACCTAATAAAGTGCTACCAGAAGCTGTTATCAAAGTTTCGCCTATATGTTTTTTAAGACTAGGAAACTCAGCAGGATCTAACACTCTATCTTTTTGAGGATCCAAATAAATTTTTTTACCATCATAATTTCGATAAATTTGTGGTTTTACATTTTCGGCATTATAATCAGCAGTATCTACATGAGCTACAAAACCAACTGCAGTAGTTAACGTAGCTGTGTTACTAGGTAGTAATCCGACTAAATATGAATCTTTAGCACTATATGATATATTTGTTAAACCTAACTCTTGCAACTCATTTTTTATAATCATTAACAATTCTACTTGCCCTTTAGTTGTAGGTACACAATTGTTATTTGGATCTGAGCGTGTATTCACTTTACAATATTCAACAAATTTTTGCTCTATATATGCAGTGTCAATATCGTTCATAGCATCTTCCCCCATATTATTTCAAAATAGAAAAATATTTATATTATGTATTATATAGCACCTGTCAAATATTAATATAAAACTATTTTTTCTATCAATTTACAAAAAAGTGAGCTCAAAAATCTAAATTTTTGGAACTCACTTTTTAAAAATATATTACGCTCTTGATTTATATTCACCAGTATCAGTATTGATGATCAACTCATCGCCTTCATTAATAAAATCAGGCACAGTCACAACTAATCCTGTTTCCATAGTTGCAGGCTTACCACCACTAGCAGCAGTAGCACCTTTAATACCTGGTTGAGTTTCAACTACTTTCATATTAACAGTAGTTGGAAGACCAACACCTATCAATTGACCCTCATCTGTAAATTTCAAATCAACATTAATATTTGGTAATAAATATTTACTTTCTTCTGACAAATGCTCCTTAGGAATTTCATATTGTTCATATGTTGCAGTATCCATAAAAATAAAGTTTACTTCATCATCATAAAGATATTGTGCTTTTTTCAAATCAACATGAACTAACTCCACTTTTTCACTTGGACGCATTGTTTTATGTACAACAGATCCTGACATTACATCACGTAAATCCATTTGCATAACTGTATTACCTTTACCAGGCTTGTGATGGTTACTTACTAATACTTCTATCAATTTACCATCTTGCTTAAAAATCATACCTTTTTTTAATTCTATTGCTGTTGTCATTATACATTTCTCCTAATATTTTTTTATATAAAAATCAGTCATTATATGATCTCTACATTTTTTAACAATTAAATCTGCACGTTCTTTACTTGGTAAAATATATTCATGTAGATTTTTCAAATTTACATCACGCCAAACTTGATGTGCTAATCGGTCAGCCTCTGTAGTGGGCATCTTAACCCACCTATAAAAGAAATTATCAGGACTATTAGCATTAACTACTAAAAGTTGATGAAAGCGGTCCATAAACCAAGATTCAAGTAATGATTCATCAGCATCTAAATAGATACTAAAATCAATAAAATCCGTCAAAACTTTTTGTTTACCATAAGTTTGTAATAAATTTATTCCCTCAACCAATAATATATCTGGCTGTTTAACATAAGCAATTTTATCTGGCACTAAGTCAGAAATAGTCTGAGAATATAATCTATATGGTACTTTGGGACGCCTTCGTTTAATCTCAGTCAAAAAATTAACTATAGCATCCCATTTAAACGAGCTAGGGAAACCTTTCTGAGACATTAACCCTTTATCATCCAACTCTGCGTTGGACATAATAAATCCATCCATAGACACAAGATCTACATTATCATTGCCATATTTTTCTTGCAAGGCAAGCTTTAGCTTTTTACTCAAAGTAGACTTTCCCGATGCAACTGAACCTGTAACTGCTACTACAAAAGGTGGATTAACTATTGATTTGGTTACAAATTGCAAATTATTCTTTTGTTTATTTAAATAATTGGTATAAGATTTTTCAATCAGTAAAATTAAAAAATCTAAACTATTAGCCCCTGGTGACACGCAATGTCGCAACATCTCAGGAGTTATTTTTATATAATCCTCTTCCAATAGTTCACCTTCTTTTGAAACCAACCTAGTCTAGCCTATCATATAAAATAGAAAAATAAAAGTTATTTTATCTGATAACTGATGCAATTAACTCCATTTACAGGTATCAGCTTTTATCTCCCGCAACAAATCGCTCAATTCATCCGTATAAATTAAATCTAACTTATACATAGCTCTAGATGTAATGGTATACAATAACTGCCGTTCATCCTCTTTATGATAATTAGTATTATTAACTTGCCAAGCAATTACAGCATCAAACTCTAATCCCTTAGCTAAATATGAAGGAATAACTAATACACCTGGAACTAATCTTTGATTAGCTGTAGCAATTAATGTTACCTTGATTGATTCACTTTTTAATTTAGTAGTTAAATCACGTGCCTCTTCAAGAGTCTTAGTAATAATAGCAGTGGTCAATTTTTCCTGATTATTAGCTATTAGAATATCATTTATTTTATGTACTGCACTTGCATTATCACAATGCCAAATTGTTGGTTTAGCTCCATTACGATCAAATGCTTCTATTAATTCACCTGATTTTAATATTTGTTTGGTAAAATCTGTAATTTGTTTCGTTGAACGATAAGACTTGGTTAATTTTATTAATTCTATTTTTTCTGATATGAATAATTGCTTAACTTTATCTAACAAGGTTAAGCTATCGTCTTTAGTAAAAATAGCTTGATTTAAATCGCCTAACATCGTAAATTTTGCACGTGGAAAATTATATTTTAAATATGCCAATTGAAATGGTGTATAATCTTGAATTTCATCAATAAAAGCATATCTCATTTCATAATTTACTCTGCGACCTGTTATTACATCATATAAATATAGATATGATGATATATCCGTAATTTTAATTTGCTTATGCACAAAGTTCTGTTTAACTAATTCAATATGATCGTACCATTCATTTTCAGAAATTCCATATTGTTGTAAATCTATCATTTTAGGGATAGCACGTAAAAATGCTATATATTGAGCTCGGATATTGAAAAAACTATTAGCATTGACTTTACGCAATACCTGCTTAAGACTATTTATAACAATTTTCTTAGATAAAAAACGCTCTTCTTCTGTACTGGAGGCAAATTCTTGATCTGGTCTATCATATAATTTATTGAGTTCTTCTTTACTAATTGATTCTAAATATTTAGCAACCCATGATTTTTTAGCTTCAGCTGATATACTTTCATTTAACCTAACAACTAATTTTTCACGAGTAGCTTCGATTCTATTACGCAAATTGTAATTTTCATTGAAACTATAGTATATATCTTTAATATAATCTTTGTCAAAAAAGGGTTTTTCTTTATCCTTAAAATATATATTTTTAAAAACAACACCATGTTTGATCAAATGTTTACTATAATGATTAATTGCCTCAAAAAATTCTAAAGAATCTTTTAATTTAGCAATCTTAGGATTTTTATTTTGATCTTCAAATTGATCAAATAAAGATTCAACTTTAAAAGCTGGTACCCTCCTCGATACAAATTGCCTATATGTCATCTGCACCATATTTTGTTCTCCCATCTCTGGCAAAACATTCTTAACATAGTCATTAAACAATTGATTAGGACTAAACATTATTACATCACTAGATACCAAATTACCACGATATCTATAAAGCAAATACGCTATTCGCTGCAAAATTGCACTCGTCTTACCTGAACCTGCTGAGCCTTGTACAAATAATAAGTCAGCAGTAGTATTTCTGATAATTTTATTTTGCTCTCGTTGAATGGTTGTAACGATAGACTTCATTTGCGTAGAAGATTTTTCGTTCAGAACGTTAATTAGCATTTGATCGCCAATCGATTCATTGGTATCAAACATATTAACTATTTGTCCATCTTTTATTGAAAATTGTCTCTTTTTAGTCATCAATACTTCTTGCTCACCATCAGGAGCATAATAAGTAACAGATCCTAGTTTTCCATCATAATAGATAGATGATATTGGAGCTCGCCAATCATAAATTAAAAATTGATCATTTTTATCCGCAAACGAACCTAAGCCAATATATATAGTTTCGGGTTTCTCATTCTGTTCCTGAAAGTCAATTCTCGCAAAATAAGGTCTTTTATTTAATCGCTGTAATGTAGATAACTGCTTAGTAGCATGCTGCCACGCATTTTGTCGTTCTTCCAATAATTGTTGTTGCTGATGAATAGATAAAGCTGTTTCCATCGAAGTAGAATATCCATCGTAGTCTAACTTTAAATCATCAAAAAAGTGGGCATTTAAATTTTGTGCCTCAGATTGTGCACCACTTATTGATTTTTCAACTATTTTAATTCGATCCTGAATTAGAGATAAAACATGATCTAAATGCTCTTGTTCCTTTTGTTGCTCTGATTTTTTTGTCAAAATATTCACCCATACCATATAAAACTTTGCATACAATTTTAACACATTATATGCAATTTAAGAAATATAAAATCCACCTCAGGTAATATTTTATAAAAAAATACACGATCTCAACTTTTCGAAAGAAATCGTGTATTTTTAATAATTTTATTTAAAAAGCATTTTAGGCTTCTTAAATATCATTAGGCATTACCGCCACGGCTTTTAATAATCTCTTCTTGAATAGACTTAGGTGTTGGTGCATAGTGATCAAATACCATAGTAAATGTACCACGACCCTGAGTAGAAGAACGTAAAGTAGTAGCGTAACCAAACATTTCAGAAAGTGGAACAAAGGAGTTAATTACCTTAGCACCAGCTCTATCTTCCATACCTTCCATAGTACCACGACGAGCAGTAATTGAACCCATTACATCACCCAAGTATTCTTCAGGAGTTATAACTTGAACTTTCATAATTGGTTCCAACACAACTGCACCTGCTTTAGATGCAGCGTTCTTTAGTGCCAAGGAAGCAGCAACTTTAAATGCAGCTTCAGAGGAGTCAACTTCATGGTAACTACCATCATATAATTTTGCTTTAACATCAATTAATGGATAACCTGCTAATACACCATTCTTCATAGCTTCTTGCAAGCCGGCATCAACTGCTGGAATGTATTCACGAGGAACAACACCACCAACAATGGCATCTTCGAATTCGTAACCTTTTCCTTCTTCTTGAGGAGTAAATTCAATCCAAACATCACCATATTGACCTTTACCACCAGATTGACGAACAAATTTACCTTGTGCTGATGCAACTTTAGTAAATGTTTCACGATATGCAACTTGAGGTTCACCAATAGTAGCTTCAACACCAAATTCACGTTTCATACGCTCAACTTGAATGTCTAAGTGTAATTCACCCATACCAGCAACTAAAGTTTGACCAGTTTCAGGGTTAGTTTCAGCTTTGAATGTTGGATCTTCTTCAGTAAGTTTTTGAAGAGCTACATCCATTTTGTCACGATCAGCTTTAGATTTTGGTTCAATAGAAACTTGAATAACAGGATCTGGAATTTGTAAACTTTCCAAAATAAGTGGATGGTTAGGATCAGTTAAAGAATCACCTGTAGTAGTGTTCTTCAAACCGATAGCACCTGCAATATCACCTGAGAAAACTTCAGGAATTTCTTGACGTGTATTGGCATGCATTTGTAACAAACGACCTACACGTTCACGAGAATTTTTAGAAGCATTCAATACATAAGAACCAGATTGTAATGATCCAGTGTATACACGTATAAATGTCAAACGACCTACAAATGGGTCAGTTGCAATCTTAAATGCAAGTGCTGCAAAAGGCTTGTCATCATCTGCAAGAAGTTCAACTTCTTCACCAGTCTTTGGTTCATGAGCAACGTATGGTTTAACATCAACTGGAGATGGCAAGTAATCAATAACACCATCCAACATCATTTGAACACCTTTGTTCTTAAATGCTGATCCAGCAAAAACAGGGAAGAATTCCAAGTTTAAAGTAGCCTTACGAATAGCTGCCTTTAATTCTTCATTTGATATTTCTTCACCGCCAAGATATTTTTCCATAACGTTATCATCAACATCTGCAACGGCTTCAATCAACTCTGCACGACGCATTTCTGCTTCTTCTTTGTACTCATCAGGTACAGGAATAGTTTCCCATTTAGCACCAAGTTGATCTTCATCATAAACATCTGCAACCATTTCGATTAAGTCAATGACACCTTCAAATTGATCTTCGGCACCAATTGGCATTTGTACAGCATGAGCATTAGCATTCAAACGTTCATGTAAACTTTTAACAGAAAAGTCAAAGTTTGCACCAATTTTATCCATCTTGTTAACAAAAACAATACGTGGTACACCATAAGTTTCAGCTTGACGCCAAACATTTTCTGTCTGAGGTTCAACACCTGACTGTGCATCAAGAACAGTAACAGCACCATCAAGAACACGAAGAGAACGCTCTACTTCTATAGTGAAGTCAACGTGTCCTGGGGTATCAATAATGTTGATTCTGTGATCTTTCCATTGAGCAGTGGTAGCTGCAGATGTAATAGTAATACCACGCTCTTTTTCTTCTTCCATCCAGTCCATTTGTGAATCACCTTCGTGTGTTTCACCAATTTTGTGGATCTTACCCGTATAGTACAAAATACGTTCAGTAGTAGTTGTTTTACCAGCATCAATGTGAGCCATGATACCAATATTACGTGTTTTTTCCAAAGAGAACTCACGTTTATTAGCCATAAATTTTTTTACTCCTTTTAAAAACTAACTGATTAGAAACGATAGTGAGCAAATGCACGGTTAGCTTCTGCCATTCTATGCACATCTTCACGCTTCTTAACTGCTGAGCCAGTATTGTTTGCTGCATCCATAATTTCATTAGCAAGACGCTCATCCATATTATGTTCATTACGCAAACGAGAATAAGAAACCAACCATCTTAATCCCAAAGTTGTTCTTCTTTCAGGACGTACTTCTACAGGAACTTGATAGTTAGAACCACCTATACGACGTGCTTTAACTTCTAATACAGGCATAACATTGTTCATTGCTTCTTCAAAGACTTCTACTGGTTCTTTGCCTGTCTTTTCCTTAATGATATCAAATGCATCATAAAGGATTGATGAAGCTTTAGCCTTCTTACCATCAACCATTAAGTGATTGATCAATTTAGTAACTAATTTTGAATTGTAAATTGGATCTGCTAAAACATTTTTCTTAGCAATATTACCTTTTCTAGGCATTGATTATTCCTCCTATTAGTCTTTCTTTGCACCGTACTTGGAACGACCTTGTTTTCTTCCGTCAACACCGGCAGTATCCAATGCACCACGAATAATATGATAACGAACACCAGGAAGGTCTTTTACACGACCACCACGAATTAATACAACTGAGTGTTCTTGTAAGTTGTGACCAATACCAGGAATATAAGCAGTAACTTCAACTAAGTTAGAAAGACGCACACGAGCGTATTTACGCAAAGCTGAGTTAGGTTTCTTAGGTGTCATAGTACCTACACGAGTTGCAACACCACGCATTTGTGGTGCTGGATCATAATTCATTTCTTTTTTCATACTATTATAAGCATAATTCAAAGCTGGTGACTTTGATTTAGTCGTCTTAGAATGACGGCCTTTTCTAACCAATTGGTTAATTGTTGGCATTAATTTTTCCTCCTAATTGTTCACACATCCGGGAGTTTCTTTTTTAACCCCCAAACATAATATATGCACAATTAATAGAATAATGCATGTGAGACTAATATGTCAACACTTTTTTATATATTTATACTAATTTTGCGTAATAAATTATGCATTATAGATAACGAGGTAATTTATGAAAAATAACTACAAAAATAATATTTTAATTCTGATTCTGCTATTAGGACAATTAAGTATAATTTGGCTGTCACTACCTTATATTTTATGTTCCAAGATAATATTAATCCTCTCTACGGGATTTTTTTCATACGCTATTATCAGTGATTTCTTTAACCAAGAATTTTATTTATTATTAGCTATCATCCCTATAATCAGCTTAATCATAGAATGGAAAAATAGTTTTGGTGCTTTCACTGCAGGGGAATGGAAAATTTTACTCATCTTATTTTTCGTATTTTTTATCTTAATTTTGAGTAAAAAAATAGGCAGTGGCGATTTATTTTACTTCATTATTTTTTGCGGAATATATGGAGTAGGTATATCACTACATATCCTTTTAATCGCATGTTGCACTGCCTTAATATATATAATATTTCACAATAAAAATAATAGATCATTACCTTTCTTGCCCTTTTTATTCTTAGGGCAATGGCTTACACTGATTACATTATTATTATTGTAAGTAATCTGTATCATCTTTTATCGTAGCTTTTTTAGCTAGATTTTTTTTACAAGCTATTTCATATTCTTTTTGTAGAAAAGATATACTACAAATCAATAAAAATGTCATTATTATAAAAATTATGACACCATTAGGCGTAAACCATAGCTTAAATGGCAATTGCATCAAGTAGCAATAATTTGCTTTAAGTAACAAATCTACTGCTAATACTAAAGTGTTCATTGCCAATGTGATGCTCATAATATCAATACTTCTTAGCCCAGTTTCGACATTTTCAATTACCATAATACTTGCACACATTAATAATATATGTGAACCAATATATGTAACATTAGTAATATGTGGCCAAACATACCTAGAAGGATCAGGTATTGTAAACGCAAGAGTAGTTCCTATTATGCCTAACCATGAAAAATAAACAGCTATCTTTTTTTGATTCATGTAGTACATTAAAGGAATCATAATTGCAGCAATTCTACAATGAAATAAAGGCAATCCTTCATGTAAAAAGGTACTAGGCTCACCGTAATACCAATATATCAACAATAATTGTAAGCAAAGCATAGAACCAAACACAAAATTTAGCAAAAGCTTACTATAACGAAATTTATGAACCAATAAAACCGATATAAATAATGCTATCCAAACAGAAGCCATGTTAAAATTCGTTGTTCCATCAGGTACATGTCTAAAAAAATATTCCACCAACACTATCCTACTCTCTAATAAATAACTACAGGTTCATCCTTTTCAACTACATTCCAAACAGCTTTTATCAGGCTAGGTTTGATATTAACACATCCATGTGAACCATTTTTTATATAAGCAGTTTTACTCCAATCGGTTCGCCAAGCAGCATCGTGCAGTCCACATCCACTCAAAGTAAATGGCATCCAATATCTAACACGAGATGCATATGGTGTTCCATCACTATTTTTACCACGCAATACACTAGGTGACTGCTTATAATGAATATACCAAACGCCTTTTGGAGTCGCATCTAACTTATTTGCAGCAGTTCCTGTGACAATATTGTTAATTTTAAGAACTAACTTGCCATGCTTATAAAACCATGCTTCTTGATTAGGGATAGATACAGCAATATATGTGTTGCCTAACCCATTATTACCTTTACCATATCCTTTACCATATGAGCTATATCCAATACCATAAACAAAATTGTGACCTTTTAATACAGAATGTTTATTAATATATGCAGATTTAATAGCTTCAATTAACTGTTTAGAATTAATGGCCCATCCATAACTCTCATTTCTTACCAAAATCATACCATGTTCAGGAGTTTCAAAATGATACTTTTTATGCAAAGTGCTATACTCTTGATTAAGTCTTTCTATCCTAGCCTTCAGTAAACTATCATCTAAAAAATGAAATGCCTTATTATAGCATTCAACTTTTGGATAATATTTTTTTCTTGAGAAAATGTATTTTTTACCCAAAATTTCAAATACTACTTTGGCATCAGCTATATTTTTGGCTTTACCTTTTAAATCCAATAATTCTTTATTACGAAAAATATATTTTTGATAATTAGGCAATCTTGTCTTTTGTTCGTTAAAATAATCTTCAACTTTTTTTCGAGTAATAGTTTCGAAATCTTTTCTAATTAACTTTATATCTCTTCCGTCAATCATTAATGCATTAACAGCTTTTTTATTAACTTTTCTATATGCTTGATCAATTGTTAATTTGCTAACATCTACGCCATATATTTTTACACATGGATTAAAATGAGTTTTATTATATATAACTGTTTGATTGATTTGCTTAATTCGATTATGTTTTCTTTTATTATTTGCAATTAATAAAAAAATAACCAATAAAAAAGAAAGAAGTAGCAAAATAATCAGACTAAATTTATAGCTACGTGCTTTTTTACGCATATAATTACTTCCTCTGCCTTACTCTATTAAGTTATTATATCACGTAGTTCAGCTAAATTATTATATATAAAAAATTAGTAGTCATAAATTGAAGCAATAAGAAAACAAAAAAAGCATCAACAACTTGATACCTTTTAAATATATGCAATTAAGAATTAAAGTACACGAACACCGTATGAAGGGTAGTAGTAACTAGAAATATTAGCTACAGTAACACTTTGTCCAGGTTGTGGTGAGTGAATATATTGTCCATTGCCGATGTAAATACCAACATGATAATTACCCCAAAATACTAAGTCACCTGGTTGTAATTGACTAACGCTAACTCGTGTACCAGCATTCAATTGATTATAAGTAGTTCTACCAATATAACGACCTGTAACTTGCTTATAAACGTATGAAGTTAAGCCTGAGCAATCAAATGCACTAGGACCTGCAGCACCATATACGTAAGGCTTGCCTTGTTGCTTAAGAGCAAAATTAATTATAGCTTGTGCACTAGCTTTTACACTAGTGTTAGCTGATGCAGATTGAGAGACAGGTGTAGAATCAGAAACAGTATATGAAGCTAATACCCAATGATTGTGGCCTAAATCGTACCATAATCTACCTTGTTTATCATAAGAAGTCTTAACAACTACCCATCTACTTCCATGAGGTAAATACTGACCAGTAGTATGTCCGCCATTTACATTATTCCAGACAGCTATGCCATAACCAGGTACATAATTAACCTTAGCTATAACACCAGCAGCTTTTGCTTTAACTGGTTTTAAAGAATTAGATACTACAACACCAGTCACAGCAATAGTTGTAGCCAAAGTGAATTTAAATAATCTAGACATAAGTGGTTTCAAATCAGGTTCCTCCTGCGACTCTCTGTCGCTTTAAAATCTTAATTTATTACAATGACTATTGTATCTGATTAGTATTACATCCATGTTACAGAATTAAAGCACATTGATTACAAAATCATGTAATAAATATTTCAAAAAACCACTAATGTTGTATCTGATCAATCAACTTTGCTATAGTTCCTTTAGTATCTTGCCAATTATCATTGACTACAATATGAGCATACTTTTTTAAAACGCCATGCAATTGCAAATCACGTTTAAATTCTGAACTATTAATCCTTTTATTTATTTCAATAGGAGCATCCCCTCGCCCAATCAAACGTTGCATTAACTTAGAATGATCACTAATTGTAATATAAATAAAACAAATATTATCAATCGGTAGCTTATGAAAATACGAATTGACACCCTGGGTTTCAAGTATGATAGAAACTAAATCATGTTGACTCCAAGCTTTTTGTAGAGACTCCTGACTTGAGCCATATTGATAATGGCCATATTCTACTTTTTCAAATAGATGAAGTTTACTAAAACTACTATCGGTCTCAAAATAATACTCTTTGCCATTTTGTTCGCCTGCCCTCGGCGGTCTCGTAGTATGTGTTAAAACTCGTGGTATATTGTATTTTTCCTGCAAATAATTAGATATAGTGGTCTTACCAGCACCACTAGGGCCAGCAATGATAATGATTTTTTTCAAAATATACTCCTATTGCTTGAAATTGCTTGATTTTTATAATATTATTTCACTATTGTATACGATATCATACTAATAAGGAAAGAGTGTTTTTCATGAAAAAAAGCGATATCAAAATAGATTCTATCGTAGGTGCAAAATCTGATGAAGAAATATCCAAGCCATTTGAAGGTAAAGTAGAAAAAATATACGAAAACTCAGTATTATTATCTATTACATCCTATGAACCAGAAGATGAAACAAATGTTAGTGATCTTAATGGAAAAATTGTAGTTAGTTTTAAAAATCTTAAGAAATTAGCTAAAAAACCATCAAAACAAGCTGAAACACCTACTAATGAAATCAAAATATCCAAAATTGAAGCAAAAGATGAGCAACAATAAAATAATTCGCTTGTAGCTAATAAAAAAAGCAACATTTTAAAATTGATGTGACCCCAAAAAGTTAAACTTTTTAGCGTAGCAGTTTATATGACTGCTACGTTATTTTTATGCAGCCACTCACTTTAACTAAGCAACAACGTCAAGAAATTAAAAAGCAACTCGGAAGTTTAAATAAACTTGAAATTAAAGGACTAGATTTACATTTTGGTGGCCATAATAGAGATCATTTACAACTTGCTTATAAACTTCAAATACTTTTTCATCGTAACAACTGTCATTAGTAATTCCAGTTACTCCATAGTACTTTAAACGTTGCATTTGGTGAATGGCAGTTACCAAAGGTTATAATTTTAGTCATTTTGCACCTCACAGTAGTTTCAATTTCTTACAAAAATTATTATGAACTAAGAAACTTTATTTGGTAATATTCTATAGTGCTAGCACTACTTAATTAAAATCATTTTTAGCAAATAACAAGTATTAAATGAAGAATAATATAAAAAATTAAAAAATGCGTTGACTAATTAATAAAAAGGCAATATTATTACCTTAATTTCCAAATGAACTACATCCATTTAGAAAGAAATATCTTTTTATTGGAAGGAAGTATTTTTTATGGAAAAGGTTAATAAAAAGAAACAATATTTATTAACAAATTATTTTGGTGATAATCATTCTGATGATCCTTTTGCTAGACAAATTGAAATGTTAGATTCTTTTAATAGATCTGGTGTATCAACTTCAAAATTGCAAGCTGATTTAAAAAGACAGATATGTATATTTATCCATTCCCTTAGAAAAAGCCGATATTATTAAAAATAATTATAGGATCTAGGTGATTAAAGATGAGTTTTCAAAAATTAATTAAAACTAATTTACTCTTATTCATTGTAATAATTGTTTTAGAGCTATTATTTGCAGCAGGATCTGCAACAAGCTCATATATTATACAATTTGCCTATAATCAATTAGTTAAAAATATTCTCATAGGTTTTTTGATAATTATTGCCAGTAGTGTTTTCCTTTCATTCGTTTCTTACATTTTCAGCTCGTTAGCTACCTATCTTTTTAGTAAACAAACTCAAAAATATATTCACAGTATTAGACATAACTTAATAAGCAAATACTTTCATGACAAGGCACCTAAAGTGGCTGAAATAGAAAATGAATTAAATAGTAATTTACAAGTGCTTACTAAAAATTATGCCGATAAGTCTTTAAGTATTATTCAATCATGTTTCTTGTTGGTTACATCTATTGGCAGCCTTCTTCTAATGAATTGGATGCTTACATTATTGGCATTAATTCTATCAGTTATTACACTTTACATTCCTCGTTTTACAAGACAAAGAGCCTCTAATGCAACGCAAAAAGTGGTTAATAGAAATAGTAAATATTTGTTAGCTATTGAAGAATGGTTTAATGGCTTAGAAGAATTAAGAAAGTATACTGCTTTTAATAAACTAAACTTAGTCATGCAAGAAGTTAGTAAAAATCTAGAAACAAGCTTCGTAAAAAGAAAAAAAGTAATTTCTATTGCAGATTTTCTTAACGGATGTGCCAATTCTTTCTCTCAAATTGCGATTACTCTGTTAGCAGCAATCTTATTTTTTAATCATCAAGTAACCTTCGGAGTAATAATAGCAGCCGGTAACTTTTCCTCTATGATTTTAAATTGCTTGTTGACAATTACTACATCGTTAACACGAATTCAATCAGTTCAAGAGCTTAACAAACAAATTGTTGAGTCCCAAAAGGTAATCTCCTCTCATAAAGAAATTAATACTGATGAAATATACTCAATTAGTACACATGATTTAAGCATTTCATTTAAAAATGGAGAAACAATACACTTCCCAGATATTCGTATTAAAAAAGGCGAAAAAGTGTTGCTTAGTGGAGATAGTGGTACTGGTAAGTCTACGCTATTTAAATTAATTCTTAATAAAATGTACCCAACTACGGGACAAGTTATTTTTGAAGATAAATATGGTAAAAAAATTAGTCCAGATTATGCTCAAATTGGTTATATTCCTCAGGATGGTAAGCTTTTTCCTACTTCTATTATCAACAATATTATTATGTTCAATAATAAGTTGAAACAGCAGGTAAAAAATTCTATTGAAAACAATGATTTAAGTAAAGATATAGCTAGTATGCCAAACGGATTTGAAACAAAAATTGATTTAGACACGATTAATTTTTCTGGAGGGCAAAAACAGAAAATTATTTTAGCTCGTAATGAGATACATAATTTTTCTATTATTTTAGCTGATGAGGCAACTAGTGCAATAGATTCAAGAAGTAGCTATCGTATTCTAAAAAACTTAGTATCATCGAATAAGACAGTTATTGTAATAGCTCATAATTTAACTCAAGATATGGAAAAACTATTTAGTAGAAAGATTAGCTTGTAAATAATAAGAGGTGATTATAAGTGTCTTTTAAAGATATATATGCTGTTAATAGAATAAGAATGATATCGCTATTAGTTCTAGAATTCTTAACTTCTGGTTTAATAATTGGGGTCAGCTATATTAATACATATCAAATAACGGCCATTAAAAACAGAAAATGGCAACAATTTATTTTTCTGATTACTCTATCTTTGATTTTATTTATTATAAGTTATGCTGGTCTTAATATTTGTCAGTATTGGATTGAAAAACAAATTCAGCAATATAATCATAAAATAAGATTTAAAATAGTAAACCATTATTTTTATGATAATAAAGTACATAATGCTGCCGAAGTTCAGAATCGCTTAACTAACGATCTGAACTTAATAAAAGATTCAAAGCTGGCAGTATATACGGATATTCCATACTATTTAGCTCAAATTATTTTTGCCTCGATTGGGCTGTTGCTATTTCATTGGAGTCTATTAATTGTCGTTTTGATATTGGGAACGCTCAGCTTTTATTTGCCTAAATTTCTTCGTCCCACTATGCAAGCAGCTGCTCTAAAGCTATCTCAAGCAAATAAGCAGTATTTAGATACAGCTGAAAAATGGTTAGATGGTCTGTCGGTACTTCAAAGGTTTTCAGTGGGTGCACAGCTTTCTAGGATTATGGATAATGCATCTGATACATTAGAAAGTGCAAATATAGCAAGAACAGGTACTATGCAAGGTTTAGCTGTATTGAATAAGGCTACTTCAGCACTGTTGCAATTTGCTTTATTAGCAGTTACGGCAATATTAGTTACAAACCATACTGTTGTATTTGGTGTAATAGTAACTGTTGAAAGCTTTAGCTCCTATATCAATATGTCAGTTAAAATGCTTGCAACTGAATTAGGACAGATTCATTCAGTAGATAGTTTAAGCAATGAGGTTAATGCGGATACAGCTGTAGTTGAGCATATAGGTACTTTACAGTCTCCAGCTAGCTTGACTACAAAAAACGTGTCGGTAAAATTTTCTAATGGGAAAATAATAAAGTTTCCCAATTTGAATATAAAATCTGGTGAAAAAGTTTTATTAACTGGTGACTCAGGAACTGGAAAAACCACTCTATTTAAAGTACTTCTTGGTAAAATTAAACTTCATACTGGTACGATCAATTTTAAAAATAAATATGGTGCTGATATTAAAATTAATAAGGTTAAGATAAGATATATCCCACAAGATCCAATATTATTTCCTGATAGTATCGAAAATAATATTACAATGTTCAATTCAAAATTGAAAAATAAAGTATTAGATTATGTTAAAGACATTTCTTTTGAATCTGATATTAGAAAAATGCCATTAGGCCTAAAGACAAAATTAAATTTGCAAAAATTAAATATTTCTGGAGGTCAGCGACAAAAAATAGTATTAGCTCGGGCTTGCATTCACGATGACGATTTTATTTTAATTGATGAAGGCACTAGTGCTATAGATAAAAAAGCAACGCTCGATATTTTAAAGAAGTTATTAAATAGTCCATATACTGTGATCTTTATAGCTCATAATTTTAATGATGAAATGTACAGTCTCTTTGATAGAGAAATACATTTAGTTTAGATCTATTCTGTAGTACTGAAATTCTATAGTATAAACACTAATTAGTGCTAGCACTACAAAATTAAAATAAAATTTCAAAAAAATCTATGCAAGTAAAAAAATCCATGCTATAACCTTTCTTACATCAAGAAAGACATTGACGAATTCAGCAACGCTTTTCAAGGCATTTATCGATATGTTTAATAATAGTTAAGTGAAGGTATTTCATAAGAACCACAATTTTCTATGAAAGACCAATGATATGACGAAAGTGAGCAAAAAGACAAAAACTCTGCTCACTTTTCTTTTAAAAAGAAAAAGAACCGAATCAAAATTATTCGGTTCATCAAGCTCTATTTTCGTCAATATCTTAACTTAATGACATTGCATTTTAAAATGTTGCTTTTTTTATTAGATAAAATTATAAAATATAGTTTTGCAAGCTATAGTTCAAGAGAGCTGCTAAAATACCACCTAAAAGGGGACCACACATAGGAACCCATGCATAACTCCAATTAGCTGTAGATTTATATGGAACTGGGAAAATTGTATAAACTAATCTTGGTGACCAATCACGAGCTGGATTCATAGCCAATCCAGTAGTAGGACCTAAGGCTAATCCAATAACAATAACTAAAAATCCTGCAATAAATGGTTTTAATCCTTCTCCGAAATTACCCAAATGAATTAATACAAATACAAAAATAAAAGTATCAATTGTTTCATCTATGAAATTAAAGATTGGACTATTAGTAGCTGGACCTGTAGCAAAAATACCTACATGATTACCCTCAGCCTCATTTTTGGTTTCTTTAAAGTGGGCATAGTAATGTATGTATGGAATCAATCCGCCAAAAAAAGCACCTATAAATTGAGCTACAATATATGTAAAAACTTTATCCCATGGGAAATAACCACCAACCGCCATACCAAGAGTAACAGCAGGGTTCAAATGGGCTTTAGAGCCGAAATTAGCAGCAACATAAACTCCAAATGTTACAGCTAAACCCCACGCAAAAATAATATAAAACCAATTAGCATTCTTAGCATAACTTTTCTTTAAATTAACAGCTGCTCCAGTACCAACACCTAAAGCCACCATGACCATAGTACCGAAGAACTCACCTAATAATTCTGACATAATATTTACCTCTCGAAAAATTTTAGAAAATAGGGGATTTGTTTACTCGTAAGATTAATTATTCTTCAACAACAGTTATATCGCCACCCAACTTACGAATCTTATCTTGAACACGATCGTATCCTCGCAAAATGTTGCCTGCATTATGAATAACAGTTTCACCATCAGCCATCAAGCCTGCTATCATTAAAGCAGCACCAGCACGAATTTCACCAGCATTAACATCCATACCTTTTAATTTAGAACTAGGGTGGATCAAAATAATATTATTTTCCACACAAATCTCTCCACCCATTTTTCGCAACTCGGGCACATGCCCTACACGCTTAGGATATATATTATCAATTATTATACCCTCGCCAGTTTTAGCAGTTAATAAAAGTGGTGTAATTGGCTGTTGTAAATCTGTAGCAAAACCAGGATACGGTTCCGTTTTGATTTGAACCATCTTAAGATCGCCTGCTGGATAAACAAAAATTGAATCTTCATCAACATCCGTTACAACGCCCATTTCTTCAATCTTAGCAAGATAACTATCCAAATGTTCCGTAATTACATTATGAATTCTGATACCATTACCAATGCAAGCTGCTAAAGAAATATATGTACCTGCTTCAATTCTATCTGGAATAATCGTATGTGAAGCTTTGGCCTTTAACTGACTGACACCATTAATTCTAATCGTATCAGTACCTGCTCCTCTAATTACTGCACCCATATTATTTAAAAATATGGCTAAATCAATAATCTCAGGTTCTTTAGCTGCATTTTCTATTACAGTTTGTCCATTAGCAGTGACTGATGCCATAATAATATTCATAGTGGCACCAACGGAAGGCATAGCTAGAGATATTTTTGCACCCCTTAATCCTTCTTCAGGAGCTGTAATAATAATTTTATCATCTTCATTGTCCACATTAGCACCTAATGCTTCAAATCCTCTGATATGTTGATCGATCGGTCTAGGTCCGATATCATCCCCACCTGGGAATCCTACAACAGCTTTTCCAAAGCGACCCAAAAGAGCACCCATGAAATAATATGATGCACGTAGAGACTTTATCTTGCCTGCTGGCAATGGACTACGCTTAATATTCTCAGGATCAATGGTCAATGTAGTTTCTTCAAATTTACATTTAACATCCATTTCACCTAACAAATCCATCAAATTATCTACATCAGCGATACGAGGTACACCTTCTAAAACAACGGTCGTACGAGAAAGTATTGACGCTGGAATTAAAGCTACTGTTGAATTTTTTGCTCCACCTATCCATACGTCGCCCTTTAAGGGCTTTCCACCATGAATAATCATTTTTTTCATTATAGGGAACAATTCCTTCTAATTTTTTACTGTAATACATAACTGTATCACAAAACATGATATAGAAAAATAGCCAAAAAAACAAGAAGAGAAAGCATTTTCACTCGAACTTCTTGCATTTTATATATCTACTAATTAAATTCTGAAATAGGTAAACCACTTGCAGCACCGATAAATGCCTTAAATAAGCCCTCTGGACGCTGTGGTCTACTCAAAAATTCAGGATGATATTGTGTTGCAACAAAGAATCTATTTTGAGGTATCTCAATAATTTCTACTAGTCTATTATCTGGTGATACACCTGAAAATATCATGCCCGCATCTTCAAATGCTTGACGATACTCATTATTAAATTCAAAACGATGTCTATGACGTTCCTGTATTACTGACTCGCCATCATAGGCAGCACTAGTTTTAGTACCCTTTTTCAAAGTTGCAGGGTAAAGACCTAAACGCAAAGTACCACCAATATTTTCAACGTCTCGTTTATCCGCCATAATATCGATTATATTGTATTTGGTTTTTGGATCTGCCTCAGTAGTATTTGCACCCTTCATATTTAAAACATTACGTGCAAACTCTACACTGGCCATTTGCATTCCTAAACATATTCCTAAAAATGGAATATCATTTTCTCTGGCATACTTAATTGCAGTAATCATTCCTTCAAGACCTCTTGTGCCAAAACCACCAGGTACAATTAATCCCTCAGAACCACGCATAATATCTGCAATATTATCTTCAGTAATATTTTCTGCTTGTACTTTATCAACCTCAATTTTAGTACTATATAAGTAACCTGCATGTTGCAAAGCTTCTGTTACAGAAATGTATGCATCTTCTAACTCAACATATTTACCAACTAAAGTAATCTTTGTAGTATGCTCTAAATTCTTAGCTCTTTGATCTAAACGTTTCCAAGATTCCATATCCGCAGTTTTTCTTGGACTGTCTAGATGTAAATAATCACATACTAATTGATCCATACCTTGTTTTTGGAAAGACAATGGCACATCAAATAAAGATGGTTCATCGATTGATTCCATAATTCTTTCCACTGGAACATCAGTAAAGTTAGAAATTTTATTCTTTAATTCCTGCTTGATAGATTGTTCAGCACGTAAAACTAACATATTAGGTTGAATACCTATACTACGTAAAGTTGCTACAGAATGTTGTGTTGGCTTAGTTTTCATTTCATGAGCTGCATGTAGCAATGGAACTAAAGTACAATGAATATACATTACATTTTCATCGCCAACTTCACGACGCATTTGTCTAATAGCTTCCATAAATGGTGTAGATTCTATATCACCTACAGTACCACCAATTTCAGAAATAACTACATCAGAATCAGTGGTTAACCCTGCACGCATTATTTTCTTTTTGATCATATCTGTTATATGCGGAATAACTTGTACAGTATCACCTTGATAATCGCCACGACGTTCTTTTTCTAAAACTTCTTGGTATATTTTACCAGTAGTAACATTTGAATACTTGCTAGTTCTTACATCTACTAATCGTTCATAATGACCCAAATCTAAATCAGCTTCAGTTCCATCATCTGTTACATAAACTTCACCATGTTGATATGGATTCATCGTACCTGGATCTATATTAATATATGGATCAAATTTTTGCATAGTTACCTTTAAACCACGATTTTTTAATAAACGTCCTAAACTCGATGCGGTAATACCTTTTCCTAAAGATGATACAACGCCACCAGTTACAAAAATATACTTAGTCATGCAATAATTCCTTTCCAATACACAATAAAAAAGCTCCCCTAATGGGAGCTATATGCACAAAGTGCCCGTATTATATGGTAAATGCTAATCAGCAATACGTCAAGTACTTAATTTTCATCATCAGAATCTAAATCATCTTTATGTAACTCAGATAATTGACCTTCTAATCCATCATCAAGCTCATCATCATCGTCAGCATCATCTAAATCGCTATCATCTGAATAATCATCAGCATCCGTTTCATCCAATGATAAGTCATCATCTTCTGGATCATCAGAATCATAATCAATAATATCATCACTATCAGAATCAGCAATAAAGGCATTAACTTTTCTATGATTCTTTTTGCGTGGTAAATCTTCCTCATCTTCAGGATGATTAACTTCTTCATCTACAGATTCATATGGGAACCATGATCTTAAAGCCCATACATTATCACCCATCGAGATAAACTCACCATCAGTATTCAAATCTGTGTAAAATTGTGGCAAACGGTCACGAATTTCTTCGTCACTCTTTCCCAAAAATTGTTGAACAGCATTAACGATATCAGC
This sequence comes from Lactobacillus iners, assembly GCF_011058775.1. Lineage (NCBI taxonomy): Bacteria > Bacillati > Bacillota > Bacilli > Lactobacillales > Lactobacillaceae > Lactobacillus > Lactobacillus iners. The sequence goes on along the minus strand of NZ_CP049230.1, from coordinate 125,170 downwards.
AAAGGCCATTCTTTTACCACTATCTTGCAAAATAGCACGAGCTACTTCAATCATCGATAGTTCTTCTCTTTTCTGGTCTTTAAAATCATCTAATCCCACTAATGACACGTCCTTTCATCTAACTTTGCGTATCTTCAAAACAATCAATGCTAATTTTATAGTCACCTATTAAGTATATATCAGAAAATAGTTGATATTCAACTTTTAGTTGGATATTATTTGCATTTTTCTTTAAAAAATTAATACTTTTAGTAAAACTAGTCAGATCCATAATTTTTCCTGCGGCAATTAATCGGCAATTTTTCTTTTCATTAGCCATAAATTTCATCATATTGTAATTATTATTTTCAATAGTACCACGTTGCATAATTAACTCATCAGTTTTATAAAGTAATTTTACTGGAATCTCAGCTGATTGATTTTTTTCCATATATTCAATTCGATAAGTATCATTGTCACAGCTCAATGTACCACAACCAGTACATTTAAAATGCTCAACTTGCCCTTCTTGCTTGATAATACTAGTTATTTCAACTTTAACTTTTTTCATAACTGCTCCCTTCTAACTAATTTTAGATAAATTGATTTAAATAATCATGGTTCTTACTATAATATGTTACAATATGCTCGTAATTTAGAATAGACACATTTTAGTTTTTAACATTGAATTTTTTTAAAAGATGAACATGATGAGAGATATTAATAACATAAACAATTTTCACGAACAAGTACTTCGTGATCCCGTACATACATATATTCATATTAAGAATCCAATAATTTTTAATTTAGTCAACACTCCTGAATTTCAGCGATTACGTCGCATCAAGCAATTAGGTCCCACCTCATTTGTTTTCTTTGGTGCTACACATACCAGATTTGAGCATAATTTAGGCGTCTATGAACTAACTAGAAGAATATGTAATATCTTCACTCAAAAATATGCTACTCAGCAAAGTGATGATGGATTATGGGATCCTAGTAATAATTTGCTCGTAGAGTGTGCAGCATTATTACATGATTTAGGACATGGTCCATATTCGCATACTTTCGAGCATTTATTTAATACTAATCATGAATTAATGGGGCAAAAAATAATTCTGGATGAAAATACACAAATAAACAAAATTTTAAAACAAGTGTCACCAGATTTTCCACAAAAAGTTGCAAGTGTAATTGCCAAAACTTATCCCAATCCACAAGTAGTTAAGTTAATATCTAGTCAGGCTGATGCCGACAGAATGGATTATTTACTGCGCGATGCATATTTTACAGGCGTATCATATGGTGCCTTTGATTTAACTCGAATATTGGATGTTATTAGACCTTATAAGAATGGCATCTGTTTTTTAGATAAAGGGATCCATGCAGTAGAAGATTATATTATCAGTCGCTATCAAATGTATCAACAAGTTTACTTCCATCGAATAGGTCGTTCAATGGAAGTCATTTTGCATCATTTATTACAACGTGCACAAGAAATTTATCAAAGAAATGATATCAAAGATTTCACTGTAACTCCTCAATTGGAAGCTTTTTTGGCCAATAAATGGAGTCTTGAAGATTATTTAGCCTTAGATGATGGCGTAATGGAAACTAATTTTATGCTTTGGACTAAATCAGGAGACAAAATTTTAGCAGATTTAGCAGGAAGTTACTTATACAGGCATCCCCTTGAAAGTGTTAAAGTTAACAATCAAACTAAGTACCTCATACCTAAATTAAATGAGCTCATTAAAAATGCAGGATTTGATCCACAATACTATACTGCTACTAATTCTGCTTTTGATGAACCTTATGATGCTTATAAACCTACAGGGAAAAATGCACATAGTCCGATAGAAATTATGGAAAATGATGGTACCTTAGTCGAACTTTCAGAACTAAGTCCCCTAGTAAAAGCATTAAATGGCACTGTACAAGGTGATGAACGTTTCTTTTTCCCTAAAACAATGATCAAGTCGTTGGGAGATGTGCAATTATTTCAACCACTTTATTCAGAATTTCAAAGTTATATCAACAATAATTCATTACAAGATCCTCAAAAAATAAAAGGTACCGACTTTTAAAGTCAGTACCTTTTTAATAACTATATAATTAGTCATCAAGCTTTTCTTTGTCAACTACATTTAATTCATTATCAAATGTATAAACAACTGGTTCACCAGTCTTCATTTCCAAGCCCATAATATCTTCATCTGAAATATTTTCAATATACTTAGTTAAAGCACGAAGTGAATTACCATGTGCTGCAATAATAACATTTTTACCAGAACGTAAATCTGGAGCAATATGATCTTCCCAGAATGGCATAACTCTTTCCAAACATACCTTAAGGTTTTCTGCCTTAGGAACAATGTGTGGATCTAAGTGAGCGTAACGACGATCATGTGCTTGGCTATATTCAGAGTCATCTTCAATAACAGGTGGCAAAACGTCATAAGATCTACGCCAAATATGAACTTGTTCATCACCATACTTATCTGCAGTATCTTTCTTATTTAAACCTTGAAGAGCACCATAATGACGTTCGTTTAATCTCCAAGACTTAGTTTCAGGAATCCAAAGTTGGCCACTTTCTTCCAATGCAAAGTGCAAAGTTTTGATAGCACGTGTTAATACAGAAGTATATGCTTGATCAAATTGTAAACCGTGTTCTTTAATCAAACGTCCAGCTTTTTTAGCTTCCTCAACACCTTTATCTGAAAGATTAACATCTACCCAACCAGTAAATTGGTTTGATAGGTTCCATTGACTTTGTCCATGACGAATTAAAACTAATTTAGACATTAAATTATCTCCTTTTAAAATTATCATTCAATGTCTATTTTACACACTTATTAGATAAATTAATAGCTTAAAGAAAATTATTGTAATAAAAGTAACCCAAATATGTTCCTAATAGTTAATATTTTAATTATTGATAAATATCATGTTACAATATTCATTAGTCAGTCATGAAAGGGAGTTTTATTTAGATGCCAAATAACAAAATAAATTTGTCTGGAGGTTCATTAACATTAGAACAATTGGATGCTATTTTTAAAACTATTCCACAGGAATTTGACGTAGTCGACGAAAATGATACTATCGTTTGGTCTTCAATGAATGAAGGTCGATTATTTGAAAGAACAACCGCAAACCTAGGTAAAAATGTTTTAGATGTACACGCAGAAAAATCTAAACCTCACGTTAAGCGGGTGCTCGAACAAATGCATAATAACGAAAGAAAAAGTCTCTCAATTAATCTTTGGTCCAAACGTTGGTCCAAAAATCAACCAATCAATGTATCTTTTTACAGTTTACACAATGAAAGCGGTGACTACATTGGTTGCGTCGAGGTAACACAACCTACCAAAGATTACCAATGGAAATGGAGACGTTTGAAAAATTTTTTACATATTATCTTTAAAAAAAGATAGATTACATTTCAAAAATAATAAGAGTAAAATTATTACATCGAATCTATAATATATCGGAGGGTTTACAATGAATAAAAGACACACACTTTTATTTACATTAATGTTAGTTTGTTGTATGACTTCAGGATGTGCCAAAAAAGCAATTGACAACCAATCAAGTAACGACAATATACGAACAGTAGCTACGACCACATTAAAACATGCTTTTAATCAATCATTTAACAGTGGACATTTTATAGAAACAGTTCAATCTAAAAAAATGAAACAGGATAGTTCAATGACGGCTTTATTTAAACCTGATCTAGTCAATATAAAATATTCATTAAATCAAGGAAATAAGGTTAATAGTGAACAATTTTGGCTAAATAATAATATGGTATACATACTGCTACCTCAAAACAAGGGAAAATGGATTAAAAATACTAACACTAACGATAAATTTAGTCCTGATCAAATATTTAACCGCTTTAATGCCAAAAATTTCTCCAATTTAAACCAAGTGATGACCAATAAAGCTAAAATCAAAATTAGCAATGGTAACTACATCTTCACTTATTCAAAGACGGATACTTCTGCTTGGAGATCAGTTAACAATTTGGTTATCGACGCTTTAAATACACCTGGTTCACAAAATATGAATTTAGCTAGAGCAGTAAAGGTTTCTGAACCAACTAGGATCAATTTTGTTTATATCATAAATAAACATACTAATAAAATTGTTCGGATAGATTTAGCAGCAGATTTTGTTTTTAGTAACGATTACACATGCAGTTGGCATGCAATATATGACGAATTTGGTCAACATGATACTTTAGCTATTCCACAAAATATTGTCAAATCAGCTTTCGATATTAGAAAGCAAAAATAAAAATAATGCTAATTTTGATAAATTAGCATTATTTTTTTAATCATCAAACATAATTTTTTGAGCAATAACTTTTCTCTGAAGAGCTAAATTATTGCTATAGTCCGTCAACCCATCTTTTTGTAAAGAATCAGCATATGCAGCTACACTATTGGCTAAATTAGTAATAGTCATATGATTCTTTAAAATGCCTGTTAAAAAGGTCGCTAATAAGGATTCTTGACATCCTACTCCTGAAACCTTTTTAACATCTGGCACTTCAGCAACAAAACCTTGTGTCATATTAATTACGGCTATATGTTGCTTATCCAACATACACAAAACATGACTGGCACCTTTAGCTACCATATAGTGAGCTGACTTATATAGTAATTGCTTGCCTGCTACTTTATCAAAGATGTTCTTTATATCTTGACCCGTCAACTGAATCAAAAATGGTTGCAAAGGTAAAATATCCATAACAGTTGCATATGGTACAGATACAACCAAGTATGCTCCTTTTTTATGTGCAATAGCAGCCATATCGGATAAATAAACAGGTGATATTCCTTTAGCAAAACTACCACATATAACTAAAATATCGCCCTTGTTTAGGCACTTTAAATTATCTAATAATTTTTGTTGTGCACTAATTGCAACTTGTTTATCTTCTCCAAAAAGATCTAATTGAGTGGCATCAATTTTTATAAAATCATGTTTAATATCTGCATCATCCAATAATTTTTCTGCTTTTTGATAATCATTAGGAATAATTCCTAACGCAATTGATTCGATATCTTTTTTCTTAAGCAATAATGATACATAAGTTCCACAACAAGTATTATTTTTATCATCATTCAAAGTAATCGTATAAATCACAAGTATAACCTCTTTAAATATTAGCTCATCATCATTATATTACACTATAGTTAATATATCTTTTACAAAATAAAATTAGCCAATAAGCTGTTTCTCAGATTTGAACTGAGGACCTCCTCCTTACCACGGCGGTGCTCTACCTACTGAGCTAAAACAGCATATATTTAATATTAGCATAAATAAAAAGACATACGCTTAAAACGCATGTCTTTTTTACTATTTTGTTTTTAATAAAGTATATTTTTTCTTACCACGACGAATAATCACAAATTTCCCTTCAAAACTGTTAGGCACATCTACCAAAAAATCGCAATCATCTTGGCGAGATCCATTTACATAAATAGCACCATTATTAATATCTTCACGAGCTTGTCGCTTAGATTTTTCAATTCCAGTTTCTACTAAAAGATCGACCAAATTTTTAGATTCTTGGGAAATTTCAACGTAAGGAGCATTTTTAAATCCTTGTTCAATTTGTTTAACCGACAATTCTTTGATATTACCTTCAAATAGAGCATTAGTAATAAATTGAGCATCCCTCAACCCAGCTTCACCATGTACAAATTTTGTAACTTCTTCCGCTAATTTACGCTGTGCTAATCGTTTCCACGGTTCTTTTTCTACGCTAATGGCTAAATCTTCTATTTCTTGATGAGATAAAAATGTGAAATATTTCAAATATTTAATAACGTCACGATCATCTTGATTAATCCAAAATTGGTAAAATTCGTACGGACTGGTTTTTTCAGGATCAAGCCAAATAGCTCCACCAGCAGATTTACCAAATTTGGTACCATCACTTTTTAGCATTAATGGTATAGTTAATCCAAATGCCGGATGATCAGCCCCTTCTATACGGTGAATTAAATCTATTCCGCCTGTAATATTACCCCACTGATCTCCACCACCAATCTGCAAAGTAACATTTTTGTTTTTATTCAAATAATAAAAATCTATAGCCTGCATTATTTGATATGTAAATTCAGTATATGAAATACCAGTTGCCAAGCGACTGGCAACTATATCTTTATTGAGCATAGTATTCACTTGGAATAACTTACCATAATCACGTAAAAAATCTAATAAAGTTAATTTGCTCAACCAACTAGCATTATTGACAATTTCAAAATTTTCAGTGCCAAACAATTTTTCCATTTGAGATGTTAAACATTTTTCATTATGTCTTACTTGTTCTTCACTTTGTAAAACACGCTCAGTCTTTCTACCTGACGGATCACCAATAGCTCCAGTAGCTCCGCCAATCAAAATAATCGGATGGTATCCTGCCATTTGAAAACGTTTCAAGATCATAAAGGGTATCAAGTGTCCTATATGAAGCGAATCACCTGTAGGATCTGTTCCACAATATAGAGTTAAATCCTTATGCTGTTGTAAATATTCCCTCAACCCTTGCTCATCTGTTTGCTGATTAATAGCTCCACGCCATTTTAAATCTTCTAAAATATCCATTTTTTCCTCCAAAAAAGCCCCTGATCCAACCAATTAGATCAGGGGCGATTAAATCAACTTTAACCACGGTACCACCCGTATTCACGCTTGTAGCGTCTTTACAGTCAATAAGGCAACTACTCCATCTGTATTTCGTTATATAGACCTGCCTAGCTCACACCAACCACTAGCTCTCTGAACACTGAATCTATACACTACTTGCTTAGCTAGATAATAATTTAGAATTAACTATTTGTCAACTTATTTATGTTTTAATACTCGCTTAAATAAAAATAGAATGTCTGTCCTTTTTCCTTTTCCTTTGCAATATGCAACTAAGTCATTTCTAAATTTATATAACATTACACACCAACCAATGAAAAATAATATACCTGCACAGTTACTATATATCACAAACATTGCAATACTATAAATTAATAAACTAATTACAGGTGAAACAGCTAAATTCTTTAAAATTATCATCAATAACAATTCAATGATGATACAAAAAATTCCCCATTGCCAATCAAAAAATATTACAATTGGCAATGATACTGCTACACATTTTCCACCATTAAATTTATTCCAAAAAGGAAAAGCATGACCTAGCATCAATCCCAAGCCACAATAAGCAAGAGAAATATGCATAGGACAAACAATTAGAACTAATATCAATGCCAAGATCGCTTTAACTATATCACCTACACATGTCAACAGACCCCATTTCTTGCCAAAAATACTACCAACATTAGCAGTACCTGGATTATGTGATCCGATTTGAGTAGGATTCATACCAAATTTAATTTTACAAACAATAAATGCACATAAAATATTACCAAATAGATAACCTACAATAAGGGCTATTAAATTATACATTACTATCACCCATGCCATAATTTATTACTATTAGGTTCATAGATATAATAAGGCTGATTTTGATTACCACTCAACCAATCAAATTGCTTATTCTTGCTATTTTGATACGTTTCATTATTATCTAACTCAACATATTCTAATCCTAATTGTTCACGTAAAATTTTTGATACTCTATTCAATTCTTTATTGCTCATCACTTGATATGAAGCATCACCTATCATTGCACCATTGCCATGCAAATAATCATTTGACATATTGTTAGAGCAATCACGATAATTTTTAAAAATACTAATAAAAGAATCAAAGCGAATATTAGTTTTGATACTATTTGATGCAGTGTTTAAAACTTCATCTAAATTTTTCACTGTATCAAAAGAAATCGAATGTTTCAAAATCGACATAATTACCTGTCTTTGTCGCAATTGCCTACCATAATCTCCTCGGGGATCATCATACCGCATACGTGCATATGCTAATGCTTTTTTACCATCTAAATGTGTTTTAACACCCTTAGTAAAAGAGCAACCATCATAGGTAAATGTTAAAGGCGGAACTACATCAACACCGCCAACTCCATCTACTAATTTGGTCATACCACCCATATTGATAGTAATATAATATTTCAAAGGTACATTAAGTAACTTACTTACTGTCTCCATAGCCATTTTTGGACCCCCCATATTATAAGCGGCATTAATTTTATGAACACTAAATCTGGGACTACCAATCATTTCCGCCATAGTATCCCTCGGAATCGACATTAAAGATACTTTTTTATCATTGGGATTGACAGTTGCAACAATTATAGTATCTGTGTTGCCACGTTTCTCATGACGTCCTAAAGCACCAGTATCTGTCCCGAGTAAAAGTACAGCAAATTTTTTTTTACTACTAAAACCTGCTTGCGTAACAGAATTTTGAGGATCATATGTCTTGTCAAAAGCATTTTTAGTTTTTAAATAAACTGCAGTAACATAAATACAAGCAAACAAAAATATTATTCCGATAATATATTTGATCCATCTGTAAACTCTTTTTTTCTTTTCTCTTTGATGATTTATTTCAACTCTAGATAATCTTCTTTTTTCTTCCATAATCCATCACATTTCTAACAAATAATTGCATCTTATTAATCATATAAACTTGTTATATCTTTCAAACCGTCGTAATCAATAACTGTTTCCAGCATAATCATCATTGCATTAGTTATATCGTTTAATGACATAGAAGGTTGATTACTTTGTAAAACTTGAGAAGGTAAATAAGGAATATGTATAAAACCACCTTTAAGATTAGGAAATTCTGTATTACGCCAGTATTGAACTTTATAAAATAAATAATTGCAAACATATGTACCAGCAGTATTTGACACTTTAGCAGGAAGACCAGAATTTCGAATATTTTTGACAATTGCATTAATAGGTAGTTGCGTAAAATAACCATCCATACCCTTTGCAACAATTTTTTGACCTTTAGGTTGATAATTCGTGTTATCAGCAATAGAAGCATCCACCCAATTAATAGCAATTTTTTCAGGTGTAATACCACTTCTACCACCTGCTTGCCCGATATTAATACAGTAATCTGGCATTTCAGCAAGTAACGCATCATAAACTTGAGATGCAGCCTTTTCAAAACTTGTCTCTACATTTAATTTGACAAGACGATGTCCCCTTATGGTATCAGGTAAAAATTTTAATACTTCTTGAGCTGGATTAACTTTTTCTCCATTAAATGGGTTAAATCCTGTTATCATAATTTTCATACATATTCCTCCTAAAAGCTAGTATTTTTTGGGAAATATAAATATAATGATTGTAAATACATATTAAATTAAGGAGTTTTCAATGAGCAAACAGGCTTTGTTAATCATAGATTATACCAATGATTTCATAGATGATCATGGGGCGTTAAGTTGCAAACAACCCGGGCAAATTTTAGAAAATGAAATTGTTTCATTAGCTAATCAATTTTTGCAACAGGGCGACTTTATCATTCTTCCAACAGATCTGCATATTAAAAATGATCCATATACTGTAGAAAGTAAGTTATTTCCACCACACAATTTAGCTAATACTTGGGGAAGACAATTTTATGGCAAACTAGAAAACTGGTACCAAACCAACAAAGATAGTAATAGCGTAAAAGTGATTGACAAAAGTCACTACTCATCATTTTGTGGCACATCTCTAGACCTTTTTTTAAGGGAGAGAAATATCACCACTTTACATTTGACAGGAGTGTGCACCGATATTTGTGTTCTACATACTGCGGTTGATGCTTATAACTTAAATTATAATCTTGTTATTCATAAAAATGCAGTAGGATCTTTCTCACCAGAGGGACACTTGTGGGCACTAAATCACTTTAAAACTTGCTTAGGAGCTCAAATCATTTAACTTTTAAAATTTATAATAATCAAGGACACAATCATGTGTCCTTGATTATTTTTTATTTATTATATTTAGATAATTGCTTTGCTCTTAATGGATCAATTATATTATATTTTTTCTTCAGATACATTCGCAAAACAAATGCAATAACACCCATACCAACATTAACTACAGCTGGCAAAACAATATTAATTGGTCTAAAAATTGGCACAACAGATACAATAGCTATCCATACATACACACCTACCAACATGACAATACCATATGCTATTAATTTCCATACAGCTGGTCGGTCTTTTTTATCCATAGCTAACATTCGATTATAATAGGCCATTAAAATACCAAAGATGATACCAACACTCATAATAGTAATAATCCCCATATTTTGACTATTATTTTTTTGGTTAGAAAACATTTGGATCAAACCAAACATGCCCAAAAAGCAAGTTAAATATAAGAGAATATTATCTAAAACTAACATAGTAAATGAAGTTTCTTTAGGCTTTTCTACTGGATGTAGCAATTCATATGCTTTTTCAATAGGAGATTTTCCATAATAATTGACTGCCGTTACTCCTTTTTTTTGAGCAACAACTATTTCTGGTAATAATTTATCGATCAGAATAGCAACTTGTTCTTCTGTTTGCTTTCCTTGATCTGCTAGTTGCTTTTTTAACTTAAAAACATAGTCTCTATTTTTATTACTAAGTAATTCATATAGATCATCTACACTAGCATGCTCTATATCATTAACTTTATTAATTTGCATTGCCTGCTTTTGCAAATGGAGTTTTTGTGCCTTAATTGTTTCAGCATTTTTTTCCTCTAAACTCATGTTTTTTTCCTCTAAACTCATGTTTTTCTCCTTTATACATTAAATCTAAATTCTATAATGTCTCCATCTTGAACTAAGTAATCTTTACCTTCAAGTCGTAATTTGCCAGCTTCTTTGACTTTTTGCATAGTTTCAAATTTATCTAAATCATCATAAGAAACTACCTCAGCACGGATAAAGCCTCGTTCAAAATCAGAATGGATAACTCCAGCAACTTGCGGAGCTTTCATACCATCACGAAAAGTCCAAGCTCTAGTTTCTGTGCCACCAGCAGTAAAAAATGTACGCAATCCCAAAATATGATATGCAGCCTTAATCAAGCGATCTAGTCCAGATTCTTCGACACCTTCTGCTTCCAAAAACTCCTGCCTATCACTCTCATCCATAGATGCTATTTCTTCTTCAGTAGCAGCACTAATACCTAAAGCTTCTGCATTTTCTGATTCTGCATGCTTTTTAACTATTTGATATAAACTATCTGATTCTGGATCCGCCATGGATGATTCGGCAATATTTGCTACATAAATTACTGGTTTAGTCGTTAACAAAAATAACCCTTTAACGATTTGTTGCTCGTCATCATTAAATTCAATAGAACGTGCAGCATTTCCTTCCTCAAGTACAGGTTTTAATTTTTCTAAGACAGCCATTTCAGCTTTAGCTGCTTTATCTCCTTGTTGTGCAACTTTTTGAACTTTGGCAATACGACGATTAACTGCATCTAAATCGGCAATAGCTAATTCCAAGTTAATTGTATTAATATCTTCTTCAGGATCAACTTTACCAGTGACGGAAGTAATATTATCATCTTCAAATGCCCTAACTACATGTACGATTGCATCCGTTTGTCTAATATTTTCTAAGAATTTATTACCTAGACCTTCGCCTTTTGAAGCTCCTTTTACTAATCCAGCTATATCTGTAAATTCAAAAGTAGTGTGCACCACTTTTTTAGCTGGGATTAATTCCTGAATTCTAGCTAAACGTTTATCTGGAACTTCAACCATCCCCACATTGGGCTCAATAGTAGCAAATGGATAATTGGCCATTTCGGCACCCGCTTTAGTAATAGCATTAAATAAAGTTGATTTACCCACATTAGGTAATCCTACAATACCTGCAGTTAATGACATTTTTTTCTCCCCTTAGTTATTTATATTTGGAATAATAATTTTATCTTTTGGTACATAAAATTCAGATTTTAAATTAACTGGATCTTTGGCTGTACGCAAAACCTTTTTATGTTTTTTATTAAAATCAGCACGTGACATCATAATTAGATGACCACATCCGAGACATTTTATTCTGATATCTGCACCAATTCGCAAAACTTCCCATTGATTTTCACCACAAGCATGTGGTTTTTTCATTTGAACCACATCAGCTAACTGATACATTAAAATCACTCCCACTATTCTTTATCTAAATCAATACCTAATACATCTAAGATACGATTTAATTCTTCCGTTGATTTAAAGCTAATAGATAGATGACCATTTCCTCGATTGCTGGAACTAATGTTAACTTTTGTGCCAAATTTATCCGAAAGCTTATTTTCACTGGCAGCAATGAATTTCGACTTATTAGTAACTTTTCTAGATTTTTCTTGACTCTTAGTATTAATCTTATTAACTAGTAATTCTAATCTACGAACTGTTGTGCCTTCATCGGCTACCTTTTTAGCCAAACTATCAATCTGACTTTTATCTTTTAAGCCTAAAAGTGTACGTGCTTGTCCCATTGATAACTTACCATATTGTAGTAGTCTTTTAGTTTTTGGAGGCAATGTTATCAAACGTAAATAGTTTGCAATATATGGTCGTGACTTGCCTAAACGTTTAGATACATCTTCTTGTGTTAATCCCAGATTTTTCTGAAGTGTTTCGTACGCTTGAGCTTCTTCTAAAGGCGTTAAATCTTCACGTTGCAAATTTTCCAAAATAGCAACTTCCATCATTTTTGCTTCATCAAAATCACGAACGATACCTGGTATCGTTTCTTTGCCTGCTATTTTAGAAGCACGAAAACGCCTCTCACCCGCAATTAATTCATATCCTTCAACAGATTTTCTTACAATAATTGGTTGAAAAACGCCATTTTCTTTTATTGATTCAGCTAGTTCTTGCAATCCCTTATCATCAAAATTTTTTCTAGGTTGGTAAGGATTAGGTCGAATATCATCTAATTTTATGTCCTTAATCTCCTCACCGTCTTTTATTTTTGGACCATCATCAAAAAGTGCCTCTAATCCTCTACCTAAGCTCTTAAAACCTTTAGATCTTTTTTCCATGAGATTTTAACACCTCCTTAGCCAATGAATCATAAACTTGAGCACCTCTAGATTTAGGTGCATATTCTGTAATTGGTTTTCCAAAACTTGGTGCTTCTGCTAATTTAGTAATCCTTGGAATAATAGTTTTATACACTTTTTTATTGAAATATTCTTTAACTTCTTTTACTACATCTGCACCTAAATTAGTCCGAGCATCCAACATCGTTAATAAGACGCCTTCGACACCAAGATTTTTGTTGAAATGCTTTTGAACTAATCTAATAGTATTAAGTAGCTGACTTAATCCCTCCATAGCATAATATTCACTTTGTACGGGAATCAAAATCGAATCCGAAGCAGTAAAAGCATTTATTGAGAGTTGTCCTAAAGAAGGTGGACAATCAATAAGAATAAAATCATATTGATCACTAATTTCATCTATGCCTTGTTTAAGTCTAGTTTCTCTAGCCATCAATGATGTTAATTCTATTTCAGCACCTGCCAATTGAATAGTTGCAGGTACTATGTCTAAATTTGGAGTTGAAGTATGATGTATTGTTTTGGACATGGATATTTCATCAATTAACACATTATAAACATCTTGATCAACAGATGACTTTTCTATACCAAGTCCAGAAGTGGCATTACCTTGAGGATCAGTATCAATAATTAATACTTTATAACCACGAATAGCAATACTAGCTCCCAAATTAATTGTCGTTGTAGTTTTACCAACGCCACCTTTTTGATTGGCTATTGAGATTACTTGTGCCATAACTACTCCCCTTTTAATATTTCAATTGTAATTTTATATGAATCTTTTGATTTATTTTCATGCTGTTTGACTATCATACCTGAATCTTTAACCATCTTTATAGCCTGCTTAATAGTATTAATTTGTACTGTAAAATCACTACCTGTTTTTACAGTAACTTTTCTTGAAGCTTTCGCCTTAGTTGCACCTTCTTGACCCATATTACTAAAATAACGATCAATATCTTGAGCCATATTCTCTGTTTCTTTAACAGTTAAATCTTTTTTTACTATCTCACTTACTGCCCTATCTTGATCAGATGCAGATAATGTAAGTAAAGCACGACCGTGACGTGGTGTGATTTTTTGAGCAACTAAAAAACTTTGTACCTTAGGAGTAAGCTTTAATAATCGGATCTTATTAGCAATATATGACTGTGTCCTACCAACCTGATGTGCCAATTGCTCCTGAGTAAGGTTATTAATTTTCATCAATTGTGCATATGCTTTTGCTTCATCAATCGGATTAAGATTTTCACGTTGTAAATTCTCAATCAAAGCTAAAGAAGCAACTTGTTCATCAGCCATTGAATTGACAATAGCTGGAATTGTAGCCCATTTAAGCAGCTTAACTGCACGATATCGACGTTCACCGGCAATGATTTCATATTTATCAGAATCTAATATGTGTCTGACAACAATTGGTTGTAATAATCCTTGTTCCTGAATAGTTTGGGCCAACTGTGCTATCGTTTCATCATTGAATGCTCTTCTAGGCTGATAACGATTAGGAACAATATTATCCAAATCAATATCCGTTATTTTTTTATTTTCCGGTAACTTATCTTTGTGACTAAAAAATAATGACATCATTAATTACCTCCGAAAAAATTAAAGGGGTTTACGATTAGGTATACCAGCTTGTCTAGGATACTTATTAGACACTTTTTTGATTTTTTTAACAGCTACTAGTGTTCTATCATCCATACTATCTGGTAAAGTAAACTCACATGTTTTTTCTATCTGACCACCTAATATTGTTAAAGCATTGTGTGCTTCAAATAACTCATCTGATAGCTTAGGTCCCTTCAAAGCAACAAAATAACCTCCAACCTTAACTAAAGGCAAACAATATTCACTTAAAACACTCATTCTTGCTACTGCTCTAGCTGTAACTATATCAAAGTTTTCACGTAATTTGATATTTCTACCTGCATCTTCAGCACGACTATGAACTAAAGTAATATTATCTAAGCCTAATTGCTTAACTAATTTATCCAAAAAAGTAAGACGCTTGCCTAAAGAATCAATAATGGTTAATTTTATATCAGGATATATTATTTTGATAGGTACAGAAGGAAAGCCAGCACCAGCACCAACATCACATAAAGATTCAGCATTGGATATCATTTCTCTGAATTTGATAATTGGTGTCAAACTATCATAAAAATGTTTCAAATACACCTCGTCTTCTTCAGTAATTCGTGTAAGATTTGTTTTTTCATTAGCAACAATTAATTGATGATAATATGTCCTAAACTGTTCTTGTTGCCTAGCACTAAGCTCTATACCTTGCTTTAATAGTAATTCTTTAAATATGTCTGAATTCATTTTTCACCCCAACGAAACTACTGTTACACAACTTATAATTTACCGCAATTTAGGCTTTAGGGCAACATAATACATACCATTTTACCTATGAAACTTTTTGCATAAATCATTACATAAATCATTAAAATATGTTTTAATATCACTAAAGGAGGTTGATACAAGCTTATGATTATATTAATACTAGTATTAGCATATTTAAGCTATCAAACTAATAAAGGATTTCAGATTGGCTTTGCACAACGCATTATTAACTTGGTTTTTTCTGCCATCATTTTTTCTATAGCAGTCATATTTCAAAATCCACTAGGAGATTGGCTTTTTATGGAATTCTCCAATAAAACACCTAATCTTAACTCAACAAATAATAGTTCTGATTTAATCTTATATCATTTCATTGGATTCTTCATTATCTTATTCATTGGTAAAATAATCAAAAGATTTATCAAAAAACGACTCCCAAAGAGAGAACATAATAAACATCATTTGATAGGATTACTAGATAGTATATTAGGGGCTTGTATTTCATTTTTTGCGGCATATTTCTTTGTATATATCATACTATCCATGTTTGAATTTTTCGAAAATCCATGGTTTATCCAGCAAACAATCGATGCACCATTCTTGAGATTTATCATTTATAGTACGCCTTTAATATCCAATGTTATGTTCAAGAGCATCTTTGGTATCAGTCAAACCTTAAGCTAAAAAAAAGATTCTTCAAAATTAATTGAAGAATCTTTTATTTTACTTCTAAATATAAATTGCGAAATTCTTGAATAAATTCTTGATCTAATCCTAATTGATTATGAATAAAATTGTCTATTCCGTCATATTCTTGTTTAATGGTTAATAAAGCCGTATCTAAATATTCATTGGCTACACCGGCTAGTGATCTAATATTAGAACGTAAAATATCATTACCACCCTCAGCTATAATTTTTTTATCCATAGCAGCCTGATAGTCTCTCAACGTAAAATTAGAATATAAATAATCCTGTCTAATTGTCTCCCAGTTAACACCTAACAAATATAGAATAAAAACAGTAGTTAATCCTGTTCGATCTTTTCCTTCAGAGCAATGAAAAATAGTCGCACCATCTTTTTGGGAGGCCAAAGTCTCTAATATCTTTTTAAACGCATTTTGCGAAAAAGGTTCCGTGATGCTACGACGATATTGGTAGCACATAGACTTAAATCCTGCATATTGAATCTTATCATAAGTCTGTCTCATAGCTATTAATTTTGTATCTAATTTTGCATCCCTATGGACTGGAATATGTACATCCTCTACACCTTCAATTGGAGTATCAGGGTTGACATTATATTCAGACGGCGTACGTAAATCAATCACCGTCTTCACTCCATAATTAATTAAAAACTTTTTATCATCATTAGATAAATCAATTATCTTTCCTGTTCGCAATAAACGTTTTTTTAGAATTTTTCGACCATCTGCACCTAGATAGCCTCCTAAATCACGAGCATTAGGAATTTTAATATGATCTAAAACAATTGGTTCTTGCATATATGCCTCCTCATTTTTTATTTATTCCATTGATTAATAAATTGATAAAAATTATCCATAGCAACATCAAGTTGTTTAATAATTGTTTTATTAATTAGATCATGACTTTGTTTGTCAAAATTTGTGGCTGCATAACCAATCAAAATCTCATTGGCTGGTAAAACTAAAGCTCCTTCATCAGATGATAATAAAATCTCACGCATATCTTCTTGAGCCCGAGATGCACCTTGTACACCATATGATGTACCTACTACCATTGTCGGTTTAAGTCGCATAACATCATTACCACTACCTAATGAATGCTTTCCTGTCCATTCCATAGCACTCTTTAAAGCGGCTGGAATTGCGTGATCGTACTCTGGTGTAGCAATAATTACACCATCAGCTAGACGTAATTTTTTTCTGAAATTTTGTACAGCTTCATTAGGATAATCATCTTTGGAAAATAGTGGTAAGTCATTAATTTCACAAACTTCAATGTTAAACTTATCCCCATAACGTTTAGCAATATATTGACATAAAAAACGGTTAAAGGAAAATTCTGCATTAGTTCCTACTATAGCTATTAATTTTAACATTGATTATCTAATTTCCTTCCATTAATTGTTTGATAAAAATCCATAAACTGATGCCAAAACTTATCTAAAAATTCAACTGTAGCTGAATCTAGATTCCCATCTTCATCAAATTTTTCTGAAGCATTACCTAGCATAAATTCATTACCATTGTAAACAATAGCTCCAACGCCAGGGGAGGCTAAAACATTCTTCAATCGAACTTGTGCTCTAGCAGAACCTGTATGTTGACTAGAAACTCCAATTACCATTACTGGCTTATTCAAAAATGGATGTTCTACTGATGATAACCATTCAATAACACTTTTTAAAGCAGATGATACAGAATTCTGATTTTCTGATGTAGCAATAATCACCATATCAGAATCAAGAATTTGGTTAGCTAAATTTTTAACACTATCAGGTTCAGCTAAACCCTCACAGAACAAAGGAATATTTTTAATTTCAGCTAATTTTATCTCATAATTATCTATATAATGTTTTTGAATAAATTTTAACAATTCTCGATTATA
This sequence comes from Lactobacillus iners, assembly GCF_011058775.1. Lineage (NCBI taxonomy): Bacteria > Bacillati > Bacillota > Bacilli > Lactobacillales > Lactobacillaceae > Lactobacillus > Lactobacillus iners. The sequence goes on along the minus strand of NZ_CP049230.1, from coordinate 107,227 downwards.
AGAAAACTTAGCATTACTACCGACTAAAGCAACTATTTTCATTAACTTAGTTCCTTAATCTTCATTATTCTGTGACAAAAATTCACTATACTGATTATCTATAATATCATGTAATACTTCTTTGCTAACACCTTGATGAGCCGCAAAGGACAAAAAACTAGACGATAAGATATAACCTATCTCCATTTCATCAGTCAAATCTGGTGAGAAATTCATATCGATAGTATGCTCTTCAGTATTAAATTTTAAAACTATTGTTTTTTTATTATCTTCCATAATTGTACCTTCTACTTTTTAATTTTATGATTGTTGCCATAATGCCTTTATACTACAATTATATATGATATTACAAAAACATGGAAAAGGGAAAATTATGATAAAAAAAATGGGACGTTCAGCATGTACATCAATTTTAATTGGTAAAAAAGCAACAATAGATCAAAGTATTATTATTGGTCGCAATGAAGACTGCAAGACTGCTTGGCCAAAACATTTAGCATTTAACCAACATCAAGTTAAAATCAATAATATTTTTAAATCAAAGGCTAATAAATTTACAATTGATTTGCCTAACGAAATTTTTTCATATTCATCTACTCCTGAATGGACAGATCAATATGGTCTCTTTGAAGAAGATGGATTTAATGAATATCATGTAGCAATGAGTGCAACAGAAAGTGCCTATGCCAATGAACGTGTACTAGCTTGTGATCCTTTTAATGAAGAAACAGGTATTCTGGAAGAAGCTATGATTACTGTTGTTCTTCCATATATTAAAACAGCACGTGATGGTATTAAACGATTAGGTAACATAGTAGAAACTCATGGTGCAGCAGAAGCCAATGGTATTTTATTTGCTGACAAAAATGAAGCATGGTATATGGAAATTGGTTCTGGTCACCACTGGGTAGCTCAAAGAATACCTGATGATTCGTATGCTGTCGTAGCTAATCAATTATCTATCCAAATCATTGATTTTAATGATGCAGATAATTTTATGTATTCCAACAATATCAACCAATTTGTTATTGATCATAATTTATGGCCACAAGATAAACCCTTTGACTTTAGGCGTATCTTTGGAACGCATGATGATTCTGATTTAACCTACAATACCCCACGTGTTTGGATAGGTCAGAAAATTTTAACACCATCGGTAAGCAACCAGCCTCAAAGTTTTGAATTGCCTTTTATTCAAAAACCTGATCATCCTATTTCAATTGAAGATGCCCAAAGAGTCTTAAGTGATCATTATAACGGCACACCGTATGACTTAACGAAGGCAAAGAATGTCAATAATTCCACTTTTAGACCTATTAGTATAGCAACTACACAAGAATCTCATTTATTACAATTAAAAGATCAGAATATGACACAGTGGCTTGCTTTAGGTATTGCATCACAAAGTGTATATATTCCTTTTTATCCTCAAGGTACTATTGTTCCCAACTTATTTAAATATGGCAAAAAAGAATACTCTGCCAACTCAGCATATTGGGTATTTAAATTAGCTGGAACTCTTGTAGACAGAAATTGGACTAAATATTCACCATATTTGATTAATACACAAAAAGAAGTTCGCTATACTCTGAAAAAAATTAGATATCAATATGATCAAAAGTTGGTTAACGAAACTCAACAAAATAAAGTTATAGATATAGTTAATCAGGCTAATAAAGAAATGGCCCAAGTAGCAATTAAAGCTTTTAAAAAATTGATTTCGCAACTAATTACCTTACAAACAGCTGACTCTCCTTTAAGTTTCAAAATTGATCCTAATTTATAATATTTATTAGATAAGGAGACAAAATGTCTAATTTCGTTTTTAAAACTAATTCTATAAATAATCTTGAGTCATATTATGATGCTATCGTAATTGGCTCAGGAGGTGCAGGACTTAGTGCTGCTATTCAAGCTCATGAACTTGGATTAAAAGTTGCAATACTCGAGAAAAACAATAAACTGGGAGGAAATACTGCAAGAGCATCCTCGGGAATGAATGCTGCTGAAACTAATATTCAATATCAGCAAGGAATTATTGACAGCATGACCAAGTTTTATCAAGAAACATTACAAGGTGGCGGTCAACTTAATGATCCAGATATGCTACATTTTTTTGTAGAACATGCTCCCCTAGCTATTGCATGGTTAAAAGACCACAATATTCTATTAAATGAACTCACCATAACTGGTGGTATGACGATTAAACGTACACATCGGCCTGCTTCTAAAGAACCCATTGGCAATTTTTTAATTACCAATCTTCTAAAAGAAATTACAAAGCAACATATAAGTGTCTTTAACAACGCCAAAGTCGTTGAGTTAATACACAAGGACCAAGATTTTGCTATTAAATTGGAAAATGGACAGCTTATTTCGGCTAAAGTCGTTATCTTAGCAACTGGTGGCTTTGGTGCATCAAAAGAAATAATCAAAAAATATCGACCAGATTTATTATCATATAAAACAACAAATCAAGATGGGACTACCGGTGATGGCCTCAAATTAGCTACTAAAATAGGTGCTCAACTTATCCAGATGAACTTTATACAAGTTCATCCAACTGCTCAAACAGATAATCAACACACATATTTGATAGGTGAAGCAGTACGTGGCGAAGGAGCTATTTTAATTAATCAAGCAGCCGCTAGGTTTGTAAATGAACTCGATACCAGAAAAATCGTAGCAAATGCCATCACAAATTTACATGAAGGCGGAGCTTGGCTAATCTTAGATCAGGAAATTCGTAATCATGTCAAAGCACTTGAATTTTATGATGCAGTAGGTTTAGTCAAAACAGGACAAACAATATCTGAATTAGCCAATGCTATCTCTATTAGTCCTCAAGCATTAATAAAGACCATCCAGCGTTGGAATCAAGCTATCGCCCAAAATAATGATGTCGATTATCATCGAACGACAGGGTTGGAACGTCCTATTGCTACTGCACCCTACTTTGCTATTCACGTCCATCCTGCTATTCATTATACTATGGGCGGAATTCATATTGACCAGCATGCTAGAGTACTAGATATATCGGGTAATATTATTAAGGGCTTTTATGCTGCAGGAGAAGTAACAGGTGGCTTACATGGAAATAATCGAATAGGCGGTAACTCAATTACTGAAACTATCGTTTTTGGAAGAGAAGCAGCGATCCAAGCCGCAAAATATATTCTTAGTAAATAATTTTTTTAATTTAAAATACCAAAAAAGCCTCTTGCTTTTAAAGCAAGAGGCTTTTCACGCATAAAACAAATTAAATCATTAACCTTTATCTGATCCAGCAGTAATTCCACTAACATAGAATTTTTGCATAATCATAAATAAGATCGTAATAGGAATAGCAATTATTACACATCCAGCAATAAACTGGGCAAAGTTAGAAGTGGATGCACCTTTAGATGATGTAAGCATATTATACAATCCATACGCAATCGTGTAATTCTTGGAATTACCTGAAGTTGATAAGATAATTCCTGAGAAAATAAAGTCAACCCACGGTGCCATAAATGTAGTTAATGCTGTATAAACAATCATAGGCTTAGAAAGTGGCAATCCAATGTGAATAAACACTTGCCAAGCGGTAGCACCATCAATTTCAGCGGCCTCATCAATAGCACGCGGCATTGTATCGAAGAATCCTTTGGCGATGTAGAATCCCAATCCTGATCCTCCAACATAAACAAGCAACAAACCTACTAAGTTCAACATGTTTAATGCTTTCAAAATATAGTACAATGCGATCATTGACATAAAGCCAGGGAACATTCCTAATACTAATGCAATTTGCAAGAATGGCTTTCTGAATCCAAAACGTAATCTTGACAAAACATATGCTACCGAAATGGTAATAAATGTAGACAAGATGGCAGAGGCAATGGCTACCAATAACGTATTAATAATCCAGTTAACTATAGGATATTGATTATTAGTAAAGATACCAATGTAGTTATCCAATGTGAATTTTTCAGGCCAGAACTCTGATACAAATCCTGTATTGTTGAATGAAAAACTGGCTAAAATAATCCAAACGATTGGTAAAATCCAAAGAATAGCTAAAAATCCTAAGAGCAAGTAACGCAAAGCTAATGATAATCTTCTTTGTGCAGAATATGATTTCATTTTTTTAGACATTATCTTTAGCCCTCCTTAAATGCATTAGTGTGACGATATGCAATCAATGATACTGTAGCACTAATAATAAAGATCAAAATACCTAAAACGGCTGAAGCGTTATACCTTTGTTGCTGACCGAAAACTAACTTGTAAAGCCAAGTTACCAATAAGTCAGTCGACCCAGCACCATTATAGTTGTTATTAAATGGTTTACCACCAGTCAATAAGAAAATAACATTGAAGTTGTTAATATTACCTATAAACTGTTGAATTAAAGCTGGAGACATAACAAACAAAATTTGAGGGAACGTAATGTATCTGAAAATTTGTACAGCTGAAGCACCATCAATCTTAGCTGCTTCAATTTGATCTTGTGGCAAGTTTTGAATAATAGCAGTAGATGTTAGCATAGATACTGGCACACCTATCCACATATTGACAACAATAACAGTTATTCTAGCTACCAATGGCGATGCTTGGTCGTCGATAAAGTGAATAGCATGAATACCTACCATTTTCAGCAAGGAATTCAACGGACCTTGTAAGTCCAAGAATTGTGCCATCATCAATAACGAAACGAACTGTGGTACCGCAAATGTTATAACGAATATTGTACGCCAAAAGTTCTTATGCTTGATTCCCTTCGACTCTATTAACAAAGCTAATAATACACCGAAGAAGAATGTAGTAACAGTAGCAGCAACAGCCCATATCAATGTCCATCCTAAAACTGGGAAGAACGTTCCAGCCAAATCACCACTAAGAACACTACCAAATGCACTAAATGCCGTCCATGAAAATCCTATAGAATGATGCGAATCATAATTAGTAAATGCCATGGAAATCATGAAGACAGTCGGCAAAACTGTAAACAATAAAATACCTAAAATTGGAAGAAACATCAAAGTCGAATGTAATCTAGTATTTAACAAAGATGCCAATTCTTCCATATTAGTCGGAATATGCTTGTGATCCCGATCTAATACGTACAAATTACGATTAGACTTTAAATTTATATAATATAAATAAATAAATCCAATAGTAAGTAAGATAGCAAGGATACCAAATAAAAGTATCAAAACTGAATTATCTGGCTGCTTGGTGAGATAAATTCCTTGTGCCTTATCAAAAACGACCTGCTTTTTCTTTATTTTTCCCAAGTTACTTAGCATACTTAATGCACTAATACCACTTAATACTAGCCATACAAAGTACACGATCTCAGTAACTAAGAATGAAAGCCCTTTAACCCATTGTTTGTGTTTTAGAGCATTTACACCCATTAAGAAAAATGACAATTTCGTAGCTATATCACCCTTAGCAAATGTCTCACCAAACGTTGCCTCAGGAGCTACATGCTTTTTCTTAAACATATTATCAACCTTTGCTTATGCGTTTTGTTAAATTAATAACAAATAATACTTATCAACTTAAATTAATTTTTCTTTGAAATCTTTGCTGCAAATTTATCAAGTTGTGCTTTGAATTGGTCAGCTTTAATCTTACCATCGTATGCACCACTGATAAGAGGACTAGCACCATCCCAGAAGATTGCCATTTGTGATAACTTAGGCATTGATACTGATTGTTTCTTAGCCATTGCAATAACAGCTTTAGCAACGTCATCATTCTTAATTTCATCACTTGCTTGAGCAGCTTTATTTACAGGAATTTGGCCTGCTTCTTTGTGTGCTACTAATTGTGCAGCTTTATTAGTAATGAAGGCAGCTAACAATGTTGCGTTCTTTGCGTTTGAAGTATGTGAGTTAACAGCAAATCCTTCAATACCTAAAAATGCTTGCATTGGAGCGTCTTTACCAGCAACATTAATCTTTGGATATACTGTTACTGCAAAGTTCTTACCTAAAATCTTCTTAATGTTTGCTGCGTTCCAAGGACCATCTAAGATAGCTTGTGCTTTATCTTTCTTCAATTGGTTCAATCCGTTAGAAGTTTGCATTACACCCTTGTTACCTTTTTGTTCTGCAAACCATTTCAATGCTGCAACACCATTTTCAGATGCAACTGTACTTCCCTTAGGATCTTCACCATTAGCACCGAATAACTTGTTACCTGCAGTAAAGAATACTGGGAACATAGTATATGCATTAGTAAAGTCTGTAGCAACTACACCTTTAGAAGTTAAAGTCTTCCAGTCTTTAACATCAGATGCGGATAATTTAGACTTGTTGTAGTAAAGTGTTTGTGCTTGTTCTGCAAATGGATATGCGTAAACCTTACCCTTCCATTCAACACCTTTGTAAGCTTCTGGAACATTGTCAGCTTTAATTTGCTTTACTGCATCTGGAGAAAGTGGGTTAATATAACCTGATTCTGCCATTTGACCTAATTGGTCATTTGGAACTTCAAAAACATCAGCTGCTTTTGCAGGGTCTTTACCAACATCAGTCTTAGCTTGTGCTGATCCATTAGGGCTTTGAGTAACTCTAACTTTAATTTTTGGATACTTCTTGTTAAATTCTTTAACAATCTTCTTGTAGTAACCAACTTGTTGAGTATCTACCCACAAAGTTAAAGGCTTACTACTCTCAGCTGACTTATCAGCACCTTTTTTACTACCACATGCAGCCAATGAAACAGCTGCTAAAGCAACAACACTACTTACACCTAATTTTTTCAACAAACTCATAATATATTTCCTCCTAGTTTTCAACTAGACAAAGAATAGATAGATATTTTTTTTGCAACGACGTTCTTCTACATCGTTGCAAGTATTAACATAAAAACAACGATTAACGAATAGCTTTTTGAGTATCTTTATCAAAGAAATGTGCTTTATTTACATCAAAGCCCATCTTAACTTTATCACCAGGTTTATGATAATCACGTGCATTAACATTAGCAACGAACTCCGTACCATTAACCTTTTGGTAAAGTTGGATAGTAGCACCCAAAAGCTCTGAAACAACAACTTCTGAATCAATCACAGCGTGAGGCCAAGTTTCAAGGAAAGCTTCCTCTGAGTGAATATCTTCTGGGCGAATACCAAATACAAGATCTTTATCAGCATAGCCTTTAGATTCCAACATGCTTGCCTTACCAGCAGGAACTTCAATATTAAGTCCCTTTCCGTCTGAAATATATCCATCCTTATAATGGACATTAAAGAAGTTCATTTGAGGTGAACCAATAAATCCAGCAACGAACATATTCACTGGTTTATTATACACTTCTAATGGAGTTCCTATTTGCTGAACTTCACCTACTGACATAACAACAACTCTATCTGCTAAAGTCATGGCTTCTGTTTGGTCGTGAGTAACATAAATAGTAGTTGTGCCTAATCTTTGATGTAACTTAGCAATTTCAGCACGCATAGTAACACGCAACTTAGCATCCAAGTTGGATAAAGGCTCATCCATCAAGAAGATAGGTGCATCACGCACAATAGCACGTCCTAGAGCTACACGCTGTCTTTGACCACCAGACAATTCAGATGGACGCTTTGTTAGATAGTCTTCCAAGCCCAAAATCTTAGCAGCATGTTTCACACGCTTATCAATTTCTTCCTTGGCATAGTGCTTTAATTTTAAACTAAATGACATATTATCATAAATTGTCATATGTGGATACAAAGCATAGTTTTGGAAAACCATAGCAATGTTTCGATCCTTAGGAGCAGTATCATTCATCACTTGGTGATCAATTTCAAATGTTCCTTCTGATATATCTTCAAGCCCAGCAATCATTCTCAACGTAGTTGATTTACCACAACCTGAAGGGCCAACGAATACAATAAATTCCTTATCCTTAATATGCAAGTCGAAGTCATTAACAGAATATCTGTCATTGCCTTCATACTTCTTGTAGATATGGTTTAAATCAACTTCAACCATTTGCCCTTACCTGCTTTCTCTATTTTTGATCAAATGCGGCTTCGATCTCCTCTAACCGCAATTTACCAGTATCAGAAACTATGTAATCTGCAGCCGCCATGACCTTTTCATCACCTATACCAACGGCAAATTGACCTGCCGCTTTAATAGATGCAACACCTGCTGCAGCATCTTCAAAACTAATAACCTCGTCAGATTCTAATCCCAAAAGTTCCTGTGCCTTTTGGTATATTTCAGGATCTGGCTTACCTTTGTGCAATGTACTTGGATCTACAATTGCATCAAACTTATCCATAATATTTAATTGATTTAAAATTGTTGGAGCATTTTTTGAAGCAGAAGCAATTGCCAATTTCAAACCTTGTTTTTTAGCATCTGTCAACAACTGCTCAATTCCTGGCAAGATATCACTAGCTGTCATAGCTTTTATAGATTCAACATATAAACTATTTTTTTCAGCAGCAAATTCTTCCTTTTGGGCTTCTGTATATTTATCTTCTTGATGTCCAAACTTAAGAATAAGATTAAGTGAATCCATTCGTGACAAGCCCCTTAAGCCATCACCCGCCTTAGCATCTAAATGGATACCTAACTTTTCTGCTAATTGACTCCAGGCTGCTAAATGATACCTAGCTGAATCTGTCAACACACCATCTAAATCAAAAATTAAGCCTTTAAGCATTGGGTTTCGCCTTCCTTAAGTTGTACTTTATCACCTTTTACAATAATTTCAAGATCTGCACCTTTAAGAAGTGATACCTTAATTTCTTTATGATCAGCATAAACTTCGATCAATCTGCCACGATAGTTTAATTTGAAACTATAATGATTCCATTTATCAGGAACAAATGGATTGAACTTCAAATGATCTGCATCATAACGCATGCCTGCAAAGCCTTGAACAATAGCTAACCAAGAACCACTCATTGAAGTGATGTGCAATCCATCAACTGTATCATTGTTGTAGTTATCCAAATCTAATCGAGCAGTTCTTTCATATAATTCAACAGCTTTTTCTTTCTTACCCAATTCAGCTGCCAAAATGGAGTGAATACATGGTGATAATGAACTCTCATGCACAGTCATTGGCTCGTAGAAATCAAAGTTCTTCTCTTTTTGTTCCATTGTATAATGGTCATTCAAGAAGTAAATACCTTGTAATACATCAGCTTGCTTTATGAATGGTGATCTCAAAATCTTGTCCCATGACCAGTTTTGGTTAATTGGACGCTGATCTTCAATTTCACTAACTGGTCTCAAATCTTTATCAAGGAAAGTATCGTGTTGAACAAAAATACCTAATTCCTTATCTTCAGGAAGGTACATATTATCAACAATATCTTGCCACTTAGCTTTTTCTTCATCAGTAACAGCTACACGCTTTTGTGCTTCGGCAGTTGCCTTAGGAAGTCTTTCCAAAGTATAACCAATCAACCATCTAGCCATAGTATTGGTGAACCAGTTATTATTAACATTGTTTTCGTACTCGTTAGGTCCAGTTACACCATGGATCATGTATTTACCCTTACGTTTAGAGAAGTGAACACGATCTGCCCAAAATCTTGCAGTACCTACTAATACATCCATACCTTCGTCTTTGACATAACTATCATCACCTGTGTAATTAGTATATTGATAAATAGCAAAAGGTATATCCGCATTACGGTGAATTTCTTCAAAGGTAATTTCCCACTCATTATGACATTCAATACCGTTAAATGTAACCATTGGGAATAAAGCACCCTTCAAGCCTTGTTGTTTAGCATTATGATATGCTCCTGGCAATTGCTCATGACGATACTCTAGCAATGCCTTAGTAACTTCTGGCTTAGTAACAGCCAAATACATTGGGACGATATATGCTTCAGTATCCCAATAAGTTGCACCACCATATTTCTCGCCCGTGAAACCTTTTGGTCCAACGTTAAGACGACGATCTTCGCCATAGTATGTCATAAACAATTGAAGAATATTAAAGCGAATACCTTGTTGTGCAGCTTCATCACCTGCAATAACAATATCACTTTGTTCCCAGCGTTTTTCCCAAATAGCAGTATGATCAGCTAAGTTATCAGCAAAACTTTCAGATTGAACAGCATCTAACAATTCTGTAGCTTTTTTAGCTTGCTCAGCTGGTTCAACATCACGACTAGTTACAACAACAACATCTTTTTCTAATTCGTAGGTGTCGTTTTCATTTAATTCAATTTCAACTGTTTCGGAAAGCACACCAGTAGTTGTAGTAACTTTGCCTTCGATTTTTTCACCATTTGCTTTTAAGCCTTGTTTTAACAAAACTGTAAATTGAGGAACACCTTCATATGGATTGGGTTTAGTAATGACTTGAACTGTTCTACCTTCACCATCTTCACCCAAAGGTTGCCAAAAATGTTCATCATAGTTACTATCTTCATTAACTACGTTACTATCGATCTTGGCATTAAACTTAATTTTTGCACTACCTTCTAAAACAGTAGCCTTGATATCAATTAATGCAGCTTCTTTGATTTTATTACTCAAGAAACGATTAAATTCAAACTTAACTTTAACGTCTTTGCCTTCATAAACATAGCTTCTAGTTAATAAACCTTGATGCATGTCTAATGATAAATAGAAATCTGAAAACTTAGACTTAGCTAAATCAACTCTTTCACCATTAACTGTAATTTCAACATTAATAAAGCTAGGTGCATTAAGTGATTTACCAAAATACTCAGGGTAGCCATTCTTCCACCAGCCAACCCTAGTTTTGTCAGGGAACCAAACACCTGCAAGATAAGTTCCTTGTAACCCATCTGCAGAATATCCTTCTTCAAAGTTACCACGTATACCCATATAGTCATTACCAATGGCAGTCATGGATTCTTGAAGACGTTTATCTTCAGGATTAAATATATGTGATGTTACCTTCCAAGGATCTACTTCAAAAATACGTTTCATTAATTTGTCTTCTCCTCCAGCTATTAACTGGCTTAATCTCTATAAGTCTATTATTATGTTTTTGAAAACGCTTTACAATACCATCTTTGATGTTACCGTTATCAAAATTAATTATACCCAATAACAAAGCCATGAGGCTCTAATATATCATTAGCAAAATTCTGGCTAAGAACCGCTTTCATCTTACAACTTACTGGTTTATCAGTTGTATTAAAGTATCCTAAAATTGACTGTCCTGATTCTGTACGCTTAATTCTAATTAAACCATCCTCAGTAACTCTCATTCTAGTGTTACCTTTTCCTAAAATGCGGGCATTCTGGAGCCTAAATTTAACAAGTCCTGCTATTTTTTGCCAAAATTCATCGCCCTTATGGCTCCAATCCATCGGTTTACGACAGTCTGGATCTGGTCCACCAGTCATACCCATTTCTGTTCCATAATAAATACATGGGCTACCAGTTTGCATAAAAGTAAAGGCAATCGTTTGATAGACAAGCTTTTTATCTCCATTAGCCATCGTTAATATACGTGGTGTATCATGCGAATCCAGAGTATTTAACATAACTTGGTTTGTTTGGGCACGATATAACATTAATTGATCACTAAGCAATTCAACCATTTGATGTGATGTCTTGGTGCCTAATAAAAAGTGATCTTCAATTTGTTGAGTAAAAGGATAATTCATTGTTGAGGAAAATTGATCACCATCAAGCCAAGATTGTGCTGAATGCCAAATCTCACCAACAATATAAAAGTCCTTCTTCAAACTATCAACCTTAGATCTAAATAACCTCCAAAAGTTATGATCAACTTCAGGTGCTACATCCAAACGCCAAGCGTCAATATCAAATTGTTTAATCCAATAACTTGCAATATCTAGAAGATAATTTTGAACCTCAACATTAGCCGTATTCCATTTAGGCATATGTGGTTCCCAAGCAAAAGTATCATAAGGTGGTTCACCTTGTCCTTTAGTAGGATCATGATATGGTTCAACCGGGAAATAATTAATGTGGAACCAATCGGCATATTTTGATTTAGAACCATTTTTAATCACATCATGCCATTGTGGTGAATTAACCCCTATATGATTAAATACTGCATCGAGCATCACCTTCATGCCACGCTTATGAGCCTCTTGGACCAATTGCCTAAACAATCCCTTATCACCAAAATCTGGATCGACTTCTTTGTAATCGATCGTATCATATTTATGATTAGAACTTGCTTTAAAAATTGGACAGAAATATAGTCCATTAACACCCAATTCACGCAAATCATCTAAATGATTAATTACACCTTGTAAATCACCACCATAAAAATCTTCGCGTCCAGGATGAGTTTGTGGATCCCAATCTTTTACATTTGGACGATCATTAGATTTATTACCGTTAGAAAAACGTTCTGGGAAAATTTGATACCAAACAGTACCTTTAACCCATTCTGGTGTTTTAACCATATCTATTTCATGAAAGTATGGCAAACGATAATAATTCTGAGTTTTATTCAATCCTTCTTTACATGCGGTTCTAAATCCTCTATCAGTTAAGAAGATTTTTCTACCAGATGTATCCTGAATCTCAAATAAATATTGAATTCGATGATATTGGGCAGTTAAAGTTACCCCCCAGTGATCATGAACTTGTCCCTTACTAATTAAGTGCATCTTTTTAATATGATAATGAAAAATATATTTACCTTCTTTATCAGGCATGAACATATATGGATCATTATAAAATACTGTAACTTTAGCAATATCATTTTTAGCAGTATGCAACCTAATACGTAAATGATCTTTATCATACAAAAAGGCATCTTCACTATCAGGACGATGACTTATAGCTGATAATTGCATTATAATATTCCATCCTATTTTTTAATTAATACAACACCAGATCCTGGAGCTAATGTTAATTGATTATTAACCAGCTCACAGGTACCGGTTTTGAGCTTGATATAATAGTTTCCAATAGGAAGCTCGATCATCTCTTTTTTTGAGCTCAAAGAGACTGCCACAATACCTACTTCATCTTCCAAATCTCTTTCATATACATAAGTATACTTATTAGTATCAAAAAGATAGTAGGTACCATTAGTAAATAAATCAGTCTTCTTTAAGTCAATTAATTGACGATAAAAATTTAATACACTATTATTATCATTTTCTTCGCCAGCAACATTATCGGCATTGGCTGGTACCCCGACATTCCATGGCTCACCCGTTGTAAACCCGGAATTATCACTATCATCCCATGGCATAACATTTCTAGCTGCGAGTTTATGCATCTTACTTACCATTTCAAGAGCTTGTTCTTTAGTCTTCCCTGCTTTAATTGCCGAAGCTAAAAACTCATCAACAGTTATATCATTAAATGGTTCTGCTGTATCGAAATGTAAGTTTTTAAGACCTAACTCCTCACCATAATAAATTACTGGTATACCTCTTTGCAAGTACATCAACATTGCTAAGCCCTTAACTTGCTGTTCATCTTTGGCAAATCGAGTAGCAACACGTGACATATCATGGTTATTCCAATACAGTGTTGGTAACGAAACATTACTCAATGTTTGTTGCCATACTACCTGATTTTGCTTAAACGCAGGAATATCCAAATCACGTGGCTGGTACCTAGTAGAAAAGCTTTCATCAAGTTTTGTCAAATCTTCAGTAAAATATCTGAAAGTAATCACAGTATCCATTAGCTCATTGCGAGGCAAAGTATAATCTACTGCCAAATTAACATTAGCACTGGCAGCTTCACCTAATAATAAGGTATCTGGATAATCAGCTTTAATTTGTTTACAAAATGGGCGTAACCACTTTTGCACTTGTGATAAATTAGCAAAAAATGGTTCAGCAACAATTGGCTGATCATCATCACTATCAGTAGGATAATTTTGACGTAAATCTGCTTTGCCAATGTGAATAAAAGCGTCTATTCGTAATCCGTCGATGCCTTTTTTGAGCCAAAACTCTGCTACATCTAACATAGCATGTCTAACTTCAGGATTTTTCCAATTGAGATCAGGCATTTTTTTATCAAACAAGTGAAAATAATATTCATCTGTTCCAGCAGGATCTTTCTCCCAAACACTGCCGCCAAAAAAGCTACCCCAATTATTAGGTTCCTTACCATCCTTGCCCTTAGCAAAAATATAGTAATCACGATAAATGCTATCTTTATTATGGATTGCATCTTGAAACCAAGGATGTTGATATGAAGTATGATTTAAAACAAAATCCATTATCACACGAATACCTGCATCATGTAATTCTGATAACAGATTCTCCATATCCTCCATAGTACCCATACTTGGGTCAATTGCATAATAATTAGACACATCATATCCATTGTCTACTTGCGGCGAAACAAACACTGGATTTAACCACACAGCGTTTATACCTAAACTCTTTAAATAGGGAATTCTTTGGCGAATACCATTTAAATCACCAATCCCATCACCATTACTGTCTTGAAATGATTTGGGATATATTTGATAAATAATTGCTCGATCATACCAATTAGCCATGATTATCTCCTTTCTTTTACTAATATCAATTTAACAAGAGTTATCACGTAAATATAGCCCCAATTAATATGTTACCGCTATCAAAAAAGAATATAAACTTATTTTTAAAAATATAATTCAAACAAAAAAACCTGTTTTTTTGAAAACAGGTTTTTAATAAATGTGTTAATTTCTTGTTGTATCTCGTTTTATTAATGTAGGTTCTATCAGTAATTCACCTTGTTGAGCACCTGATTGTGATATTTTTTGCAATAACATGTCAGATAATAACTCACCTAATTTTATAATAGGTTGCTTTACTGTCGTCAATTTTGGATGTGAAACTTGATCTAAAAAAATACCATCAAAACCGATTACTCCAAAATCTTTGGGTATTTCGCCACCTTTAGCTATGATAGCTCTCACAACACCAGTAGCTAATCTATCACTAGCACATATAAAGCAAGTATTATGTGCAAATTCCTTCCAATGTTCATCAATAAAATGCTGTGCACTATGACTATGATTAGGTAATCTAAAAATTTTTGGAACCTTATTATGACTTTGCAAAGTGTTGATATAACCAGCCTCTCTGGAATATTCAAACGCTTCCTTTTCATTGATACCTATAAAAATAATTGACTGATAATTTTTATTCAATGCATATTGAGTAGCTATCTGCTCTCCTACTTTATTATCTGTATCCACATAGTCATACCCGTAGCGATTCTCACCAAAGAGTACAAATGGTTTATCTAATTTATCTAGCCATTCAGAATCACTGGAACGAGCACCTGTAATAATATAGCCATCAGCATTTCCTTTAGTAATTTCATCAACACTAGTTAGCAATTGCAACGCATATTGGTGACGATTTAATCCTTGTGTAATACCAAACAAAAGATTCATATAATATGGTTCTGTAGTATCTATATTTTCTAAAATTATAAACTTAACTACATTTGTACGATTTTTAGCTAAGGCACGTGCAGCTGAATTGGGACTATAGTGTAAAGTTTTCATTGCTTTTTCCACTAAAGATCTTAATTCTTTAGTTACTTGCTCTGGGTGATTAATAACACGAGAAACTGTCATTTTTGAAACATTTGCTTCTTTTGCAACATCAGACAATGTGACCACAATTACCTCCTAAAAATACAATAAATCTATATTTTTATTCTAACGTATGTTATCAACAATTACCATTTAAATACAAGTCAGTTACTGAATAAATCACACTGTCAATTTATTGCGAAACTCACTTAAATCTGCTTTGCTAAAATTTAAAACTTTTAAAAAGTAATTATCAAATCCGCCGAATCCCTGATTAATAGTTTGAATAATTGTCTGAATAGATAGTGCATCAACTCCATTTAAGTTCATCCGCTCAATGATATTTTGTAAATCATCATCTGTAGGTAAAGTATGCTTAATTGAAAAAAGATATAATTCATTACTTAATAAATAATCAGCAATAATATCTTCTTCCTTAACGCCCAATCCTAGCAAAATAACCGCAGCTACTAATCCAGTGCGATCCTTTCCTGCAGTACAATGAAAAACAAGAGCATCGTTTTCATCAAGCGACAATATCTCTTGAAATACCCGCTTTAAAGCCATCTGACCAGTTTTATCCAACAATATTTTTTGATACCGTCGTCCTACAATACCCTGTGGAACTGGAAGACTATTAATTAAATTATTGACAGTTTCTGTAGTTATTTGATTTTCATAAGTAATATCTTCTTCATTATAAATATGGCAATCATAATGAGCTACACCATCCCATAATCTATCCCGCCAATATGATTGCTCATAACTAGTACGCAGATCACAATCAGTAACTATGTGTTTTTGAGCTAAAATTTCCATATCTTGCATTGTTAAATTATCTAATCTATCAGAACGATATATTTTTTTCCAACAAACTGATCGACCATTAGCTGTTACATAACCACCTAGATCTCTAAAATTCACAGCTCCATCCAAGATGATAAGTCTATCATTCATACAAAATAATCCTCCTCTTTTTAATAATATATTAATATATAAAAACATGCTATTTTGGATGCATTCATAAATATGTTTATTACATATAATTTTATAACACTTAGTAGATTTTTATAGTAATATTATTTACAATAATATTATTATATTTACAAAGAAGGCATATAATTATGAATAAAAGTTCAATCAAAATTGCTTATTTATATGAAGATCTGATGAATACTTATGGTGACTCAGGCGATGTTAAAATTATAAAATTTTTATTAAAAAAAGCCGGCTATGAAACTGAAGTAGACAATGTATCATTAGGCACTAATTTTGATGCTTCAAAATATGATTTTGTCTTTTTTGGTGGTGGGCAAGATTTAGAACAAACGATAGTTGCTAAAGATTTACCACGACACAAACAAACCTTACAAAAATATATTGAATCTGGCAATCCTATGTTGTGCATCTGTGGCGGATATCAATTATTAGGCTCTTATTATAAAACTAATGCTGGTATCACCATTAAAGGCTTAGATATCGTTCCAATACATACAGTTTTTAAAGCTGACAAAAGAATGATCGGCGATACACATTACATAACACAATGGGGTGAGGTTAGAGCTTTTGAAAATCATTCCGGACAAACATACTTTGATAATGATAAGTTAAAACCTTTAGGGAAAATGATCGAAGGATATGGCAATAATCCCCAAGATGGTGTTGAAGGTATGAGATATAAAAATCTTATTGGATCTTATTCTCATGGTCCCCTACTCAAAAATGAAAATATTGCCAATGCATTAGTTGATAAAATTATTACACGATATCATAGGAGGACAGAGCATGCCCTATAATTTATTAAGAAAAGAAAACCTAAGCCGGTATATCAATACAGACAAACATTTCGTTAAAACTATAGGGGCTTTTGAACTACTGACGTTAGGTATTGGCTCTGTAATTGGCACTGGAATTTTTATCCTACCTGGAACTGTAGCCGCAACAAAAGCAGGCCCAGCTGTCACTATATCCTTTATTATTGCGGCCTTCGTTTGTGCTTTATGCAGCATGTGCTACGCTGAATTATCAGCTAGCATCCCTATTGCAGGTAGTGCATATTCCTACGGTAACATATTATATGGAGAATTTATCGGTTGGATCTTAGGATGGGCTTTAATATTAGAATATATGCTGTCAGTAGCTGCAGTTTCTACAGGATGGTCTTCTTACTGCAACTCCTTATTGAGTAGTTTTAACTGGCAACTACCTCATTTTCTTTCTGGTCCCTTTAATCCAGCACAAGGAACATATGTTAATTTATTAGCAATTTTAAGCGTAATTTTCATTGCAGCCTTGTTATCGAAAGGTATGAAATCATCTCTAAAATTTAATAATATAGCAGTTCTGCTCAAAATCGGAATTATTTGTGTTTTTATCATAGTGGGACTTTTTTATATCAAGCCTAAAAATTATACACCATACTTTCCTTTCCATTTTTCTGGTATATTTAAAGGAGCAACTACAGTTTTCTTTGCTTTTTTAGGTTTTGATGTTATATCTGCATCAGCAGCAGAAGTTAAAAAGCCAGAAAAAAATATGCCTATAGGCATTATAGGTACTTTAATTATCGCAGTTCTATTATATATAGGAGTTTCTATCGTATTAACTGGTATGATTTCATACAACAAGTTGGACGTAGCCAATCCTGTAGCTTTTGCGCTAAAATCTGTGAACCAAGGTTGGATAGCCGATTGTTTATCAATAGGTGCAATAATAGGAATGAGTACTATGATGCTATCTATGATATATTCCAGTTCACGTTTAATTTATTCTATTGGACGTGATGGATTATTGCCAAACTTTTTAGGAAAAATCAATACAGTAGGATTACCAAAAAACGCCTTGATAGTTGTAACTATTATCATTGCCTTGATGGGTGGCCTATTTTCACTAGATGAACTCACTAGCCTAGTTTCCATAGGAACTTTGTTAGCTTTCACATTTGTTTCGTTTGGTGTTATTTTAATCAGAAGAAGAACCGATATACCATCAGGTACTTTTAAAGTGCCTCTTTACCCTTTTATCCCTTTACTTTCTGGCATATGTTGCATTGGTATGATGACTTTCTTATCAAAAAGAACATTTATTTTTGCCAGCATATGGTTTAGCATCGGCATTCTTATCTACCTATTGTATGGTTACAAGCACAGTAAAATTAATCAAATCAAATAACTGAACAAACTTTTTCAAAAGAGAAATAACTAATGCATAAGTTACTTCTCTTTTTGTTAGTTTAAAAAATAAAAATACAACTATTCTTACTGTACTTTTTTCAAACATAAGTTATAATCAAAAATAAGATTTGTTATTTTAATCATTATTCTATCTAAAAATTAATCAAGCATTTAATTAACAAGATGAAAGGAGTACTACCGTGAAAATCAAGATAAATAAATTAGTTACCTTATTAAGTATTGCATCAACAGGTTTGATGCTTTCAGCAGGTCACAATTTGACATTAACTCACAAAGCTAATGCAACTGAGATTTCTGCTACAAAAGATATAAGAACACAAACACTCGGAATAAAAAACTATAAGTTAGAAAGTCTAGATTTTATTTCAGGAAATCAAGCAATCATAGAACTGAATAACAATCATGCTAATTTGAACCCTAATGATTGGCAAGAACATAAAATAGTTTATAAACGTATAGATCAATTTAATAGAGCAACTGGTGCCAAAACTGCCTTTTTATCTAAATCAAATATAGATTCATTATCTAAAGGCAGAGTTAAACAATATATTAACCCTTCAGGTTGGCATCCCAATCTACCTGATCAAAAAATTTATAATCGTGGACACTTTATAGCTTATTCATTATCTAAAGGAATGGATAAAATGGGAAAATATAGCCCTAATCTCCAAAGAGGTGATCAAAACAATAGAAAAAATCTTTTCACACAAACTGATTTTTCAAATAAAGCATTACAAACTATATTCGAAGATAAGGTTAGAACCGCACTCATGCAAGATAAAAAAGTAATATATCAAGCAAAACCTATTTTTCGCGGTAGTGAATTGATGGCTCGAGGTGTTCATTTACAGGCTATCTCAACAGATAAATCCCTAAATTTTAATGTCTATATTTTTAATGTCCAACCTGGGTACCAGTTTGACTATCAAACCGGCAGAGTAGCTGTAGACAAAGATATGTACGTTTCGTTTAATAATCAAAAATTCAATAATTTTGATTATTATCATGCAAAAGTTAAACAGCTTAATGATCAAACATTCATCCACAAAATTTCTCACTCCAAGATTTATATATTTTTTAAAGAAAAATTGAATGCTTTATTGCAGTACAATTAAATGATCATAGATGTAGGATATAAATTACCTACATCTTTTTATTTATACAAAATAAATTGTCAATTTTAAAAATATAAAAACCTCTAGCTTTGACTGATATGTACCCAGAATACTGGACACATATTTATGAACTAGGCTGAACACATGGATGCTATCCTGTATTGTACAGGAGGCATCCATTTTGTTTTTGCCTGAATTCTTTTGTTATTATAGTAATCTATATATTCTTCAACTGCTTTTGAGAATTCTTCAAAGGAAGAATAGTCTTTCTCATATCCATAATACATCTCGTTCTTTAATCTCCCAAAGAATGTCTCCATGATGCAATTGTCATAGCAGTTTCCTTTACGTGACATAGACTGAATGATCCCACGTTCTTTTAATGTATTTCTAAAATAGGCATGCATATACTGCCAACCTTGATCCGAATGAAATACTAAGCCCTCAACAGAAGGAAACTTATCAAAAGCTTTATCAAGCATTCTTTCTATCTGCTTAAGATTAGGGCTTTTGGACAAATCATATGAGATAATTTCATTTGTATTCATATCCAATACAGGCGATATGTAACATTTCCCCCATGAAAAGTTAAACTGAGAGACATCTGTTGTCCATTTCTGCAATGGTGCTGTTGTACTGAAATCCCTATTTATTACATTATCAGCAATCTTACCTACTTCGCCCTTATAAGAATGGTATTTTTCCTTTGGACGCTTACCGGCTAATCCTGCTTCATGCATAAGGCGTTGAACTCGCTTATGATTTATATGATATCCACGATTTAGTAATTCATGATAAATTCTACGAACACCATATCTATGCTTGTTTTTTTCAAATATTTCTCTAATAACAATCAGTAATTCTTCATTGCGATCAGCAACTACATCTGATTTGTTAATCTCAAAATAATAAGTTGATTTAGACACGCCAATAGCTTTTAAGAGATATTTTAATTGGTATCCTTTTTCTCGGAGTTCTTTGATGATTGCTGCTTTTTCGCCTTGAGTTCCGCAGCCCATTTTTCGTGTCTCAAGGCGATTAATTTTTTTATTGCTTCATTTTCAGTTTTTAAGTATTCAGTTTCTGCTCTAAGACGAATTAATTCTTCACGTTCTGATGGGGTTAAATCAGTGGGTTTGGATTTCTTGCTCACGTTTGCTTCCTTCTTACTTTTTCTACCTTTTTTGAGATTTAATCCTTCATACCCTTTAATTTTATATGTCTGAACCCATTTAGACAATAATCCACTATCAATTCCTGCACTAATAGCAACAGATTTTTGTGATTCACCGGCAAGTACACGAGCTACTAACTGATATCTACATTCAGCCGAACGTTCTTTACATGTAGTTGAATGCCGAAGAGAATCAAGACCATATATATCTGCAATTCTTGACCATTGTACAATTCTTTTTCTAAAATTCTTTTGACTTATACCTTCTGGTGTCTCAATCCACTGACCAGAGCGATATAGTTCTACAGCATTAAGTTTAAAAACATAATCGTATTTCATACAAAACCCCTTTCACCGGTTTGTCCAGTAAAAGGGGTACATATCAGACTTAATGCAAATCTAGAGGTTAATTTTATATATAAACCTACTTGTTTATTTTACAATACATTTAATCAGTTACAGTTTCAGTAGCTGTATTAGTAAATTTATAGACAATAGCTATTACCAATCCTACATAAGCAACAATAGCTAGTAATATTAATACCATTAAATTACTCATAAAGTATCCAGTACCTAGCCCACTAGTTATCGCTTGTCTTAAACCAGCAATAGCATATGACATAGGTAAAAATTGATGTATATTTTGGAAGAAACTATTAGTTACTTCTATTGGAAACATTCCCCCAGCTCCGCCTATTTGCAAAACAAATAGTAATAAACCAGGTAACAGACCCCATCTACCAAACATAAATGTCAACAATTGCATAATACCCAACATAGCTAAAGCATATGCTATACAAATAGTAAATAATTCTACTACGTTGAAAACTTTTAATCCTGATGCGATTAAAATAATATTTTGAACTAGCACCATACCTAAACATGCAATAATTGCTAATTTAAATTCACGGAGGATTAATGATCTATATGATGTGATTTCTGTCATTCTTCGATTAGCTGGAAATTCCACTAATAATATTAATACACCTATGAATAATGCAGTAGCCATAATGAATGGAGCTAAAGCATGTCCATAGTTAGGTACCACACTAACTGTATCATGTTTTAATTCTGCTGGATCAGAAAACATATCGCTATTGGCATCAGCAGCTTGTGTAGAATTCAATTTATCTGCTCCTTGTGATAATTTGTCAGATAATGTTCCACTGCCTTGGCGTAATTTATTAATTCCTTGCAATAAAATTGAGGACTTACTATTTAATTGACTTGAGCCATTAGCTAAGCGATCAATACCTGATAATAAAGCGGGAACTTTTTCATTTAATTGAATTAAAGCAACATTTAATTGATTCGAACCAGATAGTAGCGTTTTACTATTCAAATCCAATAATTTCAACCCACCATTAATCTGAACAATACCACCAGCATATTGGCTAAATCCTAACTTAAGCTTATCAAAACCACTCAACAATTTAGCTGAATTAGCATCTAAAGTTGCTGCACCAGACATTGCCATATCTACTCCATCAGTATATTCATCAATTCCTGATACCAATTGTTTTATTTTACTTTTTGAATCTACTAATTGTTGCGTACCAGCAGCAATTTGTGATGTAGCAGCTGATAATTTCTTTAATTTATCTGGCATGTTATTCAACATATCCTTATTATCAGATACTTTAGATAATAACCCTTTGGTTTCTGAAAGTAATTTTTTAGCACCCACTAATGCAGATTCTATATTTGCAATTTGACTTGATAACCCTTGCAATTGAGCAGGACTTAACTTAGATTGCATCCCCTCCAGCGATAGCAAAAGTGGCACTACAGATTCACCGACATATGCCTCTAAACTAGCATTACCAGCCTGAGCATTAGTTTTTATATCCTTAACTAATCCTAGAATCTTTTGCTTAGTACTTTCATTTATTTGACTTTCGCTGTTAACAAGTTGAGCAATTTTGTCTGCCTTAGTTGCATTTTGATCACTATAATTTATTGCTTGATCAATATTTTTAGCCTGCGACAAGTTTTCGGCATATTGCTTAATATCTGCCATGCTTTTAACAATACTTAAAAGATCTAATGATTTTAATACCTTCAACGTCTCTTGAACAGTTGCTAATTGACTTTCCAATTGGAAAACTTGACCTTGTAAAGAAAGAGCACCATTTAAGGTTCCTAACAAATTACTATCAGATAGCTTACTATTAAATGCGGAAACACCTGCATTTACTTTTTGACTACCAACATTTAATAAATCAAAATTATCGCTAGCAGTTAATAGTGAACGTCCTCCTGCCCTGAGGCGATAAGAGTTGGCACTTAATTTCGACAATCCTGAAGATAAACGACCAACGCCAGAAGTATAAGCAAATAATCCGGTATTGAATTCATTAATACCTTGGGTCAATATTGGTGTTGCATTAATTAATTTTTCGGAACCTAAGTATAACTTAGATACTCCATTCGTATATTTATTAATACCCGTATATAATTTGCTTGATCCTTCAACTAATTTTTTTGATCCTGTAGCTAGTGGCTGCACAGATACCCTTAAAATTTGCATACCATTGGATATTTTAGACACACCAGCAACGTATTTTTTACTACCATCCTGCAAACTAATCATGCCAGTACTAATTTGTTTAGCACCATTAGCAGCTTTGTGCATACCTTTACCTAAAATACGCAACTGATCAAACATAGCATTTGCATAGGCCTTAGTAACTGAAGATCTTACTTTGCCATTTAATCTAATTAATGCCATATCACTCATTGTACTGCCCAGATAATTCAACGAGTCATTAGTTTTATAATACAACTTCATTTTTTGAGGATGCGATGTCAAAACTGTTGTCGCATTTTTAGAAAAATCATTAGGTATTGTTACTACCGTATAAAATTTTCTATTTTGTAAACCTTTTTTAGCCTCTTCTTCAGTTACAAACAACCATCTCATTTGCTTGTTATGTTTTAATTGAGAAACTATCTTATCGCCTACAGCTAATTTTTTGTTATTGTAGTTTACTGCCTGATCATTATTCACCACAGCAATGGGTAAATTCTTAGCACCCGCATAAGGATCCCAAACCGATTTAATAAAAGATAGACTATAAAGTACTGGAGCCAATATAGCTACCGCAAACATAATAATAAAAACCAGATTATGCTGAGATAATTTCTGTTTTATTTTCTTCATACTTTTCCCTCTCCGAATTATATACATAATGTATATTATCAATGGCTATTTAAAATAAACTATGCATATTATAAAATAGCAACCATTGAGGTACAGTATAGTTTATATAAAGCAAAAAAGCAAGAAAAAAATATACAAAATAAAAATAGACAAACCTTAATTGAGCTTTGTCTATTTTTTGTTATTTTTGTATCGATTTGATTTTGCTCTTTGGTTGATAACATATTGCTATAACAGCTAAAATTACCAATATTGTTCCTAACCAATCAATTGGTTTTAAAATTAAATTGAACACAAAGACTGAACCAAGAGTGGCAGATATCGGTTCAAAAGCATCTAAAATACTTGCAGTAGACGGTTTAATATATCTGAGAGAATTTAACATACAATAAAATGGTAAAATAGTTCCCAATATTATTATTACAACCAGCAGGATGATGACTCTAGAATCTTTTGGAATTAAAATCTGCGAAGGATAAGCAATCAGCATCATTAACCCCGTCGCTATCATGGACCACGCAATCAATGTTACACTATCCATCCGTTTAAGTAATGGCCTAGGAATTAATGTATTTGTTGCTACTCCTAACGCAGATAAAAATCCCCAAAATAAAACTTCAGGTGATAATGATATTTTTGAAAAATTACCATGTGTTGCAATAAAGATAATTCCCATGAATGCAACTAACGCTGCAACTATATCTAACCTTCGCAAAAATTGATGTTCAAAAACTACCATATAAAACATAATAAAGAAAGGACCCATAAATTGCAAAATTGTCGCTATAGAGGCGTTAGATTTTTGAACTACAATGAAATAAAACAACTGTATAGGTATTAGTCCAAATAGGCCATAAAGGATAATATCTATAATATTTTTTCTAGAATATAGAATTTTAATCGGCTTTTTGCCAGTAAGTTGTGCTAGTAAAAGTAAAAACAACCCACTAATAAGCATTCTTATTTGTGTGATAGTTATTGGACTGACCTGGGTAGAAAGATCAAACACTCTTTTAGCACATAATCCTGATATCCCCCACAAATTACAAGATATGATTACTAAAAATATCCATAACTTTTTTTGTTGTTTCATTTTTTGGCCTCCAGTGTTTAACTACTTTATCAATAATAACAGATAGTGTCTATATTACACATAATCTTTCAAAATTTTTTTAAAAAATGCTTGAAAGTCAAATAGAAAAGTAGTTAAATAACATTAATGTATGAATAAATTTAAAAGCTATGAAAAAGATGAGTAAGTAATTAATCCAAGCAGTGAGTTGATGGTAGTGAAAAATCAGCAGGCTCTTTTTTACCGAATAACACTTTTTCCTTAATGCTGCTTACCTAAATAAGCCATGATAAGACTTAAAGTAGGTGGAGACGTTTTCGGCACGTTACCTTACCGATGAGACATGTTTGTGTTTCATAAAGTGGGTTTAGCTAAAGCTAAACAATTTAGGTGGCACCGCGGAAAAAAGCCTTTCGTCCTGATATTAATGGGGGCAGAGGGCTTTTTTCTCTGCTTTCAAATATTTTTTGAAGGAGACAAATTATGCCATTAATAATTCCAAAAGATTATGTACCTAAATTAAACATTCGAGATACAGAAGCTGCAATCAGTATCATTCGTGAAACATTTCAAGATAAACTTAGCACTGAATTAACATTACAAAGAATGTCGGCTCCTATGTTTGTTGAAAAAAGCACTGGATTAAATGACAATTTAAACGGTATTGAAAGACCTGTTTCTTTTGATATAAAAAATATTCCAGATGATCAGATTGAAGTAGTTCATTCACTTGCAAAATGGAAACGTTTTGCTTTAAAGAGATATAATTTCCCTATGCACGAAGGCTTATATACTAATATGAATGCAATACGTAGAGATGAAGATTTAGATAACTTTCATTCTATCTACGTCGATCAATGGGATTGGGAAAAAATAATTAAGAAGGAAGAACGTACTGAAGAAACACTAAAAAATACTGTACGTAAAATTTTTGCTGCTATTAAGCAAACAGAACAATATGTACGTAAAATATATCCAGGTTCAATTTATAGATTACCTGATCAAATTAGCTTTGTTACTACACAAGAATTAGAAAATAGATGGCCTGAACTTTCTCCACAAGAAAGAGAAGACAAGATTGCTGAAGAGCAAAAGGCAGTTTTCTTAATGAAAATTGGTGATAAACTAGAAAAAAGTGGTAAACCACACGATGGTCGTGCTCCAGACTACGATGATTGGCAATTAAATGGTGATATTATATTCTGGTATGAGCCTTTACATTGTAAATTAGAAGTATCATCTATGGGTATTCGTGTCAGTGAAACCTCATTAAAAGAACAATTAGTTAAGGCTAATGCACAAGATCGTGAACAATTACCATTTCACAAAATGTTGTTAAATGGAGATTTACCATATACAATTGGCGGTGGAATTGGTCAATCACGTCTATGTATGTTATTGTTAGCCAAAGTACATATAGGTGAAGTCCAAGCAAGCATATGGCCTAAGGAAATGGCTGATCAATGCGAGAAAAATAATATTCATCTCTTATAAAGACTATAATTATAAAAAGTCTACAAAGATGATATTGGATATGAACCCTCAAAACATGATAAGATGCATCAAGTTTAAAAAAAGCATTACCTCTTGTAACGATTAGGTAATGCTTTTTGAGTTAATTTATAACTTATTACGAAATAGATATAACACGCTTAACGTTATCATTTAATCTATAACCACTTTAAATATTCCATTACTATTTAATTTTCAAACAGGCATTGAAAAATTTGATTTATCTTCTTTTCCAAAAAATCCTTCATATTGTAGGGTAGTTTATTCCATTTTTATTTTGAATTACAGCATTATTAATATCATTATTTAAAATTAAAAACTAAGGTATCAAATATGTATTCATAGTTATCTTATCCTTATATTTTTAGTTTTTTCTTCAATTCCAAGATCATGACTAATGATTATAACTAGATTATTTTGTGCTATTTCATTCAACAAGCTTAATACATCTGATTGCAACTCAGGATAAATATTAGCTAAGGGTTCGTCTAATAAAAAACAGTGTGCCTTATTTTTCAAAATAGTAGCGTAAAGCTTCACTAATTGTATTTCACCCGTTGACAGTTCAGTCATTTTTTTATCTAACACTTTCTTTATATTAAATTGAGAAGAGCTAAATACTTTTGGAAAATATTGATATCCAGAAATGCAATTTTCATTACTCTCGTTTACATACATATCTAAATATTCTCTTACAACACAATTGGGAAGAATCGTATCTTGGAATAAACAACTTATATTATCTTCTCTAAGTTTTTTCTTGTTTATTAAGTCAATATCTATATTGTTTATTAAAATTGTACCTTTTTTGGCCGGCGTATACAGTCCTGTTATCGTCCTTAAAAAAGTAGATTTTCCTATTCCATTTCTGCCTCTAACAACATAAAGACCAGAATTATTAAAACTACATGTAAGTTTTTTTGAAAATAAAGTTTTTTGTGCATCTAAACTAATATTGAAATTATGCACTTGGATATTTTCAACCTTAGTAATAACTATTTCCCCGTCTACTTCATTCATGATAGACATCAATTGATCAATTCGCATATATGCAACACGAAAAGATTCAAAATCAAATAAAATAGAAAATAGTGCATCTACTTGTCCTAATAATTGATTAAAATATTGGAAAAGAACTGAAAAAGAGCCTATTGTCATACTTCCTGATATTACTGCCAATCCGCCATTAATAAACAATATTAACTGAAAAATCAATTGTAAGACGATTTCACCAGTAGACATGCCCAAATTAAGAAAGAAGTTTCTTCTTGTAATATTTAAAAGAGATGCTTGGGTCTTTTTCCACCTTTTATATTCTCTCTCTTCGCGTCTATTGCCTTTAATTTCAACATATCTATTCAACCATTCAGCAAATCCTGAAAAATATTCATTATAAACTTGTCTTAATTCTAAGTTTATTTTGAATATTTTAGGTTTCAAAATAAGGTACAAAATAATATATGCTGGCAGCAAAATCATTATAAATAAGAAAAAGTTAGATTTAGCTTTAATAATATAAATAAAAATTATAATCGAGGAAATAATAATTGAAATTATTTGATTTACTGTTTGAAACAAGAAATTCAATATTTCATTAGTATCTTCCGTAATTCTATCTGCAGTTTGAATAGGATCAAGTTTTAAGACCTCTAACGTATCTTTGGAATAAAGCTTCTTTATTATCGTATCGTTTACATCTATGTTTATTTTTCTGTAGTTTAGAATTTGAATTTTATTTATAAAAAAAGACAAAAACAGCCTTATGACGTTTAGAGCTATTATAACTACTACATTGTGTATGAATGATATTCTATCAGCCTTATATACTAGTGAATTTATTAACATACCTTCTAAAAAAATATTAGATGTCTCTATACACGTATTAATAATATTCATTCCTAAAAAAAGAAAATACTAAAACTTGTACTTGCTATTAAGCTCTTTTAAAACAGCACGCATAAAATAACCTACATATTTAATTAAAGAATAATATCTTCTAAGGATTGAAATTCCTTTTCTAATTTTCTTTCAGAACCACCTACGGCTGAATTGATCTTTTTATAATCTGGCATAAATAATACCTCCCCAAATAGAAATTATTAATTTAACCCTTTGGGTATTTTGTTAAAATTAAATTAAGCAAATTATAAAATCATAATTTTAAATTGTCAACACTCTTTTAAATGCTATTTATATTTTGGACTAGCATTATCTGTAAGACTTTGATGTGACCCCCACAACAAAAAGTTATACTTTTTTATTTAACTATTTTTTCTTCCTAATGAAATATAGTATTGTAGCAAATAATAAAACAGCTGCTCCTACTATTACTGATAATCTTGTTTCAGGATTGATAAACATAAATATAATAATCAAAAATAACATACTAAAAGCAAAATAACTAGAATAAGGATACAACGGAAGTTTAAATGTATGTTGTGCCATTTGCTTAGGATTTTCTTTTCTAAATTTTAATTCAGCTATCAAGATTACAAACCACGGTACCATACCAGGTAAAACAGAAGAACTATAAATCAATACAAATAAGCTACTAGCGGACTTGCTAATAGTTGAAAAAATAAGATTTAAAATAAATCCAATTAATATTCCTGCAGAAATTCCCAAAATAGCCTTATTAGGTACAACTCTTTTAGATACTTTACCAAAAAATTTAGGTGCATGACCTTCATGTGCTAATCTAAATAGCATTCTACTTGAAGAATATATGCCTGAATTTGCACCGGACAAAGCAGCTGTTAAAATTACAAAATTAATAAATCCAGCAGCAAAAGGAATGCCCACTTTAGTAAATGTTTCTACAAAAGGTGAACCGATAGCTTTTAATTCATTCCAAGGATATATACACACAATAATGAAGATAGCACCAACATAAAATATCAAAATACGCCATAAAACAGACTTAACACTTTTAACTACGGCTTTATGAGGATCCATAACTTCACCAGCAGATATACCAATCAATTCTATTCCTTCATATGATCCAACAATAATAGCTAAAGAGAAGAAAAATCCCTTAATACCATGTGCAAAAAAACCACCATGTGACCATAAATTAGAAAAGCCAATAGGAACACCTTTATTGCCAAGACCTAACAAAATAACGGCTAACCCAACTACAATCATAAGTACAATTGTAATCACTTTAATCATAGAAAACCAAAATTCTAAAGTGCCATATGCTTTAGCACTAGCTAAATTAGCCAATACCAAAAATACTATAACAATAATACCAGCTATCCACGTTGGAGTTTTAGGCCACCAATATTTAAGATACTCCGTAACAGCTACAATCTCTGATATACCCACCATAATATACTCAAAAATATTCGACCATTCAGCTAAGTATCCAGCTAATGGGGATATATAATGTGTAGCATAATCAGCAAAGGATCCTGTAGTAGCGTTAACATAAAGCATTTCACCTAATGCACGCATTACAATATATAAAATTAGTCCTACTAGCATGTAAGCCAACAATACTGAAGGTCCCGTCCATTTAATAGTTGATGTAGACCCCATAAATAGACCAACACCTATAGCTCCACCTAAGGAAATCATTTCCATTTGACCAGCAGTCATTGATCTTTTTAATTGAATTTTTTTTGAATTATTTTGCATAAATTTTATCCTAATAATTGATTTATCTCATGAGATACAAACAGTCTTATTGAATTATAAAATAAACACTTATTTTTCGCAAATTTTAAACATACCATAAAAATCAAAAGACTTAAAAGTAAAACTCTTAAGTCTTTATATTAATTGAATTAGAAAAAATTAACTCACTTATCCTCATAAACAAAAAAACCAGAAATGATATCTTTTCTGGTTTTTTGCTTGTCTATCTTTTTAAAAAGTTCTTAATAATTTGCCAAAATGTACGTGACTTCCGCATTTTCTCATCTAAAACATGTTTACGTATAGCCCTTAATGTATCTTTAGGGTGTCTAGTTGCAAAAATGAAATCACCACTATTACGTGTTTGTATTTTAAATCTAGGAATATATCTCCCTTTAAAATATACGTCAGCAATCACTAATTTCACTTCTGTCCAAGGTATTTGAACAAAATCATTCACATTCTTTGAAGAATAAAATTCAAAACCTACATCACCAATCAAAACTTGACCGTACACCGACATGCCACGAAACCACGTAGCATCAACATGATATTCACTTTTGGTATTAATAGATTGTACCATATTATAATAAACCAACTACGTGACCAAGGACACCGACAACAAAGATTCCTAAAATAATAGCAATTGGGGAAACTTTCTTCTTCAATAACCACATACATAAGAATGTAAGAAGTAATCCAGCTAAACCTGGAATTAATGAATCTAAGTTACCTTGCAAAGTAGTAACCTTAATTGGTTCCAAGGACAAACCTTTGCCCATATTCCATTGAGTTAAAACTTGATGGATGCCTTTTGCACCACTTGAAATATGATTCCAATCAATATATGCACCTTTAGCTAATTTAACACTTGATACAATTGGCTTGAAAGAAATATTTACCCATCTTTCAATTAAGGCACCTAAAACGAACATACCCATCATAGAAGCACCACGTGTGATCTTTTGAAGCAAACCACCTGAAGCGTCTTCAGTAATCTTGGTACCTGCTTTATATCCCATTTCTTGAGTATTCCACAAGAAACCAATACGAATGGCATTCCAAACAACAAAGAACAAAATAGGTCCTAAAATATTACCAGCACATGCAAGTGATGCACCAATAGCACCTAAAATAGGTCTTACAGTAAACCAGAATACAGGGTCACCAACACCGGCTAAAGGTCCCATCATACCAACCTTAACACCTTGCAATGCAGCATTTTCAACTTTCGCACCATTAGCTTTTTCCTCTTCTAAAGCTAATGTTACACCAATAACAGGTGCTGCTAAGTATGGGTGAGTATTGAAGAATTCCAAGTGACGCTTCAAAGCGGCTGACAAGTCTTCTTTGTTTGGATACAATTTTCTTAAAGCTGGAATTAAACTATAAACCCATCCACCATTTTGCATTCTTTCATAGTTCCATGAACCTTGAAGGAAAGTAGAACGCCAACAAACATTCCAACGGTCCTTTTTACTAAGTATAATCTTATTTTTAGCAGTTTCAGACATGATATATCCTCCTTTAGTCTTATTTTAATAATTATCTAAAATGTCGCCTAAAGGATCTCCAGATCCATTATTTGAGCTCTTGCTACCGGAGCCTTCCAAAGCAAGGTACATAATAGAGAGAGAGACACCGATACCACCAAGGGCGATCAAAGTCAAACCTTGTAATGCTGCCACACAGAAACCAATGACGAAGAATGGCCATACTTCACGACTTGCCATCATATTAATAACCATTGCATAACCAACAGCAACAACCATTCCACCAGCAATAGACATACCGTCATTCAACCATGCAGGCATTGCAGCCAATCCTGCTTTAACAACACTAGCAGGTATAAATAGTAACAAAGCAGCAGGAATAGCAATTCTCAAACCTTGCAATGCAATAGCAACACATTGCCATACGTCAATTGCACGCCAATTTGCTTTTTCAGCTTCTTTATCCATAATATGTACAATAGCAACAGAAATTGTACGCACAATCATAGTCAAGAACAAACCAGCAATAGCTAATGGGATAGCAATACCAATAGCGGCACCAATACCTTTAGATCCTTGACCACCTTGGATCAAAATAATAGTTGATGCAACAGCTGCTAAAGCTGCGTCAGGTGCAACAGCGGCACCAATGTTAGCCCAGCCTAAAGCAATCATTTGCAATGATCCACCTAATAATAATCCTAATTCCAAGTTACCTGTAACTAATCCAATTAAAGTACATGCAACTAAGGGTTGATGAAATTGAAATTGGTCAAGAATACCTTCCATACCAGCTAGGAATGCAACGACCACTACCAGAATCATCTGAATAGCATTCATTTTAAAAAACCTCCTATATAAACAAAATTATTTTTGTTCGTTAATTAATTTTTGTGCCTTGTTAAGCAATTCATTCATATCTTGCTTATTATCTGCTGGCACTTTACGTACATCAAAACTGACACCTAATTTTTCAAGTTCACGATATGCATCAACATCTTTTTGATCCATTGCTAATACAGTATTAACGTTAACTTTACCTGCACTATAAGCCATAGAACCAATATTCAATGTCTTAATATCCATACCGCCTTTTATAGCTCTTAGTGCATCTTCAGGATTTTCAAAAAGAATTAATGCCTTAGTACCACCAAAACGCGTATCTTTAGTAACTTCTAACATCTTATCAATAGGTACGACGTTAGCAGGTACACCAGAAGGTGCAGCTTCACGTATCATAGTCTTTCTAATTTTGTCTTTAGAAACACTGTCTGATACAACAATTATTCTATTAGGAGCTAATGATTTGGTCCAACTAGTAGCAACTTGACCATGTAATAAACGTGAATCTATTCTAGCTAACAGATATTTAATATGACCATCACCAATAACAGTTCCCTCAGGAATGGCAACTTGGTGTTTAGCAGAAACATTACTTTCTGCCTTTTCTACAGGCATTAATGACTCAGGTTTGGTCTTAATGCCGTCTCGACCAGGTTTAACAATTGCTTTAGCAATATCATGTGCATTATTTGAAGCCAATCTTTGTCCAAGTGCTTCTACAACCATTGGTAAGTTCATACCAGATACTATAGCCCAAGTATCTTCATGCTCTTTAACCAAATTGTTGGCTTGATTAAATGGTGTACCACCCCATAAATCAACAATAAACAACACTTGCTCAGAATCATCAAATGAAGCAATGGCATCTTCCATTTTCTTTCTTATGTCATCTGGACCTTCATCAGGCTTTAAAATAACATGTGCAAGATTTTCCTGCTTGCCAAAAATCATTTCAGCAGATTGAAAGATTCCATCAGCAAATCCACCATGGCTTGCAAGGACTATTCCTACCATATTTTTTCCCCCTTACTATGTCTATTATTAAGACTACGTTGATATTTTAACACAATTCGCTTACGTATGTAAGCACTTCCACCAAAAAATATACTTTTTTTACGTAATATTATTTAATAATCACAATTGTATACAAAAAGAGTAGCAATTACATAATTGCTACTCTCTTTTGGTGCACGGCAACGTCCTACCCTCGCAGGCAGTTTCCCACCAACTACTCTCGGCGTTAAGAACCTTAACTTCTGTGTTCGACATGGGAACAGGTGTTTCCTTCTTGCTTTCGCCACCGTACTCTTCCTTGAGCTTTTACACTCAAAACTGAATATAATCTCTGCTTCTTCCGAGCTATCTTTTTGGTCAAGTTCTCGACTTATTAGTACCGGTCCGCTCCAAGCATCACTGCTCTTCCACTCCCGGCCTATCTACCTCATCGTCTCTAAGGTGTCTTACTGCTTTCGCTTCGGAAATCTCATCTTGAGGGGGGCTTCGCACTTAGATGCTTTCAGCGCTTATCCCTTCCATACATAGCTACCCAGCGGTGCCTTTGGCAAGACAACTGGTACACCAGCGGTATGTCCATCCCGGTCCTCTCGTACTAAGGACAGCTCCTCTCAAATTTCCTACGCCCACGACGGATAGGGACCGAACTGTCTCACGACGTTCTGAACCCAGCTCGCGTGCCGCTTTAATGGGCGAACAGCCCAACCCTTGGGACCGACTTCAGCCCCAGGATGCGACGAGCCGACATCGAGGTGCCAAACCTCCCCGTCGATGTGAACTCTTGGGGGAGATAAGCCTGTTATCCCCAGGGTAGCTTTTATCCGTTGAGTGATGGCCTTTCCATGCAGTACCACCAGATCACTAAGCCCTACTTTCGTACCTGCTCGAGTTGTCTCTCTCGCAGTCAAGCTCCCTTCTACCTTTACACTCTGCGAATGATTTCCAACCATTCTGAGGGAACCTTTGGGCGCCTCCGTTACTCTTTAGGAGGCGACCGCCCCAGTCAAACTGCCCACCTGACACTGTCCTCTCACACGCTTAGTGTGACGAGTTAGAGGATCCATCAAACAAGGGTAGTATCCCAACATTGCCTCTGATAAAACTGGCGTCCTATCTTCTCTGGCTCCTACCTATCCTGTACATGTTTAACAAATACTCAATATCAAGCTACAGTAAAGCTCCATGGGGTCTTTCCGTCCTGTCGCGGGTAACCCGCATCTTCACGGGTATTATAATTTCACCGAGTCTCTCGTTGAGACAGTGCCCAAATCATTACACCTTTCGTGCAGGTCGGAACTTACCCGACAAGGAATTTCGCTACCTTAGGACCGTTATAGTTACGGCCGCCGTTTACTGGGGCTTCAATTCTAACCTTCGCTTTCGCTAAGCTATCCTCTTAACCTTCCAGCACCGGGCAGGTGTCAGTACCTATACGTCATCTTACGATTTTGCAGATACCTGTGTTTTTGATAAACAGTTGTTTGGGCCTCTTCACTGCGGCTGATTTCTCTTCAGCACCCCTTCTCCCTAAGTTACGGGGTTATTTTGCCGAGTTCCTTAACGAGAGTTCTCTCGCTCACCTGAGGATTCTCTCCTCGACTACCTGTGTCGGTTTGCGGTACGGGTACTCGCTCTCTGGCTAGAAGCTTTTCTTGGCAGTGTGACTTCATGACCTTCGCTACTTTGATTTCACTCCGCATCACGTCTCAAAATTGGCTACAAGCATTTGACTCGTATCCTCCCTTAACGCTTACACATGATTCCATCTCCATGCGTCATTAGCCTCCTGCGTCCCTCCTTCGCTCTTATCGATTACGAATAGTACAGGAATATCTACCTGTTGTCCATCGGCTACGCCTCTCGGCCTTACCTTAGGTCCCGACTTACCCTGGGCGGACGAGCCTGCCCCAGGAAACCTTAGTCTTTCGGCGGACAGGATTCTCACCTGTCTTTCGCTACTTATACCGGCATTCTCACTTCTAAACGCTCCAACAGTCCTCTCGATCTGCCTTCTCCGCCTTTAGAACGCTCTCCTACCACGCAGCTAACTGCATCCACGGTTTCGGTACTATGCTTAGCCCCGGTAAATTTTCGGCGCAGCGTCACTCGACTAGTGAGCTATTACGCACTCTTTAAATGGTGGCTGCTTCTGAGCCAACATCCTAGTTGTCTGTGCAACTCCACATCCTTTTCCACTTAGCATAGATTTTGGGACCTTAACCGGTGATCTGGGCTGTTTCCCTTTCGACTACGGATCTTATCACTCGCAGTCTGACTCCCGTGCATTGATATCTGGCATTCGGAGTTTATCTGGATTCAGTAACCCCTGACGGGCCCCTAGTCCAAACAGTGCTCTACCTCCATTATCATTCACACGAGGCTAGCCCTAAAGCTATTTCGGAGAGAACCAGCTATCTCCAAGTTCGTTTGGAATTTCACCGCTACCCACAACTCATCCCCGCAATTTTCAACTTGCGTGGGTTCGGTCCTCCAGCGTGTTTTACCACGCCTTCAACCTGGTCATGGGTAGGTCACTTGGTTTCGGGTCTGCGTCATGATACTATCTCGCCCTCTTCAGACTCGCTTTCGCTTCGGCTCCGTCTTTTCTGACTTAACCTTGCACCACAACGCAACTCGCCGGTTCATTCTACAAAAGGCACGCCATCACACTTTAACGTGCTCTGACTACTTGTAGGCACACGGTTTCAGGTTCTCTTTCACTCCCCTCCCGGGGTTCTTTTCACCTTTCCCTCACGGTACTGGTTCACTATCGGTCACTGGTTAGTATTTAGCCTTGCGAGATGGTCCTCGCGGATTCAATCGGGATTCCTCGTGTCCCGACCTACTCAGGATCCTGCTCACCTCGTTTCCGGATTTCGCTTACGGGGCTCTCACCCTCTTTGGCTTATCTTCCCAGATAATTCTGCTATCCTTCCATTCGGCTTTTTACAGTCCTTCTACCCCTAATGGCAAGCCATTAGGTTTGGGCTCTTTCCTGTTCGCTCGCCGCTACTTGGGAAATCGATCTTTCTTTCTCTTCCTGCAGCTACTTAGATGTTTCAGTTCACTGCGTCTTCCTCCTTAATGCTATCTATTCACATTCAAGGTGACACCTCGCGGTGCCGGGTTCCCCCATTCGGATATCTCCGGATCTCTGCGTACTTACCGCTCCCCGAAGCATTTCGTCGTTTGTCACGTCCTTCATCGGCTTCCAGTGCCTAGGCATTCACCGTGCGCCCTTCTCTACTTGACCTATTCAAGTTGAGCTTCTCTCTTCTCGGTCGCTCTTTTTTCAATCTGTTCTTTGATTGTCTCGGTTTTTGCTTTGATTATATTCAGTTTTCAATGTCCTAACTCTTGAGTGCTTATTGCCCTCAAAACTAAACAAAGTTTCTTTGTGTGCTTTCCGCTTGGCTTCTCATATCCTTCTCTTAGCATCTCTGCTCTCCAGATACTTTCGCCTTCCTTAGAAAGGAGGTGATCCAGCCGCAGGTTCTCCTACGGCTACCTTGTTACGACTTCACCCTAATCATCTGTCCCGCCTTAGACGGCTGACTCCTTTCGGTTATCCCGCCGGCTTCGGGCGTTACAGACTCTCATGGTGTGACGGGCGGTGTGTACAAGGCCCGGGAACGTATTCACCGCAACGTGCTGATTTGCGATTACTAGCGATTCCAGCTTCATGCAGGCGAGTTGCAGCCTGCAATCCGAACTGAGAACGGCTTTCAGAGATCCGCTTGCCTTCACAGGGTCGCTTCTCGTTGTACCGTCCATTGTAGCACGTGTGTAGCCCAGGTCATAAGGGGCATGATGACTTGACGTCATCCCCACCTTCCTCCGGTTTGTCACCGGCAGTCTCATTAGAGTGCCCAACTTAATGCTGGCAACTAATGACAAGGGTTGCGCTCGTTGCGGGACTTAACCCAACATCTCACGACACGAGCTGACGACAGCCATGCACCACCTGTCTCATAGTCCCCGAAGGGAACATCTAATCTCTTAGACTGGCTATGGATGTCAAGACCTGGTAAGGTTCTTCGCGTTGCTTCGAATTAAACCACATGCTCCACCGCTTGTGCGGGCCCCCGTCAATTCCTTTGAGTTTCAACCTTGCGGTCGTACTCCCCAGGCGGAGTGCTTAATGCGTTAGCTGCAGCACTGAGAGGCGGAAACCTCCCAACACTTAGCACTCATCGTTTACGGCATGGACTACCAGGGTATCTAATCCTGTTCGCTACCCATGCTTTCGAGCCTCAGCGTCAGTAACAGACCAGAGAGCCGCCTTCGCCACCGGTGTTCTTCCATATATCTACGCATTTCACCGCTACACATGGAGTTCCACTCTCCTCTTCTGTACTCAAGCTCGACAGTTTCTGATGCAATTCTCCGGTTGAGCCGAAGGCTTTCACATCAGACTTATCGAGCCGCCTGCACTCGCTTTACGCCCAATAAATCCGGACAACGCTTGCCACCTACGTATTACCGCGGCTGCTGGCACGTAGTTAGCCGTGACTTTCTAATTGATTACCGTCAAACAAAGGTCAGTTACTACCCCTGTCCTTCTTCACCAACAACAGAGCTTTACGAGCCGAAACCCTTCTTCACTCACGCGGCGTTGCTCCATCAGACTTGCGTCCATTGTGGAAGATTCCCTACTGCTGCCTCCCGTAGGAGTTTGGGCCGTGTCTCAGTCCCAATGTGGCCGATCAGTCTCTCAACTCGGCTATGCATCATCGCCTTGGTAGGCCGTTACCCTACCAACTAGCTAATGCACCGCAGGTCCATCCAAGAGTGATAGCAGAACCATCTTTTAAACAGTTGATAGGCATCATCTGTTGTTATCCGGTATTAGCATCTGTTTCCAGGTGTTATCCCGATCTCTTGGGCAGGTTACCCACGTGTTACTCACCCGTCCGCCGCTAGCCTGTATCTTGTTTCACAGAGTGCAAGCACTCCGATCTTCAAGGCAGACTCGCTCGACTTGCATGTATTAGGCACGCCGCCAGCGTTCGTCCTGAGCCAGGATCAAACTCTCAATTTATTTTTAAATTGAACTGTTCTAGCTCATTTTCGATTTGTTTGATTTGTTATCTCAAATTTATTGCTTGCGAAATTGACTTCGCTTTTGTTTGGGGTCTTACCCCCGCACACAATTAGCGAAACTTTGTTCAGTTTTCAAGGTACTACGCACATCTAGTGCTTGTTTAGTTTATCATACTTAGTTCTGTTTGTAAAGAACTTTTTTCTCATAAACCTGCCGCTCACGTCTTATCCGTGACGACATTTAAAAATTATACATGATTTATATTTTGATGTCAACTGCATTTAAACATTTAATGCATGTTTTGTGGTTAATAAGTGATAATGTCCTAATTGTTATTTAGGTATTATGTCCCATTTAGGTTATGATGAATCCTATTGGAGGATTTGGTCATATGAGGAGAATATTACTTATGTGTAAATATCAAAAAAACAATATGCAGTTATTAAAGAATTAGTTGATCATCATGGAAATAAGAAAAGAGCTGCTATAAAGCTCGGAATCCCTATAAGACAGCTTTATCTTTATTGCATTCAAGATATTCATTAACTTTTTCTATTTCTTCCAAACTAGCGAGTATAAAGTTTATCCTTTTTAGGATTTATTACATTCACATTATTAGCAATTAAATAACCCAAAACAACAATAAAACATTTAATCTATGTTACTTTATGCAAAAAGCCACTTATTACACAAAACACTGTGCAACAAGCGACTTAATTCATATCAGCTTTTCCCAAGTTCTACATAGAATGATGTATTCATGATGTATACGTCTTATTATTTTCAGAAATTAAAACTCCAAAAACTTAACTATTATTCAATATTTAATACATTCCATGTGCCTATTTGGCGCTCTTCTTACTCAAGTCAGCTTGAACTTAGGCATCAATACTTTCAACCTTTTCAGGATGCACTGTTGGGAATAGCAGGAATTATGCAAGTCACATGTATGCCCAATATCTACAAAGTTGATTCTGCCTGATAGTAGTTGATCAATATCTTCTTTAATAGTGACATAATCCGTAAAATGTAGTATCTGACCGTTAATATCTAAAGCGGTTTTATCATTTTGAACAATTTCCTGAATTTGTGAATATACAAAAGCCGACTTAAACATTTTATTGTATAGTAATTCTAATTCAGTAATTTTACTATGCATTATATTAGATATATTTTGTAATTCATCTAATAGGGCAATGGAACTTTTATTTCTTTCACTTGGTCTCTCCTAAATTTCTAGTTATTTGTTACTAAAAATCATATCATAGAGTGTATAAGTTATTTTGTAGTTTTTACAGTTTTCCTGCATTTCTTCTGCCTTTGATAATTAAACTTCTAGTATTAGATTATCTGTTAATGCTGTCTTTTATGGCAGCTTCTTAATATGTGTATTGTCCTTTGTGACATATAGTATAACTACTGTCAAATATGATATTTTTGTAATTATAATTGTAAATCCGAATTTTCTTTTTTTAAGTTATTTTCTTTTTAAGATATTCTTAAACTACTGTTATATTAAACGATTTTAGCCAATAGGAATTAGCTTTCCATTTTTTAATTCAAATTTATCTGTATACCGTTTATCATTAAGGTTATAATGATGAGCTACTTCAATAACAGGAACTGGTGTATTGAATAAAAGATCACGAATCTTTTTAGAATTGTTTTTATCAAGGTTCGCAGTAGCTTCATCAACTAGTAAAACTTTTTTATCTCTTAAAAGTGCACGTGCAATTTCTAATCTTTGAATTTGTCCGCCTGATAAATTTTTTCCCATTGTACCACACATATATTTTAAAGAGTTTTTACCACCTAATTCATCATATAATGAAACCTTTTTCAAAACCCTTATAATCTTTTCTTGAGTAAATTCTTTACTCTGAAATAATGTCAAATTATCTAACAAAGTGGTATCAAAAATATATGGAGTTTGAAAAATATAAGCAACGTCTTGAAAAATAATCATGTCTTTTCCATAAATATCTTTAGCTTCAATATCCCCATTAGCTGGTAATATATCCCCTTTTATTAATCTCAGCAGAGTAGTTTTTCCAGATCCTGATTCACCACAAATTAATACTTTAAACGGAGCTACCAAAGTTTTATTAAGGGTTAAGGTGATTTTATCATTTATTTCGTAAGTGACATTGTTAAATTTTAAGCTCTGCAAATCATTAACAGGAGTAGTTTTATGTAAATCGCTAGCAACGGATACTCGATTTTCAAAAATAAACAATTTTTTTCTTAATTCATCTGTCGTTTTAATCTCATTAAAGTCACTTGCGACAGAAGTTAAAGGACCTACAACACGATCATTTAATAAAAAGATACCCATCAATGCACTAAATGAAAGAGTGTTAGTGTTTATTATTACG
Source organism: Lactobacillus iners (assembly GCF_011058775.1). NCBI lineage: Bacteria > Bacillati > Bacillota > Bacilli > Lactobacillales > Lactobacillaceae > Lactobacillus > Lactobacillus iners. Next base: position 66,109 of record NZ_CP049230.1, on the reverse strand, counting down.
AAACAGCCGACTACAAAAGGAACTATAAAACTTACTCCTGCACATAAAGAAGAAAGAAGTCCTGCTACTGCCTGTGTTTTCATAAGGTCATAGTTTTTTTGCTCTAAGAATTTTAGATTTTTAAGACTTTTTTGATAAATTTCTTTATAAATAGAATAAGTACGTAATACATTGAATCCTTGAAGGTAATCTTTAATATGATTTATATAAATTTCATTTGCCTTTGACCAATTATTTCCTGCTAGCTTAAGTTTTTTAGAAAAAGCAAATGGAACTATCATTGGAAGAAATGACATTGATAAAAATAAAAGTGATATGTATATATTAAATTTAAGCATATAAATAAGAGACACAATACACAGTAAAATATCACTAGTAAGCGAAAAAATCCCTTGAAAATATTTGTTTTCAATTAACTTAAAATCATTAGAAAGATTAGAAATGATTCCGGAACTATTCGGTATATTTTTTTTATCACTAAATTGATTCCAAAAGAAATTCTGTTTTAAATAGATATTTAAGTCTTTAATAATAGATGCAACGCTAATGGTATATAAAAACTTACCTATATAAACTAAGCTTAGTCCTATTAAACTTTTTATACCAAAATTTAACACTGATGTATTATTTGAAGAAGATGATAACGTACCAGCTTCTGAAACTATATAAGATAAAACTACTCCATCGAATGACGCAATAAGCATAAAGATAAATGCAAGCACTATCTTCCCTTTACTTTCAAAATGTATTAACTTTATCATCTTATATCCCTCCTTATTTTTAACTATCGAGCTAAAAGCTTTTTCTTCTAAAAATCAAATAGCCTAAAATAGTGAAAATAGCAGTATAACACAGTGTTCCGATCAATAACTGTGTACTTGAAAGCATAGAGGTTAGATGATAAGTCGCATAATTGTAATATTGAGTCGTCAAGTTAAGCATATTTAAGGGATTCCAGCGGATCAGCTTAATAGGACCAATATTTGCGTTTAATAAATTAACCGATAAGGTGCTACCCATAAAGATAATCAGGGCATTTACAACAATGACAATCGTATCAGAGTTAATTAAACATGAGGTCAGGCAAATCAGACTAATAATTAAAGTTGAAGTGACAATATCTACACCAGTTGTAGCGATCATGTTAATGAATAACGATTGCTGGTATTTATAAGTTGTAGACCAAGCAACTGGATTGACTAATATGGGGACAGTGTTGAAGAATATCGTTACAAGCATGGCCACAAGATGTAAAAATACATTGTAAATAAAAATCGTAATAAATTTTGCTAGATATACCGCTCCTTTGTTTGAGGCACGATACATTACCATTAGAATCGTTTTGTTTTGAAATTCCATCGAAAAAATAGTTGAACCTACTACGACCAGAATTAACATGATCGCTTGGCTAGAGTCATAGCAAGTCATAACTAGCAGTTTGCTATAATCTCTTCCCATGGCGAGTCCCATAAAGATCATAAACAGGATTAGAAAACTAATGATCCACCAAGGAAGCTTGCGGTGACCTAACTTATATAATTCTTGTTTTAGTTCTGTATACATAAAAGATCACCTCCGTTTTAAATAGCCCGTTTCTTAAAAATCGATAGACCAATGCCAAAGAAAAGAGCGGCATAAATCAAATTAGCAATAATTAGTTGCGAGTTCGTCAAATACGTGATCTTTTGCATGTCATTATTGGAAAGTTGAGAAATAATATTAATCATATTTAATGGGTTCCACGCAAGAATTGCTTTTAAACTAGGAAAAGCAACCATGGCTAAACTAGAAAGATCAGCACCTAAAAACCCGATTGCTAAACCAATCATAATTACTGTTGCATTATTTTTGATTAGTAAAATTAGCACTAAAGAAAATGCAACAATAAACAGGAGATAAATTAGCGTTCCGCCCACGTTAAGCAAAAGAGCATTAATTAATGAATGACCATGATAATTTTCTAGCCAATAATATCTTGAGCCAACCAGTATTCCTTTAATAATAAAAGAGAATAGCACACCACAAGCTAATAAAAGGATGCTATAAATTACCAATACGATGAATTTGGCCGTATAAAGAGCAGATTTATTGGATGTTTTGTACATCAAAGTTGCCATCGTATGGTCACGATATTCCATTGAAATCATATCTACGCTAAGAGCAATGATAATAATGATTGCCCATTGACCAGCACCAAAGCCTTGGGTTAAGAGATATGGTGAAATTTTATAACTAGTTCCAATGGTGTATAGCATTAACCCTAATAAGATAAGAATTCCATACAAGGGGATCCGCCGATGAGCGAATTTATAGAATTCATGTAAGAGATCAATTTTCATTATTATCTCCCCCTTGTTTTGTTTGTAAAACATTAACAATCTTTTGTTCAAAGGTTAATCCAGCTGGAGCTAAATAATTTATCCAGATTTTATTTTCAAAAAGTAATTGTTGAATTGTAGCTATATTCTCTTGGTTAACAATCAAGTAATCGCCTTTTTGGTTAAATGAAATTTTAGCTTGCTGTAATAATTCGGTTGTTTGTTTCATGGCCGTTGTCTGTAATTTAGACTCTGAACTTATTTCTTGAGTAAATCTGGACATTGGAGAATTCATAGTAATTTTGCCATGATTAATAATAATTACGGATGTCATCACTTTTTGCAGTTCACTTAAAACATGGCTGGAGATCAAAAAAGCCGTCCCTTGAGCAGCATATTCGTGAATTAATTTTCGAATAGAAATTGTTGCTTCAATATCTAGACCATTCATTGGCTCATCAAGAATCACAAGTTTCGGATTATTTAATAAGGCGAGGGCAATGCCAAGCTTCTGTTTCATACCTACTGAATAATCTTTGGCTTTGCGATCAATATAACCATCCATTCCCAGGCGGGTAATTAATTTAGCCGTATCGGTAGAATCTTGAGAATAAAGCTTAAGATTATCACGTCCTGTTAAAAAAGGATAAATGGCGGGATTTTCAATTAATGCACCGACTGTTTGTAGTGCAGCATGATCTTTAAGAGTAATTGGTTGACCATTAAAACTTAGTTTTCCAGTAAAATGTGTTAAACCAAGCAACGTTTTCATAATGGTTGTCTTACCTGCACCATTTGGCCCAATAAGCCCCACAATTTCACCTGAAGAAATTGTGAATGATGCATCTCTGATAATTTCTTTATGTCCATAATAAATATTAATATTTTTTACATCTAACATATTATTTCATCACCTTTAATTGAGTAGTAGGTTTGGAATTAAAAATATTCAACGGATTATTTGCTAATAATGGTAACCAATTTATCTGATTCTCAATATTTAGTAAAGCAATTAAGACACCAGCAGCTCCTGTCTCATAATCCATAGAACATTTCACACCAAATTGACCAGGTACAAGCATATTTTTTCTATTTGTAGATAACATAAAATTATTTAAAGCCTGCAAATATATATCAAACGAATTAGTTTTGTTAAAGTTTAATTTAACCGTGTTTGAATACATTGCCAGTCCAGCAGTCCCACTAAATAAGCAACATTGGTATGTACAAAATGAACCCACATCTTTTTGTATAGTTTCCCAAATATTGGAATACTTTTTTCGAATTATATTTGGTGCATCAAGATTTATATCCATAAGTACCAGAGAAAGTCCGGCAAAGCCTGTATCTAAATATGGTAAAATTCTTACCATACCTTTACTCTTGTCTGATAATGCAGATCCTTGCTCAGTATTAATAATTCCTGTTGCAACTATTTTATCCAAAATTATGATAGCTTCTGATCTATAGTGCAGATCATTTATCAAAGTTCCTAACTTCCACAAAAATATTACTGGTCCAGCCCAACCTTTTATCAAGCCAAGTCTACCTTCGTATTCTTCTTGGTTATCAAACTCGCCTGAATGATAGCGAGAAATAATTGTATCTGCAATTTGTTTTGCAACTCGCATATAATTATTCTTATTTGTTGATAAATACAATACTAAATTTACTAATCCCAACCCTGTTAGGCCGGAATACATAGAAATGTTCAATGCATTATGTGTTGAATTACATCTATGAATTAATTCTTCTGCCATATCTTTGTGTCCAAGTTCATATAGAATTAGTGCTATTCCACCCAAACCATCAAATAATCCTACATTGAAACTTGAATCTTGTTTTGTTATTGAATCAATTCTCTCTTCTACTTTATTTAACCAGTTTCTAAAAGCAGATGTTCGTAAAATATTACTATTATTACGCTGTAAAGCCATAATAGTGCCCATTGTGCCGTAGTTGATAGCATACCAACTTAATGAATCATTATATTGCTTTATGTCTCCATATATCAGTCCTTTTAAGTCATAATTAATATTTTGCGTAATACCTTTTTCTAAAGCAGCAATGTTTTGTGCCAAATTATTCGAATTAATTGATTCTTGAGGTGTTTCAACATAACCATCATAAAAAGCAGGTTGTCGATATATTGTAGTATGTTTAGCACATAAATTTTGAACTTTAGTTAGATAATCTACTACATCTTTTCCAAATTTAAATTTTATATTTTTATTCTGCCTTTTTTCTAATTCAGGACTATAAAACATGGTACTTTCAACAGGTAAAAATATACTACGTGCAATTCTATTTAAAGTATACCAATCTGCATCTTTAAATGTTTTGCTCTGAAACGAAGTATAATCCTGTGTAACTAGATTGGGATTATATCTATTATTAAGGGGGCCTGCACTTTCAAAGTCAATAAGCCGAACATTAATTGTGCCATGCCTCTTATCAGTGTCAATCATAATATTTTCAGGTTGAAAATCTACAATCGCAAATCCTTTTTGATGAATTTCTTTAACTAAATTTACTAATTTGTGAATAATTTGTAATGCATTATGTTTATAAAGAGTAACGTCTGAATTGTTTGGAAAAGGAAAATTTACTGCCATGTATTCACCCAAAGTCTCTCCGGGAATCTTTTCTTCAATAAGATAATTGTGCTTCCAAATTTTTTCATATCCTATTGGATCAACAACACCTGCAACATACTTCAGCTTCATTAAAGTTTTGTATTCGGCTTTAATTCTTGTAAATCCATCACATTGTTTTTGATCTATTCCAATAAAAGGACGTCCTTCCTTTATAACAACATCATGCCCCTTATACTTTCCTACATAAACACCGCCAGCATTGCTAAAATGTAGTGCCTCTTTAATATTTAATGAATCCAATTTTGCAAATGTTTCAGGATTAGGATATGTATTGTTTTCTTGTATATATATTGGTTCATTTACAAAATCAGGTTTACTAAAATAAGGTACCCTTTTATCCTCAATGAAGTCACCATCCGGCGTTCTTATAACATAAATAGTTCTACCATCCTTTATGGCTGTCATTGCCCTAAAACCACCATATCGATAGTAAACATTACTTTGTTTCCATGGTCTATCGTTTAATATATATGGTCCTTCTTTAAATTGATCAGTTATCCTTTTAAGAGGATCTAACAACTCACAAAATTCTGTATCATTCTTTGGATAAATAGTTATAAATTTACCAGCTTCTATACGATCAGCATTTTTAGAATACGACAGTTCTAAAGTTAAAAAATCTGGAATAAACTTAAAAGATACTTTTGTAGTAATTAGTAACTCACTTACTTTAATAAGAACTTCTTGTGCATCCTCCAAGTTTGCTGATATATGAATTTTCCAGCCTTGATCTGGTAAATCATTGCTATTGTGCATCATATAATGCCAATCATCTGTAATTATAGAATTCCAATTTGACTTATTATAGCTTGCAGAATGAAATGTAATACTGTCATCCTTCTTGTTGTTTGAATGTGAATAAAAAGGAATGCTTTTATTCTTAATATATTTTACATAATCTGTACCATTAATCATTTAAATCACATATCTTTCATTTCTTGTAAAAAATGATAAAGTAGATAAATAAAAACCGATTGAGAAATATTTTTGAAGTCTCAGTCGGTTTTTATGGTTAAAGTCCTAGCGACAATTAATACTCAAAGTGCTTTGTCCACGGCAATTAAAGCTGAAGCCACTATTACGCATTCTTACACTGGAACTTATTTTACTTGCAGGTGTTTTCTGTAAGTTGACAACAGGATTTTTCATTTTCAATGTCTCCTTTATCATTTTATTCCTCACTGCACTTGCATAGTAGCATAATGCTTTATATAAGTCAAGTAAGCGGTTATATTTTAACTGACAATGTGGTTAATAAGTGATAATGTCCTAATTGTTATTTAGGTATTATGTCCCATTTAGGTTATGATGAATCCTATTGGAGGATTTGGTCATATGAGGAGAATATTACTTATGTGTAAATATCAAAAAACAATATGCAGTTATTAAAGAATTAGTTGATCATCATGGAAATAAGAAAAGAGCTGCTATAAAGCTTGGAATCCCTATAAGACAGCTCAATAGAAGAATCAGACAATATCAAGAGAAAGGAAAAGCGGCCTTTATTCATGGGAACTATGGTCGCAAACCCGTCAATTGTCTTTCCACGGAAATCAACAATAAAATTGTAACCTTATACCAGACTAAATATCAAGATTTTAATTTCATGCATTTTACGCAATTCCTAAATGAATTTGAAGGAATTAATGTTTATTATTCAACTGTTTATCAACTCTTATCTCAAGCTGAAGTTGACTCCCCTAAAATTCAAAAGGCTACTCGTGGAGACCGCACCAAGGCAAAATATAGGCTTAAGCATCCTGAAGCTGCTAAAACCGAAACCGAGCAAGCCGCTGATCTCAGCCTAGTTCATAAATATGTGTCCAGTATTCTGGGTACATATCACATTGATAATGCCACCGGGGTTATTGTGGATGCTTGGTTTGCTTGGCAGGAAACACTTGAAGGCTACTATCACGTCTTCTATCAAATTTTAGAAAACTATGGGATTCCCTATCGTTTCAAAACCGACAACCGAACTGTCTTTAACTACAACAGCTCAAATAAAAAAGACGATACCATGGACGTTCTGACTCGGTTGGGCTATGCTTGCAAGCAGTTGGGGACAGAAATAGTAATTACTAGCGTCTCGCAGGTCAAGGGCATGGTTGAAAGAGCCAATCAGACTTTCCAAGGCAGACTCAAGCAAGAATTCAGAATTGCTCAAATAAATGATATTGAGACCGCTAATGATTATCTGCTCAATACTTTTGTACCAGACTTTAATGAGAATAATAATTTAGTTTGTTTTAATAATCATACCAAATGCTTGGTAATTGAAGCCTTCGATAAGCAGCGTTTCATTACTGTAGACGATGAAATCTACTTCATGAGAGAAATTCCAAAGAATGTTAAGTACTCTCCTGATTAGGATCTGAAAAGGACACGAAAACCAAAATCTAAAGCTCACAAACCGCCTATGTCGCACCCATGGAAGAGAGCATCATTTATTAAACAGCAAGCAGGAAAGAGCACACAATAAAAAGCAATATGCTTAAGAAAAAAGCGGAACAAAAAGGTTCCCCTAATGTTTATAATTTTTTAGGACATTTTCCTTTAATATTGACACTGCATTTAAACATTTAATGCATGTTTTTATATAGTACATTAATTAAAACTTGCGTTTATAATATCATTATAAATATTAAAATTATCAGAATCAAAAACGCAAAAAATTATTTCAATATCGTAATTCTCATCTATAATCCATTTTCTACATGTTTCTATAGCAGTCATGGCAGCTATCTTTTTTGGATATTTATAGACACCTGTAGAAATACACGAAAAAGCTATACTTTTTAACTTATAGGCTTTAGCGATATTTAAACTATTTATATAGCATGAACTTAAAAGTTTTTTATTTTCACTAATTGTATGAAAAGGGTATATAGGACCAACTGTATGAATAATATATTTAGCTGGCAATTTAAATGCCTCTGTAATCTTAGCTTCACCTGTCATACAACCATTTAGTTTCCTACAAACTTCTTTCAATTCAGGACCCGCAGCCTGATGAATAGCACCATCAACGCCGCCACCACCTAATAGAGTCTTATTAGCAGCATTAACAATAGCATCAACTTTTAGTCTAGTTATATCCTCTTTTACAACTCTCAAATTCACAATTATTCCCCCTAATGAAAAAGAAGAAGATTTATACCTTCTTCTTTATAAAGTTACAATTATCTCCGATATAATCTTACAAAAACATTATACATGTACATCCATTATTTTTATACAGATCATTTATCCTACTCAAGAAAATTGCCAATAAGCTGTAAAACAAACCTAATCTAAAATTTAGACAATCACATTAATTGCAACTGGAAATAGTGCATTAGTAACAAAAAAAGAGGAGATATCTCTCCTCTTTTCGTTAGCTCCGGCTGTCAGGCTCGAACTGACGACAACCTGATTAACAGTCAGGTGCTCTACCAACTGAGCTAAGCCGGAATGACCGCACGGCAACGTCCTACCCTCGCAGGCAGTTTCCCACCAACTACTCTCGGCGTTAAGAACCTTAACTTCTGTGTTCGACATGGGAACAGGTGTTTCCTTCTTGCTTTCGCCACCGTACTCTTCCTTGAGCTTTTACACTCAAAACTGAATATAATCTCTGCTTCTTCCGAGCTATCTTTTTGGTCAAGTTCTCGACTTATTAGTACCGGTCCGCTCCAAGCATCACTGCTCTTCCACTCCCGGCCTATCTACCTCATCGTCTCTAAGGTGTCTTACTGCTTTCGCTTCGGAAATCTCATCTTGAGGGGGGCTTCGCACTTAGATGCTTTCAGCGCTTATCCCTTCCATACATAGCTACCCAGCGGTGCCTTTGGCAAGACAACTGGTACACCAGCGGTATGTCCATCCCGGTCCTCTCGTACTAAGGACAGCTCCTCTCAAATTTCCTACGCCCACGACGGATAGGGACCGAACTGTCTCACGACGTTCTGAACCCAGCTCGCGTGCCGCTTTAATGGGCGAACAGCCCAACCCTTGGGACCGACTTCAGCCCCAGGATGCGACGAGCCGACATCGAGGTGCCAAACCTCCCCGTCGATGTGAACTCTTGGGGGAGATAAGCCTGTTATCCCCAGGGTAGCTTTTATCCGTTGAGTGATGGCCTTTCCATGCAGTACCACCAGATCACTAAGCCCTACTTTCGTACCTGCTCGAGTTGTCTCTCTCGCAGTCAAGCTCCCTTCTACCTTTACACTCTGCGAATGATTTCCAACCATTCTGAGGGAACCTTTGGGCGCCTCCGTTACTCTTTAGGAGGCGACCGCCCCAGTCAAACTGCCCACCTGACACTGTCCTCTCACACGCTTAGTGTGACGAGTTAGAGGATCCATCAAACAAGGGTAGTATCCCAACATTGCCTCTGATAAAACTGGCGTCCTATCTTCTCTGGCTCCTACCTATCCTGTACATGTTTAACAAATACTCAATATCAAGCTACAGTAAAGCTCCATGGGGTCTTTCCGTCCTGTCGCGGGTAACCCGCATCTTCACGGGTATTATAATTTCACCGAGTCTCTCGTTGAGACAGTGCCCAAATCATTACACCTTTCGTGCAGGTCGGAACTTACCCGACAAGGAATTTCGCTACCTTAGGACCGTTATAGTTACGGCCGCCGTTTACTGGGGCTTCAATTCTAACCTTCGCTTTCGCTAAGCTATCCTCTTAACCTTCCAGCACCGGGCAGGTGTCAGTACCTATACGTCATCTTACGATTTTGCAGATACCTGTGTTTTTGATAAACAGTTGTTTGGGCCTCTTCACTGCGGCTGATTTCTCTTCAGCACCCCTTCTCCCTAAGTTACGGGGTTATTTTGCCGAGTTCCTTAACGAGAGTTCTCTCGCTCACCTGAGGATTCTCTCCTCGACTACCTGTGTCGGTTTGCGGTACGGGTACTCGCTCTCTGGCTAGAAGCTTTTCTTGGCAGTGTGACTTCATGACCTTCGCTACTTTGATTTCACTCCGCATCACGTCTCAAAATTGGCTACAAGCATTTGACTCGTATCCTCCCTTAACGCTTACACATGATTCCATCTCCATGCGTCATTAGCCTCCTGCGTCCCTCCTTCGCTCTTATCGATTACGAATAGTACAGGAATATCTACCTGTTGTCCATCGGCTACGCCTCTCGGCCTTACCTTAGGTCCCGACTTACCCTGGGCGGACGAGCCTGCCCCAGGAAACCTTAGTCTTTCGGCGGACAGGATTCTCACCTGTCTTTCGCTACTTATACCGGCATTCTCACTTCTAAACGCTCCAACAGTCCTCTCGATCTGCCTTCTCCGCCTTTAGAACGCTCTCCTACCACGCAGCTAACTGCATCCACGGTTTCGGTACTATGCTTAGCCCCGGTAAATTTTCGGCGCAGCGTCACTCGACTAGTGAGCTATTACGCACTCTTTAAATGGTGGCTGCTTCTGAGCCAACATCCTAGTTGTCTGTGCAACTCCACATCCTTTTCCACTTAGCATAGATTTTGGGACCTTAACCGGTGATCTGGGCTGTTTCCCTTTCGACTACGGATCTTATCACTCGCAGTCTGACTCCCGTGCATTGATATCTGGCATTCGGAGTTTATCTGGATTCAGTAACCCCTGACGGGCCCCTAGTCCAAACAGTGCTCTACCTCCATTATCATTCACACGAGGCTAGCCCTAAAGCTATTTCGGAGAGAACCAGCTATCTCCAAGTTCGTTTGGAATTTCACCGCTACCCACAACTCATCCCCGCAATTTTCAACTTGCGTGGGTTCGGTCCTCCAGCGTGTTTTACCACGCCTTCAACCTGGTCATGGGTAGGTCACTTGGTTTCGGGTCTGCGTCATGATACTATCTCGCCCTCTTCAGACTCGCTTTCGCTTCGGCTCCGTCTTTTCTGACTTAACCTTGCACCACAACGCAACTCGCCGGTTCATTCTACAAAAGGCACGCCATCACACTTTAACGTGCTCTGACTACTTGTAGGCACACGGTTTCAGGTTCTCTTTCACTCCCCTCCCGGGGTTCTTTTCACCTTTCCCTCACGGTACTGGTTCACTATCGGTCACTGGTTAGTATTTAGCCTTGCGAGATGGTCCTCGCGGATTCAATCGGGATTCCTCGTGTCCCGACCTACTCAGGATCCTGCTCACCTACTTTCCGGATTTCGCTTACGGGGCTCTCACCCTCTTTGGCTTATCTTCCCAGATAATTCTGCTATCCTTCCATTCGGCTTTTTACAGTCCTTCTACCCCTAATGGCAAGCCATTAGGTTTGGGCTCTTTCCTGTTCGCTCGCCGCTACTTGGGAAATCGATCTTTCTTTCTCTTCCTGCAGCTACTTAGATGTTTCAGTTCACTGCGTCTTCCTCCTTAATGCTATCTATTCACATTCAAGGTGACACCTCGCGGTGCCGGGTTCCCCCATTCGGATATCTCCGGATCTCTGCGTACTTACCGCTCCCCGAAGCATTTCGTCGTTTGTCACGTCCTTCATCGGCTTCCAGTGCCTAGGCATTCACCGTGCGCCCTTCTCTACTTGACCTATTCAAGTTGAGCTTCTCTCTTCTCGGTCGCTCTTTTTTCAATCTATTCTTTGATTGTCTCGGTTTTTGCTTTGATTATATTCAGTTTTCAATGTCCTAACTCTCGAGGATTTCTCCTCTATGGAGGTTAACGGGATCGAACCGATGACCTCCTGCGTGCAAAGCAGGCGCTCTCCCATCTGAGCTAAACCCCCATATATCCTTTTTGTGCACTATGCACAATGGGCCTAAATGGACTTGAACCATCGACCTCACGCTTATCAGGCGTGCGCTCTAACCAGCTGAGCTATAGGCCCGATATGCTGTCTGGTTGTTTATCCAAGTTCTAGAGGCGTAATACCCTCAAAACTAAACAAAGTTTCTTTGTGTGCTTTCCGCTTGGCTTCTCATATCCTTCTCTTAGCATCTCTGCTCTCCAGATACTTTCGCCTTCCTTAGAAAGGAGGTGATCCAGCCGCAGGTTCTCCTACGGCTACCTTGTTACGACTTCACCCTAATCATCTGTCCCGCCTTAGACGGCTGACTCCTTTCGGTTATCCCGCCGGCTTCGGGCGTTACAGACTCTCATGGTGTGACGGGCGGTGTGTACAAGGCCCGGGAACGTATTCACCGCAACGTGCTGATTTGCGATTACTAGCGATTCCAGCTTCATGCAGGCGAGTTGCAGCCTGCAATCCGAACTGAGAACGGCTTTCAGAGATCCGCTTGCCTTCACAGGGTCGCTTCTCGTTGTACCGTCCATTGTAGCACGTGTGTAGCCCAGGTCATAAGGGGCATGATGACTTGACGTCATCCCCACCTTCCTCCGGTTTGTCACCGGCAGTCTCATTAGAGTGCCCAACTTAATGCTGGCAACTAATGACAAGGGTTGCGCTCGTTGCGGGACTTAACCCAACATCTCACGACACGAGCTGACGACAGCCATGCACCACCTGTCTCATAGTCCCCGAAGGGAACATCTAATCTCTTAGACTGGCTATGGATGTCAAGACCTGGTAAGGTTCTTCGCGTTGCTTCGAATTAAACCACATGCTCCACCGCTTGTGCGGGCCCCCGTCAATTCCTTTGAGTTTCAACCTTGCGGTCGTACTCCCCAGGCGGAGTGCTTAATGCGTTAGCTGCAGCACTGAGAGGCGGAAACCTCCCAACACTTAGCACTCATCGTTTACGGCATGGACTACCAGGGTATCTAATCCTGTTCGCTACCCATGCTTTCGAGCCTCAGCGTCAGTAACAGACCAGAGAGCCGCCTTCGCCACCGGTGTTCTTCCATATATCTACGCATTTCACCGCTACACATGGAGTTCCACTCTCCTCTTCTGTACTCAAGCTCGACAGTTTCTGATGCAATTCTCCGGTTGAGCCGAAGGCTTTCACATCAGACTTATCGAGCCGCCTGCACTCGCTTTACGCCCAATAAATCCGGACAACGCTTGCCACCTACGTATTACCGCGGCTGCTGGCACGTAGTTAGCCGTGACTTTCTAATTGATTACCGTCAAACAAAGGTCAGTTACTACCCCTGTCCTTCTTCACCAACAACAGAGCTTTACGAGCCGAAACCCTTCTTCACTCACGCGGCGTTGCTCCATCAGACTTGCGTCCATTGTGGAAGATTCCCTACTGCTGCCTCCCGTAGGAGTTTGGGCCGTGTCTCAGTCCCAATGTGGCCGATCAGTCTCTCAACTCGGCTATGCATCATCGCCTTGGTAGGCCGTTACCCTACCAACTAGCTAATGCACCGCAGGTCCATCCAAGAGTGATAGCAGAACCATCTTTTAAACAGTTGATAGGCATCATCTGTTGTTATCCGGTATTAGCATCTGTTTCCAGGTGTTATCCCGATCTCTTGGGCAGGTTACCCACGTGTTACTCACCCGTCCGCCGCTAGCCTGTATCTTGTTTCACAGAGTGCAAGCACTCCGATCTTCAAGGCAGACTCGCTCGACTTGCATGTATTAGGCACGCCGCCAGCGTTCGTCCTGAGCCAGGATCAAACTCTCAATTTATTTTTAAATTGAACTGTTCTAGCTCATTTTCGATTTGTTTGATTTGTTATCTCAAATTTATTGCTTGCGAAATTGACTTCGCTTTTGTTTGGGGTCTTACCCCCGCACACAATTAGCGAAACTTTGTTCAGTTTTCAAGGTACTACGCACATCTAGTGCTTGTTTAGTTTATCATACTTAGTTCTGTTTGTAAAGAACTTTTTTCTCATAAACCTGCCGCTCACGTCTTATCCGTGACGACATTTAAAAATTATACATGATTGAAAAGTGTTTTTCAACTACTTTTTTTAATCTTTTTGACGTATAAATTAGCACTCTTTCGCACTAACAGCTATTACTTTACTATCATAAAGCTTAATGGTCAATACTTTTTGAGCTATTTTTTTATTTTATTTTTTTATACGAACATTGCTAAAAGTGAACATTTCAAGTATCTGTTTTACTATCCGAAAGTATAGCTTTTCGTCACGTTTTGTCATTAATATTATTCGTATTTTTTAAAAAACTATATGGTAGCTTTTTATAAACAAAAAAGTTATAAAAATTATTTTTTATAACTTTCTTGATTTTGTAATTTAGAATGTTTTACACCATAAAAAATATAAACCAGTAACCCAACTATCAGCCATAATGTAACCATTATTTTGGTCAATATAGGTAACATCAAAATAAAATATAAACTAAATATACCTGCTAAAACAGGTAACACTGGATAAAGTGGCATTTTAAATCCTTTATTAACTATATCTTTACGTTTACGCAATGGAATGATACCAAACGATATTAATGTAAAAGCTAACAATGTTCCAGCATTAATTAATGCTGCAAGCTCAAATAACGGCACTAATCCAGCAAAAAATGCTGCCACTATAGTAGCAATAATAATAGCATTATCAGGTACCTCTCTAAATTTATCAACTTTGCCCATAGCAGGTGGTAGCAAATGATCACGACCAAGAGCATATAGCAAACGAGATCCACCGAGCAGCATAGTTAACATAGCGGTAAAAATACCGATTAGAGCACCTAATGTAATTATTTTATTAAACGAATGCAAACCCACACTTTTTAATGCATATGCTGCAGGATCATCCACACCTAATTTTTTATAATTAACCATTCCCGTCAATACTAGAGAAAATGCTACATAAAGTACTACTGATATCAATACAGTACCTAAAATACCACGAACTACGTTTTTTTCTGGTTTAATAGTTTCAGCCGAATTGGATGCTAAGGCATCAAAACCAATAAAAGCAAAGAAAGCTGTTGCAGCAGCAGTAGATATACCTCCAATACCAAAAGGAGCAGTTTGAAACTTTTTAGGATAAAAAGGTATATAATTATCTGCTTTAATATAAAAAATGCCGATAATTATGAACAAAATGATGATAGAGACTTTAATAATTACGGCTATATTTTCTACACGCTTAGATAGATTTGCTCCTTGATATATTATAAATGCAACAATCAGCGTAATTAAAACCGCACTAAGATTAATAATTCCACCTTGCAAAGGCCCAGCTTGCAAGGATTTAGGTAAATTAAACCCAAAAGAGTTTAAAATATTATCATTAAAATACGAAGCAAAACCAGTAGCTTCAGCCGAAACCGCTAAGAAATACTCTAATAATAGCGACCAGCCTAATATCCAACCAACTATTTCGCCATATATGATGGATCCGAAAGAATAAGCTGAACCAGCTACAGGCATTGCAGAAGAAAATTCAGCATAAGCCATACCAACAATGCCAGATACCACAGCTGCTAATAAAAAAGCTACTGCAACAGCTGGACCTGAATGATCCGCTGCTTCATGACCAGGTAATATAAATATTCCAGTTCCGATAACTGCACCTATACCTAAAGCTATCAAGTCTCGTGCATTCAGGCTTCTAACTAAACGTGCATCTGATTTAAGATATGTATCAATAGATACTTTCTTAAAAAAATTACTCATAAAAAAATAACTCCTAGTAATATAGTTTATAGTTTTTTAATAATTAATTAATAAATAATATAAAACTAACGACTATTATACTTGATTTAATATAAATAAAAAAGACATTTTGCTAAATTTTATTGTCATAAATATTAACTTAAAGTTACAATTTAAGTATAGGTATAGTAGGATTTTGCCAGGAGGGGGAAACCATGACATACATTGACATAAAAAATTGCACTAAAATATTTAAAAATGGTATGGAGAAAATCTATGCTAATAATAATATTAATTTTGTAATAAATAGAGGTGAACTAGTCATCATTTTAGGATCTTCTGGTGCTGGAAAATCAACTCTATTAAATATTTTAGGTGGTATGGAGAATTGCAGTTCAGGAGACATCATAATAGATGGCAAAAATATATCTCATTACTCACATAAAAAACTAACACAATACCGCCGATATGATGTAGGATTTGTTTTTCAATTCTATAACTTGATACCAAATTTAACTGCCAAAGAAAATGTAGAATTAGCAGCAGAATTAGTCGCCAATGCTATGCCAGCAGATAAAGCATTAAAATTAGTTGGACTAGAAAATCGCATGAACAATTTTCCCTCTCAACTATCTGGTGGCGAACAACAAAGAGTAGCTATCGCACGAGCTATAGCCAAAAATCCAAAATTACTTTTATGCGACGAACCAACAGGAGCATTAGATTATAAAACTGGTAAAAAAATACTCAATCTTTTGCAAACAATGTGTCATAACTCTGGTGTTACAACTATTATCGTGACACATAACAGTGCCATTGCTCCTATAGCCGACAAAATTATTCATATACAAGATGGACAAGTTAAAAAAATAGATATTAATTCTGATCCCACATCTATTGATGACATAGAATGGTAGGCGATTTTTATGAATAAAAAAGTTTTATGGCGTTATAGTATTCACTCAATTACTAATTCCATCACCAGGTTTATAGCAATCACACTTCTTTTAGGATTAGGAACTTTTGCATTATTAGGTTTAAAAAGCACTGGACCCGACATGCGTGCAATTGGTCGCCAATTTTTTGTCAAACAAAATTTAGCAGACCTAATCATTACTTCTAATTATGGTATCGATAATATAGATAAAAAACTTTTACACAATTTTAAAGATACAGCTAAATTAGAATGTGGATATCAACAAGATGTAATAACTAAGAAAAATAACTTGGCAATTAGAATTTTTTCAAAGCCCAAAAACATTAGCATCCCTAAAGTAGTTACTGGAAAAATGCCTAGCAAAGCTAATGAAATTGCCTTATCTTTCTTATTACAGAACAAATTTCATATAGGTCAAACTATCACCTTTAAACATTCAGCAACGATTAAATCACATTCTTTCAAAATAGTTGGTTTTATCAAATCGCCTGAATATTTAGACCGCTCTTTTGTTGGACAAACTAATATTGGTAATGGAAGACTAGATGGATTTGCAACTATTACCAAAGGTAATTTTCAAAGTCCTGTCTACCATGTCGCTCGCTTAAAATTAAAAAAAGTCAAACATATTGACCCTTACAACAAAAAATACAATCAGTTTGTTTATTCTGACCAGCAAAAATTATATAAACTATTGAATGCAAACCTTAGCCATAAAGATATGCAAGCTAATTTGTTTAAAAATACTTTAGGATTACCATATTATACGGTACAAAGCAGAGATAACCTGGAAAGCTACACGCAGTATATCTCTAACTCAAAAAAAATTGATATTTTATCAAATGTCTTTCCTGTATTTCTTTTTGCAGTTGCCGGATTAGTAACTTTTTCAACAATGACGCGTTTTATTGATAGTGACCGAATCAATATAGGTACATTAAAAGGTCTGGGATATTCTAATTTAGATATTGCATTACAATTCGTTATTTTCAGCACATTAGCTAGCAGCTTAGGAATTTTTATAGGTGCTTATACAGGCTTTAACTACTTACCTAATATAATTAGGAAAGCTTATTTAGCAAATTCCATCCTTAATGACCAGCTGATTAATTTAATATCCGTACCTTTACTAATTGAAGCTATTATTATCTGTGTATTATCAACTATTGTCGCTTCTATGTGGGCTCTTTGGGGTGCACTCAGGGAGGAGCCTAAAGCATTATTACTACCTAAGCAGCCAAAATTAGGGTCTTCTATTTTACTGGAAAAAATTCCTCCTTTATGGAATAGATTATCCTTTTCCTTAAAAATAACTGCTAGAAATGTTTTCCGATTTAAAAGTAGAATGTTCATGACAATTTTGGGTATAGCAGGTTGTTGTGCTTTATTAGTCATGGGGTTAGGAATTCGGGATTCGTTAAAAGAAATTGCTGATACGCAATATGGCGATATTATCAAATATGATTTGATTGCATTACATAACCATCAAATACCACAAAATAATAGTCATTACCAATCAATCATTAATGATAACTATGTTAAACGACACACATACATAAACTATAAAGTATGTCATACTAAACAACCACATAAATTTATTGATTCTAATATTCAAGTAATTACTTTTGCAGATAAGAACGTTTTAAAAAAATATTTTGACTTACGCAATAGACGAAACAAAGAACGTTATTTACTAAATTCATCTGGTGCTATCATTAATGAAAAATTAGCTAAAATAATGCATGTCAAAGTAGGAGATAAACTTACTTTTAAAGATAATTATAACCATACAAAAAAGGTGACTATTAGCCACATATGTGAAATGTATTTAGGTCACTATCTATTCATGAATCGAAAAACTTATCAAAAAGTTTTTCAAACAAGCTATACATCTAATGCAGACATGATTTCTCTGAAATCGCATAAAGATTTAAACAAATTTAATGAAAAACTGCTAAAAACAAATAATTTGCAAACGATTCTATCTAATCAAACATCATTTAAAACATTAAAAAACTTTACTGGCAACTTGACTGAAGTAATAATAATTTTAATTATAATGGCTATTATGTTGGCTTTAATAGTTATCTACAATTTAACAAATATCAATATGCTCGAGCGAATACGTGAAATAGCAACCCTTAAGGTTCTGGGATATTTTTCTATAGAAGCTACAATGTATATTTATCGCGAGACTATTATTCTAGCTATATTTGGAATTTTTGGAGGCTGGTTTTTAGGATTTTTACTACACAAATTCATCATTGTACAACTACCTCCTAGTTTTGCAATGTTTGATCCTAATATATATCTTGATAATTTATTAATATCTGCAATTATTCCCCTAGTTGTTACAACAATCTTAGCATTCATCATCCATTTTAAAATAAAGAAACAAGACATGTT
This sequence comes from Lactobacillus iners, assembly GCF_011058775.1. NCBI lineage: Bacteria > Bacillati > Bacillota > Bacilli > Lactobacillales > Lactobacillaceae > Lactobacillus > Lactobacillus iners. The sequence continues at coordinate 47,304 of NZ_CP049230.1, read as the reverse complement.
ACAAGCGTTACAGTCTGTAGAATAACAAAAAAGCTAATCTATCTCAAAATAGATTAGCTTTTTTCAAAGCATTTTTTTAATTAGATAAACCTAATATCAGCTTATTCATAGTAGCACGCAATGCAAAGAATCTTTTAATAGGCATATTAGTTTGTACAATAATAGCATTGGAGCCGTCTTTAGATATACGTACAAAATTACTAAAGCCGTAGCCATAACCATTACATGATTTAAATGATACAAAATTGTAAAATCCACCCATATAGTTAGAGCCATCATTTTTATTATTGACCTTATTAAATAATTCTTTTATTGATTGATTAGAGATAATCTTACCTTGCAGAATATATCTAATAGTCTTGTACAAATCAGCATTAGACATATATATATTGCCTGCACCTACTAATCCATGCAACTGGTTAATATCAATATTAACTTTTACTAATGGATTAGATACGTTATCCAATGATTGATAACTATTAACCGCTCCTATTTCTAACATTTTTGCAGGTTTAGACCAAGCAAAAGCTGTATGTTTTAATGCTAACGGCTTAATGTATGTAGCAGTGAATAATTGTTCATACGTTTTATGAGTAATCTTTTCTAGAATACCTGATATCAATACATAATTAAAGGAATCATAATATCGCTTGTTATACAACTTCGGTGAGAAAATTATATTCTTCTTGATATCATATCTTATACCAGCTTGATTTGATTTAAAGGTCGACGTCCCTAATATCGCACGAGGACGTGTAGCTAAACCTGATGTCATGCTTAATAATTGAGATATAGAAATCTTATCAGCAGATGGTACTTGCGGATAAAACTTAGACAACTTATCCGATAAACTTAAGCGTCCCTTCTCTACTTGTTTCATGAGCATAACAGCTGTCATAACTTTTTGCGTAGAATTAATTAAATAACTCGAATTAGGTAATGTTTCCTTTTTCATATCATAATCTGCATAAGAGTTTTGATAATTTAAAAATGGTTTGTTATTTTTAATAACTAGCACATTTCCACGCACTTTAGCATTATCAAGGGCTTGTTTAATATGTAACTGAGCTTGTTTCTTAGGTGTTAACTGCTTAGTTGTATGTTTAATATTAACTTTATTAGCCCATGTTTTACTAAAATAATAATTTTTTAGATTGTATGATATTGGTATATTACATTGTTTCATCAATGGTCTTACATACTTGTCAACTTCAAGCCAACCATTCCAACCCAAATGAATCGTATCTTCCATAAAGTATGGCTTACCACCATCTCTAGAAAGATCCGCAATATTATAAAAGCCTTGACTAATTAACTGTTGCTTAATCTTAGCAACGGTTTTTTGATACATTTTGGAAGAAAGTCCTGTATAATCACTCCATTTTTTATTAACAGGAGGGATAACAAACAAAACATTAACATGTTCTTTAGCAAATTCACTCAAAACCAATTGCAAATCAGAGTATTCTGGCGATTTAGTATAATTAAACGTCTTTTGAGCTCCTTTTAAGCGTTGTAAATTAGCATTGTTAAGTCTCTTAGTATAAAATTGATTAGCAATTCCAAAAGAATTATTATTAGTATTTAATTTTCCTTCAAGAGTAGCAACTTCATGCAACTTATTTAGATCGTACTTATCAGGTAACTTTTCCGATACTTTTTTGATATGGTCCACATTATCATCACAGAACATAGAAGTGAAAAAATTATCTTCATTCAAAAGCATCCGTCGACGTATTCTAAACCACAAAAGTTGCTCAGGTGTTAATTTCTTGCCAGAAGCAATCATCATTAATGCATAATTAGTTATAACATTAGAATTAATAGCCACTTTGGGCATTGACAACAAACGCCTTGCAACATATCTAGTCGCTATACTATCTTTAGCAGATAAAAGCCAATTAACTAATTGTAACTGTGAAAAGTATAAACCAAAAGCATTAGGATTCTGTCCTTGTTTCGTAAACCATTGAGGCGAAATAATATACACGGCCTTCTTATTCTGCAATTGTTGCACAGTCTCTTGCATATTAAAAAATTGCGTTAATGATTGGCTACCTGGTCCCCCCAATAAAAAGGGCTTATAATCACGTTTATATTTATACGCTAAGACACTAGGATGGCAACAATCCATACGTAACAATTCACTTGATCCATAAAATGGCACATACTCTTTGCTAAATGCTGCTTGTTTAATTTCCTGTCCCTTGAATATATTTTTAGAACAAGATACTGACGCTTTATACAAAAGCTGTTCTGATTTTATATCAGTTGTCCACGGATACAATAAAACTAATTCTAATAAAACAAAGGCACAAATAAGCGGACCAAAAATATGCAGTAATCTGCTTTTACTATTCATTTTTTAAACTTTCTACTTTTGCAATTATTTTATTAACAGTGTTCCATTCATCTCTGTTAAATTCAGATACAGGTGCAGTAACGTCACACTGTTCTTGCAACTCTAGAAGTAATTGAACTGTAGCCATTGAATCTAGTAACCCTGTATCAAATAAGTTATCATCCATACGAGAAGACAAATCTTCTCCTGTTAATTCATTTAAAATGTCCAAAACAATTTGCTTAATATCCATTATTATATATTCCTTTCAATATCAATATACAAACTTGACTTAAATTTATTTGAACCATAGAGTATCTAAAAATCCAGAGAAAATCAAGAAACCAAAACATACAATGTTAATAGTCAAAAATATGGAAAACGATTCTGTAAACTTATTATGTGGTATATGATCGCTATGCTTTTTCTTAAATCGCAACCAAATGTCATTAATAATAATAGCTACAGCATGAAAAATACCATATACAATATAATACCATGTTATACCATGCCAAAAACCCATTATTAAGAAATTCAATAAATAAGCTATTTGAGACAACCTAATTCTATTCCTAATCAATCGCTTTTTCATTGCAAAAAAAGTAAATCTCATAAAAATAAAATCACGGAACCAAAAAGACAAAGTCATATGCCAACGATTCCAAAAATCTTTTATATTTTTCGAAATAAATGGCTTATTGAAATTAACAGGAGTATTGATACCCATAAAATAGGATGTACCTACAGCAAACAAAGAATAACCTGCAAAGTCAAAAAATAAGTACATACTATAACAATACATATATCCCACTAATGCCCATGACAACCTAAGTCCTCCATTAGCTTTACCAATAAATAATGCGGTTTTAGCTAATTGCGGTAACCATAACGTACCAAAGACATAACCAATAATAAATTTATATAAAAAGCCTTGAAAAATATAAAAAGTACCTTTTTCTAAATAATCTAAGTACTGATCTCTAGTTGGAGCTGTGTCATAGTCTTTCTGAAACCGTCTATACCTATCAATAGGACCTGACGAAATCGTAGGGAAAAATAACAAAAAACGTGCATAAGTAACTGGATCAACAGATTTTATCGTCTTATCACGCAATTCCATAATAACTTGAACAGTTTTAAAAGTTAAATATGATATTCCAACAAATCCTATGAGGCTTGAAACGTCGGTTGGAACTAATGGTGCAATTTTAACTAAAGCTAAGGGCAAAATAGATGCAATAACCGCACAAACAAAAACCTTAGTACTGTTCTTCCCTTTTTTTAAATACTTTTGATATAGGAACGTTATCAGAAATTGAAAAATAACATATCCTATAATTTGCACCCCTTGTATCCATTCAGAACCTGAAAACATTAAGAATAAAAAAAGAAATGAAATAAACGCTTCATAATTTTTATATCTTTTGCCATTATAAAGACCAATAATCAAAGGCAACAAAGCTATAAATAAAATGATAAAGTAACGAGGGTTAGTATACGGCTGCAGATTGATCACGCGTTATTAACCTCCTTAATGACTTGTTTAATATTTACTTTGCCATTTTGCGATATTGGCAACTTATCCTTATAAACAAATCTTTGTGGTATCATATACGGCATAACTTCTTTTTCCAAACTCTCACGAATTTGCTGTGTTATTTCTTTTTCAGAGTACTTTTCCTTAACTCCTTCGGCCAATTCCACCACCGCTACTAATTGTTGTACTTTATTATCTTTATTATATTTAGGAGCAACAACACCATAACGTACTAATGGATTTTTCGATAAATAGAAATTAATTTCTTCTAGTTCAATACGAAAGCCATTAAATTTAATTTGAAAATCGATACGACCACGGTAAAATAACATACCATCCTCAAAAAATCCTAAGTCACCAACGCGATAACTAGGGTACTTTTGTCCATCTTGATGGAAAAAGACCTTCTTAGTTCTTTCAGGATCATTCATATAACCTTTAGAAACAGTAGGACCAGTGACAACAATCTCACCCTGTGATTCTTTTTGTCCTTTAGTAGTATCAATAGTTATTACAGTATCTTCCTTTACTTTACCAATAGGTAAACGGTTATACTTTTTCAGAATTTCATCCGTTATTTCAACTTGAGTAATTGCCACTGTGGTTTCAGTAGGACCATATGTATTAAAGATGTGACTATTACTAAATTTGTTATGCAACATTTGTGCAGTCCTATGACCAAATTCTTCACCGCATAATAAAAAGTGTGTTATGTCAGGATGATGTTCCTGATTGAATGTTGGATCTAAAAAGCACATTTCCACAAATGAAGGTGTAGATACCCAGACATTAAATTTCAAATTAGGTAAAATCTTAAATAATTGACCCAAATTAGATGTTATTTCATGCGGCATAACAACAATGCTACCGCCAGATAATAGAGCTGGATATATGCTCATTACAGATACATCAAAAGAATAAGTAACCTGTGCCAAGAATTTAGGTCTGTCTGGCAATTTGAAATCGGCAAATTCCCAATTTAAGAAACTAACAACATTGTTATAACTAATTTGAACACCCTTAGGCTTTCCTGTAGTGCCTGAAGTAAATAGAATGTAAAAGTTATCATCACCAGCTACAAAATCAGCTTCATTTATCTTAACACTGTCAATTTTGTCTATATCTGATGGCACAATAACATTTACGCCTTCCACGGCAACAGGTAGTGGATCCACCGCTATAACAGTAGTAGCCTTAGAAACATCTTGTATCATAAATAAACGATCACTGTTAGAATATGATGCAATTGGAATATAAGCATGTCCTGATTTTAAGCAACCCAAAAAAGCTGCAATAACATCAAACGTTTGACCTCCCCAGATCATAATAGGCTCTTTAGATGCTAATCCTAAAGAATTAATTTTAGTAGCGTACTGATCTGAACGCAATTTCAATTCACCATATGTTTTTGTATTTCCTAGGTAATCATATGCTAATCGATGTGGATCTTCTAATGCAATCCCATCTATTTTTTGAATTATATCTTTGATCATTTATTAATACCTTTCAAATTAGAAATCCTTATATATAAATTTTGCTGCTCCAATACCACTATATGAATATAGATATACTAAAACTAGCAATATTGCAAAATAAAATAATGTTTTCAAGACAAATATACTTATATTCTTTAAACATGTCTTATTTTTATCATTTATTTTAATCATAATTCCCCCCTAAACATACCATGATTAAATTTTACAACAATATTTCAAAAACGGATATTTATTTATTTGATTGTTCTAGATTTTTTTAATTTATAATAAGCTATACACAAAAAAACTCCTTGAATTATCGATACCAAACAAATACATATTATTATTCTACGTAACATTATACTAGTAATATACCAGCTAGGCTCTGCTGAAGTAGCTAACATATAAGCCGAATATAGAATAACAATAACTAGGGAAACAATAAACATTGGTTGGTGTGTATAATTATACATTTGCAAGATTATATATGCTACAAATATTCCTAACCATCCTGAAATTCTTATCCATCTGCGGACTCCGGGCAAGATCATAATAATTGTTACCTTTCTAACTTCCTAACAACGCATTAATATTAACCGATAAAATTCTATCCATTACCATCATATTATCTCGAGCATAAGCTTTGGAGCCAGATTCAAATAACATTAATAATTGACCATCTACCGCATGTATTTGTTCTAGATATGGTGGCAAATTGACTACTTTATCAGCTTTACTATTATCTAAATTATTTAAAGCAGATGTAGAATAAAAATATAACTTGGAATCTTGACTGCCATAGGATTGACTTAAAATAATTCTATTTTGATAAAATGCTAAGCCTTGGATTTGCGGATCAAGACCTGCACTCCCAGATCCTAAAGCCCAAGAGACTTCCCCTGTGACTGCCTTAATTTGATCACTAATAATTGTTCCTTTATAAGGTTTAGTTCTAGAAATAGGATATGATACTATTTGCCCCTTACAATATTTATTAAAAAGACATATAAATAATTGATTATCATAATATGTAACGCAGGAAGCCCGTTCTACAGTTGGTAAAGTTACAATATGGTCATATTGGACGGACTTATGTTTTTTCTTATAATCATATCTTTTTAGTTTTTTTAATGAAAAGGACATCAAAGCAGCCTGACCATTTTGGCGACCAGTGATCCAAATATTATGAGCTACAGGATCATATGTAATGCCCCCTAAATGTGGTCTACCAGGCACTTGGATAGTCTTAACATATTTTTGCGTATGACTATTAATAACATATATTACTGAAGCATGTCTATTTTTTGCATCATAAGCTGATACCAAAATATACTTATCTGCTATTGTAATCCCTTGTGGTGTCATTTCATCAGCTTCTGTGATCTTCTTTTTTGTATAATCATATACTCTAGTCACTACTAATCCTGGAATAATTACATTTGAACCGATATGGCTTTGTGAAGGAGCATCAAACGCAGCCTGATATATATTAGGGTATCGTTCCGACAATCTCTTTTTATATGCATATGAACTATTATAACTTGGACTGATACTATTACCATCAGCAGCTTTGATTAAGGCAGGTCTACTATATACATTGATTTTTACGCTTTTATGTTCTAAATAAGAATGATATGCAATAAAAGAAATAATAACCATAAGTGATAAAGATAGGATAATAAAGCAACTTCTAAGTACCTTTTTAAAAATTTTCATCATCATCCCCCTCAAATCTTCATTGTACTATAGGCATATAACTGTGTAAAATATTTATACTACTTCGCTTAATGGGATTTTACAATGAATAATCAGAATTATCTTATATACTATAATATATATATAATGTTTCTGAGGAAAGGATTGATTGCATGTTTTCACCTGCTATAAAAAACTTATTAGATAAAAAATCCGGTACGTTTTTCATACCAGCATCAAAAATTGCATTTGTACAAGATGATGCACCTTTATACCATGCTTTTTTAATTTTAACTAAAGTTAGATATGCCAAAATACCCGTTTTAAATAAAGAAAAATGTGTAGTTGGATTATTAAGTCTAGCTATGATTACAAATAAAATGCTCTTAACTGATCATATCTCGACTAATCCTTTAACAATACTTAAAGTGAAAGATGTTATGCAAACTACTTTTAGTAAAATAAATTTTACGCAAACAACATTAGAAACGCAATTGCACTTATTAATTGATAATTCTTTTTTACCAGTTGTAAATGACACAGGTATATTCCAAGGAATACTAACAAGACGTGAATGGATTAAGGCTTTCAATTTTGTAGTACATAATTTTGAAGATTATTATAATGTAATTCCTATTAAAAATCAGAATAAAAATAATAATTAATGTGAATAAATATTGTACAAATTTAATTAATTTTATAAAATATATCTATCTTATACATTTTATATGTTATCAGTGGTTGGAGCATTTAAAGCTTTCAAGATATGCTTATTTGGGTCAATAAGCTTTCTTGAAGCTTTTTTACTTACAACCTTGGTACATTTTTAACTGGAAAGGAAATATTATTCATGCACTTTTTAGGTGAATTAATTTTAATTTTATTAATTACAACCATTTTAGGGCAGTTGTTTACACGTTTGGAAATGCCTGCCGTAATTGGTCAATTATTATCTGGAATTATTTTAGGACCAGCTATGTTGTCATTAGTACATCCCAATCAAACCATAACCTTGTTTTCTGAATTTGGTGTAATTTTGCTAATGTTCTTAGCGGGATTGGAAAGTGATATAGATTTATTGAAAAAGTATTTTAAGCTTAGTTTCACTGTTGCAAGTATAGGTGTAATTTTACCTGTTCTCTTTATTAGCACCTCATGCTTGTTCTTTAAAATGAAACCTCTAGAAGCTTTATTTATCGGAATAGTGTTTGCTGCTACTAGCGTTTCAATATCTGTTGAAGTGTTAAAAGATGCTAAGCAATTAAATAGCAGAGCGGGAACAGCTATTCTTGGAGCAGCTGTGGTAGATGATATTTTAGCAGTTGTTGTTTTAAGCTTATTTACTACTTTCAGTCATGAAGGTGGACGTAGTGGTTTAACTAATAACTTTTTTATCAACATTGTAATTGAAATAGGTTATTTCATAGTTGTTTGGCTAATATATAAATTTATTGCACCATATTTTATGCGAATTGCAGAAAAAATTTCAGTTTCTTATTCAGTGGTAATTGCCTCGTTAATATTGTCATTAACTATGGCTTGGGTAGCTGATTTTGTAGGCTTGAGTGCAGTAGTAGGTGCCTTTTTTGGAGGATTAGCAATTAGACAAACACCTCAATACGAAGAAGTTGCAGAATCAGTTTCTGCTATTGGTTATTCTATTTTTATACCTGTATTCTTTGCAGAAATTGGACTAGTAATGACTTTTTCTAGCATGATTCAAGATGCAATTTTTATTATTTTAATGACTATTTTAGCTTTGTTATCTAAATTCTGGGCTGGTAAATATTCTAGTGAATATTTTGGATTCACGCCTTTAGAAGGTAATATTGTTGGAGCAGGTATGATTTCACGAGGTGAAGTAGCATTAATTGTTGCACAAATTGGAATTGCACATCATCTATTTCCACGTGATATTTACTCCAGTTTAATTTTAGTAATTATCGTAACCACTGTTATATCTCCATTCATACTAAATTATTATATTAAAAAAACGCCACAATTAAGTTAATCATTAAAAGCAAAAAGGACTTGTATTTGTATACAAGTCCTTTTTATTCAGCCTAACATATTATTTAACATATGAACTAAAATCGAATATCTCAAATCCTTTGTCTGCAAATATGTAAATGCCAAAATCATCCCCATTACCCAGTATAAGTATATAAAAATCGAAAAAGTTGGATCATGCAACCATGCAAATAAAAAGCCATTGATAATAATGCCAAATGTTTTGCTATATATATTATCTTGAGTAAAAAAGTAATTGAAAAATAAACCTCTAAAAATTATTTCCTCACAAAATGGAGCAACTAATATAACTAAAACTTTAAATAGAGAGCCTACTCTTTGTTGCATATGAATTAATTCTTTTTGATTAGCTGAAATATGATTTGCATAAAAGAATTTTATCATCACAACCTGACAAACAATAAGTAAGATAAACATACCTAATGAAAATAATATTCGCTTAATATCCCAATGTGGCTTATTATTAAACGATAATTTCTGGTGTTTTAGACCTTTATAATATAAATATGCTAGCAGTAAAATACCTACCAAAGAAATAGCTACTGCCAAGATATTATAGAAAGGTTTCCAAGTTTTGGGAATTCTGAAAAAATATAATAACTGTAATAGTGTATATATAAAGAAAGCAAAGAAAATATATAACGCATGTATTAGGTGAGAAATAATTTTTTTCATAAACATTACCTTCCATTTTATTTAATATTTAAAATCCAGAGGAAAATAATAAAAATAAAGAACAAAACCCACATCATTGGCGTAATTTCTTTATATTTTTTAGCAGCAATCATACAAATAGGGTATGTAATCATGCCAAGAGAAATGCCATCAGAAATACTATATGTTAAAGGCATACCTAATAAAATTAAAAATGCTGGTACTGCAATTTCTAGTCGATCCCAATGAATATGTGCAGTATTTTGTGCCATCAATACACCTACAATAATTAATGCAGGAGCCGTAACTTGAGCAGTAAAAATTGATAAAAGAGGACTAAAAAGCATTGAAATTAAGAAGAAAATCGAAATAAATACTGCAGTTAATCCTGTTCGTCCACCCACTGCAATACCTGAACTAGATTCAACAAATGCCCCCACAGGAGATGTACCTAAAACTGAACCAGCCATCATTGCCGTAGAATCTGCCGCTAATGCTTTTCCCACTCGTGGCATCTTATTATTTTTAATAAATCCAGCCTGCTGAGCTAATCCAATCAATGTACCTGCCGTATCAAAGAAAGTAACTAAAAGAAATGTTAAAACAACAACCACCATCTGCACAGTATTAATATCACCAATATGATAAATCGCTTGACCAAATATCGGTTGTAAACTAGGAGCAAAAGATATAAATTTGGTTGGTATAGCAATTTGACCTATTACTATGCCAAATATAGCTGCAAAAACCATGCCAATAAATATAGAACCTGGTATATTTAAAATCATCAAAACTACAGTCAATAAAAGACCAAATATAGTTATCCATACTAAAGGATTCTCCAAAGAACCAATAGATACTAAAGTGGCTTTATTACCAACAATCATGCCACTATTTTGTAATCCTAAAAAAGCTATAAACAAGCCTATACCTGATGATATAGCAAATTTCAAATCAGCTGGAATTGAATTAATAATTTTTTCTCTTAGTTTAAGTAAAGTAATCAATATAAATAAAACAGAGGCCACAAAAACACTAGCTAAAGCTGTCTGCCACTTAACATGCATACCTATACATACAGTGTAAGCGAAAAAAGCGTTGATACCTAAAGCTGGAGCTTCTCCAATCGGATAATTAGCTACAATTCCCATAATTGCTGTTCCTAAAGCTGATGCTAAGGCAGTAGCCGTAAAAACAGCTCCTTTATCCATCCCACTAGCTCCTAAGACACTTGGATTAACAAATAGTATATATGACATAGAAATAAATGTTGTTAATCCAGCTAAAAATTCGATTTTTATACTTGTATGTGCTTCATCTAAGCTAAAATATTTTTTGATAATGTTCATGATAATTCTCCATTACTCTACTCATAACTTAGTCCAATCTTGAGGTAACTTGCCCACTTCTTTTAATTTTGCGACTATCATTTTTAAGACTTTATCACAATCATCGGCACTATTCATAAAATCATATTTATCACCATCTATAACCATTTTAGGAGAATAATTATATTGATCATACCATGGCTTATAATAAGTCAATAATCGTTTATAATAGTCTTCCAAAGTAGGATCATAACTCAATTGTTCATATTTACGACCACGCTTTTGGATTCTCTTAATCATCGTTTCATATGAAACATGAATATGAATTAATAAGTCTGGTTGCCTTTTAGGCATAGCTTTAAGTTCTGCCATCATACCATCAAGCAATTCATAGTACGTCGTTACTTCTTCTTTAGTAGCTCGACCTATATCGGCATTCATTTGAAAAAATAACGCATCCTCATAAATAGAACGATCTAATACATTATTATCTGCTGACAGTGCCTTTTTTATACTCTTAAAGCGTGTATTTAAAAAATATACTTGCAATAAAAATGCATATTTTTTAGGATTTTCATAAAATAATGGTAATACAGGATTATCATCAACACTTTCATAAAAAGGATCTGTCGCTAAATATTTAGATAATATACTTGTTAAACTGGATTTACCGGCTCCAATAGGCCCACTCAATACAATAACTGCCATCACTTTCCTTCTTTATAATTTACCCAAATTACGTAATTTTTCCATCACTTGGTTAACTACAATTTTCCGAGCAGATACATCATTAACAAAATCATATTTATCGCCATCTATCATTAACTTGTCTGACGCGTCATATTGTTCAAACCATGGATCATAGTGACTATTTAAACACGCATAGTAATCTTCTAATTTTGGATCTGTCGATAGTTGCTCAAATATCCTTCCTCGTTGTTTAATATGCTTAAGCATAGTATCAAGCGAAGCATGAATATAAATCAAAAGATCTGGTTTTTTATGCACACTACCTGGAACATCCTCCATCATATTATTGACTAAATCACGATATATCTTAAACTCCGTACTATCCGCAATACCATTATCAACATTCATTTTAAAGAAAACCGAATCTTCATAAATTGAATGATCAATGACACTATTTTTCATTTTGTTTGCACAATTAATTTGCTCTAATCTATGATTCATTAAATATACGTTTAACAAAAATGTATATTTAGACATATCTTTATAAAATAACGGTAAAATCGGATTGCCATCAACATTTTCATAAAATGCCTGGCCATGTAGTTCATCTGCTAAAATCTTGGTTAAGCTGGATTTACCGGCCCCAATAGGCCCACTTAATACAATAACTGTCATCACTTTCCTTCTACAATATATTGGTTTACCTATAAAAGTTTATAACAACATATTGTACCTAACAAGTATATTTTCAATTTAAAAATAACTTATGCATAATACATAAGTTATTTTTTTAAACTATGATAATTTAGCTGCTGCATCACGGTCAACAATAACAACCACATTCGGATGTTTTTGTAACACTGAAGCAGGAACAGTTTCTGTCACAGGTCCTTCAACCATTGCCTTAACTGCATCCTGTTTGGCAGCTCCATAAGCCATTAAAATGATTTGTTTGGCAGACATAATCGATTTTATGCCCATGCAAATTGCTCTTTTAGGTACATCATCTTGATTATCAAAAAATCTGGAATTAGCTTTAATAGTGCTAGAAGCTAATGTAACTTCATGTGTCGTGCTATCAAAAGGAGTGCCCGGTTCATTAAAAGCAATATGACCATTGCCACCAATTCCTAAAATTTGAATATCAATTGGGTTGTCAGAAATTATTTTATCATAATCAGCAATTTCTTGATTGATATCTTTAGCTTTACCATTAGGTATATAAGTTTTGTAAAATGGTTTCTTTTCAAAAAGATGTTTCTTCATAAAATAATGATAACTTTGACTATTTTGGGGATCTAACCCATAATATTCGTCTAAATTTATACTAGTTATATTAGTAAAATCCACATCGCTCTCTACCATCTGATCATATAGTGTTATCGGAGTTGAGCCAGTAGCTAAACCTAAAACTTTAGCACCATCCGCTACACCTTTTTTTATCAGTTCAAAGGCTTTTTTGCCACCTTCATATTTATCTTTAACAATTGTAACTATCATAATTTCAATCCCCTTCTTTCTAAATTGGTATAGTCCATTGTATACCTTTTGCTAAATTTGTCAACTATATTCAATAAAAAAACAATTTTTATAATATAAATATTTTTTAAATTTGATATTTTTTTAAAAAAATAATATAATTTCGAGTATGTGTTTTATTAATTAGGAGGATAAAAATGAGTCAAAAAAACAGCGATACTGCATTTTTTGGACAACCAAAAGGATTATCTACCATATTCTACACTGTAATGTGGGAAAGATTTAGTTATTATGGTATGCGTGCAATCCTTATTTACTATATATACTATGCAGTAAATAAAGGTGGCTTAGGTATGAGCCAATATAATGCTGCCGCCATTATGTCAATCTATGGATCTTTGGTATTTATTTCTACTTTATTAGGTGGTTGGATATCAGATCGTATATGGGGAACCTATAAAACTACTTTTATAGGTGGAATTTTGATTATGATGGGGCATATTTGCTTGTCAACTCCATTAGGTGTAGCAGCACTTTATCTATCAATTGCATTTATCGTCTTAGGTTCTGGTTTTTTAAACCCAAGTGCTTCTGCCACAGTTGGTAATTTATACGATAAGAATGATCAACGTAGAGATGCAGGTTTCAGCTTATATGTTTTTGGTATTAACTTTGGTGCAATGATCGCCCCGATCGTAGTACCTTGGGCTAGTTCTGGTTTTGGCTTTCATGTATTTGGAAATGTAACCAACTTCCATGCTGGATTTGTATTAGCCGCTATAGGTATGTTATTAGGTTTAATACAATATTATTTTGCAAGCAATAAATATTTACCTGCTAAATCATTTAAACCTGAAGATCCTATGACTAAACAAGAAAAGAAGCAAGTTTTAATCAAATTCTCATATGGGATCATATCACTACTAATAGTACTAGGTGCTATGGCACTTTTACACGCACTTAATATAAATAATATAATTAATTTAATTACTATTATCGCTGTTGTATTGCCGATCATTTATTTTACAATAATATTTAAATCTAATAAGGTATCGCACTCTGAACGCAGAAAAGTTATTGCGTACATTCCTTTATTTTTAGCAGCAATCATTTTTTGGGGAATTGAAGAATCAGGAGCCGTAGTTTTAGCATTGTTTGCTGAAAATAGAACTGTTCTACACTTAGGTAATTGGTACTTCCAAGCAGCAAACTTCCAACTATTGAACCCACTATTTATAATGATCCTAACACCGATATTTGTTGCATTATGGAACAGCTGGAAAAAACAACCTACGGCACCAACAAAATTTGCAGTGGGTTTAGGTTTTGCTGGATTGTCATATTTAGTAATGGCTATCCCGGGAGCATTATTTGGTACTAGCGGCCGAGTAAGTCCACTATGGTTAGTATTATCTTGGTTTATTGTAGAAATAGGTGAAATGTTAATCTCGCCGATCGGTTTATCTGTCACTACACAATTATCACCAAAAGTTTTTAAAACTCAAATGATGAGTTTATGGTACTTAAGTGATGCTGTTGCACAGGCAATAAATGCACAAATAATTCGATTCTACACCCCTAAAACTGAGGTTAACTATTTCATTGCTGTCGGAATAGTAAGTATCGTGTTCGGTATTTTATTACTATTCGGCGTTAAGAAAATATCCGCATTAATGGGAGATTCTAAATAGTTATATTTCATAAAAAGAGTGTTTTTTAATAATAAAAACACTCTTTTTATGTACAACAATTTTAGTAATAAAATCGAATATCTAAATTTAATATTCTTATTAAGAATTATCTACATTGATAATTTTGATTCTTAAATATAAAATATTATTATACATTTACGAACGGAGTATAAGCATGCAAGGGTTATTACTAGTTAATCTTGGTACACCAACATCACCAACCAAAAACGATATCGAAAAATTCATTTTAGATTTTATGGGAGATCCAAATGTTGTTACTATGCCACAATGGATGTGGAAACCCCTATTAAAACATGTAATCTTACCCATACATATCAAAAAGAGTATTATTTCTTATCAAAAAATTTGGTCGCAAAATGGTTCCCCCTTACGATTTTATACAGAAAAAATTACTCAACAAGTTCAGGCTCTTTTACCAGATTGGCAAGTAAAAATGGCTATGACATATGGAGATCCAAGTATTAATACTACAATTCAAGAAATGAAAAATAATGGATGTGACCATTTAGTTTTATTGCCTCTATATCCACAATATGCAAATTGTACCGTGAAAACAATAATTGCTACAGCTAAACAAACATGTAGCAACTTAGACCTTCCTTTAACCATCATAAAACACTTTTGTACAAATAATGAATATCTACAAATACTGGTTAAAGATATTCAACATTATTGGAATCTTGATAAATATGATCATCTCTATATTTCATATCATGGTATCCCTCAAAGTGCTATTAAAAAAGGAGATATTTATCTAAAAGACTGTACTGCACAAACACAGGCTATGTGCCAAATGCTAAATATACCATCCGAAAAAATAGCCATGGTATTTCAATCAAAATGTGGATTAATGCCTTGGTTAAAGCCTTACTTAAACAAAACATTAATCCAAGCGGCTAAAGACGGTATGAAAAAAGTATTAATCGTAACTCCTTCCTTTGTTACCGATTGTTCTGAAACTATTGCAGAAGATGCTATAGATAACAAAAATTTATTTATAAAATATGGTGGTGAAAATTTAACAGTTGTCCCACCAATGAATGATTCACCTGCTTTTGCTAAATTTATAGCCAATTTAGCTACTAATGTTAATAAAACCAAAAAAGGCTAGTCGTCTGACTAACCTTTTTAAATACTATTTATTTAGATTTAATATAATTAATTCCATCAGCTTTAGGGGCAACTGATTTACCAAAGAAAAGAACCAAAACAATGATTGTCATCAAATATGGTGTACATTGCAAATAAACTGATGGCAAGTGTTCTATCATTGGTAATTGCTTTCCTATAATGCTCAAACTTTGAGCAAAACCAAAAAACAATGAAGCTCCCATTGCTCCTAAAGGATTCCATTTACCAAAAATCATTGCTGCTAAGGCCATAAATCCTTGACCCACGATAGTTGATACTGAGAAATTACCAGATATAGATTGTGCAAATACAGCTCCACCAAATCCAGCTAAAAAACCAGATAAGAGAACACCATCATATCTCAACAAATAAACATTTATTCCCATAGTATCCGCAGCCTGTGGATTTTCTCCACAGGCTCTAAGTCTAAGCCCAAATCGTGTTTTAAACATGATTTCCCAGGAAATAACCGCTATTACGATTGCCAGCCATGCAGCAGCAGAAGTATTTCTAAAGAAGATCTTACCGATTATTGGAATTTGACCTAAAACAGGAAATGTGAAATATCCAAAGTTCTCAGTAATATTTTCAGTTTGTCCCTTAGAATAAATTGCTTTAACTAAAAATACACTAAAAGCAGGAGCCATTAAATTTAAGACAGTCCCTGATATGATATGGTCGGCATGAAAATTAATAGTAGCACATGCATGTAACAAGCTAAATATTAATCCAACAATTCCACCAATCAACGCACCTAACCATGGTGTCCAAATGCCAAATTGTTTATAAAAACTCAAATTAAATACTATGCTGGAAAAAGCTCCCATAGTCATTATTCCTTCAAGTCCAATATTTACTATGCCACCGTGTTCACTAAACGTTCCACCTATGGCACTATACATTAAAGGTGCAGAAAACACCAATGTTGAAGATACAATCAATGATAACATTGAAACAATATCCATTATTTCGATCCTCCAACTTCCAAACCTTGTGTCTTATCACTAGTACAAGAATGTTTCATAACTTTTTTATAATTCAAAAGATATTCAATAATATAATGTATTGCCACAAAAAATATTATGGCCGCAATCACAATAGATACTATTTCATATGGTATTCCAGCTCCAGTTTGCATACCTAGCCCACCTATTTTTAAAATAGAAAATAATAGAGCAGCTAAAAATATACCTACAGCTGTATTACCACCTAGTAAAGCAACAGACAAACCATCAAAACCAATATCAACATTTCCTGTTTGTGTAAAATAATTCTGGTAAGTTCCCAAGCCCAGAATAACACCACCCAATCCAGCGTAAGCTCCAGATAACAACATAGAAACTATAATATTTTTCTTAGCAGAAATACCTGCATAAGTACTTGCATTAGGATTTAAACCTACAGCCTTAATCTCAAAACCGATGGTAGTTTTATTCATAATTATATAAAAAGCTACTAAACCGATGAGGGCTAAGAAAATTCCTGAACTGATACGTGAACCACCAAACATATTAGTGAGCCATTCCCAGCGTAAACTGCCATTATCTGAAATAGTTTTTGTTGTATCAATATTGATTCGTAATTTTTCTGGCATTATTTGTTGCGTCAGATATTGACAAACATATAAAACAATATAATTAAGCATAATTGTTGTAATAACTTCATTAGTTCCAAAATATGCTCGCAATATACCAGCTATTCCTGCAACAACTGCACCTGCTATGGCACCAGATATAAGTGCTAGAGGTATTAATATAATCTTGGGTAAATGCTGGTTAGCTAAGACTATCCAAACTGATGTCACCCATCCTGCCTGTGCTTGACCAGGTAGTCCAATATTAAAAAAGCCTGCTTTATCTGCCACTGCAAAGCCAATAGCCGTAAATACTAATGGCGTCATTTCTCTTAAAGTTTCACCTAACTCTAGTGGCGTCCCTAAAGCCCCCTGAAACATGTATGTATAAGCTGTTATAGGGTTATAACTCCATACCAGCATAATTAAAGCACCTACAATAAAGCCCATCAAAATAGCTATTAAGGATATTAATGCTTTGTTAACTTTCTTTTTGCCTATCATTGCGTTTACTACCTCACTGCCCCTGTCATCAATAATCCTAATTCTCTTTCATTAGTATCAGCAGGTAATACAGTACCTGATATTTGACCATTATGAATTACTGCAATACGATCAGATAACTTTAAGATTTCATCTAACTCATATGAAACTAATAAAACAGCTTTCCCTGCTTCTCTTTGTTTTAATAATTGCTCATGAATGTACTCAATCGCACCTACATCCAAGCCACGTGTAGGTTGAAAGACGATAATTAAATCCGCATTTCGATCCAACTCACGTGCAATAATTGCCTTTTGTTGGTTACCACCTGATAAATCACCTGCTGGTATCATTAAATTAGCAGCCCTAATATCAAATCCATTTACAAGACGTTCTGCTTTCTTGATCATTTCGTTTTTTTGTAAAAAACCATGTTTTGATAAAGGTTTTTCATAATATGTTTGCAATGCTAAATTATCAGCTAAAGACATAGATAATATCAAACCATATTTTTGCCTATCAGCAGGTACGTGTGCAACCCCACATTGAGTAATTTTTCTAACTGGTTGATTGGTAGAATCATGACCTTTAATGCGAATACATCCACTTTCAACATGACGCAATCCAGTTAAAGCTTCTACTAATTCATCTTGACCATTACCATCAATTCCAGCTAACCCTAAAATCTCGCCACGATGCACTTGCAAACTTAATTTTTTAACTATTTGTACACCACGACTATCTTTAACCACCAAATTCTCTACATCTAAAATGGTATCACCGATATTTGAACTAGGCTTAGTAACATTCAAATTAACTTTTCTACCCACCATCATATCTGCTAACTCTTGATCAGTAGTAGCAGAGGTGTCAATGGTTCCAATACTTTTACCACGTCTAATGACTGTCACTCTATCACAAGCTTCTTTGATTTCCTTAAGTTTATGAGTAATAAAAATGATAGATTTGCCCTCATGTACCAATCCTTTAATAACTTTAATAAATTCCGTAATTTCTTGCGGAGTTAATACGGCTGTTGGTTCATCAAAAATCAAAATATCTGCACCACGGTACAAAACTTTCAAAATCTCAATACGTTGTTGCTGTGAAACGGTAGTTTGGGATATTTTAGCACTTAAATTGACTGCTAATCCATACTGCTTTGATAATTCTATTATCTTTTCTTTTTCTTTCTTAAAATCAATAAAACAGCCCTTGGTGATTTCATTACCTAAAATGATATTTTCTAAAACAGAAAAACTTTCAGCCAGCATAAAATGTTGGTGCACCATTCCTATTTTCAAACGTTTAGCTGTATTAGGATCCTTAATAATAACTTTTTTTCCATTAACATAAATATCACCAGAAGTAGGTTGCAATAATCCTGATAAAATATTCATTAAAGTTGATTTTCCAGCTCCATTTTCACCCAGCAAAGCTAGAATTTCGCCCTTTTTCAAAGTTAAATTAATATCATCATTAGCTCGAAAATTACCAAATTGTTTTACAATATGTCGCATTTCGATTACATTATCAACTGTATTGTCCATAACTTTTCTTTCTTTCAAAAAAGCCCTTCGCTATACAAACGAAGGACTTAAATAACTTAACTAACAATTATTTCTTGGCAGGTTTAACAGGAACCTTAATTTTTCCATCAATGATAGCTTGACGAGCTTTCTTAATACTTGACCAAGTCTTAGCATCAATGTGTCCTCTAGTTAAAGATACACCATTACTATCCAATCCGTAAACTAAAGTTTTTCCACCTGGGAATTTATTATGATATGCCTTATCAGCAATATCTTTACATACAACATCTAATCCCTTTAATACAGAAGTTAGAGTAAAGTTTTCTTTTTTACCATCTTTAGAAACATAATTTCCTAATTTTTCTTGGTCAATATCAACACCAATTACCCAAACTTTTTGCTTAGCTAATCTAGTCTTGTTATAATCCTTAGCTTCTTGGAATACACCATTTCCTGCTTGACCAGCTGCTTGATAAACAATATCAGCATTATCAGCATACATTGATTTAGCAATTGATTTGGCTTTATCTGTCGATGTAAAATCGCCAACATATTGTACATTCACAGTAACTTTTTTCTTTAAAGCTTTAGCACCATCTGCAACACCTTTTCTAAAGCCAGCCTCAAATAAATCGATTACTGATGAACGGACACCACCAACAAATCCAACCTTACCTGTCTTAGTAGTACCAGCTGCTGCTAATCCTGCTAAATATGAAGCATCATTACTCTTAAAAATAGTAGATACTACATTCTTACGACCAGTAATCACAGAATCAACGATAACAAAATTCCTCTTAGGATTCTTTTTTGAGGCAGCCTTAATCGAATCTGTTAAAGTAAATCCTACACCATAAATAGTTTGATAACCAGCAGACGCAGCTTGATTCAAATTTGGCACAAAATCAGATGCTCCATTTGACTCAAAATATTGATAGCCACCAGCACCACGCTTTAAATGATGTTCTTTACCATAATCTGTAAAGCCCTTCCAAGCTATTTCATTATATGAATGATCGTCTACACCATTAAAGTCTGTAATTAAAGCAATACTATGTTTCTTGTCGCTATTACCTGCTCCATTCTGTGTATTGTGTGAACAACCAGCAGAAAGTATACCCATTGCTGTTACAACTAAACCTAATGTAATAGATTTCTTTAAATTAAGATGCATCCCTACTAACCTCCAAAACCTCTTAATGTTTAATAAAAAAATAACATTTATTCGGTTATTTGTCAATTTTTATTACAAAAAATACTTTTTTTATTGCTAGTAGTAGCAAAATACGAACATTAGTAAACGATAGAACTACTTATTTTTAGGATGAATAGGTACTTTAATACGTCCTTTTAAAATATTCGTGCGTGCTTTTTGTGATGCAATCCATACCTTATTTGGTATATCAGTATTATGAACAATAGCTACACCATCATTGCTTAACCCGTAGTTTAAGGATTTTCCACCTGGAAATTGTTTTCTATATGCTCGATCAGCAATATCTTTAACAGCCACATTAACACCTGTTATTACAGAAGTTAAAGTAAAGTTGGATTTTTGTCCGCCCTTAGCAACATATTCTCCTAGGGAGCTTTGATCAGAATCAACACCTATAACCCAAACTTTTTTATTGGCAGGCTTAGTTTGATTGATAGCTTTCGCAGCTTGAAATATTCCATCACCAGTTTTTCCTGCAGCATGAAAAATAATATCAGCCTTTTTAGCATACATAGTCTGAGCTATGGCACGTCCTTTATCACTAGAAACGAAACTTCCTGCATATTGATTTAAAATTTTTATATTCTTGTGTAATTTTTTAGCGGTGTCTTGTACGCCTTTAGTAAATCCTGCATCAAATAAATCTACAATATGTCCATGTATACCGCCGATAAACCCTACTACATTAGTTTTAGTAGTATAAGCCGCAATCACACCAGCTAAATAAGACGCATCTTGGCTTTTAAAATTAGCACTTACAACATTTTTTTGATTTTTAATCCAATCATCAATAATGACAAAATTCTTTTTCGGATATTTCTTAGCAGATTGAGCAATAGCATCTTTTAAAGAATATCCAACACCAAAAATAGTTTCAAAATTAGCATTAACTGCTTGTTCAATATTAGGTACAAAATCAGATGCACCATTAGATTGGAAATATTGATAACCATTATTCCCACGACCAAGGTTATGTTCTTTACCATATTGCTTAAAACCAGTCCAAGCAGATTGATTAAATGAATGGTCATCTACACCTGCAACATCTGTTATTAATGCAATATTATGTTTTGTAGTTTTACTATCGCTACTTGCACCTCCTTGCTTTTTGCCCGCACAAGCAGACAATAACAACCCGACTGTAGTTAATATTAACCCAGCTTTTAATACACTCTTAAAACTTCTCTTCATAAAATATCCCTTCTCTTAGTAAAACACAACATATTGTGTTCGACTTTTTTAAATAGCAACTATAAGTTAACAATTTATCTACTCCTTGTCAACGAAACACAATACGGATGTAATTTAACAAATGCCATTATATCAAGGTTTTAACAACTATGCATTTTTTAATAAATTAATCTTCAGGTGCGATATATCAGTCTTTTAGCAGTTATTTTGATTTTTTTGCAAAAAATTAAAACACAATATCTAGTGTCCGTGTAAAATAGCTAATTACAAAAATTTATACTTATATGATAAACTATTAACATTAGTTATTTTATTTCGTAAAACTAATACAAGGAGGATTTATGCAGATATTAGATAACTTTTTTCACTTAAAAAAATCTAAGACATCAATCAAACAAGAATTTATTGCAGCTTTAACTACTTTTGTTAGTTTATCGTATATTTTATTTGCCAATCCTAATATCTTACACGATGCTGGCATAGACAAAGGAGCTGCTTTCACAGTTACTGCAATTGCTACTGCTATAGGATGCTTTCTGATGGGAATTATTGCTAATTATCCAATAGCATTAGCTCCAACTTTAGGATCGGGTGCTTTTTTTGCATATAACGTTTGTATTGGAATGAAAATTCCATGGGCAACAGCCTTAGCTGCTGTTTTATTGGCTTCTATTTTATTTATTCTAATTACAATATTAAAATTGCGAGAAATGGTAGTAGATGCTATTCCTCAAGATCTTAAATATGCCATTTCATCAGGTATCGGTCTGTTCATCGCCTTTATCGGCTTACAAAGTTCAAAACTAATAGTTAATAGTAACTCAACCTTAGTAAAATTAGGATCCTTCAATAATCCAGACACATGGGTATCAATGTTTGGTATTATCTTGACAGTAATCTTAGTAGCATCTAGAATTCCTGGTTCCATTTTTATCGGTATGCTATTAACTGCACTTTTTGGTATCATCATCAGACAAATACCATTACCAAATAGTATTGTTTCCTCTGCTCCCAGCATTGCTCCAACTTTCGGTAAAGCAATCTTAGAATTAAAAAATATTAATACTACTCAATTATTTATGGTAGTTATCACTTTTTTACTAGTTACTTTTTTCGACACTGCTGGCACCCTAATTGGAATGACGCAACAAGCTGGTATGGTAGATAAACAAGGTAAAATTCCTAGAATTGGAAAAGCATTCTTATCCGATTCATTGGCTATGGTTGAAGGTGCTATCTTAGGAACCGCTCCATTAGGCACATCCGTAGAATCATCAGCTGGCATTGCCATGGGAGGACGTACAGGATTAACTTCAATATTGGTTGGATTTCTATTTATTATTTCACTGGTATTTAGTCCTTTATTAACAGTTATCCCCTCTACAGTTACATCCCCCGCATTAATTATTGTCGGTGTACTGATGGCTGCCAATTTAAAAAACATCCATTGGCACGAATTTGAAATTGCTTTTCCAGCATTCTTAATCGTAATAGGTATGCCACTCACATATTCAATTTCTGATGGATTAGCATTAGGTATGATTGCTTACCCTATTACAATGATTGCAGCTAAAAGATATAAAGAAATACCGAAGATGATGTACATTTTGTTAATCATTTTCGTCGCATTTTTCATAATCACTAATTTATAATATAGAAAAAAATATGCAGGAAAATTATAATAAAAAAAATTATCAATACGCTCCATTTTCCAAAGTTCACCTTAGAGTTTATATTGCCATTTGTTTAGGACAAATTGCATGTGGATATAGTTTAGGAATTAGTGGACTTGCTATAGAAGCTGCCAACAAATATCTAAATATTACTAGCATATGGAATGGCTTGATCGGATCAGGTACTCTTATTGGTCTAGGTGGCAGTATATTTATGGGACGTTTAGCAGATAAAATTGGTAGGCACCACATGTTAATGATTAATATGTATGTACTATCCTTTTTGTCGATTATTCAATTGTTCACCAGTAATTTGCTATTTACTTTTATAATTCGAATTGGTATCGGATTAATGATTGCTATTGATTATACAGTCGGTAATGCATTATTAATTGAATGGATGCCCATACAAGAAGGTGCTAAAAAACAAAGCAGTATTCTTTTATATTGGACCCTTGGTTTTGTCATTTCTTATCCAATAGGATTAATAATCCATGGTTTTGGTCCCTTAACTTGGAGAATTATTTTAGCATCTGTAGCTTTTTTCAGTTTAATTGCTGCACTATATCGTACATCATTTAATCTGCCAGGGTCTCCTAGTTGGCTAGCAAGTAGAGGAAATTTTGTTGATGCTAATAAAATTATTCAATACCAATTAGGTAAAAAGTGGGGACTGCCAAAACATCTAGAAAGATACAAACCTGTTAAAAGCTTGTCATGGACTGAATTATTTAATAAGCACTACCTTAGAAGAACTATCGTAGGGGGAGGGTTTTATGCTTGCCAATCTTTTGCCTACTTCGGCATAAGTATATTTTTACCCTTAATTCTTAAAAGCATGAACCTACAAAATAATTATTTACCAGGTATCATTTATAATATAGGTATTTTTGTAGGTGTAAGTATTGGCGTAGTTATCTTTAATCATATCGGTAGAAAAATATTTTTAACATCAACTTTTTTGATATCTGCTATCAGTATTGGATTATTAGCTCTATCATTACATGCTAATGCATGGATTAAAGTAGTTCTGTTCTTAATTTTTGCTATGTCTTTATCTTCAGGCCTAGTTTTTGATTATACTTATACAACCGAATTATTTGATGTTAAAATCAGAGCTACTGGCGTTGGTACATGTATAGCAATTAGTAGAATTGGTGCATTTTTAGGAACTTTTTTATTACCTATCATAAATCAAAATTATGGAACAAGTACCGCTATGTTTATTTGTTTTATAGCCTTAGTATTAGGAGCTCTTATTTGTGGTATATTAGCTATCGAAACTGCAGCACTTAGTAAATAGCCTTTATAACATATATAACTAGCTATCTGCGATAATAGTTTACAAATAAAAAAACATATTTTTCATAATAAAAACCTCGAATTTCTTGTCAACATTTCGGTGTTTATATTAAAAAATATGTTTTTTGTTTTATCACAAAATTATATATTATAAAAATTACTATTTAAATCCTTGTAATTTTGTCATTTCATCATAAACAGTTGCTCTTTGCCCCTCATCTATAACCAATATCAAAGCATCGCCAGCAACAATTTTCGTTTTACCATTTGGTATTATATCTCTACTACCACGTTTTATTAACTTAACTAAAGTGTTTTTCGGCCAACTGATTTGCGATATAGACTTATCGATCATACTACTGCCTTCATAAACAGGAACTGTTATTTGATCCTCATGTCCTGATTCATCTTGTGTCATATCATCAAGTTGCATATGAGCAGCTAACATACCATAGATAGGTTTTCCATCCATCAAATTATCAATAATCAATCCAACAAAAGCTACTACAGCTAAGGGCATTAAATGCAACAACGATCCAACCATTTCAGTAATCAATATAATAGCGGTAAATGGTGCTCTAATGATTACAGCAAAATACCCCGCCATTGAAAAAATTATTAAATTAACCACCAAATGTGCAGGCATTAAATGCAAATTAACCATCAACATACCATAAGATGCACCTATAACTGCTCCCATAGCAAGAATTGGCAAGAAGATTCCACTAGGCAAACCAGAATCATATGAAAAAATAGAAAAAACTATCCGTAAAATATAAAATGAAATTAAAAGTAAAACAATATTCCATCCTGATTTGGTAATAAAACCTGATAAAGAAAAAATCAAACGATGACCAGGTCCTGTTATTGCTGGCAAGTAATAAGCTATAGGAATAACCATAAGTAACGGTATTAATCCATGTAACCACCTAGGAATCCAAGTTATATGCGTATAAATTTTTTTAAAAGAAAATAAACTGTGTTTGTATAACTGACCTAGCAATCCTAAAATTACACCTAAAATTACTAGTTGCCAATATAGGTTGACTGGAAATGTATGTTTGTACGGTATCGCTAATACTGCCTTTTGTCCAAAAACATTGGACACAACAAAATCAGCAGCTATCGCACCTGCTAAAGCATTCATCCATACACGAGAAGAGAAATTATGAAAGACCTCTTCTAAAACAAACATAACCCCACTCAATGGTGCTCCAAAAGCTGCTGCCAATCCACTAGCGGCTCCTGTAGCAAGTAAGATTCTAGAATTGGTTTTGCTTTGCTTAAATTTCTCACCGACACCTTGGCCAATAGTAGAACCTAATTGTAATGATGGTCCCTCTGGTCCCAAAAAAATACCTGTACTAATAACCATTATTCCGCCTAGCAATTTACGCCATAAGATAGGCCACCAAGGTATATCTAATTTGCCTTGTAATTGCAATTTTACCTCGGGTATACCTGAACCACCGACATGTGCTTGTTGATGTACAAAATATCCTGCTATCACACCTGTCAATATCAGTCCAACTACTACAACTACAAACCAATAAGGATTATCATGCGTTAATTCAAATAATTTTAGCCACAGAGCCGACATCTTTTCTATGCCAAATCTAAATATGCCTACAACTATTCCAACTAACAAACCTACTAATAAAGCTTGCATAAGGACTTTATATGCACTTATTTTAACTTTTTTGAAAATCATTATTTTTGCCCCCATAAACAACAAAAAAGCACATAAGGTGCTTTTTTGTTACACGTGAAACTTAATGCTACTTTTCAGTATACCATTCCATATGATATACTCCATCTCGATCATTACGATAATACGTATGTGCACCAAAATAATCACGTTGCCCTTGGAGTAAGTTTTGCGGTAATTTAGGATTAAAAATTGTCTTTAAGTAACTATATGCAGCACCCAAAGTTGGAATGGGTATTCCTGCTTCAACTGCCAATTTAACTATTTCTTCCAAATCAGTTGTATATTTATTAGCAATATCATTAAAATATTTGTCTTTAAATAAATTTGGCAAGTCGGCATCTTGATTAAATGCATTTTCAATGTCTTTTAACATAGAAGAACGTATAATACACCCTGCTTCCCAAGTTTGAGCAATTGCTGGATAATGTAGATTCCAACCATATTCTTTAGCAGCCATACTTAATTGTTGAAATCCTTGGGCATATGAAACTGCAGAAGCTAAATAATATGCATTAGCTAATTTTGTAATTAATTGATTAAGATCCACTTTTCCTTTAAATTCTGGCATGCAACCATCTCGCAACGTAGCTTTAGATGCAAAACGTGCTAATACTGCTTCAGCTATCACTGTTA
Source organism: Lactobacillus iners (assembly GCF_011058775.1). Taxonomy (NCBI): domain Bacteria; kingdom Bacillati; phylum Bacillota; class Bacilli; order Lactobacillales; family Lactobacillaceae; genus Lactobacillus; species Lactobacillus iners. The sequence continues at coordinate 19,917 of NZ_CP049230.1, read as the reverse complement.
TAGGACAACCTAATTTAATAGCATCTTCCAGCATCCAATTTCCTGTTCCTTTATAAGAAGCTACATTGAGAATTTTATCAACAATATAACCATCAGCCAGATCATCTCGCTGCTTTAAGACTTTAGAAGTTATTTCTGTTAAATAACTATGTAATTGACCTTCATCCCATTTTTCAAAAATTTCACTCATTTGTTCGTTAGTACAATTACCTACAGTACGTAATACATCATATACTTCACAAATGATTTGCATGATACCATATTCCATGCCATTATGAACCATTTTGACATAATGTCCACTAGCTTCAGGACCAATATATGCTACACAAGGAACACCTTCTTCAGTTTTAGCTGCAATTGATTCTAAAATTGGTGATACTTTATCATAAGCTTCTTTGTCTCCACCCGGCATCAAAGCTGGACCATTTAAAGCACCTTCTTCACCACCAGATACACCCATTCCTATAAAATGAATACCTTTTTCTTCTAATTTCTTAAACCTACGATTTGTATCATTAAAGTTTGAATTACCACCATCAATAACAATATCACCAGGCTCTAAAAGCTCGGTCAATTTTTCTAAAGTCATATCAACCGGTTTTCCTGCTCTTATCATTATCAACATTTTTCTAGGTTTCTCTAATGAATTAATAAATTCTTCCCAAGAATAAGTTGGTTTTAATTTATCATCTTCATATTTTGCTAGTGCATCTACTTCAGGCTTATCAATACTAAAACCTGCTACTGAAAACCCATGATTTCTAATGTTTAATGCTAGGTTCTTGCCCATCACAGATAGTCCAATTACCCCAAATTGTTGCATCATTGTTACCTCCATCGTTGCTTCTATATATTTAAGTATACTTTTTTTGAGTTTTTTTGTGAAACTTTATTTATCATTAAGCAAAATTAAACACAAAAAAAGTCTATCATATCAAGCTCTCTCGAACTCAAATGATAGACCTAAAACGTGTAAGTTATTTAACTAATGCTGACTAGAAGCACAGAGGTTTTAGCCAACACCCTTGATATATCAATATTTTTAATAGGCACAATACTTGCAAAGTGCAAATAAAGTGCACTTTTAACTAACGATTACAAAGTTGAGAATTTTCTTTATAAGATTCACGATTTTATTTTACATATTTTGAAAGAAAAACTTGAATAGTATTTCCCATTCTTTGGCAAGCATACATATTAGATATGCGATTATCATTACCTAGTAAACTGCTTAAATAAACTCTCAAAGAATACAAAGCTAAAATTGAATCTTTCTGTTTTTCAATCCCTGCATTCTTACAAACAGCTTTTAGTTTTTCATTTAAGCTTTTTTGTGTCACTGGTAATCGGTTATTTGAACTAATTGATTTATAATTGTGTAAGTTCAGAAAAATGTATCCCGATGTATTTTTTTAACCATATTCATCGAGGTACTTTTTTTGTTTAATCTGAAAATCTTTAATCAAATCAATTACTTCAATATTCTTAATTGGCAAACAATATCTATAAGCACCTTTGGGTCTGTCTTTCAAAGAACCATTAGGCTTTTTTTCTTTTTCCGACCAGCTATCATCGATTTTAAAAGTATAAGAGCCTTAATACTTTACTAATTGCTCAAACTTTAACACTTGTAACTCTTCTGGTCGTAATCCCAGATAAGTATCTACAATTAAAGCTAACCTAGATACAGAATTAGCAATAGTAGCTCCTTTATACTCTTTAAGTAATTCTTCCCTTAACGCACTAATTTCATCTTTAGAAAATAAGTGCAACTTCCTACCAATACTAAAATCAGCCTGCTTAAAGAATAATTTTAGATAACCTCTAGGAATTGGATTAATGCTTAAAACTGCCTTATCCAAAAGAAAAGTAAAGAATGTTCTAAGGTGTGCCAAAGTTACATCTATTACAGTACTCTTTTTAACGCTTGCTTTAGGATGGTTCTTAAGATACCAATGTCCAAAATCGTTAAAGAAGTGTTGATCAACATCTCTTAATTGATTTAAAGGCTTTCAATTTATATTTTTTGATTTTTCCACCATAAAGTAATAAATAGAACTACATATCAATGCTATTCCATATATATATTGAGTAATAAGTGAACCATAAGATTTAACAATCCATCCTCCCAGTAAAGTTCCTATAGGAATCATTATTGACAAAAGACTATCGTTTATAGTTTCAACTCTACCTAAAATAGCAGATGAAAAACTTGTTTGAACTAACGCTTCAAAATTTGTATTCATCATAGTGATCCATAATGGTGATATAACTGAATTTATCAATACTAACCCAATTCCTACACTTACTGATAATGGTACAAATAATCTAAATATACCTGCTCCTAAAAAACAAATTGCTATAAACTGTCCCATATTTTTTTTACCTAGATCAAATTTTTGAACTAAAAAAGCCCCTATTATGCTTCCAAATGATGAAGCAATTAATAATTTTCCGTATCCTAACGCCGAAGTTTGGATATACGTTTGTGCAAAAAAAGGTAACCCAACTGCAAATATGCCGTAAAAAAGATTAACTACACATAATGGTAAAATCAATTCTAAAATAGATTTTTCTTTTCTTAATGTCTTCCATCCTAATAATAGATCGTTAAAATAAGAGCTTGTAAAATAGGAATCATCCTCCAAAATATTTTTAGCCAAGATATTGATTTGAATGCTATGATAAAACAATAATGCAATTCCAAAAATTACTGCTGAAAATATTATTGTAAAACTAACAGAAGAAAAAGTGATAATAAATGTTGTAATACCATCTAGTATCAAATCTAATATTTTATACGTGACCTGAAACAAACCATTAAAACGTAGTAAATCTTTTTTTGTTACAAATAATGGCAGTAATTTATATTCAGAAGGATAGATAATAGCAGATAGTATAGAGGATATAGTAAACAAGAGTAATAATATTATATCTATAATATAACTTTTTTGTCCTATACCCAAAATTGTTACCACTATAATACTTATAACTATTTGAATAAAGGTTGAATATTTAAGTAATCCTTTAATTGAAATCTTATCTATCAATGGTCCCAAACTGAAAGACATCATATCTATTCCAGAAGATATAGTAAAAAGAATTGAAACCATCAATTGCGAATTTCTATTCTCTTTGAAATACCACAAAATAGCCATATAAAATAAACTATCTGCAATATTGGTAGCTATTCGCCCTATTAAAAGTTTATATATATTAGAGTATTTTTTGGAGAACATATTTTTTCCTTTTTTAATCTTCTAACTCATGTTGATAGCTTTCTTTCCAATTATTTTCTCTTGGAAAAAAAGGTAACTACTAACATCGGAGTTCACTATTATGCGGTAATACAATTTTACTTTATCTACTTCATGGTTATTAACCGCTTCACCAATTGCACATGACAGTTTCTTTTCTAAATTACTTGATTCAGATAAATAAGTGTCCTCTATCTTAGAAAAGAAAGTAATTATATCTATACCATTTTTAAATAATATTTTTACTAATGCTTTACTGCTTATATTTCTTTCATTATGTATAACTCTAGAATAAGCACTCTTTGACATAATTCCTTGTACCATTTTTTCTTCAGTAAGACCTAACTTGTCCTGCTCTTCTTTTAATGCTTCATCAATAGTCATATTTTTATCTTTCCAAATCTTTTTATTTTATCTTAATGTTAACTACTAAAAAAAGCAAGTATATCATGCCTGAACACTTGCTTTAATCATTATTCCACGCTAAAAACTGTGTGCAAAAATTGCACTTTAATAATTTAACTGCGTGCACTTAGTGTGCATCATTTTTCTTCACACAAAAAAATTAACCTTAATTTATCTTCGTAAAACGTTAATAAATAAAGGCTAATCAATCTAAATGATTCTTTTAAATGCTGACTAAAGGATTCGAACCTTCGACCTCATCATTACTAGTGACGTGCTCTGCCAACTGAGCTAAGTCAGCGTATCATTCCTAACACAATTATTTATTTAATCATAAATAGATTCATTTTTCAAGTGTTTTTTTATTTTTATAACTTTATTGTTCTTTTATTTTGAAAATAAGATAAAATATAGGTATACATTTTATAAAAAGGACTGTTTTTAGATATGCAAAATTTTCCATTTTTTCTGGATTGTTTTTTTAGAATATTAATTGCTGCTCTTTGTGGTGCAGCCATCGGTTACGAACGTGCTACGTTGAGAAAAAGTGCAGGTATTAGAACTCATATTGTCGTTGCTGTAGCTTCTGCACTTTTCATGATCGTATCTAAATATGGTTTCTTCGATATTTTGAAAGATACAGGTATAGGATTAGATCCCTCACGTATTGCCGCACAAATTGTTACTGGTATTTCCTTTATTGGTGCTGGAACAATTTTAGTTAGAAAGGCACAAGTTTCAGGTCTGACTACAGCAGCTGGTGTATGGGCAACAGCTGCCATTGGTACAGCTGTTGGTGCAGGAATGTATACTATTGGAATTATTAGTACATGTTTCTTATTTATAGTGCAAATAGTCTTTCACGATGATACTTTTATCAACTTTTTAATAGTACATGTCAGATTTAATGTTCAGATAGAGGTAGATAATGTACCTAACATATTAAATGAATTAAAACAAATTTTGGCTAACAATGACGTTGAACAAGTCTCATTAAAACTAATCAATGCATCTAAAGATCGCCTACTTATTAATGTAGACGGCATCATAAAAAGCCGCAAAGACGAAAATGATATCATCATCACTCTAGAAAAAAATAATTATATTCATCGTGTTAGTTGTGCTCGCGGGTAAATATATATGGCTAATATTTTAAATTATATGCGTTGGCGTGGAGATTTACCTTTTTCTATAAACAAATTTAACAGTATTGATGCTGCTTTCTTTGCTACTTTTGTGTATTTACCATTTCCAACAATTAATAAAAAGATACTATTATCCGACTTAGCTTCTGAATATATTAACAATCAAGATATGCTAAAAAAGGTTAATGGCTATGAAAAAGAACAATTACAGCTTATTCCTTTTTGTAAAAGATATGGAGATTTAGAAATTTTGGATTGGACCAATACGATTAAAACAAACCCACCAGTTCAATTTTCTGCTGCTACTTTTCGCTTAAATAAAAACACAATTTTAGTTGCTTTTAGAGGAACTGATGGATCAATGATTGGTATTAAAGAAGATATTGATTTATCTTTTCACCCTAAAACTAGTGGTTTAACTGTTGCTAAACATTATCTACAAAGAATCGCTACTCAATTTAACAATGATAATATATATATCGTTGGTCACTCAAAAGGTGGTATGTTTTCACAATACGCAGCTATTTTCGCACCTCAATTCATACAAGATAGAATTATCAAAGTATATAGTTTTGATGGACCTGGCTTAATGCATAATTATTATTCTCCATCTAAATACAAAGAAGTATTGCCAAAATTCATAACATATATTCCTGAAGGCTCTATTTTTGGTCTAATGTTAGACCATCCCGAACATGTATTAGTTGTTAAAAGCAATGCCAATATGTTAAAACAACATAATATCATTCAATGGGAAGTTGCCCGTAATGGCTTTGTTTTAGCAAGCAATGGACTAACTAATGCTAGTCGTATTCTACGTCATTCATTTATATCCGTTAATACTAAAATTCCTATTAATGATAGAGAAAGTTTATGGATGGCAATCTTCTCCGCTTTGGAAAGTCAAAATGTCGTTGATTTTTCTCAATTACGTGATAGTAAGTTAAGAAGTGCAATTAATCTTAGTCAAGCATATATGTCACTAAGTCCTCAACTAAAAATTGTAGCTAACGAAGTGATTTCAATTATTGCTACATCTGCTAAAAATCATATAAATATTCCCTTTATTAATAAAGCCAAATTACTAAAGCCCTTATCTAATAACTCGAATAAAGGTCCCATTGTAGATGACTCTTATGATCAAACTATGCAAAAAAATAGACTCACATGAGTCTATTTTTTGTATAATACACTATTTTTCAGGCGGAACATTGTTATGTGCAAAATCCAAATTAGAAAATCTATTATATGGTTTGGAAAACATTAATTTAACTGTTCCTCTACTACCCGATCGATTCTTTTCGATGATAATTTCAACTTCACCATTATCTTTTTCGCTCTTAATATCTGTACTTTTATCGTCTCGATAATAATCATCTCGATATAAAAATGCTACAATATCTGCATCTTGTTCAATAGATCCTGACTCACGAATATCAGATAATACAGGTCTTTTATCTTGCCTTTGTTCAACTGATCTTGATAATTGTGAAAGTGCTATTACAGGTACGTGTAATTCTTTAGCTAACTTTTTCAATTGCCTAGATATGAATGAAACTTCTTGCTGCCTACTTTCACTCTTTCCACCTTCAATAAGTTGCAGATAATCAATTACTATTAACCCTAAATTTCCTTTTTCTTTGGCTAATTTTCTTGATTTTCCCCTTATCTCACTAATTTTTATACCAGGAGTATCATCTATATAAATATCAGTAGCTTCTAGCAACCCACTTGCAACAAAAAGCTTGTTCCATTCATCGCTATCCAATTGTCCTGTTCGTAAATGCTGAGAATTAATTAATCCTTGTGATGCTAACATTCTTTGAACTAACTGCTCTGCACCCATTTCCAATGAAAAAATAGCTACAGTTTTTTTGTCATACAAGCCAACATGCTGTGCAACGTTTAATGCAAAAGCAGTTTTTCCTACACCTGGTCTGGCAGCAAAGACAATCATTTCATCATCGTGAAATCCAGTAGTCATCTTATCTAGCTCCACAAAACCAGTAGCCAGACCCGTTACCATGTTGCCATCAGCAGGTATATTATTTATATTATCGATAGTTTCACTCAAAATGTCTTTAATGGTCTTAAAGCCGTTCTGAGAATTATCTTGTGATACATTAAGGATCGACCGCTCTGCATCATCTAAAATATCTGTAATATCATCTGAATCTTTAATAGCATTTTGAATGATATTTTGACTAGTAAAAATCAGATTTCGCAAGATAGCTTTACGTTTAACTATATTGGCATAATAGGTTATATGAACTGCCGTAGGCGTCGACATAGCTAATTCTGATACATAAGCAATACCACCAATATCATCTAACTGGTTATTTTTTTTCAATTCATCTTGCAATGTTAATGCATCTATACCCTCATCGCGTTCAGATATATTAATCATCGCTTGAAAAACTAGTTTATTGGCACGTTCATAAAAATCATCTGGTTTCAATATATCATATGCATCTACAATCGCACTATTATCCAAAAAAATAGCACCTAAAACTGCCTTTTCTGCTTCGCTGTCGTGTGGTATCTGTTGCGATATAATATTAGCCATTTATTTTATTTTTTCTCCGTAATATGAACCCTAATCTTTGCCTCAATACCTTTAAAAAGCTTTACGGCTACATTAGTATAACCTAATGCTTTAATGGGCTCTGGTAGCATCAATTTTCTTTTATCAATTACAATACCAAATTGTTCTTCTAAGCCTTCCACAATTTTTTTACTTGAAATAGATCCAAATAATCTAGAATCGTTGCCAGCTTTAGATTGAAATTTAACAATCGTTTTGTCATCTTCCAATTTCAACTTAATTTGTTCAGCTTCAGCTTTTTCTGCTTCATAAGCATCATGTTCAGCCTTTTCTAAACGTTTCTGTATATTTAAATTTGAACTTGTAGCTTCTTTAGCAAGTCCCTTCTTAAGCAAAAAGTTTTGAGCATAACCTGTTGGAACTTCTTTAATTTGACCTTTTTTACCTTTACCTTTTACATCAGATATAAAAATTACTTTCATATATTTTTCCTCCTATCAATTCTCCTGTAAATAGCTATCAATTGCTTGTAATAGTCGCTCCTTTGCTTCTGATACAGAAATATTATCTAATTGTGTAGCAGCATTAGATAAATGACCACCACCACCTAATTTTTCCATAATTACTTGAACATTTATTTTTCCTGTAGATCTAGCAGAGATACCAATCATCGAATTATATCTTCTGGCAATCGCAAAACTAGCTGATACACCTTCTAAAGATAACGCTGTATCCGCAGCTTGAGCAATGATAATAGCATCATAAATTTCACTATCATTTCCTGACAAAATAGCCATATTAGAATGAACCATATCAACAGTTGATACCAGATAACTCCGTTTTAAATAATTATCAATACTTTCTTTAAGCAAATACGAAACAACCTGCGAATCAGCACCTATAGAACGCAAATAACTAGCTGCATCAAAAGTCCTAGTTCCCGTTCTCAATGAAAATTCTTTAGAATCTACCGTAATTCCTGCTAACATCGCTGTTGCTTCTAAATAATTTAATACACCATCTCCGCCTTGCGGTTGATATTCAATCATTTCAGTAACAAGTTCACATGTAGAAGAAGCATATGGTTCAATGTACACTAACATCGGATTTTCTGGAAATTCTTCTCCACGTCTATGATGATCAATCACGACTAAACGATTTTTCATCTTATCATATATGGATTGATTGTAAGTGATAGAATATTTAGAATGATCTGTTAAAACCAATAAAGAATTATCTGTAGCGATTTGAACTGCCTCATCAGGTGAGATAAATATTTCTTTATCAACCCCTGCTTCCTGCATCTTCTTAATTAAACGTTCAACATCATAATTAAGTTCACTCAAATCTAATATAACATTAGCTTTAACACCATGTATTCTGGCAATTTTTACAATACCTATAGCTGACCCGATGGCATCCAAGTCTGGGCTCTTATGTCCTTGTACAAAAACATGATCTGCATCTTTAAATAGTTCCTGTAATGCTTGCGAAACTACTCTAGCTCTTACTCTGGTTCTCTTTTCCATTGGATTTGATTTGCCACCATAAAAGTGTGCATCTTTACCAATTTGTCTAACAACTACTTGATCTCCTCCACGACCTAATGCTAAATCTAAATTAGACTGTGCTTGTTCAGAAATATCATTTAAACTTTCGGATCCAAATGCAATACCAACTGATAAAGTTAATGGTGTATTACATCTGCTAGATTCTTTCCTGACTTTATCCAAAATAGAAAATCGATCAGCTTCCATTTTATGTAAATCAATCATATGGGATAACAACAAATAATGATCTTCATCTATCCTTTTAAGATATGCATTAAATCTTTTAGCATATTCATTTAATGCATTTTGAATATATGAACTCATATCGGTTAAATTCTGATCACCCATAGCTTGACTTAATTCATCATAATTATCAATAAAAATTAATCCAATAGATAATCGTTGATCCTGATATCGTCGTTCAATAGCTGCATACTTAGTTATATCTAATATATACACTACACCTAAATCATTTTGGACAACAATTTCACATTTATGCTTTCCTACTCTAATAACTCTATTATTAGTATCTTTATCTCTTATAGCATCATTGATACTTTTGTATAGCTGTTCATCTAGATTTTTGAGTGAGGTTCCTATCATATCATTATTTTTTAAAAATAACTGTAGATATGGATTAACCCACTGGATCTGTTGATCTTCATCATAGAGTAATATTCCTAATGGCATTTTTATCATTGCTTCCTGTTCTCCACGTTTTATACGATAAGATAAGTTAGAAGCATAATTATTAGTATTTATAGCTAAAACATAAATTCCATAAATACTAAACGTACATGTCAAAATAAAAAGTAATAACATAGCCAACCCATATAAGGGGCTTATTAATAGGCCAACAATAAAGCCAACAAATGACAGTGAAAGAACAATAATTAATGATGCAGTTAAACGTGAATCTTTGACAAATGCTGGTAATTCAAGTTTGCGTAGAAAATCTTTCATAAAGATTCCTTCCTAGTGAGTTTTACAAATTATGCACTCCGCAATAATATATATTATACCTTATTAATTCCAGTATCATATTAAATTTAAATATCAGTTTATAACAAAAAAGCTGATATCAGTCAATTAACTGGTATCAGCTCAATTTTATTCAAAATTTATTTAGCCTAGTCTTCTGAAACAAATGGCAACAAGCCCATAACACGAGCTCTCTTAATAGCAACAGTCAACATACGTTGATTCTTTGCACTTGTACCAGTGACACGACGCGGCAAAATTTTACCTCTTTCTGAGATAAAACGTTTCAACAAATCAACATCTTTGTAGTCGATGTAATCAATATGGTTAGCCGAAATAAAGTCAACTTTACGACGGCGATGTGTAGTTCTTCTTTGTTGAACCATGTCTACAAGTCCTTTCTAAAATTTATTATTAAAACGGTAAATCGTCTTCTGAAATTTCTATCGTCTTACCTGTATCTGCAAAAGGATCCTGCTTAGGTTCCTCAGTAGGTACATTATTTGTAGTGCTGAAATTATTGCTTGCTACTGGTTTATTTTCGCGACTACGACGTGATTCTAAAAATGAAAAACTATCAACAACTACTTCCGTAACGTATACACGTTGACCTTCTTTGTTATCATAGCTTCTTGTCTGAATACGTCCCTGAACACCAATAAGCGAACCTTTTGAAGTAAAGTTTGCTAAATTCTCAGCAGCTTTACGCCAAACTACGCAATTTATAAAATCAGCTTCTCGCTCACCTTGACTATTAGAAAATTGACGATCAACTGCCAAAGTAAAGGTAGCAACTGAAATTCCACTTTCAGTAGTACGCAAATCAGGATCACGTGTTAAACGACCAACGAGTACAACATTATTAATCATACTTATATGTCTCCTTTCCTAATTCACGAAAAATATTACTTATCTAACTTAACAGTCATTGAACGTAAAATTTGACCATCAATACGGGATAAACGACCAAATTCATCAACAGCTGCTGCATTTTCAGCAACAAAAGTTAAAATGTGGTAAGTACCTTCACGATATTTTTCAATTTCATATGCAAAGTGTCTCTTACCCCAATCTTTTGACTCAAGTTCTTGAGCACCATTGTCTGTCACAACTTTATCAAAGCGTTCGATCAAGGCCTTCTTAGAATCTTCATCAATATCCGGCTTAATAATATATGTAATTTCATACTTAGTTTTTGCCATTACAGTACACCTCCTCTTGGACTAAATGGTTCTTGAGATAATCAAGAACAAGGAGTAATTATTGATATTACTCACAATCTTTGATTTTATCACAAGAATTAAAAAATTACCATAATTTTTTACGTGATCCTGGGCTTTGCCCAAAAATAATTACGCAAAATATGGTAATTTTTATTTTTAAATTTCAGAATTATCTTCTGATTTAACTCTAGTTAAACTTGCAACCTTAGTTCCTTGATCTAATTTAATTAATCGAACACCGATGGTTGCTCGACCTGTTTGCGATACACCATCAACTTCTAATCTAATGATAACGCCAGCATCAGTGATTAGCATAAGATCTTCACTACCATCAACTACCGTGACACCAACTAATGGTCCATTTTTTTCAGTAACATTAGCAGTTTTAACTCCCATGCATCCTCTACTCTTAATTGGATACTCACTTGCTAGTGTTCGTTTTCCATAACCTTTTTCAGATATAACTAAAACTTCAGAATGATCATCAACGATTGAAGATCCTACAACATAGTCATTAGCACGCAATTTGATACCACGAACCCCAGATGCAACTCTCCCCATCGTTCTGACTTCATTTTCATTGAAAATTACAGCATATCCTAAGCGAGTACCAATTAAAATATTTTGTGATCCATCTGTAAGCAAAACGTTACTTAATTCATCATTTTCTCGTAAATTTAACGCAATTAGACCACTACGCCTAATATTAGTAAATTCACTAATACTAATTCGTTTAACAATACCATACTTAGTCACAAACATTAAATATTTATTTGTATCATTAGTAGCTATTTTTACAACAGCTTGGACCTTCTCGCCTTTTTCCAATTGAACTAAATTAATGATAGGTAAACCCTTAGCTGCTCTGCCATATTCTGGTATTTCATATGATTTCTTGGAATATACCTTTCCCTTATTCGTAAAGAATAACAGGTAATCATGAGTATTGACATAAATTAAATGATTAATAAAGTCATCATTTTGTACACCCATACCTCTAATTCCACGTCCACCTCTATTTTGAACTTTAAATTCATCTGCAGGCATACGTTTAATATAACCATTATGAGTTAATGTTAAAAGAACATTTTGCTTTTCAATTAAATCTTCATCATCAATTGAAATAATTTCACTATCTGAGATTTCAGTTCTTCTCTCATCGCCAAATCTCTTTTGAATATCCAACAATTCATTAAAGATAATTTGATCAACACGCTCGGGCTTAGCTAAGATATCTTTATAATCGTCAATTTTTTCTAACAAATCACGATATTCTTCTTCTAATTTATCTCTTTCCAAACCAGTTAGTCGAACTAATCGCATATCTAAAATAGCTTGTGCCTGGCGATCATCCAATCCGAACCTCGTAATTAATTGCTCTTTAGCAATATCACTATTTTTAGAACCACGTATTATTTTTATAATTTCATCTATGTGATCTAATGCTATTCTCAGACCTTCAATAATGTGAGCTCTTGCTTCGGCTTTTTTCAAATCATATTTAGTTCTGCGGGTAATAATATTTTCTTGGTGAGCTAAATAATATTGCAAAATTTGCTTCAAATTCAAAACATGAGGTGAACCATCCACAATAGCGACCATATTAACACCAAAATTAGATTGTAATTGTGTTTGTTTAAATAAATTATTTAAAACGACACTCGCACTTGCATCACGCCTAATATCAATGGTTATCCGCAATCCTTTTTGATCGGATTCATCTTGTATACCTGTTATCCCATCTACAACTTTATCTCTGGCTAAATCGGCTATTTTTTTTACTAATTCTGCTTTGTTAACCATATAAGGGATTTCACTAATGATAATGCGTTCTCTTCCACTTTTTTCGGTATCTATGTTAGTCTTTGCTCTAACTACGATATTACCTTTACCAGTTTTATATGCTCTTAAAATACCGCTACGTCCCATGATAATTCCACCTGTTGGAAAATCAGGTCCAGTAATAGCAGTCATCAATTCTCTAACAGAAACATCAGGATTTTCCATCAACATATGCAATCCAGAAATAATCTCAGAAAGATTGTGTGGCGGTATATTGGTAGTCATACCAACTGCTATACCGCTTACACCATTAACTAATAATGCTGGTACTCTAGCAGGTAAAACTACTGGTTCATTTTCATTATCATCATAGTTTCTTTGCCAATCAATAGTATCCTTATTGATGTCACGCAACATTTCCATTGCGATTTTACTCATACGTGCTTCAGTATAACGCATTGCAGCTGGACGATCTCCATCGATAGATCCAAAGTTTCCATGTCCATCTACTAACATATAACGGTAACTAAAATCTTGTGCCATATGAGCCATGGCCTCATATATCGATGAATCACCATGTGGGTGAAATTTACCCATAACTTCTCCGACAATTCTTGCAGATTTTTTATACGGCTTATCAGGAAAAACTCCTAGCTCATTCATTCCATAAAGAATACGTCGCTGAACAGGCTTTAGTCCGTCTCGAACATCTGGTAATGCACGTGAAACAATAACTGACATCGCATAATCCAAAAAAGAACTACGCATTGTCTTTGTTAGATCAACATTTCTTATTCTGTGATCTTGATTTTGGTTATCCATTTAAGCCTCCTATGCATCCAAATTCTCAACATATTTTGCATTTTGCTCAATGAATTCACGTCTAGGACCTACTTCATTACCCATCAACATTTCAAATGCTTCTTCTGCATCTTCTGCATCTTCTGGATCAACGCGGTCCAATCTCCTATTTTCTGGATTCATTGTTGTTTCCCATAATTGCTCTGGATCCATTTCACCTAATCCTTTATATCTTTGAACAATAGGTTTCGGACTAGGTTGAAGAGTTCCCAGATAATCATGTAACTCTTCATCAGTATCCAAGTACTTAATAACTTTACCTTGCCTTACTTGATATAGGGGTGGTCGTGCTATATATACATAACCTGCCTTAATCATCGGTTTCATATATCTATAAAACAGAGTTAACAATAAAGTTCTAATATGTGCACCATCAACATCAGCATCAGTCATTATGATTAATTTATGATATCTAGCTTTGTTAATATCAAAATCAGCACCAAAGCCAGTACCCAAAGCAGTAAAAATAGTCCTTATTTCTTGATTAGCTAAAATCCTATCCATAGAGGCTTTTTCTACATTCAAGATTTTACCTCTAATCGGCAAAATAGCTTGAGTTAATCTAGATCTACCCTGTTTTGCAGAACCACCAGCTGAATCACCTTCGACGATAAACAATTCTGAAATCTTCGGATCATTACTTGTATTATCTGCAAGCTTTCCTGGTAAATTAGCAATTTCCAACCCAGATTTTTTACGTGTTACTTCACGAGCACGTTTTGCTGCAATTCGTGCTCGTGCTGCTAATTGACCTTTTTCTACAATTTTTCTACCAACTTGCGGATTTTCCAATAAAAACTTACTAAAGGTATCTGAGAATGCCTTATCAACTGCCGCCCTTGCATCAGAATTTCCAAGTTTTGTTTTGGTTTGTCCTTCAAATTGTGGATTAGGGTGCTTAATAGAAATGACTGCCGTCATGCCTTCTCTAATATCTTCTCCTGAAAGATTATCATCATTATCCTTCAAAATTTTGGCTTTTCGTGCATAATCATTAACAACTCTTGTTAAAGCTGTCTTAAATCCTGACTCATGCATACCACCTTCATATGTATGAATATTATTGGCAAAAGTAAGCAAAGTAGACTTATAACCAGTGATATATTGTAGTGATGCTTCTACATTAATACCGTCATAATCTCCTTCAACATATACAGGAGGTTCAAATAATACTTGTTCTTTTTGATTGAGGAAAGAAACGTATTCCTTTATGCCACCTTCAAAATGATAAATATCTTTTTCTGCTGTATTTTTTCTTTTATCAGTAAAGGTTAATTTTAATCCTTTATTTAAAAATGCTAATTCTCTAATTCTATTTTTTAAAATTCGATCATCAAAAACAGTAGTTTCAGTAAAAATATCAGGATCTGGGTAAAAGCGTACAATAGTACCATGTTGAGTTAATGGTACTTCACCAACTTCATGTACTTCTTGTTCTACACGTCCATGATTAAAATCAATACAATATTTTTTACCATCACGCATGACAATAACATTTAATTTAGTAGATAAAGCATTAACAACAGATGCACCTACACCATGTAAGCCACCTGATACCTTATATCCGCCACCACCAAATTTACCACCAGCATGTAACACCGTAAAAACTGTCTCCAAAGCAGATCTACCAGTTTTCTTTTGGATATCTACTGGTATTCCTCTACCATCATCTTCAACAGTAACACTACCATCTTCATTAACAGTAATTTCTATTTTGGTGGCAAAACCTGCCAATTTTTCATCAATACTATTATCAATAATTTCCCATACTAAGTGATGTAATCCTTGTATACTAGTATTTCCGATGTACATACCTGGACGCTTTCTAACAGCTTCCAGCCCACCTAACACTTGAATTTGGCTTGCATTATATTTTTCTGCACGCTTTTCGAAATTAAGTGCTTGGTCCTGAATATTCTTATTATCAGCCATTTACTTCTCCTCACTTACTGTTCCTGAAACTATTCTAAATATTCTTGGAATTTTAATCATTTCCTGGGAAATACTATTTATATCAGTTGTAGTAATAAAAGTCTGAGTCTTGCCATTAATATAATTAAGTAAATTTTTCTGCCTTATATTATCTAGCTCACTCATTACATCATCCAACAATAAAATTGGATATTCATTCAATATCTTATGCATTAAGTCAATTTCCGCTAATTTTATGCTAAGCACAATCGAGCGTTGTTGCCCTTGCGAGGCATATTCCTGAGCACTTTTTTTATTGATAAATACTTGCAAATCATCTCGATGTGGTCCTACCAATGTAGTACCTAACCTCATTTCATTGACTTTTACATGCTCAAAACTTAACAATATTTTTTTATATATTTTTTCTACTGAGTCCTTTTCGTCAAACTCAGGAAATGATGCCTTATATTCTATATCTAAAATTTCCTTCTGATCACTTATAAAAGCATATGCTTTCTTAGCATTTTCTTTCAGCAAATCTAAATATAGCACTCGTTTATGCACTACTTCTGCTGCTAATCCAGCTAATTGATCAGTTAGCACATTTAAAAATATTGGATCACTTGCTTTTTTACTGGATATTTGTTTCAAATAGGTATTTCGCTGTTGCAAAACCTGTCTATATCTCGTTAAAAAGTAAAGATATTCAGCATTTATTTGACCAAATTCTAAATCCATAAAACGTCTTCTAAACGCTGGCGATCCCTTTATTAATGATAAATCTTCAGGGGAAAAAAGAATCGCATTCATAGTTCCCAAATAATTAGATAACTTTTTCTGCTCTAACCGATTTATCCATGCTTTCTTTCCCTTATTGGATACTAATAACTTAAGATCAAACCTAATATTTCTTTTACACAAAGTACCATGGATACCCGCAATTTTCATATTAAATTTTATTAATTCTTTATCTACACTAGTTCTATGTGACTTGGTAAGTGCTAAAAAATAAATTGCTTCTAGCAAGTTGGTCTTACCTTGTGCATTTTTTCCAATAAAGATATTTATATGGGAATCAAAATTTACTTTAACTCTATCAAAATTTCGAAAATCCTTTAAAGTTAAACCTTCAAGATACATCAATTACCCCATAATAAAATTATATAAATTTTTATTAATTACTATTTGATCACCTGGATGGATTTTTTTACCACGACGATTCTCAAGAACTCCATTAAGCATAACTGGATTTTCATTCAAATACCATTTAGCTTGACCACCAGAAGATATTATTGACTCTTCTTTTAAAAATTGTGCTAGAGTTATAAATTCTCCATTAATTACAAAGTCTTTGATAAAACCACCCCATTTACATAATACTCTACTCAATTATATATTTTTTATGCATAAAATACAATTTTATACCACTATTTAGCCATGTTTTATACAATTTAATATATTATGACTAATCAATCATAATTTTCGCTTATTGGCTATGATATAGTCAATTAGAGACAAATAAAAAGCAAGCTACATGAATAGCAACCTGAATTTTTGGTTAATATTATATGCAACTTACTTTTTTATTTATTAAAAAGTTCTAACTGGAGTGATTAATTGAATAAATTTTTCATCACTATCTTTAGGGACGACCACAAATGGTCTCAATGGTTTCGTAAATTTAATTACTATCGAATCCGTTATCGAAACTCTCAATGCATCACGCAAATAATCAGGATTAAATGAAATCTCTAAATTTTCACCATTAAGGGAATCAAATGCTAATTCTTCTGCAACATTACCTACTTCTGCAGAATCACCACTTAATTTTATAATCTGATCTTCCACATTTAGATACATTTTTACCACATTATTACGACTTTCATGTGCTAATAAGCTAACCCTTTCCAATGAACGTGCCAAAGTAAGAGCATCTAGTTCAACTGTAGTAGTTGCTTCCTGAGGTATTAATCGTTCGGTATCAGGGTATGATCCTTCTAAAAGTCTTGTATAAAAATTAATGTTGGAAATTTTAAATAAAACTTGATTTTCGCCTGGAATGACAGTAACTTGTGGATCATCATCAGCAATAATTTTTGATAACTCAATTAAACTATTGCCAGGAATAACTAGATTAGTTGCTACTGCAGGACCAGTTGCAAGCTTTAATGTTCTTCTTGATAAACGATGACTGTCTGTAGCGATTGCATTTATTTCTTTTGGATTGAAATCAAAATTTACACCATTCAAAATAGGTCTGTTTTCTTGATTAGCAACTGCAAAAACTGTTTCAGAAATTACTTCTTTGAAAGATTTACCAGAGATAACAAAAGAGGATTCTCGTGTTATTTCTGGTAATTTAGGATAATTATCTGCATCTAATCCATTAATTGTAAAATCACTGTTTTCAGACAT
This sequence comes from Lactobacillus iners, assembly GCF_011058775.1. Classification (NCBI taxonomy): domain Bacteria; kingdom Bacillati; phylum Bacillota; class Bacilli; order Lactobacillales; family Lactobacillaceae; genus Lactobacillus; species Lactobacillus iners. The sequence goes on along the minus strand of NZ_CP049230.1, from coordinate 1,839 downwards.
TATTTTCGTTTGAAAACTATCTTTTACTTCAAAAGAAAAATCTTTGCCCGGTAATTTTTTTATTATTTCACTAAAAAAACGTGCCGGTAATACAATAGAGCCTGTAGATTCAATATGCAGATCCTCGTTTTTAGGGATATCTATTTTTATTGAAATATTTGTATCACTACCCGTCAAAGTTAATGTATTTTCCGATAAATCTATTTTTATCCCTTTCAAGATGGGAATAGCTGTATTGGAAGAAATAGCTTTTAGAACATTGTTTAAATTTTTCAAAAACAAATTTCGATCGATTATGAATTTCATATGCCCCTCCATTTTTTATTCTTTATATTAATTATATATTTATTTATATAGAAGTAGTAGTAGGTACTGTGGATTATGTTGAAAAGTGGCTATAAGTAGTAAAAATAAAAGATTTCACCTGTAAAAAACATGTGAATAATTAACTCATTTATCCACATGTTATTAACTTTCCTAATGATTTAACATTGCTTTTAAATCATACACAGCCGATTTAATTTCAGAATCAGTTTTTAGTGATCTTTCTATTTTTTCATAGGCATGCATTACAGTTGTATGATCTTTGCCCCCAAATTCTTGCCCTATTTTAGGTAAGCTAGAATCTGTTAATTTTCTTGATAAGTACATTGCAATTTGGCGTGGTACTACTATTTGTTTTACGCGTTTCTTACCCTTTAATTCTGTAGTTGAAGTTTGAAAATAATTAGCCACAACTTCTTGAATTTTGGATATTTCGAGTCCGCGTGTTTTTTGAACTAATTTTAAATCTGCGAGTGCTTCTTTAGCTAAATTAAGGTTAATATCTTCTCTTTCTATCGTTGCATGAGCTTGCACTTTAACAAGAGCACCTTCTAATTCACGAATATTTGTATCAACTTGAGAAGCTACATAATCTAGTGTATTATCATCGATTCCAAGGCCGTCTGCTTCTGCTTTTTTACGTAAAATAGCTATTCTAGTTTCTAAATCAGGCGGTGTAATTTCAACTTGTAAGCCCCATGCAAATCTTGAAACTAAACGCTCTGACAAGTCAGGAATCTCATTTGGTAGGCGATCACTGGTCATCACAATTTGTTTTTGATCGTTATAAAGTGTTTCAAAAGTATGGAAAAATTCTTCCTGAATACCCTCTTTTTTTGCGAAAAATTGGATATCATCTACCAATAATAGGTCACAGGTTCTATATTTTTCTCTGAAAAGATCTTGTGTCTTATTTTTTATAGAATTGATGAAATCATTAACGAAAGTTTCACTCTGAATATATACAATTTTAGCATTAGCTTTTTCCGTTAGCATTTGATGTCCAATAGCTTGCATCAAGTGAGTTTTACCTAGTCCAACACCACCAAAAATAAAAAGTGGATTATAAAAACTACCAGGATTATCAGCTACAGCTAAAGCAGCTCCAGCAGCTAACTTATTTCCTTCGCCTTGTACAAATGTATCGAAAGTATATTTACTATTTAATTGCAAATCTTTGGCAAATTCATTGTGGTTGTTTTCAATTACAGGTTCTTGTTTTTTTTGAGTTTTATGTACGACAAAACGTTCAGAATTAGTATCGCCTGCAATTTTAAATATTGGGATAATTTCCATATCTGTATAAGCATATGCTTCTTGAATCAGTTGAGATGCTAAATTCTTTTCCCAATATCCTTTTGATACGGGAGATTCAACAGATATAGTCATTTGTTTGCTATTTTTATCAAAAGAAAGTGGTTTTGTATTTTTAAACCATGCATTGTAAGCAACTTCACTGTAACGTTTTTTCATATTGTCAGTAAAAAATTGCCAAAATTTTTCTAAGTCTAACAA